>CP082962.1:2141250-3352500 GCA_021730285.1 Desulfovibrio sp. JY
CCGAGGGGATGCGGCTTTCGGTGCTGCCGCGCTCGGTCACCACGCCCTTTGCCATGGCCTTTGCCAAGGAAGTCGGCGGCGCGCCGGATTTGGCCGCCGTGTGCGTCATCGTCACGGGCGTTTTGGGCGCGTCGTTTGGCGGCATGATCCTGAAGATCCTGCCCCTGCGCTCGGCCCTGGCACGGGGGGCCATGCTCGGCATGGGGGCGCACGGCGCGGGCGTGGCCCGGGCCCGGGAGATCGGCGACGAGGAAGGGGCCGTGGCCGGTCTGGTCATGATCCTGGCCGGCGTCACCTGCGCGCTCATCGGCCCGGCCGTGGCCATGCTCGGCACGGTGTAGGAAAGCCCGCAACGCCTAGGACAGGCGAATCACGCGATACCTGCCGGGCGGCACGCCCATGCGGCGGCGAAACTGGCGGGTAAGATGGCTCTGGTCGCAAAATCCGGCGGCCAGGGCCGCTTCGCAAAGCGCCTCCCCGTCCCCGATGCGCAAGGCGGCCAGGGCCACCCGCCGCGACAGGGCGTAGTCCAGAAGCGGCACCCCGAGATCGCGCCGGAAGAGCCGCTCCAGATGATACGGGCTCACCCCGACAAGCCCGGCCAGATCGGCCACGGTGACGGGTTCGGCCGGGGCCGCGTCGATGATCGCCTTGACCCGGCGCGTGGCCGGATGGAGCGGCGGCAGGGGGGCGGGGCGCAAATCGAGGCGCGTCGCCAGGGCGCCGAAAAACGCCAGGGCCCGCGCATCCCCTTTCGAGACGGCCTCGGCCGTGGCCACAAGCAGCTCCGCCGCCTGCCGGTCGCTCCATACCCTGGGCCAGACCTCCACGGTCCCGCCGTTGCGCCGGCCGGGCGGAAAACAGGCGGCGGATGCCGCCAGCACCACATACGAATGGCCCGCGTCCCCGGCCGGGGCGCAGGCATGGGCCACGCCGGGCGGGATGACGAACCCCTGGCCCGGCCCCGCCTCGAAGACCCCGCCGCCGGCCATGATGCGCCGCCCGCCGCCAAGGCACAGCCCGACCACGAGACGGGCGTGGGCATGGCGCACGATATCCGCCGCCACACCCACGCCGCGGATGGCCTCGAGGCCCGGCGCGGCCGGATGTCGGGACACGCGAAGCGCGCTGTCCGGCATGGCTGACTCCCTTGGCCGGAACCGTTCCCCGGCCGCCTCCGTCATAGCAGAGCCGGGAAGAACTTGGCAAAAAGGCACAGTCCCGCGTCCCCGGCCGTCACCTCGTGGGCGAGCCCCTTGGGGATGACCGCCACGACGCCCGGGCTGTACCGCGTCGCCGCGCCGTCGATGCCGGCCACCCCTTCCCCGGACACCACTTCGTGCAGCTCCCACTGTCCCTCATGGATATGGGATTTGAGCGTCTTGCCCGGCGCGACGCGCACCAGATGGCAACTGAGCGCTCCGTCGGTGTCGGCCCCGGTGACCAGATGCTTGAGGCTCACCCCCTCGAAGGCGGGATGGGGATTCCAGGGCAGGTCGGCGGCATCTTTCGCGCCGCCCACGGTGACGATCTGTCGGCCCTCGGCCAGGGCGGAAACGGTATCCGTGTTCATGGCAAAACCTCCGTTGCGTTTGACCGCACCCTGTCACGGGTCCGACCCGCCTTCTTGGACGATCTTGCCCCAAACAATGCGAACTTCGCTTTACGCGGGACGGATGCCTTGGTATCCTTAACGTACTTTTTTTCACAAGAAGGAGCCGCGACGCAAACATGGTCATCGCCGACATCATGCGCACCACGCTCATCAAGGTCCGCCCGGAAGCGCCGGTCGGGAATGTGCTTATCTGGTATGGCGGCATGGGGCACATCTTTCGCAACACCTACGTGGTGGACGAGCGCGAGCGGCTGCTCGGCGTGGTCACCATCCACAATTTCCTTTCCATCATCGTGCCGCCGACCGTGAACCAGAAAGCCAAGGCCGGGCTGTTAGACGGCCGCGAGGAACTCCTCGACGCCCTGCGCCACAACATGGCCGCCATCTCCGACACCACCGTGGGCAGCCTCATGGATTCGGACTACCCCTTCGCCCACCCCGACGACCTTTTCGTCATGGCCAATGAGTTGATCGTGGAAAAAGGCATCACCGCCTTGCCCGTCATCGATCCGAACGGGGTCCTCGTCGGCGAGATCAGCCGGCGCATGATCCTGCATTTCCTGGTGAAAAACCTGTAAGGATACACCCATGCGACACTGCGCCCTCACCGTGGCCCTTGCCCTGGTCCTGGCTTGCTCGCTCTTCGCCCTGGCCAAGGCCGCCCCGGTCGAAACCTTCGCCGCCTACAGCGACCACGTCAAAACAGACCCCCAAAGCGCCGTGGGCTGCGGCTGCCCCGGCTGCTCCTGCATCGGTTGCAGCTGCGGGTAGAGGAGAAGACCCAGGGGAGGCTCCGCCTCCCCTGGACCCCACCGGCAGGGGCGCTGCCCCTGCACCCCGCCGAGGGGCCACGGGCCCCCCGGACCCCCCTTTATTAGGGGACAGGGGAGGAGCGGGGGATGGTTTTTTGATGCGAGTGGGGGAAAAGAGGGCTATTCGTCGGAAGTTTCCGCTGAAGCATCAGCCGTGACGGGAGGCAGGGTCGCGTCGGAAGCGGCGCGGTCGCAGAGGATGTCCAGGCGCGGGCCATTTTCCCGGCCCGGGCGCAGGATGAAGACCCGGTCGGCCTGGTCCGCGAAAAGATCCACCGGATGGTGGCTGATGTAGAGCACCTGGATGCCGAGCTTTCGGGCGATGGCCGCGATCAGCCGCACGAAGCCCGGTACGAGGTCCGGCCGCAGCCAGCAGTCCTGTTCGTCGAGCACGAGAAAGGGGCGGTGTTTGGCCGGGTCCAGCTGGGACAGGGCGATAAGGCGCAGGCCCACGGACAGGATGTTGCACACCGAGCCGCCCTGGCCGCGCAGGATGTCCTCGGACTTGCCGTCCTGCTCCATCTCGAATTCGATGAAGAGCCGGCTGTTTTTCACGTCCCGGCGCGAGACCACCGTGCGGTCCTGGCCCAGGATTTCGCGCACGGCATGGGTCAGGTCGGCCTCGATCTCGTCCAAAAGTTCCCCGAAAAGCGCTCGCGTCAGCTCCTCGAGCTTCCCCGTCACCTGGGGGGCCATGTCCAGAAACCGTTCGATCTCCACCTTCGCCGTCCTGGCGGCGGCAAAAGCGCGCACCTTGCCGGCCGCCGCGCCCGAAAGGCGATCCAGTCGACGTGTGAGCTCCTGACGTTCTTCAGGAAGGGAAGAAGTGAAGACAGTGCGAGAGGGGAAAACCTTTGCAAAGGGTTCTCCCCTCTCGCGCTCTCCCTTTCCTAAATTTTCTAATGGGATCAAGGTCATGGCCCCTTGTTTTCCGGTAAAGTCTTTCCTGGTTACGCACAATCCTCAGCCAGTTTGAGCAGTCTGTAAGGCATGGGCGGCGTCCGCAAGGAGACCCAGGCCAACCGCGTGAGCATTGTCGCCAAGTCATAACGGCGATTGAATCGATATCCGAACGAGGCCAGATAGCGCGACACATGTTTGCCTCTCACGGCACGATATGTTCCCAATAATGCTGACTTCACATTGCCAAGCATGGTGTTGACCCACTTAAATACTGAGTCCTGCACAGCCTTGCGGCCACTGTCTTGAACGGGTTCGTGCCGACAGCCCGCAGCCTGGACCTCGGAAAAACATGGCAACCGGTCCGTCACCACCAATGTCCCGGAACGCAAGATTTTCTGAGATGCCCGCTGCACCTCATTACGCCGAAAACCTTTGACTCGGCACAGCTTCATCTTGTGTGGTTGTCCACTTTTTGTCGTTTCAACTGCCGCAATAAACGGAATTTTTCCTGGGGCACCACGTCCACGTTTCCCACCACGTCGTTTACCGCCAAGGTAAGCATCGTCCATCTCTACGCGGCCGGTGAGACGTTGCTGGTGTTCACGTTCGAGCATGACCTGCATCAGCTTGTGAGACATTTTCCAGGCCGTCGTTTGCGTGACACCAAGTCTGCGGGCTAATTCGACACTGGAGATGCCGCCCTTGCTTTGAGTGAGGTGATAAATGGCGCGGAACCACTTCTTGAGGGGAACTTTGGTGGAAGCGAAGATTGTTCCAGCGGTCACCGAAGTCTGCGTACGGCAATGTGAGCACTGAAAGAGCCGTCGCCTGCCAACAATAAGCAGCGAGTACTTATCCCTGCCGCAAATTGGACAAACGAATCCTTCGGGCCAACGCCATTGCACGAGGTGTGCCCAGCATTTCTCCTCGGTGCCGAATTGCGCCTCAAACGCATCTTCGCTCATACCCTTCTGGAATTGCACAATGTTTCTTGCCATATCCAGCGCCTCCAACCCCCAGAAAATACACAAAACAATGACCGCTGACAATTAGCTGATGATTGTGTGTAAGCAGGAAGTCTTTTGAAGGGGGGGCCGGGGGGAAACTTTTCTTCAGAAAAGTTTCCCCCCGGTTCTTTTTCTACGGCGCTCCGGCCGAGAGGATGGCGGCGGCGACGTCGGGATGCGTGACGACGAAGGTCCTGGGACAAAGGGCCTTGGCGCGATGGCCGAGCTCTTCGCGGTCGGCGACGAACAGGCAGCGGACGTCCGGGGTCAGGGCGGTCACGGCTTCGAGCAGTTCCAGCCCGTCGGGCCCGCCGCAGCACAGAAAATGGGGTCCGGTGGCCCAATCGAGGGACAGGGCGGCGTCTGTCGCGCGGAGTCCCTCGGCCGTGGTGAAATCGCGCCACACGTCCTGCTGGTTGGAGGTAGGGGTCACGATCATGTCCAGTCCGTCGTCTTCCACCCGGAAGTGTTCGCGCTCGGGGTCCACGGCGTCCACGATGTCGTGGACGTGTTCCAGGAGTTCCAGGGAGGCGTCCTCGTCCACGCTGCCCAGGCTGTCCTGGCGGGCGAGGACGGTTTCGCCGCGCCGGAATTGCAGCCCGGAGCCGACATAGGCGAAGGCGCGCCAGCTCGAATCGCCCAGCAGCATGGCCAGCCGGGCGTTGATCGATTCGAGCAGCGCGGCTTTTTCCCGGGACAGCGGCGCGTCGATGCCGCGCCCCGCGGTGTCCACGATCTGGCGGCCGAGCGATGCGGCCCAGGCGAAGGCCTGGGACGGGACCGTGGCCAGGTCGGCGATGCCGGGGCCGGAGAGCGGGGCGGCGGACCAGAGAACCGGCCGTTTGGACCGGGAGGTGGCGAAGCGGGCCAGGGCCACGGCGTTCCACAGGGGTTGCACGGCCGTGACGAACCGCTGGCCCGGGGCCCGAAAAAGCGCGTCGCACTGGCACAGGCAGACGTTTATGCCATGGCCGGAAATTTCCTTGAGCCCCTTGCGCATGGCGTCGCGCAGGCCATGCCGGCGGCGTCCCAGGTGCTTGAGCAGGGCTTCGCGGCCTTCCTCGAGGTAGATCGCGTCGTTTTCGAGCTGCTCGGTTTCCTCGGCCAGGGTCAGGCGCAGCGGCTGGTCCGGGTCCAAAAGGAGTTCGGCCCAGCCGTCTCGGTCGGCGGCCTCCGACAATTCGTCGCCGATGGCGGCGAGCGCCGGGGCGATTTCCGGAGGCACGGGCCGGCTGGCCAGAATGGCGGCGGCGGCCTGACGGCGAAGCGCAACCGATTCGGCCATGCGCGAGGCAAAGGCGTCCAGGGTGGTTATGGCGGGCTGATCTGATCCGTGGTGCATCATGGAAAGTGTTTTGCCCATTTCACCGGAAAAACGGTTCCCTGGCAAAGGAAAATTACGCCCCCCGCCGGAGGCCCCGAGGCCCCGTGTTGCCTCGATATGGTGTAGTTGGTATGAGAAGAAGAAGCGAGAGGGGAAACCCTTTAAAAAGGGTTCTCCCCTCTCGCGCTCTCCCTTTCCTAAACTTTATAGTGATTATTTATCCCAGCACAATAATTTAATTTTATTGAAAGTCTTTGGAGAGGGGGTCTGGGGGAGAACCTTTCTTCAGAAAGGTTCTCCCCCAGTCTCAAGGAGGCATCCATGCGGTTGTTGACGCGTTCGGATTTCGACGGGCTTATCTGCGCCGTGTTGCTCAAGGAAGCCGGGGTGATGGACGAGTGGACGTTCGTGCACCCAAAAGACGTCCAGGACGGCAAGGTGGAATGCGGCCCGAACGACATCCTGGCCAACGTGCCCTACGCGCCGGGCTGCGGCCTGTGGTTCGACCACCACACCAGCGAGACCGACCGCCTGGGCGACATCACGTTTACGGGCGCGTCCAAGCACTATCCGAGCTGCGCCCGGGTCATCTGGGAGTATTACGGCGGCCACAAGACCTTTCCCGAACGCTTCGACGAGATGCTCACGTTCGTCGACCGTTGCGACAGCGGCGACCTGACGCCCGGGGATGTGGCCCGGCCCGAGGGCTGGATACTTTTAAGCTTCATCATGGACCCGCGCACAGGCCTTGGCCGCTATCGCGACTACCGCATCAGCAACTACCAACTCATGATGCGTCTGGTGGACCTGTGCCGCCACGAGCCGGTGGGGAACATCCTGGCCGATCCCGACGTGGCCGAGCGCGTGAAACGCTACTTCGAGCAGGAGGAACAGTTCGCGGCCATGCTGCGGGCCCGCTCGAAGATGCTGGGCAAGGTGTTGGTCATCGATTTGCGCGAGCAGGACGAGATTTTCACCGGCAACCGCTTCACGGCCTATGCGCTTTTTCCCGAGTGCAACGTCAGCGTGCAGGTCATCTGGGGCAAGGCCAAACAAAACGTCGTGCTGACCGTGGGCAAATCCATTTTCGACCGCGCCAACCCGGTGGACATCGGCCGGCTGATGCTTGCCTACGGCGGCGGCGGACACAGGAACGTGGGCACCTGCCAGGTGCCGGAAGCCGAGGCCGAGCGGGTTCTGGCCGACGTCGTGGCGGTGCTCAACGGCGAGAAGCCCCAGCCCGGGGAGGGCGGCGTTGACGCCTGAGGTCCGCGTCCTCGGCCGCATCGCCTACGAGGCGGCCCTGGCCCTGCAGCAGGAAACCGCCGCAGCGGTCAAGGCCGGAACAAGCGGGGGGACGGTTTTCATCCTCGAGCACGATCCGGTCATCACGCTCGGGGGCAACAAGCCCATCAACAAGGTCTTGTGCGCGCCGCCGGACGTCAGCCTCGTGCAGACGGACCGGGGCGGCGGGGCGACGGTGCACAACCCCGGCCAGCTTGTCGTCTATCCGGTGGTCGGGCTTCGCGCCCTTGGCTTCGGCGTCAAGCCGTTCGTGGCATGGGTGCTGGAAATGGGCCGTGCGCTGCTCGAAAGCTATGGCGTGGCCGCCGAATGCCGCCAGAATCCGCTGGGACTGTGGGTAGGGGAGCGCAAGATCGCCTCGCTTGGCATCCACATCTCGCGCGGCGTGGCCACCCACGGCATCGCCATGAACCTTGCCAACGACCTGACGCTGTTCAATGCCATCGTGCCCTGTGGGCTGGCCGGCGTGGCCATGACCTCGGTTGCCGCCGAGACCGGCGCGCCCGTGGACATGGCCGAAGCCATGGCCCGCATGGCGACAATCGCCACGGACGGGCTTTCGCGGATACCGGCATGAGCGACACTACCTACACGCCGCCGTTTGCCATAACGCCGATCATCCTCGACCATGTGGCGGCCATCAGCCATTGGCTTGGCGCACAATCGGTCCTTGATGCCAGGAAGGTTTCCCCCCGCCTGCGTCGCGACAACCAAATCCGCACGATCCAGGCGACCCTTGCCATCGAAGGCAATTCCCTGTCCGTGCCCCAGGTGACGGCTGTTCTCGAGGGCAAGCGGGTACTGGGGTCTCCCCGCGAAGTGCAGGAAGTGCACAATGCCCTGACGGCATACGATATGCTTGCCGGCTTTGACCCCACAAAACGCGAGGACTTTTTGCGGGCGCATGGTTTGCTGATGTATGGGCTCATTGAGGATGCCGGGGCTTTTCGTCGTGGCGCGGTGGCTGTGGCGCGCGGGGAAAACGTCGTGCACATGCCGCCCCCGGCCATGCGTGTTGCCGGGCTTGTGGACGATCTGCTGGGGTGGCTCGGCAGGACGAACGTGCATCCGCTGGTGGCCGGGTGCGTCACCCACTACGAGATAGAATTCATTCATCCTTTTTCCGATGGCAATGGCCGTTTGGGCCGGTTCTGGCAAACCGTGATATTGGCTCACTGGAATCCGGTATTTGCTGCGGTTCCTGTGGAAAGCGTTGTGCGTGACCGTCAGGATGGCTACTACGCCGCCTTGGGCGCTGCCGACCATGCTGGTGCAGCCACGCCCTTTGTGGAATTCATGCTCCAGGCCCTGCGCGATGCCGCTCTTGCGGCCGTACCGGCATAACCCCAAACCGATTCGGAATGCCGCCTTGTCTCACGATATCCCCAAGACTCCCGCCGCCCCTGCCGCTCCCGACGATCTGCTCGCGTCCTATCGTTTCGACCTGCCGCCGGAGCGCATCGCCTCGCGGCCGTGCGAAACGCGCGACGCCTGCAAGCTCATGACCGTCTCCCGGGCCACGGGAAATGTTGCCGACGCCGTTTTTTCCGATTTGCCGGACCTGCTCCCGACTGGGGCGCTGCTCGTGGTCAACAACACCAAAGTCGCGCCGGTGCGGCTTTTCGGCCACAAGCCCTCGGGCGGCGCGGCCGAACTGCTGCTGACCACCCCGGTGGCGCTGCTGGCCCCGACCGTCGATCCGGACACGGGCTGGGCCGTCGCGCCGGCCTCGGGACTTTTGCGCGTCTCCCGGCCGCCAAAGCCCGGCGACCGGGTGGACTTCGCCCCGGACCTGCGCCTGACCACGACCAAGCGCGGACAGTTCGGCCGCACGGACTTCATTCTCCACTGGCGGGGCAGCCTGCCGGACATCCTTTGCCGCATCGGCCACGTGCCCCTGCCGCCCTACATCCGCCGCGCCGACGACGCCGACGACCGCAAAACCTACCAGACCGTCTACGCCCGGGACGACAAGCTCGGCTCCGCCGCCGCGCCGACCGCCGGCCTGCACTTCACCCAAGCCCTGCTGGCCCGCCTGCGGGAACGCGGTTTTGGCCTGGCCGCCGTCACCTGCCACGTGGGCATCGGCACGTTTTCCCCGGTGCGCGTGGAGGATATCCGCGACCATGCCATGCACAAGGAGTGGATCGAGGTGCCCGGGGAGGCGGCCGAGGCCGTGAAGCAGGCCAAGGCCGAGGGTCGGCCCGTCATCGCCGTCGGCACCACCGCCGCCCGCACCCTGGAAGGCGTGGTGCGCGAAGCCGGTGAAATGACTGCCTTTGCCGGCGAAACCGATATCTTCATCCGCCCCGGCTACGCCTTTAAAACGGTCGACGGGATGGTCACGAATTTCCATTTGCCTGGATCATCCCTGGTGATTATGCTGGCCGCCCTGGTCGGAAGGCAACGTCTGCTCGCCGCCTACGCGCGGGCCGTGGCCTCCGGCTACCGTTTCTTTTCCTACGGCGACGCCATGCTGGTCCTGTAAAAGGCCGGCGGGCGTCCCCCATCGCCTGGCGCTTTCGGGCACGGGGAGCGGCGGGCTCGCCCGTATCGGGGGCTCCTCCCCCGGGTCCGATTCTGCCCGCATAAGGAGTGATACAAACATGTCGCGGATTGCCATCGACGAGGAGCGGTGCAAAGGATGCCTCCTTTGCGTCGAGGTCTGCCCCAAGTCCATCATTGTGGCCTCCTCGCGCTTCAACACCAAAGGGTACAAAGTGGCCGAGGTTCCCGAGGCCGCCATGGAAAAATGCACCGGCTGCGCCTCCTGCGCCCAAATGTGCCCGGACGTGGCCATCAAGGTCTGGCGCACCGTTAAAAGCAAAGCCAAGGAGAACGCGTGATGTCGGGCAAACGCATCTTCATCAAAGGCAACGAGGCTATCGCCCATGGCGCGTTGGCCGCGGGCTGCCGTTGCTACTTCGGCTACCCCATCACCCCCCAGAACGACATCCCGGAGATGCTCTCTTCGGCCATGCCCGCCGCCGGCGGCCAGTTCGTCCAGGCCGAATCGGAAGTGGCCGCGGCCAACATGCTGCTTGGCGCCGCCGCCTGCGGGGTGCGGGCCATGACCACCTCGTCGAGCCCGGGCGTGTCGCTCATGCAGGAGGCCATCTCCTACATGGCCGGCTCGGAGCTGCCGGGGGTCATCGTCAACATGAACCGGGGCGGCCCCGGCCTTGGCGACATCGGCCCCTCCCAGGGCGACTATTTCCAGTCGGTCAAGGGCGGCGGCCACGGCGACTACCGCACCATGGTTCTGGCTCCGGCCACCTGCCAGGAATGCTACGACCTGACCTTCGAGGCTTTCGAGCTGGCCTACAAGTATCGCAACCCGGTGCTGCTTCTGGGCGACGCCATCGTCGGCCAGATGAAGGAGCCGGTCGTGCCCCGCGAACCTCTCGCCGTCGATCCGGAAGAGGGCGGGGACTGGAAGCTGACCGGACGCGGCCAGCGCGCCCCCAGGCTCCTCAAGTCACTGTTCCTCGAGGACGGGGCTCTGGCCGGCCAGAACATACTGCTGCAGCGCAAGTACGAGTCCATGCGCGACGAGGTGCGTGTCGAGGACTTCGAGACCAAGGACGCCGAACTGGTGGTGGTGGCCTTCGGCTCCATCGGCCGCATCGCCAAGTCGGCCGTGCGCACGCTTCGGGCCGAAGGGCTCAAGGTCGGGCTCTTGCGCCCCATCACCCTCTATCCCTTCCCCGATTCCGTGTTGCGCGAGCTTGCCGCCGCCGGCAAGCGCTTCCTCACCATCGAACACAACCTCGGCCAGATGGTCGACGATGTGCGTCTGGCCGTACGCGGCCTTGCCGACAGCGCCTTTTACGGCGTCTTCCCCGGCAACCTGCCCACGCCCGACGAATTCCTGGAACCCATCCGCGCGGCCGCAAAGGGGGCCTGAGCCATGTCCAGCATGCCTGAAATCAAGGAAGAACTCGTCTTCGACCGGCCGGGCGTCCTGGCCGACAAGCCCACCCACTATTGCCCCGGCTGCCAGCACGGCGTCATCCACCGCATCGTGGCCGAGTGCCTGGAAGAGTTCGGTTTGGTGGAAAAGACCATCGCCGTCAGCTCCATTGGCTGCTCGGTGTTTCTCTACAACTACCTCATGGTCGACACCGTCGAGGCCCCCCACGGCCGTGCCCCGGCCGAGGCCACCGGCGTCAAGCGCGCCCGGCCCGAGGCCTTCGTCTTCGCCTACCAGGGCGACGGCGACCTGGCTTCCATCGGCCTGGCCGAGATCATGCACGCCGCCAACCGTGGCGAGAAGCTCACCATCATCTTCGTCAACAACACGGTGTACGGCATGACCGGCGGCCAGATGGCCCCCACCACCATGATCGGCCAGAAGACCACCACTTGTCCCGCCGGCCGTTGCGCCGAGCGCGAGGGCGGGCCCATGCGCATGGCCGAGATCATCGCCGGGCTTGACGGCGTGGCCTACAGCGCCCGGGTGGCCGTCAATTCCATCAAGAATCTGGCCCAGGCCAAGCGGGCCGTGCGCCGCGCCTTCGAAACGCAACTGCACGGCGACGGGTTCGGCTTCGTCGAGTTTCTGGCCACCTGCCCCACCAACTGGAGAATGACGCCCGTGGCCGCCAACGAGCGCGTGGCCAAGGAGATGATCCCCGGCTTCCCGCTTGGCGTCTACAAGGACGCGGCCAAGGAGGACTAAGCCCATGAGCCTGTATCAAGACGTGATCATGGCCGGATTCGGCGGCCAGGGCGTGATGCTGATCGGCAACCTGCTGGCCTACGCCGGCATGGAGCACGGCCTGAATGTCACCTACATCCCGGTCTACGGCCCGGAGATGCGCGGCGGCACGGCCAACTGCACGGTGGTCGTCTCCGACGACGTCATCGGCTCGCCCATCATCCGCAGCCCCAAGAGCCTCATCATCATGAACCGGCCGTCCCTGGACAAGTTCCAGCCGCAGCTCGTCGACGGCGGGGTGCTGGTCATCAACTCCTCCCTGGTCGATCCGGAACTCGCCGACGACAAGCGGGTGAAGCTCGTGGCCGTGCCGGCCAACGAGATCGCCGACGGCCTGGGCAATACGCGCATGGCCAACATGGTGGCCCTTGGCGCCTACGTGAATGCCACCGGCATCCTGCCGCTTTCGGCGGTGGAGGACAGCCTCGGCCACGTGATCTCCAAGCACTACAGCCACCTGATCCCGAAAAACACCGAAGCCCTGCGCGCCGGTGCCGCGTATAAGAACTAGAAGAGAAGATGCCTCCGGCGGCCGGGGGGCGAGCTCGCCCCCCGGTCCCCTTTCCCGTCAAGGGGACTCGCCTGTGTTCCCAACGCATTGTTCAGGTGAAACGCATGGCTCTTGAATAGGGCTCTTGAGTATTCGGTATTGTTTACAGGGAAATGCAATGCAAGATGACAATACCCTTATTCTTACCACACCATGCGAGAGCCTCCTCCCCTCTTTTCGACGAGCGATTGCCAAGGGATATTCCCATGGCGTCCCGCCTGATTTTGATCCGAGTGATTCCCATTGCATGGATATGCTCAATATTTCCCAGGTTGGCGACAAACCCTGGCATCTCTATTGGCTGACGTTGTTGCCAAAATTGTCGCTCTTTCTCGGATCAGCCGGAATATGGGGTGATCGAGTAGGATACGAAATTTGCCAGGACTTTCGCGGTAAAGGCTTGGGAACAGAAATATTGAAACTCCTGCTTGCCCATGCCGGTACTCTTGGTTTGGACTCGGTTTATACGACGTGTGAAGAAGTGAATGCTGCTTCTCGAAAGGTTGTCGAACGTAACGGTGGCTGCCAAATAGACAAGCTGGTTCGCTTGCATGATGGCGTCGCCATGGTTCGCTATCGCTTGTTCACGAATTCCGCCTGCCACGAGTGCAGGTTGCAGTAGTTCCCCGTCCCCCAGCTTCTCATTTCCCACAAGGACAGCGATATGGAGCGGCTTTACGGCATCATAGGTCATCCCTTGGGGCATACGCTCAGTCCCTTGGTGCACAATTGGGGCTTCAAGCGTTTTGGGATCAAGGCCCGGTATGAGGCCTGGCCGACGCTGCCCGAGGAGCTTGGGGCGTTCATGGCCCGGCTGCGCGAGACGCCGGTGGAGGGCCTTAGCGTCACCATTCCGCACAAGACGCCGGTCATGGCCTATGTCGATGCCGTAACGGACCTTGGCCGGTCGGTCGGGGCCGTCAATACGCTGTACTGGCGCGACGGGGTGCTGTGGGCGGAAAATACCGACGTCGAGGGCTTTTGCCGGCCGCTGGTCCTGCGCAATATTGCGCCGCGGGCCGCCTTGATCCTCGGTTGCGGCGGCGTGGCCCGGGCGGCGGTGGCGGGGCTTGCGCGTCTGGGCGTGGAGCGGCTTGCCGTGACGGGGCGCAGCGCGGAAAAAACCGCCGTGCTGGCCCGGGAATTCGATCTGGAGCGGGTCGACTGGGACCGCCGGACGGAGTTCCCGGCCGGGCTCTTGGTCAATGCCACGCCCATGGGCATGACCGGCCGCCTGGAGGGCCTTTCGCCGTATCCGGCCGAGGCGCTACGGCCGGAACAGGTGGTCTACGATCTGGTCTATACGCCCGATCCCACGCAATTCGGCGCCGATGCGCTGGCGGCGGGGGCGTTGGTGGTCTCGGGCATGGAAATGTTTCTGTATCAGGCGGTGGAACAGTTTCGCTTGTGGACGGGACGGATTCTGCCCGACGACGAGTTGCGAACGTTGCTGCGGAAAGCGCTTTACGGGGCTTGACGCAGGAGGAGCGTCATTATAGCAAATGATTCCAATGTCGCCAGTTCCAAAATGCATGGCGATTCAATATTATTTGCGGTATGCAGCAGTTTATTTCGCTTCTCGATGCACACACGATGGTGTTCCTGTCGGCGGTCTTGTTTTTTTCGCTGACCGGAGTTCTTGCCTATACATATTCCTATAGAAAGACGTACCCAGGCTTCGGGTCTTTTACGCTGGGGCAACTGGCATGGTGCGTTGGTATTTTTTTGGTTTTCTTCAGAGTGCTTGGTCCGGATCCTTCGTTGATCATCGGAAACAGCCTGATATTTTTGCAAGGGATTCTCTGGTATCGCGGCATTGCCCTGTATGGTGAAATAGATCATATCGGCCTGCGCAATTCCTTTACCATCGCCCTGGCTGTGCTCTGCGAATTGTGCCTGATCTATTATACACTTGTCGATTTCGATACTTGCCGAAGAGTCTTTGTTTTTTCGGTGTATTGCATGCTGGTCTACGGACGTATCGCCATAGAGCCTTTTGTTGTGCGCAAATGGCGTACGTATGCGATGCAAACCGTTTTTTCCGGGTTTCTTTTTCTCGTTTCCATCTCCTACGCCTTTCGTGCCAATGAATCCCTGAAGGCGGTACAGTGCGCCATTGGCGGTCCGGACCCCATCGTCAAGGCACTGCTTTTGACCAGCATGTTTCTGATCCCGCTCTTGACGTTCTGCCTGCTTTCCATGACGTCCAGCCGCGTGGAGGCGGAATTGCGCGAGGCCCGGGATGCCTTGCGCAAACAGGCGCAGACCGATTTTCTGACCGGCCTGCCCAACCGGCGGCATTTCCTGCATCTGGCCGAAAAGGCCCTGGAGCGGGCCCGGGAGCGCGGCGAGCCGGTGAGCTTCATCATGCTCGATCTGGATTATTTCAAGGACATCAACGATACCTATGGCCATCAGACCGGGGATATCGTGCTGCGGGCCGTGGCCCGACGGCTGGCGGAGGCGCTTCGGGACGGGGATGAAATCGGGAGGCTTGGCGGCGAGGAATTCGGCGTGTTGCTGCCGGGCCTGGACGGGGCGGAAGCGGAAGACGTTGCCGAGCGTTTGCGGCAGGTCGTGGCGGCCTTGTCCCCCGGCGGGCATACGGTGACGGCAAGCCTGGGCGTGGCCTCGGGCGAGATGGGGCTCAATGCCCTGCTGGCCCGGGCCGACGGCTGTCTTTACGCGGCCAAGGGCGCGGGCCGCAACCGGGTTGTCGGCCGGGCATGCCCTGTCGTGGAAGCGCCGGAGGAGGCGCCGGCCTGATATGGAGACCCTGCGCCGTTTCGTGTCATTTTTCGAGGCCGTGGGGCAGGTGGCGGCGGTGGTTCTTCTCATCGCCGGCCTTGTGCTTGTCTGCGGGCTGGCCTGGCTCGGCCGGGCGAGCCGGCGCATGCGGCCGCTTGTATCCCCGGCCGAAGGGCCGCTTCGGGCCGACGGAAAAAAGCCCAACTGGGTCGCCACCACGGCGTCCCCAAACGATCCGCTGCATTTTGTCGCGCCCCGGCCCTGCGCCGAAAACCCCATCCCCGCTCTGGCCGCGTATCTGGAAAAAAACGGCTACGCCGTGGCCGCCTCGACCGGGCGCTATCTCCATGTCACCCAGTCCTCGTCCCGCTTCGGCTTCGTGGACGACGTGGAATTCCTCCACGACCCGGAGGCCGGACTGCTGCATGCCCGGTCCGCCTCGCGCGTGGGGCATAGCGACCTTGGCGTCAACCGCCGCCGCCTGGAAACGATTTTTCGGGAAACGGGCTTGTAGCGAGTCGGGGCCTTTCATGTCTCCTGCCCAGGCAATTCTCACGCTGGCAGGTTCTTCCCCACCACTTCCTTTCGCAAAGGCTCTTCTTTGAAAAAAGGAAGTTGTCTCTTAGGACAGCTTCAAAGACGAAAAGTTTAGGAAAGGGAGAGCGCGAGAGGGGAGAACCCTTTTTAAAGGGTTTCCCCTCTCGCATATCTTTTCCCTCTTTAATCCTTGCGGATGGTGATCTGGGAGCCGGCCTGGAGCGAGCTTGGGCTTTTCATGTTGTTCCAGGCCATGAGCGAGGACGGTTCCACGTTGAATTTCTTGGCGATGCCCCAGACTGTCTCACCCGGGCCGACTTTGTAATTGACGGACTTGGCCGCCTGGCGCTTTTGCGGGGTGGGCGGGGTTTTGGCGGCGGCGGGATGCTTTTCGGCCTGGGCCTGGGGCTTGGTGGCCCAAAGATTCTTTTTCGTCGGTTCGGCCTCGCGCGCGGCAATGGTCTTGGGCTGCTCCCGGCCCGAGCCCGGAATGGAGAGTGACTGGCCCACGCGCACGACGTCCGAGGACAGGTTGTTGGCCGCGGCGAGCTGTCTGCTGTCCACATTGAAGCGGCGGCTGATGCCGGAGAGGGTGTCGCCGGCGCGCACGGTGTAGGTGGTGCTCGGCAGGGCCGCGGCGGCCACGGCCGGAGCGGGGGGCGCGGACGGTTTTGCGTCGGCGCGACCGGGAATGGACAGCTTCTGGCCGGCGAGCAGGTCCCTGGCCGAGCGCAGGTGGTTGGCGGCCATGAGCGCGCCGGGGTCCACGTTGTATTTGTCGGCGATGCCGGAAATGGTCTCGCCGCGCTGCACGGTGTGGCTGCCGGAGGAGGAGGGGGCGGCGGAAGCGACCTGGACCGAACGGGCGGAAGCGCTTTGGGGGATGACGAGCCAGCTGCCAAGGGTGAGGCGGCCGGCATGCCGCATCTTGTTGGCGGCCATGAGCTCCTTGGTCGAGACACCGTATTTCCGGGCGATGCTGCCGATGGATTCGCCCTTGTTCACACGGTGGCGCTGGGGCTTGGAGGCTGCGGCCAGCTGTTTGGGCGCGCAGGCGGCCGGGCCTTCGGCCAGGGCGGTATTGTCGATGCTGAACGCGCTGGCGGCCACGCGCACGGCCTGGCCGGGGGGGAGCGTTTCGGGCAGCGAGGGGTTGAGCTGGCGCAGCTCGGCCACGGGCATGTTTGCCCGACGGGCCAGGGCCCACCATGTCTCGCCGGCCTGGGCGGTGACGCTTTGCAGACCGCTTGAAGGATAGTTGCCCGGAGTCTTCAGGTAGGCCACGGCGATCTGCTCCTTGGCCACGGGCACGTAGACGTTGACCGTGGAGTCGGGGGGGCTGACCATGCGGCGAAAACCGGGGTTGTATTCCCGAAACTGATCCCAGCTCAGGCCGCAGGCCTGGGCCAGGGCGGCCAGGTCCGTGCCGCCGGGTGCGGGCACTTCCTTGAGATTGGGGCCGGCCTGCCAGTTGACCTTTTGAAAGCCGAGGGGCTGGAGGTTCTGGAAGATTTTCAGCACCGCCAGGAACTTGGGCACGTAATGGCGGGTTTCGGCCTTGAGCAGCTTGGGGTCCTTGGCGATGTCGAAAAAGTCGCACTGGCCGCTTGCGGCCATGACCCGCGAAATCTTGCCCTCGCCGGCGTTGTAGGCGGCCAGGGCAAGGTTCCAGTCACCGAACATCTGGTAGAGTTTGCTTAAATATTTGGCGGCGGCCACGGTGGATTTGTAGGGGTCGCGGCGTTCGTCGACCCACCAGTTCACGGTCAGGCCGAAGCGGCGGGCGGTGTAGGGCATGAACTGCCACATGCCGCCGGCGCCGACCGGCGAATAGGCCATGGTGCTGTAACCGGATTCGATGAAGGGAAGGACTATCAGGTCGGGCGGCAGGTTGTAGCTGGCCAGTACGGCCCGCACGTAGGGCAGGTGGGGCTGGGCCCGGATGAGCCATTTTTCCATGGTGCCGCGCTTGTCCATGGAGAAATACTGGAGGAACATCTGGACTTCCTCGTTGTCGGCCACGTCCAGGTTGAACTGGATGGCGCCGCGCGAGGCCAGGGCTTCCTTCTCCTGCTTGGTCAGGGGGCGACCGCGCTTGAGGTCCTTGAGGATCTGGGTGGTGTCCCAGACCTCGGGCTCGAGGTTGGCCCGCATGTCATTGTTTTTATCGTATTTGTTTCCGGCGCAGCCGGACAGGACGAGCAGAACCGGCAGGATGGCAAAGAGGATATAACGGGCCATGCGGCTTTTCTCCACGCGAAGGGAGCCGTCCGCCGGGAGGCGGCTACGGCGGCGCGTTGGCAAGGATGTGCTTAACTACGCTAATTTTTTAACGATTAGCAGACTACTAGACCAAAGTTGATGAAAATGCAAGGGAAAAAAAGCTTGTGGTTCCGGCTGGTTTGGGCCAAGACGGGCCATGACCCGGCATGACCGCACCCATCGTCCCTTGCCTGCGTCGCCGGCCGACGCACAGCCCGAACCCGGCGAACTCCTGCCCGGGCGCAAGCCCGTACGCGAACTTTTGCTCGAACGCCCGCGCGGCATCGACGACGTGCTGTTGCGCCAGGGCCTTCGCGGCCCGGATATAGACGCCATTGTCGCCGCCTGCCGCGAAACCGGCGTGCGCTTTCGTTTCGTGCCAGCCGCCGACCTGGACCGGCTTTGTCCCGGCAACCACCAGGGCGTGGTGGCCAGGCTCGCCGCCGGTGAGCTGACCAGCCTCGAGGACGTGCTGGCCGCGACCCGCAGCGCGCCCCTGCCCGTGGCCCTGGCCCTCGACCGGGTGCAGGACCCCGGCAACGTGGGCACCCTGGCCCGTACGCTTTTCGCCCTTGGCGGCGGCGGCATCCTCTTGCCCCGCCACGAGGGGGCGCGATTGGGACCCGGGGCGGCCAAGGCCTCGGCCGGAACGCTGGCCCGGCTGCCCCTGGCCAAGGTGACCAATCTGGCCCAGGCCCTGGACACGGCCCTCGAGGCGGGTTTCGGCGTCATCGGCGCGGCCGGGGAGGCGGAGGCGGAAAGCGTGTTTGTTGCCACGGCCGATTTTCCGCTGATCCTGGTGCTCGGCAACGAGGACGAGGGGATTCGGCAAGGGATACGCAAACGCTGCGACCGGTTGTGGCGCATTCCCCAGGCCAGGCCCATCGATTCCCTGAACGTGGCCCAGGCCGGGGCGATCATTCTGGGGCGTCTGGCGGCGCTGACGCGGTAGGCCGTCCGAGGTCTTCCTCCCGGCAGGCGGCCAGGGAAGCCCGCCGCAGCCGTTTGACCAGCCAGGGTCCTTCCCAGGCGGGCGGCGCGCAAAAAGCGGCGTCCGGCAGTGTCAGCCGCCAGGCGTGCAGCCGCATGGGCGGCTGGCCGCCGCCGTATTTCGGGTCGCCGACGATGGGGTAGCCGCGCGAGGCGAGTTGGGCCCGGATCTGCTGGGTGCGGCCGGTCAAAAGCCGCACCTCGACCAGACTGGCCGTGTCCATGATTCCCAACAGCCGGACCTTGCACACCGCTTCCTTGCCGTCCTCCGACGGCTCCACCCGTTCGCGTCCCGGACCGCCTTCCTTGGCCAGCCGGTCGCGCAACGTCACCCAATCATTCACTTCGCCAAGCGCCCATTCGCCCCAGACCCAGGCGAGGTAGTCCTTGTGGGCCGTGCCGGTGGTGATGGCCTCGTGGATGGCGCGCAGGGCGCGGTAGGACTTGGCCACGAGGAGCACGCCGGTAGTGTCGCGGTCGAGGCGGTGGGCCGGCGTGGGACGGAAAGGGGCGTCGGGGTAGCGCGCGCGCAGGATGCTGGTCAGGGCGAAAGGATGGCCGGAGCCGGGATGGACGGGCAGGCCGGCCGGCTTGACGATGACGAGGAGGTCGTCGTCCTCGTGGAGGATGTCCAGGTCGTGCCCAGGCGGCGCGGTTTTTTTCTCCGGCGTGTCGTGTGGCGCTTTGATCTCGTAAGGCGGCATGCGCACGATCTGGCCGGTGGCCACCCGGTCGAAGGGCTTGCAGCGCTTGCCGTCGATGCGGACCTGCCCGGTGCGGATGAATTTCTGCAAGGCGGCCGGGGGCACCGCGCCGTCCAGACGCCGGGTCAGGTATTGAAGAAGCTTTTGTCCGCCCTCGGCCGCGGCCACGGTGAAATTCTGCACAGGCGTTTTCATTGTATCACCGGGACGCAGGTTTTTTCCCGTCTCTCCCCTTTAAAAGTTTTTCGGGAGGGGAGCGCGAGGGGAACCCCTTTTTTCAAAAAGGGGTTCCCCTCGCACCTTCTTTACCTCTTCCACTTTCACCTACGGCGCAAGCTTGAAGCGGCCGGAGTCCACGATGAGCATGATCATGGAGTCCGGACCCAGGCCGTTATGGTCCTGGGAGGAGAGGTTGTAGACGCCGGAGACGCCGACCACGTGGTGGAGGTTTTCCAGGGCCTCGCGCAGGGCCTCCGGGTCGGCCTTGCCGGCCTTTTCCAGGCCCGCCCGCAGAAGCGTCAGGGCGTCGTAGGCATAGCCGGAGTGGGTGTTGAGCGGAAATTTCTCCTGGATGCCGGCGTCATTGTAGGCCTTGATGAAGGACTCGATGACGATTTTCTGCGGGTCTTCGTCGGACAGGGTTTCCGGGGCCATGAGCTTGGTGCCGGGCATGATCGTGCCGCCGGCGGCCTCGCCGGCCAGCTTCAGGTAATTGGGGCCGGGCTGGCCGTGGCATTCGACGAGCAGGGGACGTTCGCCGGGCAGGGAGGCAAAGTTCTTGGCGGCGATGGCTCCGGCCGGGCCGATGGTCCAGACCACCACGGCCTGGGGCTTGGCGGCTTGCAGCTTGAAGGCCTGGGCCGAGAAATCCGTGCCCTTGGGATCGAAGGTTTCCGAGGCGATGATGTCGATGCCGGACTTGGAGGCGTTTTGCTTAAGCTCCGCGAGGCCGTCCTGGCCGAAGGCGTCCTTGGAGCTCATGACCGCGATCTTCGAGATGTTCTTGCCTTTCAGGTACTCGTAGATTTTGGCCACGGCCGTGGCGGTTCGCTGCGGGGCCTTGAAGGTCCAGGCGTAGGGGCCGAACTTGCCGCCGGCAATGACCGCGTCGCCGCCCACGGTCATGATGACCGGGACGTGTTTTTCCTCGGTGTATTTTTTGACGGCCAGCCCCTCGCCGGTGGAGGTCGGGCCGATAATCGCCAGGACGTGGTCGCCCTCGACGAGCTTTCTGGCCTCGCGCAGGGCCACATCCGGGGAGGATTCGGTGTCGTAGGCGATCAGTTTGAGCGGCCGGCCCAGGATGCCGCCCATGGCGTTGATCTGTTTGACGGTCATCTCGGCCACGAGCTTGCTCGGGGTGCCGACCACGGCGGCCGGGCCGGACTGGGCGAAAAGCCCGCCGATGACGATGGGGTCGCCGGTTGGGGCCGGGTGCTGTTCGGCCGGCTGCGTCGTGGCGGCGGGGGCCGGGCTCTGGCCGGCCTGCTGGGCCGCGGCGACGGCGGGAACAAGGAGCAATGCTGCGAACAGCATAAGGATTTTGGCCATGCGGAAGCCTCCGGGGCGGATTGGTCTTGGCGAAAGCAGCCAGGAATTTTTACCGCAACCGGGGGCGAAGTAAATCATTTTTGCAAGGGACGCATCTGGTCCGTCAGGCGCAGCCGCAGGAATCCGGCCACGAGCGCCGCGCCGAGAAGCAGGCCGTTGACCAGGGTGCGGGCGTCGCCCAGAAACTGGAGGTGGCTCATGGCCGTCTCCAGCACAAGGGCGGCGAGCAGGGGGCGCAGGAGGTTGCCCGGGCCGCCGATGACGAGGAATAAAAGCGCCTTGAGCGAGAGTTCCAGGTTGAACTGCTCCGGGCTTATAAAGCCGGTGTAGTGGCCGTGGAGCACGCCGGCCGCGGCCGAAAACGCCCCGCCCAGGCCAAAGGACACGGCCCGCACCGCCGGCCGGTCGATGCCGAGGCTCGAGGCGGCGGCGCGGTCGTCGCGGCAGGCGGCCAGGGCCCGCCCCAGCCGGCTGTCGCGCACGGCCAGGAAGACGTAGGCCCCCACGGCCAAAAGCAGGACGAAAAGGAAAAAGGTCACCCGGTCGCCGGCCAGCGCCCCGACACCCGGCAACGCCAGCTTGCTCTCCACCATGAGCCCGGCCGAGCCGCCGGTGACGCTTTCGAGGGTGAGCGCCACGTTGATGCACACCAGCGACACGCACAGCGTGGCCATGGCCAGAAATCCCTCGCCGAGGCGCTCCATGGGCCGGCTGATGACGGCCGCTAGGACTCCCGCGCCGACGACCACCGCCGGAACGATGACAAGCGTCGCCCCGGGATAGCGGGCGTGCAGCAGCACCGAGGCGTAGGCGCCGATGCCGGCGAAGGCTCCCTGGGCCAGGGAGATCTGGCCGCCGAGACCCAGGCAGAAGTTGAGCGCCAGGACGTTTGCCGCCAGAAACATGTGCTGGTTGACGCCGATGAGCTGGTAGGCGGGGGTGAAGATCCCCACCGCCAGAAGCGCTCCGAAAAAAAACGCCAGGGAGGTCTTGCGGGAAAGGGGCATGGCGTTCACGGCCGCTCGGCCTCGCCCTCGCCCGGGGCCAGGACCAGCAAAACGATGATGAGCGCGTAGGTGGCGGTTTCCTTGAGCTCCCCGGAAAGCAGCAGCACCAGCGCCGCCTCGACAAGCCCCAGGGCCAGGCCGCCCAGAAACACCCGGCCAAGCGAGACGTAGCCGCCGATGGTGGCCGCGGCGAAGCCCTTGAGCCCAAGCCCGAGGCCCATGTCGTAGCGAAGCCCGGTCTGCGGCCCGACGGCCAGGGCGGCCAGGGAGGCCAGTCCCCCGGCCAGGGCGAAGGACAGGGCATGGCAGAACACCGGGTTTATGCCCATGAGCCGCGCCGCCACGGCGTTTTGCGAGGTGGCCCGAAGCGCCCGGCCAAGGCGCGTGCGTTTGAGGAAAAGCCCGAGCACCAACGCGCTGCAAACGGCCAGCACAAGGCCGGTTGCCGTGTCGCGGCCGAGAAAGACCGGTCCCAGGCGCAGGTCGGGCAGGGGGAGCAGGCGCGGGGGCATGAGCGGATTCTTGCCCCAGGCCAGGATGGCCACGCCCTGAAACACCAGACTCGCCGCCACGGTCAGCATGAGTTGCCGCAGCGGCGAGGCGCGAAGCGAAAGCCCGAGCGTGGTGGCGAAAAGCAGCCTGCCCAAAAAAAATCCGGCCAGCACGGCGGCCGCCACCGCCACGAACGGCGAGAGGTGAACGAGGCTGGCCAGGGTGGCGATTGAAAGCCCGCCCAAAAGCAGCAGTTCGCCCTGGGCGAAGTTGATCAGCCGACTGGCGCTGTAGATCAGGGAAAAACCCAGGGCCATGAGGCCATAGACGGCCCCCAGGGCCAGTCCCGAGTTGACGATCTGGGCCAGATACAGGGCAAACAAAGGGACCTCGCCGGGGCAAACGGGTTCGGGTACAAAAAAAGCCGGGAGAACCGCCGCAAAATGCGGTTCTCCCGGCTTGTCGTCAAGAGGAAAGGGCTACTGGGTGCCCATGTCGATGCCGAACTCGCCGGGCTGGGTCTTGCTCGAGTTGTCGAGCTTGTAGGCCAGCACGATGGTGCGGCGGGCGTAGACGCCGGCGGCGCCCGGCCAGGTGTTGATGCACACCACGAGCTCTTTCTGGCCGTCGTTGTCGATGTCGGCCAGGGTGTAGCCGGTGATGGTGCCCTTGATGCGGCGCGTCTTCCACAGAAGGCTCATGCCCACGCCGTCCCAGTACAGGGAGTGGATCTCACCCTGGGAGAAGGTGCGGAAGGTTTCGAAGAACTGGGCGGCAAGGGAGATGTTCTTGCTCACCAGCAGTTCGAAACGGTCGCTTTTGTCCAGGTTGGCCACGATCATGGGCAGCGGGATGTAATAGTAGGTCCAGAGGTAGTCGGACTTTGGCTTTTCCATGGGGGCCATGAGCGAGTCGTATTCCAGGCCGATGGCCGAGCCGCAGTATTGCTCTTCCGTGGCGGCCACGCGTTCGCCCTTGGCCGTGAAGACGACCAGATGGTCCTTGTCGTCGTTTATGATGACCTTGTAGCCGCTTTTCTCGGGAAGGTAGACGAAGTTGAAGGGGTTGGCCTTGCTCGGGAGGTTCAGCCGCGTGGAAAGCGCGGGCTGGCCGCCGGAGAAGATGACGTTGTGCACGCCCTGGACGAACAGGTCCTTGGGATCGCCCTTGGACCCGACGAGCTGCCGGGAGAAGTCCGGCGGCACGGCGGCCACGTTCAGGTACAGCTTGATGTCCTTGTACAGCTCCTTGAGGTGCTGGCCATCGAGCTGGAGGATGAACGAACGGGGGTCCTTGAAGTACCGGCTCGAAACGATGATTTCGGCCTTGCCGTCGCCGTTGACGTCAAAGGTGCTGACTTTGAGCAGCTTGATGTTGGGCGGGACCTCGTACTTGGCGATGGGCATCAGCTGGCGGTCCTTGTAGGCGAAAACCTGCACGGAATGCTGGCCCATGATGACCACTTCGTTTTTCCCGTCGCCGTTGAGGTCGGCGATGGAGATGCCGGCGGAGACGAAGGGCATGGACTGGCTGCGCCACACGCCCGGGGAATCGGCGGGACCGGCGTAGCGGAAGTTCGGGTTGAGGTAGGCCTTCTGGTTCTGGTTGGTCTGGTTGACCACGAAATTCGGGTTCATCTGGTTGATGTCGTCGCCGCCTTTGGCGGCGGGACGCTGGAAGATCTCGTTATTGAGCGACTGGGCCGTACGCTCCATGGCTGGGATGAGGTCGGCCATCTTGGTGGTGAAATTTTTCGGCCATTTCTTGCCGTCCCGACCCAGCACCATGATGTCCACGCTGGCCTTGTCGCCGGAGACGGTGATGGAGCCGTAGGCGAGATAGTCCGCGCCGACGGCGCTCAGGGCCTTCTGGGCCTCGGCCTCGGAGCCCGGGGCCTTGGTCAGCTTGGACGTGACCTTGCTCTTGTCCATGGGCGCAAGGTGTCCGGGCCAGTTCATGCGCGATTCGAGCATGCTCTGGGCGCCCTGGCTCAGGTATTGGTATTTCTCGGGACCGTGCACGGCAAACGGCGCCACGGCGTAGGTCTTGGCCGCATCGGCCAGGGCCATGGACGGCAGGCACAGCAGGGCCACCGCCAAAAGGGCAAGGCGACGGAAAAGCGTCATAAGGGGTTCCTCCGGGTCCCATGGGGGACCGTTTTGTCCGGGAGCGCGGCCGTGGCTCGGGGCCAAGGCTTCGCGAGGCCCTGCATTACTATCAAAGACGACACCCTTGCAAGGGCCGGTTTCCGTTCCGTCATGATCCCGGGAATCGGCTTGGCGCGTCACCCAGGCGGGCCGCGCTGTTGAACATGGCCGCCCGATATGGTTGTATGGGGACAAGCGGCCGAGAGTGGCCTCCAAGGAATACATACATGTTCTTGCCTGGTGTCCTTCGCAACGGCGGTTTTGGGTTGGCCCATTGGCCGCGCCATGCGCGGCGGCTGGTCTTAAGCGCCCTGGTCGGCGTGGTCGCCGGGCTGGGGGCCGTCTTTTTCGACTCCCTGCTGGTGCAGTCCCTGACCTGGCTCGTCGAGGTCCCCATGGCCTGGGCGCGCCATGGAATCGCCTTCCAGTCCGCGCCCGGCCTGCACACCCCGATCGTCAGCTGGATCATCATCCCCATCGCCGGCCTTGGCGGGCTGGCGTCCGGGCTGCTGGTCTTCTGCATCGCCCCCGAGGCCGAGGGGCACGGCACCGACGCCATGATCGAGTCGTTCCATCTGCGCGGCGGTTACGTGCGCAAGCGCGCTCCGATCATCAAATTTATCGCCTCGGCGCTCACCATCGGCTCGGGCGGTTCGGCCGGCAAGGAAGGCCCCATCGCCCAGATCGGTTCGGGCTTCGGCTCCATCCTGGCCACCTTTCTCAAGCTCGACACGGCCGACCGGCGCGTTCTGCTGCTGGCCGGCGCGGCCGGCGGCATCGGGGCCATCTTCCAGGCCCCGCTCGGGGCGGCGCTTTTCGTGCCCGGCGTGCTCTACCGCGACACGGAATATGAATTCGAGGCGCTTTTATCCTGCATCATCGCCTCCATATCCGCCTACGCGGTTTTTTCCCAGGTGTTCGGCCGGCAAGCCCTTTTTACCCCGGGCCCGGTCCATTTCGCCATGCCGGTGGAGCTTTTGCCCTGTCTGATTTTCGGTGTGCTGTGCGCCGCCGCCGGTTACATCTATATCAAGGTTTTCTACGGCCTGCGCGATCATTTCTTCAAACCCCTGCCCATCCCGCGCATGCTCAAGCCCGCCATCGGCGGGCTGTTGCTCGGTTGCGTGGCCTGGCAGTTTCCGGAGGTCATCGACGGAGGCTACGTCTGGATACAGACCGCCCTGGACGGGAAAATGCTGTGGCAGACCATGGCCGCGCTGGTGCTGCTCAAGATGGTGGCCACCTCGTTCACCATCGCTTCCGGCGGCTCGGGCGGCGTGTTCGGGCCGTCGGTCTTTATCGGGGCCATGCTGGGCGGAGCCTTCGGGGAGCTCGGGCACGCCCTTTTTCCGAATCTGGTGGTCAATCCCGGCTCGTTCGTGCTGATCGGCATGGGCGGTTTTTTTTTCCGGCGTGGCCAAGGTGCCCATCGCCTCGGTCATCATGGCCAGCGAAATGTGCTCGAGCTACACGCTGCTCGTGCCGCTGCTTCTGGTGTCCACCATCACCTTCCTGCTTTTGCCCCACAAGGTGACGCTCTACGAAAAGCAGATGGACAACCGGCTGGCCTCGCCGGCCCATATCGGCGAATTCGCCCGGGGCATCCTGTCGCGCATGACCGTGGGCGAGGCCATCCGCCAGCGGCCGGTGAGCGTCATCGCCGAGAACATGCCGTTTCACGCCCTGATAAAGGCCGTGACCAATTCCACGGAGTCGTATTTTCCGGTGGTCGACAAAAGCGGCCGGATGACGGGCATCCTTTCGGTCAACGACCTGCGCGAGGTGCTTTTCGACGACAGCCTGCGCGACCTCGTGGTGGCCAAGGACGTGGCCACCGCCCAGGTGGCCCGCGTGCGCGTGGGCGATTCCCTGGAAGCGGCCATGGACATCATGGCGCGGCTGCAAATCGACGAGCTGCCCGTTGTGGCGGACGACCAGCCCGACGAGATCGAGGCCATGTTGTCCAAGCAGGACATCATCGACCACTACCACGACTGCTGCCTGATCTGATCCGTCCCCGTTTCGTCGCCGAAACTTCGCCCGTCGCCCCTTGTCTTGTCCGCGCCTTGGGACTACTCCCCTCCCGGACAAGCAAAGAGGCGTTATGTTCCGATACCGGTTCGCCGCCGCCTGCGGCGTCCTGGCCCTGATTTTCGCGTTGGCTGCGCCCGCGTCGGCGGAGCCCCCCGCGACCCCGCCGCCCGGATTCACCGCCGCCGCCGTGGACGCCGGGCACATCCTGCGCCGCGTGAATCGCAAGCTTCTCGGCATCGACGTCGACTATCTGCTCGACGCCGACGTCAATCGCCGCCCCGGCGCGCGCAAGCTGGCCCGGGCCATCCTGGACCTTGGGGCCGGCACCCTGCGCTATCCCGGCGGCGAGAAATCCGACGGCATGCTCTGGGCCGCGCCGCCCGCCTTTCGCCGCCCCGGTCCCACCCTGGCCCGGCTCGGCCCCGACGAATGGCCCTCCAACGACGCCCGCGTCTACGACCTCTACGGCCACCGCTACGTCCGCAAGCCCCTCGACTTCGACGCGTTCATCCGCCTGTGCCGGCAAACCGGGGCCGAACCGGTGGTGGTCGTGGCCTACGACTCCATGTACCGCCCCGGCAGCCCGGGCGAGACCGTGCCGGATAAGGCCACGCTGCTCAAAAACGCCGTGTCCTGGGTGCGCTATGCCAACATCGAGCGCCACTACGGCGTGAAATACTGGGAAATCGGCAACGAATCCTACTTCTACGTCTACAACGGCGGGGCCAAGGCCGCCGACTACGCCCGGGACCTGCCCGTCTTCGCCGCGGCCATGAAAGGCGTGGACCCGACCATCAAGATCGGAGCCAATGGTCCGTCCGGCGCCGACGACGTGGGCTCCCTCGATAACTTAAGCGGCATCACCACGCCCTGGTGGCAGGCCGTGTTCGGCCTGGCCGCCGGCAGCATCGATTTCGTGTCCGTCCACGAATATCCCTGCTACGCTTGGTACGGCTACGACTACTACCGCGACAGCCCGGTGCGCATGCTCGGCGTGTCCGAAATCGACAAGGCCGCCCGCCACTACGGCCCGCCCGGACTGGCCGACCGGCTGCGCTACCTCCTGACCGAAACCAACTCCGCCGACTGGTACGGGCATCCCCAGAACCTGGGCTGGAAACACGAAAATACCCTCGGCCACGCCCTGGTGCTCTTCGACATGCTGGCCCAGGCCATAAGCGACCCCCGGGTGGTCACGGCCCAGATCTGGACCACCCGCTGGCTCAATAACGATACCGCTCCGGAGCTCTGGGACGCCCTGGACAGCCGCAACCGGCCGTTGCCCACCGGATTGGCCCTCAAACTTCTCGCCAGAAACCTGGGAACCGCCCTCGTGGCCACAACCGACGGCGACAAGGTGCGCGTCGTCGCCACCCGTAACGACCAAACCCGGCAACTCACCGTCTTTCTCCTCAACAAGGACACCACCCGCGACATCGTCCTGCACCTGGACGGCGGCCGCCCGGGCCGCACCGCCGCGCGACAGGTCTGGTCCGGATCGGGCCCGGACGACAAACGACCCGTCCTGCGCGCCGAAGCCCCGGTCGCCATCGCCAAAGGTCAGGCGCGCCTCACCCTGCCGCCCGTTTCGCTTACCGTGCTTACGGTACCCTTTCGGCCGGACGATATCGGCAGGTTGCGGGCGCAGCGGACGCGGTGGAGGCGGGCGGCGCCTTCGGCGAGGAGCCGGGGCGCTGCCCCGGGATTGGGCAGGAGAGGCTCTGCCTCTCCTGCACCTCTCCGCCGGGGGGCTTGATGCCCCCCGGACCCCCCTTTACCGGGTTGGGCTGGTGGGAGGGGAGCTCTGTTGTGTGGATTGGTGCTGGGGCTGGTGTCTTTGGGCGGCGGGACGACGTATGTTAGTTGCCGCAATCGGCCCGGCGGCACGAGGCGCTTCGCGCCTCGACGCCGGACGCGATTGCGGCAACAACCACGCCAGCGGCGAAGCGCCGCATTCAAGAAAATTGAAAATCGGTCTGAATGGAGTTGGCCTGCCTCAACCCCTTTGAAAGTTTTTTGGGGAGGGTGGGGGGGCCTGGGGGGGCGGGAACATCTTTTTTTCAAAAAAGGGGTTCCCGCCCCCCCAGCTCCTTCCCTCCTCCTACTCCGCCGCTTCGGCGGCGGCGCGGCGGCGGTGGCGGATGTATTCGATGACGCCGGGCAGGATGGAGATGAAGATGACGGCGATGATGGCCACGCTGAAATTGCGTTTGATGAAGGGCAGGTTGCCGAAGAAGTAGCCGACGTAGACAAAGATGCCGACCCAGAGGATTGCGCCGCTGATGCTGTAGGCCAGGAATTTGGCGTAGGTCATGCGGGCGATGCCGGCGACGAAGGGGGAGAAGGTGCGCACGATGGGCACGAACCGGGCCAGGATGACGGTTTTGCCGCCGTGGCGTTCGTAGAAGGCGTGGGCGCGCAGCAGGTATTCTTTTTTGAAGAACCGGGTTTTTTCCCGTTCGAACACGGCCGGGCCGACGCGGCGGCCGATCCAGTAGTTGACGTTGTCGCCGAGGAAGGCGGCGGCCACGAGCAGCAGGAAGATAATGTTGGGGTCGAGCACGCCCGCGCCGCAGAGTGCTCCGGTGGCGAACAGCAGGGAGTCGCCGGGCAGAAACGGCGTGACCACGAGTCCTGTCTCGCAGAAGATGATCATGAAGAGGATGAAATAGGTCCACGTGCCGTAATCGGTTGCGATGATGCTTAAGTGCTTGTCGACATGCAGAACGATGTCGACAAGTTGCAGGAGAAAGTCCATGCGGGCTCCTTGTGGCGTAATGGGAGAGGCCCTTGCATAGGCGGCCGGGGGGTATTTGGCAAGAGGGATCGGGGGCGGCAGGCGCAACGGGGCTTTTCAAGGCTCGGGGCGCGCTGTAGGTTGGCCGCCATGCCGCAAAGCGATCCCGCCCATAGAGATGATGCCCCCGCGAGGGCCGGCCGCAGTTTTCGTCTGGTCTGCCCGTCCCAGGATATTCCCCTGGTCGAGGCGCTTTTGGCCGCAACCGGCCATCATGGCCAACCGGAGCCTTTTTCGCCCTGGTGCAGGCGGCTTGCCGACGAGCCGATGCCGCTGGGGAGTTCGCTGGCCGCCCGGTTCGGCTATATCCACATCCAGGACCGCTCGTCCATGTTGCCGCCGTTGTTGCTCGATCCACCGGCCGGGGCGCGGGTGCTCGACATGTGCGCCGCGCCGGGCGGCAAGACCGGGTTTCTGGCCCAGCTTGTGGGGCCGACGGGGTTTGTCCTTGGCAACGAACCTTCCCCGGACCGTCTGGCGACGCTGCGCCAGACGCTTTCGCGGGAAAATCTGGCCAACACGGCCACCTGCGCCCAGACGGACCTGTCGTCGTATTTTCCGGAGGGGGCGTTTACCCATATTCTGCTCGACCCGCCGTGCAGCGGCTGGGGCACGCTGGACAAAAATCCCCAGGCGGCGCGGATCTGGAGCGGGGACAAGGTCGCGCCGCTTATCGCCTTGCAGCGCAAGCTTCTGGAAACGGCGGCGCGGCTGCTGGCTCCGGGCGGGCGGCTGCTCTATTCCACCTGCACCACCAATGTCGCGGAAAACGAGGACCAGACGCGTTTCGCCCTGGACCATCTGCCCCTGGCCCCGTTGGCGCTGACGCCCCCGGAGGGGTTCGTGTTCGAGGCGCCGCACCGGGACGCCGTGTCGGGCGTGTTGCGGGTGGACAGCCGCGCCTCGGCGGCCCAGGGATTTTACATGGCGCTTTATGAAAAGACCGGCGGCGCGGCGGCCGATGCGGCGGACGGGGAACTGCCCGGAACGCCGGTGCCGGAGAAGGCGCTTGTCGCGGCCGGCTGCGACCCTGCCGGCCTGCCGCCGGGGAAGGTCATGGCGTTTGGCGACAAGGCGTTTTTTCTGCATGCCGGCGCGGCGGTCATTCCGGACCGGCTGCGCTATCAGGGCTACCAGGTGGGGACGTACCGTTCGGGCGTTTTCCGGCCCTTGGCCAGGGCGAGGGTGCTCCTTTCGCCTTGGGCTGTCGGCGTGGGGTTGAACGAGGAAGCGCTTTGCCGTATCGAGGCGCTCCTGGCCGGCCAAAGCCTGCCGGCGGGGGAACTGCCGGTGCGGCCGGGCCTTTTTTTTCGGGGTCTGCCGCTGGGGTTTCTCGCCCGCAAGGGCGCGCGGCTTCTGTGGTCGGACAGGTAACACTTTTTTCCTGGAGGATGCATGCACGGCAGCGATCGCAAACTGGCGCGGCTTTTTCACCCCCGGACCGGCAAGACGGTCATCGCGCCCCTGGATCATGGGGTCATGGAAGGGATGCTTTCGGGCCTTGAGGATCTGTCGCAGCTGATCGAGCTGGTGGGCGAATTTCCCGTGCAGGGCGTGATGCTCAACAAGGGGGCCATGCGGGCGCATCTGGGCGAGCTGCCGCTGTACGCCTTGGCCGTGGCCCAGCTTTCCGGCGGCACGCGCCACTGTCTGCCGCCCTATGCCCGCAGTCTCATGTGCGGCGCGGCCGAGGGGCTGCGTCTCGGCGCGGACATGGTGGCGGTGCAGGTCAACATCGCCAACGAACTCGAGGACCGGATGCTGGCCGACATGGGGGCCATCGTGGACGAGGCGCACGGCCTTGGCGTGCCGGTCCTGGCGCTCATCGCACCCAAGGGCGAGCGGGTGGTCAACGAGAACGACCCGAGCCTTATAAACCACTGCATCCGGCTCGGGGCCGAGCTTGGCGCGGACATCACGGGCGTGCCGTATTCCGGGGATGCGCGCAGCTTTGGCCGGGCGGTCGGCGCGTCGAGCGTGCCTGTTGTTGTGACGGGCGGGCCGTCCCGGGCGGAATTTAAGAGTTTCGCATCCATGGTGGCCGAGGCGCTTGCCGCCGGCGCGGCCGGCACGTGCATCGGGCGCAACGTCTGGCAGCATCCCAATCCGCGCGAGGCCTTGCGGCGCATCGTGGAATTGGTGCACGGGACCGAGGAGCTGGAGGCGGCCGAAGCGGCCCTGGCCGCGGTCCGGGAGGCGCGTCAGGCAGCCGAGGCGGGGGAAGGCGACGCCGCGGGCGACGTGGCCGGGGATTGACCCTGCGCGGCCGGGGGACGGGATTTTTCGACAGGCCGGGGCAACCCGGCCTTATTTTTTGGGGCTGTTACGCCGTGGCCTTGATGACGACCAGCGTCACGTCGTCTTCCAGGTGCTCGCCGGCCTTGAATTCCTTTAAGTCCGCCACCAGCGCGTTGACGATGACCGAGGCCGGCCGGTGGGCCTCCCGGCGCACGATCTGCTCCATGCGCTCCTTGCCGTACATGGCGTCCTCGCCGTTTCGGGCCTCGTGGATGCCGTCGGTGAAAAGCACCAGCACCTGCCCGGGGGCGAGCCACGGCCGCCGCGATTCCTCGTAGCGCCACTCGGCCATGGCGCCGAGCGGAATGCCGTTGCCCATGAGCTGCTCGAAGGAGTCCGTGCCCGGGTCGTAGAGCAGGCCCGGGTCGTGGCCGGCCCGGCACCAGACGAGTTCGTGGGCGGTCTTGTCCAGGCGCAGGAAAAAGAGCGTGATGAACCGGCCCGTCATCTGGGTGTCCTGGCACAGCAGGGCGTTGACCTCGGTGAGCAGGTCTCCCGGCCCCGGCCGGTCGATGGCCCGACCGCGCAAAAGCGCCCGGCCCGTGGCCATGAAAAGCGCCGCCGACACGCCGTGCCCGGTCACGTCGCCCACCACGATGTCGGCATGGGCCGCGTCGTCCTGGGCGAATTCCAGAAAATCGAAATAGTCGCCGCCGGTCTCGTCGCAGTAGAGGCTCAGCGCCGACACATCCATGCCGTCCATGGCCGGCGGCCGTCCCGGCAACAGGTTTTGCTGCACCTCCATGGCCAGGTTCATGTCGTTTTTGAGCTTCACCCGTTCGAGGAGCTGGGGGGCCATGTCGTTGAACGCCCGGCCGAGATCGCCCAGTTCGTCGCTGCCCCGCACCGGCACCCGGGCCGAAAAGTCCCCGGTGGCCAGCTTTGCCGCCGCCGCCGCCAGATCCTTGACCGGTCGGGTGACGGTCTTGGACGCGGACAGGGCGATGACGACCACCACGCCCACGGCCGCCAGCACGAACCAGCCGATATCCTTGAGCAGGCCATCGATCGCGGCCAGCACGCGGTGCTCGGCCCGTTTGGCGTCGTTGATCACCACCGATCGTGGCGCGGCCAGGGCCACGGCCAGTTGTTTGTCGCGAATGGGCGCGTAGGCGAAAAGCGTGTCCCGGCCCTTGTAGTCGAGCCGCCGTACTCCGGACCGGCCCGCTTCCAGGTCGGCGATGACGGCGGCCAGGGCGTCCCCGTGGGGCGAGTCGATGCGTTCGAGCTCCACCGGCGCGGTCCAGTCCTTGGTTTTCTGGGTATAGTCGCGGCAGGCCACGATCACGAGTTCCGGCTCGCCGGAAACGGTCTTGCGGCTGACCGAGACCACCATGGACTGCATCTTGTCGCTCCAGGCGTTGGACAGGTCGCTTTCGAGAAACAGGTCGCCCATGGGGATGTCGAGGCCGGCGACGCCGAGCACCTTCCCGCTCGGCGCGCGCAGGGCCAGGGCCATGGTGGCCAGCACCTGGCGCGTGACGGCGTCGGTCATGATGTCCCAGGTGATGCCATGCGACGTGGCGGCGTTTTGATACCAGGCCCGGCGGCGGGGATCGTAGTCGGCCGGATAGCCGCCGTGGCCGGGATAGGCGCAGTGCAGCCCCGAGTCCAGGCCCACGTAGCCGAACAGCATGAGCTTTTTGTGGCGCGCGAAAAGGGTGCGGTAAAAGGGCAGCATGTCGGAGAGGGCCCGCATCTGCGGCAGGGCGCGCTCGCGCGTGAGCCCTGGGGCGAGGTGGAAGGCCAGGGCGTCGTAGCTGGCCGAGACGTTCGTGCCGGGAATCTCGCTCAGGCTGTGCTTGGGCACGACCCCGGCGTCGAAATCCGTGTCCAGATACAGGGGGGGGATGGGCTTTTCCCAGGCGGCTTCCCGCAGGTCCCGGGCGGCCTCGTTCACGGTCAGGGCCAGGGAGGTTTGCAGCAGGTCGAGGGTGTCGGCGAAGTTTTCGCCCAGCATGTCGGCGGTCTGGCGCAACTCCTTGCCGGCATTGACCTCCAGGGCCATGGCCGCGCGTTCGGAAAGCTCACGGCCCAGCCGGTCGGTCTGCCGCCAGGCGTAAAAACCCAGGGCGCACAGGGGCGTGACGACCATCACGAGCAGGAATACACAGAATTTCGACCGAATGCGCATTTCCCGCTCCCCGGGTCCCGGTTGCTGGAAACCTGTCCGCGTGCCCTTTCCCGGCGGAGGTGCCGGCGGCAGACGATCAGTCTTCCTTTTTGAGTTCCTTAAGCGTCTTGGAGTAGGCCGTAAACACGTGCTGGCGGCCGAGCATGCCAAGCACCGTGTTGGGCTTGTCCGAGGCCACCACGGGCAACTGGCTCAGTTCCGTTTCGATAAAAAGCATCACCGCGTCGTACAGCGACATGTCCGGATGGATCACCACCACCGGCCGGGCCAGTTCGCCGACCAGAACCAGGTTGTGCAGGCATTCCTCGAACAGCACGTTGCGCACGTCCTGCAGGGCCAGGATGCCGGTAAGCACCCCTTCGCTGTTTTTGACCGGAAAGACCATGGCGCTCGTGCCGGAAATGATGTGGGCCAGGGCTTTCAGGGTGACGCTGTCCTCGAGGATGGTGGTGCGGCTCGGGGTGAAGACGCTCGAGACCGGCACGCCCTCGAGGATGTTGTTGGTGGCGTCGGCCACGTGGGCCGGGGAGGCGAATTTGTTGTCCACCTGGTTTTCGTAGAGGTGGATGTCGTCGCAAAGGACCAGCGCGATGGCCGAGCACAGCATGAGCGGCGCCAGCAGGCCGTAGCCCTGGGTGATCTCGCAGACCATGATCAGCGGGCCGATGGGGGCATGGGCCACGCCGGCGAAAAAGGTGGCCATGCCGACCATGGTGTAGCCGCCGGGCTGGGACACGATGTCCGGGCGCAGCCAGTGCCCGGCCTGACCCACGATGCCGCCCGCCGCGCCGCCCAGAAACAGGGCCGGGGCGAACATGCCGCCGGAAAGCCCCGAGCCCATGGTCAGCGACGTGGCCAGCACCTTGCCGAAAAAAAGCCCGACCAGAAACGTCAGCCCGATCTGCCCGTTGACCGACAGCTCCAGCCAGCCGTAACCGCCGCCGAGCAGTTGCGGGTAGTACATGCCCAAAATGCCCATGCCGAGCCCGCCGAGCACCATGGACGACGTCCAGCCGAAGCGTTTTTGTATCTCGCCGAATACCTTGAACTTCATGAAGAAGAACGTGCCGAGGAAAAACCGGGCCCCAAGCGATACGACAACGGCCAGGACCAGGTAGAAGGGCAGCTCCATGGGGTTGTCGAAGACGTAGCGCGGGGTATGGAGGATCGGGGCCACGCCGAAGAAAAAGGAGAAAAGCGTGTGGGCCACCACGGACGAGACAACGGCCGGCAACAGCGCCTCGGCCTCGAAGTCCTCGGAATACAGCACTTCCACGGCGGTGATGGCGCCGCCGAGGGGGGCGCGGAAAATGGCCCCGAGTCCCCCGGCCGCGCCGGCCAGAAGCAGGATGCGCCGCTGGCGGGTGGTCAGGTGCAGCAGGCGGGCCAGAAACGAGCCCAGGCCCGCGCCGAGCTGGGAGATGGGACCTTCCTGGCCGGCCGAGCCGCCCGACGCGATGGTGCAGATGGCCGTGGCACCTTTTATAAGCGGCACGAGCGGACGGATGATGCCGGATTTCTTGTGGAAGGCCCGGATCATGGCGTCGGTGCCGTCGGTGACGCCGCTCATGGCCTCGGGAATGAACTTGGTCGCCAGCAGGCCGGTAATGAGGCCCACGCTGGTGGTGAAGACCGGGATGAGCCAGGGCCGGTAGGGGCCGGGCAGGGTCTGCTCCATGGCCTCGCCGGCCGGATGGGGCAGGGACAGGCCGGCCAGGGTCACCTGGAGGAAGTTTTGCAGTTTGTCGAGGCCGAGGAAAAACAGCACGGCCAGGGTGCCGGAACCAAGGCCGGCGATGACCCCGAGCACCAGCCAGCGCATGAGGCTGATGCGGGTGTAGCGGCGGGTGAGGCGTCGCCAAAAGATGCGGGGACGGCGGAAAATCGAGGGAAGAATTCGTTTTTGCGGCGGGGTGGCTTCCATGAGTGCGGCTTTGGGGTCAGGGCCGGGCATCGGGCGCGGCCAGAATCATCCGGGCCAAGCCGATGTCTTCCCGTATACGGGCGGCCAGTTCGTCGGGACCGGAGAATTTTTTCTCGGAGCGGATGCGCTGCACGAAATGGACCCGTATGGGCTCTCCGTAAATCTTGCCTTTGAAATCGAGGATATGGGCTTCCACGGACATCTCGAATTCCCCGAAGGTGGGGTTTTTGCCGATGTTGGCCACACCCGGCCGGATTACGCCATCGACCTCGACCCAGACCGCGTAGACGCCGGTTAAGGGCACGAGTTCGTCCTTGAAGGACAGGTTGGCGGTGGGAAAGCCGAGTTTGCGGCCGCGTTTCTGGCCGTGGGCCACCAGCCCGCGCACCTGGTGGAACCGGCCGAGCAGGGGGCGCGCGTCCCAGACCTGTCCGGCCTGGACCATGTCGCGGATGCGGGTGGAGGAGACCACCGCGCCGTTGATGATGACCGGGTCGAGGCGCTCGACGGTAAAGCCCAGGTTCTGGCCGAGGGCGGTGAGCAGTTCGAAGTTGCCCCGCCGGCCCTTGCCGAAGGCGTAGTCGTAGCCGATGACGAGGTGGCGCAGGCCAAGCCCCTCGACCAGGACCTCGCGCACGAAGTCCTCGGGCTCGCGGGCGGCCAGCTCGCGGGTAAAGGGCAGGACCACGGCCACCTGGATGCCTTCCTTCTCGATGCATTCGAGCTTTTGCTCGGTGGAGGTGATGGCCGGCGGGGCGGCGCTGCCGAGCAGCACCTGCCGGGGATGGGGATCGAACGTCAGGGCGACGCTGACCAGGGAGGCGGCGGCGGCCCGGTCGCACACCCGCTGGAGTAATTTGGCGTGACCCATGTGCACGCCGTCGAAATTACCGATGGTCAGGCAGACGCCGCTTAAGGCTTCGTGGATATCCGCGATGCGGGTGACAACAATCATGAGGGTGATCCGGTGGGCAATTGTGGTTGCGCCGTGCCCGCGGCACGTCCGGTGCTACCTCAAAAGAGAGGCGGCTTCAACCGGGGAGATTTTCTCGTCCAAATGAAAAAATGCTGGGGAACGTCATTTTTTGCTTGCCAAGCCCGGCCCGCTTTTATAAAAGCTGTCTTCCGCACTGCCGAAGTGGTGGAATTGGTAGACACGCTAGGTTCAGGGTCTAGTCCTCGCAAGGGGGTGGGAGTTCGAGTCTCCCCTTCGGCACCATAAGAAAGCAAGGCCTCAGGGTAATTCCTGGGGCCTTTTTTTTCAGCCTTTTTCCTCCCGCCGTGAAAAAACGTTCCTCCGGTGTCCGGCGAAGATGACAAATCATTATGCTGACAACTAAAATGCCGCCTGCTAGACCCGCACCGTGAAATTGGCCGCTTTTCCTTCTTCATCGGCTAAGAGGTTTCGGATTATGAGGAAGAATATCGCTGTCACGGTGCTCTCCATTGTTTTTGTTATGAATGTCGGCTCGGGCTACACCCGGAGGATCGATCATCAACTGGCCAGAGTCGAATCCTCGCTGAGCGAACGCTTCGACATCAGGAACTTCACCGAACAGGCCCTCGAGGCCGAACGGAAACTGCGCTCGCGCCTGTCCTTGTCGGCCAAGGCCTGATGCGCCGCAACATCGGAGGGGTCGCACGCCAGGACCCCTCCGGCCACATCCCTCCCGCCGCCGCGTTCCGGCTGGCCAAACTTGACGCCGCCAGCCCGGTTTTTTATCTGCCCTGCCAGAACGAACAGGAAATTGGTGGGATATGGCGCAGAAAACCCGGGCAACCGTCGTCCTTAACCAGGCCGGCGTCCCCTTCACCACCGTGCATTATGCCTACGAGGCCGACTCCCATCACATCGGCCTGCACGCGGCGGCGGCCATCGGCGAGGACGCCTCGCGGGTGCTCAAGACCCTCATGGTGTCCGTCGACGGCAAGCCGGCCTGCGCCGTGGTGCCGTCCGACGGGGAGCTCAGCATGAAACGGGTGGCGGCCGCGTTTGGCGGCAAGTCGGCCAGGATGCTGCCCCCGGCCGACGCCGAACGGGTGACCGGCTACCATGTGGGCGGCATAAGCCCCTTCGGCATGCGCAAGAAAGTCCCCACCGCCATGGAAGAGGCCGTTTTCAGCGAAGCCTCCGTGGTGATCAATGCGGGCCAGCGGGGGGAGATGGTGCGGCTGGCGCCCGAGGACGCCCGCCGGGTGCTCGGGGCCGTCCGCGCGCCCCTTTTGGCCTGAAACCGCGCCGCGCTGGCCGGAAGACGGATCGGAAGGCGTCCGGCATCGGACAGAGCATGGAAAGCGATCCGACCCTGATTTTCGATTCCATCCGGGAACAAGGGCTGCCCAGCCACTTTCGCAGCCTCGCCGGTCCCTGGGCCGTCCCCGTCACGACCACGCCGCCCTCGCGCCAGGGCTTGGCGGAACTGCGCGCCTCGGGCAGCGAACAGCCCTCGTCGTCCGAGATGGCCACGACCATCAAGGGCCTGGCCCCCGAGGTCACGGTGGTGGACCTGCGCCAGGAATCCCACGCCCTGCTCGGCGAACATCCGGTCAGCTGGTACGGGCTCAGGAACTGGGCCAATGACGGCAAGTCCCTGCAAGCGGTGGAGTGTGACGAGGAGACCCGCATCGGCGACCTGCCCCCCTGCGGCGAGGCGGCGGTGTCGCGGGTCATTTCCAAGGACCCGGACGGCGCCTTGGCCGAGGTCCGGGTGGAGGAGGTCGCCTACGACCGGGCGCGAAGCGAGCAAGACACGCTTTGCGGACTCGGGCTGGGAACGTTTCGCATCGCCGTGCGCGACCACTCGCGGCCGTCCGACGCGGACGTTGATCGCTTCATCCGCTTCGTCCGGGATCTGCTGCCGGATACCTGGCTCCATTTCCACTGCCACGCCGGCGACGGGCGCACCACGACCTTTCTGCTGCTCTACGACATGCTGCGAAACGCCGCCGTCCTTGGCCTGGAGGAGCTGGCCGCCCGCCAGCATCTGATCGGCGGCATCGACCTGCTCCACACGCCGCATACCGGCTGGAAGGGCACGCTCTACAACGAACGGGCCGCCTTCGTCGGCCGCTTCCACCACTACGCCGGCACCAGGGATTTCCGCCGGGTGCTGTGGACGCAATACCTGGCTTCCGCCTGACGGCGCGTCCCCACGCCGGAACGCGCGTCCGTCTTTGCGACCTTGAGGCGGCCTAACCGCCGATGCCGACCGTGGGCACGTATTCCCCGGCCAGGGCGGCCCGGGCCAACACTTCCGCACGGGTGTGCGGCGCGACGCCGGTCATGGGATAGGGCCGGTCGAGTTGGCGCCACTTTGATTCCCCCAGACGATGGTAGGGCAGGATGTCGAAGCCTTGCAGGCGCGGCAACCCGGCGGCGAACCGGGCCGTGGCCGTGACGTTGGCTTCGCTGTCGTTGGCTCCGGGGATGAGCGGCAGGCGCAGGCGCAGTGTCGCCCCGTTGCGGCTTAAGCGCTCGATATTCTCCAGAATGCGCTCGTTGGAAACCCCGGTCAGTTCGCGGTGACGCGCGCTGTCCATGTGTTTGATGTCGCACAGAAACAGGTCAACGTCGTCGAGCAGGCCGGCAAACGAGTCCCAGGGCGCGTGGCCGCAGGTCTCGATGGCGGTGTGCAGCCCCCGGGCCTTGGCCTCGCGCAGGCAGGCGCGCAGGAAATCGAGCTGCAAGGTCGGCTCGCCGCCGGAAAAGGTCACCCCGCCGCCAGAGACGGTGTAGAACTTCGCGTCCCGGCACACCTCGTCCATGACTTCCCCGGGCGTCAGGTAGCGGCCGACGATGGTCATGGAGCCGGCATAGCAGGTGGCCACGCACTCCCCGCACAGGTCGCAGGCGTCGCGGTCGATGACCACCGTTCCGTTCTCGGCGAAGCGGATGGCGTTTTGCGGGCAAAGCGCCATGCACTTCACGCAGGAAATGCAGGTGTGGGCGATGCGCATGATCTCCGGGGCCGGGTTCATGGATTCGGGGTTCTGGCACCACCGGCAACGCAGGGGGCAGCCCTTGAGGAAAACCAGGGTGCGGATGCCGCCGCCGTCGTGCACGGCGAAACGCTGGATGTCGAAAACAAGGCCCGTGGGACCGGGACGGTCGCGGTCGGCCAGACTGAAGGAGTGCTGTCGCTGCTTCCAATTCATGCGCGAACCTTTGCGGAAGGAGGGGGAGGAGTTGAGAGAGATGAGAGGTGCGAGAGGGGAAACCCTTTCAAGAAAGGGTTCTCCCCTCTCGCGCTCTCCCCTTCCTAAAGTTTTTATCGTTATGCCTATTGTTGCTAACAATTTGTTATCGTTAAAAGTCTTTGGAAAGGGGGTCTGGGGGAAGAACCTTTCTTCAGAAAGGTTTTCCCCCAGACTTCTCTCTCCAATAGTCTGTTAAAACGTCTGCTCGGTACGGGCGATGATGTCGTTTTGGAGCGACTTGTCGAGGGCCGTGAAGAAGGCGCTGTAGCCGGCCACGCGCACCACGAGCCCCTTGTAGGCGTCGGGGTTGGCCTGGGCGTCGAGCAGGGTTTCGCGGCTGATCACGTTGTACTGGACGTGGAAGCCGCCGTTTTGGAAGTAGGTTTCGGTCACGGCCTTGAGGTTGTCGAGGCCGGTGTCGCCTTCCAGGGCCGAGGGGTGGAACTTCTGGTTCAGGAGCGTGCCGTTGGAGGCGATTTCGTGGTCCAGCTTGGCCACGGACAGCACCGAGGCCGTGGGGCCGCAGGTGTCGCAGCCGGAGATGGGCGACACGCCGTCGGCGAGCGGCGTCCAGGCCTTGCGGCCGTCGGGGGTGGCGGCCACCACCGACCCCAGGGGCACGTTGGCCGAGGCCGGGTAGAGCCCGGGCTGGAACCTGCCGCCGCGCGGGTTCTCGTAGCGGTTGACCTCTTCGCAGTAGATGAGCGCCGCGTCGTGGGCCAGGGCGTCGGCGTAGTCGTCGTCGTTGCCGTACTTGGGCGCGCGGTTGAGCATCATCTGGCGCATGTCCTCGCGGCCTTCGAAGTTCGTGGCCAGCAGTTCGCGCAGCTCGGCCATGGTGAGCGCCTTGTCGTCGAAGACCAGCTTCTTGATGGCGGTCAGGCTGTCGCCGGCATTGGCCACGCCCACGCCCTGGGGGCCGGTGAAGTTGTAATGCGCGCCGCCTTCCTGGAGCGATTTGCCCGAGGCGATGCAGTCGTCGACCAGGGAGGAGAGAAACGGCAGGGGGCAGCGCATGGCGTGGGCCATGTCCACGGCGTTGTCCGCCGAGGCCATCAGCCGCACGAAGTAGGCGGTCTGGGCCTTGTAGGCGGCCATGACGTCGTCGAAGGTCCTAAACGTCTCCAGGCTGCCGGTCATGGGGCCGATCTGCTTGCCCGTGCGCTGGTCCACGCCGTCGTTTAAGGCCAGCTCCACCACCTTCCCCATGTTGAAGAAGGCGGCGTCGTGCCAACCCTCGGTCTTGCCGCCGACCTGCGGCTCCACGCAGCCGATGATGCCGTAGTCGCGGGCGTCCTCGCGGGCCAGTCCCCGGGCGAGCAGGGCCGGGATGATGACCCGGTCGTTGTAGTAGGCCGGGTAGCCCATGCCCATGCGGGAAATCTCCGCCGCCTTGCGGTAGAGCGCCGCCGGGGTGCCCTCGTGGATGCGGATGGACAGCGACGGGGCGTAGAGCTTGGTGTTGGCCGCAGCCTGCAGGCACATGAACGACAGGTCGTTGGTGGCGTCTGATCCGTCGCGCTTTTGCCCGCCCACGATCAGGTTCATGAACATGGGGTAGCCGGCGAAGGCCATGGTCGAGGTCTCGTCGCGCACCTTGTTGAGCTCGGAGAACTTGATCCACAGCTGGTCCAGGAGTTCCTGGGCCTTTTCCGGCAGCAGGCGCTGCTTTTCGCGGGCGTAGTAGGGATACATGTACTGGTCGAAGCGCATGGGCGAGATGGAATGGCCGTTGGATTCGATCTGGATGACCAGATGGACGAACCAGAAAGCTTGCAGGGCCTCGTGGAAGGTCTCGGCGGGGCTGGCCGGCACCTTGCGGCAGATCCGGGCGATTTCCTTGAGTTCGTCGGCCCGCAGCGGATCGTCGCAGGTGGCGGCCAGCTTTTCGGCCAGCTCGGCGAACCGGCCGGCAAAGGCGATGACGGCCTTGTTGGCGATGATCACCGCTTCGAGGAAATGGCGTTTTTTCAGCTGTCCGGCGTCGGCGTAGTCCAGGACGGCCATGGCTTTCGCGGCGGCGTCGATAACGCTTCCTAGTCCCTGGCCGATGGCCTTGGCGTAGTCCACGGAGATGTGCCCGACGCCGTTATAAAAATAGTTGCCCACGGTGTAGATCACGTCGTTGTGGGCTTCCAGGGCTTCGGGCGGCATCATGGCGGCGGCGAATTCGTTGGTGGTCCTGCCGTCCCAGTAGGCGAAGGCCTGGCGCAGCTGGGCCTTGGTGTCCTCGGAGATGCGGAACACGTCGGCGGTGCGCTTTTCCAGCCGGTCGAGTTCGGATTCGACCCATTTGCAGGAAAATTCCGGGAAGATGGGGGCGCTTCTGGGCTTGCCGGCCTGGTTGCCGACGAGAAGCTCCCCGTCCTGGATGAAGATGGACATGTTGGCCAGGATCTTCTCCAGGGCCTTGGCCCGACGCAGGACCATGGGCAGGGCCTCGGTCTCCTTGTAGGACTCGGTGATGAGCACGGCGCGTTCGGGGCAGATGGCCGGTTCGGTGGCCACGAAGCGTTCCAGGGCTTTTTCGATGCGTTCCGTCGGGCCATGGGCTTCGGGCATGGTCAACGTGGGGTGCGTGGGGGCCTTGCGGGCGGTTGTGACCTGTTGCTGGGACATGGGTTCCTCCGGGAAGGGTGTGTATGAAGCGGCCGGCTGGCCGCGGGTGTGCCTGGGCCGTTAAAACGCGTTTTGCCCGGCGGTGGCGCAGGCCGTATCCTCGGCCACGGAACCGCCGCTGACGCCGATACCGCCGACGACCTTGCCATCCTTTACAAGGGGCAGGCCGCCGCCGAAGGTGACGATGCGCCCGCCCGAGGCCCGGCCGAGGCCGAAGAGTTCCGCCCCGGGCTGGGCGAGTTCGCCGATGGTGGCGGTGTCGGTCTTGACGGCCACGGCCGAATAGGCCTTGTCGCGGGCCAGCTCGAGGCTGACGAGCAGGGCGTCGTCCTGGCGGTCCAGGGCCACGAGGTTGCCGCCGGCGTCGACCACGGCCACGACCATGGGCACGCCAAGGGCCAGGGCTTTTTCCTTGGCCGCTTCGATCAGGCGGCGGGCGATTTCGAGGGTGACGGGCATGGGGCGTCTCTCCTTGGTGTTGTTCGGACGATAGATCAAAGGACGTTCCATTCGCCAAAAGTCGTGTATCGACGGCGTTTAGGTCCTGTGCCCGACCGGTCACGAAGCATTATTGGTTGCGTGACGCAACCTGGGTTGACAAGATGGATCGGGGAAGAAAGCGCTCGCGTGCGAAAGACTGGCAAAAGAGGCGGTTACGTCTGTCAACGCAGGTTGTCGCCGCATCGGCAGGTTGTCAGCGTTGGTTGCGCGACCGGGCGGCCTGGCCCGGACAGGCGGAAAGAGGCGGGCCCGGGCGCTTGAAGAGGGCCGGAAAACGGCCAGCCGGAGCGGCTGGGGGACGGGTGACGCTGGCCCGTTTCATGCTTGGAGAAAAAAGCGTCGGCAGGTGGCCCGAAAAGGGCGGCGTCAACGACCAAGCGGAGGAAGATGGCCCATGGAATCGGGGGAACAGACGGAGCGGCCCCAGCGTCCGGGGCAAGTGATCCTGCTGCGGGAACTCGAAAGCCTGCGCGCCCGTATCCGCGAATTGGAGGCGGACAGCGGGCTTTATCCCCTGGGCGATCCGCCGCGTCCGGGCTTTCGCTGGCCCGGGACGGACGGCAAGGGCGACACGCTTACCTTTCGGGACATCTTCAACGTGGAGGCGATCCAGGAAATCCAGGACGCCTTTGCCGCGGCCACCAACGTCGCCTCCATCATCACCGACACCGAAGGCCGGCCCATCACCCGGCCGAGCCGCTTTTGCCGCCTGTGCCGCGAGGTGGTGCGCCGCACGCCCAAGGGACTTTCCAACTGCATCCGCTCCGACGCCTCGTTCGGCTCCACCGATCCGCTGGAGCCGATCATGCGCCCGTGCCTGAGCAGTGGGCTGTGGGACGGCGGCACGAGCATCTATGCCGGCGATCGCCATGTGGCCAACTGGGTGGTGGGGCAGGTGCGCATCGAAACCGGCGACGACGACAGGGCCAGGGCCTACGCGGCCGAGATCGGCGCCGACGAGGCGCATTACATGGATGCCCTGGCCGAGGTGCCGGTCATGACCCGCGACCAGTTTCTGACCGTGTGCCGGGCGCTTTGCCTGATCGCCCACCAGATTTCCAGCCTGGCCGAGAAGAACTATCTCCAGGCCCAGGCCATCGAGCTGCGCCGCCGGGCCGAACTGGCCCTGCGCGAAAGCGAGGAGCGGTTTCGCCAGCTTTCGGAAGCCACCTTCGAAGGCATTTTCATCCACCAGGGCGGGACCATCGTCGACGCCAACAAGGCCGGCTGCGCCATGTTCGGGCAGGGCCCGGCCGCGCTCATAGGCCGGGAGGTGGATACGCTGCTGGCTCCGACCGACCGCGACCAGGACGTCCCCTGCGACGACGCGGCCGGGGCGGACGCCTGTCTGGCCCGGTTCGTCGGCCCGGGTGGCCAGGAGCGCACCTGCGAGGTGCGCGAGCGCGATATCGCCTACCAGGGCGGGGCGGCCCGGGTGCTGGCCGTGCGCGACATCACCGAGCGGGTGCTGGCCGACAGGGCGGCCAAGGAAAAGCAGCAGCAGCTCATCCAGGCCGACAAGATGGTTTCGCTCGGCGTGCTGGTCGCCGGCATGGCCCACGAGATCAACAACCCCAACAGCTTCATGACGTTAAACCTGCCCATGTTGCAGGAGATCTGGGAGGACATCAGCCCCATCCTCGAAGCCTATTACCGGGAAAACGGGGATTTTCTGGCCGGGGGCCTGGAATATTCCGAACTGCGCGACATGCTCCCGGACCTGCTCGCCCGGATGTACGAAGGGGCCACCCGCATCCGGGGCATCGTCGGGAGCCTCAAGAATTTTTCGCGCCGCGCCCCGGACGACTTCAAATGGGACATCGACATAAGCGACGTGGTGCGCAATTCCCTGCAACTGGTCGACAACCTCGTGGCCAAGAGCACCAACCGCTTTACGGTCTCTTTGGCCGAGGGCCTGCCGGCCGTAACGGCCAATCCGCAAAAGCTGTCCCAGGTGGTCATAAACCTGCTGGTCAACGCCTGCGAGGCCCTGACCAGCCGCGACCAGGCCATCCGCGTGGAGACCCTGGCCGATGCCGCTGACGGCTCGGTGGTGGTGCGGGTGACGGATGCCGGCTCGGGCATCGCGCAGGAGATCGTCTCCAAGATCATGGACCCGTTTTTCACCACCAAGCGCGAAACCGGCGGCACGGGCCTTGGGCTTTCGGTTTCCTCCAACATCGTCGAGGAGCATGGCGGCCGGCTGGTCTTTGCTTCCGAGCCGGGGGCGGGTACACGGGTGGAGATGCGCCTGCCGGTGTGCGGACGCGGTCGGGAAGGGGCGGTGTGATGGGGCGCGGCGAACTCCGGCGGGAGACGGACAAGGAAGTGGCGACGGTGGAGACGCGAGCGGAGAGGGCCGGGGCCAAGCGGACTTCCCCCCGGTATCCGGTGCTCCTGGTCGACGACGAGGAGTCGTGGTTGCGCAGTTTTCAAAGCGCGCTTCGCGCCTCGGGCATCAACAACGTCGTGGCCCTCTCCGACAGCCGCCTGGTGCCGGAGATGCTTGGCAAGCGCCAGTTTTGCGCCGTGGCCGTGGACCTGATGATGCCCCACGTCGCCGGCGAGGAGCTCATTCCCCGCATCCTGGCCGAGCATCCGGAACTGCCGGTGCTGGTCATTTCCGGGCTCAATGAGATCAAGACCGCGGTCAACTGCATTCGGCTTGGCGCCTTCGACTTCATCGTCAAGACCGAATCGCGCAATACGCTCATCGCCGGCATCAAGCACGCCATCGAAATCTTCGAGCTGCGCCGGGAAAACAGCACCCTGCGCCAGCGTCTGTTTCAGGAGGAGCTGGACGCCCCGGAGCTTTTCGCGGACATCCTCACCGTGGACAAGACCATGCGGGCGGTCTTCCATTACGTGGAAGCCATCGCCGAGACCGCCTGGCCGGTGCTGGTGACCGGGGAAAGCGGCTCGGGCAAGGAGCTGATCGCCCGGGCCGTCCACCGGGTCAGCCGCCGGCAGGGCAAATTCGTGGCCGTCAACATGGCCGGGCTCGACGACAACATGGTGGCGGACACGCTTTTCGGCCACACCCGGGGGGCTTTCACCGGGGCGGCCCAGGCCAGGGCCGGGCTGGTGGAGACGGCCCGGGACGGCACGCTCTTTCTGGACGAGATCGGCGACCTGAGTCCGCAGTCCCAAAAAAAGCTGTTGCGCCTGCTCCAGGAGGACGAATACGCCCCCCTGGGTTCGGACGTTTCGCGCAAGTCCACGGCCCGCATCGTCGCCGCCACCCACCAGGACCTGACCGCGCTCCAGGAGGAGGGTACGTTTCGGCGCGACCTCTACTTTCGCCTGCGCGGCCACATGGTCTCCCTGCCGCCGCTGCGGGAACGCCCCGGCGACCTGCCGCTTTTGATCGAACACTTCCTCGACGAGGCGGCTGGCGAAGGCGGGCGACACCTCCGGGCCGACGTGCCCGGCATCGCCAGCCTGCTCGCGGGCTACGCCTTTCCGGGCAACGTCCGGGAACTGCGGCACCTCGTCCACGACGCCGCCCGCCTGGCCGAGGGCGCAACGCTCGGACCGGAGGCCTTCCGGGTGGTGCTGCGCTTCGATCCGGCGGTGCGCCTGGACACGGCGACTGCGGCGGACGGGGCGGTCCCGGCGGATCTGCTGGGGTTCGGCTCGCGCCTGCCCACGCTCAAGCAGGCCCGGGAACTGCTCATCGAGGAAGCCCTGCGCCGCGCCGGCGGCAACCAGTCCATCGCCGCCCGGCTCATCGGCATCACCCGGCAGGCGGTCAGCAAATACCGGCAGTCGCGCCAGGACGGCGACGCATCAAAGGCTTCGTAACGGCCGCTTCCACAGCGACAGCAAGACCGCCCGGGTCGAGCCCATGACGGACACAGGCGATGCGGCCCCCGGCGCGGGAAAGGTGACTCACGATGCGCTATGAACAGGCGCTGGCCGTGGCCCGGGCCAGGGGCGAGGCCGGCCTGCTCGGCGGCGGTAAGGGGAAGCGTCGCCGGGCCGGCAAGAGGGCTTCGAAGCGCGGTCCCGGACAGGCGTCTTGCGGGCAGGGCTCTTGACGCCGCGCCAGGGAGGAACCATCTTCGTAGGGTATGAAGAGCGGTTTGCATTGGCCGGCGTCTCCGGCCGGCGTTGCAAACCGCCGAGGCGTGGACAAAGGAGTGAACCATGGCCAATGGCTGGGCCGGCGACGGGGCCGTGCAGGATCAGATCGCGCATTCCATAGCCGACGAGGTGGCCCGGGTGCGCAGCCGCATGCCCCAGGGCGAAAGCCTCTCGGAGTGCGAGGAATGCGGCGAGCCCATCCCCGAGGCCCGGCGCAAGGCGCTGCCCGGCGTGCGGCTCTGCGTCGCCTGCCAACAGGAGCGCGACCGGGACCATGTCGCCTTTTCCCCGTACAACCGCCGCGGCAGCAAGGACAGCCAATTGCGGTAGGGAGAGAGGAGGGAGGCGAAGAGGGAGCGAAGGCGATGCGAGAGGGGAAACCCTTTCAGGAAAGGGTTCTCCCCTCTCGCGCTCTCCCCTTCCTAAAGTTTTTAACGGGGTAAGATGCGCATGGTCGTGGTGCGCAAAAAAAAAGGGCCTTCCCGCCGCTCTGGCGATGGGAAGGCCCTTTGCATTTCCGTTATGAGGCGGAAGGTTATTTGGTAAAGTCGATCAGCGTGTCGCAGTAGCCTTCCATGGCCGTGCGGATGGCCTCCTGGTCGGCCTCGGTGGGCGCTCCCTGCCATTCATAATGGCCGAGGATGTCCCAGCCGGATTTCTCCGTCTTGGCCTCGAAGTCCTTTTGCGCGCCGCCGACCCAGCCGAACGAGCCGAAGCGGTATACCTTCTTGTTGGCGACCTTCTTGACCAACAGCTCTTCGATCATCTGGGCCATGGGCGGGAACATCTTGTACTCGTAGGTCGGCATGCAAAATATCAGGCCGGCCGACTTCCAGGCGCTGGCCAGCACGTAGCCGGCGTCGTCGCCCGGCGCCTGGTACACATGCACCGGGATGTCCCGCTTGCGCAGCACCTCGATGATGGTGTTGAGCACCTGCTTGGTGTTGCCGTACATGCTGCTCCAGATGATGGTCACGTCCCGTTCCGCCGGACCCTTGCTGTACTCGGCGTAGCGCTTGTAGTCGTTGATGATGACGGAGGGGTTGTCCCGCCAGATGATGCCGTGGGACGGGCAGATGATCTTGATGTCCAGGTCCTTCAGCTTTTCCAGGCCGCGCAGCACGAAGGAAGAAAACGTGGCCACGATGTTGGCGTAATAGCGCAGGGCCTCGTTCTCGTAGAACTCGTGCTGTTCCTGCGAGATCTGGTCGTCGAAGATCTTGTCTTCCTCGATGCGCCCGTAGCAGCCGAAGGCGTCGCAGGAGAAGAGAATCTTCCTCTTGCGCTCGTAGGTCATCATGGTTTCCGGCCAGTGGATGTTCGGGGTCTCGAAGAACTGCAGTTCGTAATCCCCCACCGTCAGTTCCATGCCGTCGGTGATGGCGATGGCCCTGTCCGCCGGCACATCGGAGAAGGCCTGCAACAACGGAATGGCCTTTTTCGTGCAATAGATGACCGCTTTCTTGTTTTTCTTGCAGAATTCGCGCAGCCAGCCGGAATGGTCCGGCTCCATGTGGTTGATGACCAGGATGTCGATATCCTCGACTTCCAGTTTGGCCCCTTCGATCTGACGGGTAAATTCCTTGGGGAAATCGAAGATGTTTTGCGTCAGGTCGATGAGGACGTTCTTCTCGCCCTTGATGAGGTAGCCGTTGATGGAAATCCCGTGGGGGATCGGCCAGATGCCCTCGAACAGATAATTCTTGTCCTCGATGTTTACAGAAACACGGTAAACATCATCCACAATCTTCTTGATATGCATGATCCTGGCGATTCCTTTTAGAGGGTTGAACAAAGCATTCCGTATAAAGGCTATTGAGAATGCTTCAAGCGTACAGTGTTTGTCGCTACCCTGATATCGGGGTGCTTGTTCCCGCTATCCTGGGTGGTTTGTCGCTGCTATGCGGTGGACTGCATTTCCACCTTATCTCTATGACTAATAAATCCTAAACAGAATTGGGGGTGTTGTCTAGCGTTTTGGGGGTTGCGCTTTTGGGGCCGCCAACGCGGTCAAGGGCATTTCCGAATGCCGGCGTGCACGAAATGCACGGCAGCCCCTGGGCAAAAGGTATTTGTCCTGGGCGGTTGGGGCATGGTCCATGGATCGGAAAAACGGGACCCTGGCGCGGAGCCGTCGGCAACGGACACGCTTCCCGTGAAGCGAAGGGCGGTTTTTTGGGGGGCGTAAGTGCCGGGCGCGGTGTTTTACGGCGGCGGCAAGGGCGGCGGGGCGCTCGGCCCGGCAAGGCCGGTTATTGCACCTCGCGGAAATCCCGGACGTCGAGGCCGAAGCGCAGGATGCGGGCGTAGAGCGTGGCCCGGGTCACGCCGACCTCTTTGGCCGCCGCGCGCACATTGCCTCGGGTGCGGCGTAGCGCCGTGACGAGGGCCTCGCAGTCCTGGTCTTCCCGGGCCGTTTTCAGCGTCGGGGCCGGCGCCGGGGCCGTCGTCGGGGTTGGGAAGGGGGAGGCTGCGGCGACGGGCCTTTCTTGCTGGCCGATTTCCGGGGGCAGGTCCGCCACGTCGATGACCGGCCCCTCCGTCATCACCGCCGTGCGTTCGATGCAGTTTTCCAGCTCGCGCACGTTGCCGGGCCAGCCGAACGCCTCCAGACAGGCCAGGGCGGCCGGCGTGAACCCGGTCAAGGGTTTGCGCAGGGACCGGGAAATCTTGTCCAGGAAGAACCGGGCCAGCACCGGCACGTCGCCCAGGCGCAGCCGCAACGGCGGCACCTGGATGACCAGCACGTTGAGCCTGTAATAGAGGTCCTGGCGGAAGGTGCCTTTTTCCACGGCCTGGCCCAGGTCGCGGTGCGTGGCCGCCACCACCCGCACGTCCACCCGGGTCGGGCGCTTGCCGCCGATGCGGGTCACCTCGCCTTCCTGCAGCACGCGCAAAAGGCTCACCTGGGCGGCCAGCGGCATGTCCCCGATCTCGTCGAGAAAAAGCGTGCCGCCGTCGGCCAGCTCGAATTTGCCTGGCGCGCCCTGCCCCGCTGCGCCGGTGAAGGCCCCGGCCTCGTAGCCGAAGAGCTCGCTTTGCACCAGATCGCGGGGGATGGCCCCGCAGTTGACCACGATGAAGGGTTCCTGGCGGCGTTCGCCGCCGTTGTGGATGGCCTGGGCGAAAAGCTCCTTGCCCACGCCCGATTCGCCGAGCAGCAGGGTGGTCATGCCGTTGCCGCTGGCCATGCGCGCCAGGTGCAGGGCCTGCCCCATGGCCGCGCTGTCCCCGATGATGTCGCCGAAATCGTAGACCGCCTTGGCGCCGGTCAGGCGGTTGGTCAGGGCGTGGACGCGCCGGGTCTCGCGCAGGGTGACGCACAGTCCGCCCCCCGGGATGGGGGACGAGGAAAAAAGACAGTGCAGCGAGGTGCCGTCGGCCAGCAGCATGGAACATTCGCCGTCCTTGACCTTCTTGTCGGGAAACGCCGGGCTCTTGCCGCCGGCCTCGGTGGCGATGCCGGAGAAATTCCGGCCCACCACGTCGCCGCGCACATGGAAAAGCCGCTTGGCGTAGCGGTTCATCAGCCGCAGATTGCCGCCCGCGTCCAGGACCACCACGGCCTCGCCCAAAAGCTCCATGACCGTCTGGACTTCCTGGAGCAGCGTCCGAAGCCGCATCTGCTCGGTGATGGCCTTGGCCGCCGCGATGACCAGGCCGAAGGTGTGCTGGTGGAACTTGTCGCGCTCCAGGGTCAGGGACAACGTGCCGACGAGTTCCCCTTCGTTGTCGAAGATGGGCGCGGCCGCGCAGGACCAGCCGTCGAAATGCGGGTTGTAGTGCTCGCAGCCGAGCACGCACACCGGAATTTTTTCCTCCAGGCAGATGCCCATGGAGGTGGTGCCATCCACGGATTCGCGGCTGATAAGCCCCCGCATCAGGCAGCACGAGCCCCGGCCGTAGCCTTCCCCGTCGCCCACGGTATGGAGAAACACGCCGTCGGCGTCGGTTAGGACGATGCAGCTTTTCGACGGCAGGATGTTTTCGAGCAGCTCCTCCATGACGCGACTGGCGCAGTCCACGAGAACGGCGTGCCGTCGCAGGACTTCCTGGAATTCCACGGGGCCGATCATGGCCACGGGCAGGCCCACGGACGGAACATGGGCCGCCCGGGAACGCTGCCAGGAACGGAGGATATAGGGGCGGACATGCAGGAAGTGCGCGTCCCGGCCGACATGGAACTGGGCGCGCGCCTGGCGGATTTTTTCCCAGAACGGCGCGTTGAGCCCGTTGAGCATGAAGTACGGACCGCTCATGCTGCTCATGAAGGGGCCGTGGTACTCGGCCATGATGGCCGCATCCGGGCCGGAGGGCGCACGCAACAGGGCGCTTATCGACATAATACTGCTTCCCGTTCCTTTTCCAGCCGGTGCAGATGACGTTCGGCCTGCGGCAAGGAGGGTTTCGTGTCCTAACACTACCATGGAACAAACACGCGAGCAAGAAGGTTTCGTGATACTCCCGGGAAGTCGAAGGCCCGGGGCCGGCGGCAAGAGCGGGGAGAAAACGCGGCGCGGCGGCCTTGGGGAAGCGGGGGGAGAGGCCCCGGACGCGCCCTGGCGGTTTGAAAGGGTGTGCGGCTCATCCTGGGCGCTCGGCATGGTGTGCTCTGGTCTGGGGGCGGCCGGTTGCGGCCGGCCGCCCGGTTCGGATCAGAACACGTAGGCCAGTCGGAGGGTGATGCTGTTGGTCTTGATGCCGTTTTGCACGGCCACCGGTAGCTTGTAATCGGCCATGAGCTGGAGGTGCTGGTTGAGCATGTAGAAAAAGCTCAGTCCCACCGTATGGTTGCAGGTGCGGTCGTTTTGCCGCGCCCCGTCCAGGGTCGTTTCCGCGCCGTAGGCGAAGTAGTAGTCGCCGGACACGAAGAAGTCCTTGGTCAGGTCGTAGCTGGCGTGAAACTCCACGCCGTAGAGCGGGTCTTTGGACGACGTCACGGGCTTTTTTTCCGCGTCCGGGGCGTCGATGTTGTTGGTGAAAAACTCCACGTTGGCGATGAGTTCCAGCCAGGCCTTGTCGGCCAGGCGTTTGCCGACGGCCAGCTCCTGCTTGAAGGACCAGCGGTTGGAGCCGAGGTTGACGATGCTTTCCCGGCGGTAGGGACCGGAAGGAATGGTGATGTAGGGGCTGTAGGCGAAGTAGTAGCCCTGTTCCATGTTGTTGATAAGCCAGATGGTGGAGAGAAACGTGATGTCGCCGACGCCGGAGGAGCGTTCGCCGTTTAACTCCACCTCGCCGAAGGGAATGACCGCCTGGGGATCGATGGTGAAGGGGCCGAGCTGCATGTAGTGGATGGGGCGCAGGATGCCCATATTGGTGGTCAGATTGGCGTTGTCGCTCACTTTCTTGTCCCGGGCGTACAGTTCGTTGCCGAAGCCGTGGGAGTAGTAGAGGTTGATGATGTTGGTGCCCGGCGGCAGGGGCACGTAGTCCCGGGCGTTGGTCGTGCCGGCCGTGGCCCGCCCCCAGGGCGCAAGGACCAGCAGCACGGCGAGGCACAGGATGGACTTTCGCATGACCTCCCCCTTGGGTGGTGCGGTTGATGGTGGGTCGTTGTGGAAGTAGCGCCGCGGGTCAGGCCATGGCCGGCTGCTGTTCGCTTTTGAGGCTGGCGATGGCCAGGATGATGCCGAGCACCACGCCGAGGGCCGCGGCGAAAAGCACCCGCATTTCCGTCGGCAGGATGAAGGTGATGGTGTGGCAGGGGACCCAGAAAAACGGCAGGGTCTTCTTGAACACGAAGCCCCACAGCATGTGCCAGTCGATCTTGCCCAGCGAGCGGCTGATATGGACGGTGGAGAAAAAGCCGGCCAGCGTGCCGCCGGTTTCGGCGATGTGCATGGAGAGTACGGCCTGGACGGTCATGAAAAGCGGGGCGAACAGGAAGTTGTTGGCCACGCTCACGCAAAAGGCCATGCCGGCTTTCTGGGCCAGCGAGTCCCCGGCCAGGGCGTCCGCGGGCAGGGGCAGGCCCAGGGCCGCCACCAGATGGGGCACGCCCATGGCGTAGATGATAAACGAGGCATTGATGACCATGCCGATGATTCCCCACATGATAAACCGGGGGAGCAGGCCGAATCCCAAACGGTTGTAGGTCTTGGCGGTGATGCGCAGGGCGAGGACCTCGCCGAAGGTGCACAGCACGCCGAATTTGATGAAACTCATGAGGAAATCGTGATCGCGCGAAAAATCGTTGAAGGCTTCGAACACGCCGGGCACCAGGCCGAACAGGCCGAGCACCAGGGCGACACACAACCAGACCGCGATATCCGAGGCTTTCATGGCTTGCTTCCTTGTGGTTCGAGTGAGGCTCCACCGACCGTCGCCTTGGGATCGGCGCGTCGGTCGAAAGGCCCCGTCCCTCCCCGGGCGGACCGGGAACGGGACGGGGCGGGGTCGCTCGCTACCGGGGCCGGGCCGCTACCAGCACCGGGTATAGAGACCCTCGATGTCCACCACGGTCGGCACCCGGGGGTTGGTGGGCGTGCAAGGGTCGTTCATCGCGTCTTTGGACAGGGCGGGGATGTCCGCCTTGTCGACGGTCACGCCGCGACGGGCGGCCGCCTCGGAGATGGTGGCGGCGATGCGCACGTCGGCGCCGAGGCGCCTTATGGCGGCGATGGCCGTATCCTCGGGATAAGGGCCAAGGTCGGTGAGTCCCGCGGCCCGGGCCACGTCGGCCAGCTTCTCGCGGCACACGATCTTGTTGAATTCGAGGACATGGGGCAGGACCAGGGCGTTGGCGTCGCCATGGGGGATGCCGTAAAAGGCGCTTAGGGGGTGGGCCAGGGAGTGGACGATGCCGAGCCCCCCGTTGCTAAACGCCATGCCAGCCATGGTCTGGGCGTAGGCCATCTTTTCCCGGGCCTCGATGTCGCCGCCGTTGCCCACGGCCCGGCGCAGGTACTTGAAGATGAGCCGCACCGCGCCGATGGCCAGGGCGTCGGTGTATTCCGAGGCCCCGAGCGAGATGTAGGCCTCCACGGCGTGGGTCATGGCGTCCATGCCCGTGGCCGCCGTGATGAAGGGCGGCAGGCCGGTCATGAGCAGCGGGTCGATGATGGCCACCCTGGGCAGCAGCCTCGGGTCGGCCACGCCGAACTTCACCTTGTGCGCGCCCGTGTCGTTGGTGATGACCGCGATGCAGGTCGATTCCGAGCCGGTGCCGGCCGTGGTGGGGATGGCGATGTAGCAGGGCAGCGGGGCTTTCAAGGTGCCCGGCCCGGCATAGGCCAGGATGTCGTCCCCGCCGCTGGTGGCCAGAACGCCGCAGGCCTTGGCCGTATCCATGGAGCTGCCGCCGCCGAGCCCGATCAGGCAATCGCAGCCTTCGGAGCGGTAGAGGGCCAGGGCGGCGTGGACGTTGCCGGTGGTGGGGTTGGGCACGGTCTCGTCGTAGACGGCGTAGGGGATGCCGGCCTCGGTCAGCACCGCTTCCACCTTCTGGCTGATTCCCGCCTTCACGATGCCCTTGTCCGTGACGACAAGCGGCTTTTTCCCCCCGTTGCCGGTGATGGATTCGGGCAGCTTGGCCAGGGCTCCGGCTCCGGTGAAAAGGATGTCGGCCATCTGAAATGCGGTGACGGTGGACATGAAACGCCTCCTTAATGGGCAGGTTGGTTGTTTCCCGGGCGTTGCGGACGCGGGCCTAGTTGGCGTCGGCCAGAAGGGCGGCCAGCACTTTTTCCGGCTTGGCCGGCAGGCTGGTCACCCGGACGCCGCAGGCGTCGCGAATGGCGTTGGTGATGGCCACGTGGGGGCTGGCCATGGGGCCCTCGCCCGCGCCGGCCGCGCCGAAGGGGCCGTAGGCGCGGGGATTGTCCTCGAAGTAGATGATCTCCAAGTCGTCGGGCACGGATTCGATGAAGGGGAAGCCCGCGCCGGCCAGGGAGGAGTGCTTTTTGACGTCCTCGTAGTCCTCGGACAGGGCGTAGCCGATGCCTTGGAGCATGCAGCCGTAGATCTGGCCGTCGGTGACCAGCCGGTTGTTGACCTTGCCGATGTCGGCCAGGCAGGTCATATGCTCCACGGTCACCTTGCCCGTGGCGGCATCCACCGCGATTTCGGCCTGGTAGATGGCGTACATGAAGACCAGAAACGGGCTGCCGAGGCCGGTTTCGGCCGAGCAGGGCGTGCCGGGAACGGTGTAGACGCCGTCGAAGCGGGTGGGTTTGCCGGCGGCCACGAGCTCGGCCTGGGTCATGAAGGTGCCGTCGGGCTTTTTGGCGGTTGCGAGCAAGGCTTCGCAGGCGGTGCGGATGGCGCCGCCGACCACGACCTGGGAGCGCGAGCCGCCGGCCGGGCCGGCCGGCGGCTGCTTGGAGCTGTCGGGCCAGCTGAAGCGGATCTTTTCCGGCGGGATGCCCATGGGGAACAGGGCCTCGTGGGCCGTGCCCACGGCGCCGATGTCCGCGCCCTGGCCATGGTCCTCCCAGGACGCGCCGACCGTGACGCCGCCGTCGGGATCGTACTGGACGAAGACCGAGGCGCTGTCCGCGCCGTCGAGGCCCGAACCGTAGACGCCAAGGGCGATGCCCACGCCTTTTTTCACCTCGGGCGTTGACTCCTTCCTGGCGCGTTGCTTGGCGGCCTTGTAGCGCGGCCGCAACGCTTCGAGCATGCCGGGTAGGCAGTAGACGTCCGGCGTCTGGCCGGTGGGGGTGGTGGCTCCGGGTCGGTAGCAGTTGGCCAGGCGGAATTCGATCGGGTCCATGCCGAGGGCCAAGGCCATCTCATCGATCAACGATTCCCCGGCGAAGAAGGACTGGGGACCGCCGAAGCCGCGAAAGGCCGCGCCCCAGCAGTGGTTGGTGGCCACGGCGTGGCCCATGCCCCGGATGCTCGGGATGTCGTAGCCCGCGCCGATGAACTGGATGCCGCGTCCGGTCAGGCCGTCGGCGAACTCGCAGTAGGGGCCGTGGTCCACATAGTAGTCGTGTTCAAGGGCCAGGATGCGGCCGGTCTTCCTGTCCGCCGCCATTTTGGCCTTGATGTGAAACGGCGAGCGTTTGCCGGTGTAGGTCATCTGCTGGAAGTAAGTGTAGCGCAGGGAGGCCGGACGCCCGGTGGCCAGCACCGCCACGCCGAGCAGGGCCTCCATGGTGGGGCTCAGCTTGTAGCCGAAGGTGCCGCCCATGGGGTTGGCGATCATGGCGATCTTGTCCGGCGGCAGGCCGAGCCCTTCGGCGATCATGAAGGCGTGCAGGTGCACGGCGATGGACTTGCTGTGGATGTGGAGCAGGCCGTCCTCGCCCATGTAGGCGAAGCCGACGTCGGGTTCGATGGGCATGTGGGGCTGGCGGCTGGTGTGGAATTCGCCTGTGACGACAGCCACGTCGTTGCGGGCGAACACCGCCTCGGGGTCGTCGCCCTTGACCAGCGGCTGGGTGAAATAGACGTTGGGCGTGCCGGGGTGGATCTCGATGGCGTCCTCGGCCATGGCCTCCTGGGCGCTTAAGTAGGCGGGCAGTTCCTCCAGGTCGAGGCGTACCTTGGCTGCGGCCGCCTTGGCCTGCTCTTCGGTGTCGGCGCAGACGATGGCCACGGCGTCGCCGTACTGGAAGACCTTGGCGTCGCACAAAATGGGCCGTTCCCAGCCGTCGCCCTTGCTGTTGGGATTGGACACCAGGCCGAAGATGCGGTTTTTGCCCTGGACGTCCTTGGCCGTGAGCACGCGGTATACGCCGGGCATCTTTTCCGCTTCCGCCGTGTCGATGCCCCTTATCAGCGCATGGTGGACCTCGGCCTGGACCAGGGCCAGGTACAGGGTGTTTTCGGGCAGGCGCAGCCCGAGGTCCGCGCCGTAATCCAGGGTGCCCGTGGCCTTGGCTTCGGCCGTGGGGCGCGGATAGGTCGAGCCCCAGATGCGCCGGTTAGCGGGCATGACGAAGTCGAGGCTCTCCGGTGCGGCCTCGCTGCGCATGACGGCGGCGGCGTCCATGACCGCATCCACCAGGGGCTTGTAGCCGGTGCAGCGGCAGGCGTTGCGGTGTTCCTGGAACCAGTGGCGCACGTCTTCGCGGCTGGGGCTCGGGTTTTCGTCCAGCAGCCCCTTGGCCGAGACGATGAATCCCGGTGTGCAAAAGCCGCACTGGGCCGCCCCGTGCTTGACCCAGGACCGCTGGAGCGGCGCCAGGTGGCCCGGCTGGCCGATGCCTTCAATGGTTGTGATGTCGGCCTTGTCCGGCACGCGCTGCATTTTTGTGATGCAGGAACGAACGACTTTGCCATTGATGATGACGGAGCATGCGCCGCATTGTCCTTGGGCGCAGCCGATTTTTGTCCCCGTCAAATGAAGGTTTTTCCGCAGTACATCGGCGAGGGTGCTTTTGTGTGGATAGATCAGCGTTCTTTCCACGCCATTTACGACGAGTATCTTCTGTTCCATTTCTTCCATATGCCGTTCTCCAGTATTTCTTTTTCCAAAAGCAAGCGGCATGCCAGGAAGACGGCATTGTATCTATCTGAAATAACAGATGTATATTGTATGGGCAGTGTTGTGTAATCCCGAAACATGTCTAGACATGTTTAGACAGACAAGGGCGCTCGGGCAGGGGATGAAGCGGGAAAACGGCAGCGTGCTGGCGAAGAAAAACGCTATGATTTTAGAGAGGTGAAGACCTGGAGCCGCGAATGCGCCCCGGTCTTTGGCCGCTTATGACCGGCCGGGGCGTTCGGGATGTCTGGCCTGCGGGAAGGGCGGGCCGTCCTCCCGCGTGGTCCCGCCCTGGAAGGGCCTTTTTCCTCCTGATCGCTGGCGGAACGGCTTCGCGATATGCCGCCCAATGCTCTTTGAGGTCATTGACCATGCGCGTTAACCTGATAGGGTGGAAAAATGCTGCATTCACTGGATATGCGCACGGTCCTCTTCGAAGGCGCGTTTGTCTGCTTCACTATTTTCGGGATCATGGCCTACCATTGCCTGGCCAGGAACACGTATCCCGGCTTCCGCTATTGGACCGTCGGATTCATGTGCGCGGGTACGGGAGCCATCCTCATCGCACTGCGCGGGAGCCTGCCCGATTTCCTCTCCATTGTGCTGGCCAACCTGCTGATTGCCGCGATGCCGTTCACGTTGGCCTGGGGCTTGGCCGTCTTTCTGGATATTCCATGGGCGCGTCGGACGATGCATAGCGCTCTCTTCGTGGCGCTTCTTCTGGTCCTGATCTGGTCGACGTATATCTCGCCGAGTCTCTATTGGCGGATTATATGCTTTTCCTTCGTGTTCCTCGTGTTTTTCGCCGAAGCGTTACGGATTGCGGTCAAGCATCTCCCCGGCGCGCTCGGCGGACAAAATTGGCTTCTCGTGACGATGATCGCGTTCTCCCTCGCCTCCATGGCGCTGCGGCTGGGCATCGCGACCGCCATGGGGTCCTCCCTGACCTTTTTCCGAAACGGGGGCGCATGGCAAAGCATTGCGATTTTGCTGACCGTTTTGAGTATGGTCGGGATCATGGCGGCCTTGATTATCGTCAACGCCCAACGCATGGAGCTCGAACTCAAGGAAGCCAATCGCAAAATCGAAATCCTCGCCAACCAGGATGGGCTGACGCGGCTTTTCAACAGAAGGTATTTCGACAAGAAGCTCAGGCAGGAATTCAAACGGCTGCAACGCAGCGCCCAACCGTTGTCGCTCGTCATGGCCGATATCGACTGCTTCAAGAACTTCAACGACACGTATGGGCATCAGGCCGGGGACGACTGCATCCGGGCCATCGCCGACGCCTTCAGGCAGTCGGGGGGCCGCGTTTCGGATATCGCCGCCCGTTACGGCGGAGAGGAATTCGTGATGCTGCTGCCCAACACGGATGTGCGCGGGGCCGACGCGGTGGCGCGGGAAATAGCCGCGCGGGTGACCGCCAGGGCCATCCCGCACGCCTCCTCGGTCGCGGCCCCCATCGTGACCCTCAGCATGGGCGTGGCCACGGTCGTGCCGGCGCGGTCGATGCACCCCGGGACCCTGGTCGAAATGGCCGACCAGGCCCTTTACGCCGGCAAGGCCAATGGAAGAAACCAGATCCGCAGCGCCGCGCCGCAGCAGGATATGCGGCTTTTGCCCTGCAGCCCCGACACGGCTTGACCACGGCCTCACGCGGCGTTAGGCGCATTTCCAACGCAACAAAGGGGGCTTGCCATGGCGCTCGATCGCTATATCTGCCTGCAGTGCGGCTACACCTACGATCCCAAACGCGGTGATCCCAAAGGCGGGATCGAACCCGGCACGCCCGGCGAAAAACTGCCCGACGACTGGCGCTGCCCCGTCTGCCAGGCCGACCAGCGGCAATTCGCCCGCCGTGATGATTAGGGGGAATGGAAAAATGAATGCCGGGGGGAAACCTTTCTGAAGAAAGGTTCTCCCCCCGGCACCCCCTTTCCAAAGACTTTTAACAATAACGGTGCACTATCGATATCGTGCTGTTATCGTGAGAAAGTTTAGGAAGGGGAGAGCGCGAGAGGGGAGAACCCTTTTCAAAGGGTTTCCCCTCTCGCACCTTCTTCTCTTCTCTAATCTTACATATCGCCCACAGCCTGGCGGTAGGCGGCCAGGGCGGCGACGGTGACCAGCGGGAAGCCGTTGGCCGCGGCGAAGCGTTCGATTTGCGCGCCCTTGGCCATGGTGCCGTCGGGATTGGTCAACTCGCAAAGGACGCCACAGGGGGCAAACCCCGCCAGCCGGGCCAGATCCACCGTGGCCTCGGTATGGCCCCGGCGCTCGAGCACGCCGCCGGGCTTGGCGATCAGCGGAAACACGTGGCCCGGATGGGCCAGGTCGCAGGGCTTGGCGTTCGGCGCGCTGGCCGTCTTGACGGTCGTCACCCGGTCCGCAGCCGAAACGCCGGTGGTGACGCCTTCGGCCGCCTCGATGGTGATGGTGAAGGCCGTGCGGTTTTTGCAGGTATTGACCGTGACCATGGGCGTCAGCTCGAGCTGCTCGGCCTTGGCCGCGGTCAGGCACAGGCACACGATGCCGCTGCATTCGCGGATCAGCATGGCCATCTGCGGGACGGTCAGTGTTTCGGCCGCGAAAATGAGGTCTCCCTCGTCCTCGCGATCCGCATCGTCGGTCACGACGACGCCTTTGCCCTGGCGCATGGCCTCGATGGCCCGCACCACACTCTGATACTCGTTTTGAACACCGGAATAGGTCTGATTCATGGCGTGCTCCGTACGCGGTCCTGGCTTGCCAGAATCAGGGCGGAAATGGAGACGACCGGACAAGCCGCGCCAAAGCGGCCCGTCGGCCTCACGCCGGCCCGATGCCGGCGAGGGGAATGCCGTCTGCTCCTCTTGCATCCGGACTGTAACCGTCGGCCCTGGCCTCGCACCAGGTCTGCTGACCTTCGTGCCGTGAAGGACCGGATGGGGTCCTTGCGCTGCGACCTGGAGGGATGCCTCCGTCGGAAACCGGTCTTGCCGGGTCCGTGTCGCGTCGGCGCGAAGCGCTCGCGGGCTCCCCGGATTGCCGGGATACCGCCGGTGGGGACTTTCACCCCGCCCTGAGGACAACGCGGCTTTGATAGCGCCGCCGGTTGCGCTTGGCAAGGGCAAGGGAGGGGATGCTAAAAAGAGTTCTGGGGGAAAACTTTTCTGAAGAAAAGTTTTCCCCCAGACCCCCTTTCCAAAGACTTTCAATAGTGGCGGGGTGTTGTCGGTAGCTAGCGTGTATAGTTAAAAAATTGAGGAAGGGGAGAGCGCGAGAGGGGAGAACCCTTTTTAAAGGGTTTCCCCTCTCGCACCCTCTTTGCCCTTTCTTACTGCATCTTCATGCCGGAGGCGTGGCCGAGGTATTCGTCGCGGGTGACCTTGCCATCGCCGTTCTTGTCGGCCTTGGCGAAGTCGTCGGCCATGTGGTGGGCGGCGAATTCTTCCTTGGTCAGGACGCCGTCTTTGTTGGTGTCCATGGTGGTGAACATCTTTTCGGCGGCCGTGGTGTCCTGCTCCGGCTGGGACGCGGCGTAAGCGGCGGGGACGGCGGCCAGGGCGGCGATGAGGGCGAAGGCGGCTATGGCGGTACGCATGGGGCTTCTCCGTGAGTCTGCGTGGTTAGCGTAGAGGGGCGTGGTTATTGGTTGGCCGGGGCGGCGGGAGCGCTAGGAGCGGCAGGGGCGGCCGCGGCCGGGGTGTTCTGGGCGTTGGCGGCAGGCATGGGCATGTTATGGCCAGGCATGGCGCCGTTTGCGCCGTGGTCCATGGCCTTCATGTCATGTTGCATGCCCTGCATCATGTCCTTGCCCATCATCATCATGCCCTTGTCCTTGCCCATCATCTTGCAGTCGGCATCGCTCTTGGGGCCCATCATCATCTTACCGCCCATCATGCCGTCCATCATCATGCCTTCCATCTGGCCCATACGGTGGGTCATGCGGATGGGGGTGCCGGTTTCCTTGGCGTAGCGGATGCGGAAGAGGGTGTCCTGTTCGAACAGCTTGCCGCGAAGGGCGCTGATTTCAGTGGTCAGCTTGGTGACGGCGGCGGTGTCGCCGGGCTTGGTGGCGAGCAGGGTTTCCAGCTCGGCCTGGCGGGCGACGAGCTTGCCGCGCAGTTCGGCGGTCTTGGCGATGTAGTCCTGGCGGAGCAGGTAGACCTTGTTGGGGTCCACGGGGGGGGCGGCCGGGGTGGCGGTCGTGGCTGTATCGGTCGTGGCGGCCGGTGCGGCCGGAGCATTGTGCTGGTGCGTGGTCTGGGCCAGGGCCGGAACGGCCAGGGCCAGGGTCAGAGCTAATGCGGCGGGGATACGAATGCTGTTACGCATGGTGAATGCCTCCTTGGGGTTTGTCTTCCCCAATAGCATCCGTCGTGCCATATAGGAACTTTTTTTGTCGGGAATTTATTCAAGGCGTACTCTATTTCGATATAACACTTTGATATTATAAAATTTATATGAAGATGACAATTCGGTTCCCTTGCGGGAACTTCTTTGAAAAACAGCTTGCGGCAACGGCGCGGATTTTTCCGTGTCTATAAACTATACGAATTTAGGATGAAATATGGATGGAAATGATACGCCGTGCCGGGCAGTGTCTTCTTTCTATCCATGAACGGGGAGAACCTTGAACGCCCGCCGGGGAGGACGTGACAGGAATCCGGCTTTCAGTCTTTCAAAAAAACACGCGATCTCTCTCTATTATGACCATTGAAAGTTTTTGGGGAGGGTGGGGGTCCGGGGGAGGGAACCCTTTTTTTCAAAAAAGGGTTCCCTCCCCCGGTTCCTCTCCCACCGCCTCTCCGCGGGCCTTGCTACCGCGTCACGGCGCAGTCGGGCGCGGCGTCGGCGTCTTCGACCCCGAACCGGGCCTCGAACTCCTTGCCGAACCGGCACAGGGCCTCGAGGATGGGGATGATGTCGCGGCCGGGCTCGGTCAGGCCGTATTCCACGCGTGGCGGCACCTCGGCGTAGACGGTGCGGGTGATGAGGCCGTCGGCCTCGAGTTCGCGCAACTGCTGGGTGAGCATCTTCTGGGTGATGGTCGGCATGGTGCGGCGCAGGGCCGAAAAGCGCAATGTCGCGACATCGCGCAGATGCCACAGGATCAGCGGTTTCCACTTGCCGCCGATGACCGCCAGCGACAGCTCCATGCTGCATGAATATTCCTTGCCCCGGCAGCGCTTGCGCCCACCCGACGTTCCCTGTCCGGCCATGATGTCCGCTCCTTTGAATAGTATCCAAAAGGGTACTACATAACTTATATGTGCCTACTTGCCTTTTCCGCCATACTTGCAGAATTCTCTTTAGGCGTAAAGCGGAAACCGCAAAGGAGGCCCCATGGATCTGTTCGAAGCCATCCATACCCGGCGCAGCATCCGCGCCTTCACCGACGCGCCGGTGTCCGAAGCGGATATGGACACCATCCTGCGCGCGGCCATGGCCGCGCCAAGCGCCGGCAACGCCCAGCCCTGGCATTTCATCGTCCTCGACGACCGCGCCACCATGGACGCCATCGTCGCGATTCATGCCCACGCGGCCATGATCCAACAGGCACCGGTGGCGGTGGTGGTGGCGGCCGAACTGGCCCAGGAGAAGTATCCGGGGTTCGGGTACTGGACGCTCGATTGCTCCGCCGCCGTGGAAAATATGCTGCTGGCCGCCCGGGGGCTCGGCATCGGCTCGGTGTGGTGCGGCATTTATCCCCGGACCGAGCGCATGGAAGGCCTGACGAAACTGCTCGGCCTGCCGGACGGGGTGAAGGCCCACGCCCTGGTGGTGCTCGGCCATCCGGCCCAGGACTTCAAGCGCGTGGAACGTTTCAAGCCCGAGCGCATCCACAAGAATCACTGGTAGAAGGCAGTACGCATGCAACGCCATCTCGGCCGCACCTGCCTGCTGTACCCCATGCCCGCCACCATCGTCGGCGCCATGGTGGACGGCAGGCCCAATTTCCTGGCCATCGCCCATGTGGGCATCCTGAACAACGTGGCTCCCCAGTACCTGACCGTGAGCCTGAAGAAGTTTCGGCACACCAGCCGGGGCATCCACGAATCCGGCGCGTTTTCCATCTGCCTGCCCGGCAAATCCATGGCCGTGGCCACGGACTATGTGGGCATCGTCTCCGGGGCGAAGGTGGACAAGTCGCGGGTTTTCGATGTCTTTTACGGGGAACTCGGCAATGCGCCCATGATCCGGGAGTGCCCGGTCAATATGGAGTTGAAGCTGCATCAGGTGATCGACCTGCCGGCCCACGAGGTGTTCGTGGGCGAGCTGGCCGGTTCCTACGCCGAGGAATCCTGTCTGAAAGAGGGCAAGGTGGACCTGGAAAAAGCCAGGCCGCTGCTGTTCGACTATTCCAGCGGCTGGTATTTCTCCGTTGGCGAGCCCGTCGCCCCCTGCTGGCGGGCCGGCCGGGACTACCCGGCGCAACAGACAGAACACGAAGGAGCATAATGATGGAAAAGGTCTCTCTTGGCGCGACAACCATGACCCTGCCCACCCCGGCCTGGCTGATCGGCACCTACGACGCGACCGGCAAGCCCAACCTCATGACCGCGGCCTGGGGCGGGATTTGCTGCTCCAAGCCGGTGTGCATGACCGTTTCGCTGCAAAAGCCCCGGCATTCCTATGCCGCCATCTTGGAGCGCAAGGCGTTCACGATAAACGTCGCGTCCGAGGCGGACGTGGCCAAGGTGGACTACTGCGGCATCGTCTCCGGCAAAAAAGCCGACAAGTTCGCGGTGTGCGGCTACACGGCCGTGAAAAGCGAGCTCGTGGACGCGCCCTATGTCGCCGAGTGCCCACTTACGGTCGAATGCAAGCTGATCCATGTCCAGGATCTGGGCCAGCACACCATGTTCGTGGGCGAGGTGTTGGACGTGAAGGTGGACGCCGCGTGCATGAAGGACGGCAAGCCGGATGCCGCCGCCATAAAGCCCATCATCTTCGCCCCCGAGGACCGGCATTACTACGGCCTGGGCCGCGATCTCGGCCTGGCTTTTTCCATCGGCAAGGAGCTGAAATAATATGGAGAAAGTGCGTCTGGACCCGGAAATCCTGCCGCCCATGCCTGTGACCCTGGTCGGGGCCATGGTGGCGGGGCGGCCCAATTTCATGACCGCCGCCTGGGTGACGCGGGTAGGGCACAAGCCGCCGATGATCGGCGTGTCCATCAACCACCGCCAGCTCACCGGCCAGGGCATCCGGGAATCGGGCGCATTTTCCCTGTGCCTGCCCGGGCCGGAGCTTGCGGAGAAAACCGATTACTGTGGGCTCGTGTCCGGGCGCAAGGCGGACAAGGCCGCGCTCTTCGACGTCTTCTTCGGCGAGGTCGCGGCTGCGCCCATGATCCGCCAGTGTCCGCTGTGCCTGGAGATGACCCTTTTTCAGGCCGTGGACCTGCCGCACCACACGTTTTTCATCGGCGAAATCAAGGCCGGTTGGGCGGACGGCGAAATTCTCACCAACGGCAAGCCGGATGTGGCGAAATACAAGCCGCTGCTGCTCACCATGCCCGACAACCGCTACTGGACGCTCGGGGACCATGTCGCCGATGCCTGGAGCGCGGGCAAGGCGCTCAAGAAAGGAGAACCGCAATGAAAGTACTGGCCATCAACGGCAGCGCCAGAAAGGATGGCAATACGGCCATCATGCTGCGCACGGCCCTTGGCGAAATCGAGGCCGCAGGCATCGAGACCGAACTGCTGCAACTCCACGGCAAGAATATCCACGGCTGCATCGCCTGTATGAAGTGCTGGGAGAAAAAAGACGGCCACTGCACCGTCAAAAACGACATGTTAAACGAGATCATCGACAAGATGGTCGCGGCCGAGGGCATGATTCTGGGATCGCCCACCTACTTCGCCAACGTCTCGAGCAACATCAAGTCCATCATCGACCGGGCCGGCATGGTGGCCCTGGCCAACGATTCCATGCTCGCGCGCAAGGTCGGCGCGGCGGCGGTGGCCGTGCGGCGCGCCGGGGCCATCCATGTCTTCAACTCCATCAACCACTTCTACTTCATCAACCAGATGGTGGTGCCGGGGGCGAGCTACTGGAACATGGGTCGGGGCCTCGAACCCGGGGATGTGGAAACAGACGACGAGGGCATGCTGACCATGAAAAACCTCGGCAAGAACATGGCCTGGGTGCTCGAAAAGCTTCGCGCGTAAGGCTTCGGGGTCTACTCGCGGCAAGTTCTGACACCGGCCAACACCACAGGAGTTCCGATGTGCCGGGGAATTTGCTCGGGAAAAACATCCGCCGGCGAAACTGGAGGCACAGATGAAATCGATTATGCTACGCAACGGATTCGGTGTCGAAAACCTGACATTAGCCGAGATGCCGAAACCGGAGCCTGAAGCGGGGCAGATCCTTGTCAAGCTCAAGGCCGCGTCGCTCAACTATGTGGACCTGCTTTTGGTGAAAGGACAGTTAGACCCCAATCTTCGGCTCCCTTTTATTCCCGTTTCGGACGGTTCCGGCATTGTTGAAGCGATCGGGGCCGGCGTCACCGGCTTTGCTCCGGGAGATCGCGTGGCGACCACGTATATCCCGCAATGGGTGGATGGGCGTTGCACCCGGGAAAATTCGCGATTCGAGACGCGTCCCGGTTCTGGGACAACTCCTGGGCAATTGCTCGAATATAAGGTGATGCAACCTAACGAGTTGATCAAAATTCCGGCCGCACTGCGTTACGCCGAGGCCGCCACGCTCCCCATCGCGGGCGTGACCGCTTGGAACGCGCTTGCCTACGGTAAGATCAAGGCCGGCGATACGGTCCTTCTCCACGGTACTGGCGGTGTTTCCATTTTTGCATTGCAATTCGCGAAAGCGGCCGGGGCCAGAGTGATCATCACCTCGGGCGATGACCAAAAATTGGCCCAGGCCCAAGAGTTGGGGGCCGACCATCTGATCAACTCCAAGCAACACCCGGATTGGGCGTCCGCTGTTGTAGACATAACTCACGGTGAGGGAGCGGACATCGTGGTCGAAACCATCGGGGGGAGCAACCTCGCCAAGAGCATCCACGCCTTGAGACTTGGAGGCCATATCGCTGTGGTCGGTTTTCTGGGTGGTGTGGAGAGTACGATCAATTTGATCGCATTCAATCTCAAACACGCAAACATTTATGGATTCAGCGTCGGTAACACCCGTGATTTTGCGGATATGCTTAGGGCTGTGGAGGCAAATGCCATACCCCCTATCATCGCCCGAAGTTTCCCCCTGGAACAGACGGCGGCGGCGTTTTCCTATCTTGAATCCGGGCGGCATTTCGGCAAGGTCGTGATAGAATGGTGAGTTGGGTTTCATCGTTGTGGCTCGAACCTCGGGGAAAGAGGAATATGTCCCTGGCCCCGGAGCATACGAAGGAAGAAAACCAGTATGGCTACAAATACAAGCGCCCCGGGACTGGTCGTCCTGTGGGTGACCGCCGACAAGGAAGCGGCCCTGAACATGGCGCTGATGTACGCCAAGAACTCCCGGCTCAAAGGCTGGTGGGACGAGGTGCACCTCGTCGTCTGGGGGCCTTCGGCGAAACTTCTCGCCACGGACGCCGAACTTCAGGCCGAAGTGGCCGCCTGCCGCGAGGCCGGGGTGACGCTTCTGGCCTGCCTGGCCTGCGCCGAGCGCTACGGCGTGACCGATGACCTCAAGCGCCTCGGCCTGGACGTGATCTACATGGGCGAGCCCATGACCGGATACCTCAAAGACGGCTGGAAGGTCCTGAGCGTGTAGGGAGGGGAGGGGGCGGGGAGGAGAAAAGGCGATGCGAGAGGGGGACCCTTTTTGAAAAAAGTGTCCCCCTCTCGCGCTCTCCCCTCCCAAAAACGTTTAATGGTGACAGGCAGTAACCGCTGAAAGTCTTTGGGAAGGGGGTCTGGGGGAAACCTTTTCTTCAGAAAAGGTTTCCCCCAGCTCTTTCCCCTGAAACGCATTGTTGGCGGTGGCTCCGTCTGCTACGCTGTCGGAAAACCGGAAGGTCCCCGATGGCCAATTATTTCAATGCGTGCCTGTCCCATATCGAGGACGCCCTCGGCCATATCGAAGCGCCCGAAGCCGTCCAGGAAATTCTGGCCATCATGGACGCGCCGCCCATGGAGCTGCAGGCCATCACCCATATCCGGCTCTACGCCGAAACCCTGCCCAAGGCGGCCGAGTATCCGCTGACGCCGGCCCTGCGCCATCTGCATTTCCTCTGGGACGCCTTCGACAAGCTGCCGCTGTGCCTGGTGGTGTCGTTTTCCATCCCGTTTCGACGGCTTCTGGCCAGACGGCTTTTCGGGGCCTGCGGCGCGGCCTTCACGGCCGAGGAAAACCTGCGCTTCAATTTTCCCCAACTGCTGAGCGTCGGGGACAACGTGTTTTTTAACCGCAACGTCTTTCTGGACACCAAGGGCGGGGTGCGCATCGGCAACGATGTGGCCGTGGCCGAGGACGTGCGCGTTTTCACCCACAGCCACGACGAGGCCTCGCACATCACCAGGAGCTACAAGCCGGTGGTCATCGGCGACTACGCCAAGATCTATTCCGGCGCGGTGCTGCTGCCCGGCGTGACCATCGGCCGGCAGGCCATCGTCGCCGCCGGGGCGCTGGTGACTCACGACGTGCCGGACAACATGGTGGCCGCCGGACGGCCGGCGACGATCCTGCGGGAACGGCGCACCGAAGGCCACGACGGCGTCGGCCTCGACCATATTTGGTTGTTTTAGGAGGGGGAGGGAAAAGAGGGTGCGAGAGGGGAAACCCTTTTGCAAAGGGTTCTCCCCTCTCGCGCTCTCCCCTTCCTAAACTTCTTAACGGTTACGAATGCGTTTCGTGTAACATCCTGTAACCATTAAAAGTCTTTTGGAAGGGAGTCCGGGGGAAACCTTTTCTTCAGAAAAGGTTTCCCCCGGCTCCTCTCTCCCCACGACTCAGCGCGACTTGGCGCAAAAGCGTTGCCAGCCCATGAGCGCCGCCGCGCCGGCCACGGTGGTGCCGTAGAAGATGACCGGCTTGTCGGTGAGGAAATCGCCGATGGTGTCGTTGGCGAGCGTCGAGCCCGTGGACACGATCAGGTCGGCCCAGTCCAGGATCGAGGCCTGATCCTCGGGGCCGTGGATGGGCGCGCCGTGCTTGACCGCGCCGATGTTCTCCGGGTCGCGGTCCAGGACCTTGAGCGTGAAGCGGCTGCTCAGGATTTCGATCATCTTGGGCTGGAAGCCGACCTGGGCGATGCGCGGATTGCCGTAGGTGGCGCTGATGTGGTCGCGGAAGGCGGTGGCGCAGTCGTTTGGTTCCTTGTCGCGGCAGTGGACGGTGCCGGTGCAGAGCCCCAGGCTGCGGCAGGTGGCGTTGAGGGCGGAGACGAACACGGCCCGGCGGAAGTTGCCGGTGAGCTCCATGGCGGCCACGTCGGCCAGGGAGCCGGAGAAATCGCCGAAGCGGTCCGTGAAAGCCTGGCCTTTTTCGCCGCGAAACACGGCCTCCATGAGCTGTTCCTTGCCTTTTTGCAGTGGGAAATCGTCGCCGTCGGGGTCGCCGATGGCCTCGTGCACCGTGAGCGTGCGGGCCGTGACAGAGATGGGTTCGCCGAGCAGATCGTGTTCCTTCCACAGGGCGAGGGCTCGCTCGCGCACGGTTTCAAGCATGGTTTCCGCCATTTCCTGCCTCCTTGTCCGTATGTGCTTTTCCCCGGCGTCACGCGTCGCGTTTCCCGCCGTCTGGGGCTGGCGGAAAATGCTTGGTGCGGGGAGTGTTATGCGAAAACGGAGCTATGTTGGACGAACGGCAACAGAAGTCAAGGAAGCGCAACCAGACAAAAGAACGGGAAAAGTATGGAATAGGCAACCATATTTAGGCTGAAACATGGTCAAGGGAGCGTCCATATTCCATAATATATTCAGGATAGTCCAGTGAGAAAAGATGCTTTGCCTTGTTTACTGCTTTGGTGACACACGGGCCGTTGCTTATTTTTGAAGACAGATGTTTGTCTATTGCCTGCAGCATTGTGGCGTTGTTGGTAAGCACTGCGGAATTGAGCAGTTCCAGTATGGTGTCAGGATTATCGTCGTGCGTAATGATTTGAAGGTCGTTGTTATTCGTATTGCAATATGCGAGCAACCTGGCAAGTATTGTATGGTTTTGTTTTGGGCAGGATGTATAAAAATTGAATAATTTCTCAATATGAGCCTTGTTTCGCGGCAAAGTGAAAAACAGGGAGGCGATATGTGCGTTTTGTGAAGAATCGGTAGCGAGTTGTTTTATAAAATACAAGGTTGAATATTCCAGGGTGCTTTTGGCTATTTCATTTCCCTTTTCCCAGTAAGGAGTGCAATGCTGCTTGACGGCCTCGAGAAACGAGCCGTTTTGCGTCCCGGACGGGTTGTCCCTGATCGCTTGCAGAATAAAGAAGTCTCCGGATTTCCAGAAAGACGTACACTTCGTGTATAGCTTCGTAAAGAAATCTTCATGGCCGGTATTTAAATAGTATGGGAAGATATATCCGAGGGAATAATACAGAATTTGATAGTCGCAGTAGGCCTTGATAGAGGGAAGTTGTTTGTAGAAAAGATTGCAACATGTTTCAAAAAGCGCGCAAGTTGTCTTCTCTTTGAATTCATAAGGGATGATGCCCGGTTTTCTTGATTTTTGATCGCTTGGCGTTATGTTCTTTTCGATGAGCGTGCCTCTGTAGCACGTCAGTTTAGAGTTCATGGATTGCAAGGCTGGAAAGTCGATCTCTTGCATGACGGCAATCGTTTCATCGACCTCGGCCTTGGTCGTCCACTGGTCAAAGAAAATAAAACCGGGATTGACGGTTATACCAAGGTTGTTGAGGGTCTCTATGGCCTGCAGGTGCTCGCCGACTGTCTCCCTCTTCTTGTAGCGATCAAGTACGGGCTGGGAAAAGGATTCAATCCCCAGGAACACGCCTGCCAAACCGGCTTTCTTGAGCAAATGGAAAAGATTTTTTTCGATTGCGGCCGAACGGCACATGAAGCCGAAGCGGATCGGAGGCGCTTTTTTGAGGATCAATTCCGCGAAGCGAGCGGCCCTGTTGTAGGACGCTGCTGATGTTATGACGAAATTGTCATCGACGAAGTAAAAGTGATAGACGCCGTATCGCTTATTGAGAAAAAGAATTTCCTCGACCACATCCTCGATGTCGCGCGGACGCCACGTATTGATTTTCCCCGCCCGGGGGATGCTGCAAAAACTGCAATGGAAGGGACATCCTCGGGAACCGGAAATGCTGGCCTGCGGGTGTCGTTGCAGTTGCCAGGGGAGCATTTCCCGGGACGGCCAGCCGAGGGCGTCGACGTCGAGAGCGGTTTTCTGGGCGACCTCGAGCAGCGGCATGTCGCCTGTGGCGTCGAATTGGCGCAGGACGTCCACAATGAGGGCCTCGCCTTCGCCACGGACAATGGCGTCGGGATGATAATCCGCCAATTCCTCGGCGGTCAGCGAGGTGGCCAGGATGCCGCCGAGGATGATCTTGCTTTCGGGACGGTGTCTTTTGATGGCGTCCGCCAGGGCCATGCCGGGGAGGGCATTCATCGAGGTCAGCGAGAAGCCGATGTAATCCGGTCGGATGTCTTGCAGCAATGTTTCGATGTGCTGCATGCCGGGATCAACGATGGAGCAGTCCCATATGTACGCCTCATGCGTCTTGGCGAGATTTCTTTTGATGGAAGCGGCAATATAGCCAAGGCCGAGGTTTTCAAGATTGAGATGGGCGCCGACATCGGCGTTGGGGGGCGGGTTCAGGAGAAGCAGGCGTTTTTTGGACGTGTTGTCAGCCGCCATAATGTGATTTCCCGAAACGTAATTACAGAGTCCGCGGACTGCCGTGGCCGCGCGTCCAACGCGGTTGTTGCCGCGGAAGGTCGGGGGCTTTGCGCCAACACCTCGTCGGGCAACCACCATGGCTGCGCTGGCGCGCAGGCGTTGTGGAAAAGAAGTCGCAGGGCGAGGGGGGGCGGTTACACGATCGCCGGATCGGATGGGGGCCGGCGCGGGCGGAGAAGGGAAGCGCCGGCCATCATGTGAAGGACGTTTCCCGGAGAGCCCGCGCCAGGTGAAAGCGTTGCAGATTGAGGAAGGGGAGGGCGCGGGAGGGGTTACCGCTTTTATTTCAAAGGGTTTCCCCCTCCTGCCTCCGCTTCTCTCCTCCTAATCCTGGTCGGCCGTCTTTTCCAATCGGGCCAGACGTTCGTTTAAGGCGTCGAGGTTGGCCTGCATGGCCTGGGCCTGTTGGAGAAGCGCCTGGGGCTCGGCGTCCGTGTCGCTTCCGGCGACGTTGCCCGGCGCGAAGCCGGCCCCGCGTCCCATGCCGCGACACCATACGCCGCCGCGACCGCCCATGCGACCACGACCCATGCCCATATCCATCTGCCGTCCGCCCCGACCCGGCGCGCAGGAAAATCCCGGCGCGTCCGCGCCGCCGCAAAAACCGGCTCCCCGGCCCGTGCCGGAACCCTGCCCCATGGGACCGTTGCGATCACCTCGTGGCATAACGTCATCCTCCTTTTAAGGAGCGTCTTTGTCGGCCGCGTCCCCGGCGGCGCAGGCGTCTTCGGCCAGGGCGTAGTCCCCGCCCTCGATGCGAAGCGCCGATCCGGTGGTCAGCGCCCGGGCCACATTGCCCCTGGCTTCGGCCAGCACCCGGCCGAAGGTGTGGCGGGACACGCCCATGCGCGTCGCCGCCACCTCGGTGGTCAGCCCTTCCACATCGGCCAGACGCAAGGCCTCGAGCCCTTCCACGGACAGGCGGATTTCCGGCAGGTCCCGCAGGGGCGCGCCTTGCGGTTTGAAATACGTGGCCTTGGGGATGCCGGAGACGCACCGGCGCAGACGGGGACGCGGCATGATCGCTCCTTTGTTTTGCTCAAAAGAGCATTAAGGCTTGCCTGGGCGACGTCAAGGGGGAGGAGAGATGTTTTTGCTCTTTTGAGCAAAAAAGGCGGCTGCGGGCGACCGGGCGTTTTCCGCCGGCTCTTGTTCCCCGGGGCCACGGCGTGTAGGCTAAGGCCCCAGGCCGGCAGGCCAATCCGTCCAGCCGAGGGCCCCCCATGACCAGCCTCCTTCGCGCCCGCCTCAGTCTTCGGCAAAAAATCGTTGCCATTCTCGCTCTTTACGTGCTCGGCATCGGCGCCATGGGCATCATTTCCTACGAGGATCTGCGCACCATGGAGGACAAGCTCGAGTTTATGCGCCTGGGGCACGTCATTGCCAATACCATCCTCGAAGTGCGGCGCTACGAGAAGAACTATTTGCTCTACGGTCTGCCCGAGGATCTGGCCGAGGACCGGCGCTACCTGGGCGAGTCCTTCAAAACCCTGGATGCGCTCACGGCCGAGGCCAGCGATCTGAAGGTCTCCTCCCAGCTCGGCGCCTTGCGGACCTTGCTGCGCGACTACCGCCAGGCTCTGGGGGCTCTGGCCATCTCCGGGGGCGGGCAGGGCGGCGAGGCGGCGCGCAAGCTGCGTGAGATCGGCAAGGAACTCACCGAGGCCGCCGACGCGGTGGTGGAGTTCGAGCTCAGCCGCATCCATGCCCTGATCCGCCTGCTCGGGGCCCAGCTTCTCTTGGCCGTGTCCGTGTCCGTGGCCCTGGGCGTGGCCTTGCCGCTGCTCATGTTTCGCAAGATCTTCCAGCCGCTCGGCATCATCCGCTCCGCCACCCAGGACATCGCGGCCGGGCGGTTCAAGGAAATCCAGGTGGTCAACACCAACGACGAGATCGAGCAGGTCATGGAGGCCATAAACCGCATGGTGGCCGAGATCGAGCGCCGCCAGGATCAGCTCGTGCAGACCAAGAAGCTCTCGTCCATCGGCACCCTGACCGCCGGCGTGGCCCACCAGCTCAACAATCCGCTCAACAACATCTCGACGTCCAGCCAGATCGCCCTGGACGAGCTGGAAACCGCCGATCCCGCATTTTTGCGCAAGCTGCTCGGCAACATCCTCCAGGAGACACTGCGGGCGCGGGACATCGTGCAGGGGCTGCTCGAATTTTCCCGGGCCCGGGAATTCTCCCTGCGCCCGGTGGTCCTGTCCGAGCTTGCCGGCCGGACCCTGCGGCTGGTGTCCAGCCAGGGCGGTTCGGGCGTGCGGTTGACGAGCGACGTGCCGGACGACCTCGTCATCCCGGCCGACGCCTCGCGGCTTCAGGAAGCGCTTCTCAACCTGCTCATAAACGGCATCCAGGCCGTGGACGGCAGCGGCGAGGTGCGCCTGGCCGCCCGGCGCGACGCGGCTGCCGGCCAAGCCGTCATCACCGTTTCCGACACCGGCCCCGGCATCCCGAAGGAGACCAAGAGCCGCGTCTTCGATCCTTTTTACACCACCAAGGAGGAAGGCAAGGGCACGGGGCTCGGGCTGTCCATCGTCTACGGCATCGTGGAAAAGCATGCCGGCACCATCACCGTGGACAGCGAGCCGGGCCAGGGCGCGGTGTTCACCATCCGCCTGCCCCTGTCCGAGGGCGCTTCCGGCCGGACGGACGGCCCGGCATGAAGCGCGCCCGCGTGCTGGTAGTGGACGACGAGCCCATCGCCCGGGAAAACCTCGTCCACATCCTGACCAAGGCCGGGCACCGGGCCAGCGCCGCCGAGGATGGCCGCGAGGCCTTGGCCCTTCTGGCCGGGGAGCCCTTCGACCTGGTGCTGACCGACCTGCGCATGCCGGGCATGGACGGCATGGAGCTATTGACCGCCATCAAGCGCCGCGCCCCCGAGACCGAGGTCATTGTGGTCACGGGCCATGCCGCCGTGGAAACGGCGGTGACCGCCATGCGCCTGGGGGCCTTTACCTACGTTTCCAAGCCCATCCACGTGGAGGAGGTGCTGGCCCAGATCGCCAAGGCCCTGGAAAAAACCGCCATGCGCCGGGAGCTGACGCGGCTGCGCCAAAACGCCGATCCGGCCTCGGGGCTTTCGCGGCTCATCGGCGGCAGCGATTCCATGGAGGCCCTGCGCCAGTCCATCATCCAGGTGGCGCGGCTGGAATGCAACGTGCTCATCACCGGCGAGACCGGCACCGGCAAGGAGCTGGTCGCCCGCACCATCCACGACCTGAGCCCCCGGTCCAAGGGGCGGTTCATGGCCGTCAACTGCGGCGCGTTTTCCGAGGAGCTCATCAGCAACGAACTGTTCGGCCACGAGCGCGAGGCCTTTACCGGGGCCGGGGCCCGGCGCAAGGGGCTCATCGAGGCCGCGGCCGGGGGAACGCTCTTTCTCGACGAGATCGGCGAGCTGCCGCTTTCCATGCAGGTCAAGCTCTTGCGCGTGCTCCAGGAGCGCACGTTCCTGCGCGTGGGCGGCACCGAGGAAGCGCCCATGGACGCCCGGGTGCTCTCGGCCACCAACAAGGACCTCAAGAAGGAATCGGATACCGGGGCCTTCCGCCAGGACCTCTTCTACCGCCTCGACGTCATTACCGTGCACGTGCCGCCCCTGTCCGAACGCCGCGAGGACATCCCGGAGCTGGCCCGACATTTCCTGGCCAAGCACGCCGCCGCTTCCGGGCGCAACGTCCAGCTTTCGCCCGAGGTTCTCGACAAGCTCCTGCTCTATGAATACCCCGGCAACGTGCGCGAACTGGAAAACATCGTGCAAAAGGCCCTGGCCGTGAGCGAGGGCGAAGTCATCGAATCCGCCCATCTGCTGGCCGATCTGCGCGACGAGCGCATCCGCCCCACGCGCGGGGCGCGCCGCGACTGGCCGAGCCTGGAGGAACACGAGAAAAGCTACATCCGCGACGTGCTCGAGGAGGTGGAGGGCAACAAGTCCAAGGCCGCCCGCATCCTCGGCATCGACCGGGTGTCGCTGTGGCGCAAGGTCAAGCGCTACGGGCTGGAGTAGGGGGGCGGCGCCTGGAGCGGGCAGGAAAACGCTAGCCGAACACCTTGATGTCCGCGCCAAGCACCCCGACGATGCGTTCGTCGGCAAAGATGGGCGTGGAGATGGTCAGGCAGTACTCGCCCGAGGCCTCGGACACGTAGATGGCCGAGATGGACGTGTCCTTTTTCTTTATGACCTCGGTGAACCAGGGCCGGGCCGACCAGTTTTTGCCCTTGACCGAGCCCGAGGCGCTGGCCGGGAAGCCGGCCGGGGCGATATTCTCCGTGATCTGGATGCCTTGGGCATCGGTGGCGTAGAGCAGCTCCAGGAAGGCGTTTTGCGACAGGGCGTCGCGCATACGCCGTTCCATGGCTGCCTGGGCGAGTCCGGTCATGTCCGTGGTCGCGGCCAGCCCTTCCACCACGTCCTGGGCCGTGCCCTGGCCGATGAGCTTGAACACCCCGTTTAATTTGATGAGTTCCTCGATCTCGCCGCCAAGCGCCTCGATGGTGCCGGCCGAGCGGACCATGCCGTCGGTGGTGCGTCCGGACAGTTCGCGCACCCGGTCGATGGCGTTCTGGATGCGTTCGCTGGCCGCGACCTGCTCGTCCGAGGCGCCGGCGATGGAGGCGACCTGGGTGGCGGCGTCGCCGGAGAGGCGCACGATTTCGCCAAGCGCCGCCCGGGACTGGCCGGCCAGGGCCGTGGCCTTGGTGACGGCCTCGGAGGCCTGGTCCATGTGGCGGATGTTGTCGAAGGTGCCTTTCTGGATGGCCTTTATGACCTGCCCCACCTCGCGGGTCGCGGTCATGGTCTTTTCGGCCAGCTTTCTGACCTCGTCGGCGACCACGGCAAAGCCACGTCCGGCCTCGCCGGCCCGGGCCGCCTCGATGGCGGCGTTTAGGGCCAGCAGGTTGGTCTGGTCGGCGATGTCGGTGATGACGGTCATGACCTGCCCGATGGACTCGGCTTGCCGGCCAAGCTCGGCCATGTTGGTCGTGAGCTCCTTGGTCAGCGTGCTGACCTCGCCGATGGCGGCCACGGAATCGTCCACCACGGTGGCCCCGTCCGTGGCCTGGTTGCGGGCCTGCTCGGCGGCGTCGGCGGCCATCTCGGCGCTTTTGGCCACGGCCACGGTGGAGTCGACCATGACCGACACCGAAGCGGCCGTGTCGTCGATGCAGGTTTTTTGCTCCTCGGCCCCGAGGCTGACTTCCTTGGCCTCGCCGCGCAGGTCGGCCGTGGCTTTCTTGATGGAGTCGGCCACGCCTTCCAGGGTCTCGCCGGCGGCCAGCATGCCCATGCGCCGGGTCTCGTCCTTCTTGCCCGCCCGGTTCGCCTCGCGCGAGGCCCGCTCGGCCGCGGCGGCGGCTTCGACCTCGGCGGCCTTGGCCTTGGCCAGGGCCAGCCGTTCCTCCATGACCCGGACCATGGCCTCCAGGCTTTCCTTGAGCAGGCCCAGGCGGCCGATGAACCGGCCGTCGTCGGTCAGGGGCGCGGTCTTGCCCGCGCCCACGCTTCGGGCATAGCCGGCCAGCCGTTCCAGGGGCCGCATGAGGGAGCGGCCTATGCTCCATAAAAAAAGAGCCGCCAGAAGGACGGCGGCAAGGAGGGAAGCCAGGGCGGAAACCGTGGCGGTTTTCCCCGGCAGGGCGTTAAGACGTCCGGACAGGACGCGCAGGTCGTCGCGCACGGCGGAATTGGCGCTCGGTCCAAGGTCGGCCTGGGCCCGGGCAAGGGTGCCCCCGGCCTCGTCGGCCAGGTCGGAAAGGCGCCAGTAGGATACGCCGCTTGCCACCAGCACCACCAGGAGAAAACCGATGATCGTGCCGATGGTCAGGCGCAGCTGCAATGACATGGTGTACGACCCCTCTTCCGAGCCTGCCGCCCGCGTCGTGGGCGCAAGGCCGTCGTCACCCGGACGTCGGCCTCGTCCCCACGACGCGAAACAGTCATATTGGTTTCACGGGCTCGTAGCATACAAGGGGCGCAAGTCAATCCCGGCGCGGTTTCCCGCGGTTTTCCGCCGGAGCGTGGGGCGTTACGAAACGCGTCCGCCTGGGGCGACCGGGGCGGACGGCGTCAAAAGGGCCATGCCGTCCGCGTGTTTGACGGCCAGAATCATGCCATGGGAGACAGTGCCACGCAGCTTTCGCGGCTTGAGGTTGGCCACCAGCACCACCTGACGGCCGACGAGGTCCTCGGCCGGAAAGTATTCGGCCAGCCCGGCCACCACGGGCCGGGGTTCGGCCTCGCCCACGTCCACGGTCACGGCATAGAGCCGGTCGGCCCCGGGCACCGGGGCGGCCGTCAGCACCGTGGCCACGCGCAGATCGAGCTTGGCGAAATCCTCGAACGCCACTTCCGCCTCGGGTTCGGGCTTGGCGGCCGGGGCCTTGGCCGCTTTGGCCGCCTTGGCCTTGTCTTTGGCGGCCTTGGGCTTGGGCGCGGGTTCGTCCGCCTTGGCCGGGGCTTCCATGCGGGGGAAGAGGTTGGAGGTGGCGGCGACGGTGGTGCCGGCGGCGAGCGGCGCGAAGGCCTCGGCCTCTTTGGCGAGGTTTAAGCCGGCGGTCTCCTGGCCGAGCTGGGTCAGGAGCTTCTCGGCCGCTTCGGGCATGACCGGCAGCAGGCACACGGCCACCTGGCGCAGGCCGCCGAGGACCATGGCCATGACCGTGCCCAGGCGTTTGGTGTCGCCTTCCTTGAAAAGCGTCCATGGAGCCATGGCGTCGATGTATTTGTTGAGTCCCCGCACCAGTTCCCACAGCGCTTCGAGAGCCCGGGAAAACTGGGCCGCGCCGAAAAGCTGCACGAAATTGGCCATGGCCTCGCGGCCCAGGCGGGCAAGCTCCGTATCCGCGGCCTGGGGCGCGTCGGCTTCGGGCACCGTGCCGCCGAAGTACTTGTGCGTCATGGCCAGGGAGCGGTTGGCCAGGTTGCCGAGGTCGTTGGCCAGATCGGCGTTGAACCGGCCGATGAGCGCCTCGTCGGAAAAGCTCGCGTCCGAGCCGAAGACCATCTCGCGCAAAAGAAAATAGCGCATGCCGGACAGGCCGGCGTGCTCGGCCATGGCCAGCGGCTCGACCACGTTGCCGAGCGACTTGGACATCTTGGTGTCGCGCACCAGCCAGTAGCCATGGACGTTTAAGCGCTTATACAGCGGCAGCCCCATGGCCAGCAGCATGGTCGGCCAGAACACGGCGTGGGGCTTCAGGATATCCTTGGCCACCACGTGTTCGGCCACGTCCCACCATTTGGAGAAATCCGGGTCATCGGGCCAGCCGATAGCCGTCAGGTAGTTCATGAGCGCGTCGAACCAGACGTAGGTGACGAAGTTGTCGTCAAAGGGCAGCTCGATGCCCCAGGTCAGGCGCGACTTGGGCCGGGAGATGCACAGGTCCTCCAGGGCCCCGGACTCGAGCAGGCTCACCACTTCGTTTCGGTACTGGCGGGGGCGGATGAAATCCGGATTGGCCTTGATGTGCGTAAGAAGCGCGCCCTGGTATTTGGACATGCGGAAGAAGTAGTTTTTCTCCGCGATGTATTCGGGCTTGACCTTGTGGTCCGGGCACAGCCCGTCCACCAGCTCCTTTTCGGTCAGGAAGCGCTCGCAACCCTTGCAGTAATGGCCGCCGTACTCGCCGAAATAGATGTCGCCCTTGTCGTAGACGAGCTGCAGGGCCTTTTTCACCGCTTCCTTGTGATCGGTGTCGGTGGTGCGGATGAAGCGTTTGGGGGTGATGCCGAGCTTCGGCCAAAGCGAGCTGAAAAGGCCGCTTATGGCGTCGGCGTATTCCTTGGGCGTCTGGCCGGCCTTTGTGGCCGCCTCGGCGATCTTGTCGCCGTGCTCGTCGGTGCCGGTGAGGAAAAAGACCTCCTCGCCCAGAAGGGCGTGGAAGCGGGCCAGGGCATCGACCACGATGGTGGTGTAGGCATGGCCGAGGTGCGGCTTGGCGTTGACGTAATATATGGGGGTGGTGATGAAAAAGCGGTTCACGATCCGGACTCCGGGGCACGGGAAGAAGTTTTGCCGCCCTGGCGCGTGTCGGGGCGCGGGGCATGCTTGGATGGGCTGGGACGCTGGGCCTGGGACGACTGTTCCTGGGACGGCTGGCCGGCGGGCCTGGGATTTTTCCGGGACGGGCGGCGTCCCCGGCGGGAGCGGCTTTGTCCTTCGCGGGATTCCCGGGGCGTTTCGCCGGGGCCCTGGGAGGCGGCGCGGGGGCGGTCGCGGCGATCCCCGCGCGAGGATTGGGCTTGCTGCCCTTCCGGGGGCTTGCGCGGGGCGTTGCGGCCGGGTTCGGGCGGGGCGGCGGCGTCCGGCCTGTCCTGGGAACGGGGTTCGCTTGGGGCCGGCGCGGCGAGGGCCGCGTTCCATTCCTCCACGGACAGCTCGTGTTCCTCGCCGACTTCATCGAGGACGCTTATGGTCTCGCGGAAGAGGTTGGTGCGCAGCACCTTGACCAGCCCCAGGGCAGTGGAAAATTTCTTGCCCACCCGGGGGCATTTTTTCTGGAACTGTTCGTAGTTTTCCTGCTCGAAGGACAGGCAGCACAAGAGCCGACCGCAGATGCCGGAAATCTTGGTGGGATTTAAGAACAGGTTTTGTTCCTTGGCCATCTTGATGGTGACCGGGGCGAACTTGCGCATGAAGCGGCGGCAGCAGCACATCTGGCCGCAATTGCCGATGGCCCCGAGCATCTGCGTCTCGTGGCGCACGCCGATCTGGCGCAGCTCGATGCGGGTGTGGTAGGCCTTGACCAGGTCCTTGACCAGCTCGCGGAAATCGATGCGACCCGGGGCGGTGAAATAGAAAACGATCTTGCCCCGGTCGTGGAGCACCTCCACGTCGACGAGCTTCATCTCCAGCTTGCGGGCCTCGATGCATTTGCGGCAGTAGGTGTGGGCCTCGCGGCCCAGGGCGTCGTTTTCGCGCTGGATGTCCACGTCTTCGGAGGTGGGCAGGCGGAAGATGGGTTTGATTTCGGGTTGTTCCTCGCCTTCGGGCGGGGTGTCGCGCACAAGGGCGACCTTGCCCATGCCGAGTCCCTGTTCGGTCTGGACGAGGACACTGTCGCCGACGGCGACGACGAAGGGGCCGGAGTCGAAATAATACAACTGTCCGTGGTCACGGAACTTGATGCCGAGGATATGGCTCATGAACGCCCTATGGGGAACGCCGCGCCGTGGCGGCGGTAATCACGTTTAGGAGTATTCTTTTACGCGATAAACCGTGCGACGGCAAATGCCGCGAGGGGAATGACGAATTTTTTTTACACGATCTTGTTGACAAGCATGGGGCTCCCGCGTAAACGACTTTTCCGCCGCACGTGAACGGCGCGCGGGCCATTAGCTCAATTGGTAGAGCAGCGGACTCTTAATCCGTTGGTTCAAAGTTCGAGTCTTTGATGGCCCACCAGCAAGTCCAGGGAGTTAGGTGCATAACCTAGCTCCCTTTTGCTTTTGGAAAGGGATGTTATCCGACTCCTGTCCAACCGTTGCGGAGGAACAACTTCGGCGGGGAGGGGGGTATCCCATAGAGCGGGCCTGCTTCCCCATCTTCTGTCCCCTTCTCCTGTTGCTCGAGCGCACGTCATTGTAAGCGCTCAAGCAAAATGAGAAATTGTTTCAGGCAATCTGGGAAAGAGGAGTATGTTTTCTGCCAGTTGGGTTCCATGTTTTTGTCCGAAGGTGTTCGTCAGGGCGAGGGCATGGCTCCCCGGCAATCCTATCCTTCGTAACTCGTGAGAATATTTTGCTATATACTGATTTTGTCTGTTTTTAGGGATTAGGTGGATGCGGACGGATAGGCTGTATAGACAAAATGCCATGTGTTGTCTTATGGTTGGGGTGTAAGTGTTAGCGCAATTTGGCGGATGCCCCGAGATGGTCAAACCACAACCGAGTCTTCACAAAAACTTCACCACTAGGGAAGCCCTCCTATGATTGGAAAAGTTGACTCCGTGTTACGGGAGAATAGTATCCAGTTTGAACGAAGAGATATCCAACACGGCGTTCAATTTCGTTTCCCTGATGGAGCCATACTAAATGTTTTCGATACTGGGAAAACACATTGGGCAGGAAAGCCAACGTCAACGAAAGAAAAAATAGAGAAACTAATTTCTCCAGACCGGTCTTGCCCTGTAGAAATAGTCTCAGGTCATGATGTTCATATACCAAATAAAAAAGTTTTTATTGTTTACGGACATGACACGGATGCCCGTGAACAGCTAGAACTATTGCTTAGGCGTTTACAACTGGAGCCTGTCGTTCTTCAGAACTTGCCAGCTGCCGGTGAAACAGTCATTGAAAAGCTTGAAAGCAATTCTGATGTCCATTACGCTTGTGTGTTGCTTACCCCAGACGATCAAGGACACGCTATTAGCAAGCCTGACGAAATACGGCATCGCGCACGACAAAATGTTGTATTAGAGCTCGGCATGTTTTTAGCTAGTCTCGGTCGCAAGCGCGTAGCAATTTTACACAAAGGCGACATTGAGCTTCCCTCAGACATCAGTGGTCTTCTCTATATTCGGTTTAGCAATAGGATTGACGAAATTAAGGAACGGATCGCTGCAGAACTTCAAGAGGCTGGATTTACGATTAATATCAAGGATCTCCTTAGTTAAGCGAAGGAGATTCTCTAAATGAGAAACATTTTCGCGGCATAGCCTTTAGCCATTTGGATGAAGTCCTCCAGACTAGTGGGTGTCGATGGTGTAGCCCCCGGCTCAAGCCGGGGGCTTGTAGAATTCAAGCGTGGAGAGCTGGATTCTGAACAGCAATGAATCCGTATGTTCTTCAGAGACCACATTGCTGCTTTGTGCTAGATTCTTCCGAGCGCCCACTGCAGCACAGCAGGCGTGATGCCGTTTCCGAGGCACCTAAGTCGGTCCAGCCAATGGGGACTCCCATCATCCACTCGACAAACGACGGGGCCGCGATAAGCCGATATGGCGGCCTGGGCTCGCGAGCCTTCAAGCCGTAGGCCATTCCAATCAACCGGGCCGTCAGGTTGCCGGTGGATTGCCAAGTCTCCTCCCGGCGCAAGTATTGGCGTACTGGCTGGCCCTCTATCGCCGCCGGGGTAGGCAACAAGGATAACCCTTTCACGCAAGTGAGGGGCGCCAAAGGCTGCCGCCGGAAACACATCCCATTCCGCATCATACCCGATCTCGGCCAGGTCCCCAAGTACGCGGTCGAGGCCCCGGCCGAGGAGCGCCTTGACGTTTTCCACGACCGCGTAGCGTGGTCGTAGCTCGCGAAGGATTCGGGCGTATTCGGACCATAGTCCGGACCGCTTGCCCGTGATGCCCGCTCCTTTGCCGGCGACGCTGATATCCTGGCAAGGGAAGCCACCGATGACGATATCGACTTTTTGGGCGCTTTTGGCATGGACGTCCCTCACATCATGGAAAACAGGGACGCCCGGCCAGCGCCTTTCCAGCACGGCGCGGGCGAATGGATCACACTCACAAAACCAGGCATGAGAAAGACCGATCGCTTCGGCGGCGATGTCGCCCAACCCCGCCCCGCTAAAAAGACTTCCGACATACAACGCTATCTCCTGATGGGGCCTCTTGGGGCTCTTGTCCGGGGCTCGTGGCCCTCAGGAGATTCATGGTCCCGCATCGCGGGCACTTGATGGAGAGGTTTACGGCCTCCCCTTTCGCCAACAGTTTTCCACAGTTACCGCATCGAATTTCTCGCATAAGTCCGTTGATTGTTGCGCTCGTGCCTGCTACGCCCCTCGTCACCCTTGTCCGCAGGGGAGGGAGCAGCTGGCGCAAGCCGGTGGACCGGCGATCCCCCGCCGGGCCAGTGAGGTGGTTGCAGCCACCTCGCCTGCTCCACTTATGCCGCCTTGGGCAGCGTCATCTCGCAAACTTTGTCGATCATTGCGTCCTGTTCGGCAATCAGGCCACGGGCTACGGCGGACAGCATATCTAAAGCCTCCTCGCTGACGTCGTCCATGGCTTGTTCCTTGGCCAGCGCCGGCTGGAGCCGGATATAGTGGTCGCCCAGGAGCACTTGGCTGCCGTAGGCCGAGACGTCCGATTGGCCGTCGAACATGCAGCCGATCAACGGCCGCGCCCACTTCGCCAAGCCCCAGAATCGGGCGTCCTTGTAGAGATAGGGGCGGCTATTGTTCCCGGTCCCCAGCGACAGCATGAACACTTTGCCCAACTGGCCAGCCTTGGCCGCCTGGGGCAACGCGAGTGTCGCAGGGTTGTTGGCGAACAAGCCTCCGTCCACGCAGGTGGCCACCTCGCCGGTCAGGCTTCGGATGCGAGCCGGCGGGAAATAAGTCGGAGCGGCGCTGGTGGCCCGGCAGACGTCGCGGAGAAAGAAGTCCCGGCGGTTGTCTGTCTTCGCCTTGGCGGACTTAAATAACGTCGGCGTTCGGGCCTCAATGTCGTAGGCCGGCACGATCAGATCGATTGAGCAATCGGACAGTTTGCGGTCGACGAACACGTCAGCCAAGGCGGCCTCAATGCCCCGAGCGCTGTACTGCGGTCCCCACAGGCCAAAACCCGTAACCAGGCGGTGCCAGACGTTTTTGGAGAAGATGTCTTTGCCGCGCTGGCGGTAGAGGTCGGCCACGTCCTTGGCCGGGATGCCGGCGGCAACAGCGCAGGCGATGATGCCGCCCGTGCTGGTGCCGGCCGCCAAATCGAACAGTTTGCCGGCCAAGCATCCGACTCGCGCCTCAATCTCAGCCAAGATCAGGGCCGCGATCAAACCCATGATTCCGCCGCCGTCGACACAGAGGATACGCCGGATCACAACGTCACCCCCAGGATGGCATCGGCCCGGGCCTGGTCGAATCCGTCGATTTTGCCGACGAGATAATTCACGCCTTTGACTACGGGGGGATACGTGAGATCAATGCCGGTACTGGCCGCGCCCTGGACGCGAACCCAGAACAGATCCACGTCGCTGTCCGTTTTGGCTAATTCACGGGCCGCCTTTAATTCTGTTTCGGTGAACCGTGCGTAAAACGCGGTGACGCTCATGGTGGTCACCACCGGCGGATTGTCGATCCCATCGCGCCAGGCCGTGACGGCCTCCAGGGTCAGTGGGTTAAACAGTACGTGTCGTTCCCCGCTGGCGTCCTCATAGACTACCGCCGGGTATCCCCTAAATTGCGGCATCAGTGCCACGGCCGCCGCGTGATCGGTGATGACCTCGCCGGGGACAGGGGCGGCGGCCAGCCATAGAGCCAAAAGATCGCGGCTGGCCGGAACAAGATCGGAATGTAAAAGTGTCAATCCTTGCGGCATACTATCACCATCCCATGGTTGCGAAAGTCTTAGCCTCGGCATGGCCGGCACCACCATTGCCGCCGGCGGTCGCAGAAAGATTTAAGGAGCCAGATATACTCCCACCGTAGAAAACCCCCACTTTCCCTGCCCCTGTTCCCCCCGAATACGCCATAGAGTCATAAACGCCATTTGCCGAAAGGCTGTGGCCCGATGTAACAGAGATGGAATACCTCACAAACACGAGTAGCACGCCGCCTGTACCGATGGCGCTTGCCCCGTACAGATACCCGTCTACCCCAAGGGGTCCCATGGTATTGACGTTTCTGTAGCCGGTTGCTCGGTCACCGCCGCCCCAAACCCTTCCGGGACCGCCTCGTCCGCCATACGCCCAAGCATTCGCCCCAGAGTTTACAGCAGACGCCGTCCCGCCCCCGCCCCCACCAGGGGCGTTTAATCCAGCGTTCCCTGCGCTACCGGAGTATGTGGAATTAAAGGCAATGTACGCCGTGCCGAGAGCGACTGCCCCCGTCTGTGCCCCGCAGCCTGACGCCGAGATGATGGCTGTCCCACGTCCTGGCCATGACGAGTAATCCGCCTGTACGTCTGGCATCATTGGTGAGGGGCAGGCGAACATCGTGGGGTCGAAGATAGCGTAGCCCATTTTGCCCAGCCACGACCAAAAATCACGTAACGCGGCGCGACGTCCGGTTAAGTTCATAAAAGACGGAACAACGATGTCCTGGTGCGCCCAATGCGGAGAGCCGGCTGCCCCCTTACCTGTCATGGAGATAGACCCGGTCGAACCCATGACCAGAGAATCGCAGAGTATTACCAGACCACGACAGCGGTTGGTGACAGTCATAGGGGCATCGACTGTTAGTGATCCATACCGAACAACCTGAATCGGGCCGTCCAGTGTCGTGGGGAGGCTGGTCGCGCTGTTGATGGTCACGTCGCCCGCCGAGCGGTACAGTGCAAAAAGGGTGGCGATGTTGGTCAAGGGGATAGTTTGCCGCCAACCCTTCGGATAATGCACGCCCATTATCTTTCAACTCCGCTGGCTACGAAGGACACCGCAGCCACGTCTGATTGCACACGGATTTTATCCGGCGTGGCAGATGCCGCCAGAAAGATTTTTGTGTCAATGTGGACGGATTCAGCTGGGGCTATGCTCCCGAGCCAAAGGGTTCCGAGCGTGGCGTCATTCGAGTCGGCAAGCGTCACGGATACGGCGGCCATACTTTCAGAGTCCGTATTACAGATGATAAAACCAGCAATGCCAACGGAGAGGCTACCGCTCGGAACGACCAGATCAGTGACCGTATTCGCGGCGACCGATGCAAGAGGCCAGTTTCGTAAGATCATACGTCCCCCTTAATTCAGCCCAAAACAAGGGCGGCTAGAACGGCCTCATCTTCTGCCGTGTTACGCGGCGCGTTGTCCGGGTCCTGACCGAGCCACACCTCGGCCAGATCGACCTCCACGGCGACCCCGGTCACCGTGACCACCACGCGGCCGGCATCCGCGTCGAAAGTTGCCCCGGCGACGTAGCCGACGCCGGGTGTCGTCTGAAGCAATTTAAGCGGCCGGCGAAGCTTGTAGGGGAGCGCCGCCACCTCGGGGCCGGTGACGGCGATCTGGGTGTCGGAGAGGCGCGTTATGGGCAGGACCTCCTGCACCCAGGCTCCGGCTTGGGCGGCCGCCGCCCTGGCCATGTCCACCAGGTCGACCACAGCCGTGACCGCTGTGGCCGCGTCGGCCAGCGACCGGGGAAATTCGGCCTCATAGCCGTCGTCGCCAAAACCGTGAGGGTTGGTCAGGCTATCAAAGGAGTTGCTGTTGTACTGGCGCATCCGCGCCAGCGCTTCGGTCAAACTGCTCATATCGGAGCCCTCCAGGCGACTTCCTTGATTTCAAAGCCCATGCTGGTCATGCCCACGAAGGGGAAATCCAAGGGGGACAAGGTGCGCAGGTTCCCCAGGAAGGAGCGTTGCTGCAGGAGCAGCGGATTGCCCGGGTCCCAGCAGAAAAAGAGGTCCTTATCCACGCCGGCCCGGCGCTGAAGCGCCATGGCCTGGTTGACCCCCTCAATGAGATCCATATTGTCGAAGGAGACGGTGACTACGCGGCGGGGTTCCCGGCGATCGTATTCCTCGTGACCGTCCAGGGCCTGATCCATGACGGTATCGGTCTCGTGGGACAGGCTCGCGCCAAGCGTGAAGTTCCACTGCGGCATCCAGCCCGGGGCCATGTAGAGACGGCCTATGTCGAGGTACCCCTTGGGGTTGGTGGGGTTGGACAGGGCGATGCGCCACCACCGATACCGCTTGTGGCTCGGCAAAATATGGATGGCGTTGCGTGGATAGAGATCGATATCCTCGGCCGCGACCTTGCCGCCCCAGAAGTTCGTGTCGCCCCAGCGCAGGTCCCGCCAGGAGAATATGCGGGGGAAGACCGCCATGTCGCCGGAATCGTAAAGCAGCTGCGTGCGGCCGGCATCGCCGTAGCCGGTCACGCGCCATCGGCCATCCAGGTTCATGGAATGGGCACAGACCACGATGATGCGCACGGGGTTGGTATGGGCCAGTTCCAGGTCGATGGCGGTCGAAGCCGGATCGCAATCGGCCGCGCGAGCCACCCTGGCCAGTACGGGGTCCTTGAGGGCGTCGAGGCCGATCAACCAGTTGCCGCCCGAGAGAGTGGCCGCGTCGGCCCGGTTGGGAAAGGCGATGAACCCGTTAGCCATACAGGTCCGCCTCCACGTAGCCGTCCTCGAAGTCCAGGGCGAGCCCCAGCACGGCAAAGAGCTTGCCCGCGCTGAGCCCGAAGCGGGGCAAGGTCAGGCGCACCACGTTGCCGAGAGAAAGCGGCAGGCCATAGCGCGGCCGCAATCGCACCCGGAACCGCTGCCGACGCACTTTATAGAGGGCAAGCAGCCGGTCGGCCTCGTTGTTGGCGGCGGCAGCTTCCACCAGCAATGTGTCGATGTCGATTGCCGGCGACAGGGGGTGGATATCCAGCACGGCGGCGTCCTCGGCCACCACAGTCCGGGTTTTCTCGGCCAGCCAGGCCCGACGGTCATCTTCGACCGCGCCGGCCAGATCGTTGTCATCCTGGACGGACCAGTTGCGGCCATAGGTCAGCGACACGCGGTGGACAGGCACGCCGTTGCCCGTGTCATTGGCCGGGATCTGTTCCACGCCGCCGCCATCACCAGCCAGGATCTCCACCTCGGTCAACGTCGCCACGGGCTCTCCGGCCGGGGCCTCGAAACGGCCGACACGCACCACGCCAAAGCGGTCGAGAGTCCACCACGCGCCGATGGATCGGGCCAGATCGTCCAGCACCTGGTCCATGTCCGCGCCGTCTCCGGCATCAATGCAAAGCCCGACTTCGGCCGGGTTGGCGGCCGCCAACGCCGCGAAATCGGCGGCGGACAAGTCCGTGCTGCCATATCCGGCCCGGGTCCGCAGGATGCGCTCCATGATGCCGGCCACGGTCGAGACGTAGCCGCCCGAGGCGTCGCCGCGCACGTCGGCGGTCACGGCCCCGGCGGGTTTGGCCCACAAACGAAACATGCCGGCGGACAGGCAGGTGGCGAACTGGCCGGCGGAGAAGGTTGCCGCCTGGAGCGAGGCCACGTCGGCGTAATCCTGGGTGGCGGTCAGGGGCAAACCCTTGTCGTAGACGGCTTCTATGGCGGCCACCGGACCGTCGTGGATCTGGTAGATCAAGGTCGAAGCGTTGACCTTGGTGGTGGGCGCATTGCAGCAATGCCCATAACACAAGGGTTTCTCGTCACCCTTGAGGTTGTCGTCCCCTTCGACGCCGTCGGGACCGCTGTCGGTGCCGGCGTACAGGTTGGCCTGAATGGGCTTTTCGAGCTCGGCCCGGCGGTCACGGATATTGAGGATGGCCCGTGTCCAGGTCAGCTCCAGGGATTCGACCACGCCGGTCATGACCGTCTCGGCCGTATCCACCCGGCCGTGGGCGGCATGGCGCAGCACAAACCTGCGGCCGTCCAACGCATAACCGGCCAGGGTGTCCAGACCGCCCGAGACGGCCACCAGTTCGATTTCCCCCAGGGAAATGTCGCCGGCCCCACCCGTGACGCCGTCCTTGAACACGCTGACCTCGAACGATGCCGGAATGGCCAGAAGCGGCGCGTAGTAGGCATTGGGCGGCGTGTCGTCCGGGGGCGTGGTCAGGCCGCCGGAAGAATAGCGCAGGGTCGTGACCGCGCCGGCGGCGATGTCGTAGGCCTCGAGGTCGAGCAGGTACATCAGCGCATCCTCCGGGCCAGACGATCCACGGACCGCGCCAGGCGTTTGGTGGCCATGCGGTTGGCCTCCTGGGATTTGGCCAGGGTGCGGTAGCCCGCGCCGTCCAAGCGCATCTGGGCATCCAACCTGCTTTCGATGCCCGAGGTGTCGGTCCGTTCGCCGCCACGATCGGCAAGGCGTTCGATGATGCGGGAATGGGAGACGGAAAAAACGCGCTCCCCGGGCATAAGCATGGTCGGCACCGAATCCAGGCCCGGGATGCCGCCCGTGACCAACCCGCCGTCAGCCATGCCCGTAAAGGAGGCGAAGAGCGCGGCGGCCGCTGCCGCCTGGGCCGCGTTGGCGGCGGCAATGGAATCGGCGTAGGCGCTGGAAAAAGAGGAATTGTTGATGGCTCCGACGATGGCCGAGACGCCATCCCCCATGGCGCTGGCCAGCGTCCCGAGGTTGGAATTGACCAGGGAAAGCTGGTTTACCTGCAGTTGCAGGACCGCGATCTCATTATTGATGGCGTCGAGTTGGGCCTGGGCCTGGTCGACCTGGGTCTGGGCGTACTGCTCCAGGCTGGCCAGGGTCGAGTCGGCATGCTCGAAATCCGCGTAGTATTGCTCGGAACTGGCGTAGTAATCCCGCGAGGCATTCACGTAATCCTTGGTGATGTCCGGCAGTTCGGATTGGGCAGCCGTATCGCCGGCCCGAGCCTTGGCGGCAGTGCTGTCGAACAGCGCCTTTTTCTGTTCGTAAAGTTCGCGGGGGGACAGATCGGTGAGGTCGGGGTCCAGCTTGAGCGACTGGCGCAGGTCCTTGATCGACGCGAGGAAATCCGACCACATATCCAGGGTGTCCTGGATGGCGTCGCGCTGGTCCTGCAAGGCCGAAATCTGGTCGTTGATGCCGTCGATGATGGTCTGGTTGGTGTCGTCCCAGGCCTGACCGGCGGATTTGAGCGAGCTGTCCCACGCCTCGACCCATTGGGCGGCGTCATCCCACGATTTGAAATCATCCGGAGAGAGGGAACCGGATTCCATGGCCGAGCGATATGCGGACCAGAAGTTTTCCAGGCTCACGCCCGACTGGTTCAGTGCGCCGATGGCTTCGCCCGCGCCCTCGGCGTAGTATTGCATGAGCCGGGTCGCCTGTTCGGTGCTGCTGTAAGCGTTGGTGAAGAAGCGATTGAAGGCGCTTTGGGCGGCGTCCGTGGAGCCGAAGGCGGCCACGATCTCGCTGGCGTATTGGGCCAGGGCCAACTGGCGCAACTGTTCGTTTGTGGCCTGGACTTCTTCGCCCGTGGCGGCGGCCTGGTCCTGCATGTCCCGAAGCGAGGCGATGGTTTCATCGTCGAGCACGCCGGAAAGCGCGTCCAGGTCCAGGCTCGCCGTGTTGGCCGAATCGCCGGCGGCCAGCATCTTGTCCACGAGCCCGGAAATGTAGTCTTCGCCGGCCAGGGATTCGAGGGACAGGCCCATCTGCTCCGTGGCCGTGCCGACGGTGGCCATGGCCGACTCGAGCCGGGTAATCTGGTCGATCCAATACTCGCCGTCATTGGCAATGGCGGAAAACGCGCCGACAAGGCCGCTATCAGAAAGAATTTTTCCGACCTTGGCGTTGGAAACGTTCCTGTAGAAATCCTCCTGCTGTTCGTCCGTGACGTCCCATTGCGGAAAGGAGAAGTTGTCCAGGCTTTCCTTCGTCTCGACACCCAGCTTATCGAAGCCCGATGTAATGACGTCGGTGTAGGCGTCCAGGGCGTCGTTGACGCTTTGGGTCGTCTCGGCATCGGCCGCGCCGGTGGAGCGGATTTCATGGGAGGTGGACGATCCTCCAAACATGGAGGAGTCCGTCACCTTGTAATAGTCCGCCGTGCCGACGTTGGCGGAACCACCTACGATGGATATTTGCAGACCAGAGCCCGTTTTCGTCTCGGTGTGCGTGTTGGAAAATCCCATGGCCAGCAGGCCACCAAGGGCGGCCACGCCGCCGACCACGCCCAGGGCTGTTCCGAGGCCGATGCCAGCCCCGGCAGAGGACGCGCCGGCCAGCGCGCCACCCTCAGCGGCCCCGGAAGTCACGGCCGTGTAGCCGGCCCCTTCGGCCAGGGACGTGGCCGTGGTGGTCCCCAGGGTGCTCATTTCCGTGGCCGAGGCGGCGGAAAGCGCGGACAAGGAGGAGCCGCTGCTGAAAAGATCGCTGACGTAGCTTACCCCTTTGGAGATGCCATAGTCGGCCGCCTTGCTGGTGATCTTGGATACGGCCGAGTTGGACAGGGAGCCGGTCCCTGAACCGGAGCTTGTACCTGAAGACCCCGCCAGGGCGCTCGTGGCATCGCTGCCGACCACGGATTCCACGATGGGGATGACCACATAGTTTTCCAACGCGTACTTGATCATCTGCTGAACGATGTTCATCAGGTAATCGAGCATCGAATCCATGGCGCTTTTGAAAGCGTCGGCCATGGAGCCGCTGCCGTTGATCCAGGCCTTGAAGGCATCGGTCGCCCCGCCGGCGATCGAACCAGACAGATCGTGGACCCCGGACGCGATTTCCTTGGAGAGCGAAACCCAGGAATCGCGCTGCCGGGTGGCGGCATCCTTGTAGAGCCCGAATTCCAGGGTCAGGGCGTCCGAGAGCGTCGAGAGGAAATCGGTCTCGTATTCGAGGCGGGCTTCGATCTCCTCCTTGCGCAAATCCGACCGCTTCTTGGCGGCATAGGCCTCGTAGGCCGTCTCGGAATCGCAGTTGTCCTTGACGTGCTTGAGATGTTCGTCGAGGAGCGCCCACGCGGCCTGCCAATAGGCGTCGGACACGCCGGCAAGCGAGGCGAAGGCGGACTTCTGGTTTTCCAGGTCCTTGAGGCGAATTTCCTCCTTGAGATCGGCCAGGGCCTGGGCTCGCTCAGCTTCGTTGGCGTAGCGGGCATTAACGATCTTTTCCTGGTCCTGCGCCCACTTCTGGAGCTCCGTGGTCGAGCCGCCGTAAATCAGGTCCGGATCGCTGGTTAGTCGGCCGAGTTCCTTGAGGGTGGCGGCCGCCGTGTCCATGGCCGCTCCCCATGCCTTGATCTGGACAATCTGCTTTTCCAGCTCCCGGGCTTCCGCCAGCTTGGCCAGGGCCGCCTGGTAGTCGGCCACGTCACCCTTGGCCCCGATCATGGCCTTACGGATGGTCGCGCCGAGCTGGTCATAGCGCTTGTCGATCTTGGCCAGATCGGCGGTCAGGCTGTCGCCACCGATCTGGGCCTGGAGCGTGTCGAGCTGGTTCTCGATGGATTGCAGGTAGGACGCGCCTCGGGCTTCGAAGCGCTCGATGGCGTTGGCGCTGGCCCCCGTCGACTTGGTCAGGTTCTTGACCGAGTTGTCTTCGGCTTCCTGGGCGCGCTGCACCGCCGCATAATATCCCGGCATGTCGGTCAAACCGGCCTGCAACTCGGCGTAGGCGTCCGCCTGCCGGGCAACGGACAGCGCGTGGGCATCGGCCACCCGGGTCGATTTGCTCAGCTCGGACTCATTGATGCCGGCCCTCCCGGCGCTGTAGCCGGCGACCGCGCCGCTGTCCTTGATTTCCTGTTTGGCCAGGTTGTCCCGCTGCTTCTTGAGCTCCTTGTAGGCAAGATTCGCATCATCGAGCTGCCCGTTGAGGTTTTCCAGCTCCCGCGACAGGGCGTCGGCCTCGCGCAGGTCGATATTGGGGTTGGCCAGCTTGGCTTCCACAGCCGTCTTGCTGTTCGTGACGACGCCCACGGCGTTGTCCAGGGAGTATTGCTTGGCCTCCAGGCTCCGGGTCTTGTATTCGGCCGTGCCCTTGATGAGCTCCTGAATGTAGGCCTTGGCCTGGACGAGCTGGGAGTTGTCCACGTTGGCAACGACGTTGACCACCCAGGTCTGGCCGGTCAGCTCGCGGATCTGTTCCTCGAACCATTTGAGCTTGGCGCGCAGCTGGTCGACCGTTTCGCCCGAGGGACCGAAGTCGACCTGGTGCGTTTGGACATCGACCAGGGCTTCGGCCAGTCCTTGCGCCTGTTCCTTGAGGTCCTTGACCCAGGTTGCCTTGCGCTGGTCCAGGTCCTCGAGCTGCTTCTTGAGGCCCTCAAGCGACGACGTCCAGGTGGCGAACGGCGGCAGCTCGCCCCTGGCTTCGGCCATCATGGCTTTGTACGTGACCGTGAACTGCTCGAGGTTGTGGGTCAGATTCTGGTTGAAGGCGGTGCCGATCTTTTCGACGATCGTCACAAGGCCCGTCACCAAAGAGGAATCGGACAGCTCCAGGAAGGAATTCTTGAGGCGTTCGGCGTTGGCGATGGCGGTATCGGCCGTGGCCTGCCAGCCGTCGCCGAAGGCGGCCAGCTTGTCGGCGAGTTTCGGAATGAAGGTATCGGAAACCACCTCGCCGTTTTCCATCATCTTCTGGAACGCGGCCGTGGTCACGCCCAGGGCATCCGCGCCCATCTTGAGCGCGCCCGGGATTCTCTCGGCAAACTGCTGCCGGTATTCCTCGGCCTGCACCGTGCCCTTGGAAAGCATCTGTTCCAGGGCGAGCAGCGCCCCAGCCACGTCCTGGGAGGAGCCGCCGACCTTGGTGATGGCCGCCGTCACCGCCTCGAAAGTCTTGCGCTGGTTGTCCGTGGACAGGCCGACGGTGTCGGCGGCGGCCGCGAACTTCTTGTAGGAGCCGGCGACGTCCAGGAGGCTTTTGCCGAAGGCGTCGGCCATGGATGCGGCATAGCGGAGCTGCTCCGCGCCGGCGTCCTTGAAAACCGCCGTGTAGGTCGCGGCCAGCTGCTCCATGGCCATGGCCGCGCCGACAACCTGGTTGGCAAAGGAAATGACCTGGTCAACGCCGAAGGCCGCGATCATCGCGGTGCCGACCTGGACGGCCAGGGCACGGATGTCGGACAGGTTCGCGCCGAGCGCTTCGGCCTGCGCCTTGGCTTCGGCCGCGCCGCTGCCCAGATTGCGCATAGCCGTGCCGCCGGCCTTGCCGCCGGCTTCGGCTTCGCTGCCGGCTTTCTTGATCTCCGCCCCGGCCGTGGCCATGGCCGCGCCGGCCTCGTCGCCGGCCTTCTTGGCCGTGGCTCCCATGCCATCCAGGGCCTGCGTCGCCTTGGCGACCGGCTGCGTCACCGCGCTCGCGTCGAGCTTGAGCGCACCATTCAGATCGACGGCCTGCCCCTTGGCCTTCAGGGAATCCAGGTCCTGTGCGGTTTCCTGGATTCCCCGACGGCCCGAAGCATTGTCGGTCTCGATGATGATGCGGACGCGGTTTTCGGGCGTGGACATGGCTTAAAACAGGCTTTGCTGCCGGCGTTGGATGTAGAGTTCCAGGATGCCCAGATCGATCCAGGTTTGTTCGTCAAGGTCGTCTTGCCCGTAAGGGTAGCCGCCCAGACGTTTGGTGCGCAGGTAGATCAGGAAGTTCACATACAGGCTCGGGGCGGCGTGCCGTTTGGGGCATCCCGCGCAGGCCGCCCTGAGCCACGGCCCATTGGCGCTTACGCACTCGGCAAGGGGCTGGTCGGGTCCTCCGCATCCGTCGAAGTGTCGGCCAATAATTCGCTCAAAGGGTCGTCGCCGAGGTCCTCCACCACCTCGAAGTTGTTTTCCTCGTCCGGCGTGGACGTGGGATTGATGGCCATCCGGCCAACGACGGCCAGGATGTCCGGACGCCACTTGGCCAGCAGCCCCTTCCAGTTCGGGTCGTAGGCCGGATCGGTTTTGTCCGAGCTGATGATCTGGCCGGCCTCATTGGCCAGGCAGCCTTTTTTGAAGCCGAGCAGCACGCATTTTCCGAGCGCCGTTTGCTCGGGAAAAACGTTGGATTTGGTCAGGATCTTGTTGCCTTTCCGTTTCATGGTGGCTTTTTGGTAGGCATCCCGCTCGGGCTGTGTGGGGAAGCGGTAATGGAATTCCAACAGCTTGCCCGAGGTCTTGTCCCGAAGCTCCAGAACGTTGCTGCCGCCCAAAACGAGAGCGCCCGATTCTTCCGACATGCGAAACTCCTTTGCGAGGCTTGCGGTTAAAGGATGGTCAGTCGCCATTCGTCGTCGCCTGCGTCCCGGTGGGCGTTGGCGATGTAGTTGGCGGTGTAGGCGGAGATGCCCGAACGGTCGGCATGCTTGAGGCCGTCGTATTGGGCGGCCGGGAGTTCGATGCGAATCCGGTTGCCGGGGTTACTGCCGAACAAGGTGGCGATGCGTGAGGTGCCGGCCGATTTCCATTTGGCCCAGGGGTTGTAGTTGGCCAGGGCGTCCATTTCCGGATTGATCGTGCCCGTCGATTCACGGCCGGTAATGAGTGCCCCGATCATGCCCTCGGCCGCGTTGGCATCCAGGCGGTCGGCCAAGGTGTTGCCAATGGCATAGGTGAATTCGGTGATCACGGGCCGGTACTCGCCGATGACGAAATTGGCCCCCATGAACATGGGCGGCACGATATCGGTGAGCTCCGGGACGGGGATCGTCTCGGCGTCGGCCGGGTCGGTCCACAGCCCGGTCATGGTGAATTCGAAGGACGGGTATTTGTTGACGGCGCAATTCATTGTGAACGTGCCGCGCGCGCCGACCACGGTGTAGAGGATGGCATCCTTGTAGAAGAGAATGCCGGCCGAGTTCTGGGTGACCGGGCGTTGGGTGATGGGCCGATATTCGATGCCGGGCGCGACGGACGTCACGTCAGCGGTGACGTTGGACGAGGCGCCGGTGATCTGCTCGGGCTCGAAGGTGCCGACAACGTCCTTGACCACCAGCGTGTTGTCGCCGTCGATATGATGCACCACACCCGTGGCTTGGGACGTTGCGCCGGTGATGTTTTCGCCGAGCAGGATGCCGGCCACCGCACTCACGGCCAGCCGCACCACGTCCGTGCGCTGGGTGCCGCAGGCCAAAAGCAGCGGTTCGCAGTCCGGAGGCAGTACCTTGCCGCCCTCGGCCACGCCGCCGCCGCGCAGTTCGACCGTCGTTTTGAACGTGATTTTTTTGGAGCCGATGACGGCCCCGGCCGGGGAGAAGGTGCCCCGCACCACGTCGCGCTTGACCTTCTCGCCCGTGGGCTCCACGTCCACGCCGTTGTTGATAAAAAGGCCGTTTTTGGCCTCCATGACAGGCAACTGGCCATAGACGTCTTCCTTTTTGGCCATGACCACGGCTTTCCTGGTCAACTGCACTTGCTGTTCTTGCTGTACGGGCATGTGCCGTTCTCCTTATTCGCCGAGCCGGTACGGCTGGGCGATCTCGTAAACCGCATAGCAGGCCGTCATGTCCGTCTTGGACAGGAACGTCTCCTGACGCTTGAGGATCGCCGGCATGTTCGGGAAGATTTCCTGGCCATGCAGAAGCCGGCGAACCGCTCCAAGGAGCGGGTAGGCTCCGGACGCGCCGGTCCGGGTGTCGGCCTCGCTGCGTAGGGACCGATCGCAAACGAAGACGAAGTAGGCTCCCCGATCGATCTGCCGCTGTCCCAGGTTCTCGATGACCGATCCGGCGTAGACCACCAGGAGCGCCGGCAGGTTGGGCAAAAGCCTGGGCAGGGCTTCGGGCTCCAGGTCGTCGCCGTAAGTCTTGATCTGCCGCACGCCGTGGCTGGCCCGGAGCGGTTCCAAGGCTGCCACCAGCGCGTCTTCCATCTCGTGGATTTCAACCATTGACCTTTCCCAGGTAGTCGAGGAGCGTTTCCCCGATGCTGTTCCAGTCCTCGGCGCTGAGGCCCATGTAGGGACGGGCCGGGATGCGAACGACATTGACCGCGCGCGCCTGGCCGTCCGCGCCCCGGAAAAAAAGCGCCTTGGCCGTCTTCGGGCGAATCTCGCCGCCTTCCTGGTGGATGCGCGCGTACTTGAGCGAGGGGCCGCTCGGACCGATTTCCACCCGGTTGGCCGAGGCCTCGTAGACGATGCCGGACATGAGCGCCCCGGTATCGACCAGGGTCTGGCCGCCCTGGAGCTTGGCCCGGAGGCTCGGCTTCCAGCGCGTGCCGTCCGGCGCGTGCCCCAGCTCGAAGTTTTCCTGGATACTGCCCACCAGCAGCCTGCCGATCAGGGCCATGGCCGGCGTCATGTCGTCGACCCGCGTCAGGAGACGGGCCAGGAATCCGGCCGTCGGCGCGACGACCACCTCGACGCGGAAATCCATCAGGGCATCCTCCGAAAGAACGCGTCCCCGAACAGGGGCGCGCCGGCGGACGCGGTCAGGCCGCTGTCGCCGGACACAACGGGTTCGCTGCCGATGGCACCCGGCAACTTGAGCGTTCCGGCGGCGAACTGCGTAAGGAGGGCGACGGCCCCGTTGTAGTCGGCGGCCACGGGCTTGAGCGCGTCCTCGAGATTGGGACGGCGCTGGTAGAGCCGGTAACGGGCGATCCTGGCGGCGAGCTGCCGGACGATGCGCGGCGGCGCGGTAAACGGTACGTCCGCGACGCCGGCGAGATGCGCGTCGACCTCCTGGGACGCCTGGTCAAAGACATCGGCCAGGATCGCGGCCGCCCCCGGATCGGACAGGTCGGTTGCCGTGCCGGCGTCGTTGACCAGGGCCAGGACGTCCTGGTCCTGGATGAGCCCCCGGAGGTCCGCGAGAGTGACGTAGGCCATGGCGCGCCTACAGGACCACGGCGTCGCAGACGCCACGGGTGTTGACGACGGGGAACGGCTTGGACTCGGCAATGAGCTTGTAGCCGCTGGGGTCGTCGGTCTTGACCGGCTTCACGAACAGCGGCAGCGCCTGCAGGTTGGCGTCCAGATCGTCCACGGCGCAGTACGGGAGGCGGTGGCCGGCATCGAGGGCGATCATGCGCACCGTGTCGTCGGGTACGGCCGGAACCATGGCCCCGGATTCCGGGTCGCGCTGTTTTTCCGACCGACGCTTGACCAGGTAGCCGCCGACATTGATGCCCTGGCTCGTGATCTCCACCCGGATTTGCGCCGTGGTCTTGGAGTTCTCGGCAATGACGAAAAGCGCGTTGTAGGCTTCCTTGCCGGCCCAGATTTCGACCTGTCCGCCGAAGCCGCCGTCCTGGATGGCTTCTTCCATGTCGGACAGGCAGGTGTAGACATCCTTGAGCTTGGCGTCGGCTGCGTTCCAGGCCTTTTCCGCCTCCACGGAAAGGATCTGGCCGTAAACGACTTCAAGGACGTCGAAGCCGCCTTTTTCCAGGGCCACGGGCCAGCGCAACGTTCCGGACAGCGCCCGGGCGCACATGGCCTCGGTGGTGCGCCGCACGGCCCGGCGCAAATAGTCGGTTTTTCCCCTGGCCCAAGTATCCAGGCTTTCACCTTTGAGTATGGCCAGGTTGTTGAGGTCGGCAGCCGTGAGCGGCTTGTGGGTGCGCACCGGCAGGGGTTCGTACATGGCGATGCCGCCGCTTTCGGACACGGCCGCGATACTCGGGCCGCCCCGGCGAATCAGCGGCAGCGGTTGGGCATCCACGGCGAGGTCGTCCGCGCCGAGGAGCGCCAGGGGATGCTGCGGCCGGTCGGTGAAAACGGCGTCCATGACCGGCGTCTTGAGCACGGGCAAGGCGACCAGGTAGGCGATGATGGCGTCGCGGGTGAAAAGACCGCGCAAATTGATCATGTCGGGTCTCCTTTAGTTGGGCCAGATGCCGGCTTCGGCGAGCAGGGACAGCACGGCGGCGGTCGGTGCGGCCGAAGAGACGGCACCGACTTTGAGCACGTCCTTGCGCACGCTGCCGTGGACGACGACAAGGCCGGATGAGGACGCCGCGGTGTCCACCATTTCGTCCAGGACCCCGTGCAACCGGCGGTTATAGGCAGCGGCCACCTCGGTGCCGTCCGCCACGTTGGCGGCGAAGGTAACGGCCACGGCCCCGGTGACGTAGTTCACGGTGCCGCTGCCGCCGGCGCTGCCGTAAAGGCGACCGCAACCATCATCGGCGAAGCTCTCGACGCCGTCGGTTATGGACGAGGTCCCGGGCTGAATCGGGGCGTTGGCCAGGGTGCCGGCATAGGCTTTGGTGGTGCCGTTGCCCGTGCCGAGCAATTCGCCGGGCACGCTTTCGAAGGGGATGGCCTCTCCGGCTGCGTCGGCGGCCAGAAGCAGGCCCACAGGCAACACGCCCTGGCCGGCTTTGAGCTTGCGAGTGACGATGACCGGCGGATGGCCTTCGCCCCGGGCGCGCTGGTCGTCGTAATTGATGCGGGTGATGACGCCGTTGATGCTCATGGTTCCCCCTTAGACCTTGCCGGTCAGGTCGACGGCCGTGCCGCCCTTGTCCGCGCCGCTTGCGCCGGCGGGAGCGGCGAACGCATGGGTCAGGGTGTTTTCGGGACGGGTTTCGAGGTCGCGCCAGTAGGCTTCCTCTTGGCCGAGCTTCTCGGTCTTGCCGTCGCCGGCGGCCATCTCGATTTCGCCCCCGGCGCTGCCCAAGGCGGCGGCGAACGACAACACCTTGGCCTTCTCCCCGGGCAGGGCCTTGCCGGCGGCCACCAGGGCTTCGAAGCGGTTTTCCCGGCCCTTGGCCGTCTGTTCGTCCTTGTAGGCGGCGAATTCCTTGGTCGTTTTGTCCCTGGCCGTCTCGGCCGCCTGGAGTTTCTGGGTCAGTTCGTCGATCCGGGTCGCCAGCTCCTTGGCCTTGCCTTCGCCGGCCTTCTCGGCCTTAAGCCTGGCGATTTCGTCCAAGGCTTCCTTCAGGGCCGCCTTGGCGTCGGCCGCCTCCTGCCGCAGCCGCGTCAGTTCATCCATGTCCGCCTCCTTGGCGAATTCGAAGGTGATTCCATCCTCGGCCCCGGCCAGCTGGACCTCCCTGAGGCCCGGTATGGCCGGCTGGGCCGCCCCCAACAGGCCCACATGCCAAAGCCGCCATCCTCGGGCGAACTTGGCCGAAACATTGCGGTAGCGCCCCTGGTCCACGGCCTCGCGCACCGGGTCCGGAACGTCGCCGAAGCGGGCCAGCAGCACGTCGCCGTCGCGTTTGACGGCGGCCAGCCAGCCGTAGGCCGGGTCGTCGAGCCGGGGATGCCCCAGCACCAGCGGTACACGGCGGTCGGCCGGGTCGAAGCTGGTCACGGCCGCATCCAGGTCGTCGCGGGTGATGTCGACCTTCTCGCCGGACAGCGCCGTGTAGGGGCCGCCGGCGCGGGCGATCTCGATCCATTTGGTGAGTGCTGCCATGCCCCTGGTATGCCCGAAGGGCCGGAAGCCGAGGAGCGCGCTACGGACGCGCACGGACACGAATGCGGCAATCCCCCGCGCTTCGGGGGGGAGGTGGGATAATCCCGGAATAATCCTAGGTCTAAAATGGGTCTAAGAATCCGGGAGGCGGTTGGCGAAGTCGGCAGGGACTCAGAATGGGCAGGGAAGTATCCCGAGAACCAGGATGGGATCAGACGGTTAAAAGAGGTCTAAGACATCCGGCAACCGCTTGACCGGGCTTACGCGCATGACTAGACAGAAGATGTGAGGACCAAACGGCGCGTCCGAGTCCCGGCTGGGGGATCGGTAGGCACGCCGGCCGCTCAAGGAGCCTCGCCCTCCTTGAGTTCCTCGCGGTACGCCAACACCCCCACCCGTTGCGCTTCCAAGTATTCGAGCATCCGCGCTTCGGATGCGGCGTTTACCTTGGGCGTAAAGGCCGTCGCGGCCTGCCACTGCCTCCCCCGCACGAGATTAAAGACCGAGAAACCGCCGATACGCTTGCCGTCCAGGCTGAACAGCCGTAGCAGGCGCAACGTGTCCACGGGCTTGCCGGATACTTCGGCGGGCACTTGCCAGACTTCGTAGGGATCGCGGATGGTTCGGGCCAGAAGCCGGACATACGGGGCGCGGCCGGATTTATTCACCTTCCACTCTCCGGACCTCTTGTCGATAAAAAAGCCCTTGCCGACCACCATGGGAAGCTCGACGCCGGGCAAGGTGACGACATTGGCTCCTTCCATGTCGGTTATCCCGAATTCGGACAAGAACGCCTGGACGTAGCGCTCTGGAGCCAACCCCGCCGGCAGGATGTCTTCATCCTCCACTGTCAGGATATACCCGGGATCGAGCCCGGCCAGCGGCGGCCGGCAAGGATCGTCGGCAAAGGCCAGGCCGCCCCGGCAGATGGCCCGCTCAACCAGCGGCCTGATTTCGTCGGCCAGGGGGCCAGGCGTCAGCGACCCCAGCCAATCTTCTCCCACATTGGTTGCAAAACCCTGGTCGGGCGTGATGCGCACCGGGCCGGACGCCGTGTCGATCTCCTCCGGGATCTCGCTCTCGACGGTCAGGCCCCGGTCTTCGACCTGGCGGCGGGTGAGCGCTTTGACCGAGCAGCGGCAATTGTAGCCGTTGGGCGGATACCACGTCTTCCAAAAGGGATGCTCGGCCGGGTAGATGCGGCCGGAGAGCGCCCGGTGGGCCGGCCGGGTGCGGCCGTCGTTGACGGCCGAGTATTGCCAGTAGGGGAACGTGTCGGCCATGGACAGCATTTCGGCGTACCGGCCGGCCATGTAGGCGGACTGGACGTTGGTGCGAAAGATCGTCTCCAGGCGAAGCGGCCGCTCGCCGGTGAACCCCGCCGCGTCCAGGGCCTGGCTGACGGTGGCTTTCCACTCCTTGAGGGGAGTGCCATTCTCCATGGCTTCGAGCATGGAACGACGCACGGTCTCGACCATGTCCGCCCTGGCCAGCCCGGAGACGACAAAGGCCCGGGCCTTGGCCGCGTCGGAAAGCCGGTCGAACTGCGCGCGGGTGACGGAGACCTTGTCTTGCAGGAATTGGATGGCCTGGGCCGGCCGCACCGGCGTGAAGGCGATGGGCGACGGACTATCCGGCACGGCCGGTCTCCAGGCGCACGGCATAGCGGCCGAGCAGATCGGCGGCGACTTGCGCCGCTTCCACGGCCTTCTGGAAATCCCCGTCGTCCAGGTCCGGAAAGGCTTCGAGCAGCAGGAGCTCGGCGTCCTCCCAGGAGTCGGCCCGCTCCATGAGGTCCACGATGCGACCGGCCTGGTCGCGCACGGCCTTGCCGCCGTCCTTGAGGGCTTGCGTCACCAGCCGTTCCACGGCCTGCTGGTCCGGGGTAAGAGCCTCCTCCCCGGCCGCGAAGGCGGCGACCTCGCCGGCGTCGGAGGCCGGCGCTACGCTGGCCACGCTGAACTCCTCGGGCGTCAGGCCGAAGCTCTCGAAGTAGGCGGTTTTGAAGCGTGCGCCGAGGGCGTAGAGCGACCTTCCGAGCTTGGCCTTTTGCTCCAGGTCCTCGGGCTCCACGTAGGAAAATACAGGCGTCAGCGCCTCCGGGGCGTTCACCTGCCCGTAAATCCAGGCCAGATCGTTCATGGCCGTGACCACCAGCGTCTGGTCGGCCTCGGCGTAGTCCGTCAGCACCGCATAATGCGTGTTGGCGGCGGCATAACTGCCTTTGGAGCCTATTTCCTGGGTAAGGGTCTGGCCCTGGATGACCTGCGCGATGGCCGCGTCCATGTAGTTGACGATGGACAGGTGGATGCCGCCCGTGGCCTTGCCCTCCACGGACTCGATCTGCACCTCGGCCCCGCCCGAGACCACGGCCACGGCGTCGCGGATCATGGCTGCAAGGCTCGCTGCCATGTCGCGGCGTTCTTCCGGCGTCGCCCCGGGCCGGGCCTTGCCCACCACCCAGGGCATCCCGAACTTTTCGGCGAAGCGCATCAAGAATTCGAGGCCGCCTTTCTTGAAGGCCACCAGGAACAGACAACGGGAGAGCAGTCGCAGGCCGTAAGGATTCTTGTAGGTCGGGAAGTGCCTGGAGAGCACCGTCTTGAACGGATGAACCTTGTCGCCGACAACGGCTTCCTCGCCCCGGAAACAGAGCGCACCGTCGCCGTCGAAGACGAACCACTCCCGAGGTTTGGGAACCAGGTCGCGCACGCGCATTCGGCCGCCCTCAAGCCTCCACATGATTTCCGTGGGCGTGTAGCCATAATACGGCGTATCGAGCACCTGGGAAAAGAGGTTATAGAGGTCCACCCGCTCCAGATCGCGGGTCAGGTCGTCGCACAGGCGCTTGGCCTCGGGCGTGGGTTCCTGGCCCTCCAGTTTGCCGGGCGCGAACTTGTAATCACGCTTGTTGAGCGTCTTGATCTTGCGCCCCTGGATCGAGGAACACACTTTGCCGTCGGCGGTCAGGTCCTCGAGCACCCTGACATCGTCGCCCCGTTCCCGAAGGACCGGGTCGGGATCGGGCAGCAAGCCGAGAAAACCCCAAGAGGCCGGCGGCACGGCCACCTCGCCGAGCAGCTCGGCCAGGGGCTGGGCTCCGAACTCCATAAACTCCCGCTCGTTGAGCCACAGACCGTCGTGCATCAGTACCCCCGGAACAGGTTGCCGGCCGTGTAGGGCATGGCCGTTTCCACCGCAAAAGGCTCGGCTTCGATCGTTTTGGCCGCGAACACGGCCAGGGCGGTGGCCACGCCGGCGTCGCCGTGGCGCTTCTCGCCCTTGGCTCCGGTGCGCGTCTCCGGGAGCTTGGCCACGCCCTTGACCACCTTGAAAGCGCGGAGGTCATCCAAAATGAGCGAGTCGCGCGGCAAAAGGATCGTCTTGTCCTCAAAGCTCGCCTTGAGCTTGGGCATGTGCTCCCGGTACCAGCTCTCGGAAAGCATGACCTCCTGGATCAACTCCGGGCCGTATTCCTGCCGGGCCACCTCGGCCAGGTATTGGCCGTTGCCCCGGGCATCGAGCGCCGCCCCGCAGAAACGCGGCAACCGGTCGCAGATGAAGAAAAGCGCCTGCTCCTGCTGCTGAAACGGGCAATCGCGCAACTCCAGCATGAAGGGCGCGGCCAGGGTCAGGTCGGGATGTTCGACCAGCGGCACGTCCACGGACAGGTCGGCCGTGCGGCCGAAGTCCTCGCCGACAAAGGAAGCCAGCCCCCGAGGGAGCCGTTCCAGAAGCGGCGACACCCCGGCCGTGAGCCAGTCGCGCATTTCCCGGAAGCGCCGGTCCTTGGGCCAGTCCACGAAATTCGGTTTCGGCGGCGACCAGCGCAGCACCGGGATATCCGGCGACATGCAGGATTCGACGAGCTGGCGGGTCAGGAAGGTTCCCGAGCCCTGGGCGGGGATGCAGAAAAGCTCTTCATCCGCGCCGTCGCCGTAGAATTCGATCAGGCTGGCCCGCCAGGTGGCTTCTTCCTCGGGCGACCAGGCCAGGCCCCGGACCTTGCAGATGCGCCGGTAAAGCCCTTCGGACAGGGCGTCGTCCAGGGTGACGCGGTGCAGGCTGTACGGCAGCTTCCCGCCCCGGATATCCAGGATGTAGTTGTTGAAGGGATTGGTCTCGCCGTTGTGCGTGGAAATCACTTCCACCATGCCGCCCCACATGGTCAGGGCGATGGCGGCCTTGAGGAGTTCTTCCAGATCGTCGCAGAAGGCGGCTTCGTCGATGACGATGCGACCTTGCTTGGAACGCAGATTCTTGGGCTTGCCCGAAAGCGCGATAACGGCATGGCCCGAGGCGAAGCGCACGCGGTAGGCCAGCACGTCCTTGTCCTCATCCTCCAGGACCACCTCTTCGAACTCCGAGGCCGCCAGATTAAGGCGCTCGGCCCAATTGGCCACGTCCTTGATGTAGGTCTCGGTCATCTCCTTGTTGTAGGAGATATAGAAGGTGTTCATGCCGCCTTCGCTCTTTTTGAGGCCGGCCAGCGTCGCGGACTCGGCCGCATCGCCGTAGGAAAGGCCGATACGACGTGACTTCTCGCAGAACTTGACCGGATTGTGGTCCCGGTTCCAGCGGTCCTGATAGGGCAGAAGCGGCGCGTCGCTCATGAGGCTTCACCCCCAAGCAAGGCGCGGATGCGATCGGCCGTGTCGGCGCTCAAGCCACGTTCCCGGGTCGGTGTTCCGTCCTTGGCGGCCGCGCCGGCGGCGGCCCGCATGTCCTTGAGTAGATCGAGCACTTGTTTAACCTCCCGAAGCGCCGTCAGCGTCACCTTGTCCGGGCTGGCCAGCATGGCGTTAAGCCGCATCCCCACCGCCTCTTCCAGGGCGGCCACGGCATCGGCCTCGGTGGCGATCTCGCGCATGGCCGCGACCGTCGGCGGTGCGGCCTCGGCCCGCTTGTCCGCCAGTTCGGCCGCCTTGATGGCCACCTCTTCCATTTTCGCCACGGCAAAGGCGTCCATGGCCTGCATGGAGCCCAGGCAGTTTTCGATGAGTTTGGCGCGCAGCTTGATCGTGTCCACGCGGATTGAGGCCAGCGCCTGGCGTATCTCCTCGCGCTTGGCCTGCCAGCCGTACTTCTCGGCCCACCGCTTGAGGGTCGAGGTCGCCACGCCGACCCGCGAGCCCACGTCCGCCAAGGTCAGGCCGTCCACGCACCACAGCTCTTCGGCGCGCTCCACGGTCTCCATGGGATGTTCACGGCGTCCGGCCACGGCGGGCATGGATCAAGCCCCCAGATGCTTGTTGATGACCGCGATCTCGGCCCGCACAGCCCGCAGGGCGATCAATGCCTGGGCCAAATCCATGGCCTGGCCGGCGATCCGTTCGTCTTCCAGCGCTTCCACCGGCGTTGTGGGCAGCAGGAGCAGGCGCAACGAGTCCCGCAGGCCGCTGGCCCGGATGACCAAGCCTTTGGCGGTGAGCTCCTTTTCGGTCTTCTGGCCGACCATGGCCGCGCGTTCGAGGTTCATCACAAGCCGCTCCTCATGGGGCTTTCCCCTTTGGCAATGCGCCCATACGGGCAATATTGATTGGTGCAGATGGCATCCACCATGCGCTGCATGACTTGCGTGTTGAGCACCACCTGGTCATGCAGGCTGGTCGCCAGGGACTGGTAGTCTTTCACAAGCTGTACGTTGTCCTTGTAATAGCCGGTCACCCCGCGCATATCGTCGCCGTAGGCCTTGAGAATCCGGTCCATATCCTTTTGGTACCGCGTCAGATCGGCGCGCCGGCGGCGATCCTCAATGAGCCAAAAGACCACGATGAGCGACACCAGTCCCATGGGCGTGAGCGTCACCAGGGCCACCAGATAGGCAAGTGAGGTCGCATCCATGGCCGAAAGGATTTTGAGAAGCGTCGCCGCCAGCGGTTGATCCATGTCAGGCTCCCTTGCTCGGCCCGTGCAGGATCAAGAAGACGCCCGCCAACGCGGTGATGCACACCTGGGTGATGGGAGCCAGGTGCAATCCCAGCGGGTCCTGGGCCATCAGGGCGGCCGCTGTTCCCAGCATGGTCCACAAGGGGCTGGACTTGAGCACCGACCTGCCCTTGGACGAGAGCAGTAATGTGCCGGCCATTGCTTCGAGTTCGCCAGGGATCACCTGACCGGGAGATGGCAACGCGGCCGCCGCCGGCGGCGCGGCGGGTTCCTGCGGATCAGGCGTCGTCGGGGAAGCCGGGAGGACAAACTTCTTGGCGGCTTCCCCCAGTACGGCCAGGGCCGAAGCCACGGCGTCCGGGGTGAGGGGCGACCCGGCGGCGGCCGGCGCGGCGACCTGGGCCGATTGTGATTGCTTTTGCGCTTCCATGATGCCTCCTTATTGCGGCCAGACGCCGCCCGGCAGGTGCGCCAGCACCTTGGCCGGATACGTGTTCGCGGGATTGTGGGCATTGCCGGGACCGCCGTTATAGGCACGACAAACGACCTCCCAGCCGCCGGACTCGAAGAACCGATCCCGCAGCCGGGCCAGATACTTGCAGCCCCATTCTAGGCCGATTTCCGGGGTGAGCAGCTCCCCGAACCAGCCCCGAAAGCCGATAGAACGGGCCGTTTCGCCCATGATCTGGAGCAGCCCCCAGGAGGTGGCGCGGCCGATCGCCTCGGTGTCTTTGGAACAGCCGGGGGGGACGAAGGATAAAGCCTTGCCTTTGAGGTAACGGTCGTAGAATATTGGCTCGTATCGTATGGCAGAGCAATTCCAGCTAGATTCAGTCGAGATTAAGGCCTCAATTAACTCGACAGGAAGATGGTGTTGAAACGTGGGGTCTTTAATTATCCCTGAAATAGAAAAGTTGTGAATATTTTTCATTGTGCGCCTCACAATAAGATAATGTTTTTTAAGGTGCGTTGTCTTTTGAGTAGAGAGTCGAATGGACTGGTGTGGACGGTCATTTGTTAAGAGCAAAGAGGATTTTTTATGCCTAGTTTTCAAGAGCAATCTATTTATCCACCTAGACATTGGCAAGCATTTGAAGATCTTTGTAGAGATCTGTGGGCGGCAATTTTAAACGATAAAAATACAATTAAAAATGGCAGGGGAGGACAAAAGCAGGATGGTGTCGATATATATGGTCGGGAAGGTGGAGATGGTAGATATGTAGGTATTCAGTGTAAGGGAAAATGTGTTGATTATGGGCATAAGCTTGAAGAAAAAGAGCTGATAACTGAGGTAGGAAAAGCTGTAAAATTTGAGCCAAGTTTATCAAAGTTTATTATTGCTACCACTGCCCCCAGTGATGCTCCAATACAAAAAAAAGCAAGGTTGATAACTCAAGAGAATGAAAGAAAGGGATTATTTGAGGTAATCGTCTACGGCTGGGAGGAGATAGTTTCAAGGCTTTCAGAACATAGAGATGTAATAAGAAAGCATTATTCTGATTATGGTCGCGAATTTGTCTATGAAAGGAGCTGTGGTGATGTTAGTAATTTTGGTCAGGACGTCGGAGTTCCAAATTTTAAAAAAGATGGAGTTGGATATAGTGGTGAGCCCGCTCCTTTGTTGTATCAACTAGATATAGGTGCGGCGAAGATAAATGATATAATTATCGAGAATGAAGTAGTTAATCGAGAAATAACAAAGGTAGTTCCTTATATTGATAGTCGTCCTAGAATTGCTATTTCAATGCTAGAAAAGATTCTAGAAGAGTGCAAGGGAAAGGCAGACGATAATATTAGATTTAGAATACTAACAAACATTGGTGCGTGTCATTTCGCTCTTAATAATCAAGCTGAGGCGTCGAATTTCTTTCTTAGAGCTTTTGAATTTGCTCCGGAGGGTAATGACAAGGCGCTTAGAAATGCTTCTCTCGGATATTTGCTCGTAGGAGATCTAGATAACTCTAATAAAATGATTCTGCAGGCAATTGAACTCAATCCAACAGAGCCAGATGGATATTCTTTGTTGATAGCTTCTCTGGGTAGAGATATTGATGAAAATGAAGTAAATCGGTTGGTTCCGAAGGAATGTCTCAAAGCTTCAAGTGTTAATTTGTCTTTAGGATATGCCTATAAGAATAGCGGCAATCAAGAAAGAGCTATCCATTTTTTCAACGAAGCATATTTGTCTGAACCATCATCGCCCGTAATAGCTGCTGTTTATGGAACGGAATTGTTTCAGTTTGTTATGAGTGAAAACAAGGCTCTGGTTGAGGGGTGTGTCGATTACGAGGATGTCGAAAAACTCAAAAAGTCTCAAAAGGCACTTCAATGTACATGGGAGACAGTTAAAGGAACAGATTTTTTTGAGAGTTACATATGGGTAGGAATCAACTTGACTTGTCTCAATTCGATTCTTGGTGAAATTGATAATGCAAGGGCGATTATAGCTGACATGGAAAAGTGTGGCTGCTGTGATATGAATTTTTATGAAGCTGCAGCTAGAGTTGAGTCTGATTTATATAATTATGAAGCAGCTTTGAAATTTATAGATAAAATCAATGAGCCATTAAGGCGTGATTTGCAAATAATTAAGCTCCAATGTTTAGGCTGTTTAAATCGTTTTTCTGAGGCGAATAACTGTCTAGACACAATTGACTATGTGTCAAGTTCGGAGCCTTATTACTCAATGTTTGTCCGGTTAAAATATAAAGTTATAGAAGGAAAGAGTGGTCTTTCATTGGCACTTGATTTGGCACGTGCAGAACAAAAAGCTAGGGGAAAAGACGTATTTATTACCATAGTTGTGGGAGATCTTTTACGTAGAAGTGGTGACAAAGATGGCCTAGAAAAAGAGTTGGCTTATATAAAGTCTCTTTTGAAAAAGCAAGTATCAAAAATAGAGAAGATCGCTATTGCAGATTTTTTATATAGGAATAGTTGTTATGGGGATGCTGTAGATATTTTTAAAGAACTTGTTACTGAACGAAGAGATTCTGGGCCATTACGTAGCTTGATTGTTTGTTTGTTTAAACTGGATCGAAGGCGTGATCTTATTGATATTTTTGAAAGCATTGACAGGGAAACGAAAAAAAAAGATTTTTATTTATATCATCTCGCTGCCGTGTGTGTTAAAATTGGAGAATATGCTAAGGCTGTTGAAAATATTGATGAATATCTTTTGGTTAAACCAGGTGATTTGTCTATACGAAACAATTGGATTGATTTAAATAGTAGAATTGGGAGAGTCGATAATGTGAAGCAATTTCTTTCGATTTACGTTCCTTCTCTGGAGGCTTCTTCAGAAGACCTAACTGACTATGCAAAAAGACTCCAATATTATGGATTTGAGAAAAAAAGTCTCGAGTTGTTTTATTTTATAATTAGAAAATACCGATATGATGGTGTGGCTGCTGCATCATTTATTTCATATGTACTGCTAAATAAAATTAATTTAGACAATTATGAATTTGATACTGTTAGAGCTGATGCAGCTGTTACTATTCGAAGCGATGACGGAAAAATTTACAAATATATCATTGAATCAACGTATACAGACAGAGTCTATGATGAGGAAATCCCCTTCGAGAGCGAAATTGCCCAGATCTGTAATGGGAAACGCATTGGGGAAAGAATTGCAATTGATTTAAATAAGTATACTGAATTAAAAGGGGAGATAGTCTCGATAGAATCAAAATATAGATATGTTTTAAGAAAGCTTATCGAGTCATTTTCTCGACGATTCCCTGGTGATCAGTCTTTTTTTGTAGTTGATTTAAAAAGCAAAGATGGAAACATAGACTTTTCTCCCATATTTGACATGGTTGATTCAAAGGCTAGTCAGAGGTTGCTTGCCGAATCATACTATAAAAGCAAAACTTTTCCTTTGTGTGTAGTTGCAAAATCCCTACATCTTCATCCTTTTGAAGTGTATGAAAGGTTTTCATTGGATCCATCTATTGGAGTTATTTGCAGTCGTGGAGATGAATATGTAAGGCTTACTTCATTGAATTGTGTGCATAAAAAACATAAAGAATTTATTGTTGACCCTATTACTCTGTGCGCACTCTATGACTTTGGCCTCCTGTCGGTTTTTGACAAATTCTATGGACCTATTGGAATAACACAGTCTACGCTCGACTTGTTTTTTTTCTATCTTGATGAACTTAACAATTCTGATCATAATGGCGTTTTTTTTAAAGAAAATGGAAAATATATCTACCATGAATTTGAAGATGGCATGCTATCTGAAACTATAGATAAGTATAACAGAGTATTGGATTGGGCAAAGCGAAAAACCAAAATATATCCTGCTTCTGGTGGAGTTGTATATAACTCAAAGGAGATGGTTGGAGAATCTGAGCTTGGCCTTGCCTTCTATGATACTCTTGTTGCTGCGATTGGCAATAATCTCATTCTGATGTCTGATGATTTTTCGTATAGAGAGATTGCGGCGTTAATGGGTGTAAAATGTTCTACTTGGTCTGAAATATTATGTTTAGATTTGAAGAATAGGCACTTGATAGGCTTAGAGGAGTATTGCAGGTTTTATGTAGAAATGATTCGCAGAAATTATTTTTTGCTTTCGATTGATTACCGTATTTTATATTTTGTGATTAATAACAATAATTGGGAAATCAATGATGTGGTGGTAAAGGTGTTTGATATTTTTAAAAGTAAAAGGGCTAGCGCTGTTTCGCTACTGTATGTTGCATTTGATTTTCTCAGATGTATCTGGCGTCTTGCTATCCCTTTATATGTTAAAGATAGGTTTTTATGGTTTGTTTTGAATTTCTTGGTTATTAATGAGTCGTTTAAGGTTGATATGATTGTCGCGAATTTTATTGAGCTGGATAAATTTATACAGGAACCTCAAGATGGAAGTTATCTTGATTCGTTGGATAGATGGTTAAGAGGGCATTTTTTTGTTTTTTGATTTATCTTGTTATGGTAGAAATTAGCTAGCTTCTAACGCTTTTAGTACGCTGCTTGCTGTCACTCTTGCGGGAGGCGAAATCGGATGCTTCTCGAGGCTCCCTTCTTGAATCATCTCCCAAACCCTACTCCTCCCAATAGACAACACAAACGCTACTTCAGGAATCGTCAGCAGCGCCTTCTTCGTAACCAAGTCCCAAGCCGAAACCGCCGGCAAGCTCGCAAATGCCAGCTTTTTCGTCTGGTAGGTCACCGGCAGCATCAACTCAAATCCCACAGGATCAACCAGGCTACAACGCTTGGCGCAGCCCAAGCAGACGTATTTTCGGTCTTTCCAAAACCACCGGGGTTTGCGCCTGGGGCCGCAGCCGAGGGAGTCGTAGACATGGCCTTCCACCTGCCCCTGGTAGGGCAGAAATCCCTTGTCCAGGAGCTTCAAGACGTCGTCGATAATGCTCATGGGTTCCCCCTGTGCTGCGGGAGCAGCATGTCCACGGCCACGGCCTCGTCGCTCCCGGCGACCGCCACCCACCAGCGACCGTCCAGGCCCAGGATCGGCGGGCCGGCCACGAAGGTCTTGTCATAATAGCCATTGCCGACCGGGACGCGCACGCGGTCGCCTCGGCGCAAGTTGGGACGGGCTTCGGGATAATAAGGCTCTCCGCTCAAAAGCGACGCGACGAGCCCGGCAACGCCGGCAGGCGCGAAATACTCGTATTTGCCGCCTCCCGGGCAATGCCAGCGGCCATTGAGACGCACGCGATGGCAACCTTCCGGGCCGCCCCAGGCAACGGCCGGGAACAATTCCAACTTGATGATTTTGCCCTGGTTTCGAAGCAAAACAGTAGTCGATTTCCGTCGCTTCTCGCTCATGGCCGCGCCTGTCGTATCAACCAATGTGAGATATCGCGGCCGCCGCATACAGGGCCGCCACTTCGGCCGCCTGCCGTTCCCACAGGGCGCGGCACGATTTGCAACGCCGCTTGTCCGTAACCCGGCACCGGGCGCAGGCCACGCGTTCCAGGGCTTCGTAGACCGCTGTCAGCGAAGGCGGTTCGGGGGTTGCTTCTGTCGGCGGCGTGTCGGCCAGGGCGGCCCGGATGCGCGCCGTCTGCCGGGCCACGTTGCCCGGGTAGCGACCGGCCAAAATTTGCAGCACGATGCTTTTCGTGATGCCGGTTGCCTTGCAGTATGCGTAGATGCTCCGATGGCGGGCCAGGATGGCGGCCCGTAACGCCTCGCGTTCGTCCGGCCCCATGCGTCATGCCAATGCGCGCCGCGTGCCGCCGGCTTCGGCCGGCTCGGGATCGATGCCGGCCTTGCGGCAACGGCTCCACAAGTCCTTGGCCAGGGTGGCCAGGGCGGCCGGGTCGGACAGCCACACGAACTTTTCCACGCCGAACTGCTTGGACGCCCGGCTGTCCAGGCTTTTGGGCTCGTAGCCAAGCAGGCACCACAGCATGAGGATGTAGCGCTTTTGTCGGGCCAGCGGCCCGGCAGGAATATCCAGGCGTTCGTAGCCGTCGGCCTTGTCGCCTTTTTTCCAGTCGCGCAGGCGCTTGGGCAAAAGCGGGATGTCCACGGCCGCATGCTCGGGCAACCACTGGCCGGCTAGGGCGTCCAGGACCTGGTTGCGCTGGCCGAGCGTCAGCTTCGACCAGGACGCCGCCGGGCCGCCCAGGATGCGGCCGAACATCTCGATCAGCAGGTCTTTGTCCGCCTCATACGAGAGCGTGGTCGCCTTGAGCAGCGTCCCGAAAAAGACCTTGGATTGCATGTTGTAGATGGCGGCGCAGGGAACGAAAGATCGCTTGGCCATGGGGCTCCTCTCGTGGTTTCGGCGCATCCGGCCGTCTGCTTAGAAGGCAGAGGGCCGGCTGACGTGTGGGCTGCTCGTCAGGCCCGGGCCGCCACGCCCGGACGACCGCCCGCTCGGGGCGGTTTCGCAAAAGATCAGGCGGCCGCGTTTTCGACCGTTTCAGTTTTCAGCTCGTAGAAGAATTCATCCTCGGCCACCCGTTGCACGCCGACCGTCGCCAAGCGTTCTTCCGGCCACTCGCGCATGGCTTCTTTGTCCACTTCGGGCTTGATCCGGATCGCTTCGAGAAAAGCGCCGCCATCCGGGGAATCGGCCAGTTCCTGGAGCCGCCCCAGCACCAGCTTCCAGGTCCACCGTGCCAGCGTCTTGAGCTTGGTGGACTGCCGAAAGCCCAGGACACCGAATGTCAGGTCCAGGGACTTCTTTTTCGGGAATAAATCGTCCTTGCGGGCCGTGGAGAAGTTGGCCAGGGCCACCTCCAGGTCCTTCGCGCGAGCCGCCAACGGCGCGGACTGCGCCTTGGCCTCGGCCTTGATGCTGTCGATGGATTCGTTCATCACATGTTCAAGCGCGGCCAGATCGCGCTTGATGCCGGCCAACTCGGCCAGGGCCGCATCGGCCTCCTTGATGTCCGAAAGGGCGAGCACCTTTGGTTTCGTCCTAGCCATGGGAAACCTCCTCTTCTTCCTTTTGAAATCGGGCCAGGATGGCCTGGCAGTTCTCGACGATCTTGCCGCGAATAGCCGGCTGGTAGGGATCACGCGTCAGAAAAAGACGCACGACGTCCAGCGCGGCCCGCTTTTCGGTTTCGAACGGATCGCGGATTTTCCGAGGCGGCCAAGGCGTGTCCACCCTGTCCCTGGCGGCTTCGGTCGCGCGAAACAGGTGCGTCTGGCCGCGCATGCCGTGGCGTTCCAGAAAACCCGCCTCGGCCAGCCATTGGCAGTATTTGCGTACGTGGTCGTAGGAGACGCGTGAGACGGTGGCCAAATCTTGATAGGCAAAGCCGGGCTTGGCTGAGCGGATTGCCCGCCAGACGCGCTGATAGAACTCGCCGGAGCGTTTTTCTTCGGTATCGGGATTGAACCGAAACACGCCATCCTCGACGCGAAGCAGCTCTCGGCGTTTGACCATCTCGTTGACCTGCCTACGAACCCTGGCTTTGGCCGGCTCATCGGAGCAGACCAAAGCCTCGTAGATAAGGGGATAGGCTACGGTTTGCTTGCCGCCTACGGACAACCCCTGGATAACCAGGCGCACGCGGTCCGCATCGGGTGTTCTCATGCCCGCCTCCAGGACCGCTGTTTTTGCACGGCCCGAACCATGGCCGCGTCGGCGCGGTTGGTCTCATGCGCCTTGGCCGCCTGTTCCAGGAGCCCGATCATGTTGCGCACCAGCCGCATGTCGCCGTCGGACGTGGCCCGGACCATGGCGCAGGCTTCGGATGTCAGGTCGAGGTCGGCCGCTTCCAAGGCGAAAGCCGCTATGTCGGCCTCGTCCACCGGGGCAAAGGGCACTTCCTGGGTCACGCGCGACCAGATGCGCCGGCGCTGAGACAAGAGCCCGATAAGCTCTTCCTCACCGATGAGGATCACAGCGGCACCGCTGGCCTCGTGGATATCGCGCAGATCCTCGATCCGACTGAAATGCAGACGGTCCGCCTCGTCCATGTAGATGGAGGAGGACATTTTCTGCTTACGGCGCTTATCCAACGTCTCGATGATCTTCACTTTGCAGGCGCTGGCCGAGCGCGGTGCTTTGGTTCCTGTGGCCTCGAAGCACAGCCGTCCCAGAAAGGCGGCCTGGCTTTCGTTTTCCCAAGCGGACAGGTAGACCCCGCCCCGCTCGGTGTGGCTGTTGCGCGCGGCAAAGGTCTTGCCGCGACCGGCCTGTCCCCAGGCCACGACAATGCCCGGTTGGCCGCGTTCGGTGTCCTCGACGGTCAGCACGGCCCGCCGGAATGCGGTCACGTTGCCCGTCTCCACAAAAACCGATTTCATGCTTCCAATCCTCCCCCGTTAGCAGCCATGCGGCGGCGCGCGTAGACCCGGCGAAGGCCCTCGAAACGGCCCCGCGCGCAAGCCGCGTATTCCTCGGTTTGCTCGTAACGGGCCATCCAGTCGGCATCGGCCTCACGCAGGGCCATGCCGTCCCGGACAGACACGTTGAAAAGGTATTCGTAGCGGTCGAGTTCGGTGACGATTGAGGCCATCTGTGCCGGCGGCACATAAGCCGGAGCGGCTTCGATCTTGGCCCGGGCCGCGCTTTTGGCGGCTTCGATGCTTTTGACGTTGGGCGCGGGAGGGGCGGGGATGGCAGGTGGGGCCACCTTCTGCTCGGCCACAAGCTGCATGCGGTGCTGCGTTTCCGGGAGCACGACATTCTTGAGGAATTCCCGGGCATCGGCTGTGACCTGGTTTTCGAGAGCCTTTTTGTAGGCGATCTCGGAGGCCAGAAGCGCCTTGTCCTCATCCGTGCCCAGAATGCCGGCGGCAGGATGCACGTTGGTTGGGACCGGCGTGGCCTCGCAGATAAGCCGCTTGCCCGTTTCATCGTAGACAAGCACGGACCGGCGATCCTGCTCGTCATAGCGCACCAGCACCGAATGACGCAGGGAATGTAAAAATGGGTGGCGGTAATGCCGGCCGAAAATCTTGACCCCGTTCTGGTCGATTTGGCGAACGGTTTTGGAGAGCATGCAAAGCCGCAGTTTGCGCAACTCGGCGTCGGTCAGGCCCGACCCGGCTCCGGGCTCGAACGCTTCAAGCGGCGACCGACCTTTCAAGTGACCACGTTGCGGGCGGTGGGCGTATTCGTCGAACCACATGGCCACGGCCGTGTGGGCTTCTTCAAGGGTCAGCGGCCGGTAGCCCGACGCTTCATACAGCTTGCGATGCAGGTCTTCGCCACGCTTGAGGCGGGGCGGCTTGGTAGCGATAGACGAGCCGACATAGGAGGGGCACCAGCGTTCCAATTCACCGAACGTCCCGAAGAATCGTTCGATGGTCTTGGACTGGCCGTGATAGCCCCAAGCAAAAATTGTTTGGATGCCAAGCTCTTGAAATACGCCACCCAGGCCGGTTTGCGTCAGATCAACCCCGGTAAAGAACTTGCCCTTGAACGCTTTGCCGTTGTCCAGGTAGGCGATGCGGGGAAACTTCCCAAGGCGCAGGCAGGCCCGGCGTAGGGCCGAAGCGATGGCTTGCGTGTTTTCCGTGGGCAGGATTTCCCATCCCAAAGGGTAGCTGGACGCCATGTCGTACCAGAGCACCAGCTCCATGCGCGCGCCCTTGCCGGTCTCCGGGTCGAGTATCTCGAAGTTCAAGACATGGCCGTCAGCCACCATGATGTCGCCGACCTGGATCTTCGAGTAGTCGCGCACGATGTACGGGCAGCATTCGTCCACCCAGGCTTTTTTGCCCTTTCGGGAATAGACGAATTCGCCGTAGTTATTGGCGATCCACTTTTCGATAAAGCGGCGGATGGTGATTTCGGAGCAGGGCGGCAACCCAGCCGGCTTGAAGGCTTTGAGGGCCTCGCGGCAGACTTCGGCGATGTTCGGCTGGTTCGGATGCCGAACCAGGGCGGTGATGATGGTCTGATGGGCCACTGTGAGCACCGGCTCGACGCGCACGCCGCCGCGCGTGTCAGCCAGGGCGAGGGCAGAGCCGGTGCGCCGCAGTTTGAGCTTCCAGCGTTCGAGAGATTGCACGGACACCGCATCCCCGAGCACCTCCTTGATCTTCGGCCACACGCCGGCCCGGTAGGCGGCGAGAAATTCTTTTTGGGCAATGCCCTTGCGCGAGGCCTTAGACAGGGCTTCGGTATAAAGCCGCACCAGATCGGCCCTGGCCAGCGCGCCGCACCGTTGGTACTCGGTGAGGGCGAGTTCGGACGCTTCGGCGGGCAGGTTCGCACCTTCGGAGGCCGTCAGGGCGTCCTGGACCTCGGCAGGGAGGGAGGCAGCAAGATACAGCCGGCGGTGGCCGCCACGGCCAGGCGAGGGCTCTTCCTCAAACAGCCATCCTTCTTTCTTGGCCCTGGCTTCGGCTCTCTGGCGTGATACGCCGAGCGCTTTTGCGATATTCTGTGCCGTGTACTTGTCTTGCATTGTGCCGCCGTCCGCTTGTCGTGGCTACAGGCCCTTGGTACGAAGAATCGAGAGACGAACAGCTGTCGGGAGACACCGCCGTGACACACAAACGCTTACCGAACCTTGAGCCGCCCATCGGATATGACGACCTTGAACAGCGTCTTTTTGAAGTCCGTGACCGGATTTATGAAGCCTATGATCGAGACGAACTTGTAAAGCCCGCCTTTGATTTGTCAGAACAATTTTGGAGCAACACCGCTTTGCGAGAAGCAACGGCCGAAGTTCTTCTAGGGTGTATTGTGTGGACAGAAGCAGGGCGATCGAGCGCCGAATTGCTTCGGGACTGCTTGCCCGAAATAAGAGAACTACAGGTGTACGCGCTGAATTCTCTCCTGAAGTACACGCAACTGAAAGCACACACCCAAAAAGGGGTGATCCTGAGCCGGGGTAGTCTGGTAGATGCATGGATACATCTGCTTGTGGAATTTCGTGAAGCTCTTGTCCGAGAATCGGATCATTGGATTTGGCGAGTACAACAACCCGATTATGTTCCTGATAATTTTTTTGATTAGACATTATAAAACTCCACGTTATCGGCTGCTCATCAGGCCGGACGCGCCACCGTCCGACGACCGCCCGCGAAGGGCGGTTTCGCGCTATTCGCCCAAAAATTGCGTAAGCAGATTCGTAGCCATGTAGGCGGAACCGTTGTCGACCATCGACACCTGGACTCCACACAGGCAGACAAGCGCCGCCCGAACCGCCATTTCCGGCAGGCCGTTTTGCCTCAAAACCTGGGCAATCTGTTCCATCTCTTCCGCCTTCCCGGTCATCCGCTTCCGCTTGCTCATCACCAGCCTCCTTTCCGTTTGATATCTTCCGCGCCCCGCTCTGGCGGTCTTGCCGCTCGGCCCCTGGCTTCGCGAAAGCGCGGAAATTATAGAGCGGCCTAGGCCGCTTGCTTGTCCTTGGTCTCCGGCAGGGCGAGCCATTTCACTGGACAGCCGGCGTCCACGAGTCCCTGCAAGGCCTGACTGTTATTGCGGCGGCCCCAGATGGTGTCGGACATGTGCTGACGGGGTACGCCGGCAAAATGGGCGAGCGTGGCGACGGAGACGCCCTTGCGCGCCATCCAGGCTTTGATTTCCCTGCTGTTACGCTTCATAGTTCCGTCTCGATCTTGCGTTTGCGCGCCCGCAGGCGCTTGATTTCCTGTTCCGTCCGCGCCCACTCTAGAAGCTTGGCATCCTCGCCATCGATCACCCGCCATCCCTTTCCATGAGACCTGACCAGCAGGGCCAACGGCTCGGGCGTGCCGAAGACGTGGCAAAACAGGTTGAGCGCGCGCACGCTCGGCACGTAGTCGGGCGCTTGCGGGTTAAGCCACTTTTCGAAGGTGGCCAGCCCAAGCTCCTTGGAGCTTCCGGCCGCCAGCCGGACCCCGAACCGTCGCGCAGCTTCATTGAGCCTATCAACGGCCTCGGCCCGCGATAGCCCCGCCGCTTGGACGATCCGATCCATGGACATCGCAATGTCCGCGTCCGGATTGAGCTCGGGGAGTTCGAGCAGGCTGAGTTGTCGGGCTTGGGCTGCCAAATCCTATTTCTCCGATCCAAATTTTCCCGGGGCCTGGACATTGAGGATTTCCGCCGCCCCTGTTAGCTATGGGCTGACGGGTCAAGTGACCCCGGACAGGGTTAGGATTAGAACCTAATATTGTGAAGGTCAACAGTATTTTTAGGTTGCATATTCAAAAAAATGTAACAATTTAGGTTTCCACTTCTAACATGTTGATATTAAAAAACTAAAAAGGTGATATCTAGATGACCCCAGAGGTTGCAAATTTAGTTGCAAATTCCGACTCAGAATTAGCAACTCGGTTCGACGAAATCTTCGCACGCTTGAAGCAAGCAGTTGGGGCACAAACAGACATCGAGCTTGGGACTTCTTTAGGTTTAAAACAACAAACAATTTCAACTACTAAGCGGAGAAAACAGCTTCCGGCGATATGGATAACAAGAGCATCCCTCGCATATGGGATCTCTTCGGATTGGATTCTGTATGGTACTGGCTCCATGCGGCGGGGAGAAAGCCAACTTGCCCCGGAATCCGGGCAAAAGCCGACGGGCAGTCTCGAGGATGAACGCCGGTGGATGAGCGCTGAAGCCGCGCCAGAGCTGGGATACGAGCTGGTGCCGAAGGTCCGGGCGCGGTTGTGTGCCGGCACGGGCAGCCTGGAGACGGAAGGGGAAGTGATCGGCCTCTATGCGTTCAAGCGAGAGTTCTTGAAGCGCAAAGGGCACCCCAAGAAAATGGTGCTGATGGATGTTGTCGGTGACAGCATGGAACCGGAAATCTTCTCTGGAGATACTGTACTAATCGACGAAAGCCAGCGCGAAATAATATCTGGTGGCCTCTTTGCGGTGGGTATTGATTCGGCAGTGCTCGTGAAATACGTCGATGCTTTGCCTGGAAAGCTCAGTTTTCGCAGTAGGAACGAGCGTTATAATCCAATCGAAGTCGATATGGCTGGCGATCTGGCCAACATGGTGCGCATCATCGGCCGCGTGGTCTGGAGTTGCCGCGAGTACGTCCGCTAGCCATCTCACTTTGCCTGATATTTTTGGCCCCTCAGACGGCCAATTTCTCATCTTGCCCTTTGACTGCCTGGTGCGCCGCGCCGATGTCCCAAAGCCCACGTCCGGCCTATGTTTAGCCTAGGTTGGTCCTGTCCGATCTAGGCCCCACGCCATTTCTCACTTTGCCTGACTCCCCACAGTCATCTGACGACAGAGCCCATGGGGGGCGCGTCTTATTTTTTCACTCCCCTGGGGATCGTGGATTGGAAGGCATCCGGCAAGAGGGGCAGGTGCCTCGCAGGCTGCCCGAAATCGTTTGGAGCGCTCGGTCCGGCCTCGGGGGCGACACGTGCGCGCACCCATCTGCCCCCCGGAGATCATGCTGGTCGTCTGTGCGTGCAGATCGGCTTCCGTCGAAAGTCGACTACAATTTATAGTCAATAATCCTCGTTATTCGAAGGTTTTTCCATTCCAGGAAACGACCCTGTTTCTTCCTGCGTTTTTTGCTTCATAGAGGGCCTTGTCAGCATAATACATAATGTCGGAAAGATTCTGATCCTCTTTGCGTTCGACTATTCCAATGGATACAGTGAATGCAATACTGCCATCAGGCCCGTCGACATTTAATTGAGCCAGAGTTTGTCTGAGCCGTTCAGCGATTTGTCCCGCGCCTTCTGAAGTGGTCTCAGGTAAGATCGCCGCGAATTCTTCACCGCCAACCCTTCCAAACACATCTGTCTGGCGAAAGAGTTTTCGACATTCTGCGGAAAGGACTCTTAGAACATCGTCGCCTATGGCATGTCCAAAAGTGTCATTAATAATTTTAAAATGATCAATATCAAGCATGAGAAAAGATACAGGTCTGTCATAGCGTTCTGAATGAACAATTTCTTCCTCGGCTCTTTCCAGAAAGCGATGGCGGTTGTTCGCGCCAGTGAGAGCGTCGGTGGTGGCGAGATGGTTTAACTGAAATTCCAATTGCTTTCGCCTGGTGATGTCGTCAAGAATTATCAAAATTCCAGAAAATTTACCTGATACATCCAACATATGGGCAAGAAATACATCGAAGTATTGATTCGCACCGAAGGAGTCTATCTTTACCTCTAATCTATGGGAAAGAGCATCTCCTGCGGAAAATGAACGTACTGCGTCTTTCAGCCAAGGCAAATAATCATCGAGAGGCTTACGAAGTCCCTCAGCTTCCCGGTTTAACGTACTGTGTCCTCCAGAGTAATACATTTCTCCTGAGTCCATACCTAATCCAAGTAAATCGGTGGCTGAAAGGTTCATGCTGTCCAGCAAGCCTTCCTTGTCGATCAAAAATACAGGACGAGGAGTACTTTCAAATACGGTAAGATACTTATTCTTTTCATTTGATAGACGACGATTTGCTTTTTCAAGTCTTGAAATTTGTTCGGAATCTTCTGTGGTTACCCACTCGGCGCACAAGGCGATTTCAAAGCGATCGAAGCTCCTTAAGATAAAACGAATCCATGGTTGTTTGAATTCTTCATCTCCCTTCTCTGTTAACAGGTCGATATACGTATCTCTATAATACTTGAGAAGTCCAAGAAACATACTCAAGTTAATACCGCGCTCACGATGTCGCTTGGCCTCGAGCCTTCCGAATTCTGTAACGGAATCGGTGGTGTAGTCTTCATCTGGGTTGAATTGTGGCTCTCCCTCCCCATGCCTGTAACGAGCCATGCACAGGGCAGCTGTCAGGCCGGATATGGACATACGCCAAGCATCAAGTAATGTTGAAGTATATTTGGTAAAGTCATGTTGCTTGGCATATGAAAGAATACGCTCCATAAGCCAAGCCTCATTGTCTCGCAAAAATTGTGGGAGTTGATCCACCGCGCATTCTCCGAATGGATTGTAAATTTCAAGCTTCTACAAGTATGCGCTTCGAATGATTTTTAAAATTTCGTTAGAACATACTATATATAAAAGATGCTAGATAAAATAATAGCTCATGAAGACGGTCCGCTGCAACACTTTGTTATGCCCTTGGCCTCACGACCTTTGCGGAAAAATGTGGGCACTGACCACGGTGCCTATAGCCCTTCTCCCCCTCGCATGCCTGTCGGGTGAGCCCACTCTGGGGGCTGTCGGCTCTGTGGCGCCCGGTCCGGGGACGGCGTGCCCGCAATCGCTCCCCAAATGCGGACGAGGCCGGGGAGATGTTCTCTCCCCGGCCTCGTCCGTCATCAATGGTCGTCCTGTCTTTTCCTTATTGGATATGGCCCCCCACGCTGCGCCATGAGCGTCCGGGGGAACCTGGGCCCTGTGATCCCGCGTCAGCCGTCCGCCTCGCCCGGGGCGGCGTCTCCGGCCGCATCCGGGGACACGGGCGTGCGCGACACCACGTGGAACGGGGAAATGTCGGCATCGAGCCCCACTTTCGATTCGGAAGATTCCTTGGCCACGCGCAGGGCCGTCAGCGTGCCCACCCGGCGCAGTTTCGGGTCGAGCACGGACAGCGTGTCGCCCTCCCGCACCCCGTGGGCGCTGCCAAGACCAAAGAGGATGTCCCAGTGGTCCTTCGCCTTGGCCAGCTTGTAGATGGGGCCGAGGCCCTCGGCATGCAGCCGCTCTTCTTCCTTGCCGGCCCGGCGGTAGGCGTACACCAACAGCAGGGCGGCCAGGGGAATAATGGCCATCACCACCCACCAGGGGCCAAAGCCCAGGAAGCGTTCGGAACGCGACACGTAGCTTCCCCGCATGGCGGCGGCGTCGGGGAACACGTCGACCATCACCATGGAGCGTTCCTGGTCCGGTCCCGGCGGATGCAGCTGTTCCTTGGGGAAGACCGTCACGGCATAGTGGCCGGGAGGCGTTTGCGGGCTCACCGTGAACACGCCGCGCCAGACGCGGCCGCGCAATTCCTGGAAGTGGACGGCGATGCCGGGCGCATCGGCGTGGATGGCCAGCACCTTGTCGTTGAGCAGGGCAATCCGCTCGTTCTCCTCGTCCGGATCGTCGGAGCGGGGCCGGGCGTAAACATTCTGGACGGACTCGGGAAGTTTGCCCACCACTTCATGGTGTTCTCCGGGCAGGCTGCGCAAAACGTCCGAGCGGGCGTCGAAGACGAGGTAGAGCACGACATCCGCGATGGTTGCCAGGAAAAGGACGAACAGGAGCACCGACAGCCGCGGCAAAATGTGTCGCATGGCGCCTCCGCGCTACTGCGCCAGGGGTTCGGCCTGCTGCGCGGCCTTCATGTCCCGTGCTTCCAGGCGCTTGATGCGCCACAGCACGATGTAGGCGAGGGCGATGGTGGGCACGAAGAGCGGCACGTAGCAGTGCAGAAACGTCTCGGAAAAATCGGCCGTGGTGTTGAAGCATTTCGAAAAAGTGTAGGTCAGCTCGGCGATGATCAGGACGTCCATGGTGATCAGGGTGACGGCCCGCTTGGCGGCGTGGGACAGGGACATGGCGCACACTCCTTGGAGAGTAAGGCGGAAGCGCCCCGTTTCCGGAACGCCTCCGCCGATTGGGGTGGGGGTTACTTTTTGCGCAGGTCCTGCTTGGAGACATTCATGACCTTGGCGGCCTTCTTCTTCTCGCCTTCCACGGTGTAGGCGATGCGCAGGATGTCGCCGGGCTGGGGCGGAATCCCGATCTTGGCCTCGCTGACGTCATAGACGGTCTGGATGCCGGTGGACTTGCCGTAGGGGCTCGCGGGGCCGAAGTTGGTGTCGTAGGCTTCGATCTTGATGGTTTTCTGGGCGTTGTTGCTTTCCAGGCATTTCCCCTGGACCACGCTGAAGGCCAGGGCCTGTCCGGCCGCGAATATCAGGCCGAGGGCCAGGGCCAGGGCGACAAGGGTATGTTGACGGCGCATGGCGGTTCCTCCGTTGACTGGGTTAGGCGGATTGTTCCCGGGCTTTCTTGGCGCGCAGTTCCTGGGCCGCGCCGGAGAGCATGATCCTGATGATCCACAGGCAGATGAGCGTGATGGTTCCGAGAATGACCACCGTGGCCGCGGCGTTGAACTTGAACTGCTTGAGGATGATGGAGAGCATGCAGCACAAGACGGCCACGCCGAAGGCCAGGCGGATGCCGTAGCCCTTGGCGTACTTGGTGGCCACGGTGCCGATCTGGGCGCCGATGGCCGCGCCGGAGAGCATCACGAAGACGGCCACGAGTTCGATGCGTCCCTTGAGGGCGTAGGTGAACGAGCCGTAAAGGCCGGAGATCATGACCTCGAAGAGGTCGGTGCCCACGGCGATGTGGGTCGGGCAGCCGATGAGGTAGACCAGGGCCGGCATGCGGAAGAGACCGCCGCCGATGCCGAGGAAGCCCGCCAGCACGCCGGTGAGGTAGCTGACCAGGATGGGCAGCCAGACCGAGCAGGTGAAGCCGGCCGTCTTGAAGTACATCATGGGCGGGATGTTGATCCGCTGCATGGTCTTGTACCAGGTCAGGCCTTCGCCGCTCTCCCCACTACTATTATTCTTTTTCTTGCTGGTCGCCTTGTGATAGTCATAAAAGACCATCCAGGAAATCAGGGCCAAAAGCACCACGTACACCCAGCGCACGACCGGCCCGATGGTGCCTAGCCGCTCGAGTTTCATGACGATCTGGGCGCCGCATTCGATGCCGATCATGGTGCCGATCAGCATGACGAAGCCGAGTTTGTAGTCCACGTTGCCGAATTTGGCGTGGCGCATGGTGGAGATCATCGATTTGCCGGCGATGTGGGCGATGTCGGTGCCGATGGCGAAGGCCATGGGAAAACCCAGGATGTTAAGGCCCGGCGTGACCATCCAGGCGCCGGCCATGCCGAAGAAACCGCCGATGACGCCGACCGAGAAGCCGATCAGCACGAGGCCGGGCCATAAAATTTCCACACCCGCGATGGGCATGTACAGGTAAAGCCAACTGGTATCCATGGCGTATCCTCCTTGCAGGGTGTGGCGCTAGTTTTCGATGATCTTGCGGGACTTGAGGTCAAGCCCGGTACGGGACATGATGAAGTCCATGAGCACGCCGAGGAAGCAGCCGTAGCCGGCGGTCAGCACCACGGCCCATACCGCGAACAGCACTGGGTTGAAGTTGTAGAGGTCGGCGAAGTATTTCAGGACCTCCGAAGTGATGACACGCGTATCGGCCACGACGACCAGTTCGCTCGCCCCACCACCGGCGGCCAGGGCCAGCGCCGGAATGAGCAATCCCGAAAGCAGGGTCAATCCCGTTACCCAGAACGTGCGACGCAACATACGTACCTCCAGCGGTTGCAGTTATTTAACCACGAACACGGAACAGGGAGAGTGGGCCACCACGCCCTGGGCGACGCTGCCGACCAGCAGACGCTCCAGCCTGGATTTGCCCTTATGTCCGATGACGATGCGATCCGCCTTCATTTCCTTGGCGTAGGTCACGATGGAATTGGCCGGCGATTCGCTTTGCTCCACATGGGTCTCGGCGCGCACCCCCTTGGCGGCGGCGGCTTCCTTTGCCGTGGCCACGGTCTTTTCGGCTACAGCCCGCAGCTTGTCGTTCATGCCCGGCGGCATGTCGTCGATATCGTCGAGCAGCGAGGCCACGGAGATGATGGTGAGCTCGGCCGCTTTGTCGACGGCCATGGCAACGGCTGTTTCCAGGACTTTTCCGGCAAAGGCGGAATCGTCGATGGCCACGAGGATTTTCATGGAGCACGCCCTCTCTTTATAGGTTGCGGCGATCGGGTACGGGCCACGCTGGCCCGGCGATTGTTCCAAAAAGAGCAATCGCCATGCCAGCAGCCTTTTTTGCCAAATATAGCCTTTTTATTTCGTATAGATACCGGAAATATGGAAAACCGGTATTGACACCTTTGCCGGATTTTGCAAGATGGAAAAAAAGACCTGTATCGGAAAAAGTTCTTGAGATTCCGGTAGAAAGAGAAATCCGGCAAGTTATTGCCGGATACTGACCGGATGGGGATGACGAGGCTGCGGCCGGATTTCGCTCTTTTTTTCACACAGGGGGGGACGGCGATGACCTGGATCGACATACCCAGCCGGATACAAGCCCGATTTCTCCCGTTTTATGCGCCAAACAAGCTGCGTGTGCGAACGAAGCTTTTGGCCGTGCTCATTCCCTCCATGGTGGCTATTCTGCTTGTCACGGGCTACGTCACCTACATTTTCTCGCAACAATTCCTGCAAGAAGCCCTGGAACGTAGCGGGATCGTGCAAACCCTGGCCTTGTCCAAGGCCCTGGAAGACGCCTTGGCCCGGGGCCGGCGCGACCTGCTTTTTTTCGCCGGCGAAAGGCCGACCGCCGAGGCCATGGCCGCCTATCTCTCGCGGATAAACGCCCTGCGCCCCTTTCCCTACTGTGAATTCGGCTACCTGGATCTGGAAGGCCACGAGCACGTCTATTACGTCACCTTGCACGGCAAGGCGGTCCGGCTGCCGGACGCCGCCATCCCGGACATCCGGCCGAGTCCCTTCCGCCTGGTGGAGGAAGCGCGCGGGCTGGGCCCCGGCCAGGTCGTCCTCGGTCCCCTGGCCCAGCTCGACTACCACCTGACCCTCGGCACGGGCGAGGACGTGGCCATGGGCGACGAGGTCTACCGCCTGATCACGCCCCGCGCCGACGCCGCCGGCCGGATCGTGGGCGTGTACATCCTGAGCATCGGGGCCCGGGACCTGCGCAACATCCTGTCGCTGTACAACTCCATTCACTCGCCCCTGCACGGCTTCGAGCGCAGCCTGGAAGTCCGGTTCAGTTTCCTCTTCGACACCGAGGGCTGGGTGCTGTTCCAGTCGGCCGATGTCGGCGATCCCGGCCTGGAGCTCACCACGTATCTGGCCAGGGCCGGCTACTCCGGAACGCTCGGGCGGCGCGGCATGGAATCGGCCTTTCGGCCCGAGTCCCATTACAAGCATTTCTGGCGGATGATCGGCGACGTGCGCGAGGGCAAAAGCGGCATCATCGACCAGGCCGACGACGGCCAACTCGACGTCGGCGGTTTTCGGGCCAGCTACATGCCCTATGCCCCGGTGCGGTTTGCCTCGTCGGAAAACGGCCCGTTCAAGGTGGTGGCCGGCGTGGCCTACATGGACAAGACGCGCATGACCCTGCGCGCCGGCTACAAGCAGGTGGACGTGGTGTTCATCATCACGCTTTCGGCCATCATCCTGGTCACGGGGCTCATCACCTTGCTCGCCCGGGCCATCACCCGCCCCATTATCGACCTGTCCCGGTCCGTTTCCAGCATCGAGTCCACAAACGGGCTTTCCCCCCTCAAGCTGCCGGACCACGACCACGAGACCACGCTTTTAAAAAACGCCATCAACGCCATGATCGCGGCCTTGCGCCGCCAGTGGGACGAGATCAAAAGCCGCGACAGGAAGATCGAGCAGGTGCGCATGCGCGAGGCGGCCAGCCCGGACCCGGCCATGCTCGGGGGAACGGCCGGGCTTTTCCCGGAAATAAAGGGTGTGGGGCCGCTTCTGGAGCGGCTGCGGGCGGAAGTGGCCAAGGCGGCCCATGTGGATGCCGACGTGCTGGTGACCGGCGAGACGGGTACGGGCAAGCAGCTCGTGGCCGAGGCCATTCACCGCTACAGCCGGCGCGCGGCCAAGCCGTTCATCTCGATCAACTGCGGCGCCTTGGATGAGAATCTGCTGCTCGACACGCTTTTCGGCCACGTCAAGGGGGCTTTCACCGAAGCCCGCTCCGAGCGCAAGGGGGCGTTTCTGGAGGCCGACGGCGGCATCCTGTTCCTCGACGAGGTGCAAAGCGCCACGCCCAAGGTGCAGCAGGCGCTGTTGCGCGCCATCGCCATGCGCCGGGTGCGGCCCCTTGGCAGCGACAAGGAGCTGTCCGTGGACGTGCGCCTCATCGCCGCGTCCAACGTGGATCTGCGCGAGGCCATCGCCGCGGGGGCGTTTCGGGAGGACCTCTATTTCAGGCTCAAGGTCATTGCCGTGTCCACGCCGCCGCTACGGCAACACAAGATGAGCATCTCCGCCCTGGCCCACCATTTCCTCAAGCAGGCCGGCGACACCACGGCCCGGCGGGGGCTTGGGCTGTCGCGGGGGGCGCTGGCCAAGCTGACCGCCTACGACTGGCCGGGCAACATCCGGGAGCTCAAGCACTGCATTTTGCGGGCGGCGGTCATGTCCGAGCACAGCGTCATTCAGGATACGGACATCGTGCTCGAAGCCGACGGCGGCACGTTCGACGCCGCGACGGCGGAGCAGGCGGCCGAGGCGGTCGTCGCCCCGCCCGAATCCTTCGCCGCCGTGTCCATGTCCATCGAACAGGTGGCGCTCAACGCGCGCCAGCGGACGGCGCTTCCCGTCATCGTGCGGGAGGGTTCGGTCACGCGGGGCCGTTACGAGGCGCTTTGCGGCGGCATTCCCCAGCGCACGGCCGTGCACGACCTGCGGGACATGGTGGACAAGGGGCTGCTCGCCCGGCGGGGCAGCGGCCCGGCCACGCGCTACGAACCCACGCCGGCCGGCGTGCTCGCGGCCGGGGAGGAGTAGGGGGGCAGCGTTACTCGACCGGCTCCCAGCATTTGCCGTCGGCCGAGGCCTTGGTCGTGACGGTCTTTCTGGCCCCGCAGTGCCGGCAGAAGACCTCCACCGTGCGGGTGGTTTCCGTGCTGGCCGCTTCCGAGGAACGAAGCGCCGGCTTGTTGCAGAAGATGCAGTCGAACTCGGGTTCCTTGTCGATGGGCGCGGGCTGGTGCAGGGTAAAGCTCATGGTTCCTCCCTTCGGCAGGCCTGGGACGCCTTGACGGCGCGTTATCGGTCCAGAACGTGATGCGACGGGATGACGCAGGTAAACGTCCCGCCAAGGACCATAGTCGCTTCGCGGCGCACCGTCACCTCCACCAGCCGTTTTTTCCCTTCCCCCTCCGTGACGGTGGCTTCGGCCGCGATCTCCTCGCCCACGACCACCGGGGCCGTGAAGCGGACCGTGGCCGCGCCGAGGACCACCAGCGGGTCGTTGACCGCGAGCATGGCGGCATGGTCGGCCAGACCGAAGACGAAGCCGCCGTGCACCAGTCCCCGGTCGTCGGCGGCCATGGCCGGCAGCGTGGCCAGCCGGACCACGGCCCGGCCCGGGGACAGTTCCACGGGCGTGCCGCAAAGGGCCAGGTCGATGCCGAGATGGGTGTTTCGTTGCATGGGCGCTCCTTGACCCGAACATGCCAAAAGCGCCAGGCGAGAGCAACGGCGCGAGGTCGCAAAAAAGGCCGCTCCCCGGGAAGGGGGCGGCCTTTTTTGCGAGCGGGAAATGGCTGCCGATCAGGACGTGGCCTAGCCGGCGGGCTTGATCTTTTCGGTGATGGTGGTGAAGGTCGTGCTCAACTGCTGCCCCAGGCTGGAGACGACGCCGACGATGACGGCGGCGATCAGGGCGACCATGAGGCCGTATTCCACCGCGGTGGCTCCTTCCTCGTCACGAACGAACTTGGTGATGGCGCGCAGCATGGTTTTTCTCCCCTTTCTTTATATGTGGCTTGCCGGTTGTATCCGTTGCCGATCTTGACAGGGTATAAAGCACGGGGCGTGCCAGACCGGTGATTTTGGGCAATAGCCCGCAGTGACTGGATAAAAAAGCATACTGCCTCGATGATGTTCCCGGATACGTGGAACGGCGGGCAGCCATTCCCGAATTTGTGGAAACGGCGTCGGGCGTGGCGTTCTTGCACGCGGGCAGCGAGTAGGGACGCGACGCCGCTCGGCCTGGTGGCGTTCGGAAACAAGGCCGTGCCGACGCGGCCCAGGCGCCTGTTCGCGCCCGGAGCCGGCGGCAGGGCCTTTTCACCTAAAAAAAGCCGCCCCGGGAAGGGGGCGGCCTTTTTGCGAGCGAGAAATGGCTGCCGATCAGGACGTGGCCTAGCCGGCGGGCTTGATCTTTTCGGTGATGGTGGTGAAGGTCGTGCTCAACTGCTGCCCCAGGCTGGAGACGACGCCGACGATAACGGCGGCGATCAGGGCGACCATGAGGCCGTATTCCACCGCGGTGGCTCCTTCTTCGTCACGAACGAACTTGGTGATGGTGCGCAGCATGGTTTTTCTCCCCTTTCTTTATATGTGGATTGCCGGTTGTGTATCCGTTGCCGATCTTGACAAGTCATAAAGCACGGGGCGTGCCAGTTTCGCACAAATAAAGAATATGCTGTAATAACAGCGAAAAATACTTTTTGCCTGGATGGACTGTCTCGAAAAAATAGAAAACCGTGAGTGTGTTCCAAAAAACATGGAACCAGGGGGCGTGGTCTTTTCGATCAGCGCGGGCCGGGCGAGGGTACGGCCTGAGCGGCCGTATCCGGGGATAAGGCCGCGCCGACGAGGCCCAGGCGCTTGGTCGCGCCCGGAGTCGGCGGAAGGGTCTGCAAAGTGAGGCGGGATTCCCCCGGCGGCAGGCGCAGGGTCAGCGTGACGGGCGTGGAAAGGCGCGTGGCGTCGATTTCCTGCGTCAATCCCGGCCCCGTGAGCCGCACGCGCACGGGCGTCATGGCCACGAGGTTGCACGTGAGGCGCGCCACGACCGGTTTCCCGCGGCTGTTGGTCAGCCGCAACACCCCGCTGTCGCCCACCCAGACGATGGGGCCGCTGATGGAGTGCTCCGGCGGCGAGCAGCCCTCGCCGAAGCGCAGGGTGAGGTCCGAGGGCGCGGCCACGGCCAGCCGCCAGGACGGCACGACAGCCACCGAAGCCACGGGAATGGCCCGACCCGTGATCGTCGTTTCCGAGAGTTTCCGGCGCCCCATGGCCATGGCCGGGGTCAGCCGCCAGGCGCCGGCGTCCTCGTAGAGGATGTCGGGATAGCGGTTGGTGGCGTCGCTTACGACGTGGACGGCGTCGGCCAGCAGCCCGGGCTGGTCCGGGTGCGGGGCGTAGGGATCGGGACCCGGCGGGCCAAGGCGCGTCACCCGGGCCAGGAGAATGGACGTCACCGCATCCGTCGGCGCGGACAACCGGCGCAGGGCATAGACGGGCAGGTCCGGGGGGCTGGCCGGATCGACGGTTTCGAGGACATGCACCCGCTTGCCCGCGTGGTGGGAAAACCAGGCCTCCCAGTAGCCGGGATGGGTGATCTCCACGTTGACCGTAGTGAAAAGGTCCGGGGCGATGAGGGTCGCGCCGTCCGGCAGGGCGCCGAAATCCGGGCTCTTGGCCGCGAGCTGGGCCATGCGCCAGCGCGAGGCGGCGGCGATCTTGCTTTCGAGCACCGAAGCGTTGACCGAGGCGTTTACCAGCGCCATGGCGGCGGCCAAAACGGCCAGACCGGCGGCAAGCCCCTGGCGGGCCCGGCCGGAAAGCCGGCCGCACAGCCACAGGGCGGCCAGGGCCAGGGCGATGGCCCAGGCATAGGCGGAAAAGGTCGAGGTGACGTACCAGGTGATGCCGTGGGTGGTCGGCTCCTGGTACTTGGGCGACAGGCTGATAAGGAAATTGGGGCAGTAGGCGGCGTAGAGCACAAGGCACGCCGGGAGGAGCCGCGCGCGCGGACGGTCCGGGCCGCGCGTGAGCAGATGGTAGGCGAGTCCGCCGGTGACGACCGAGAGGCCCAGCCAGGCCGGGGCCAGGCGCGGCCAGTTGCCCGCGAGCTGGCGCAGGTAGCCGGCGAAGTCGAGGACCAGGGCGGACGTGATGACCGGAAAGCGGTTGACGTAGTCGACGTCGAGGTGAAACGCGCCAAGGGGCAGGGCGCTTTGACTGTAGGCCAACACCGTTTCCAGGATGCGCAGCGGGCTTGAGAGGTCCAGGGCGTTGCCGTCGTACTGGGAGGGGTGCAGGGCGCGGTAGGTGAGGTAGACGACGAGATAGACCGCCAGGTCGATGTTGGCCCGGACCATGGTCCGCAGCCGCTCCCGTTTGGGCCGGCCGTACCGTTCCCCGGCCAGCCAGATGACGGCGCATAAAAGCGGCGCGTAGCACAAAAACGCCTCGAAATGGCAGTAGGCGGCAAAGGCCAGCAGGTTGGCCAGGACAAGGAGCCGTGTGCGGCCCATGCGCCCGTGCCGCCACAGGCAGTAGGCCGCCCAGGTGATGCACAGCAGCCCCGAATCGAAGACCAGCGGATAGGACGAGACGATGTTGTGGTGCCAGTTGTCCTGGTAAAAGGCCGTGGCGAAGAGCATGGCCAGCAGCCCGAGCGCCGGCAGCCCGGCCACGGTCGCCGCGAGAAAGGCGCACGAGGCCATGGCCGCGGCGAAGACCGTCAGCGATATCGCCTTGCGCGCCGGTTCGCTGTCCAGATGGTAGGGCAGGGAGGTGAGCCCCACGTGCAGATAGTGGTGGAAGCGGCCGCTCCCGGCGGCCAGCTCGCCCGCAAAGGCGATCAGGCTGCCGGTGATGACGTGCTGCTCGTAGACGAGGTCGTCGCTGGTGGTGGCCCCGGTGCGCACCTGCCCGGCAAAGGCCAGCAAGAACACCGCCGCCAGACAGGACAGAAGAAGGGCGCGGACGGCGGGCGACGTGGCCTTGGGCATGGGCGCGGGGGGCACCGGCTCAGACCTTGAGCAGGTAGTAGCGCACGTAGATGTAGATCATGGACAAAAAGATGGTGGCCAGGGTCACGGGCGCGCCGTACTTGAGGAATCGGACAAACGAGATCTTGTGCCCGGCCTTTTCCGAAAGCCCGACCACGATGACGTTGGCCGAAGCCCCGATGGCCGTGCCGTTGCCGCCCAGGCAGGCGCCAAGGGCCAGGGACCACCACACCGGCAGCATGGTGGGATGGGTGTAGAGCGCCTGTCCGGAAAGACCCGTGGCCGGGCCGAGGACCTTGTCCGCCAGTTCGGCCAGAAGCGGGTTCATGGTGGCCACGAACGGGATGTTGTCCACGATGGCCGAGGCGATGCCGGAAAACCAGACCATGACCATGGACAGGGTGAGCATGGAGTCCTTGGTCGGGTGGGTCAGCGCGATGACCTTCTGGGAGAAAAGCTCGATGAGCCCGGCTTTGACCGTGCCGCCGATGATGATGAAAAGGCCCATGAAGAAGAAGATGGTGGGCCATTCCACTTCCTCGAGCACCTTTTGCGGGTCCTGCCCGGAAATCAGCAGCAACGTCGCGGCTCCGAGCAGGGCCACGGTGGCCGGTTCGTAGTGGAGAATGCCGTGGAGCATGAAGCCGCAGATGGTGAGCGCCAGGACGAAGCCGCTTTTTTTGAGCAGCGCCGGGTCCTTGATGAGCGCCCTTTCGTTCATGGCCAGGATGCGGGCCTTTTGGGCCGCGCCCACGTGCAGCCGTTTGCCGAAGATGACTTTCCAGGAGAGCATCCAGGCGATCATGATGATGACGATGGCCGGGGCGAGGTGACCCAGGAAGTCCATGAAGTCGAGCCCGGCCTTGGAGGCGATCATGATGTTGGGCGGGTCGCCGATCAGCGTCGCCGTGCCGCCGATGTTGGAGGCCAGGGCTTCGGTGATGAGGTAGGGCACGGGGTCGATTTCCAGCTCCCGGGCGACGAGCAGCGTGACCGGGGCCAGAAGCAGCACCGTGGTCACGTTGTCGAGAAAGGCCGAGGAGATGGCCGTGACCACGGCGAAGATGGCCATGATGGCGAAGGGTTCGCCCCGGCCGATCTTGGCCGCCTTGACGGCCACGTACTGGAACACGCCCGTCTTGGTCATGATGTTGACGATGATCATCATGGAAATCAGCAGGAAGATCACGTTCCAGTCCACGCCGAGGTCGGCGTCGTGGAAGGCGTCGTGCTGGGTGAGGACCTTGAAGGCCAGGGTCAGGGCCGCTCCGAAGAGGGCCACCTTGGTCTTGTGGATCTTGTCCGAAACGATGACGGCGTAAGCCAGAACGAAAATGGCGGTAGCAGTCCAGAACATGGCGTCTAAGCCTCGTCTTCAAGGCCGCAACGCTCGGCCAGGTATTTGAGAATGGCCCGGCGGGAAACTTCGCCCACCAGTCTGCCCTTGTCGTCGACAACCGGCAGCACGTTGACCCCGCGCTCGGCGATGAGCGCCTCGGCCTCGAGAAACAGGGCGTCGGGCTTAACGGCCGCGAAATCCGAGGTCATGATCTCGGCGGCCAGCTGGCCCTTGCAGGCGGAAAAGGCCTGGCGCAAGACGGATTCGTCGTCGGGCAGGGCCTTGACCAGATTGGAGTCCAGATAAAACGGAAACATGACCCGCAGGATGTCGTAGCTGCTGATGACGCCAAGGAGCTTGCCGTCCTTGTCCACGACATAGACCAGGCGCGATTCCATCTGCCTATAGGCGGCGAGCAGGGCGGCGAAATCCACATCCGGGCCGATGACGGCCAGGGATTTGTGCATCATGTTGCGTATGCGCATGGGGGCTCCTTGCCTGCGTATGCGGGGCTTCTGGATTTCGGGATTTGGCAATGCGCCCTTTTATCAAATTTTGTCAAGATTGGCGGGGGGCCCCGTCGGCAAGCACCTCCGGATTGAGGCAGGTGGGCGGGGTCTGGCCGGCGAGCATGGCCAGCAGGTTTCGCGCCGCAAGCGCGGCCATGCCGTCGCGGGCCTCCCTGGTCGCCGAGCCGATGTGCGGGGTGACGACCACGTTCGGCAGCGCGGCCATGCCCATGGCCATTTTCGGCTCGAACTCGTAGACGTCGAGGCCGGCCCCGGCCAGCCGTTTTTCCCGCAGGGCAGTAACCAGGGCCGTCTCGTCGATGATGGGGCCGCGTCCGGTGTTGACCAGGATGGCCGTGGGCTTGAGCCTGGCCAGGGCGGCGGCGTTGAAGGCGTGGCGCGTCTCCGGCGTCAGCGGCGCATGGATGCTGATGATGTCGGCCGTGGCCAGGAATTCCTCGAAGGGAAGCCTTTTCGCTCCACATTCGCGTTCCAGGGTTTCGTTGGGACGCCTGCCGCCGCAGGTGACCACGGGCATGGCGAAACCGCGCCCCATCAGGGCCATGGCCGTGCCGATGCGGCCCGGACCGAAAATGCCGAGCGTCTTGCCGCTGACCTCCTGGCCGATGAACTGGAGCGGCCCCCAGCCCGGCCAATTCCCCGAGCGCATGACCGCATCCGAGACCACGATCTGGCGGGCCACGGCGAAAACCAGCGCCCAGGCCAGCTCGGCCGTGGCCGTGGTCAGCACGTCCGGGGTGTTGGATACCGGGACACCCCGGCGGGTGGCCTCGGGCACGTCGATATTGTCGAAGCCCACGGCGTAGTTGGCGTAACCGCGAAGCAGCGGCGCGGCGTCGAAAAAATCGCCGTCGATGCGGTCCGTCAAGAGCCCGATCACGCCGTCGGCCGAGGCGGCATGCTGGAGCAGCTCTGCCCGGTCGAGGGGCCGGTCCTCGGGATTGACCCAAACGTCGCAGGTCTCACGCAATAACGATAACCCGGCTTCAGGGATCCGCCGGGTCACGATGACGCTCGGTCGCTTGGCCATGGCAGGGCCTCCTTGGGAGAGGGGAGGAGGAGGAATGCGAGAGGGGAAACCCTTTTGCAAAGGGTTCTCCCCTCTCGCGCTCTCCCCTTCCTAAAGTTTTTACCGTTACGGATGCCGCTCGACTAACATGCCGTTACTTTTAAAAGTCTTTGGAAGGGGGTCTGGGGGGAACTTTTCTTCAGAAAAGTTCCCCCCAGCTCTTTATACAAATCACACGCCTGTATAACGCCGCGCCGGCGGCGGTGTCGAGCCAGCGCTTGTCCGGGCTGGGTGGCGTTTCGGCGATCATGACGCCTCTGGCCGGGGTGAACGGCGGCAGGGGAACCACGGCCGAGGCCCGCACCCGGCTGGTCGCGGTTTGGGGGCCGTCGATGAGGGCGAGGGTGAAAAAGCCGTAGGGCTTCATGGCGGCGTCGGGGTTGTCGATGCGCAGGAAGGCCAGGTCGGCGGGCTGGGACAGGGCGCAATTGAGGTAATAGGCGTTGCCGCGGCGGGTGATGCTCGTGGCCACGTCCCCGACACGGGTGACCAGGGAGAAAAAGACGATGACGGCCAGGGCCAGGGCCTGGGCGGCGGCGCCGGTGCGAACTAGGCGCGACCGGGCGCCCAGGACCTGCCCCGCCGCGAAAAGTCCGAGCACGGCCGCGACGCCGAGGCCACGGCCCAGGGAGGCGTAGAGCGTCGCCCCTTCGTGGTCCAGGAAATCGTAGGGCAGCAGGTAGCCGAACTGGAAGCAGGGCAGCATCGTAAAAAGCCTGTCAAAGGGCACGGAATAGTTGCGGCTGTCGAGGAAGGCGTTGGGGTATTTGAAAAGGACGCAGGTCAGGCACAGGGACAGCAGGAAAAGCGGCAGGGCCAGCCATTTGTTGATCCGGCCGGGCTCGTCGAGCCAGCGGGCCAGGCCAAAGGCGACAAAGGGCATGGCCGCGGTCCAGTTGCGCGCGGCGTAGGCCTCGCTGCCGTTGGCCCAGAGCATGGTGCAGAAATAGGCCGTGAAAAGAACGAGGATGGTGCCTTCGGGCTGGTCCTTGTCCTTCCAGATGAAACAGGTGAGGCCGATCAGCCCCAGCAGCAAATGGGGGGCGTTGGGAATCAACCCGTGGCGCATGTCGAAGAGGTTGGTCAGCACCCGGTCGGGCACGGCCAGAAAGGTGACGGGAAAGGCGGGGTTGCCGCCGCCCACGGCCAGGCCGAAAAGCGCCTGGTTGTAGAGGAGAAAGAGGGCGAAGAGTCCCCCGGCAATGCCGAACATGGCCAGCTGCCTTGGCCGGGATAACTTTTGGCGAAGGCCGGCGTAGACGATCAGAAAGGCTGTGGCCGCCTCCAGGGACAGTTTGACGTGGACAAAGGGCAGAAGGCACAGGCCGAGCGCGGCCCAGAGTGCATTGGCCGGGTTCTTGTGGCGTCCGGACAGGAAGAACAGGAGCACCAGGCAGTTGCAGGTGAAAAGCAGGATCTCGGCGAAAAAAAGCCGCAGGTAGAAAATGAGCGGGCAGGCAAAAGCCACCCCGGCCACGGCGGCAAGGCTCGGGCCATGGGGGAAACGCCGTCGCAGGGCCTGGTAGAGGATGACGAGTCCGAGCGCCCCCACGGCAAAGGAAAACCAGCGCGCGCCGTCAAGCCCGGCCAGGGTCAGGGCCGGGGACCCCAGGATGGGGTAGATCACGGAATGGATGAGCTTTCCGGCGTGGCCGGCGGGGCTGGTCGCAAGCGGGGTGCGAAGGCCCGCGTCGTCCACCATCTCGCGCCACAGGGCGTCGCTGGGGTGGAAGCCCTGGCCGTGGAAAATGCCGAGGCCATAGGCCGCGTAGCGCACTTCGTCGCCGGTGAAGGCCAGCTTGCCGAGAATGAGCGCGTGCACGGCCCAAAGCGCCAGGAGCAGGGCGGCCAGGGAAACGGCGGCGTCGCCCTTCCCATGGACGCGAGTGTTGGCGGGAGCGGGGCTTTGCATCCGTAATAATGAGGTTTTTTTGGCACCGGCGGCGTTGGAGGGTGAGGCGACAGTCCGGGCCACCTTGCGCCCCGGCCGTGCTGTCGGCGCAAGGTGGCCCAGACGGCGCGTCCTTGTCAACGATGGACAAAAACCGGCTCGGACAGCCGGATTCCAGGCGGTAAGCGTCGGTGAAGTGTCTTTCTGTCGAAGATTTCACTTTACAAACGCGCCGGAAGAATTATCTCTAGAATCAACGGCAACCTCATAAGAGGTGAAACCCGAGCAGGAGGCTACGCCGTCACGAACCCCGTCTCCCATAACAGGCGAAGCGAGTCGCCCACCCCCAAGGCCCAACCGGCTTATGTCGGAGCCTTGAAGGCGAAAGGACTTACCCGATCGCCACGCAAAAGCGCCAACGGTACGGCCGACAGGCCGAGAAAGACCGCCGCAGAAGTTGGGAGCCTGAGGACCTGGAAGCGGGAAACGTACCAGACGGAATACCGGAGGGCAATGCCGATGGGCTTAGACGTCCCATACTCGGCGAAGCGAGTCGCCCCGAAGTGACGGCCGTAAGCAGGCCGGAGTGGTGGCCGAACTTATCCGGTCACCGGGGAGGAGCCAGAGGCCGAAGCGCCCCGGGCCTCTCCAAAGGACACAGGATCCGGAATCAGGCAACAGCCGAACGCAAGATAAACTGGAGGGCAATGCCGACGGGCTTGAAAAACCCATATTCGGCGAAGCGAGTCGCCCCGAAGTGACGGCCGTAAAGGTCGGATAGGCGGTCGGACTTATCCGGTCGCCGGGAGGAGCCAGAGGCCGAAGCGCCCGGGCCCCTTCCACGAAACCAAGGATCCGGAATCTGGCAACAGAAGAGCTTAAGACAAGCCGGAGGGCAATGCCGATGGGCTTATAAGCCCCAAAATCGGCGAAGCGAGTCGCCCACAAGAGACGGTCAGGTAACGGCCGTCCCGGTGAGAGGGCATCCTGGGAAGCGTTGATTGGAAAAATGGCCTGAAAAAATTGGAAAAGGCCAGGACGAAACGCGACAACCAGGCAGTGGCTCCCGGTAAAAGCGATAGCCAATGCGCGCCCGGCGCGCCAAAACGATAAAGACGCAAGATGTTCCCTACCCGGCGAGAAGGCTCGCCGCGCGCACGCGGAACCGGAGGTTCTCTCCGGAACCCGCCCGAGGCAGGAACTGCCCTGCCGTCGGCGCACGGGAAGCGGCCCGGCCGCAACAGCCGGAAAATGCCACGACCCGACAACGAAAGGGTAACGGAAACAGGTTACGGCGTAACGCAACAGTATCGAACCGACCCCGCCTGGTCCGGCAGCGGACCGGACGGGGTCTTTTTCTATAGCCCCATACGGATACGGAGGTTTTCCGCATCATGAGTAGCCAGATAAAGACCGCCCTGCTCCTCGGACTTCTCACCGCGCTCATCCTCATCGTGGGACAGGCCATGGGCGGCCGGCAGGGCCTTGTCATCGCCTTCTTTTTCGCCGTGGTCATGAACCTCGGCAGCTACTGGTTTTCGGACAAGATCGTGCTGTCCATGTACGGCGCGCGGGAGCTGTCCCCGTCCGACGCCCCGGGCGTGCACGCCATGGTCGAGGAACTGGCCCAAAACGCCGGCATCCCCAAGCCCCGGGTCATGATCGTGGCCCAGGACTCCCCCAACGCCTTTGCCACGGGCCGCAATCCTGAACACGGCGTGGTCTGCGTGACGGCGGGCATCCTGCGCCTGCTTTCTCCGGAGGAGCTGCGCGGCGTGCTGGCGCATGAGCTTTCCCACATCAGGAACCGCGACATCCTGGTCCAGTCCATTGCCGCAGTCCTGGGCGGGGCCGTGATGATGATGGCCAACATGCTCCAGTGGGGCGCGATTTTCGGCATGGGCCGCAATAGCGACGACGAAGGCGGTGGCGGCGGCGTCCTCAGCGCTCTGGCCATGGCCCTGCTCGCGCCCATCGCGGCCACGCTCATCCAGATGGCCATTTCCCGGTCCCGGGAATACCTGGCCGACGCCACGGGGGCGAAAATTTCCGGCACGCCGCTGGCCCTGGCCGGAGCCCTCGGCAAGCTCGAGAACTACGCCCGGCAGATCCCCATGCAGGCCAGCCCGGCCACGGAAAACATGTTCATCGTCAATCCGTTCGCCGGCATCTCCATGGCCTCGCTTTTCTCCACCCACCCGCCCACCGAAGAACGCATCCGCCGCCTGCGCGACATGGCCGGACGTTAGGAGGGGGGGGAGGAGAAGAGTGGAAGACAGTGCGAGAGGGGAAACCCTTTAAAAAGGGTTCTCCCCTCTCGCGCTCTCCCCTTCCTAAAGTTTTTACCTGGTAACGGGTATGTCACGGCCCCCCTTTTGAAAGTCTTTGGAAAGGGGGTTTGGGGGGAAACTTTTCTACAGAAAAGTTTCCCCCCAACTTCTTACCGCGCGACTTCGCTCGCGAAATCGTCAATCCAGTAGATGCGGTCGGCCCGGCATTGCAGGTCGGTGGACACGCCGTTCTTGAAGACGAGCAGCTCGAAGCGCTTGTTTTTTTCCGTGATGAACTCGATGGCGTCCAGCAGATCGCTGTCGCCCGAGGAGAGGATCAGGGTGTCGTAGTTCTCGATATGGGTGAGCGCCAAGGTGGCCAGGCCCACGTCCACGCCTTTTTGCTGTTCACGGCTCAGGCGATGCTTGGGGTCGTTGGGGCATGAAATGGGCACCTTGCGGTGGCACTGTTCGCAGTAGAGGTCCGTGATTTCGCTCGAACGCAGTTCGTAGAGTTTGGTGATGATTTTCGGTCCGATGGGCGGCGCGCTGCGCATCCAGTTGTAAAAGGAAACCTGGGCATCGGGCGTGGGATTGGGCACTGAATTGAGGTAATAGGCTCTCCAAAGCGGCTCGTCGATCTCAAGCTTGTTTCTCAGTTTGACATAATCGATACTATACTCGCGACTGTAAATGGATTGTCCGCGATACATGTATCCGGCGTCGATCAGCCAGAGCTTTCGATTGATCATAGGCATTCTCCGTGCGTTTCTTTTATCGCGGCCGTGTGGCCGGCTTGTTGCTGACAGTGTTGCACAACCGAACCCTCCCCTCCTACCTGAAATGCAAAAAAGCGGAAAGGGACCGCTGAAAAAAATAATATCCAATAAATTCAGCTAGATTTTGAAAATAAAGGATTATTCCTATCCCTTGGGTAAGGAATAGGGTCTCGAAAAGGCGGCGGAGAGGGGCGACTGGTCAGGATTTTCGGATATGCACCCACACCCCGTAGGAGTCGCGATGGACCTCGGCGTCGGCGATGCCGGCCTGGTCCAGGACGCGCGGCAGGTAGTCGTCGGCCTTCCAGTCGTTTCGCGAGTCCTTTTCACCCTCGCCGGACCATTTGGGGCGCATGGCCCGCACTTCCTCGATGGGCTGGTAGCGACTGAAGCCGCAACCGACAAGGGCCGCGCCGCCCGGGGCCAGCACCCGATTGAGCTCGGCAAAAGCCGCCACGTGGTCTTCCCAGAAGGGGATCGAGCCCCGGCTGACCAGCAGGTCGACGGTGCCGTCCTCCATGGGGATGGCGGTCACGTCGGCTTCGAGGAAGCGGAAACGCTCGGACGGAAGATTGTGGCGGGCCACGTTTTCCCGGGCCAGTTCGAGCACCTCGGGCTTGGCGTCGAGCCCGATCATGGTCAGGTCCGTGATCTTGGCCAGCTCGATGCACACGGCGGCGCTGCCCGTGCCCACGTCCAGGCACACGCCCTTGGTGATGCCGAAGTCGTCCACGATCTGGCGGGCGAGCAGCGGGTACATGGCGGCAAACCGATGGTTGGCGTCGTAAACGTAGAAACTCCGGTCAAAAGTCGTTTCGGACATGACGGCTCCTTGGGGCGGCGTTTGCGGTCGGGCTGGCGGCGGTCAGGGGAATGACGCGTCTTTTGCCCGGATGCCGCAAGACCCGGCGCATACGCGCCGGCACGCACACCCGCATATCTTCGTTTAAGGGATGCACCTCGATGGCGGCGTCGTAAAGCCGGCCGAGGTTTGGGCTGGTGACGGCCTCGGCCGGGGGCGCGTCGGCCAGGACATGGCCGGCGCGCATCATGACCACCCGGTCGGCCACCCACAGGGCGTGGTCCGGGAAGTGGGTGGTCATAAGGCAGGTGCGGCCCTCGTCGCAAAGCCTGCGCACGATTTCCAGAAATCGGGCCTGATTGCCGAAATCCAGGCCGTTGACCGGTTCGTCCATGACGAGCACCGGCGTATCCTGGGCCAGGGCCCGGGCCAGCATGACAAGCTGGCGCTGGCCGCCGCTTAGGCGCGTGAGCGGCGTATCGGCGAATCCGTCGACGCCGAAGCGGGCCATGGCCGCCCTGGCGATCTCCCTGTCCCGCTTTCCCGGCCGGCCGAAAACCCGGGCCCTGGCGGCCCGGCCCATGAGCACCGTTTCGAAGGCGGTGTAGGCGAAGGCCGGCTGGGTCAGCTGGGGAACATAGGCGGCCAGCCGGGCCAGCTGCCGGGGCGGGCAGGCGGCCACATCGCGCCCCTCGATGCGGGCGTCTCCGGAACCCGGGGAAAGCAGGCCGAGAATCAGGCGCAACAGCGTGGTCTTGCCGCAGCCGTTGGGGCCAAGCAGGCAGGCGAGATCGCCCGGGGCCACGGTGAAGGACACGTCTTTGAGGACCGCGCGTCCGTTGTAGGAAAAGGCCAGGTTGCTGGCGGCGACGGCGTTCATGCCTAACTCCAGCCCTTTCGGGCGTTTTTGAGTACCAGCGGAAAAAACGGGATGCCGATCAGGGCCGTCAGGATGCCAAGGGGGATCTCCACGCCAAAGGCCAGACGCGAGATGTCGTCCACGGCCAGCAGGTAGACGGCTCCGAGCAGGGCGGCGACGGGCAAAAGCCGGCCATGGCCCGGCCCGACCAGCATGCGCCCGGCATGGGGAATGATGAGCCCCACCCAGCCGATCAGCCCGGCGATGGACACGGTCAGGGCGCAAAGCACCGTGGAGAGGGCGATCAGGGCCAGCCGCACCGGGCCGGTGGAGAGCCCGAGACTCCGCGCCTCCTCGTCGCCGAGGCTTAGAAGGTCCAGCCGGCCGGCGAAGCGGAACAGGAGCACCAGCCCCAGGCAAAAGGCCGGCCCGGCCAGGCGCATGGTGGTCCCGTCGGCCCGGGACAGCCCCCCCATCAGCCAATAGGTGATGGCCGGCAGCTCGTCGTTGGGATCGGCCACGTACTTGGCCGCGGCCAACAGGGCCGTGAACAGGGCGGAGCTTATCACGCCGCCGAGAATGAGCAGCAGGAGCTTGTCGCCCTTGCCGCTGCCGGCCATGGCGACGGCCAGTCCCACGGCCGTGATGCCGCCGGTAAAGGCAAAGACCTGGACCAGGGTCCAGTTTACCCCCGCCAGCATGCCGACCGCCGCGCCAAAGGCCGATCCGGCCAGCACGCCGAGCAGTCCCGGCGAGACGAGCGGATTGACGAACATGGCCTGATAGGCCGTGCCCGAGGCGGCCAGCACCGCGCCGACGAGCATGGCGGCCAGAAGCCTCGGAAAACGGATGTCGCACAGCACCGTGGCGATGCGGTGTTGTTCGCCCGCCGCCGAAGGTTGGCCGGACAGGGCGCGCAGACAAAACCGCCACTGATCGCCGAGGGTTATGGGGTACTGGCCCACGGTCAGGGACCAGACCGCCGCCAGGACGAGCACGGCCGCCAGGACCGGTATGGCGTACCGGGCCCTGGCGGCGGCGCGGGGGGAGGCAACGGGGGTGTGGCTCACTTGCCGCGGTGCGGATTTTTGCCGGCGAGCAGGGCCTTGGCTTCGTCGGCGCTGATGTCTTTTTGCAGGTACAGCTTGAAAAAGGCCTGGGTCTCCTTGACCATGTCGTAGGGGAAGACCTCCGGATACAGGGCATGGGCCATCCATTTGGCCCCGAGCAGGCGCATGAAGGACGGCGGACGGTCGAACCAGTTAAACGGCGCGTCCGGGATGAGGAACACCTTGCCCGACTTGACGGCCGGGATGTCCTTCCACAGGGGCGAGGTGAGGATCATGTCCCGGCATTTGGCGTCCTGGACCAGGATGGCCTGGGGCGCGTAGCCCATGACGGTCTCCATGGTCACCTTGTCCATGCCGAAGCGGCGGGACTGGGGCTTTTTGTGGACATTCACGCCGCCGGCCATCTCGATGACCATGGTGTGAAAGGAACCCGAGCCATCGGTATAGAGTCCGTCGCCGCCCTCGGCGTAGTAGACGGTCAGGCGCTTGTCCTGGGGAATTTTGGCCAGGCCGGCGCGCAGTTCGGTCAGTGTCTTGTCCGCGGCCGCGGCCAGGGTGTCGCCGCGCTCCTTCTTGCCGAGCGCTTCTCCCAGAAAACGAAAGTCGGCCGGATAGTTGTCCGGCGATTCGCTGTTGATGTGCACCACCGGGATGCCCATGTCGGTGAAGAACTTGTCGAACTCGGGGTTGGACCTGGCCATGGTGCCGCTGATCACCATGTCGGGCTTGGCCGCGAGCAGGGCTTCCTTGTTGGGCACCATGCCCTGGCCGAAAAAGCCGCCCAGGATCGGCAGGTTGGCCGCGCAGGCGGGCATGAAGGCCTTTGCCGGCGGGAAGGGCTTGAAATTCCACCCGGCCAGCACGCAGGGATCGATGGCGTACACGAGCAGGCTGTCCGGCGGGGACAGGGCGTAGACCTTTTTGGGGGCGTCCGGGACGGTCACCGTCGTCTTGGCCATGTCGGTGACGGTCTTGGCCGTGGCCGGCGCGGACGGGGACAGGGCCAGCAGACTGGCGAGCAGGGCGGCCGCAAGGGGAAGCGAGCGGCACAGGGGGGTACGAAGCATGGGCGGCTTTCCTCTGGCGCGGGGCGCGGTTGGCGGCGGCGACGCGGCGGATTGCGGCGGCGCGGCCGATTGGCGATTGCCTCAGTATAGGGCGCGGGTTGGCTATCGGGCAATGTGACACTGCTCATTTTTTGTTAATTATTTAGGATAAATACATGTGCAAAGGCTGAATTGTGCTGTCACGGGAAATCCAAAACGAGAGGCAATGCCGGGTTTTCTCCCTTTTTGGAAAAGGAAATATGGCCATCGCCAAAGAGGTGGAACTGTTGTTGCGGGGTGAAAGAAGAACGTAAGCCGGAGCAGACACGCTGCTTGCGAGATTTTTGTTGTACTTTCTGTGTATCGTATGCAGGATGATTTCAGTATCGGTTTTTAGATAGCATTTTTTGCGTCGTAATTCATGGTGTGAAAATCAAGAATCACGATTATTCAATATTATCGTGATCGTAATCTTTCCATATTCAATCCAGAAATCATGCACTGTCATTGTCATGCAACTGCGCGTGTCTGTTGCTGTTGTTTTTATAATTTATAACATACTGTAATTATTTAACTTATGTCGTTTGCTGTCATATTTGTAATATTTTACAAACCGTAACGACCTCTTCGCCACAGGTCGACAAGCGGCAACGGCTATTTCTGCAAAGGCGAACAGTCGCAAAAGAGGGAGGGATGATGAAACTATTGCGCAGCCTGGCCATGGCTGTTTCTTGCGTCGTGGTCCTGTGCGCCGCGGCCCAGGCGGCCACGGAAGTGAGGATGGTGGGTGACGCCCTTGTCTACGGCGTCTTTTATTCCAACCGCAATTTCACGGGCTGGAACGCGCCGGCCTGGACCTCGGCCAAGCCGACCTGGAAGGGTCCTTCCAAGACCGAGGAAAGCTTCCAGATCTGGGAGCGCTTCCGCGTGCGGACCGACTTCGTCGCCAACGAAGCCGTGAAGTTTCGGCTTTCGCTCAAGGTGGAGGATACCTGGGGCCACGGCACCTACACCGCCGCCAACCCGACCACGGCCGTGGTGCCCTACCAGGCCTTCCTGCAGTTCAAGCTCCCGGGGTGCGCGGTTTCGGCCACGGCCGGCCTGCAGCGCGTCGAAATGCCCCAGAGCCAGCTTTTCTACTCCTCGCCGGTCTTCGGCGACAACATGGCCGCCCTCGTGGTGAAGGCGCCGCTTATCGACAAGACCCTTTCGGCCGTGGCCGGCTTCGGGCGTCTGATCGATACCGACCGCACCTATGACAACACCACCACCCAGGTGGCCGACGAGCTCGACGCCTACTTCCTGGCCCTGCCCGTCACCCTGGAAGGCTTCAAGGCCACGCCCTGGGGCGCGGTGGCCGTGGCCGGACGCAACACCGACTACTTCACCAACAAGAGCTCCCAGTACAAGACGTCCTTCTACGCCGACAACCTGACCTCGGCCGGGACGTACCTGAGCCCCACGCTGTGGAAGAACGATCAGAACGCCTTCTGGTGGGCCGGCGGCGCCTTTGAGGTGTCCGCACTCGATCCCGTGCGCTTCTACGCCGACGTGATCTACGGGACCGGCTCCCAGAGCGACCGCAAGAAGAACCGCCGCGAAGGCTGGTTTTTCGACGCCGGCGCGGAATACACCGGCTGGGACCTGCTCACCCCCAAGGCCTTCGGCTGGTGGTCCACCGGCGAAGACAAGTCCACCATGAACGGTTCCGAGCGCATGCCCATCATCCGTTCCAACTGGGGTCCGGGCAACACCTTCCTGTTTGACGACAACCAGGAACTGGTCAAGGACGCCAACATGGCCATGAGCCCGGTCGGCTCCTGGGGCCTCGGCGCCAGCCTCGACAACATGAGCTTTATTGAGAAGATGACCCACCGCCTGACCTTCACCTTTGTCGGCGGCACCAACTCGGCCCGGGCCATCCGCTTCCTCAACAGCTACATGGGCAGCAACCCCTACTTCGTCATGGGTCGCGACCTGGCCGTGGGCGAGTACGTGCTTGGCGTCAACTTCGACAACAAGTACATGATCTACCAGAACCTGGCCGCCATTGTGGAAACGGGCTGGGCCCACGGCGAGTTCAAGCAGAGCGTGTGGGGCCATCGGCTGGTCAGCCAGTCCCGGGACGGCGATACCTGGAAGGTTTCTTTCGGCCTGTCCTACAAGTTCTAGTAAGATGATGCCGGCCGCCGTGGACCCGGGAACCCTCCCGGTCCACGACGACCGCCGGCCTATGCGTTGCGTTGCCGCGCAAGGCCGGAGCTTTCGGGCTCCGGCTTTTTTTATGGCCGTTGCCCGGGGCGTCGGATCGGGTGTTGCGCCCGCAAGGGGCCGCGGCGTGCTGACGCGAAAGAAGTAGCGCGCTGTGGATGTTGCCCGAAAGCATGCAGACAGGGATTTCGAGCCCGCAACAACGCGGCAACGGGCATGAAAAAGGGCCGGAACAGACGTCCCGGCCCTTGAGTGGCTTTATCAGACAGCCCGCACCCGTTGTTCACGGATCGAAGCGGACCGTATCGGCATACTACCAGCGACCGCCGCCGCCGTAGCCACCGCCGCTGCCGCCACGACGACCGCCGCCGCCGCCACCGGAACGGGGCTTTTCCTGAGCTTCGTTGACCTTCAGAGTCCGGCCGGCCAGTTCCTTGCCGTCCAGGGCGGCGATGGCAGCGGAAGCGCCTTCGTCATCCATCTCCACGAAGCCGAAACCGCGCAGGCGGCCGGTCTCGCGATCGGTGATGAGGTTGACGCTGATGACTTCGCCGTAGGGGGCGAAATGGTCGCGGACATCGTCTTCCGTGGAGGAGAAGGACAGGTTACCCACGTAAAGTTTCTTCGACATGTACGGTAGCTCCGTTCTTTGGCATGGTCTTTTTCGGCGTGTTGGGGGGCGTCTTCCAAGGGTCCAAGCAGCGAAAGTTGGCATGCGCGTTGATAAAAGTGCCTTATTGTACACAGACCGCATACAAACACAACAAATATATGCCAGGCGGCAGAGGTTTTTTAGAGCATTTTACGGCGCTCCCGACCCAGGGCCCAGGCCGCTCCAGGGCCTTACGGGAGACCCGCTCGACCGGTCGTCGCGGTGACCGGCGAAGCGGAGAATATGCCTTCCCGCATGGTTCAGCCCAAAATGGCGTAACCCACGGTGACGAGCAGGATGCTGGCCGCCCGCAGGGCCTGGTTGTGCACGATCAGCCGCATCGCCGCCTTGGGCTTGAAAATGCCGGCATAGTACGGAAACTGGTGGCGGAAGGCGCGCATGGGCGTGGACAGGATGTTGCCGACGAGCAGGGCCAGCACCACCTGCCGTGTGGTCAGGTCGCCGGCGCCGAGCATGGCCCCGGCCGCGGCCAGCCCGGCCGTGAATTCGGCCACCACCTGGAACATGACGATGCTTGCGGCCTGGGGCGTCATGAAGGACAGGAAGCCGAGGTGGGCCGAGAGCCACTTTTCCATGGCCCCGAACGCGCCGGAAACGGCCAGAAAATGGATGCCGATGTAGATGGGCACGGTGAAAAGCACCATGGTGCGGATGCGTTTCGAAAAGCGCCGAAGCCCCTTGCGCAGGGCCTTGCGCCAGGAAAAATCGCCGTCCTTCAGGTGGCAGACCACGCAGCCGTCCGGCAGGGGCGGCAGGACCAGGCGGCCGTAGGCCAGGATGGCCACTGTGCGCAGCAGGGCGGCGAGCAGGGTCAGGCCGACGTAGAGCGCGGCCGGTCGCGTGCCGAGAAAGGGCACGGTGATGAAAAACATCTGGGGCAGATGGAGGAAGTAGGTGGGCAGGCTGTTGAAGAGGTTGGCCAGGATCAGCTCGCGGTCGGTGAGCTTTTTGGCGCTATAGGCCTCGGCCAGCAGCGAATTGGCGGCCATGCCGGAAAAAAAGGCCATGGAGAAGCTGGCGCCGACCACGTCCTTGAGATGGCCCAGCCGGATGATGGGCGCAGCCAGGCGGGCCAGAAAGCGGGTCCAGTTGAGGGCCTCGATGAGATTGGCCACGAGCAGGCCGATGGCCAGGGACACGAGGAGGCGGCCAAGCGGCCACAGCAGGGAGTGCCAAAGGTGTGCGAAATCCATGGTGGGGGGAGGTATAGCCAGGGGCGGCTTCTTTGGGAAGCGCGGCGAGGTCGTGGCGTTTTTTCCGATGAGCGGGCGAATAACGCTTGACACCTGGGCCGGATGCGCATAATCGATTTCTTCCCGTGTGGGCCGTTAACTCAGTCGGTAGAGTATCTGCCTTTTAAGCAGAGAGTCGCTGGTTCGAGCCCAGCACGGCCCACCAGCAAGCGTCCGTCCCCATCGTCTAGTGGCCTAGGACGGCGGCCTCTCACGCCGCTAACAGGGGTTCAAATCCCCTTGGGGACGCCAAGCGAATTCAGCGGTTTACGTCGACCACGTAAGCCGCTTTTTCTTTGGTCCACATCTAGTCCACATCCCGCCCTCTGTTGCTGCTGTAGGGCGACCTTTAGTTTTGTGTACAACGACGTTTAGTTTTGAAGGCCACTCCCATGGGGCGTGGCCTTTTTTGGGTAGCCTATTCGAGCGGCGTCAGCCGCCATTTCTCCGCCTGTTTATCGTCCACAATCCCATACTCCCCAGACTCGGTTTGGATGAGATAATCCCGCGTCCCAAAGCGCCGGAGGCGGCCGATGGCAATGTAGTCAGAGGCGCGCGGGGGTTTGCTTGCAGCCTCAATCAGCGGCGTGTCCAGCGACTCCCACACCTCAGCCAGGGAATCATATACAGGGCCATCCAGCCACTCGCGCTCCCAAAACTGGTCAAACGTACACTCGTCCAGCGCTTTGATGCCCTGCCACGCCGCCCGAGGATCGGCATAGAATCCTGTCGAACCATCGCTTATAAACAGCAACGGTCCCATCATCGACAGAGACACCCCGTCCCCATCCGTGCCGATCAGGCCCAGTCGACCGAGCTTGCCTGCAATCATATTGAGGTCCATGTCTCTTTCTCCTTATGCGGGCAGGATGCCATCAGGCCCTAGCTCGGGCAAGCTCAGCCATCGCCCTGATCCGCTCGGCTATACGCTCGTAATATTCCCTCGACAGCTCCACACCGACGAACCGCCGGCCGGTCTTCTGGCAGGCCACGGCCGTGGTGCCGCCACCCATGAACGGATCGAGGATCACCCCACCCTCGGGCGTAACCTGGAGCAGGTCGACCAGCAAATCGACCGGCTTGCTCGTCAGATGCACCTTGGCGGCGGGGTTTACCCGGTGGGCAAAGACACCAGGGAAGCAACGTCGGGTAAACGCCTGGGCCGGGGCTTTGACGGCATGGACCACGAACTCGGCGTCACGCCGGAACGACCCCAGCATAGGCCGGGCGCTTGGCTTGTGCCAGACCACAATGCCGCGCCACTCGAAGCCGGCGGCCTGGATCGCGTCGGTCATGGCCGGGAGCTGCCGCCAGTCCGAAAATACCATGACCGGCGCACCCGGCTTGGCCAGCCGCCAGCATTGCGAAAGCCACAGGGTAGCCCACATGACGAAGGATCGCTGGTCTTTGAGGTCGCCGAGCATGGGCGGATAGGTCCGCTTGGTGCCTGCCGATTGGTACTTTTGGGCCGGCTCCTTTCGGCGCGCGCCGGCATGGAGCCCGCCGGACGAATATGGCGGGTCTGTCAAAATGGCGTCCACCGAGGCATCCGGCAGATCGCGGAGCACAGCCAGGGCGTCGCCGTTATACAATATGCCATTGTCAAAGATCGTCTTGTGATGGTCCATGTGAGGGCTCCCGTGTTGGGGCTCTCAGGCTCTCTTGGCTGGGGCTCGTGGCCCTCACATGGTTGATTGCCCCGCACCTGGGGCACTTGATGGAGAGGTCCAGGGCCTCCCCCTTGGCCAACAAACGACTACATCGGCCGCATCGGATTTCCTTCATTCTCCCTGGCTTTACAGGTTGCGCTCGCGCTGCTACGCCCCTTCCACCCTTGATCCGCAGGGGAGGGAGCAGCTGGCGCAAGCCGGTGGACCGGCGATCCCCAGCCGGGCCAGTGGGACGGCCGTAATCCGTCCCGCCTGCTCCACTTATGCCGCCCGCCGCGTCACCATCTCGCAAATACGATCCAGCTCCGCGTCCTGGTCGGCGATCAGCCCCCGGGCCACAGCTTCGAGGGTCTCGATCGCTGCGGGGCTGGCGTCATCCATGGCCATGTCCTCGGCCAGGGCTGGCTGGAGCCGGATAAACCGATCCCGGCCGAGCATGGTCTGGCACTGGTGGGCGGCGATGTCGCTTTGGCCGTCGAACATGCACGCCAGCAGCGGCCGCAACCACTTTGCCGCGCCCCAGCGGCGCGCCCTATTATAAAGATAGGGGGCGCTGATCTGGCCGGTGCCGAGCGAGACCATGGCCACGCTGTCGAGCGCGCCGGTTTTGACCGCCTGGGTAAGGGCGCACATCGTGGGATTGTTGGCGAATAAACCGCCATCCACGGCCGTGACGACGTCCCCGGCCAGAGAGGTGATGCGCGCCGGGGGGAAATACGTCGGCGCGGCGCTGGTCGCCCGGCAGACGTCGCGCACGTAAAAATCGCGGCGCGGATCGGTCGCCGCCTTGGCAGACTTGAACAGGGTCGAGGTGCGGGCCTCGATGTCGTAGGCCGGGACCAGGAGCGAGGGACCGCAATCCGACAATCGGCGATCACCGAACACCCCGGCCAAGGCCGACTCTATGCCCGCCGCGCCATACTGCGGTCCCCACAGGCCCCACCCCGTCACCAACCTATGCAGCCACGACCGGCTGAATATCTGTGCGCCGCGCTGGCGGTAGAGGTCCGCGATCTGCCGGGCTGGGATACCAACGGCTGCGCCGCTGACGATGATGCCGCCCGTGGATGTGCCGGACATCGACTCGAAGAGGCTTCCGGCGAGCCGCCCGGTCCGGGCCTCAATTTCGGCTAGGACCATTGCCGGGATCAGGCCGAGGATGCCGCCGCCATCAATGGAGAGGATCAGATATCGGATCATGCCGCACCCCCGGTGAAATCGACAACGATAGCCTCGACCTTGGCCGGCGTAGTCGCCATCGACACTTGATCCTCCAGAGCCTGCCGCTTCCCGATGATCGGGCCAGCCACAGCGGACCAGTCCGCCGCATTTTGCCGGATGCGCCGGGCCAGTTCGGCGACGCGCGCATCCTGGGTATCGCCGAGGCTCGGACGCATAGCCGCCATCTGACGGATCAGCGGCGCGGACGCGGCGGCATCGCTCTCCAATGCCGTGGCCTCTGTCACCTGCTGCGGCCAGGATTGCACCTCGCGTTCCGGGTAGGATGCCGCCAAGGGATTCAGCGCCGCGTCGCACGCGGCGCGGATCGCGGCGAGTTTGGCGGCAATGGCCTCGGTCAGCGTCGGCGGCGTCACGATCTCCAGCTGTCGCCCCATGGCCAGGGCCGCGCGGATGTCGGATCGGTAGTCGTCGGCATGGGCTTCCAGGTAGGCCTGGACGTCGGCGACGCCATCCAAAGCACCGACCGTCCAGACGTAGGTGGTGCCGTCGAGGTTAATATTGATAGAGGCAACGCCAGCGCTGATGTCTCGAAGTGTTACCATTAGATTTCTACCCCTCCATATTTCAGCGAAAAATACATAGTGTTAGTGCCAGACGAGCTAAATCCAACGAATATTTGTCCATCAGCATTGACAGGTATTGCCCCGTTAGCAAAATTGTATGCGGAAGACCCAGCATTTACTATAACACCATAGTCTGCATTATTTATTCCGTTAACCGCTTCCCCGCTAGGGCCAGTTGAGTTTACAATGGCAACGCGATTAGATAGGGTTGCAGTGGCAGAGCCATTATCGTCAGCAACGAAAGTGATGATAACTGACTTTATTCCTCGAGGGAGTCTGCAATTAGAATCAACAGCGATAGAATGTGCCGTAAATGCTTGAGCAGTTTTTCCTGCCCATGTGTATTTAGTGGATTGTATGGACGGGAATCGAATTATTTCTCCTGTCCTGCCCACAAAGCTCCCCTCATCCAGTAGGTTCCCCCGCTGCAATTGGGGCTGGCTAAAGACCGCCTCTGCATCCGTTCCGCTGTCCGCAACCGCCTGGAACGACGTTATGCCAGCGGCTGGTGTGCGTGTGACCTGGAGATAGTGGTACAGTCCATCACCCGGGTGGTACTCCGACCAGCTCTCGCCCGCGCTGTCGATGATCCCTATCCTGGCCTTATTGGCGACCGAGGAATGGACCCATACGCCGATGACCACAGGGCCGGCCCCAGCGTAGCGGCGGCAAAACTCGGGCGTCGCCACACGCTGGCCATCACTCCAGTACACCTTGCCGCCGTAGACGCGCAGGGCGTAGTAGGAGCCGGCGTGGACATTGTTGGCCTCGCGCCAGCATTTGCTCGTGAGGTCTTTGTTCCAAAGGTCGAGTGCCTTTGTGTTGTAGTCGACGCATCCGACCGTGACCTCTGTTATGGTGATCGAATCGAACAAAGCTGTTTGAGAGGCAGTGCTGCCCATAAGATTAATGTATATCGGGACAGATGGTGCTTCGAATATCCCAGAAAAGAAAGTCCAAGACGAAAGAGAAGACCAACTACCCGTATTAAATCCAATTATTGTGTTGTCAACACCTGCTGACGTCCCAACTCCTAAAGCAGGATTACAGCTTCCGTTTTTTAGCCAAGCTGAAATACGATATAATTTTCCTTCTGTTAACCAGCTAATCTGTTGATACACAGCTCCACTAAGAACTTGTGATAATTGGCCACAATTTCCATTTATGCCACCACTAACAGCTGAAATAGTAGCTCCATTATGGCCAGACCACCCTGTCGTGTCGTTGTTGAATGTTCCATTACTGACGAGGTTCGGCCCCATGTCATATACAGAAATGGAATCAATATAGCTGTATTGACCGATTGTTGATGAATTTACAAAACAGTTTAAATATAAGGTCGTAGCCGTAGCCTCAAAGACTGCTACAGATTGCGAAAATGAAGTAGTTACTCCTTGATAAGTATTTACGACATCAAAACTTGATGCGGTTGTGCCAATGCACATTGAGCCTGCTATTCCTGTTCCATTTTTACGACTAACAGCAACCTTATAAACATGACCTATACTCAACCCAACAAGAGGATAACTTGCGCTGCCGGCGGAAGCAGTAGTATTTGTTATTTTTAAACACGCCTCGCCACTATTGTACGTGCTCGTATCTCTTGTAAGGACAGAGTTAACACCAACCCATCCGCTCGTGTCAGTTTCAAATTCACCATTTTCCACAACATTTATGCTGGAGTAGGCGCTCTCCAGTGTCCCGTTGCTCCACACGCCAAAGCCGGCGTTGGTGATGTGCGTCGGCTCGGAACTGCCAGCCGGGGCATCATCCCAGACCGGCAAGCCGCCGACCACCCGCAGAACCTTCCCCTCTGAACCGATCCCCAGCCGTTGCGGGGCTCCGGCCTCGGGGTAGTAGACGAGGTCGCCGGCCGCCGTGCCGATGCCGACAGGGATGCCGCCCGCCAGGGCCTGCTGGGCGGCATCCACGGCCTCATCCCGAGCCGCAAACGTCACATCCCTTGCCGCCTCCGAGCCGGCCTGGGCCTCGCCGGCCAGAACCGCCGATGCGGCGGCTTCATCCGCCTTGGCCGTGGCCGTGGCTGCGGCGGCCGTGGCAGTGTCGGCCGCGCCGGTTGCGGTTGTCGCCGCATCGGTGACCGTGGCGATACCTTCGGAAGCGGTGGACGCCGCCACGTTGACCTCGGCGGCTACCGTGTTGACCTGCCACCTCCATATTTCCAGCTGGGTGGCCATCTGGATCAGGCCGGCGAAAAAGGCCATGCAACGCGTGCGAAATCCGCTTCCTTCGGTTGGGGATGCGGGGAGCGCCGTTATCTCCTGAGTGACTTGTGTAGGCTCGGCCATTATTTAACCCCCGTTATCTTGTACGAGACCTCTTGCATGGTTGCCGTCTTGATCGTCGGCTCATAAGTACGCAACAACCCATAGGCTATCATAATATCGCTGAGGCCATCGGCGTGTACCTCATTGGCGCAGAAAAAAGCTGTTGGCGTGGCGCGCAACGAACGGGCAACACGCAACGCCGCGCGCAGTTGGGATGTCTCTATTTGTAGGTCACCCTCCGACCCTACAGCATAAGCGCCTTGAGAAACATATATACCGCCAAATGTATTTGTATCAAAAATTGAGTAGTCCGTTGCTGGAATCGTCGGTTCCCATTGCGCATTGCCTAAAAATTTTGACTCACCGGGTATGATCTTGCCGACATCTGTTCCATCACTCCCGCGCAACGTGATTGTCACGATGGCTGCTGTCATCATGGGTATATTTATCCATACGACGTCATTATACTCCCTCGACGCATAGATAAATTCCTCAATGTTTTGCGGGTCACTTAGCAGTAAATCAATTGTTTCTGAGTAAACAACATCGCCAGCAGTGTTTTTGACTTCGATATCTACGGCCTCGGCAACAAGCCCGAACATGGCAATCGCATCGCAGTAGCTGACCGCGAGCACGTAGGTCTGATCTCCATCGGCATGGGACGTCGTATTGATGTAGGGATCAAATGCCCGCCATCGGAGGGTGTAGCCGCTGGCCGACCACCAGGGGGTGGTGCCAGAGAGGCTGGATGGTGGGGAGTGGCCAGCGTTGCTAGCCAGCAGCGACGTGTAAATCTGATGCGCCACCACGCAGGTTTCGCCGACGCCATAGACCGTGTCGGCATCATAGGCGGGGGCGTCATCCTCGGGGATGCTGGAGGAGACCAGCACATTGTCGTCGACGACCAAGGGCAGGAGGGTTTTCACGAGGCGACCTCCACCTTGCCGTCCACCGTTACCGTGCCCTTGACGCCGACTTGCAGGCTGCCAGTGACCGCCCAATCATCCTGGCGGGCATCCATCGAGGACAATTTACGGGTCTTGATGCGGTTCCACTGGCCGGATTCGGCGCGGAACTGATCGACCTTGTCCGCCAGCCTATCCATCCGGGCGATGAGCACCGAGACCAGCTCGCCGTTGCCACGGCCGAACGCGATTTCCTCGAACGCCTCGTTCTGGCTGGGCGTCAGCACGCGCTCGGCGTCGTTGGCGCGCACCAGCGTGTTGTCGCCCCAGGCGCTGTCCGAGACGATGACGCCGCCGGCGTCGAAACCATAGGTCGATTTGAGCGCCTGCCATTGGCTGTAGGCGGACATGGCCTGGCTGTAGAGCGACATGACGTCGGACGGGAGCGCGGCGACGGATGGCCATGTGGCCTGGGAGGACGTGACCCATTGGGACAACGCACCCGACCAGTCGACATACCCGGTGCCGGCCCCGTAATTGGTGAGGTACCACCCGACATAGGCGGCCGACGTCATGCCGCCGGAGCCGCTCAGGATCGCATCGGCAGCGCGCATGGAGTTGGTGCCGCCGTCCCAATAATCCGAGGACAGCAAGTTGCCGACGCCGCCGGACCAGCCCACGGCCGTGGTGGCCATCTGCGCCACCAAAGAGCCATACTTGCTCCCCTGGAACGCAGCCACGGCCTGCGCCCACAGCGTGTCGTACTGGGTCTTGCGTTGCGCGACCTCGGCCTGCTTGATGGCCAGTTCGGCCTTGGCAATCTGGTCATCGGTCACGGTCTGGGCGATGTCGGACAGGCCGGACGTGCCCGACGATGCGCCCGAGGCCAGGGACGACAACGTGCTGGTCACATAGTCGCGGGCGGAGGCGTAGACCGACTCGTCGGCCGTGCTGCTTTTGACCGCGTCCAGATAGCTGGTGGCATAGGTGCCGATGGAGCCCATGGCATCGGTGTCGCCGGACGCCGCCTTGGCCAGCTGCTCATTGTAATAGGCCAGGGCGTTGTCAGCGACCACATTGGCCGAGTCTGTCGTGTAATCCTCGCCGGTGCGGATTTTGTAAATCGTGTCGTGGATGTCGTTGACCATCGAATCCACGGCTGAGGCAATGCTTTGCAGGGATTCAATGATCTGGTCAGCAAGATCGGTTTCTCCGGCCTTGTACCTCACAAATAGGGCCTGCAACTCCTGCATGGCTGTCTGGGTAGAGCCGTTCAACGTGTCCATCAAATCCGACTGCGACTTATACAGGTCTTGCAGATCGGATTTCATGCTGTCGAGCGTGTCACTCCAATACTTAGCCAACTCGTCAATCTGGACCTGCATGAGGTCAGCGAGCAGGCTATCGTCGACGCCATCCTCGTAAGCCTGGGTCAGCTCGTCGGCAAAACCGGCGACCTTTTGCAGCGCCTCGGCCTCGGCGTCATAGCCGGCCAACGTCGCCTTGCGCGCCTCCAGGTCCCGCTGCATGGCCTCGGTCGCCTGGGTGATGGCGTCGCCGGAATCCCGGATTTGGGCGATCAACTCCGCCCATTGGGCCTTCTGGAGTGTCTGGAAAAGGGCTTCCTCGGCCGATCCCACGCTCCAATTGTAGGTTTTGGCGAGGTCGGCCAGCTCGGCCGCGTTCTCGGCCATCTGAATGGCGATGAGCGAGGAGTTGTCGTCGATGGCCGTGGCGTAGCGTTTTTGGGCGTCGCGCAGCTCCTTGGCGTAGTCCTCGGCGTGCTGGGCGATCTTGGCCGCGTATTCCAGGGCCTGCACCTCGGCGAGGCGGGCGAGATAGGCCGCGTCGTACCCGGCGGCGCGGGCGGCCGTCAGCTCCTGCTCGGCGCTGGCCAGGGTCTCGGTCAGGTCGGCCTGATAATCGAGCCCCTGTGCCTTGAGCGCCCGGACATCCAGAGCCTGATAGGCCTGATGGACGGTCGTCGCCCACGAGTCCAGGGCGTCGGAGATGGTGTTGAGGGCGTTTACCCAGCCGGCGGCATCAGCCCACTTCTCGAAATCGTCGACCGACAGCGCCCCGTGCATGGCCGCGTCGAACCGCTGCCAGAAATTGTCGATGGTGACGCCGGACGCCCCCAGCTCCTGGAGGGACTGGTTGGCCTTGTCGGTGTAGTAGGACGCTTGCTCCTGGTAGGCCTCGACGCTGTTCAGCACGTTTTTGACGAGGTTCTGCATCAACGTCTGGAAAGCATCCTCGCCACCGACGGCGTCTTCCAACTGGCTGGCGTAGTCGGCCTGGAGTATTTTGGAGAGCTGCTGATCCGTGACCGCCAGCGCCGCCGAACCATCGTTGGCGTTGGCCGCCAGCTCGGCCAGCTGGTCGGACGTGGCCCCCATGGCGCTGGCCATGGAGAGGATAGCCTGCGATGTGCCCTCGGCGGTCTCGGTATTGATTTGCCGGATCGAGGCGATGTCGTCGGCCGTGATGCCGGCCAGGGTCTCCAGGTCGTAGCCGTAGGCCTCGGTATAGCCGCCGACCAGCTGGTAGGCGTCGGCGAGGCGTGAAAACTCGTCGACGTAGACCTCGTATCGCTCGGCAACGGCGTCGAACGCGCCCCTCAACCCCGAATTGTCCAACGCTTGAAACGCCATCACGTTGGACGTGTTGCGGATATAGCTATCCATCTGCCCGTCCGTGATGGTCATCTCGGGCATGGTCAGCCCGGCCAGCAGGTCGCCGGTCGTGATCCCGAGCACCTTGCCGAAATCATGGAGATTCTCGGCCGCTTCCTTGAGCGCGTCATTGACCGCCTTGGCGACATCGGGGTCGACCATGCCGGTGTCGACCGAAAAATTGGAGGTGGACGTGCCGCCCATGGCCGATTGCGTGGTGGTCTTGTAGAAATCCACGCCGCTCATGTTGAGCGTGCCGGCGTTGATGGCGATCTTGTAGCCGGAGCCGGTTTTCTCGGTTTTTTCGCTGGAGCTAAACAGGCTGGTCACCAGCCCGGCCACGGCACCGACGGCCCCAACCACGCCCAAAGTCGAGGAGAGGACGGAAGAGAGCGACGAGGCTGTGCTGGCAGCCGACGAAAAGGAGCTAGCGAAGGATTCACCGGTCGACCACATATCCGAGCCGGCGTTCCAAACGTCGCCGTACTGCGACAGTTCTTTCCCGATGGATTTCCCGATGTCCGGAGCATCGCCGATGACAACGCCTATGTCCGAAGTGGTCGAGGCCAGGGAATCCGCAAAACTGCCCCCCGTAGCTTTGCCAATGTAATCGCCAAGGCTCTTTAAGCCCGACAACCCGCTGGAGATGCTGCCGGAAGAGCCGCTACCGGCCGATCCCGTCAGGTTGGACAGACTGATTCCGCTTCCGGTCGAGCTGGAGCTGGACGACGAGCCGAACAGACTCCCGATGTCGAGTCGCCCCACGAAATCGTTGAGCCAGCGCCGGAGCATCTCCTCGATCATAGACGCAAAGATGCTGATAGCGCGGGATTTCAGGCTCTGAAATAAGCTCTCGATGCTGGTGGTGCCATCGCCAAAACCGCGCACCATATCGCCGACGCCGCTGACAATGCTATCCACCACATTGTTTGTGGCATCGACGATCGATTGGGCGGTCTGCTCCCAGGCGGCCTGGGCCTGGGTCGCGGCGGATTTGTAGGTCCCGTAGGTGAGCGCCCATTTCGCGGACAGCACTTCGGCGAAGCTGCTCGCATACTGTTCCTGCTTTTCGAGCAGTGCCTTGTTATAGGCGTCCCACTGCTGGGCCTCGTAAATTTTATAGGCCCGCTCGTCCGTTGCATTTTGCTTGACGATGGCAAGGTGCTGTTCGATGCGCTGCTTCTCGGCGTCGAAATATTCGCTGGAGACCCCGGCGAGGTCTTCGTATGCCTGTTTTCTGGCCTCAAGCTCCTTCAAAGCCATGACCTGTTGCAGCTCGCCAAGCTGCTTCGTCTTTTCCGCCTCGTCCTGAAGGGCGTTAATCCGCTTCTTTTGGTCCGCCTCCCAGGTCTGGGCCGTGGTCATGGAGGAGGCATAGAGGGCGTTCGGGTCGCCCGACAGCCGCCCCAGCTCGCCCAGCATATTGGCCGCGTCCTGCATGGATTTCTTCCAAGCGTCAGCCTCGGCGATCTTCTTTGCGACGGCCCGGTTCTTTTCGAGTTGCTCCAGGGCGGCACGCGCGGCCTCGGTGGAGCCCTTGGCCCCGATCATCGACCTGCTTATGCTTGCCGCGGCCGAATTGTACTGCCGGTCAATCGCTGCCAGCTTCGCACTCAGCGGGTCACCTTCAAGCTGCGCGACGAGCTGGGCATACTGATCCTGGGCCTGTATGAGGTAGGCGGACGCCTGCTCGCCGTACCGCTCGGCGGCAACGGCAGCGTTGGCTTCCGCCTTGCTCCCTTTCGTCAGGGACTTCTGGTAGTCGCCTTGCGCAATGGTCAACCCATCATAGAGCTTGGCTCTGTCCTGGAGGGCTTTTTCCAGGCCGGTTCCTTGCAAATTCCCGCTCGAAATATCTTTGTTGACCTGCGCTATTTTCGGGACAATGTCGGACCATGCCTTTTGCAACTTGGACAGAGCAGAGAGAGGCACGCCGGACATGAGCTTGGAAGAGTCATAGGACGGGGCAAGTCCCATCATCTTGTTAAACTCATCCTGCGAATAGCTCTTCAGGCTCGACTTTTGCCCGTTCTTAGCGATGTCCTCTATCTCACCCAATAGCGTAGTAAGCTCTTTCTGCTGCGCTGTATCCTGGCCCTTGGACTGGACAGCGTCACCTACCCCCGCCCAAAAATCCTTAACCATCATCACCGTTTTCAAGCCCGGGATAAAACGCGCAATCGCTTCGGCGGCCTTCATGACCTTTCCGGCGGATATCCCGGCCTCGTCGCCAACTTTCTTGATCTCAGCCGCCGCGCCTGCGGCATATCCCTTGATGCCCAGCAGGTAGAGGTTGACGCTTTCCTTGTTTTCACTGAGCAGGCTGTTCGTGCTGCGGATCGCTCCCGCCAACTCTTCGCTAAACGCCGTGTAAACCATGTCCTTGTACTCGGCGACGGCGTTCTTGAGGCGCTCCATTTCGGCGGCGGCGCTGGTGGCCGCTTCGGCCGCGCCGGCCCCATAGGCTTGGTGCATGGCCTCGGCCAGCTTCGGCAGGAGGTCCACGGCCAACACCTGCCCCTGTTCCAACATCTTGCCCAACTCGGAGGTGGTAACGCCCATGGCCTGGGCAGCCAGGTTAAATGCACCCGGAAGGCGTTCACCCAGCTGGCCCCGCAGCTCCTCGGCCTGGACCGTGCCCTTGGACATCATCTGTTGGAGGGATAAAAGCGCACCGCTCGTCTGGTCAGAGGTCAAATGGAGCGCCCGGGACGCCTCGGCCACGGCGGAAAATATCTTTTCTGTCTCCTGGCCTTCCAGCGCCGTGCCCTTGGAGGCGTTCTTGAGCTGGGCATAGGCTTGGCCGGTCGATAGCAACTCCAACCCCAGACGCTTGGCCTCGCTGCTCACAAACGCGAAATCGGCGGCGGCGGTCGCGGAATCGCCGCTGGCAGTCTTCAGGGAGTTGCGCAGGGCATCGAACTGCATACCCACGGCCATGATGTCGGCGGCCATATCGGCCAGCCCACGAACAGACAGGTACGACACGATCGCTGTGCCGGCCGTCCTGGCCAGGGCCTCTAGATTGCCCAATTCTGCACCGAACTGCTGCGCCTGGCGCACCTGGGCCTTGAGGCTGTCCACCTCCTTGACCCGGGATAGTTCGCGGCGCAGGTCGGCAACCCTGGATTTTGTGGCCGTCAGGGCGGCTTCCAGGTCGCGTCCGGACGTCGCCCCGGAGCTTGCCAGCTTCTTGTATGCGGCGACGGTCTCGGCGATATCGGCCCGGATGGCATTCCCGGACCGCATGCCGAGCTTTTGATAAGCGGCTTCGAGAGTGTCGGCCGTGACCTTGCCCTGGCTGGCCAGCTCCTTGGTCTTGGCCATGGTCGAGGACAGGGCCGCGTCGGCTTCTTTGCCCGCACGCGTAACCGTAGCCCCCAAGCCGTCCATGGCGTCGACGATCTTTCCGACGCCCTGGACGGCCTGCTCTGGGGGCAGATCAATTATGATGCGGACCCTGTTCTCAGCCACGTTGCCGCCCTAAAACAGCCTTGGTTTTTTGCTTTGGATGTAGGTTTCGAGCGCGCCCAAATCCTCCCACAGATCGAGCGGCAAACTGTCCGCCGCGAACGGGTAGCCGGCCAGCCGCAGCTGGCGCAGTCGCAGCAGCCGCAGCACATAGGGCGAGGGGCGGGAGCGATACAGCTCGCAACGCTTGCAGAAGACTGCCAGCCAGCTTCCCTTTTCGCGCTTGCATTTCTCCCGTCCCCCGTCGCAGTGTTCCAGCGTGCGCTTGATGGCCGCGATTAAGGGTTTACGGCTGGCGTGGCCTCCGTCGCGCCCGAGGTCGAGACGGCCGGGGACGCGGCAGCGGCGTCGCCTTCGCTATCGTCAAAGGCGAAATCCGGGTCTCCCAGGTCTTCGATGACCACGTCGATGCCGTCCTGTTCCTCGTTCTTCTTGCTGGCGACCGACGCGAACATCTTCTGGCCGACGGCGCGCAGGATGTCCGGCATCTGCTTGATCATCATCGGCTTCCAGTCCTTGTAGTAGGCGGGATCGCTTTCGTCCGAGGAGATGACCGAGCCATGGACCGTGTGATCGCCCTTGCGGAAACCATTGGTGATTTCGGCGGCCAGCATGGTCTGCTTTTTGAAGGTCTTCGCGGTGATGACGATCTTGCGGCCCTTGCGCTCGGCTGCGTTGCTCCAGGCCAGACGCTGGGCATCGGTCGGGATGTCGCAGTAGAATTCCATTTCGGTGTCGGACAGGGTGTCGTAAACCTCGACGACGTTGCGGTCGGGGAATGCTTCGCGGGGCATTTGTCGCTCCTTGCTTTGGTTTGGCGGTTATTGGTTAGAAGTAGCAGAGGTACATTTCATCATCGCCAGTGCGCCCCTTGCAGGGGAGGTAACTCTCGGCGTAGGTGGCGATCCCTTCCCGCGCGCCATATTTCAGGTCCGAGCGCTGGGCCGCGCCGACATAAAACGCCGCGCGGTTGCCGGGGGCGGTGCCCAAATAGCCGCTGATGGCGGACTTGGTGCCGCTTTTCCAGAGGTTCCACGGGTTGTAGGTGGCGAGCTTATCCACTTCGGGGTCCAGCGACCCCGACGGATCGCGGCCGGAGATGTACAGGCCGATCAGGCCCTCGCTTGCGTTGATGTCATTGCGCTTGCTGACCTTGGCTCCCAGGTCCAATTTCAGGGCCGTACAGACCGGAGTGTACGAGCCGATCTTGACGCCCATCCCCATGGCCTGGACGCCGACCAGTTCGGTCAACGTCGGGGCCGGCAGCACCGAATCCACCGGGTCGGCCCACAAGCCGGACAACTTGAAGTCGATGAGGGCGATTTTCCCCACCTCGGCCGTCAGCGACCACGTGCCGACGATGCCCACCAGCTTGTGCAGGATGGAATCCTTCCAGAAGTAGGTCGTATCCGACTTCTGGGCCGAGGGACCGGCCGTCACGGGCTGGTACAGCAAGGCCTTGGTCACGTCGGTCACATTGCCCGTGACGGCGGATTCGCCGCCGGTAATGACCTCGGGGGCTTCAAACGTGCCGGTGGTGGGGATGACCACGAGGATGGTGTCGCGTTCGAGGTACTCGATGACCCCGGTGGCGGCGGACGTGCCGCCGGTGACGACCTCCCCGGCCTGGAACGCGGCGGCCTCGTTGAGTGTCAGGCGCACCGCATCCCGGCGCTGCATGCCGGAACAGCGCAGCAAACAGTCGTAATCCGGCGGCAGCGGCGTGATGCCGTCCACGTCCATGCCGCCGCCCCGCATCTCGACCTGGAGGGACAGGTCCAGATACTTGGCCCCGATAATGGAGCCGGTCTTGCTGTACGTGGTGCTGATGGTATCGCGGTCGGTCTTGTCCGCATTGGGGGTCACCTCCGCCCCCTTGTTGATGAGGATGCCGTTGGCGGCCGGGGTCGGCCCGGCATCCAAGGCGTAGGTTTCCTCCAGTTTGGACAGGACGGCCGAGACGTCGGCACGTTGGGTTTCGACGGGCATGGTGGTTTACTCCATGGATACGAGGTAAACGGTTTCGATGACATAGCGGGCCGAGTAAACGCTCAGGCCCCGGCCCTGGATTTCGGACTGTTGGCCGACGCGGATACAGGGGAACACATCGCCGGCCGCGATCACCTTTTTGCCTTCCAGAAGGTCGGCCACGGCCTTGAGCAGCGCGTAGCTGCCCGAGGTGGTGGCGTCCCCCCGGCGCGCCAGGGCTTGATCGCCGCCGTGACGGGCGCAGGCAAAAATGACGAACTCCATATATTCCGCCCGGCGTGGGCCACGATCTTCAAACGACGAGCCGGTGTAGTGGACCAGCACGGCCGGCCACTGCTGTATGGCTCCCTCGAATTTTTCGAGGTCCATCTCGCCATTGTACGGTTCGATGGCGCGCACGCCGTGGGTCTCGGCCAGGGGCGTGAGCTTGGCCAGGATGCCGTCCTCGATCTCGGTGATGGTGCGGTCCGCCATGCTACGCAGCCTCCGCCAAGTACTGGTTGATGATGTCGATGCACGTCCGCAGATAGGCGTCCGGCAAAGGCGACTGCGGCAGGTACGGCCGGGCCGGGATGGTCACCCGGTGGCTGCGACCGGCTTGACCGCCGAACTGATGGATCGCGGCATAGGCGGCGCTGTTGCCCCAGCCGGCCCCGATCTCCACGGACGTGGGGCCGGGCTTGTAGTTCAGGGAGCCAAAGAGGCCGCGTTCTCCCTGCACCCGTAGAATTGCCCCCGGCCACTTGCCGCGCTTCTGCCGGGCCAGGATGGTGGACGCGGCAAGGGGCTTCCAGGGCGTGCCGTCCGGGGCCTGCTGCCGCGTGAACCCGATACGGGCGAGATTGAGCAGCCGGTTGCCGATATCGTCCATGACGTCCTGCATATTGCCGAGCCGGGAGGCCAGGGTGGCCAGGGCGGTGCGCAGGGCCGCGTCAACGATGCGGATCGTGAAGCCGGCCATGGTCAAAACCCCTTGAGTGCGTCGCCGGTCATGATGCGGATCGGCGCGTCGATCAGCACGGCCTCGCCCTCGGTGGGAGCCGGCGCTTCGACGCCGGCCGCCTGCAAGGTGATGCGCCCGGCCGCCAAGTCCTTGAGCTGGGCCAGGGCCGTGTCATTGTCTTCTTTGACCTTCGGGGGGGCTTCGTCGCGGTAGAGCAGGTACAGGGCGATGGCCGCCTGCCAGCCGTCGACCATGTCCGGCGTCGAGGCAAACGGCACGGCATAGCCAGCGGATCGCGCATACCCGTGGATCGCGGCGGCCGCGTCGGCCAGTGCCTTGTCGAGAACCGCGTCGACGATGCCCCCGGTCGCGGGCACGGCGCGGTCGGTCAGCTGGATCAGCTTGCGCTCGCCGTAGCGGTCGATCATGCCGGCTTTATCAACGTACATCGCCCTGCCTCCTTACTTGCCGGTCTTGGGCGACTTTTCGCCCTTGTCGTCCTTGCCGCCGTCGGGGTCGCCGTTGGCCGGGGCGGCGTCGGGCAGCTCCAGCTCCTGCACGACGAGATTCCGCTCGGCCTTGAGCGCCGCGAGCTGCTCGGCGGTAAAGGTGTCGGCCGGATGGTCCGTGGGCACGTCCGGGTGGGACATGCCCGCCCGGCGGAACCCCTGAATCTTGGATGTGATACGGATGACTTTCGGCATGGGATTCTCCTCTTCTGCCAGTGATTACGCGAGGTACGGCACGGGCAGCACGTCGGCCGTCCCGAACCATTCGTTGGTGGCTCCGGCTGCGTTGTATTCGTTCTTCAGGAGCTTCCGCGCCGGGCCTTCCAGACTGGGGGGGACTACGAGCAGGTTGGGCATGATGCCGAGCGGTTTGCCGTCCTCGCCCTTGAAACTCTGCATGGCCGCGCGGGCGGCGGAATAGTTGTCGGCATCCAGGGTTTGCTTGGAGCCGTAGGCCATCTGCCAGAAGCCGAAGCCGACGTTGACGCGGGCGTCCACGCCATAAAGATACTCGCCGCGCATGAACACGTTTTCATCGGTTTCGCGGTCGAGGCGGACCAAGTTGTAGTCCTTGCGCTTCTGAAAGATCAGCGGCTTGACCGGCCGGGTCGTATCCAGCAGATACCACGCCGTATCCGTTCCGCCGCCGAAGTTGGAGACGCTGACGGTGGCACCGTTGATCTCGACCGGGTGATCGGTGTCGAAAAAGTACTGGCCGTCGTAACAGGCCGTGGCGAACCCGGCCGCGAGCAGCTCGAAGACCAGGGTGTCGGGATGACGCGCGGCCGCGTCGCCGAGCATGGTGAATCGCGGTCCGTAGATGCCGTAGGTGTCGTCTTCGATGGCCTCGCGTTTGATGCCGATGGTCTTCTCAAACGGCTTGTTGCGGATCGCGTAGTCATGCAGGGCGAGTGCCTTGACCACACGGTCGCCGAGCCATTCCCGCAGGCCGCCGATATCGGCCAGCCAGGGATAATGCTCCTCGGCCGTGGTCGAGGGCGAGAGCATGGCCACCCTTTGCCAAAACGATGGTGCGGCCGCAAAAGCGGTCTGGAACAGGAGGCGGTAGCCGGCGAACAGCGTCGACAGCGCGGCGGCGTTGATGACATCCATTGTTTCAATCTCCTTTCTGGGGCCGGGTTAGAACTCGACCCAGACGCCGTTGATGGCGTCCACGTCTCGGATGATGCCGATCGCCGATCGGGTGCCGGTGCCGTCGTTGGAGGCCACGGTCTGGTCGTCCACGGCGTAGGCCGATCCGCCGACATGGGCGCGGGTGACGGTATCGGTGCCGTCGTTGTCGAACGCGAAGACGCCTCGCTCGACTTCGACAAACGCCGCGCCATCAGCCCCGGTGGCGTTGGAAACGGCCCCTGTCGCGCGGCCGAGTCCCTTTTTCCCGGTGGCCGTGGTGGCCGGCTCGGCGTAGCCGGTCGCGTTCAACACGGCCAAGGCCCCGACGAAAAAAACCGCTCCGGCGGCCACGGGATGCACAACGATCTTGCCCTTGCGCCTCGGCGTGTTGCGATCCTTGGTTAAAGCGGCCATCGCTTACACTCCCTCCTTTTTCAGACTCTTCTTGAACGCCTCGGGATCGAGGCCGAGACGCGAACACACGGCCAGATCGATCTCGCCGAGCTGCCCATCGGCGGCCGGCGGCTGGCCGTGCGGACCTTCCTGGCCGGGCTTGACGATGGACGGCGCAACCGCCGCGAAAGCCTTGAATCCTTCGAGGTCCTTGGACGCGTAGGCCAACGCCCAATCCTTGTTGCCGGGCGTGACCTTGCCGGCCTTCATGGCCGCTTCCACTGCCTCAACGGCCTTGTCTTTGGCCTGGCTGTTTTCCAGGGCCGCAAGGCGCGAGGCCACGGCTTGCAGCTCGGACACGGGAGCCCACTTGGTGGGATCGGGGCTGGCGTCCGGCTGGCCCCGCTTGGCGAGGACGTCCCTGGCGCAGGCGGCCAGCTGGGCCGGCTTGACCGGATCGGACATCCCCATGGCCTTGGCGGTTTCCTCGACGGCGGCCAGGACGTCGGCCAGGGCCTTGTCGGCTTCATAGGCCATGGCGGTTTCGGGGAGCCCCAGGCGTTTGGCCATGGCGGCGAGGCTTTTGGCCTCCCCCTGGGCGCACGTGACGATCCCTTCGGCCGTCGTGTCGGGCTTGAGCCCATACGCGGCAGCCAGGGCGGCAATGACCTGTTCGAGGGTCATTTCTCCTCCGTTGGGGTTATGGAGCCTGCTGGCCAGGGCCTGCATCTCCAGTTCAGGGGTATTGGTAAGGGCCGCGTGCTCAATGCGCAGGACGCGACCATCCACGTCGAACCAGAAAACAGGCGAAAGGTATCGATATTCTCGGGCAGCGATGCAGGCCTCCGCCGTCGGCGTCCATTCCACGCGAGCCCAAATACCGTCGTCCCGCACCGCAAATTCTTTGAACCAGCCTGCGGCCGGCGCGGGGCGGCCGTTGTCGCGGCTCCAAAGGATTTGGTGGTCGTAGTCGATGGGCAGGTCCGCACCCGAAGCGGCGGCCAAAGTGGCGTCGATGACACTCTGTGGGTCATTCAGTTGAAATGGCCCGATCCCACTCCGGCCGGCGAATGAACCGGCGGGCATGACCTGGACCCATTCAGGAGCCTCGCCGGCATTGCCGGCGGCCAACGGGAGGGAGTTTACAGCGCGTCGCAACATGGCCCGGACCCTAGCGGGCCGGGCGGCAGGATGCAGGGCGGACAACTGTCCGACCCAAACGGGTTCTCAACGGAGGGGATGCGTGGGAGGAAAACGAGGTTGCGATCCGGGTAACCCCATTGGACGGCCAGAGGCAACCCCGGACATACCCCGCAAACGCGTCAGACCATGTTTACTAGGCGATTTACTGGTTTTTACGGCCGTCGCCCTGGCTTCGCTTGCCCCGGGCCGAAAACGGGCTTATATTGCTCTTGACCTTTTTGACCGCCCTGTTTGGCCGGATAATTCGCTCCCGGCTGAGTTTGCCCCGCCCTGGCAGCGGGAAAGCTCCGGGTGGGGGTGGCGTCCCACCAGGGCGGTTATTTTATTCGCTCGTACAGCCCGGCGTTATCCAAAACGGCCGGGTCGATGATCCGACCGGACCGCACGTCGTTCGTGACGATGCGCACTCTCGCCCCAGCCGCGTCATGCGCCTTGGCGGCATAGTTGACCTGCACCACCAATTTCCCCGCCGACTCCTCGCCGGCATCGATCAGATACAACAGCGCCGGGTTGGCCTTGTCCCAGTAAATCGCCTCCGGCTCCCAGAGGGCGTCCACGGCGCGCGCGATAACCTCGCGGGGCAGGCCGATGCCGCTTGCCCGCTTTGTTTCGCGGTAAATGTGGGCAATACCCGCTTCCGAGAGCGTGATGGCCCCGCTGGACAGCTCGACCGCCTCGCCTCCGGCGCTGGCCCGGCCGGCCGCGAAAAACTCCAAGACCTCATCCGGCAGCGCCCCGACAACCCGACGTTCACCGGTTTTTATGGGCGTCCCGGCGGCCAGGGCATCCAGGCGCGGCTTGATCCAGTCCGCCAGATCGCGCTTGAGCGCCGGCACCACAAACCGGGCGCTGGCGGCCTGGGCGGCGGCCATATCCGGCGAGGTGTCCACGAGCTTACCCATCATGGCCCGGGCCGCGTGGCCGTCGAGCGCCGCCTCGCCCGGGTTGTAGGCAAAGCCCGGATCGATGCCGCGCGGGATCATTTGCGTCTCGCCCGTGCGGTCGTTGGTGTAGAGGGTCAGGTCGTCCTCGGGATCGGGCGACACCTTGTAGCCAAAGGCTTCTAGGTCGTGGGCCGAAAGCTGGATGGTCGAGCACCGGCAGTGCCAGCCATTAGGTGGATAGTGGGTCTTCCACCAAGGGTGATCGACCGGCAGGACGGTCCCATTCCAAGCGCGGTGTTGAGGGCGCGTGACGCCATCCAGAATGGCCGAATAAAGCAGGTAGGGCGCGTACTTCTTGGCCCGTTGTATGCGCGCCCATTCGCCAGCCGCCTGGGACATGCGCATGTTGGTGTCGTAGATGATCTTGAGTCGTCGTGGGCTGCCGAGTTGCACGTCCTTGACCTCGCCGGTCAGCGGGTCCGCTTTTTCCATTTTGCCCCACCATCCTTTCGCTTGCAGGATAGGGGTCAGTTGGGCCGAAAACTGTTTGAGGGTCAAGCCTTGGCTGATGGCCGCGTCGGTCGCGGCCTGGATATCCTTGAGCACGTCGAAGCCGGCCGTTTTCGCCACGGTAAACGCCGTGGCATGCTCGGCCTGCCACATGTCGCGCCAGTCCCAGCTTTCGACCTGGTTAAATCCCTTGGCCTTGAAATAGGCAATGGCTTCCTCGGGCGGGAGCGGCTGGAAACGGATAGAGCCATCGTCATTTGTCGCCACTGTCCGCCCCCGTTTCGCCGCCCAGCCTCGCCATAAACGTCATGCGGGCCAGATGCTCGGTCAAGGGGCCGGCATCCTGGCCGGCCAGGGCCTCGGACAGGCGGCGCTGAAACTCCTCCAGGCTGGTACATTCGGCGAGCAGGCGGCGCACCGGTTCCAGAAGCGGGTCCACCAACTCCTGCCAATCGTCCAGTTCCTCGGCCACGGCCACGTCCACGGCATCCATGGGCCGCTCGGGCGCGGCAGCCTGGGGCGTGGCGGCATTGACGGCCCGGCGCGAGGCGGCAGCCTGCCGGCCCGAGGGCGCATCCCCGGGATCGGGCTGCGCCGGATCGGCGGTAGCTCCCTGGCCGGGGGCGTGGAGCAGCTCCTCATCCGGGGCTGGATCGGGCAGGCCGTATTTGTCGCGGATCGTGGACATCCCGACCTTAAGCCCCAAGGGCACCAGCGTTTTCAAATTCTCGGCCAGGGCCGTCAGGTCCTCTTCATCTTCGCGGCGGATAATGATCCGAGGATAGTACCGGCGCGGGCCGAGATTGAGGTCGACCATCGGCCGCACAAGGTCGCGGTTGAGGGTGGCGGCCAGTTGCCGGGCGTCAGCCGCTTCGATGTCGCGGCGCACCTCTTCGTGGGCATTGGCCGTGCCCACGTGCTGGCCCACATCCGTGGTCCCCGTTTGGCCGAGGACGGCCTTGGAAACCTGCTTGTCCAGGAAGTTCGCCAAGTTCTCGAAAAGCTGGATCGAACCCGAAATCTTGGCCTCGATAAAGTCGATGGACATGGAGGCCGGGATGATGGCCGCCGCGTCCCGGGAGATGGAGCGCACGGCCTGGAGGAGCACCTGCTTGTCCCGTTCGGACGCGCCCGGGCCGTATTTCCCGACGCGCAGGGGCACGCCGAACACCTCGGCGAACTCCACCCAGCTCTTCAAATCGAAGTTTTTGAAGAGGTAACACCAAGCGCTGACCCTGGCCAAACCGCCACGAATGGGCAGGCCGCTCTTGGATTTGTGAACGTGGGAAATGTACTTGTACGGCGAGAGCGGCACGGGCTGGCCACTTTCGGAAAGGAGCATGGGCGTGCGGCCATCCACGCGATCGAACTGGAACCATTTGGGGTCACGCCATTCCAGACGGGCCGGGAACCACTCCCCCCCCGAGGTGTCCCAAATGATTTCCGTCTCACTGAATGCCTTTCCGACCGCATCGAGCACGTCGAAAAGCTCGTCGGCCAGCTCGTCGCGGTTGAGCCAGTCGCGGACCAAGTCCGCCGCTTTGACGTCCTCGGCCGAGTCCGTGGCCGAAGCCACAGTAATGTCCAATCCGGCGACCTGATTCTTCCGCGTACTGAGCACACTGCGGTAATGGGGGTCGCGCTCCTCCATGTCCTCGGCAAGCTCCAGATATTCGGTCGGGTCAAACTCCTCGGCCGCGCGCAGCAGCCGGGCCAGCCGTCCCGGGGTAAGCCCGGCTGCCGGGTGGCCGGACAGCACTTGGCGCACGCCGGTCACAGTCGGTCCGGCTTCCTCTTCCTTCAGCCGTCCCGTGTCCACGGGCCGGCCCAAATGGTCATATAGCGTCGGCATCAGTACGCTCCCCGGCCGAACCGCGCCCGGCCGCAAAATGCGTTGTCGTCGTCCTCACTGTCGTCACCACCGCCCTGGCCAGGGTGGCCGGCGTCACCAAAAGCGGGTGTGTAGCCGTATTCGATTCGCTCCTGGCGCGTGGCGTAATATGCCAGGACGCCAGCCACCGCCGAGTCGCCGTGCCGGTACTGGCCGTCGCTACCCTTGACCCGTGCGCCGGATATCCCGGGTTTCCCCTGGACCAAGACCACCATGCGGTGATCGGCAATAACGTCTTCGTTGGCGTCCAGGCGCACAAGCTCGGACTCCATGGCCTGCCGGTATTTCGGGAACCATTCTGCATACCAGGAAGCCGAGAACATGACGCATTCCACCCGGTCCGGCCCATACTTCTGCAAGGCGGCCTCCGCGTGGCTTTGGCCGTTCCCGCGCGCGTCGAAGGCCGCCTTTTGCATAAGCGGGATGTTGTCCAGGATGTAAAAGGTGATGAGCTGTTGCACGTCGAAAGGGATATTGCGCAGCTCCACGGCAAATACCTGCCGCCAATGTCCCGGCCGGTCCTCTTGCCAGATCCAATCCACGGACAAGTCGCCGGACCGGGCGAAGTCCTGGCTGTAAACTGTGGGTTTATCCGTGTTCAGGGCATCAATGATCGGCTTGAGGTTGTCCGTGATCCACCTGTCGGCTTTTTCAAGTCGCTCGGGATCAACCACAAATTCGGAGGGCTGTTGCCAGCGCAGCCGGGGGATGCCGTCGCTATGGCAGTGCTCCAATAAAAGCCGGGTGAAGAACGCGCCCGATCCACGTTTTGGGATGCAATCAAGCTCCTCGGCCGCATCCTCGGGGGTGGTATAGTCCGCGTAAATCTCTTCCCGGTAGATGGTCTCGGCCTGGGGGCTGTAGTCCTCTCCATTTACTAGACAGACACGCTGGTAAAATCCCTGGCGCAGGGCGTCGTCGAATGTGACCTTATGCAACGAGTACGGCAACTTTTTCGCCCTGACATCCTTGCAAAGCTGGTCAAAGACATTGTCCTCGCCGTCATGGGTGGACACGATATCGATGCGGCCGCCCCACATGCGAAAAGCCAGGGACCCTTTGATGACCTCCTGGAGGTTCTCGTGGAACGCCGCTTCATCTATGCGGGCATGGCCCTGACGGGAGCGCCAGTTATAGGGGCACGAGGAAAGCGCTTCGATTTTGAAGCCGCTGGCGAGCTGAATTTTATAGGTAACGATGCTGCGCTTTTCCTCTTCAAGGATTGTCACGCCGATCTTGCTAGCCGCCTGCTGGTATGCCCGGATAAAAAAAGCGCAATCGCCGATAAACTCGGCGGCCATGGCCATGTTGTAGCCCATGTAAAACTGGTTCATGCCCCCCTTGGCCCGGGCGGCCTCAAGGGCTGCTTCTGCGGCCAGAGCACCCCAGGAAAACCCGATGCGGCGGGATTTCTCACAGATGCGAACCGGGGCTTCATCCCGATGCCAAGCCGCTTGGTACGGTAAGAGGATTTTCGGGACATCGGCCGGGGCAAGATTTTTGGTCGCCCGAGTTCGCTGGATGTCCTCGACGAGTTGGAGGGCTTCCTCCCGTTCGGTCGTGGTCATGCTCACGATGGGTCGACCTCCACCCCGAGGATTTGCGCCCGGATCAACCCCCACTGTTCCGGCGTCAGCCCGGCCTGATCCGCTGCGCCTTGAGCCGCTTCGGCGGCCTTCTCCAGGGCTTCTTTCCTGGCCTGCTCACGAATCTTGATCTCGGTGTCCAGGCCGATTTTGGAGCCCGCGGCCAAGTCCTTGATGGCCTTGGCAAGGCGTGCGGCATCAATGGCATCAATGGCGTCACCGTCGCGCAGCTTGGCGACGCCCGCCTTGAACACCAGCCGATGCACGATTTCGATCAGCACGCGCCCCATATCCCCCTCGGGGACTTCTCCCAGCTCACGCGCGAAAGCCGAGGCGATCTCGCGGCTTTCCCGGATATGCGCGGCGACCTCTTCGAACTCCTGGGAGTACCTGCCGACGGCGGATCGGGAGACCGGCGCACCCAGTTTTTGCAGGTGGGCAACAATCTGATCCAGGGTATGCGCTCCCCCGGCCAGCAGCCGGTCCAGTTCCTTGCGGATCGGCGCGGGCAACGTCTTGATCTTACTCCTGGACGGCATACCGCTACCTCGCCCGGGGGCGCTTGACGCCCGGCACCGTCGCCCGGCCCTCGGCCACATCCTGGCCACGGCCGGTCAGTTGCACCACGGTCACTGGACCGACCTTCTCGACGTTTACGAGTCCCTGTTCGGCGAGCCAGGAACACTCGGTTTCCACGCTATCCCGCGAGCAGCCATGGCCGATCAGGTCCAAGGCATCTTGCAGCACCGACGTATTGAGCTTGTGGTCCAAATCCTCAGCCAACAGACGTAGGATCACCAGTCGGCGATCCTGGGAAAACACTTCCGCCAAACCCATTACTCCCTCCGATCGCGGCGATTACTGCCCAAGTGGTATTCGAGCAGGAGACTAAGCGGGTGTTCCACTCGTTTGAAAACCTCGGCCAGTCCCCGAAGCTCGGCAGCCTGTCCCTTGAAGTCGCCCCGTAGCCCCTCAACCTCCCTGGCCAAGTCGGTAAACGCCGTAGTCGAGGGCAGCCGTCCCATGTCCTCGGCCACTTCCTTGCGACACTGACGACGGCAGGTGGCGCAGGATTCAACCGTGACGAACTTTCCGATCATCAACCACCAGACGCCTAGCATCACCGCCTGGGCCAGAGGGCCGATGATCGGCCAATACTGCAACAGCGTGTTCACGCATCCTCCCCCTTACTTCTCGCTCACTTCCTGGCACCCACGGCACCGCGTGGCCCCAGGCACGGCGGCCAGCCGGGCGGCCGGGATCGGCTCGCCGCATTCGACGCAGACCACCCGGCCATCCTCGACAACCTGCCCACCGGCAGGGGCCGGGCGCGCGGCGGCCGTCAACGCCGCCTCCCTGAAAAGCGCCTCGGCCGCCTGGGCATCATCGCCGATATCCGTCACGCCCGGGGCTCCCTGGCACGGACCTTGGCGATGTCCACGCAGGCCTGCCAGCTGATATAGGCGACTGCCACGCAGGCCACGGCAATCAGCTCCTGGGGCGACAGCCGCTTGTCCAGGGGTATCTGCGCAAGCATCCCCACAAGGGTCACGATGGCGACCCATACCTTCCGGCTTTTCCAGCCGCTTTCGGCCGAGGGCGGCAGGGTTGCCGCCATGTCGTCGAGCAGCTTGAGTTGGTCCTTGTTCACAATGCGCTCACCCGGATGTATGAGCACCTCCGGCCCTGGCGTCCCGGGCGGGGCAGGCGGTACGACACCGCCCTTCATTCCCATTATGCGGGTCACGATTTCCTCGACTTCCGCGTGGGTCAGCCCGCCCATTTGGGACGCGGCCCGGGACAGCGTTTCCTTCTTCATGTCTTCCATGGTCGCCTCCTTATTCCGGCCACTGGCCGCCGGGGATCAGCGCCAGGATTTTGCCCGGGTACGGGCTGTCCAGCTGGTGGCGATTGCCGGGGCCTCCGTTGTAGGCGCGCATGACCGTGGGCCAGCCGCCATCGGCGAGGTATTTGTCCGCCAGCCGGCGCAGGTAGCGGCAGCCCCATTCCAGGCCGACCGCAGGGGTACACAGTTCCCCGAACCAGCCCCGGAAGCCGCAACATCGGGCCGTCTCGCCCATCACCTGCATGAGGCCCCAGGAGGTGGCCCGGCCGATCCGTTCGGTCTCCAAAGAGCAAAACTCCGGACGGAAATCGGGTGTTTCCCCCTTGAGGTAGCGCTCGTAGAATTGCGGCTCGAACCGCATGGCGGCCGGGATGCCGCCGGCCGATTCGTGGGCGACCATGGCCCGGACGAGCATGACCGGCAGCTGGTAGCTGGCGGCCATGGACACAACCAGCTCATCCTGGGTCGGAGCCGAGGCCGGCACGGGAGCCGTGGGCGAGGTGGCCGCCGGAGCGGCCCGCCTCTGTTGCAGCTCATCGCGGGCGGCGGACAGCGAATCCACAATGGTGTCAAAATCGATGGAAACTGGCATATTCGTTCCTTTCTTTATCTTCCGGCTCCCGATAGGATATCTGTGCTACCTTCAACCCAAACCGGGAGGCGGAAGAAATGTCTTACGAATATCTATCTCCGTGCGTTCGAGGCAATGATGCCAAGGACATCTCAGAGAAATTGAATGCCGAACTTGCAAATCTTGCACGGGATGGATGGGAGGTTGTGCAACTTGTCCCCCTCACATTTGAACCACGCTTTCGGGAAATAAGCTCCAACCCACAAATACCCATGCCTCCTGCTCTAGATTCCTTCCAAACCACGACTATTCAAATTCTTCTGAGGCGACCTGTTTCCGAGTACAAAGGGCTTTTTCAAGGGTGTGATTTGTCATAAGGGCTGTATCAACAGTATACACCGGGGCGGTCAGCAGTCGTCTGACCGCCTTCATCTCTCTCAGGATCGCGTTCTGCACGGCCATGTGCTGCTCGAACTGCTCGGGCGTCATAGCAAGCCTCCTATTGTCCAGCCGCGCTCGTCACGGCCAGGGCCTGCACCGCGTCGGCCACCTCGCCGATGGCGCTTCGGGCCTTGGTCCAGAGCGTCAGGGCGTTTCCGAAGTTTCCGGCCTTGGCCGCCGCCTCAACGTCCGCCACCAGCCCCCGCGCCTTATCCAGCGCCTGTTCGACGACTTCCGCCGCATGGGGCGCGACGCTCGCCAGGGCGGCCAGCTTGTCCCGCAGCCCCGACACCGACGCCCACAGCCAGGTCAAGCCGGAATCCAGGCGCGCGGCAGTCGTGTCCGTCGCGGCCTCGGTTGTCGCCGTGTCCGGCCCCAGCGTGGACGCCTGGGGCGACGCGCCCGACGTCGAGCCCATGCCGCCAATCGTGCCCAGGCCGGAGCATCCGGCCAGCATCGCGGCCACACACACCACCACCAACAGTCCGATTATGCATCGCATAAGACGGCTCCTCACCAGGGCGCGCGGCCCTGGCCGTTGTAGGGTTTGGCCAGTCCGCGCCGGACCATTTCCGTGGCCACGTCGCGCGTCTCGCCGTCGATTTGGGCCTCGATGCCGGCCAGCAGCCGACAGTTTCCGTCGCGGCGCACGTCGCGCAGCACAACCGAGATGCCGGGCGGCAGGCGCGACGCCAGCCAGTCCCGGGCCAGCTCTGCCTGGGCACGGACGGAGGGACGGGGATCATGGATTTTTGGCAAGACGAGGCCGGCCACACGGACCTGGATCGGCGAGATGACCGCCGGCCAGGACGGCACGGAAACGATCACGGTACCATCGTCGCGGACGTAGCCCACCACAGCCGGGACATTGTCGGCGTTGACCCGCTCTCCGGCGGCGATCCGGGGAGACCAGACCGCCGCCAGGAGCAGGCACGCAAGTATGGAGGAGGCAACACGTCGCATCATGGCGACGGGTTTAGCGGGATCGATGCAGGGGGGCGGGGCGGACAACTGTCCGACCCAATCGAGGGGAGGCGAGTATGGCCCATTTGCCCCAGGTCGGGGCAAGGCGTCAAGAGAGAGGACGCCTCATAAAAACCAAACGGCCCGCCAGTTTCCCGGCGGGCCGTTTGTGTTTATTCACAATGTCTTATTCTGGACGAGGTATGCCTTGTGCTTTGTATGGGTCAAAATATGGATCAAATGGCATTTCCTTTCGAGCATGTTTGGAAAATGAACCGTGGGACTGATTTGTGTCTGGTTGTTGATGTTGCGTGTCGTCAACCCAAACAAATCCTCGTGATTGCATGCATTGTTTAAATTGAGACTCTGCTATTGATCGTGTAAGATAGCCTGCCCCCTTGGCCTGCATATTAGCCATATACTGGCAGTCATAACTTTTTTGCATTGCCTCTTGGCGAGGCATTGATCCGTAGTCCCAATGCCCATGCGCGCACCCACCCAGCGCCACACAGCAGATACATAATAAAATACATTTGTTCATAATACGTCCCCTACTGTTTCCTTTCCGTCCCCGGCGCGGGCGTTGCCGGCCCCGCCGCATCACCCTCCAGGCCTATCTCCGCCACCAGCCGCGACAGCGCCAACAGCGACAACCGCCCCTTGGCAAGGTGCTGGATGCCGGCCCGAACCTCGGCCTCGGGCATGTTCGGCACGCGGCGCACATAGGCGTCGAGCGACTCGCCAAGCGCACCCATCTGGCGCAGGATCGGTACGGCTTCCTTCAAAAAATCCGCGCATGACCGCATCAGCGCCAGCCGCAACACGTGCGTGGCCATATCCGGTCCCGCCGGCTTTTGCGCAGCTGCTGCCCCTTGCGCGGTCGGACGCGGCTTCCAGGCCGGCGCTCTCATCTTGCGTTTCTTGCCCATGCCACACCCTCATAGCGTTCCAGATCATCTACCAGCACCGGCTCCCGCCGGCCAACCAAAAACACCTGCCAGCGTCCGTCCAACCCCTGCATTGGGTCCGTCATAACCACAACAGCCTCATACAATGCCGCGCCGTCATCGCCACGGCCAAGCAACAGCCGCCGCCGGTCGCCGCGTCCGACATCCGGCCGGGGATCGTCCTGGCGCTGCGCCGGGACGCCAGAAAGCTTTTCACTCATTTCCATCAGCAAAACAAACAGTTCCGCATACGTCAAAAAAACGTATTTCTGGTTGGCCGAGCGCCACCAGCTGCGGCCGACCCGAACGCGGTATTGGCCGTCGAGGCGCTCGCCGCCCGGGAACAGCCGCGCCGGGAACAGTTCAATGGCCACCCGGCTGGTGGGGCTTTCGATGGTGATACGTCCCTCGGGCTTGCGCTTATCGGCCATTTGCGTCCTCATGCGCGCACAATACGCGTCATTTTCCATCAGAACAGGTTGTACTGATCGTCGCGGCCGTTTCCGGCCCCGTACTCGTTTTTGTGGCGGCGCACCGTGCGCGCATCGACTCCAGCCAGCCGCGCAACGCGCTGGCCCGAAACCCCTTGCGCCAGCCCTTCGCGGATGGCCCGGGCCACGGCTGCCTTGTTGCCGGAGAGCGGCCCGAGCGGCACCTCGAATTTCCCGCCGCCGCAACGCCGGGCGATAACCCGCGCGGCCTCCCAGCCGCAGGCGACCACCAGCCAGTTATCGTCCGTCAGCCGCTCAGGGCGCGGGAAATAGGTCTGCGTGCCGCCCTTGGCCTCGGCCACGCGATAGGCGGCCAGCTGCCCGGCCGCGTTGGCAATGTCAGCCAGGATACCCGGCCAAATGAGCCCGTCTGCGTCAAAAGGGCGAGTGGCCGACATGTTTACCGCCTTCTTTGGCAGTTAACCGTTCCCGCTTCTCCCGGGCCAGCTTTCCCAGGCGCTTGTCCAGCGCCGCGATCACGGCGCGCAGCTGCTGGGGCGTGGCCCACTCCAGGCGCATGACGCCCGACTGCCGCTTGAGGATGCCTACGGCGTAGCTCCACGGCACGTGCCGACCTTCGGTCTGGCCAAGCGCGGTCAGCAGCGCCCCGATCTTGGCGATCATGGGCTCGCGCGCCTTGGCGCTGTCGGACGGCTTGGGATCGCCTTTCTTTTTGGCGACAAAGCCATGTTTGGTAAGGTGTCCGAGCAGATCGTCGAGCTGCTTGGGGGACAGCTTGGCCGAGGACTCCACGCCGTAGAGGTTTTCGAGCATGGCGCGGTAGGTGCCGTCGTCCATGCCCAGGTCTTTCTTGGCGATGTGGATTTTGGCCAGCATGGCCCGGCGGCCGGCGGCGGAGGTGGTGGTGCTCATCGCGTTTTCCCCTTCGTCGTTTTGGCCGGCTGGCGGATCACGACGATGGCGTCGTCCTTCACAAGGCCCGCCTTGGCCGGGATGCGGCACACACGGTCGCAACCGGGACAGACCGGGCCATGCGACGCCATCCAGACGCGATACGTTCCGGGCCGCTTGCACGGCTTGTAGCCGGGTTCGGCCTCGACGACCGTATGGCCGGGCTGACGGGAGACGACATGCAACCAGTAGGTATACTCGCCCAATCGTTCGGTCATTCGGCGTCTCCTGCAAGGTGCTCAGACACTGCCCCTTGAATATCGTCCAGGTGCTCCATGGCCTCGCTCACGAGGGTGTCGATGTAGTTGTCCTCGCCACCCCAGATGTTGGCGATGCCTTCCAACTGTTCACGGATCGCTTTGATTTTCCGCCGCGTCTTGGCTGCCGCACGTTTTGGCGTCCATGCTTGCATGGCTATCCCTCCTGGCCGTCGCCGAGGCACAGCAGGGCGCATGCAGCGTCGCCCTGAATGACCCGAAATTCCGTGACGAGCGCGGGCAAAGCCTTGAGCCTTTCCGCCACATGGCCGTCGCCCAGGATCACGTCGATCAAGTGGCGAGCCTCGGCAACATGCTTTTCGATATGCTCAAGCCGCTGCAAGGGTTGATGGGTCAAGAGTTGTTCGAACATGTTGTCCTCTGTCACCATGTTACATCTACCCACTGCATTCCCCTTTGGCTGCTCATCAGGCCGGACGCGCCACCGTCCGACGACCGCCCCGCAGGGCGGTTTCGCAAGGATTATTCCGACACTGCATCCAGTATGATTTCGATAGCGTTCAACGACAGCCCGGCCGCATGCAGGCCCTCCTGGTTTTCTTCCAGAAACCGCGCCAACGCCGTCAGCTCAATATCGCTCAGGCACAACAGGCAGCCGAGGCACATTCTGTTCGGCTGGGCCTCGCAATAGTCCTCATTGCATGCGCCCATGGCCCTAGACCGTCCCGGCCATGACACGTCTGGCCTGGGTCACGTAGCCGGCCGGGAGTGCGCCGCATGCGCCGGCCTTCTTGATGAGCGCCGAGAGCTGCTCGGCTTTCGTCTTCCAGTTCCGCGCCTCGATCTCGGCGACGACCATAAAGCGAGGGGGTGGGCAGGCCTCTATCTCGTAGGAGCCGCAGCAGACGCACACCTTGGCCTCGGACTGGCCTTCGTCATGCGCGACCTCGGACCCGACGTGGCCGCAGTTGATGCAACGATACCAACTCATGGCAGACCTCCTTTACAGTGCCGCCAGATCGAGGGGGATGGGCTCATACTTCCCATCGCTGTCGCGGCGCTTATAGACCCGCAAATACGCCTTGGAGCCGGACACCTGGATGCTGTCGGAGATGGCTTTCATGGCTTGCAGCCAATCGGGGTCGGAGATGTCCAGGCTGCGCAGACCGAGGATGCGGCCAACATTCACACGGCCTTCACGGTCTACGTCAAATGCGCTGTTCACCAGGGCCTTGATGTTGTTGTTGCTTCCCTCGGACCACCGGGTGATGCACTGATCAATCAGGTTTTTGGCCGCTTGCAGGCGTTCATCAAACACGAGATTCTCGGAAATCTGACGCTGTACCAGATAGCGACCATCGAAGGACACCAGCCGGACATTGCCCTTTTTCCCTCCTATGGGAGCCTCGTACTTTTCCGCAGAGAGGTCCGCGAACGCTTCGACGTCTCCCATGGCCTTATCCCGGAAACGCTTCATGTCGCCTTGAAGCCTTTCCGCCATTCCCACCAGTTCCATAACCAGATCATTCCGGGCCATATCCACCGGCTTGACTTTGTCCACAGGGATCAAATGCCCCTGGCCATTCTCCATGTATCCGTCAGGGATGTTGGCGCTCACTGTCATTCCTCCTTGGCCGCCAGCGCGGGCACCATGCCGGCCATGGCGGTTTCTAGTTCCTCGGCCGTGTCAGCCGCGTCCGTCAGCTCCTCGCGGGCCATCTGGATGAGCCCCCATTGTTCCTCGGTCACCAGCCCGGCCAGCACGCCCAGGCCGTTGCGCACGTTGCGGATTTTGCTACCCAGCATGGCTCAATCTCCCGCATTTCGCGCCGCGTCGCGCGGCATTTGAGTTTGTCCCGCTGCCGCCTGCCGGCAGACTTTGATCTTCCCGGCGCGGCCAGCCGCCGGATGTCCCGATCCAGTCCCTTCATGATTGGCCTCCCGGTGCGGACAAACCCGACACTCGCGGTACAGCCGCACAAACGTTGGATTGACGGCCGTCCACGGCCGCGCCTGATGCTCCCGGCAGGTCTCGACGCTGATCTCGCCAACTACCGGGCAGACCACCCGCCGCGTCATGAGTGTCTCGCGCACGCGGCGCGCCATGGCGGCCGTGTCGCCGTAAGTGCCCCCAAGCACCCTGGACACGGCCGCCGGGGAGACGCCCAGGCGAGCGGCCACAGCCCGTCCGGACGTGGCGTCGCAGGCGGCGGCCATGGCGGCCAGCCAATCCGGGATGTCTCCCCAGGCCAGCGTCACCTTTTCGATGGCGCTCATTTGGCCCGTTCCTCGACCGGCTCGGTCTCACACATGATCTCGCCTGTGTTGGGGTCCAACAGCCGGCGGATGCGCTGGATTTGCGGCGCGCGAGGCCCACGGCGCATGGCCGGGACGATGGCCCAGCGACCGGCCCCGGAGGAGCGCAGGTAGCCGGCTCGGGCAAGCCAGTCGACGTAATACTGGGCTTCATGCGGGGAGACGGGAGCCTCGGGCAGAGACGCGGTCGAAGCCAAATCCCGAATCGAGAAGTCTTTCAGGATGGGCATGATCCGCCACATCCGTTGGCGTCCGGTGGGGGGGATCAGCGTGCCGTTTTTCCGAACCCTCGGAGCTTCGAGCCCCATGGCCACGGGGACGACGGTATATTCCGCGCGGGGAAAGGCCCCAGCGTTGCCAAGCGGGGTCGGCTTACTCCCTGTTTTGGCCACGATGCCGGCCTTAACGAGCGCCTGGACGTAATCGTCCACGGAACCCCTCTTCAGCCGTGTCTGCTTGGCCAGATCATCCACGGTAAATGTCCGGTTTTCCCGCATCGCATCCCAAATCAGGTCGCGTCCGGTGAGTCCCGGGGGCACATGGACGGCTTGTCTGCTCATCGCAGCCCCCGTCGCATCGGGGCCTTGCCCGTAAACAGTTCCCGGGAGCCCCAGGCCGCGCGGTCCATGATCTCCAGGCCGTCAGCCAATCCCTCGGCCTGGATGCGCTCCAGATTCACGCAAATGCGCCGTACCGACCCTTGGGCACTTTCAACCACCAGGGCCAGCAGATCGTCCGCCACACGCACCCTGTCGCAGTACATGGCGCGTAACGTCTTGGCGTCTTCGATGTCCGCCGGCTGGGCTGGCACCCAATGCATGATCCGGCCGTGAAATCGTTCCCACGCCTCGAGCTTCCCCGGGAGCCGCTCCTCGCCGATGATGAGGATCGTTCCCTGGGAGCTTTCGAAGAGGTCTTTGACGATCTCGACCGCGTTTTTGTCCACGAGGTAATCCATCTCGTCGACGATGAGCGGCCGTCCGGCGGACAGCTCCTCGGCGGCCTGATCCACCATGCCGTAGATAGTCCTGGCCGGCTCCTTGCTGCCTTTTGGGCGGATATTCATGGTCTTGAGGACGGCCTGCAAAAAGGCTTTTTTGGTCCAAGAGGACCGGCACTCGACGTAATAGGCGTCTGTCCTGGTCGCCACGTAAGCTGCGGCCGTCGACTTGCCGTAGCCGGATGGCCCGTACATGCACACGATGCCCGGCAGATGGGACGGACGGTTTTTAGCCGCCTGCAATGCCTCCAGACACCGCTGCACATTGAGCAACGGGGCGGGGCCGCCATTGACAGGTTGTCCATGTTGCGTCATTTTTCGATCTCCCTGCTTTGATTTCACTTGGAAGCCTGCCGGTTGCAACGGCAGGCTTCTGCTTTTACTGGCCGGCCTCGGCGAGTTGCGGGAAGAACTCACGCATCTGCCGTTCGGCCAGAAATTTTGGCGTTTTCTGATAGCTTTCCCACCACTTCCGGTCTTTTTCGGGGACATCCTGCCCGGCCGTGATGGCGGCATCGACCGCAAGCCAGCGGTTGTAGCGCTGGCGTTCGGTATGCGCCTCGGGCATTGCATGGACGGTCGCCTTCTCCCTGGCCATGTCCTCGACCAGGGCGGCGCGCGCGGCCAATTCGTCGGCCGTCGGCTCGTGCGGCGTGGGCGCGTCCCCGGCCCGGGCGGCGAGGCCAGCCTCTTTGAGCATCGGGGTTTCGTGGGGGACGGTGGGCTTGGGCAGGTGCGAGAGCTTGCCGGCCTGCTCCACGGCATGCTCCACGACCTCGCGGTAGACGTCGGCCGCGCCGACCTTGCGCGAGGCCGCCCTCATGGCCGCCTTTTCCTCGGCGCGCACCTTTTTGTAGACACGGGTGCGGGCCAAGGCGGCTTCGCATCTGGAGATACCCGTCAGCAGCGGGCAGACGGCCCGGCACAGGTATTCCATGCCGCCGTCCTCGTCCTGTTGATCGTGGGGAAGGAACACGTGGACCGCGCCCCAATCGGCACTATCTTCAAGGCACAACACCTGCCGGCCCTCGTGGCCGCCAAGTTCCGGGGCTGTGTAGTGGTAGCGGCCGATCTCGAGGCCCTTTTTACGGACGGGGCGGTAGCCGTCTCCCTTCTTGCCCGGCACAGGCGAGAGCAACACGTCCAGGGCGCGTTCGTCGCTGATCCGCCGAATCGGCTCGGACCATTCCGCCGCCTTTTGCCAGGGCGTCAGACCGTCCATCCCCTCGCCGGAGTGCGGCTCGTGGGCATAGATGGCATCGGTCCACTCGTCGCAAAATTTTTGGAGCGCGTCAGGGGAGAGGAGCAGCTCGGGCGGCGTATCCAGATCGCCATGATGCAGGCCCTTGGCCAGTCGCACGGCAAACGCCTTGCGGTCCTCGATGGCCTTGCGCTCGGCCACGCTGTGCCCGATATAACCGGGTAAATCCTCGAAAACGCCTCGAAGAAACGTGCCGAAGACACGCTCGACGAACGGCTTGTGCTCCGGGGTGAACGGCGGGGCGACTTCACGTTTGATGTTCAGGGCCAGGGCCAGCCGCACCATGTGCTTGCTGACATAATCCGAGCCGTTGTCCGTCACGAGGGTTTCGACCTGCCCCCAATCCAGCAGGCAACGGCGCAGGCATGAGGCCACGGCGGCAGTGCTGGACGATCGCGAAACCAGAAACTTGACCCGGCGCGTGTAAACGTCGATGCAGGCGACAATGATGTGGCGGGACTTCTTCTTTCCGTCCCAAAGCATGATGTCGCCTTTGGTGCTGTCCATCTCCCAGCGCTGGTTCGGGTGGTCGATGCCTTCGTAACGGCTGCCCGTGGCCGGCTGATACCGGGATCGGCAGGCGTCAGGGCTGGTAATATCCAGCATGAGACGGGGATTGTTTTTGCGAAACGTCCGCAACCAATCCTGCACCATCTTTTGCGTGATGCCAGCGGCCGGAAACCGCGTCGAAATACCCTTCAGCACGCGCTTTGCAGTGATGGTCGGACGCTCGTACAGTTCGCCCTTGATGAACTCGGCGATTTCCGGGTTCTGGTCGATCTTGCCCGTGCCCTTACGGTGGCCGTAGTCGCCGGCCAGCCGCGAAATTCCTTCCCTGGTGACGGCTTTTTGCCAGTTGCCTATGCTTGTCGCGCAGACCTTAGGCAGCACGGCGCGGACTGTAGCGTCGATTTCGATTTCCCCGGTGCGGTACTGCACGGCGAAGACGTGGCGGGCGGTTGAGGCCGGGAGACCCGAAGAGAGGAGGAACGCATCGAAAGCGGCGAGGAGCGTGGCCCGGGCCTCGGCGCGAAGCCGGTCCTTGCCGGCGAGCCGGGTAAATTTTGCCAGCCCTTCCTGGCGCGCGGCATCGGCCACGGCCTGGGCGGACTCCTCTTCGAGCCGGAGCTTGAGCCCTTCCATCCGCCCGGCGGCGGCCGCTTCCGAGGCGGCGACGTTCCCTAAGGCTTGGCGCACGTCGGCAGGGAGTGAGGCGAGCGGGTAAAGCCGCCGTTTACCGCCACGGCCGCGCCCTTTCTCTTCAACGTAAGGCCAATCCTTGTCGTAGATGACCCGCGTCGAAACCCCGAGCGCTTTCGCTATATTCTCTGCCGTAACCCTGTCTTCCATCGCCGTTACCGCCTGCCTTGCCGCCTTGTAAGTGTTCCGCGTCCCCTGATAGGATCGCCGTTACATGTTTCCACAACCGTCAACCCACACAGGAGACGCGGAAATGTCTGACGCCGAAAAGAAAGGGAAAAAGTTGGCACAGGACTTAAAAGCCAAACTAACTAAAGAAATTGAAACTTTTCTTGATAAGCCAGAGAGCCGCCAATATGTGATCGGGGAAGCAGTCATATCTTTAATGGAGGAAGGGATGCCTATTAGCAAAGAATCGCTAAAAGAGTGGATTGAAGTGCGCATCTCTATTTCATCCCCTGGGTTTGGCAAAACGCGACTGGAGCATCTTCTCGATTGGATAGAATCGCTGCCAACCCCCAAAACAACATAACCTTTATGCGGAACCACTCCTGTTCGCTAAGTCCCAGCTGGTCGACCAGACCAAGGAGAGCTGTCTTCTGGTCGTCGACCGGCTGGAGGATCAGGCGGTAGGCAAGTTCCAGCCCCATAATCATATGGTCCTGTCCGTTGCCGTTCTCCTTGAAATACACTTCAAGCTCGGCTTGCGTGGGTGGAGTCTCGCAAAGGAAGAATTCCGCCCCGTCTTCAATGATCACTTCGCCAAGTGCCATCACGCCGCCTCCTTCTTTCCTTCTCCCAAGTACTTCGCCGGACACCCTTGCCCAAGGAACCAGTCCCGGATCACCAGTGCTTTCTTCTTGCCGGCCAAAAAATGGTACACATAGGACTGATGCACACCCGCGCCATCCGCCACGTCCTGGACACTGAGTCCCCGCTTGAGCATCCATATTTTGATCGACCGCTTACGCACCATTGATCCGCTCCCACAGTTCACGCTTCTTGCGGCCGCGCCGCCGCTCCTCGACCACCACCTTGCCCAGCTCGTAGACGGCCGCCTCGGCCGGAGACAGCACCACGTGGCCGGCCGGGCAGGCGGCCGCCAAAATGCGGCTGTCGCCCAGGATCACGGTCAACGCGGCGACGTATTCAACGGGCAGGTGCCGCTCGCCGGCCTTGCTCTCGGCCGTCCAACTGTTGATATGATGGATGCTGATCTGGTCGCCTGTTAACCGGGATAGCTCCCCGGCGACGTATTCCCGGGACAGGCCGGATGCGGACAAGGCTTCGCGCAGGGCCTCATAGACGGCCTCGCGGCAGCGCAGGCTGCCGGCCGCCATGTTGGCCGTGGGCAGGCTGGCCAGGGGCAGGGTGAGCTGCACCATGGTTCCGCCTAAATTTCGTTTCGCCTTAGCCATTGCCCGTCCCGTGATTCTCGACTAGAAATCGGGGAAAGCGGTCATATTTTGTGACCGCTTTAAGGCATGTCTAATGTCAAAGTCTTATGTGGTCAAGGTAAAAATTTACTTCGTAGAAGCTTTTGACCACATTTTGCGGCAAATGTTTACAACTATTTAACATCATTTAAGTTTATGCCGTCACAAGTAAAAACCAACACTTCGCAGAACGCTTCGCAGAACATCCCAGGTTCTACGAAGTCTTTTGAGGCAAAGTTTGCCAGGGTCATGGAAGCATGCGGGGCGTCAAACGATTCTGAATTAGCCAGAATATTAAATATTACGCCCCCATCCGTAGGGACTGCACGAAAAAGACGTAAAATACCGAGCGGATGGGTTGAAAAAATAGCTGAAACTTTTGACGTTTCAGCGGATTGGCTGTTTTTTGGGAAGGGGCTGAAGCAGAGCGACAACGCCCAAACTGCGCCCGCTGAAGCGCAAAACGCCTGCCTCATCCCACCGGGAGAGCCCCAGTGGATGAGCCCGGAAGCCGCGCCAGCTATGGGATATTCGCTTATCCCCAAGGTAAAGGCCCGTCTGTGTGCGGGTACAGGGAGTCTGGAGACGGAAGGTGAGGTGATCGGGTATTATGCTTTCAAAACCGACTTCCTCAGGCGGAAGGGACGCCCGAAGAAGATGGTTTTGATGGATATAACAGGCGACAGCATGTCTCCTGTCTTGATGGACCGTGATTCAGTCTTGATTGATGAAAGCCAGAATGAGATTATTGCAGGCGGTATTTTCGCGGTAGGGATAGACAGCGAGGTTTACGTCAAATACCTGGACAAAATCCCTGGCAAGCTCATTTTGCGCAGCAAGAACACTGAGTATCATCCAATTGAAGTTGATATGAACGGGGAGCTTTCAGATTCCGTGCGCGTCATCGGCCGCATCGTTTGGAGTTGCCGCGAATATGTGAGATAAAAAAGGAGATTTCCATGCTTCCAGACATCGGGCTTATGGTTGGCCTTTACATTATCACAAAAATGCTTGTCTTGATTAAGGACAACAATTCCAAACTGGTTAAAGTATTTGCCGTAATTACTATCCTCGTAGCCATAATCGGATCGCTGGATTTGTTTCTTGTCGGGACATCGGGGAAGTTCGCTGGCCTCAAGTAGTTCAAAACTATGCGTCGCAAGCGCGACGTTTGACCAAATCTAAGCGTCGTCGGCCGCGATCGCGTTTCCAGGTCCCCGACGGCGCTTGACACCCCGGATTCCCCCACGGCCCGGGGCTCCCCGTCCCATCATATCCCACGTCCTCCCGGCATATCCCGGATCACTCCCCCTTCAAAACTAAGTGTCGGGGCACAGCTGCGTCGAATCGGCTCTCTTGCCGATGCCCACAATACTGCCATAAGCCTGTTTTTTTGGCGGTGGACCGGCAGCCATACGGGCAGTCAGCCCCCTCTTCCTCCTGCTTCCCCTGCTTCGGTGTCCCAACCCGTTGCCCCTGCGGCCCGGAGAGGCAGGGTAACCGCCATAACGGCCCTCCCGGGGCACGGATGACGCGCTCTGCCGGAAGCGGGAAGGCCGCGTTCATGGCCAAACCTTCCCGGTTTTCGTCCTCGATCACACCAAGCAGGCGATAGCTACGCCCTTCCTCCCACGGGGCACTTCTTTTGGCATCGACCTTGCTGATGCCCGGAAACAAGACATTGAAGCCGCTTTGACCGCCGTCGCCGGATCCCTTTGTCTTCGACCCGGAGACAGGCCAGTCCCGCGTTCCCTTCAAGGGCACGGAGTCGTGCGACGAGGACCTGAAGTCCGTGGAAAGCGGCAACATCACGGCCTCGGCGATCTGCCTGTCATGCGCATCGAGCTGTGGCGCTTTTCGAGCCATGTCCCGAAAAACGTCAGCGTGCCGGCGACGGCGTTGCCGCAGGCCACTACGACCGGCTGCGCGTACGGCATTTGCCAAAACGCATCCTGATCCCAACGTTGCAGTAATACTACATTTAACGAAAAAACGACGATAACGTGCAATTTATAAGGAGTTTTGTGTAATGAGTAGGCGTTATTGCATATTATCGAAGAAAGAAAAGCGGAAAAATATTCGAAAGTTATCTATTGTGTGTAAATGTAGTATCATTTTTATGATTTTATGCACTGCATTGCAGCTGTTGCAATGTGTTGCTACAGCAGAAACATACAGCCCTAGCGATTTGGGTACGCTTGAAGGTAATATAAGTACAGCAAAAGACGGAGATATTATTGATCTGAAGAACCTTGCCGATCAAACAAATTCACTGATAAGTGCGCTCGCTATTGGAACTTCAGGCAGTGTAACTCTGCAAAACACAAATGCAAAAGATGTAACTCTTGCTATCGGCGATGATACCATTCTCACCGAGAGTGATAATGTTATTACTCTGTCAAATTATACGAAGTTAACCCTGGGAGGGAACACAGACAAGGGGAATATTGTGTTAACCGCCTCGGGCTCGAGTAATTATGTGATTAATATCTCCAGTATGAACGCGGCGCTGAGCTCCATAGGCAAGAATGTCACCCTCTCCGTCGATTCGCACTTCCCGGCATACGGTATTCGCGCTACTTATGGCATCAGCATCGACGGGGGGGTCTCCGGCTCCATCACCGCCACGGGGACCGGGAGTGGTGGCACCGCGTACGGCATATACGCTTTGGCAGGCGGGGTCAGCATCGACTCCATCGCCGACACGGGCCAAATCCAGGCCAAGGGGGCCCTCCAAGCTGCCGGACTCAGTGGGGCTAGCGGAGTAACCATCACGCAGGATATGGCCGGCTCCATCACCGCCACGGTGACCGAGAAAGGCAGCAGCGCGTACGGCATGCTCGCTGCTGGCGGCGCGATCAGCATCGGCGGGGGGCTCTCCGGCTCCATCACCGCCACGGCGACCGGGGATGGTGGCCGCGCGTACGGACTTAAAAATGATGCCGGCAGCATCAGCATTTCCGGGCCGCTCTCCGGCTCCATCATCGCCACGGCGACCGGAAGTAGCGGCAGAGCGTACGGCGTTAGCACTCCTTCCGGCGACTTCAGCATTTCCGGGCCGCTCTCCGGCTCCATCACCGCCACGGCGACCGGAAGTAGCGGCACCGCGTACGGCATATACACTTCGGGAAGCGTCAGCATCGACTCCATCGCCGGCACGGGCCGAATCCTGGCCGAGGGGGCCGCGGACGCTGTCGGACTCAATGGGGCTAGCGGAGTAACCATCACGCACGATATGGCCGGCTCCATCATCGCCACGGCGACCGGAAGTAGCGGCAGCGCGTACGGCATGCTCGCTTATGGCCACGCGATCAGCATCGGCGGGCCGCTCTCCGGCTCCATCACCGCCACGGTGACCGGGGATGGTGGCCACGCGTACGGCGTTGCCATTTCTTCTATCGGCGACATCAGCATTTCCGGGCCGCTCTCCGGCTCCATCACCGCCACGGCGACCGGGGATGGTGGCCGCGCGTACGGCGTTAACACTTCTTCCGGCGACATCAGCATTTCCGGGCCGCTCTCCGGCTCCATCACCGCCATGACGACCGGGGCGGGCGGCGCCGCGCGCGGCATTTATAGCAGTAAGAGTCTCACGAACGGCTCGGGTGGCGCGCTGGTCATCTCCAGCACAGGTTCCGTTTCAGCCATATCCGACGGCATGGCCACAGCCGTTCTCTCCCACGGCCAGCTCCTGTTGACCGTCGAGGGAAAGCTCTCCGCCACGAACACCAGCGGCCACGTCTTCGACAGTGGTTACGCCATCCAATCCAGTTCAGGCAACGACGGCGTCACCTTGGCCGATGGGGCCACGATCATCGGCCGCATCGACCTGGGCTCCGGCAATGACAGCGACACCCTGAAGTTGCTCGGGACCCCGAATGCCGATACGAATATTCCCTTGATAAGCGGCGTCGAAACACTCGACGTCGGCGACGGGACAACGGCCACCAACTGGTCTCTCGCGCCGACAAGCGCAAGCTCTTTTACGACGACAACCATTTATACCAACGCCGCCCTCACCATCAACAGCAACGTCTCCCTCGGCGCGTTGACCCTCGACGGCGGTATGCTCCGTCCATCCGAAGACATGACCTATTCGGGGGACGTGGCGCTCTCTGTGAAAAATGGCACCTTCGACACCAACGGATACGCCATGACGCTTGCCGGCGTCGTCTCCGGTTCCGGCGCCTTGACCAAGACAGGATCGGGCACTCTGACGCTTGCCGGCACCAACACCTACACCGGGGCCACCAACATCAACGGGGGCACGCTGAGCATTTCCTCGGCGGCCAACCTGCAAGACACGAGCGGCATCACCCTTGACGGCGGCACGCTTCAGGCCACGAACACGCTGGCGCTTGACAAGTCGATCGCCTTGGGCGCCAGCGGCGGCACCTTTGCAGTCGGCAACGGCAGCGACACCCTGACGCTTGCCGGCGTGGTCTCCGGTTCCGGCGCCTTGACCAAGACAGGATCGGGCACTCTGACGCTTGCCGGCACCAACACCTACACCGGGGCCACCAACATCAACGGCGGCACGCTGAGCATTTCCTCGGCGGCCAACCTGCAAGGCACGAGCGGCATCACCCTTGACGGCGGCACGCTTCAGGCCACGAACACGCTGGAGCTTGGCAAGTCGATCGCCTTGGGCGCGAGCGGCGGCACCTTTGCAGTCGCCAACAGCAGCGACACCCTGACCCTTTCCGGCGCGATCACCGACGCCGTGCCGGGAACCGCCGGCTCCCTGACCAAGACCGGGGCCGGGACGCTCAAGCTCACCAACACCGGCAACACCTACTCCGGCCCGACCTTCATCAACCAGGGCACGCTGCAAGCCGGGGCGGTAAACGCCTTTTCCCCGAACTCCGTGGTGGTCCTGGCCAATGCCGCCGGGGCGACGTTGGACCTCAATAATTACGATCAGGTCATCGCCGGCCTTTCCGGCGGCGGATCGAACGGCGGCAACGTCTCCCTCGGCTCGGCCACCCTGACCGTGAACCAGGCCATCGACACCACCTACGCCGGCGTCATCTCCGGCACAGGCTCGCTCAAAAAGTCCGGTTCCGGCACCCTGACCCTCACCGGAACCAACACCTACACGGGCGGCACCCTCTTCGCCGGCGGCACGATAGCGGTCGCCAGCGACGCCAACCTCGGCGACGCCTCGGGCAGCCTCACCTTCGACGGCGGCACGCTCAAGACCACCAACGACTTTGCAATCTCCCGGGACATCGAGGCCGCGAGCACCGGCACGCTGGACAACGGCGGCAACAGCGTCAGCCTGCAAGGGAGCCTGACCGGCTCCGGCGCGCTGACCCTGGCCGGCTCCGGCACGGTCACCCTGGACACGGGCTTCGACGCCTCCACGTCCACCGGCACGGTCATCGTGGCCAACGGAACCACCCTCGCCGGCGTCGGCAAGCTGCACAACCTGACCGTCAACGGCATCATCTCGCCGGGCCATTCCCCCGGCACCATCACCGTCGGCGGCGACTTCACCCTGGGCTCGACCGGCACCTACGTGTGCCAGGTCAGCGCCTCCGGAGACTCCGACCTGATCAACGTGACCGGCAAGGCGACGCTCTCCGGCACACTCACCGTCGTGGCCGTCGACACCACCTACACCAGCGGCACGAGCTGGAACATACTCCAGGCTTCCTCCGTCAGCGGCACCTATTCCAACGTGACCTATGCCGGGACGCCGCAAAACTGGGTTTTCGTGCCGGGTGTCTCAGGCACCGGCGCCACACTGACCCTGACGCGCCAGTCCTACTCGACAGCGTCTTCAAGCTCGCAATCCTCCTCGACCGGCTCCGCCCTGGACGCCGCGGCCTACACCGCCACCGGCGAGATGGCCTCGCTTATTACGGTATTGGACAACTCCTACGGCCTGGCCGACGCGTCCTGGAGCAGCGCGCAAACCCTCGCCAGCGCGATCAGGTCCACGACGCAAAACGCCCTGACCGACTATTCGCTCAATGTCCTCAGCGCCGAGGTCTACGACGCGTTTTCCCGGAATGTGTTCGCGGCCGGCCGGCTTCTGACCGCCGCCCAGCGCTCCGGGCTGCACGAAGGCGAGGACGGCGTGGGCCAGGGTTTCGCCAACCCCCTGGAAATCGGGCCGTCGACGCTCGCCTCCCAAAACAACCAGTACGGCCTGGCCCTGGGGCTCGATACCGCCGGCGTCGGCGCGTCGTCCCTGTCCCTCGGACGCCTGGGGGTCTTTATCAAGCCGCTGGGCATGCGGGCCTTCCAGCAAGGCTCCTCGAACCGGACCGGCTACTCCGCCGTTTCCGGCGGCATCACCGGCGGCCTGCTCTACCGCCCCTCCTCGAAGCTGACCCTGGCCCTGGCCCCCGGGTTCGTCACCCAGTCCATCAGCGTCCACAGCGAAGGCGGCGGCCAGGGGACGGTCAACGACTGGAGCCTGGGGCTTTTAGCCGCCTACAGGAGCGGCCCCTGGCACGCCGACGCCGGGGTGCGCGGCGCGTACAACACGTTTCGGTCCTCGCGCTCCCTGCCGTTGCCAATGGGGTCGTACACGGCCAAGGGGAACTGGGATGGCTGGAACGTGGATGTCAGCGCCGGCGGCGGTTACGACTTCACGGCCGGGGATTATACCTTCGGCCCGCTGGCGGCGGTGTCCTGGCAACGGTTGCATGAAAACGGCTTTGCCGAGACGGGGGCGGGCACGCTTGGCCAAAGCATTCGTCCCCGCAACACCGAGGCCCTCAATACGGTGCTTGGGGCGCGTCTGGCCCGGACCTTCGAGACGTCGGCCGGGGATGTGACGCCGGAGGTACGCCTGGGCTGGAGCGCGCAGTGGCTTGACGCATCGCAAAACATCACGGCCTCGTTCATTGGCGCGTCGGGGTCGACGTATCAGGTCAAAAGCGCGGATCATGCCTACAATTCGGCTCTGGTCGACATCGGGGTGAGTATGCGCGTGTCACCGTCGCTGACGGCCACGACCCGTGCCGGCGTGGAGCTCTTCCGTCCCGGCTACGAGTCCCAGGCCGCAAGCGTCGGGCTCAAATATTCCTTTTGACCGCCGGCTGGCGGCCTGGTTCGATGGCAATGCACTCTCAATAAAGGATGTCTTCATGCGGTTTGGTCTTTTTCCCCTGTTGTTTCTTGGCCTCATGCTGTGCTCCACAGGTTGTCAAATGGGTTCGGGCAAGCCGACCATGGCGGTGATCAATACGCGGCAAGTCATCACCAAGTGCAATGCCGGCATAAACGCGTCCGAGCAGGTGCGGAAGAAATTCGCCCCGCGCCAGGCGGCCTTGAAAATCCAGGAAGAGGCCATCGCGAAGATCAAGGCCGCTCCGGGGTTAAGCGATCCGAAGACCGGAAAGCAGGCGGAACTTGAAAAGCTTGTGCGCCAGTATGTGGTGGACGCCCAAGCGCTGCGCAAGGATGTCGGCGAGGAGGAATCCACGGCGTTTAAACCCATTGTGGACAGGATCAACAAGGTGCTTGCCGACTACGCCAAGGAGAATGGTTTGCTCTCCGTGCAGGATAAAAACGGCTTCGCCTTCATTGATCCGAGGATCGATATCACCGATGCGATCATAAAAAAGGTCGATGCAGCGAAATAGTTTTCTGCCCCAGGACATGAAGAATGCTTATGGCTTCCCAAGATGATCATACTGGGCGGCCATAAGCATTCCTTTCGAGAAACCGCAGCGAGAAAGAACGCCACGTCCGTGCTGGTCCTGATTGCCTCCTTCGCAACATTGTCTCTCCTTTCGTACCGCCAAGATCGCCGGGTTTCGAGAACGGCCCAAGGCAACGCCATGCCATTTCACGGGTAACGATTTCTTTTTCTGAATCCCCCCAATGGTCGCCTTCCTCTCGCCAGAAGCGCCGGGCGTCGTTATGAAAACGGCGCTCCGGGCGGCCAAGGCGTTTATCGCGGGGCATCGGCCACGTCCGGGAGGTGGGACAGGCCTCTTCAGGCGGGTCAGGGGCGCAGTCCCAGTTTCCGGTAGAGATTGCCGATGGGCAGACGGCGCAGGGCGTAGGTGCCTTGGGGGAAGAAACGGACTTCGAGGAGCGCGCCGTCGGCGTCGGGGCGGGACTGGTCGAAGAGGAAGTTGCCCAGGGACCAGGCCTGGCAGGCATTGGCGTCGCAGGTGAGCGGCCAGGCGTGATGCGGGTGGCAACCGATGACGCATTGGGTCCCTGCCGCAGTCAGGGCCTTGGCCAGGGCCAGGACCCGTGGGTCGGGGCCGCGGGCGAATTCCTCGCCCCAATGAATCATGGCGAAAAGCGGCTTGGGCGGCGTGGGGGGGATCAGCCGGTTGATGGCGGCCCGGGTCAGCAGGTTGCGGCGTCTGGGGTCGGCATTGTCCAGGTCGGTCAGGGCGGCCAGGCGAAACGGACCGAGATCCGTGGTCTGGCCGGCCAGGACGGGGATGATGCCGCTGCGGCGCAAGGTTCGGGCCATGCGGCGCAGGGCGCCTGGGCCCAGGTCATTGGCGTGGTTGTTGGCCAGTACGGCGACCGTGACGCCAAGATCGCGCAGCAGGCGCACGGTGTCGGCCCGGGGCATGCACAGGGTATAGGGGCCGGGATGGGCTGGGCAGCGGCGGGAGAGCACGCCTTCCAGATTGACGATCAGCGGCGCGCCGCCTGTACGTGCGCGCACCCGGCGGACGAGTTCCGCGCGTTTGCCGGGGCGGGCCAGCAGTTTGGCCATGAAGCGGCCAAAAAAGGCGTCGCCGGTGAAAATGAACCGGTCGGGGCCGGGCAGGGGAGCGTCCGTCGGGCCGTAGTACTGCACCATGTAGCTGGTGGAGCGGGTCACGGGCGTGGCGGCGTAGGCTTGGCTGTTGCGGTTGGCCACGGTGGCGGGGGCGGCATGATGGACGTCCCGTTGCAGGGCGCGTTGGAGAAAAAGCGCGCCCAGGCAATCCACATGGCGCGGCTGGCTGAGGGTCAGGAGCTTTGCCGGATCGGGATCGGCCAGGAGGCGCAGGGTCTGCTGGTCCATGCGGGCGGCCTCTGCCGGCGTCAGGTCGTGTGAGAAGTCCGTGCTTTGAACGAGCAGGGTGTGGGCGTCAAGCAACGGCGTCAGGGCCTTGGCCAGGGTTCTCCATTGTTTTGGGGACGCCGAGGCCCGGATGGCCACGGCCACAAGGCGGGCCCTCGGAAAGTGGTGGGCTAGAAACGGGGTCAGGGCCTGGACGCCGTGCTCGTGGGAAAAAAGATTGGAGGCGCCCACCAGAGGGCAGGCCAGCAACCGGTCCGTGGCCTTTCTGTCCAGGGCCACGGGGCCCAGCGCGGTTTGGAAGTCCCGCACGGGCACGGCAAAGGGCGTGGCCGAGCGGTGGAAGTGGTCCGGGCACAGGATGATCACTCGGTGGTAGCGTTGCCCGCGCAGGCGCGAGAAGGCGTCGGCGATGAGGTCGGCGGCCAGGAGGTGATGGGGTACGGTGAGGCCGGTGACGCGCCAGGGAATGGCCGGGGTCGGCTTTCGGGCCAGGGCCGCCCGGAAAAGTCCCGGCTCCGGGTACAGGGCGGGAAAAGGCGGCGCGGCCTGGGCCGTGGCGGCGGCCAGCAGCCAGAGCGCCACTCCCCAGCCCAAAGATATCTTGAACACCCCCGACGACTCCTTTCCTCGTGCCCGTAAGGACGGCCGGGAGGGCCGGAAAATCCCCCCGGCCGCCGGGCGTCCCGCCTATTGTGTGTCCAAGCCCTTGTACCACGCGTTTTTTGCGGGCACGCGCGGCGGTTTGGCGTAGGCGTCGCCCCGCCAGGCCTCATCGGTGAGGCGGCCTTCGCTTATGGGGCGGGCGAACTCGTAATGGTTGTAGGCCGTGCCCACGGTGAGCCTTGGGCTGTGCTCGTTGCCCACCAGCACGAGCATGACATAGGGCATGCCCGTGGCCTCGTAGAGCGCCTGCCCGGTGACGGCGTCGGTGTGGATGTCGGCGGTCAGGCCGCTTTTGCACTGGTCGCTGCAGAGGACGACCGATCCGAAGGGCGCGGCCATGAAACCCAGGTCCTGGGTACGCAACCTTTCGTATTCTTTCTCGGAAATAGGCTGGTTGGCCATCTCCTTGGCCGCCAGGGAGGCGTAGAAGGCCAGAAGGTCGTTGAACCTGCCCAGGCGTCCATACTCCTCCAGTTCATCGGGGAGCAGCTTGTAGTGGGCGAATCCGGCTTTGGCCGTGCCGAGGAGCTTGACCATGGCCGCCCAGAAGTCCGGGGCCGGTTCCACGAAGCCCCTGGGCACCGGGGGCGGCGTGCCCTCGTCCTCGCCGTCGCCGCACTCGGCATAGTTCTGCTTGGCGTACAGCACGGTGGCGTGCTTGAGTTCGGTGTAGGAGCCAAGGATGGTTTCGATGCGCTTGGCCGGGAAGGGCGGACTTTGCATGTAGGCCGGCCAGCCCGGTCCGTGGCGGGTCTTGAGGGTGGACAGGACGTGGAGCCAGGCCGCGGCCAGGCTTTCATCCCAGCTCTTTTCCGGCAGGCCGGCCAGTCCCTTGGCCGTGGCGTCCATCCGTCCCAGGAAGGCGGTCACCTCGTCCGGGGAAAAATCCTGGCCCGGACCGGCCAGAAAGGCGGCGGTGAACTCCCGGGCCGTGGCGTTGCCCAGGGCCGCCGGCACGAACAGGGCCGAAGGCATGGAGGGCAGGCGGACGTCGGTTTGTTCCTGGCCGGCGGTCAGGCGGGACAGGATCCAGGCGTCCGGGGAAAAACGCTGGCCGAACAGGCGGAAGTTTTTGAGCTGGGCGAGCATGGCCTCCTTGGTGGTCTTGGGGATGGAGGGATCGACCAGGATGTCGGACAGGATGCGCGGCTCGGGCAACTCGCCGAGACGGCCGGCGAGCCTTCCCAGCACATCCGGGTTCACGGCGTCGGCCAGGGACAGCTTCTTTTGCCCCAGCACCTTGAGGGCGAATGCGCGCAGGGTCTCGTAATCGGTGTCGTCGGGCATGCCGGCGAAAAAGCCGGTGACGTCCATCAGGCGTTTCCAGGAGGCGGACAGCGGTTTGCCGTCCTTGCCCGGCTCGGCCAGAAGCCCCGTGACGATCAGGGCGTCGGACAGGCCGGCGGGCGTGCCAAGCGGCCAGCCCATGCGGCCCAGGAACATCATGGCCCGGAAGTAGCCGCGCAGTTGCGAGTTTTTGGCGTAATGCCCCCGGGGCTTGTACTGGGTGTAGTCGGCCTTGATCGTGCCTTCGGGATCGTAGCTGCGAAAAAGCGGCGACGGCTCCATACCCTCGGCCGCGTAGATGCGCCGCAGTTCGGTTTGGAGGGCGGCCAGGGTTTGGGGCGAGAACGGCTTGGACAGGACGGCCAGGCGCTTTAGGGCGGCGGTGGGCGTGTCGGCCTTGTCGGGCACTTCCTCATCCCCGTACACGGGCATTTCGCCGGGCTTGGGGGGCGCTTTCGCCTTGACGTTTTCCAGCAGCACCAGGGGCACGGTGAGCTGGGCGGCCACGGTTTCCAGGTGGTCGGCCAACGCGCCGGAAGCGGTTTTCCTGTGGGTCAGGGCCCGGTCCCGCAAAGCGGCCACGAACCGGGTCAGCAGCGGGGCCAGCTCCTTTTTTTCCAGATACTCCAAGACGTTTTCGAAATATTTGCCCATGGCGTGGAGCACCACGTCCGGCCCCACGAACTTGGTGTTCTCCGGTTTGCGCTCAAGGGGCGAACCGTCGCCGCCGACAACGTCGAACATGCCGAGCATCTCGTCATAGCCGTTGAGGCAGTACGGGTCGGTATCGCCACCATCCTGGCCGAAGCGGGTGTCGCGCTTGGGCACCAGGAGGAATTTGTTGGCATCGAGGAAGCGTTTTTGGTCCGGGGTCAGGTTGATTTTGAGAAAGGAAAGCACCGCCTGGGCATTCCTGGCGTTTTCCAGGGAGGGAAGCGTCTCCTCCATGGCCGGTTTGGCCGGGCCCCCCTGGGCGGCGGCCAATCCGGGCAGGGCAACCAGAGACAGAACAAGCGCCAACAGCGGCAATGGACTTCGGTGGGACATGGTGCCTCCGGTCTCGCAATCGTGCGCGCTACGGTTTCTTCGAACATCCGGAATGCAAAGGGGACGTTTCCCCGGTGGGGGCATTCTGCATATCTATCGCAAAGGATATCCACTTCCAAGTAGGCGTGCGCCGCTTTTGTCGAGCATATCCAGCAGGTACAATCCGCCAAGAACCAGGGTTGCGGCCAGGCAGCAGCCCGCCAGATACAATCCCGCGCGACGCTTCCGCAAAAAATATCCCCAGAGACACCAGCACCAAAAAACTCCGGCCATGATGCAAAAGAGCAGGAGCGCATTTCCTTGCCGGGTCACCAGCAATACGCCCATGAACCAGAACTCGCATACCGCCGCAAGACACAGCGCCACGAGGCTCAAGGTGTAGTGGTAGTGCATGGACCTTCTTGCGGAAAGTTGGCGGATTACCGTCTGGCCCAGGCCCGGGCGCACTGTTCGAGCTCGTTCTCGCTTATGGCAAGCGCCTGTTCCATGAGCCAGCCGTCATGGCTTTTACCTTTGGCGTCCACGTAGCGGACCTGCAACCATTCCTTGTAGATGCCGAGCAGGCGCACGGGGGCGTCGGCCGGGACCTTCACGCCGAGGGGGCTGTCGATATGAGGGCCCTTGCTCAGGGAGGGAGCACCGTCCTCGGTGGCTGAGGCGCACGTGCCCAGCATGCTGCCGTGCATCCAGCCCGTGACGCCGCCGGCCTCGACCTTGAACCAGCTGCCGGACTGTCCGCTGACCGGGACCTGGCGCGGCGTACTGCCGCTTTCGAACGGGATGACCTTGATGATTTTTCCGGCGGGGGACGCGCGGACATTGGTCCCCCTGGGATCCTTGTCGATGAGCAGCACATTCCAGGACCGCCCGGCATCGCCGGCCGCGGCCGGCAGGGCGAAAAGCAGCAGAAGCAGGGACGCCGGCAGCAGTGTTTTCATGTCCGGTTTTCTCCTTGTGGGCGTAAAGCCCTGTCCGGGGCGTGCCGGATGCCGCACAGCGCCACCTCCCCGGCCGCCATGGCTGCATGGTCCGGGGAGGCGAGCCGACGCCGCACGGTCGCGCCTTAGAATTTTCCGATATCGGCAAAGGTGGAGGCCACCACGGTGATCGAGTCGTCCTTTTTATCCATGTGCAAGGAGTAAACAATGGCGTCGCCAAAGTCGGCCATGGTGGCTTTTTGCGTGATGTGCCCGGTAGCCTTCATTGCCTTGGCCATTTCCTCGAACATGGCTTCAGGACAAAAGGTGACGGTGATGCTTCCCTTTTCCTGGCCGGCGTAGGTGCTTAGCGCATCCTTCAGGGCGTCGTCCCGCGCGTCCGTATCCTTTCCGGCGACAGCCAGCCTGGCGAAGTTCAGTTCGTTTTTCTCGTCACCGACCAGGCGGCTGACCACCATCGGCACGGCAAGACGCTCCTGCATGTCTTGCAGCATGGTGAAAACCTGGTCGTTGCCGGTCAGTTTCGCCGTCAGCCCGACCACGGCGATGTCCTTGCCCTTGAGAAGCAGACGCACGTCCCACTTCTTGCCGCCCCAGGTGACCGTGGCCTTCATGGCGTTTTTCCCGGCTGCTGTGGCTCCCGACTTTTTGGCATCGGCCATGGTCATAGCCGGAAAATAGACGTCGAGTCCGCTCTGGCTGCCGTCGCCCGGATCGCCCTGCGCAAAGGCGAAGGATGCGCAAAGGCAGCAGCAAAAGGCCAGGAGGCTGATAAGTCGTGCATGCATGGGTGTGCTCCCAAGAGAGTATTGTTGTGCGGCATGGGCCGGAACAAGACGCCATTGCTTTTCCGGCCGTGTCCTGGACCGGCAAGGGGAGACGGCCTTGCTTCCGTTTGGCCCGCGCACCTCGACGCAGGCCTCTTTCGCGGCAGATCCCGAAATGCTTCCGGGATTGGGTGCCTTATCAGGAGGGGGACATGGCTTTCGCCGCGGACCCGAAAGCTTGCGCATCCGGGCCCACGGCCCCTTTCTTGGCTCCTGGCAGGGATGCAGAGGGGAGATTGTCCCGCGCTTCGCCTGCGTTTTGGAACCTGGAACTAGCTCGCCCGTTCGAAGTTGATATTGCGGACTTGGACTTCAACGTCGTCATACGGAAAAGAACCGCGACGGGGTTGGACTTTTCTCCAGAATTTGATCTTCAGGCCCTTTTGCCGCCCCGGTCCGAGCGCGGGCGAAAAATCCCAGTCCACCTTGACCTTGCGGGAATATGTTTCTTCTCTCCCGCTGAAATATCCATGTACGGAAACCTCTACCCAGTTCACTCTTGCTATATATTCGACTTGGGAGACATTGCGGAATATCGCATCAAATATGATGAGCTGCTTTCCATCCCGCACCGGACCGGCGATGGATCCGTTCATTTTGCAGTCGATCGTACGTGCCTCGCTGTCGATTGCCGATGCAGCAACCGCGAGGCATGTAAAAACGATCAGCATGACAAGAATTTTTTTGTACCTGGCCAGAGTGCTCATCTTGAATCTCCATTTTCGATCACGTTGCGGCGACATCACGCAATGGATATCCCCTGTGTGATCGAGCTAGACATGAAAACACGGCACATTCCTTTTTCCCCGCAATCCTCTACCCATAACGCATATATGCGGCGAACTTCCTGTGCCTCTCCCACGGACGCGAGGGGCGAGAGCCTTCGCGCGGCGGCATTGCATGCGGCGTGCCTTCCACGGCAGGCCAAGCCTCCCTGGCTTTCGGGACGTGGGCGTTGTCGCCCGTAAAAGCAATATTGTATATATTTATTATTATATTTCATGTGGTTATGATAAGGGGGCGTTGTTGCGTCGTCCTGTTCCCCGGTTTGCCCCCTCCCGGGGCCTGCGTCGGACAGCGATCGCGCATATGCCAAAAATTTTGGCGCAACAGACGCCTGGGGGAACAGCGCCGCCATGGCACTGCTTCGCCATTGGAATCCTCAGAACAAGGCGGGCTGGACAACAAACGGCGCTCACGCGCGGCAGGGGGAAGATACAGAGGAAGGAGGCGCCAGAACTGCCCACGATTCTGCCAACAGCCTGTTTTTCGGTCGGCCGGCATGGAGAATTTCCGGCTGGCGTCGCACCCTTTTCCTTGGTGCCGGCCATGGCCAGGTCCGGGAAAGAGGCGTTGAGGCCGTTTGGGTTGTCACCGCCGGATTCCCTCGGGCAGGGATGGGGGAGGGGCAGGAGGTCGCGGTGGAGGGCCGGGAGACTTTGCGCGGCGCGCGTTCCTGTCTGCCGCTGCAGGCAGTGGCGCGGCGAGGTATGGCCGCGTCGCTTGCAAAGCGCTTGCATGCGCAGGGCAGGGAAATAATCACGCAACGAGCAGCTGTGTTCCAGAATGCATAAAGCTGGTATGGTTGTTGCTTCGGGCTGAGCACACCGCCTTAGAGCAGAACCCCTGTCATGAAATGGAGTCTACATGCATACGAGAGTGCTGCACCTCCTGTTTATTTGTCTGTTCGGACTCTGTCTGGCTCTGCCCCGTGCAGCCTCCTGCATGGACGAGAAAAAAACGACCGCGCACCTGGGTTCCCTGGAGCTCAAGGATGGCCGGCTTGTGCTGCGCCAGACCGGCAAGCCTTTGCCCGATGGAGTGGCAACACTTACGCCCGTGGAGCATTCCGACATGCGGTTCGCGGTTGTCGAGGCTTTCGCCGTCGAGCGGGACAAGCTTCCCGTACGACCGGGGCTGTATCTGGTCAGGTCCGACGGTGCGGTGACGTATTTCAATTCCGCCCTGGAGGATGAGGGGCCCGAGGCCTGGGAAAGCGTCGTGGCCGTGTCCCTGTCGCCGGACAAGGACATCTTGGCTCTGGGATATTTCGCCACGCTCCAAGGAGGTTGGTATTTTTTCCACTGGCCGGACGTCCGGCCCCTCGAGCACCCCACGACCGTGGGGTACTGGGAGACTTCCCGCAAGTCGCCGCCGCTGCTGTGGAGCGGCAAGCGGCAGGTGGTTGTCGATTCCATGGACGTGGAAGGATGCAAGCGGCCGTGCGACTATGATCCCTGTGGACGGATCTCGGTCGTGGCCTACGACCTGGACACGGGCAAAACCAGCCCGATTTTTCAAGGCACGGATCTTTGCGACTATCGTGTGCGGTCCGTGAAAAATGGCTCGGTCACAGCCACGAAGCTTTGTCTGCCGAAGGTTGCGGCCTGGAAGAACTACCCGGGAAACGCATCCGCGGAAACCGTTGCCGCGCCCCTGCCGTAGGCAGGCCGGACAAACCGTCGCCAAGCGCCAGCCCAGGCACGACATCCCCCACGCACGGGGACACCCGCTTACACGACAGGAGGATAGGCATGCCGCGCGCGAGACACATCCTTTGCGCCATGGCCCTTTCGCTTTTGCTCGCAGCCCTGGCCCCGGCCGCCGACACAGCCAAGGGCGACGCCGGCATCAAGGAGGCGGCCGGACTTTGCGCCGCTCCTGCCGCGACCGTCGCCTTTTCCTGCAAGACCCGGGACAACTATCTGGTTGCCGTTTGTACCCGGGATAACGGCTTGCTCCAGCTGGTCTTCGAGCAGACGGGCAAGACGAACACCCGCGTCGCGCTGCCCAAGGACCCGGCGGAGAAGGCGTCCGTACGCGTGGGGTACATGCTGTATTCCGGCGGCGGCGGCAGCTATGGCGGGTTCAAAGCCGGGGACAGGGAGTACGTGGCCTATTCCGGCTTCGGAAAAGGCTGGAAGCAGGCCGGGATGTCCGAGGTCAGGGGGGAAAAGCACCTCGCGGAACACATCTGCCTTCCCGCGACCAGGCCCTACGATATCGGATTCCCTCTCCTGGGCGAAAAGGCCGGCTACGCCCGGGATGCGGCCCAGGATTTTGACCTCGACGTGCAATGAGGCCCCCATGCGTCCCCATTTTTTCATCTGCTGCCTGCTGGTCCTGTGCGGCCTGTCGCCCCAAGACTCGCCGGCCGGACAGGTTGAAAACGCCACCAGCGTGTTCACCCTGAGCGGCCTGTCCCTGCCGGACCTTGCGGCGCCGCGACGAGTGGACATGCGCCTCGCTCCCGGCCAAAGCGAAACGGTTTCCCTGCCGCCAGGCAAAAGCCGCCTCAAGGCGGACATGGGCATGGTCCGTTTCGTCTTTCCGGCCGGCGAATACGGCACGGCGCGAAAACTCGTGGTCCAGGGGAGCGACAAGCCTGTCCTCGTCGTCACGGACGCCCGGGGAATCCCACACCGCGTGCCAGGCACGATGCTGAACCTGCGCGCGGCTGACGCCGGGGACGAAGCGGTCTTCGACTGCCGCCAATTTCTGTCCCCGGCCGATGCCGCGGACGTCGGCGCCATTTTGGGCCTGAGTCCCGAGCAGCTGGCCTCCGGCTGGGAAGGCGCCGTAGCTTACGGTCCCTTACGCGGCACGGGGCATCTCCGTTTGCGGCACGGCCGGGTGCGGCTGACCATTTCGGGCAAGCTGACGCCCGAGACCGTAGCCAGCGTGTTGGACGCGCTGGAGGCGCAAGGACGGCTCTGGCGCGTGGCGCTGCCGGGGCGCGGCAAGGTTTCCGATGGAATCGCCCTCTCCGGAGCGCAACGCCCAAAGGCCCTGCGGCAATTGGCTTCGGACGTACAGGCCGGGCTGCGAAGCAAAGCGGGCGTCGCGCTGCTTGCGAGTGTGGACAGCGCGGCCTCGGGTGGCGCGGTGCTCGCCCCCAACCCGTCGGAGGATGCCCGGTGCGTCCTGGTGGGAATGGACTTCGCCACGGCGCGGTGGCGGTTGTCTTTTGTCACCACGGCCCAAGCCAGGGCCAGAATGAAAACCTCCTGAAACATTGCGGGTGCGGTGCAGCCACGGCTGCCCCTTTTCTTTCGTTTCCCGACCGCGGGCTGCTTCCGGCGGTCTTGTCCATGGCGGCCGGCGAAGAGTCGGCCGTTTACTCCGCCCACGATCTTACCGAAAGGGAATTCCCCATGCGATACGCATTCCGGTGTCTTGGCGCCGTCCTGCTGACGGGCTTACTCACAATTCCCGGATTGGCCCATGGCGCGCGGTTGGTCCGGGAAGTCTCCATCGGGACGTTTCGTCTGTCCCATTTCCCGCGCTCCGTCATCGAACCGGACATGCACTCCCCGAAAAGTGTGGCCTTCACCCCCGATGGCCGGCTGCTCCTTATCAACGCCCTGGAAGCCGGCAAGACCTTCGCCTTCGAAACCGGAACATGGCGCAAGGCATGGCAGGTCAGCCACGCCTTCCCGGCCTCCGAGCAAGCGCGCCACGAGGCCTTGATCCCGGACAATTTGCGGCAGTATTTCGATTTCCCCCCAAAAGCCCGGGCCTGGACAGGCAAGCCGGTGGAGATGGCCATCACCCCGGACGGACGTCTGGCCTACGTCACCAGCTATCGGAAAAATTTTGACCCGCATGGGCATCTGGCCAGTTCGGTCAGCATCATCGACATCGCCGCCGGCAAGCTGATCGCCTCCCTGCCCAGCGGCCCCATTCCCAAGTCCCCGGCCATCTCGCCCGACGGAACACGGCTGGTGGTGGCCGACTGGGGGGACAATACCGTCTCGGTCTGGGAACTCGGCAAGGACGGGCTGCCCCTGCGCCTGGTGAACCATTTCGCCGTCGGGAAACGGCTCGACGTGTCCGGACTCACGGGTAACCGGGACGTGCAATGCGGCTATTGCCTGCGCGGCACGACCTTTGCCTCGGACGGCAAAACCGTGCTCATAAGCCGCATGAGCCGCAACAACGGCCTGGACATCGTGGACGCGGTTTCGGGCGCGCATGTCGGATTTTTGCCCGACGTGCCGACTTCCTTACGGCATCTCGTTTGCACCCGGGGGATGGTCTACGCCTCGTCCTCGGCCGGAAAGTGCCTTGCCAGCATCAAGGAAGCAACGCTGTTGTCCCCCAAGCACAAACCCCGCAGGGAGAACTGGCGCGTCCGGAAAGCGGACTCCGGCGTGCGCACCATCGCCGTGGCCGGCGACGTCCTTGTGGCGGCCATGCACGGCCGCAAGGAGATCGGCCTGTATGACGCCGCGAGCCTCGCCCCCCTGGAAAGGCTCCCGACGGCGGCCTGGCCCGTGGGTGCCTGCGTGTCCCCGGACAATCGCTGGATTGCGGTCACAGCCCAGGGGTACCATGGTTCCGGCGGCAATATGGTGGCCGTTTACCGTCTTGAGGACGACCGCCAGCCCACCGTAGTGTGTTCCCTCGCCCTCGTGGCCGAAGAAAAACACGTGGATCGGTTGCGCTTCGCGATTGCTTCCCTGCAACAAAGCCTCGCGCTGGTTTTCAATTGAGTTCCTTTCCCTCCCGGGCGCGGGTGATGACCATAAGCGAAATGTCGTCCGTGGCGGGCCGTCCGGCCATGTGCCGCGCGAGATCTTCCCGCAGCCGCGCGACGATGCCTTCCGGCCCGGACTCGGGAGCGACCTCGCGACAGGCCCGGTCGAAGGATTCGGCCAGCCGCGCCTCGCCGTAGAGTTCGCCGCCGGAGGCGTCGGGAGCGTTGCCGGAGGGCGGCGGCCCCTGGGCCTCGTCCGCGCCGTCGGTGTAGAGCAGCAAGGATTGCCCCGGCGCAAGGCGCACGTGAAAGGTGGAATAACGCTGGCCGTCACGCACGCCGAGCACCAACTCGCCGGGCCAGGCCAAGGGCCGGGCAGCGCCTGGCGAAAACCCGTCTCCTTGCGGCTCGGGTCCGGGCAGCGGCGGCGGATGCCCGGCGCTGGCCCAGGAGAAGGTTCCGTCCCGGTCCAGGATGCCCACGAGCATGGTCACGAACATGGAGGAATTCTCGCGGCGCAAAAGCGCGCTGTTGAGGCGGGACAGCGTTTCGGCCGGGGAAAGGCCGGCCAACAGAAAGGCGCGGGCCAGGGACATGGTGCGGCTCATGACGATGGCCGCGGGAATGCCCTTGCCGCACACGTCGCCCATGAGGCAGCAAATCCGGGTCGGGTCTGCGGGATCGGGCACGAAACAGTCGTGCAGGTCGCCGCAGACCTCGCGGCACATATCCAGCCCGGCATGGACGGCGGCCCAGGGCAGGCGGGGAAAGACGGCTGGCAGCATGGAGCGTTGGATGTTTCGGGCCAGCTCCAGCTCGTTGCGCATGCGCTGCTCGGCCGCGGCGCTGTTGACGAGATTGCGAAACGAGGCCCGCAGGGTCACCCGCACCCGCTCGAAGGTATCGAGCATCCGGCCTATTTCGTCGGCGAAACGCGCCCTGGGCACGGGCGCGTCCAGGTCGCCCTGGCCGAAACGTTCCAGACAGGAGGCCAGGTCGTGCAGGGGGCGCAACGTGCGCGAGGTCACGAGCCAGGTGACGCAGCCGATGCACAGCGGTCCCAGAATGGCCATGAGGAAAAAGGCCCGGGGCAGTTCCTGCGGCGCGTCGCCGAGTTCCTCGCTGGAAACAAGCAGGGCCAGGGACCAGCCCGGCGTGCCCATGGGGTAATAGGCCAGGGACGTGGGCCCTTCCCAGGGCAGCGGCCAGGGGGTGGCGTCCCCATGGAGGATCGGCCGCAGTTGGACCACTCCTTTTCCCCCGGCCAGGATTTTCTTTTCCAAGGCCAGGATTCCCGACGCATGGTCTTGGCGCGCCTCGTCGGCAAGGCTCTGCGGGCCGCTGCCCATCCGCCGCCCCACGGGATAGATGACGTACTGTCCGGTATGATCGAGGAAGAAGGGGACCGCGTTTTGAAAACCGGCCAGGGCGTGCAGCGTCCTGTCGATCCAGGGCATGACGATGATCGTGCCGATCCAGCCGTCCTCAGGCCTGCCCGAGGGGGTCAGGGGCACGGCATAGAGCATGGCCGCATGGGGATCGTCCTTGCCGAAGGTCATGGGGAGGCGTTGCCAGCGGGCGGGCGCGTCGCCGGCGGCAACCAGGGCCGTCAGGTCCCGATCCAGGCCCTCCCGGCGCGGTTCCCCGTCGCGCATACGGTACAACCAGGTTTTCCCGCCGTATCCCGTCACGACGCCGAGGACGGGAACCTCGGCCACCAGGGAACGCAGTGTCGGGCCGTTTTGCAGTCGCCGCAGCAGCGCGTCCGGATGCCCGGCCAGTTGCGCGATATCGGGGAGAAGGCGGGCGTTTCGGGCCAGACGCTCCACGGCGTCCCCCACACGCGCAATGAATGTCGAGGAGATAACCGACTGGGTGTGCATGGCCTGCATGGCGCGGGTGGTGGCGTTGGCGGCGCGCACGTTTGCCACTTCCAGGGAATACAGCGCCATGGCCCCCCAGATGAGCGCCACGGAGCACAGGGTGAACACGACGGTCTGGCGCAGGGCCAGATTACCGAACCAGACCGCGCGCAGCCGGTCCAGCCTATTGCCGGCCTTGGCGGCCGGGGATGCGGCGTTCGGGGAACCCGTATCCGTCGCGCTGCGGCCGTTGAGCGGCAACTCGAGGCAAAGCCGGTTGCCGGAGCCTGTCCATTGGTACTCGGTCCGCGCGGTCAGCAGACGCACCAGGGTGAGGCCGCGTCCGCCGACCGGGGTGTCGCGGATGCCGGCCACGGGTTTGGGCTCGTAGGCGAGGGGATTGAAGGGCTTGCCCGTGTCGCGCAGCACGATGCGGACAACGCCCTGGGGAGGACGCGGTCCCGTTGTACCATGGCCTTGGGCCGACGCGGGCGGGTCCTTGTCGCCGGGCGTTTCCCCTGGCCTGTCCGCCGCCAGATGTTCCAGCTGCAGGTCGACCTTCCCCTGGGCGTCGCGGACAGCGCCATGCATGCAGATGTTCGCAAGCAGTTCATCGAGCACAAGGCGCAACGAAAGGCCGTCGTCGCGGACGATGCCTTGCTGGGCGGCCCATTCCTGGACAACGGCGAGGATGCCCTCCACGGTGTCCGGTTGGGCGTCGAAACGCAGGACAAGGGTGCGCTTCTCCGTGGCGGCGGGTGGGAAAGCGGGGTCAGCGTGCGGCATCGGTCCCCCCCGCCCAGGGAAACTTGCATCGCCCATTTTTTGGGCATATGTCGTAGACTGCCCAATTATCACCCATGATTCGCAACCGCCTATGGATACGCCCTTGCTGTACGCCAAGCTGACCCAGATTTGTGAAGCAATAAGTCGCGGAGAATACGAACAGGCCAAGGCCGTTTTCGACCTGCCCCCCGGCGACGGTCAGGCCAATCCGGGCAATGTCCTGGCCGAGGCTCTGGGCATGATGCTGGTGCGCATCGAAGCGCGCGAGTTCGAACTGGGCCGCGCCATCACGGAGCTGACCGCCACCCGCGAGGAGCTTGTCTGGCACAAGGACCGGCTGGCCCATGAAAACAGCCGGCTGCGCGCGGAATTGCGGCGCAAGTCCGACGGCGCGCGCCCCGTGGCCTCCGCGCCGGCCATGCTCCAGCTCATGCGCCAGGCCGAGCGGGCCGCCCTTGTGGACGCGAACCTGCTCATCACCGGCGAGACCGGGACGGGCAAGGGCGTGTTCGCGCGCCACATCCACGCCATGAGCCAGCGGGCGGGGAAGCCTTTTATCCCCATCAACTGCGCGGCCATTCCCGCCTCGCTGCTGGAAAGCGAACTGTTCGGCATCGAGGCCGGGGTGGCTTCCGGCGTCCAGGCCCGGATCGGACGTTTCGAGCAGGCCGCCGGGGGCGCCATCCTGCTGGATGAAATCGGGGACATGCCCCTGGAAAGCCAGGCCAAGCTGTTGCATGTCATCGAGACGGGTGTGGTGGAGCGCGTGGGCGGGCGCAAACCCATCAGCGTCGGCGTGCGCATCATGGCCGCCACCCACCGCGACCTGGAACGCCGCGTGGCCGAGGGGTCGTTTCGGGCCGACCTTTTTTACCGCCTCAATGTCATGCGCTTGCATATTCCCCCTCTGCGGGAACGCCGGGAAGATATTCCCCTGCTGGCGCGGCTGTTCCTGGCCCGGCTGGCCGAGCGCTCGCCCTTTGCCGCCTCTATCGTCGCCCCGGCAGCCCTGAAGCTTTTACTGGCCCACTGCTGGCCCGGCAATATTCGCGAACTCGAAAACGAGTTGGAACGTTCCGCCCTCCTGGCCGAAGGGCCGGCCATCGGCCCCGGCGACCTCTCTCCCCTTATCGGGATGGCTGCACCGCTGGAGGACGATTGCGCCGTCTCGCCGGAACGGTCCCGGCCGGACATGGAAGACGAAGCCGCCGCCGCGCAGGACGCGCGCATCGCCACGCTGGCGGAAGTGGAATCCGCCCATATCCGGACCGTGCTGGACCGGATGGGGGGCAACAAGTCAAAGACCGCGCAGGCCCTTGGCATCAGCCGGGAAGGGTTGCGCGTCAAACTGGAAAGGACGCGCGCAAACCACGGGCCTCAGACCTCCTGACGGCCGGCGTCCTCGGGCGACACGTTCCAGGGATCGACCGGAGGCCGCGGCGTGCCCTTGGCGACGTCGCCCCGCCAACGCACCGCGAAAAAGGTCAGGTCGTCCTGGGGCGGGCCACCGGCATGCTGGCGTATCCGCGCGTAAAGCGCCCGCACAAGGTCAGCCGGCGCATCGGTATTTCCCGCCAGGAAACGCCGTAACGCGCGTTCCCCGTAGGATCTTCCCAGGGCATCCGTCACGGAAAGCAGGCGTGGTCCGGCAAAAAGCAGCGTTTCCCCCCGGCGCAAACGGATCTCGCGCTCCGGATATGTTTCCTTGTCGCGGATGCCGAGCGGCATGTTGCCGGTCCAGTCCAACTGATCCACCTCCCGCCCCAGACTGCGAAACGGCGGCGTGTGCCCCGCGCTGGCCCAACGCAGCAGACCGTCGTCCAGGTCCAGGATCCCCGCGAAAACGCTGACCATGTGCTGTTCGCGGGAGGCCGTCGGCCCGAGCACCCGGTTGCTGTGCTCCAGGGCCTTGCCCGGGGGCAGGCCGGTCAGCAGCAATTCATGCAGCAGCGGGATGATCCGACTGGTCAGCAAGGCGGCGGGCACGCCGTGGGCGGCGGCATTGCCCATGACGCAGCACAGACGCCGGGGGCTTTGGAAAAAATAGTCGTACATGTCGCCGCACACGTCCCCGGCCGTATGCGCAAAGGCCGCCACCTCCATATCGGCCGTCTGGGGGAGCTTTGGCGGGCGCATGGATTCCTGCATGCCGCGGGCGAAGGTCATTTCGCCGAAAAGTCGCTCCCGTGTCCGTCCGATCAAAGTCAGGTCCTGCATGCGCTGTCGCAGGGCCCGGCGCAGTTTCTCCGTGGCCAGGCGCAGGCGTTGGGCTTCATCGGGAAAACGGGTGGCGGGCCCTGGGGCCGGTGCGTGCGGATCGGCCTCCAGCTCCCCGCGCGCCAGCCGCGCGGCCAGCCGGCCCAGGGGCTTGAGTGGACTGAGCACCGTTTTGGAGGTGCGGTGCAGGCTGTAGGCGGCCAGCACCAAAACTGCCAGTCCAATGAGGCCCAGCAGGTGCGTCAGCCCGTCGAGGTCGCCAAAGAGGTCCTTGCGCGGGATGAGCAATCCCAAATGCAGTTCGCCGCCGGCCATCGGCATGAAAACAGCCATGTACGGCGTATCCTTCCAGACGAAGCTGCTCTCCCCGGAGGCCTGGGCCAACATGCGGGTCTTGAGCCGGGCCAAGGGGATGTCGTCTTGCGGCGGCAGGGTCCACATCCCATTGCGCGTGAGGAAGAATACACTGCCGTTTGTAAAGGGACTGAAGGAACGCACGCGGTCGGAGAACCAGGAAATAGCCAGGCTGACGCTGCAAATGCCGATGGTTTCGGTTTTCCCGCCGCTGTCCGTGTCCACGATCGGCACGGAATAGCGCAGCATGAGATTGCGTGCGGCATCCACTTCGGGCGCGTGCCACTGCGGGGCGGTAAAAGCCTGGACGCGCTGCCGCGTCCATTCCGTCATGGGGGGAGGGCCGACCGACAGCAACTTCTTGCTGTCGTAGCGGCGCATGGTCACCTTGCCGTGTGCGTCCAACAGGAGCACGTCCACAATCTGGCGTCCACGCGCATCGGAAATGATGGCGGACAGGTCCGCGTCGGCGGCTTTCTGCTCCTGCCCGTTTAAATGGGGAAAGGTGGCGACCAACCGGAGCAGGGGCTGCATGCCGCGCTTAAGCCAGTTGCGGTTGTAATCGTCCTGCCGGGCGATGCTGCCCACAAGCTGGGCCACCTGCCCCCGGGCTGAAGCGAGTATCTGATCCCGGGCGTGCAGATAGCCAAGTGTCAGCAACAGCGCCAGCACCCCCACCAACCCCACCAGGATCGGTAGGGATTGGCGTGTTTCCAAGCGATAGCGCCAAGCTACCCGGGATGGGTTCAAGCCTTGTCCTTAAACGCCCGCAGAGCCGTGTCCACATCGGGGTATTCGGGAAACAGACTGCTAAAGCCGCTGCCCACGAAAACCTTGCGCACCTGGGCTTGCAGCGAACTCATATGAATGCCCCCCTGTAGGGGCTCCAGCAACTTCCCGGTGTTGAGCAGGCTGCGCAGGCCGAAAGAACTCACGTAATCCACCCCGGCGGCGTCGATGACGACCAGACGCATGCCCTCCCGCACCAACGCCGCGCACTGTTGCTCGAAGGCCGAGGCGGAAAAGGTGTCCCAGCGCCCGGAGAGTGTGATAATGTATGCGCCCTGGGCGGGACGGACCTGTATTTCCATAGCGTGCTCCGGGCCGTGCCCAGTCGAATATGCTACCAAAAAAACGATACCGCTCCAAGTGCATTGCGTCGCCTCACGGCGGGCCTGACCGAAGGCCACCTCCCGGGTCTGAAAAACCTCATGAACCCGCTCCCATACGAAGCGCGTCGTGCTTATTTTCCAATCTGGACATCCAGGGTATAATGCGTGTCGTCACCCCGCATGGCACCGACAATGATTTTGTAGGTACCGTCCACGGGCAGGACCCCTTTCCACGCGGTGGCATCGTCATCCTTGCCGGCTTTGGGCAGGTAGGCTTCCTCCTTGCCGGGCTTTTGGATGTGGAACAACACAAGCTTGTGCTTGTTGGACACTTTCACCTGCATGGTTTGTCCGGCCTTGGCCGTTATGGGATAGATATCGCGGTCCATCCCCTGGATCTCGCCTTTGAGGCTGGCGCTGTTGCCCCCGGACGCGAATTTGATTTGGGGCTTATCTCCGGCGACAGCAGCAGTCGCGAGGCACAAGAACATAATGAATGGCAGCGTGCGCGCCGTCAGGACGCGAAGAATGCTACAGCTCCTGGACATGTGATTTCTCCTCGGTTGTAGGCCTGGAAAGCCTGTTTCAGACGGAAAGAACCGTTTGCTATCGGGCCATGAAATCGGAACTTGCCACAAATGATTTTGCAATGTCGCTGACCAGCGGGTTGAACACGGCACTGGACGATTTTGGGTAGGTCAAGATGAATGTTGCCGTGATGGCTTTATTCTTGATCGTTTTTTGGTAAACGATCTTCCCGTCTTTTATCCCGGAAACGACAAAGAAATTCTTCCCCATATATTCATATGTAACGCGCGAGCCAATCTCCTGTTGCGCTTTTATATAAAGCACTTTTATGGGATTTGTTTTCACGGAATTCCATTTCGCCCAGCAAATCAATTTAACCTGTCCCTCCGAATCCTTGAAAATCTGCCCATCGCCAGCGTTGGACTCCCCCATGGCTGTGAGCAGTTTCTTGGGCCAAGCAATCACGTATCCATACTTGTGGTTTGTATACCATTCATATGGAGTAGCTTTGCTGCCAACGGAGATGCCCCCTGCATCATGCCCTTGTTGCGATTGTGTGGCTAATACCTCTCGCGCGCCAGCCGGCAACAGCATGAAGAGAAGAAATACTGCAGGGACTGTATGCATGGTTAGGACGTACAGCTTGGCATTCATCGCAATTTTCACTGATTGAACCGCTTGGCATGATCGCAGGCCCATGCTTACCTCTTTCTCTGATGATGTGCGGTGTAATATAAAAGCAAAAAAGCAAGCACACGCACAAATACAATGTGGGATTTTATCCCAGGCCCCGTTCGGGATGGCGCAATAGTTTGCAATACTACTCAACGATAATGGACGAAGTTATATCGTTCCATCTGTCTCCGACATATCGATGATTGCTCGTTACCGTAGCTCTTCTTCCACTGTAATTCTTATGCTCAAATAAATAAACAGTGTTTCCGTCTCTGACTTTTATCGAACTGAGCATATCATTTCCGATATCAAGATCGTCTACATTGTAGCTCCCTTCTTGCAAACATTGCCTGCTTCCTCCGTAATCTATATGTTCATAAATGATGGCCGCACAGCGCTTTGCTTCAGATTTATTGGGGATGAGTACACACAGGCCAGCCACCATGGTAAACAACGCCATGGCAATATATCCATTAAGGTACGCCCGCTTCATCTTTTTCTCCTTCATGCGATTTTGTTTTCCCAACGCTCTGGCCCGGCTCTGCATCCTATTTTGCTGCATACGCCTAGCGTTATGGTTGCCGAGGTAATGCATGGACCGTGCCGGAGCAGAGGAGAAGCGAAACGCCTGAAGCAGTGCGCCTCCGCGCCCCTCGGGCGATGCTACGCATGCCAACAATCCTGCCGGTAGCCTGTTTTTTTGTCAGATTTCCTGGCATATAACCTGACAGCCGCTGGGGCCTGTTTCCAAATCACCGGAGTCAGATGCGGCACGCTGCGATGGTGACCATGGCAAGGAAGGTCTGGGCCAGCTTTTCGTAGCGGGTGGAACATCGTGGACATGAAGCACGATTGGAACGTCATCTATCCTTCCGTGAAAAAATAGGGCAAGGCCGGAGGAACGCGCAGGGTCCACGATTTCCCCTGGCCACGTCCGGCGTTGTCGGGCGTGACGTTCGCATGGCCATTTGCCGCCCGGTCGCCCAAGAGGTTTCTTGCCGCATGGCGTCTTCCCGGAAATCCGTCACGGACCTGATCCTGCACCTGCATCCGCCAAGCGTGCCCGCCGCGACGTTGCGCTTCCGTCTGAGTTTCGGCCTTGGCGGCATGGCCGTGACACTTACCGGGCTGCTTTTCGCCACGGGCCTCCTGCTGCTTTTGGCCTACCGCCCCGAAACCGACGCGGCCTATGGTTCGATCCTGGTCATCACCCGGGAGGTCCCCTTCGGTCGCTTTGTCCGCAACATCCACCACGCCAGCGCCAACCTGCTGGTGGCCGTCGCCCTGCTGCACCTTTTCCGCGTGGCGGCGACCGGCGCGTTCGGCCCGGGCCGGCGGCTCAACTGGATCATCGGCCTGGTGCTTTTTGCCCTTGTCCTGGCCGCCAATTTCACCGGCTACCTGCTTCCCTGGGACCAGCTCGCCTACTGGGCCGTGACCATCTGCACCAGCATGCTCGGCTACGTGCCCCTTGGCGGGCAGTGGCTGCTGGAACTGTTCCGGGGCGGGACGGACATCAGTCAACCGACCCTGGCCAACTTCTTCGTGCTCCATGTAGCGGCCGTGCCCGGTCTGCTGGTCGCCTTTTCCTTCTGGCACTTCTGGCTGGTCCGCCGGGCCGGAGGGCTTGTCCGCCCCGGGGAGGAGGGCGATCCGCGCCTGCCGACCGTGCCGCATCTGCTCGTGCGGGAGGCGGCCGTTGGTCTGTGGCTGATCGCTTGCGTGCTCCTTGTCGCCATGGTCTGGGACGCGCCGCTTCTGGCCCAGGCCAATCCCGCGCTGAGCCCCAATCCGGCCAAGGCGCCGTGGTATTTCCAGGGCTTCCAGGAACTCCTGCTCCATCTCGATCCGGTTTTCGCCGTCTGCGTCTGGCCGCTTCTCGGCGCGGCGGCCTTGCTGGCCGTGCCCTTTTGGCCCGGCAGCGCCCTGCCGCCCGGGGACTGGTTCGGCTCGCCGCGCGGCCGGCGTCTGGCCGCCTGGATGGCTGCGGCCGGCCTGCTTTTTACCGCCGGGGCCATCCTGCTGGACAATTTCCTGCCCGTCGCCGCCGGGCCGGCCGCCAGCGCCTGGATCACCCGGGGCCTTTTGCCCACGCTCCTCGTGCTTGCCGTACTGGCGGGCGCGTATCGGTTGCTGGTCAAAACATGGGGCGCGACCCGGGCCGAAGCCGTGATGGCCTGTCTGTGCCTGGCCCTGGCCGGGCTTGTCGTGTGCACGGTCGTCGGCGTCTGGTTTCGCGGCCCGGAGATGCGCCTTGTCTGGCCTGTGGCGCAAGGAGGCGCGTAGGACACCATGAAGCGCAAAAGCAAAGAGGCGACGCCGGCCATGGAGAATGCCCCGGTCGAACCCGGCCGCCGCCGGTTTTTCGGCTGGCTGTGGGCCATGATCGGACTCGCCGCCGTGGCGGAATTCTGCTGGGTCGGCGTCTCGTTTCTGCTGGCCCGCAAGGAGCGAAGCGCCAAGGCCGCCGGGGCGCGCATCGTCACCGCCGGATCGGTCGACACCTTTTCGCCGGACACGGTGACCGCCATCCCAAGCGGCCAGTTCTTCCTGGCGCGCCTGCCCGACGGCGGTTTTCTGGCCCTGTCGCGCACCTGCACGCACCTGGGCTGCTCGATCCATTGGGACGCGGAAAAAAGTCGCTTCCAGTGTCCCTGCCACGGTTCGAGCTTCAATCTGGCCGGCGAGGTCCTAAGCGCCCCCGCCCCGAGGCCCCTGGACTGTTACCCGGTGCGCATCGAAAACGGCCTGGTAAAGGTAGACGTGGCCGCCCCGCGCCGCCGGGACCGCTTCGAACCGGATCAGGCCGCCCGGATCTGACGCCATGCCAACCCCAAGCGACAGCATGCCATGACGCCGGCCACGGACAACACCAAACCCTGGGAACGGGCGGCCCTTTTCGCCGCCGGGATCATCCTGGCCTCGCCGTTGCTCTATCTGCTCGTCTTCGGCCCGGGAACGCCCCCGCCCAAGGACAGGCCGGCCGCCTTCGTCGGTAGCGAAAAATGCCGGAAATGCCACGAGACGGAGTATAAGAAATGGCTCGGTTCCGACCACCGCCTGGCCATGGCCGAAGCCGGCGAGGACACGGTGCTCGGCGATTTCGGCAACGTCAGCTTCACCGATCCCTACAGCCACGTCACGTCGCGCTTTTTCCGCAAGGACGGCAAATATTACGTCGAAACCGAAGGCCCGGACGGCAAGCCCGGGCAGTTCCGGATCGCCTACACCTTTGGCGCGCGCCCCTTGCAGCAGTACCTCGTGCCCTTTCCCGGCGGCCGGCTCCAATGCCTCAACATCGCCTGGGACGTGGACAAAAAGACCTGGTACCGCCTGCCGCCCTATGACGTGGTCCCGCCGGGCGACTGGCTGCATTGGACCGGCGGCGGGCAGACCTGGAACGCCATGTGCGCCGAGTGCCACTCGACCAACGTGACCAAGGGCTACGATCCCGAAACAGGCGACTACCAGACCACCTGGTCCGAGATCACCGTGGGCTGCGAGGCCTGCCATGGCCCGGGTTCCAAACACCTCGCCTGGGCCGATCTGCCGCCTTTGGCCCGAAGCCGGACCGACAATTTCGGCCTCACCGTGCGCACGGGAAACGTCACCGCCGACGAGCAGATACGGCTGTGCGCGCCCTGCCATTCCCGGCGCTTCCAGCTCGGCGACAACCGCCATGTCCAGGGCGAGCTGCTCGACCTCATGGTGCCGGAGCTTTTAAACGAAGGGGTCTACTACCCCGACGGCCAGATTTTGGCCGAGGATTACGTCTACGGCTCCTTTGCCCAAAGCAAGATGCACCAGCGCGGCGTTCGGTGCAGCGATTGTCACGACGTGCATAGCGGCAAGCTCCACAAGGAAGGCAACGCCGTGTGCACCCAGTGCCACCGGGCCGCTGTCTACGACACCAAGGAGCACCATTTCCATAAGGACGTGTACGAGGGAAAGCCGAGCGACGGGCACCTGTGCGTCAAGTGCCACATGCCCGGCCGATACTACATGGGCATCGACTACCGCCCGGACCACAGCCTGCGCGTGCCACGTCCGGACTTAAGCGCCAGGATCGACACCCCCAACGCCTGCATGGCCAAGGGCTGCCATGCGGACAAGAGTCTGGCCTGGAATATCGACGCCTGCACGAAATGGTACGGCGAGACGCGAAAGCCCCAGTACGGGACGGTCTTCGCCGCCGGCCGCGCCCGGAAGCCGGAGGCCGAGGCGGACCTGATCCGCCTGGCCGGGGACCCGCTGTTGCCGACCATCGTCCGGGCCACGGCCCTGGGGCTGTTGCGTGCCTATCCCAACCCGGCCAGCCATGACTGCCTGGCCAAGGGGCTCGACGACCCGGACGCCCTGATCCGCTACACCGCCATCCGCAGCCTGGAGTACTTCGACCCCGAAACGCGGCTCAGGCGCATCGCGCCCAAGCTTTACGATCCGGTCAAGGCGGTGCGCATGGAAGCGGCCATGATGCTCTCCGCCCTGCCGGAAGACCGCCTGCGCCCGGACGACCGGGAGGCCTTTCGCCAGGCCCTCGGCGACTACCGGCAAGCCATGCGGTACAACGCCGACCTCGCTCCGGAGCGCTACAATCTCGGCAACCTGGCCGCCAACCTGCACGATGTGCCGACGGCCATCCGCGAGTATGAAAAAGCCATTGCCATCGATTCCCAGTTCTACCCGGCCCAGGTCAATCTGGCCATGCTGTTGAACGGGCAGGGGAAAAACAAGGAAGCCGAACGGCTCTTGAAGGAAGTCCTGCTGCAACATCCCGAACTGTATGAAGTGTCGTATTCGCTGGGACTGCTGCTGGCCGAGATGGGCAAGTACAAGGAAGCGGAGCACTATCTGGAGCGCGCCGCGATGGGCATGGACTACGGCCGCGCCTCCTACAATCTGGGGCAGGTGCTGCTGGTGCTTAGGGAGCCAACGCGGGCGGAGCGGGCGTTTTCGCGGGCTTTGGAGCTTACCCCCGGGGACCGGCAGGCCTTCGCCGCCCTGGCCGGGCTTTACCTGCGCACGGGGCGGACGGACAAGGCCAGGGAGCTGGCCGAGCGTCTCCTGCGTCTTGCCCCGGACCACCAGGAAGCCCGACAACTGTTGCGTCGTCTGGAGAATTAGGGCCGTGCCGCCGTTACTTTTGAGAGGAACAACGGCGCCGCATATTGACTTTGCCGCGAGGCGGCAGGATAACTTCCTCTACTTCCCTCAAGAGGACGCAATGCGACGCATAGTGCAGTTTTTCTGTCTGTTGTGGCTCATGGCCGGCACGGCCATGGCCGGTGAAACCCTGGACTCGGTCAAATCCTCCAGGCTGGTGCGTTGCGGCGTCAGTACCGGCATCCCGGGTTTTTCCGAAAAGGACGCGCAGGGCCGTTGGAGCGGCGTGGATGTGGATTTTTGCCGCGCCGTGGCCGCCGCGGTCGGAGAGGGAACGCGCGTCTCATACCAGGCCTTACCGACGCTGGCCCGGTTCCCCGCCCTGATGAGCGGGGAAGTCGACATCCTGGCCCGCAACACCACCTGGGCCCTGGGGCGCGAGGTGCGTCTCGGCATCGTGTTCACGGGCCCGCTCGTCTACAGCTCCCAGGGCGTTTTGGTCAGGGCGGAAAGCGGCATGGCGGACATCGCCGCTCTCGACAACACGAAAATCTGCGTGGTCAAGGATTCGACCCAGGACGCGTCCCTGCTTTACTGGGCCATGCGCTGGAAACTGCATATCGACAAGGTCGGCTTCGACAGCGACGAGCAGGCGCGCGAGGCCTTTTTGCGGGGCGAGTGCCAGGGCTACGCCAGCGATGCCGTGCTCCTGGCCTCCATGCGCCTGGGCGCCCCCGGGGGGAAGGATGCCTATGGCATTATCGAGGACGACTCCACCATGGCCCCGCTTTCCCCGGCCGTGTGCCAGGGGGACGACGCCTGGCGGCAGCTCGTGGAAACCATCTGGGCGACCCTGCTTCTGGCCGAGGAATTCGGCCTCGGGCAAGCGGATTTCACGCCCGGCGCGCCCATGTCCTCGGCCAAGGAAGTTTATCTGCGCAAATCCGACATCCTGGCCAAGCCGCTCGGCATCGAGCCCGGCTGGGCCGCACGCGTCGTGGCCGCGGTCGGCAACTACGGCGAGATGTTCGCGCGCAATCTGGGACCCGACAGCCCCCTGCATTTGGAACGGGGGCCCAACCGCCTCTGGTCCCAGGGGGGCCTGATGATTCCACCCAATTTCTGATCGCCATCCATCTCCTCAAACGCCAAACGCCGGAAACCCCGCCATGCTGGATGCGCAAACGCTTGTCATCACCGTCGTGTTCGGGCTGGTCATCGTCTGCATCGCACTCGGCGTCGCGGACATGACGCTGATCGCGCTCCTTGGCCTGTGCGTGCTGACCGTCGGCGGCCAGCTCACCCACGCCGACGTCCTGAGCGCCGTCAAGTCCTCGTCCGGCTCCCTGGCGCTTTTGTTCGGCGGCATGGTGGTGGCCCGGGTGCTTGCGCCGACCGGCGTCTTCGAAAACCTGGGCACGCGCTTTCTCATCCTGACAAGGGGCAGCGGACGTCGCTTCCTCCTGCTTTTGACCGCGCTGACCTCCCTGGTCTGCGCCATTTTGCCCAACGCCACGGCGGTCATCCTCATCGCTCCCCTCGTCATACAGGTTTGCGAGGAACTGGACGCGGATTTTACCGGGCCGCTCATTCTCACGGCCATCATCAGCAACGCGGCCGGCCTCCTCACCCTGGTCGGCGATCCGGCGACCTTTCTGGTCGGGCAGGCGGCCGGCCTGTCCTTTCTGCGTTACCTCCAAAAAATCAGCGCTGGCGGCTTGCTGAGCATCCTTATCGTGATTCCGCTCATGCCGTGGCTGTTTAGGCCGCTCTGGAAGACGCGCCGGGACCTTTCCCCAAACCTGCGGCCCAAGCCCGTCGCCCGTCCGGGATTCTGCCTTCTGTCCCTTGGCGCCCTGGCGGTCATGGTCCTCCTGTTTCTCGTCGGCGAGTTCCTGCCCGTTGCCATCATTGCGCCAAGCGCGGCCATCATCGGCGCGAGCCTGGCGCTTTTGGCGCTGCACATCTCCCGCTACGAACCCACGGAAGCCGTCTTTCGGGACATCGACTGGCGCACACTGATTTTTATTTTCTGCATGATGTGCTTTGTCGAGGAGATTACCAAAACCGGCCTCATGAGCGGCCTGTCCCGGGCGCTGTACGCCGCTTTGGGCGACCATATCCTGGAAGCGGCCCTCGTGCTGCTCGCGTCCATCGGGCTGCTTTCCGGGTTTTTGGCCAATATCCCTGTCGTTGCCGCGGCGATCCTTTTGGCCAAAGGCTATCTGGTCATGGCCAAGGTGGTTCCCGAGCTGGCCCTGGGCTACGGCTATGCCGATTGGCCGCCGGCGTCGCTGCCCATCTTCGCGGGGATGATGTTCGGCGGCACCCTCGGCGGCAATGCCACCCTCATCGGCTCCTCGGCCACACTCGTGGCCGTTGGCATCAGCGCCAGCTACGGCAAGCCCGTGCCGTTCGTCTCGTTCATGCGATACGGCATTCCCATCGCCGGTTGCCAACTTGCGGTCTCGGCTCTGTATATTTGGCTGCTGTCGTTGTTCGTCGCGCCATGAAAAACGGCTCCCGGCGAGGATTGCCCATCGTGGCGCGTCGTTTCCACTGGGGACGTCAGCCAAGTTCAAGGGCTCACCGCCAAAAAAGCCGTGAGCCCTTTTTCTCGCCCAACATGTATCCCGCGACGCGGGTATCGCCCCACGCGTTACAGCGCGCCGCGAATGGCCTCCAGGTCCAGGCCGCAGCGCTTGATGCGCGCGTAAAGCGTCACCCGCGACACCCCCAGCTCCTTGGCCGCGGCCCGTACGTTCCCCTTGGCCGCGCGAAGCGCATCGGCCAGGCCCTGCGTGCCCGTATCGCCCCCAAGGCCGGATTCCGGGGCTTTCCCGGCCGGCGGGCATGATGCGCCCCGGAGGCATTCCGGTGGCAGGTCCGCCAGCTCGATGCGCGCCCCCTCGGCCACCACCGTCATGCGCTCCACCAGGTTTTCCAATTCCCGCACATTGCCGGGCCAGGAGTAGGACAGGAGCCATTCCATGGCCTCGGGGGCGAATTTGGTCACCTGCCTGTGCAGGCTCTTGGCGGTTTTTTGCAGGAAGAAGCGGGCCAGGGCGGCGATGTCTTCCTGGCGGCGACGCAGGGGCGGAACGGTGATGACCAGGATGTTGAGGCGGTAATAGAGATCCTGGCGGAAGGTGCCGTTCTTTACGGCGGCGGTCAGGTCGCGATGGGTGGCCGCCACGACCCGCACATCCACCCTTGTCGGGCGTTTCCCGCCGACACGGGTCACTTCGCCCTCCTGGAGCACCCGCAAGAGGCTCACCTGGGCGGACAGCGGCATGTCGCCGATCTCGTCGAGGAAGAGGGTGCCGCCGTCGGCCAGTTCGAACTTGCCCGGCGCGCCCTGCCGGTTGGCTCCCGTAAAGGCTCCGGCCTCGTAGCCGAACAGTTCGCTTTGCACCAGGTCGCGGGGGATGGCCCCGCAGTTGACCACGACAAAAGGCTGGTCGCGCCGGGAGCCGCCGTTGTGGATGGCCTGGGCGAAAAGCTCCTTGCCCACGCCGGATTCGCCGAGGATCAGGGTGGTCATGGCATTGCCGCTGGCCACCCGGGCCAGACGCAGGGCCTGCTCCATGGCCGGGGCGTCGCCTTTGATGTCCGAAAAATCGTAGACCGCCTTGCCGCCGGTGATGCGCCCGGCCAGTTTGTGCATGCGCCGGCTTTCGCGCAGGGTCACGCACAGGCCGCCCTCGGGCGTGGGCGAGGTGGAGAACAGGCAATGCTGCGGCGTGCCGTCGGCCAGGCGCAGGGAACATTCGCCGTCCTTGACGCTTTTGCCGAGGACCAGCATGGGGTCGCCCCCCGTGACCGTGGCGATGGCGGACATGTCCCGGCCCGTGACATCCTCCCGGACGTGGAACAGGCGCTTGGCATAGCGGTTTATCAGGCGGATCGCCCCGTTGGCGTCGACCATCACCACGGCCTCGCCCAAGAGCTCCATCAGGGTCTGGACTTCCTGGAGCAGGCGGCGCAGGCGCATCTGTTCGGTGATGGCCCTGGCCGCCGCGATGACCAGGCCGAAGGTGTGCTGGTGGAACGTGTCGCGTTCCAGGGTCAGGGACAGGCTGCCGACCAGATGGCCCTTGTTGTCGAAGATGGGTGCGGCCGCGCAGGACCAGCCGTCGAAATGGGAATTGTAATGCTCGCAGCCGAGCACGCACACAGGGGCCTTTTCTTCCAGGCAAAGGCCCATGGCCGTGGTGCCGTCCACGGTTTCCCGGCTGATCAGGCCGCGCAGGGGGCAGGTCGTGCCACGGCCGAAGCCTTCCCCGGCGCCGATGGTATGCAGGTACACGCCGTCGGCGTCCGTCAGGATGATGCAGCTTTTCGACGGCAGGATGTTTTCCAGAAGTTCGTCCATGATGCGCGCGGCGATGGTGACGAAAAACTCGTTTTTTTTGATGATTGTCTGAAATTCATGGTGATCGAGAAGCACCATCGGCACGCCGACCGACGGGACGCGGGCCGCGCGCGACCTTTGCCAGGAGCGCATGATGCTCGGGCGGATGGAGGGGGAGTGGGTGAGCTCGCCACGGTGAAATTGGGCGCGGGTGGTGCTTATCTTGTCCCAAAACAGGGAATTGAGCCCATTGAGGATGGAAAACGGGCCGCTGTAGTAATTGCTGATCGTCGGCTCTTCATATTCGGATAATATCCGTTCATCAATATAGCGGGATGACCCCAAGGACGCCAAGGCTTGCATCGGTCACCTCCTCCCATGCGTCAAACAAGAAATGCGTCTCTTTGCCGCTGCAACGCGCTCCCGGTTTTTTTCTAGGCAGCGCGTTCGATTTCCCGGCATGGAATACAACTCCAGGATACGCCTCTTGTGGCACGCCTGCAAGGCATTCCGTGATAGTTGCCGGTGTCTCGCGCTGCTGTCGCGGGTGGTTTGCACAATGTCTTTGCGGGGATAGCGCAAAAAAAGCTGTCTGGCCCGCATCTGGCCGGCATCGGCGGCAAAGCGGCGTGACCAGGCGGCAGTCATTGCCAGGGAGCGGTATTGGAACCAGCGGGGAAATGAGGGGGGACGCGCGCCACTGGGGGAGCGGGGCGCGTCGACGCAGCTAGCGACCGGGGAGATCCGGCGCGTCAAGGCCCTCCGCCGCGAGCCCAGGGGCTTTTGCAGGAGAGCCTTGCTTCGCGCCGGGCGGCCGGCCGCCCCGTCCAGGTCGTATCCGCGCCGGAGGTGAAGGAGTAGTCGCCGGACACGAAGCAATCCTTGGTCAGGTCGTTACTGGCGTGAAATTCCACGTTGGCGATGTGTTCCAGCTAGGCCTTGTCGGCCAGCCGCTTGCCCACGGCCAGCTCCTGCTTGAAGGACCAGCGGTTGGAGTCGGGATTGACGATGCTTTCCCGTTCATACGCCTTCCTCCTGTCCGAAGCGCCGCCTCCCTCCCTGCCGGAGAGGCGGGAGGCGGCTTTCATGGGGCCGTTCGCGCACGGCCCGGCACAGCTACCAGCACTGTTTGTAGAGCGCCTCGACATCGGCCAGGGTCGGCACCCTGGGAGTGGTGATGGTCGAGAGCTCGTTGAGCGCGTCCTTGGACATGGGGCCGATGTCCTTGGGGTCGATCCTGGCCCCGATACGGGCGGCGGCCTCGGTGACGCTGGCCGGGATGCGCACATCGGCGCTTAAGCGCCGGATGGCGTCCACGGCCGTGTCTTCGGGGTAGGGGCCCAGGTCGGTGAGCCCGGCCGCCCGGGCGATGTCGGCCATCTTTTCCCGACAGACGATTTTGTTGAATTCCAGGCAGGTAGGCAGGGCCAACGCGTTGGCGTCGCCGTGGGAGATGCCGTAAAAGGCGCTTAACGGGTGGGCCAGGGAATGGACAATGCCGAGGCCCGCGTTGGTGAAGGCCATGCCGGCCATGGTCTGGGCATAGGCCATCTTTTCCCGGGCCTCGAGATCGTTGCCGTTGCCCGTGGCCCGGCGCAGGTATTTGAAGATGAGCCTTATGGCGCCGATGGCCAGGGCATCGGTGTATTCCATGGCGCCGATGGAGATGTAGGCCTCGATGGCGTGGGTCATGGCGTCCATGCCCGTGGAGGCGGTGATGTGGGGCGGCAGGCCCATCATGAGCAGCGGATCGATGATGGCCGCCTTGGGCAGAAGCCGGCCGTCGAGGATGACCATCTTCCAGTGGTGGTCGCCCCGGGTGTTGGTGATGATGGAGGCCGAGGTCGACTCGGAGCCGGTGCCGGCCGTGGTGGGGATGGCCACGAAAAAGGGCAGCGGCGCTTTCAGCAGGCCCATGCCCCGGTACTGGTCGATGGGGCCGCCGCTGGTGGCCAGGATGCCGCAGCCCTTGGCCGTGTCCATGGAGCTGCCGCCGCCAAGGCCGATCAGGCCGTCGCAGCCTTCCTTGCCGTAGAGGGCGAAGGCTTCGTCGACGTTGTCGTCGGTGGGGTTGGCCACGGTGCCGTCATACACGGCATAGGCGATGCCGGCCGCCGTCAGCACGTCTTCCACCCGCTTGGCCAGACCGGCCTTCACGATGCCCTTGTCCGTCACGACCAGCGGTTTTTTCACCCCGGCCGCCTTGAGCGCGTCCGGCGTTTTTTCCAGGGCTCCGGCACCGGTAAAGAGCATGTCGGCCAGTTGAAAAGCGGTGACGTTGGACATGAAAAGCCTCCTTTGGCTTGGTTGTCGTCGGCGGCCGCTATTTGCGCGCGACCGCGAAGCGTCGTCTGGCGCGATCCCGCGCCGTACATTTCCCTTTCGCTCCCGCGCCGGGGGCCGGCGCATATCGCCCCCGACGCAGGGATGGGACCGCTGCGTCAGTTGGCGGCGGCCATGGCGGCCAGCACCGTTTCCGGCCTGGCCGGCAGCGTCGTCACGCGCGCGCCGCAGGCGTGGCGGATGGCGTTGATGATGGCCACGTGGGGACTGACCATGGGGCCTTCCCCGGAACCGGCCGCGCCGAAGGGACCCCACTGGCGCGGATGGTTCTCGAAGTAGACGATCTCCAGATCGTCCGGCACGCCCTGGATGTAGGGGAAGCCGGCCCCGGCCAGGGTGGAGTGCTTTTTCACGTCCTCGAAGTCCTCGGACAGGGCCAGCCCCACCCCGATCTCCATGCAGCCGTATATCTGGCCGTCGGTGGCCAGCCGGTTGTTGATCCTGCCGATGTCGGCCATGCAGCGCATGCGGTCCACGGTCACCTTGCCGGTGGCGGTTTCGACCGAGACCTCGGACATGTGGATGACGTACATGTAGACCAAGAAGGGGCTGCCAAGCCCGGTTTCGGGATCGCAGGGCACGCCGGGGATGGTGTAGACGCCGTCGAATCGCGTGGGCTTGTCGGCGGCGGTCATTTCGGCGTGGGTCCTGTACGTGCCGTCCTCCTTTTTGGCGGCGGCGAGCAGGGCCTCGCAGGCCACGCGGATGGCCCCGCCGACCACGACCTGGGAACGGGAGGCTCCGGCCGGGCCGGCCGGGGGCTGCTTGGCCGAATCGGGCCAGCTGAAACGGATTTTTTCCGGCGGGACGCCCATGGGGCGCAGGGCCTCGTGGGCCGTGCCCACGGCGCCGATGTCCGCGCCCTGGCCGTGATCCTCCCAGGAGGCGCCGACCGTGACGCCGTCGTCGGGATCGAGCCGCACGAAGACCTCGGCCCGCTCCACGCCGTCGCCGCCGGCCCCGTAGACGCCGACCGCGATGCCCACGCCCTTTTTCACGGCCGGGGTGGATTCCTTTTCGGCCCGCGCCTTGGCTTCCCGGTACAGCGGCCGCAGGGCCTCGAACATCTCCGGCAGGCAGTAGACGTCGGGCTCCTGGCCGGTGGGGGTGGTGGAACCGGGCCGGTAGCAGTTGGCCAGCCTGAATTCCAGCGGGTCCTGGCCGAGTTTGAGCGCCAGTTCGTCCATCAGGGATTCGCCGGCGAAAAAGGACTGGGGACCGCCGAAGCCGCGAAAGGCCGCGCCCCAGCAGTGGTTGGTGGCCACGGTGCGGCCCATGCCCCGGATGTTCGGGATATCGTAACCCGCGCCGATGAATTCGATGCCGCGAAAGGTCAGCACGTCGCCCATCTCGCAGTAGGGGCCGTGGTCCACGGAGTAATCGTGCTCCAGGGCCACGATCTTGCCGGTTGCCTTGTCCGCCGCCATCTTGGCCTTGATGTGAAACGGCGAGCGCTTGCCGGTGTAGGTCATCTGCTGGAAGTAGTCGTAGCGCAGATAGGCCGGGCGTCCGGTGGCCAGGACCGCCACGGCGAGCAGGGCCTCGGTGGTGGGGCTCAGCTTGTAGCCGAAGGTGCCGCCCATGGGGTTGGAGGCCAGGGCGATCTTGTCCGGGGTGAGCCCGATGCCTTCGGCGATCATGAGGGCGTGCAGGTGCACGGCGATGGACTTGCTGTGGATGTGGAGCAGGCCGTCCTCGCCCATGTAGGCGAAGCCGACGTCGGGTTCGATGGGCATGTGGGGCTGGCGGCTGGTGTGGAATTCGCCCTCGGCCACGGCCACGTCGTCGCGCGCGAAGAGGGGAGCCGTCTCCTCGCCTTTGACCAGCGGCTGGGTGAAATAGACGTTGGGGGTGCCGGGGTGGATCTCGATGGCGTCCGGGGCCATGGCCTCGGGCAGGGTCAGGTAGGCCGACAGCTCCTCCAGGTCGAGGCGCACCTTGGCCGCGGCCGCCTTGGCCTGGGCGGCGGTGTCGGCGCAGACGATGGCCACGGCGTCGCCGAACTGGAAGATCTTGGCGTCGCACAAGATGGGCCGTTCCCAGCCGTCGCCCTTGTGGCGCGGGTGGTTGACCAGGCCGAAAATGCGGTTTTTGCCCTTGACGTCCTTGGCCGTGAGCACCCGGTACACGCCGGGCATCTTCTCCGCTTCGGTCGTGTCGATGCCCCGGATCATGGCATGGTGGACCGTGGCCTGGACCAGGGCCAGGTGCAGGGTGCCGTCCGGCATCTTGATGCCGAGGTCCGCGCCGTAATCGAGGGTGCCCGTGACCTTGGCCTCGGCCGTGGGACGCGGGTAGGACGAGCCCCAGATGCGCCGGTCGGCGGGCATGACGAAATCGAGGCTCGTCTCCGGGGCCTCGCCGCGCATGACGCCCGCCGCTTCCATGACCGCGTCCACGATGGGCTTGTAGCCGGTGCAGCGGCAGGCGTTGCGGTGCTTTTGAAACCAGTCGCGCACGTCTTCGCGGCTGGGGCTCGGGTTTTCGTCCAGGAGCCCCTTAGCCGAGACGATAAATCCCGGGGAGCAAAAGCCGCACTGGGCCGCCCCGTGTTTGACCCAGGAGCGTTGCAGGGGATGGAGCTCCCCGGGCTGGCCGATGCCCTCGATGGTGGTGACCAGGGCTTTTTCGGGAACGCGGCTCATTTTGGTGATGCAGGAGCGCACGACCTTTCCGTTGATGATGACCGAGCAGGCGCCGCATTGTCCCTGTGCGCAGCCGATCTTGGTGCCTGTCAGATGCAATTGCTCGCGAAGAATGTCGGCCAGAAAGGCATTGGGGTCGGCTATTATGTTTTTCTCAACACCATTGACGATGAGTATCTTTTGCTCGAGTTGTTCCATGCTTTTCACTCCAGTGTTTTTATCCACTTAGCAATAGGCATGCCACGTTTTGTGGAGAGCAATCTTCCGATTTTAGAGGGAGTTGCTTGGAAGCAACAGACGAAAAAGACCTGTGCCATGTAAAGGTGCGCCTTACATGTTAAGACGACATGTAAAGGAGCAACATGTCTGATGAAATCGTCTGTTTCAGCCGGGAAGCGGCCGTAGGGCGGACAGCGGACGCGGCGGCAAGGCCGTGAGGGGAAGAGCGGGGCGAACGTCGGACAGGCGGCGCGGCGCGTGGCCGCCCCTGGCGAGAGGCGGTTGAGGCAGGCCGGTTACCGTGTCGCGGCAGCGCGGCCAGGGGGAATCGCCAAACAGCCGGGTCGTGGGTCGCGCGCTGCGGCCGGGCAGCGCCGCCTCAATAGTTATAGGGCTCGGCCGGTCGCCATTCGAACACGCAGACCTCCTCGGGCACGACGGCGGCTGGCGCGACGCGGTCGGCGACGAACAGCGCATCCGGGGAGATGGACGTGAAGCTCATGCCGGGCGGCGCGTACGCGCCGCGCTGGTCCTCGGGCATGGCGGCCAGATGGCCGTAGGCCACCTGCCAGCTCTTGTCGGGCGGCAGCGGCGTGCCGGGGGGCAGCTTGACCTTGAAGCCGGTGGCCGTGCTGTCCGCGAAGCAGCACCAGATGGCCAGCCGCCACAACACGAATTCCCCCTTGGCGTCGAGGACAGGATCGCGTTTGACGAAGCCGCGCATGGCGTAGGCCAGCGTCCATTTCCCTGCCGGCTTGTTGTGGGCGAGGTCCAGGAGTTCCACGGTGTTGATGGGGATGTAGGCCTTGCCGTCGACCGTCATGCGGGTCAGCGCGGGGGCGGGCTTTGGCGGCGCGGGCAGCCTTGGCGGCAGGGCGAAGACGTCGACGTCGGGGGAGGCGGCGGAAAACGGCAGCCAGTTTTGGCTGATGACGACCATGGCGGCCAGGGCCAGATAGGCCAGAGCCCGGGCAAAGCTCGGCTTGGCCACGGGGCGCAGCAGGGCCCAGACGGCCAGGGCGGCCAGCACCACGGCGGCGCTTAGGGTCAGGGGCTTGAACTTGGGGTTGAGGTAGTGCCAGTAGTCGCCGGCCAGGGCGAGGTAGGCCATGAAGGCGGCCATGGCCAGCCAGGCCAGTCCGTCCAGGCGGGCGAGCAGGGCGCGCGGGCGGATGGTCACGACGCGCCTCCGGTGGCCAGGCCGAAGGCGACGCAGGCGGCGAAGACCACCGCCGCCGGCAGGATGGCCAGCCGGCGCACCAGCCGTGGCGTGAATACCTGCCGCCACATGAGCACGAGCTTCACGTCGAGCATGGGGCCAAGGGCCAGAAAGGCCAGCCGCGCGGCCATGGGGAAGGTGGAAAACGAGGCGGCCACGAAGGCATCGGCCTGGGAGCAAAGTGAGAGCCCCACGGCCAGGGCCATCATACCCGGGATGGCCAGGGCCATGTCGTTTTCCATGGCCATGACCACAGGGGCCGGAATATAGGCCTTGAAGGCCGCCGCGGCCATGGCTCCGAAAACGAGCACCATGGCCATGTTGAGGAAATCGGCCATGGCGTGGGTGAAGGCGCTGGCCGCCTTGTCGCGCCGGGCATGCTGGGCCATGGCGGCGACGGGCAGCGCGTCGGCCAGGGAGCCGAAGGGCGTGCCCGGGACCGTGGCGGGCGCATGGTCGTGGTGGTGCCCTGGGCCGTTATCGCCGTGGTCATGGCCGCAGCCGCAGGCGGGCGCGCCCCCGGCCAGGGGTTTTACAAGCGCTTCGGCCTTTTCCCCGCCGGCCAGAAACCCGACGCCGAGCGCGGCCGTGGCGACGATCAGGCAGCGCCATATTGCCATGGTCGGGTCGCCCCGAAAGGCCACCAGCGTGGCCAGGATGGAGACCGGATTGATGACCGGCGCGGCCAGCATGAAGGTGACGGCCGCCCCGGCCGGCACGCCCTTGCCCATGAGGCGTCGGGCCAGGTAGACCACGCCGCACTCGCAGCAAGGCGTGGCCGCGCCAAGGGCCAGGCCGAAGAGCGTGGCGGCGATGCGCCCCTTGGGCACAAGCCGCTCCACGCGTTCGCGCGGCACGTAGGCCTCGACCAGTCCCGAGGCCACCGATCCCAAAAGTAGGAAAGGCAGCGCCTCCATGACGATGGAGAGTGTCGCCTGGGCGAAAAGGCCTATCGCGCCGGTTGGGTTCATGCCGGAGCCGATTGTGGCGCGGCCAGCGCGGTTTCGTCCAGCCTCCAGGTCGCTCCCTCTCCGGCCGGCACGAACCGGGCCACCCGGTGATGGAAGGCGGCCAGGGCCGGGCGGTGGGCGATGCTCAAAATGGCCGTGTCCGGCAACCGGTCGACAAGCAGGCCGTACAGGGTCTTTTCGGAAGCCTCGTCCAGGGCCGAGGTAGCCTCGTCACAAAAAAGCCAGCGTGGCTTCAAGAGGATGGCCCGGGCAAAGCCCAGGCGCTGCTGCTCGCCCACGGACAGCTCCTGGGACCAGTGGCGCTCCTCGCCGATCCGGTCGACCAGATGGGGCAGGCCGCATTCCGCCAGGGTCGTGGCGATCATGTCCGTGCCGTAGCGTTCGGGCGGGTCCGGGTAGGCCACCGCCCCGGCCAGAGTGGCGATGGGCAGGTAGGGGCGTTGGGGCAGAAAGAGCGTCCGTTCGTGCTCGGGCATGGCCAGTTCCCCGGCGGCATAGGGCCAAAGGCCGCCGATGGCCCGAAACAGCGTGGACTTGCCGCAGCCGGACGGCCCGGCCAGCATGACGCGTTCCCCCGGCGGCAGGGTCAGCGAGGCTCCGGCCAAAAGCGTGTCGCCGTCCGGCAGGCGCAGGCTCACGTCGCGAAGGGCCATGCCCGCCCCGGCCGGCGCGGTCTGCCGGGTCAGCCCCGCCTCGGCATGGGTGGCAAGGTCTTCCAGGGCCGCCTCGAAGCCGGTCAACCGGTCCACGGTGGCTTTCCATGCGGCCAGACGCGTGTACGCGTCGATGAACCAGGACAGGGCCGACTGGACGTGGCCGAAGGCCGAGACGGTCTGCATGAGCCCGCCCAGGTGGATGGCCCCGGAAAAATAGCGCGGCGCGGCCACCAGGAAAGGAAAGATGATGGCCGCCTGGGAATAGCCGGCGGAAAACCAGGTCAGGCGCTTTTGCCGGCGCATGATGCCCCACCAGTTGGCCACCACGTGGCTGAAGCGTTCGCCGAGTCCCCGGCCTTCCTGCCCCTCGCCGCCGTAGAGCCCGATGGCCTCGGCGTTTTCCCGCACCCGCACCAGGTTGAAACGGAAATCGGCCTCGTAGCGCTGCTGGAAGAAGTTCAGGCGAATGAGCGGACGGCCGATGTAATGGGTCAGCAGCGAGCCCACGCCGGCGTAGACCAGGGCGGCCCAGAGCATGGAGCCCGGGATGGGCAGGTTCAGGATATGGATGTCGCCGGAGAGATTCCAGAGAATGACGGAAAAGGAGACGAGCGACACCACGGATTCGAGAAACCCGAGCGTCAGCGACAGGGTCTGCTCCACGAAGCCGTTGATGTCCTCGCTGATGCGCTGGTCGGGGTTGTCGGTCAGCCCCCCCTCGAAGCGCAGTCGGTAGGCGTTATGCGGCGTGAGCCAGCGTTCGGTATAGCGCTGGGTCAGCCAGCGCCGCCAGCGGATTTGCAGCATCTGACGCAGGTAGATCTGGTAGACGGCCACGATGATGAACATGGTGGCCAGGATGGCGAACCGGCCGAAGAGCCGGAAAAAGGCCTGGATGTTTTTTTCCTGGAGGGAATTGTAAAAGAGGTTGTTCCATTCGTTGAAAAGCACGTTGAGGTAGACGATGCCGAGGCTCATGGCGACGATGACGGCCAGGAGCAGACCGGACTTGAGCCGTTCCTCGCTTTTCCAATAGGGTTTGGTGAGCTTCCACAAATCGGACAGAAAGCGCCGCTTGGCTGCGGGCATGGGGAGACTCCTTTTGGGGTTGCGCGCGGTCCGCAGGGCGGACCGTACCCCTCTAGTCACTTGGCCTTGCCGACGCAACGCCCGACTCCCCGGAAGTTCATGAAAAATGGTTCATATGGGGGGAGAGAGAGGAGAAGAAGGGAGAAGATGCGAGAGGGGAACCCTTTTTGAAAAAAGGGTTCCCCTCTCGCGCTCTCCCCTCCCCAAAACTTTTAAAGGGTTACAAATGGTGTAACGCCAACATGCTGTAACTGTTAAAAGTCTTTGGAAAGGGGGTCCGGGGGGAGAACCTTTCTACAGAAAGGTTTCCCCCCGGTTCTTCATTTCTAATAGCGATAGGTGAAGCCCAAGGAGAACTTCCAGGTGTCGTTGCCGTTGCCCTGGCTGGCCAGGCGGTGGCCCCAGACGCTTTCCTGGAAGTGGCCGTGGGCCCAGCCGGTTTCCATGCGCAGGGCCAGGTTTTCGTAGAGCATGTACTGGCTGTCGAAGTTGACGCCCAAGGCGGACTCGTTCCAGGTGAGGTCGCGGCCCATCTCGAAGTAGGGATTGGAGCCGAGCGCCGCATTGAGGGACCGAATGGCCCGGGGCGAGTTGTTGCCGCGCAGGTAGGTGAAGGTCACGCGCTGGGACAGCTTTTCCATGAAGGTGATGTTGTTGAGCGACACGCCAAGGCCCATGGCCCCGACCGGGTCCATGCCCATGTTGGAGTTGCGGGCGAAGACGGCGCTGTCGTCGAAGAGGAACGAGCCGCCCGGGCCCCAGTTGGGACGCGTGTGGGGCATGCGCTCGGAACCGTTGGCCGTGGAGCCGTCCTCGCCGGTGGACCACCAACCCCAGACCTGCGGCGTGAGCAGGTCGAAGCCGGTGTATTCCGCGCCCGCGTCGAGGAACCAGCCCTGGCGACGGCTTTTCTTGCGGTCGGACAGGGCGCCGCCGCCGTTGATGACGTCGGCGTAGAACTTGACCGGATCGAGGGCGTCGACCTCGAACGCGCCACCGACCCAGTAATAGGGATTCTGGTTGTTCTTCCAGCCCGTCGCGCCGACCAGCGTTCCGGCCGAAAGCAGGTCCTCGGCGTAGGAGGCTTCGGCGAAGGACGAGGCATAGCTGGTGAAATAGCCGGCCTTGGACCCGGCCATGGAGAAAACGCCCCAGGGCGTGACCTTGAAGCCCGGCGTGGTGACGGGCAGGGTCAGGATGTAGAAGTCCAGCTCGTCGCCGACCTGGGTGGTGGTGGTGTCATAGGTCCGGTTGGTGTCGATGAGGCGGGCGAAACCGGCCGTGACGCGCAGGGTGTCGGGAATGAGCGGTGCATTGACGAGCAGTGCGGCGGCCCAGTCGGTAAAGACGATGCTGTCGTTGAAAAGCGCGCTTTGGGGCAGGGCCGTGGGCTGGAGCCCGGCCGTGACCTCGATGTCGGTGCCCGGATATTTGAACTGGAGGAAGGCCTGGTAGACCTGGATGGCCGCGGACGGGTTGGCGGCGGTGTAGGTGCCGTTGCCCCAGGTGTTGTCCACCTTGGTGCCCAGGCGGAACTTCAGGTTCTCGCCCGCAATGAAATCGGTGCGCACCCGGATGCGCTCCCATACTTCGAAGGTGTCTTCCGTTTTCGTGCCGGCTGCGGTCCAGGTCGGGGCGTTGGAGGTCCAGGCCGCATCGTTCCAGCCGGTGAAGTTGTGTCCGCTGAAAAAGACGCCGTAGATGCGGGAGTCACCGGTGATCCGTACCTCCGTCGTGGCCCGGGCCAAGCCGGCCGTTCCCGCCAGAAGCGTCGCCAGCAGGGCCAGCACGGTAAAACGTTTCATAACAAATCCTTCCTCGTGTTGCGGGTTGATGAGCACTTTCCATGGGGCGGCACCGTGGCGCGGGCACGGCGAACGACCCCTGACGCGTTGGCGAAACGTGTCGTTTCCATAGGAGGGCATCCATCACCGGGCCCTTATTTCAATCGGTTAGCCGGCTGCGGGAGACGGCCTGGCATCCGGGAGGGACGCGCATGACGGCTGTTACGCCGTCCGGCCGGGGCAATGCGTTTTGGGGAGGAATGTGACTGCAACGTGACAGATACTTTCCCGTCAACATTGTTTATATTCCAACCTATTTCGCGCCCATTGCAATGGCTGGGGAGGAATACTCAAGAAAACGGCCCGAGTAAAGCATCGGGCACAAGCGTGCGGCGCTGCGCAGCCAAAGAGGCCGCAATCGGGCGTGGCGCGATCGTCGCACGGCCGTCACGGTGGACGGGACGTTCGTTGGAGAGGACGCAACCCTAGGGTCAGGCAAAACCCCTTGCCGCGGGTCCGTCCGGAGCGCAAGGCGGGGGTTACTGGAAGGGATAGGGCTCTTTTTCGAATTCCTTGGCCCGGGGCGTGGGGTAGAGTCCCTTGGCCTTGAGCGCCGCCAGGTCCTTGGAGCGGTCCACCCACTTGGTGTGGAGCAGGTGCTCGGACTCGTGGGACAGGGGCTCATGCAGGAACTTCTTGTAGAGCGTGATGACCTGGGCGTTGTCCTGGGAGGCCCGGACCTTGAATTTGGCGTCCGCGCCATAGACGGCGTTTACACGGTCCATCATGTACTCTTTGAGTTGCTTGGCCGCGGCAACGGCCTTGCTGGTCAGGCGCAGGCCGATCAAGGCGCCGCCGGTCAGCACGCAGGCGGTTTTCATGAAGCCGCGCCGGGTGGTGGCAAGTATCGACATAGATCCTCCTGGGGCGCGTTTCCTCGAAACCGCTTGTGCGGGTTTCGAAGTGCACACGCCTGGGTCGTTATTTCTGCAAAAATACTACCGTATTTTTTATGCGTTACGCCTTTTGCGCGTCGTAGAGGGCCAGACGCTTTTTGAGCGAAGCGTAGAACTTCGTGGTGGTCCGGTTCATGGATTCGAGCACGGTCGGCATGATGGGCTGGCCGCCGCCCATGACGCAGCCGCCGGGGCAGGCCATGAACTCGATGAAGTGGTAGGGCGATTTGCCGGCCTTCACATCGTCGCAGACCTTGGCGAAGTTCTTGCCGCCGTTGACTACGGCCACTTTGACGTCGGTGCCGCCGATGTTGATCGTGGCTTCCTTGATGCCGTTTAAGCCGCGCACGGCCTTGAAGTCCCAGCTCTGGGGCGGTTTTTTGGTCAGGGCCTGGTAGGCGAAGCGCAGGGCTGCTTCCATGACGCCGCCGGAGACGCCGAAGATGGTCGCGCCGCCGGTGGATTCGCCCATGACCGCGTCGCGCTTGCCGTTGGCGATCTTGGGCAGGTCGATGCCGGCTTTTTGCAGCATGTAGGCCAGCTCGCGGGTGTTGATGGTGGCGTCGATGTCGCGGAATCCGCTGGCGTCCATTTCCGGCCGCATGCCTTCGAACTTCTTGGCCGTGCAGGGCATGATGGACACGGTGTAGATCTGCTTGGGCTCGTAACCGAGTTCCTTGGCCCCGTAAGTTTTGGCCAGGGGACCCATCATGCCGATGGGCGACTTGCACGAGGAGAAGTGCAGCAGCAGCTCGGGATAGAAGGTCTCGGCGTACTTCTGCCAGCCGGGGCAGCAAGAGGTGAACTGGGGCAGGGGCTTGTCGAGCTTTTTGGTGATGCGGGCGAGAAGCTCGGAGCCCTCTTCCCAGATGGTGACGTCGGCCGTGAACTCGTTGTCCCAGACATTGGAGAAGCCAAGCTTATTGAGCGCCGTGAGCATGTGCTCGGTGGTGACCGCGCCGAGCGGCAGGCCGAAGGGATCGCCCAGGGCGTAGCGCACGGCCGGGGCCGGCATGGCGATGACCTTGACGTTCTTGTCCTTGAGCTTGGCCTCGATCTCCGGGACGAAGGACACGGTCTCGTAGATGGCCGCAACCGGACAGTGGGTGAGGCACTGGCCGCAGTTGATGCAGGCGGCCGGGTCGACCACCTTGTGTGGCTCGCCGGATTCGCCGGTGATGGCCCCGGTCGGGCAGTAGCCCATGCAGGTGTCGCAGCCGATGCATTTGGTCTCGTCGACCTGGACGATATAGGCCTTGTCCAGGTTCGTGCCCGGAGGCGGCACGCTTTGTTCGTAGAAGATTTTTTCCATCTCGATGCGGCTCATACGCAACCTCCAACGGTTAGATGGGTTACCCTTGCGGGCGGGTTTTCAGGAAAGCGGGGGGACGGCGCGTTCCGAAGGGTTCGCGTTTTCCCCCGGCGGTGGTGCCCAGCTTGCAGGAAAGGATTGCTGCACATATGTTAAAAAATAGTTTACTTAAAATAGTATGAAATAATATTTCATAACACGAAATCGTGATACTTCATATTTCCGTATGGAGCAAGCCCCTTTGCGGCAAAGTGGGGTTGTCCGCGCAATTTTTCACGAGGGGAGGAAAGGCGCGAGGGATGCGAGGGGGCGCTTTAGGGGAAGGGTCGGGTTTGTCGCCCAAGGCGAGGTGAGGGAAGGCGAGTAGGTCGGTCGGCGGGTTGGTCGGTCGGCGAGTCGGTCAGCCGGCGGGTTGGTCGGTCGGCGGGGCAGTGGCGCGGCCGCGTGCGGCGCATATTTGAAGAATACGCCTTCGCGTCCGCGCCACTGCCCCGCCGACCCTGGTCATACGTCTCTTGGCCGGAAATACGTTGGAGAGGGATTCTCTCCCATCATGGCAGGAAGGTGGTCAGGCGTTTTGGGGCGAACACGGTTTGGGGAAAGGTTTTTCCCGCCGGAAGGGGGCCTGCGTTCGCGACTGGCGACGCTCCATAAAAGGATTCGTTGTCCTTGAGGGCCACGCCGATCAGAAAAGAACCCTCACCATGCCCCTTGAAAAGTTTTTGAAGAGGGGTCCAGGGGGGAAACTTTTTTCAAAAAGTTTCCCCCCTGGCCGCCGGAGGCATTCTTCCCCTCTTTACACCTCAATGCCGGCGGCGTTCACGGCGGCCATGCCGCCCTCGACGCTGACGACCTGTTTGAAGCCCATGTGGGCGAGGGTGATCAGGGCTTCGTAGGAGCGCGCCCCGGTATTGCACATGAGCACGATATTTTTGTCGCGGGGCACTTCGGCCAGGCGTTCGCGCAGCTGGCCCTGGGGAATGTTGTGCCAGCGGCCGGGGTATTTCTCCACCAGCGGCTCGCCCTGGAGCGTTTCGCGGCAGTCGAGGATATAGGCGTCGCCGAGGTCGGACTGCTTCCAGAGCTCGCCGAATTCGTTGACAGTGATGCCGCTGTTGCGGCCGGAAAGGATATTGTCGGCCACGTTGCCGACGGTGTTCAAGATGTCCATGGCCGCGGCGAAAGGCGGGGAGTAGGCCACTTCCACGTTGGAGATGGCGGACACCTGGGGTTTGTCCGGCAGCATGGCGGCCACGGTGTTGACCTTGCCGACCACGGCGTCGCCGTTGACGCCGAGGGCCTGCAAGCCCAGCACCCGCTTGGTGCCGCGCTCGGCGATGAGCTCCAGGGACATGAGGCCGTGCTCGGGGTAGAAATGGGCCCGGTCCACGGCCGTGATGTGGGTGGATACGGCGTCGATGCCGGCCCGTTTGGCCGCGGCCAGGGTGAGGCCGGTACCGGCCGCGCCGAGGTCGAAGAGCTTGACGCACCAGGAGCCGACCACACCGGCGAAGCTGGAGTCGCCACCGGCCAGGTTGTCGCCGATGACCCGGCCCTGCCGGTTGGCCATGGACCCGAGCGGCAGGAACATGGGCTGGTCGGTGACCAGGTTTTTGACCACCACGCAGTCGCCGCCGGCGTAGATGTCCGGGTCGGAGGTGCGCATGCGCTCGTCCACGATGATGCCGCCGCGCGGGGACACGTCGAGGCCGGCCGCCTTGGCCAGGGCGTCGTTGGGGGTGACGCCCACGGACACGATGACCATGTCCGCCTCGACCACGCCCTTGTCCGTGACCACTCGCTGGGCCTTGCCGTCGCCCTCGATGGCCTTGACCTGTTCGGCCAGGCGGAAGACGACGCCCTTTTCCTCCATGTGCCGCTGGGCCATGCCGGCCAGGGTCGGGCTGGTCACGCCCGGCAGGATCTGGTCAAACAACTCGATGACGGTGACGTCGAGGCCCCACATGTCGGCGAAGGCCACGGCCATTTCCAGGCCGATGAATCCCGAGCCGATGATCGCCACCGACCCGACCGAACCGGCGGTCACGGCGTTCTTGATGGCTTCGGCCGCGTCCAGGTTGTTGACCGCGTGCACGCCCGGCAGGTCGAGGCCGGGAATGGGGAGCTTGCGCGTGGAGCTGCCCGTGGCGATGACGAGCTTGTCGTAGGGGATGGCCTCTTCCTTGCCGGTCGGCAGGTGCCGGGCGGTCACGGTCTTGGCCTTGCGGTCGATGGCGGTGACCTCGGTTTCGGGGCGGGCCTCCACGTCCTTGACTTCGCTAAAGAATTCGGGCGTGCGCACCATGTGGAAGGCCGTGGCCTGCAGGGCCGAGACTTCGCTGACCTCGCCGGAAACGTAATAGGGAATGCCGCAGCCCCCGTAGGAGATGCGTTTGCCCCGGTCGAGCATGATGACCTTGCTGTCCGGGGAAAGACGCTTGAAGCGGCAGGCGGCCTTGGGGCCCAGGGCCACGGCTCCGATGATGACGACCTGTTGTGGCATGGCGTGTCCTTGCGTTTCGAGTTGTTGTCCGAACGTTATACGGGATCGCTCCTTGGAACGATGTCGACTATGCCATACGGGCAGGGTCGGAAAACAGCCTGTTGCAGCCGTTTTCCCCCGGCGGCGACGGTATTGAAATGCAAGTAAGGTAGTCCAAAGCCGGACCTTGTCAATGCCCCGGCCCAGGCTGTACCAGAACGGGGAGGCAAGGAGGCCGGTTTGACGGATACGCGCGCGGCAACGCTTTTCGTGGTGGCGACGCCCCTGGGCAATGTCGCGGATGTCTCGCCCCGGGCGGCTTCGGTTTTGGCCGGGGCCGAGGCCGTGTTGTGCGAGGACACGCGGCGCACGGGGCTGTTGCTCAAATCGCTCGGCATAACGGCCCGGCGGCTCGTGAGCTTTCACGAGCACAACGAGGAGGCGAGGCTGCCCCAGGTGCTGGCCTGGCTGGACGCGGGCCAGGATCTGGCCCTGGTTTCCGACGCCGGCACGCCGCTTCTAGCCGATCCGGGCTACCGGCTGGTGCGGGCCGCCCGGGAAGCGGGCCACGCCGTTTCGCCCGTGCCCGGTCCGTCGGCCATCCTGGCGGCCCTTTCGGCGGCCGGCATCGCGCCGTACCCGTTTTCCTTTCTCGGCTTTCCGCCCCGCACCGTGTCCGAGGCCAGGGAGCTTTTCGCCCGCTTCGGCGCGACGGGCGCGACGCTGGTTTTTTTCGAGCGCAAAACGCGACTGCGGGCCACCCTCGCCGTCGCGCTGGAAGCCCTGGGCGATCGGGAATGCGTGCTGTGCCGGGAGCTGACCAAGACCTTCGAGGAATTTCTGCCCGGCACGCTGGCCGGATTCGCCGGGCAGGAACTGGAACTCCTCGGCGAAGTGACGGTGGTGGTCGGCCCGGGCCGGACGATGCGCTCGTCCGAGGAAGAGGCGGCGCGCGTGGCCCAGGAGGAGGCGGCGGCGGGAGGCAAGCCCCGCGAGGCGGCGAGACGCGCCGCGGCGCGGCTTTCGGGATGGACCGTCAAAGAGGTTTATGCGATGCTCGAAAACCGGAAACACGATTGACCCGGAGGGTATGGCCGCATGGTGGACGGTCCGCGCGCCGCACGGGAAGGGTATTGCGTTCTCGACGCCGAGGAACGGGAGTATCTCGTCGGCGTGGTGGGCTGCGGCCCCGGATTCGACACCATTCTTGAAATCGTGGCCGGAGAGGAATTCCGCGAGTTTCTGCCGCCCATGCGGTTGGCCGGCGTGTGCGGGCTGGCCCCGGACGACCCCAACCGCCAGGCCCCGCTTCTGGCCGGCGTGCCGCTCTATCCCACACCCAGCGAACTCTTTGCAGCCAACCCCGGCATCAACCTCGTGGTGGAGCTGCAAAGCGGCTGCGACTGCCGGGCCCTGGCCGCGTCCATGCCGCCCGGCGCCTCGCTGATCGACAGCACGGCCTCCTTTTTTCTGTGCGCCCTGTCCAACGCCGTGTCCGTGGGCGCCCATTGCCGCCGCCGTCTCGACCACCAGAAGCTTTTGCTCGAAGCCATCGTGGACGAGGTCCAGGAGGACATCGCCCTGGTCTCGGCCGCCGGCAAGGTGGTGGATTTAAACCGCAACATCGTGGCGCGCCTGGGCAAACCCAAGGACTCGCTCCTTGGCCGACCCTGCCAGGAACTGCAAAGCGGCCCCGACGACCCGCCCTTTTGCGATCCCGACGATTCGCAGTCCCCCTTCCGCACGGCCCTCGAAACCGGCGTCAAGGCCGAACGGCTGCAGACGGCCATGGCCGCCGACGGCCGGCTGCGCTACTTCCGCACCTACGCCTATCCCATCAGCAACGCCGCCGGCAGGGTCGGGCACGTGGTGGTCTTTCGCCGCGACATCACCGACCGCACCCAGGGAGAGATCAGCGCCCGGCAGGCCGAACGCATCGAGACCGTGGGCCGGTTGTCGTCGTATCTGGCCCACGAGATCAGAAATCCGCTCTTTGCGGCCAGCGGCTTCGCCAGACGGCTTTCGGCCATGACCGACCTGCCCGAGTCGGCCCGGGAAAAGGCGTCCATCGTGGTGGAGGAGCTGGCTCGCATGGAAGCGCTGCTCACCCAGTTCCTGGAATTCGCCCGGCCGGTCGGCGGGGTGGAGGGAAAGGCGGATGTGGGGCTCGCCGTCCGGGAGGCGGTGGAGGCGGTGCGCAACGAGGCCGATGCGCGCCGGGTGGGCTTGGTGGTGGACATCGCCTCGGAACTGCCGGCCGTCGCCCTCGATCCGGCACTGCTCAAGCAGTGCCTGGTCAACCTGCTGCGAAACGCCGTGGAATCCCTGCCCCATGGCGGTCTGGTCGCGCTGGCCGCCGACCGGGACGAGGCGCAGGTGCGGCTTCGGGTCACGGACAGCGGGCGCGGCGTGACCAGGGAAAACCTGGAAAACATGTTCAGCCCCTTTTACAAGGGAGACCAGTGCGAATACGGCCTGGGGCTGGCCATGGTCAAAAAGGTGGTGGACGATTTCGGCGGTTCGGTGGATGCGGCCGGACAGCCGGACGGCGGTTGCGCCATAACGGTTCTCCTGCCGCCGGTGCTGGCCGGCGCGGCGCATTGATGCCGCATTCCCGGAACCCGGCTCGCCGCATTCCGGGGGAACGCTGTGCGACGATTTGTTTTTTCTGCTAATATCTCAATATTTCAGGGGATGTCACACTGACGCCCGCGCCCAGGAGGATGCCCTCTATGTCCGATATGCCCGATGCCGACGACGCGACGCAGGAGCTGGTGGATCTGGCCCGTTTGCGACAGCGGTTCGATGATGACGAGGAACTGCTGGCCGAGATTTTCCGGGTGTTTCAAAGCGAGACCCCCGGGCGTCGGAGCGGATTGGAGCGGGCCCTGGCCGCCGGAGACATGAACGCCGTCACCCATCTGGCCCATTCCCTCAAGGGCGTGGCCGCGACAATGTTCGCCGAGCCCCTGCGCCAGGCGGCCTGTGACCTGGAAATGGCCGGACGGGCCGGGGATGCGGCCGCCGCGTCCCGGCTGGCCGTGGTCATGTTGCGACTGCTCGAGGCCACGAGCCGTCACGTGGCGGGGGTGATCTGAGTCGGACGGCCAGGCGAATGCGCAGGGGGAATCTTTGAGAAAGTTTTTTTCCTTCGCGCTTCGCAGTCGATCATGCGCAGGGTAAACTGAAAAAGTATTGCTGCTGCACGCTCATCCCAGGCGTTTGTTGCACCTTTGTATCTCCCCATTTTCCATAAAAGGCCTGATAGTATTATGCGGAAGCGTATCCGATTTCTGGTGTATTTCTGTATGTTGTGTATAATAGCTGTCCCTGTTGCATTTGAAGTATATATTCGCCTGACGTCGAAGTATGAAACTCCAATAAACTATGCTTTTCATGAAAAGATTGGTTTTTTATACGATCATAAAACATGTCCAGAGAAAGTGAATGAATTCGGATTTGTCGATAAACACCGAGACATCGCGGGCGGCGCAAAAAAAAGAATTTTGCTTGTTGGCGACTCGTTTGTAAGTGGCACAAGTTTGGCTCGAGATATAGAAGATGCTCTTCAAGAAAAAGTTCACGGAGCGCAATTTGAGGTCATTCCGATGGGATTCCCAGGGATTGGTCTCGGTAACATGTATGCATTCGTGAAATATATAGGCTTGCAATTCCACCCTATTGCGGTGATCGCTGTTTTTAATTCGTCGACATTTGCCAATGACTCCCGTGTGCTGGAGTCCATGAAGTTGAGAGGAGATCCTGATCACCCCATGCGGTTATTTTTTGAGGAGCAGAATGGAGAATGTGTCCAGGTGCCGGCTGATAGTGATTTCAAAAAGTATTTGCTGAAAGAATTGCCTGATGAGCATAGGCATACGTTAAATACTATTTTTGAGTCTTGGCTGGAAAAACTTTTTAGTCGTTTCTATGTCTATAATTGGCTAAAAAATATTGTTGCCCAAGGTGGAGAGAAACAATTTTTGAGGGGGGACAGAGAATCCGCCTATCGATATTATCAAGTGAAAGCGAAGCCTGCATACACCAGTTTGCTTTCTGGGTGGTTATTTCCCGATGACCTCGATATGAACAGTATGTTTTGGGTGCCAACGGATACACTGCCACCTGTTTTCCAAAGCGCATTATCCGCTACAAAATGTGCGCTGTTTGCATTTAATATGCTTGCAGCGGAGTATGATTTCAAATTTTTTTTAGTGATTTCCGATGACTGCTCTGTGCAAAACGATATGTTGCAACAGGAATTCAAGTTCAGATCGAAAGCAACCGGACGAATTTTCTCCGATAAATCATATAAAAATAAAATTGTATTACTTGCAAAAGAAACGAACACAAGATTTATTGATCTCTATGGCGGCTTTGGAGACCATCCCCTCTCACTGCACCACCTGAATGATATTCATTGGAATGAAAATGGATTTCGCCAAGCCGCTGCATCAATAAGCGACTTCTTGCTGAAACAACCAAACTTTCTACAGGAAAATCCTTCGAGGAATACGCAGTAGAAGAGTATTCCATCGTCCTCCCATGGGGATCGGGTGCCTTCTTTGGGGCGCTGACGTCATGCGCCCAAAGAGGGAGGCTGAATGCTGGCGGAACTAATTCACCGGCGATGGGGCGCAATGCCCTGGTTTTTCCAGCTTTTCCTCTTGTACACGCATTTTTTTGTTTTATCACACTGGAATAAATCACTTTTATTTTGATTTGTGGGCTTGATTACGATTACGTAATCGAGTGGGCAATTTTCGTAACCAGCCGCGTCTTTCTCCCTTCCCCGGTCCGCCAATTCCCTGTCTTCCCGGCCTTTGCGGCTATGGCACGCGTGTTGCTTAATGGTTCCCGCGATCCGTTCGGCCATACGGGGTTCTTGGATGTTTCAACAAGAATTTCGGAATGTTGCCGGATGAACACGAAATTTGATCCGTATCGCCGCCGCTTACGGGTGCCGGGTGGCGGGTTCGAAAAAGGGCGAAACAACGCCCATACCAGGAGAAGGGAACCATGTTCCAGATCGAAGAAGGGCTGGCTGGCGTAAAAACGCTGCCGCGCGTGCGCGCCAAGGGCCGTTATCTGTTCGCCGGCGAGGACAAATTCTTCATCAAGGGCGTCACCTACGGGCCGTTCCCGGAGAACTCCCGGGGCGAACAGCTGCCCGAGGACGAGACCGTCAACCACGATTTCGAACTCATGCGCCGGGCCGGCGTCAACGCCATCCGCGTGTACTACGTGCCGCCGCGCCGCTTCCTGGATATCGCCGCCCGCCATGGCATCCGCGTCATGATCGGCATTCCCTGGCCCGAGCACCTGTGCTTCCTCGACCAGTGGGAAGTGAAGGAAGACATCAAGAAGACCGTGCGCGAGGCCGTCGCCTCCCTGGCCGGCCATCCGGCCGTCCTGGCCTGGCTGATCGGCAACGAGATCCCGAGCCACATCGTGCGCTGGCACGGCGCGGGCAAGGTGGAGAAGTTCCTGGCCAAGCTCGCCGCCATCGTGCGCGAGGAAGACCCCGAGGGCATGGTCACCTACGCCAACTATCCCTCGACCGAATATCTGCGCCTGCCGTTTTTGGATTTCCTGTCGATCAACGTCTACCTGCATGACAAGAAGGCGTTTCGTTCCTACGTCAAGCGGCTCCAGAACGTGGCCGGCGAACTGCCGCTGGTGCTGTCCGAGTTCGGCATGGATTCCATCCGCAACGACGAGGAGCACGTGGCCGAGACCCTGTCCTGGCAGCTTCATTCCGCTTTCGAGCTCGGCGTTTCCGGGACCATGGTCTTCGCCTGGACCGACGAATGGTACACCGGCGGCCATCTGATCGAGGATTGGAAATTCGGCATCGTGACCGAAACGCGCAAGCCCAAGCCCGCCTACCAGGCCGTGGCCGACGTCTACCGCCAGCGCCTGCCCATGCTGCCGGAAAATCCGCCGTTTATTTCCGTTGTCGTGTGCGCCTACAACGCCGCCTCCACCATGGACGGCTGTCTGGCCTCCTTTGCCCATGTGGACTACCCCGGCTTCGAGGTCATCGTGGTTGATGACGGCTCCACCGACGACACGGGCGCGATTTGCGACCGCCACGCCGCCGCCGCGCCCTACATCCACGTTATCCACCAGCCGAACCTGGGCCTTTCCGCCGCCCGCAACGTGGGCATGAACGCCGCCCAGGGCGAGATCGTGGCCTACACCGACTCCGATTGCTACGTGGACCCGCACTGGCTCCACTACATGGCCTGGGCCTTCACCGACGAACGCTTCGTGGCCGTCGGCGGCCCCAACCTGACCCCGGTCGAGGATAACCGCACCGCCGCCTGCGTGGCCGTGTCCCCTGGCGCGCCGACCCATGTGCTTTTGACCGACGAGATCGCCGAGCACATCCCCGGTTGCAACATGGCCTACCGCAAGGAGCATCTGGCCGGCATCGGCGGTTTCGACGCCACCTATCGCGCGGCCGGCGACGACGTGGACGTGTGCTGGCGGCTCCAGGACCAGGGGCACCTCATCGGTTTTTCCGCGGCCATGACCGTGTGGCATCACCGCCGCAACACCGTCTCGGCCTACCTCAAGCAGCAGAAGGGCTACGGCCGGGCCGAAGCGCTGCTTCTTCCCAAGCACAAGAACCGCTTCAACATGCTCGGGAATTCCCGCTGGGCCGGCCGCATCTACGGCGACATCTCCGGCGCGCTTCTGGCCGCCCGCCCCATCGTCTACCACGGTGCCTTCGGCATGGGGCTGTTCCAGACTCTTTACGAGCCCAAGGGAAGCCTTACCGCCTACCTGCCGCTGTCCATGGAATGGATGATCCTGGCCGTGGCCTGCATGATCGCCACGCCGTTTAGCCTCATCGCCGGAGGTCTGGGGCTGGCCATGGCCGCCATGACCATCGCCTTCGTGGCCTACCGGGTGAGCAAGGCCCGGCTGCCCGAGCAGTACGACAACATCACCGCGCGGCTCATCATCGCCGGGCTGACCGTGGCCCAGCCGGTGCTGCGCGGCTGGACCCGCTACAAGACGGTCTGGACGCTTAAGCGCGGGGCCGGCGTCAACGCCTGTCCGCTGCCCCTGGCCGACACCACGGCCTGCGACGAGTCGAGCCTGCCGCGCGTGGGTCTGTTTCGCCGCCTGGCCGCAACCGGCAGCATTCTGGCCCATCGCCTGTCCTTCCACCGTTTCTTCTGGAACAACAAGAGCCTGGAGCGCGACGAGCTGCTCGCTTCCATCATTGGCCTGCTCCGTACGCTCGGCGTCTCTTACGCCCTCGACAGCGGGTTTGCCGCCTCGTCGTCCACCCCGCCCTGGGACCTGGCCGCCAAGGCGGGTAAGCTGACCACCGCGCGTCTGCGCGTGACCGTGGAGAACCACGGCGGCGAGAAGCGGTTCGTGCGTCTGGCCGGTTCGGTCCTGCCTTCCGGCGCGTCGTTTGTGGCTTTGGTCGCCTGCCTGGGTGCGGCCGCCGGCTGCTTCCTGCTCCATCCGGTCCTGGCCCTGGCCTTCGGCGCCGCCGCGGTCGGCCTGGCCGGCTGGATGACCGTGGGGCTTTTCCGCGCCGCCTCGCTTGTGGCCACCATCATCCAGTATGTCATGGTCACCCGCCCCGGCTGCTCCATGAACGAGCCGGTGGAAGAACGCGTGACCCGCGTGGTCAAGCCGCGCACGGCCGAGACCGTGGCCGAGGCCATGCCTGAGGAAACGGTTGCAGCCGTATCGCCGGTCGTCGAGTCCGAGCCGGTGGTCGTCGAGACCGAAGCCGCGTAACCGGGGTATTCGCCATGCCGCCCCGGGGCGCTTCGGCCTCGGGGCAGCGTGATTGGTTATACGTTTTATTTCTCCCCGGTATGGGGGGATCGGGGGGCCCTCGGCCCCCCGACGGGGTGCAGGGGCGGAGCCCCTGCCGGTGAGGTCCAGGAGAGGCGCCGCCTCTCCTGGCAAGGAAAATCGCCATGAGCATGTTCCGCATACTGTTGGGGTACCTCAAGCCCTACAAGTACCTGTTTATCCTGGGGCTTGGGCTGGTCGGTCTGGCCAGCGCCATGGAGCTCCTCAAACCCTGGCCGCTGACCTTGGCCGTGGACCAGATCATCGGCCACAAGTCCCTGGAAGTCATGGGCTGGAAGCCCGATCTGGCCGCCATTTCCGTCAGCGTCCAGTTGCTCGTCGTGGTCGGCATGCTGGTCGGCGTGCATTTCCTGGTGGGCTTCGTGCAGCTCCTCAACAACTACCTGACCATCCGCATGGGCCAGGACATGGTCCAGGACCTGCGCTGCGACCTGTTCGACCATCTCCAGCGCCAGTCGTTGCGCTTTCACCAGAACTGGCCCACGGGCGACCTCATCTACCGCATCATGGGCGATACCTACGCCGTGCAGGCACTGCTCATGAACGGCGTCTTCACCACGGTCACAAGCACCGCGCTGCTGTGCGGCATGCTGGTGGTGTGCGTCCAGATGGACGCGGAACTCACGTTTTACGCCCTGTGTGTCATTCCCTTCCTTTTTATCGCCATCTCGCGGGTGTCGCGCAAGATCGGCGACCTGACCACGGAGACGCATCTCAAGGAATCCCAGGTCTACACCACGGTGGAGCGCATCTTTTCCTCCATCACCCTGGTCCAGGCCTTTGGCCGCGAGGACGAGGAACGCCGCAAATTCGTGTCCGAGTCCCAGCATTCCTTCGACCGGAAACTGTCGCTCTATGCCTTGCAGACGGTCTACGGCTGGCTGGTTTCCGGCATCACCGCCGCCGGCACGGCGCTGGTCCTTTACATCGGCGTGCGCCACGTCATCGACGGCCTGCTCTCCACCGGCGAGCTGCTGGTTTTTATCGCCTACCTGGGATCGCTCTACACGCCGCTCAATAACCTGAGCGTCACCGTGGGCGGCATCCGTGGCTCCCTGGCCCAGGCCAAGCGCGTCATGGACGTCCTGGCCGTGGACGAGGCCGTGCCCGAGGTGCCCGATGCCCCGGCTTTGGTCGTGAAAAAGGCCGAGGTGCGCTTCGATGCGGTGTCCTTCGGCTATACCCCGGAAAAGATGGTCCTAAATGACCTCGATTTCACCTGCCGGGGCGGTTCCACCGTGGCCGTGGTCGGCCAGACCGGAGCCGGCAAGACCTCGCTTATAAGCCTGCTGCTGCGCTTCTATGATCCCCAGAAAGGGGCCATCACCATCGACGGCCAGGATCTGCGTGCGGTGGGCCTCAAAAGCCTGCGCGACCAGATCGCCATCGTGCTCCAGGAAACCCAACTCTTCCCCATGTCCGTGCACGACAACATCGCCTACGGCAAAAAGCAGGCGACCCGGGAAGAAGTGGAACGCGTGGCCCAGCTGGCCAATGCCCACGAGTTCATCATGGGCCTGCCCAAGGGCTACGACACCATCCTCGGCGAAAAGGGTTCCAACCTGTCCGGCGGCCAGCGACAGCGTTTGGCCATCGCCCGGGCCCTGCTCAAGGACGCGCCGCTTCTCATCCTCGACGAGCCCACTTCGGCCCTCGACGCCGAGACCGAAGCCCTCATCATGGAAGGCCTGGAGCGGCTCATGGAAAACCGCACCACCTTCGTCATCGCCCACCGCCTGTCCATGATGCGCCGGGCCGACGTCATCCTGGTCATCAAGAACCAGCGCATCCACGAAATGGGCTCCTACGACGAGCTGATGGCCAGAAACGGCGAATTCGCCCGACTCCACGCCATCCAGATGGGCAAGGGACGCCCCGAAAAGTTGCCGCCGCACCCCTTGGTAGCTTAAGAGACCTTTAGGAATGGTGCTGGGGGGAAACCTTTCTGGAGAAAGGTTCTCCCCCCAGGCCCCCTTTCCAAAGACTTTTAGCTATAATAGGATGTTATATCTGTAAGTTCTTTTGGGAAAAGTGAAAATTTCTGTCTATCTCCCGTTAAAGTTTTTCGGGAGGGTGGGGGCTCGGGGGAGGGAACCCCTTTTTGAAAAAAGGGGTTCCCTCCCCCGATTCCTCTAACACACGCTTCAAGGAGTTCGGATGGCGGTTCGTGGCGGGCGCAGGTGGCTGTTCGTCTTGTGTGTGGTGCTGGTCAACGTGGCGCTTTTCGCCTTGCTCGAGTGGGGCGCGGGGCTGATCCTGGCCCACCTGGAAGGCGGCGAGCGGCAGACCCGGATTTTCAACGCCGAGAATGGCCGCGACGCCGGCTTTGTCGTGCAGTACGACGAGCGCCTGGGCTACCGCCTCGTGCGTCATGACGCCGACCCCAGCCGTTTCGAGGACTCCGCCGGCAAGACCGTGCCCGTGGCCAAGGCTCCGGGCGTCTATCGCATCCTGTGCCTGGGCGGCTCCACCACCTACGGCGTGGGCGCGGACAAGACCAATTCCTTCCCGGCCCAGCTCGAGGACCTGCTGACGCGCGTCTACGGCGGCTGCAAGGTCCGCTTCGAGGTCTTGAACCTCGGCGTCATGGGCTACCACAGCTGGCATTCCCGCATCCGCTTCCGGACTGAGCTGGCCAAGCTCAAGCCCGATCTCGTCATCGCCATGGACGCGGTCAACGATCTGGCCGCCAGCACCCTGGCCGACGACTCGGCCGCCTTCGCCAAGGAAAAGAACAAACTTTTGAGCCTGGCCAATGCCGGACGGCAGGGCGGTTTTCTCGAGCGGACGGATCGGTCTCTGGACACCCACGTCAGCCTCTACGCCCTGGTCAAGCGTTTTGCCGCCAAGATCGGCAGCGCGGCCGGGCAGGGGAAAAAGACCGATGATCCGGCCATATTTCGCAAGAAAATCGAGCTGTTCGGCTACCGCGACAACATGAAGGCCCTGGCCGGCTTGGTGCGCAAGGACGGCGGGGAATTCGTGCTCGTGGACTATCCCTGGCTGGCCATGGACCCGTTGCCGGGGAATGCGCCCAAGGTGGTTCGCGACGCCTCCACGCCGCTGTACCGGTTCGGCAAGACCTACTTTCCCGAGGCCAACGCCGCGGTCGCCCGGCAGGATGGTGCATTCGTGGTCAATCCCCAGCCCGATTTCGACGCGGCCGTGGCCGCCGACGTGGCCCGGGCCGGGCAGTATTATTTCGACGAGATCCACCTGACCAAGCTCGGCAACCAACTGCTCGCCCGGGATATCGCCGCCGGGTTGCCGAACGTGCCGTCCTTTGCCCGGGCTGTTGCCGGCTGTTCTCCGGCCGATCCGGAAGCGGCGCTGGCCAATGCCGTGAAGCTCGACGACCCGCGCGTGGATTTTAGAAACGGCTGGCCGCGTCCGGGCGAAACCGCCATCCCCCTGGCCGTGGCCGCCACGGACAACGTGGTCATCGGCCAAAGCGACGAGTACCCCGGCCATGCCGTGGCCCACTGCCTCGATCCCGCCCGGCCCGGCTCCATCACCTTGCGCGCCGGGGCCGCCTTTGCGCCGCATCCCATGGCCCATACGCGCTACCCGGCCTTCTGGTATCCGCGTCTGGCCTGCGCCGCCGACAGGGTGGAAGCGGAAGCGGCCGGCCGCACGATTTTCACGCTGGCCGGCGTAACGCCCTGCCGCTTCACCGACGCTTCCGCCCGGTTCGGCCTCGACCTGCCGGCCCTGACCGCCGGCGATACGGTGACGGTGCGCCTTTTCGGCCATGCCCAGCTCTGGTTGACCGGCGGCAATATGGTTTTTACCGGCGACGTCACGCCGCCTGGCTTTTAGAAAAGAGGAGAGGGGAGGGGGGATGCCTCCGGCGGCCAGGGGAACCTTTTTGAAAAAAGGTTCCCCTGGACCCCTCCCAAAACTTTTGGCGGCCTTGGCGGGCGGAGGTGACATAGGTTGCGGGTGAGGTCGGTCCGATTGGCGGACTGGCGGGCTTGCGCCCGCATGTGTGGGGACATCATCGTCCCTTTGGGACGAAGCGGACAGACAATATAGTATTATCCCGTCCCCCCGTGAAAAGTTTTGGGGGAGGGTGGGGGCCCGGGGGAGGGAACCCCTTTTTTCAAAAAGGGGTTCCCTCCCCCGGTTCCTCAAAGGACGCCGTATCATGCAAAAGCGCACCATTATCGTGTCGGGGCTGGCCGCAACCTATCCGCTTGGCGGCGTGGCCTGGGACTATATTCAATATCTGCACGGGTTTTATCGTCTCGGCCATGACGTGTATTATCTGGAAGACACCGGCGGCTGGGCCTATGATCCGTTCAACGTCACGTTCGTGGATGATTTGACGTATCATACGAAATACCTGGGCGATTTTCTGGCCAGGCTCGATCCCGGTCTGGCCAAGCGGTTTTGCGTCATCGGCCCGGACGACCGGCATTGGGGCATGTCCGCCGAGGACTTGGCCGCGGTGGTTGGGCGCGCCGACGTCTTTTTTAATATCTCCACCACCTGCCAGTTGCGCGACGCCTACGCGAAAATCCCGGTCAAGGTGCTCATCGACTCCGACCCGCTCTACACCCAGTCGAGTTTCCCGGATTATCTGGCCGGCACGGCCTCGGACGAGGAGAAGAAGAACATCGAGAACATGTGCCGCCATGACGTGTTCTTCTCGTTCGGGGAGAACGTGAACGAGGATTTCTGCACCGTGCCCAAGGGCATTTTCGACTGGATTCCCACCCGTCAGCCCATTGTGCTCGACTCGTGGGCCGGCGCGCCGGCAAAGCCCGCTCGCGACGTGTTCACCACGGTGCTGTCCTGGCAGCCGACCCAGAAGGGGCCGCTGGTCGGCGGCGTGCAGTACGGCGGCAAGAACATGGAATTCGAGAAGATGCTCGACCTGCCCCAGAAGACCCCGGCCACTCTCGAGCTGGCCCTTGGCGGCGGCAAGCCGCCGCGCGAGCTTCTGGAGGAAAAGGGCTGGAAGCTGCGCGACGGGTTTTCCATGTCCCAGACGCCCTGGGTCTACCGGGACTACATCTGGGACAGCCTGGCCGAATTTTCCACCGCTAAAAACGCCTACGTGGCCACGCGTTCGGGCTGGTTTTCCTGCCGCACGGCCTGCTACCTGGCTTCCGGCCGACCGGCCGTGGTCCAGGACACGGGCTACTCGCGCTTCATGGACGTAGGCGAGGGTGTTTTGGCCTTTGACGACGAGGCCGGAGCCCTGGCCGGCATCGAGGCCGTGCGGTCCGACTGGGTGCGCCACTCCAAGGCGGCCAAGGCCTTTGCCGCCCGCTACTTCGATTCCGACACGGTGTTGGCCAAGCTGCTGGCCGATGCGTTGCGCTGAGGCGTCAAGCGCTCAATTGTACGAATTGACTTTTTCGTACGGAGTGACCATCTTTCGGGAAACAAGGAGCCAGCCATGCCAGCGACGGATAACGAGAGCCGGATGAGCGCGGCCGATGCCCGGGAGCGCTTCGCCGAGGTGGTCAACCGGGCCGCCTACGGCAAGGAGCGCATCATCGTGTCCAGGCGCGGCAAGCCAGTGGCGGCCGTGGTCCCGATGGACGACCTGCTGTTGCTTTTGGGACTTGAGGAGCGGGGCGATATCGAAGCCGTGCGGGAAGCCGAGGCCGAAGCGGTGCGCGATGGCACCGTTGCGTGGGAAACGGTCAAGCGGGAATGCGGGCTGTAGCGCTGCGATATGGCCTATCGCATCGAACTGACGCCGGCGGCCGGGCGGGATTTCAAGAAGCTGCCCGGTGCCGCCGCCAAACGCCTTGCGCCCCGCATCGATGCCCTGGCGCAAGAACCGAGGCCGGCGGGGGCCCTGCCCATGACCGGCATGCACGGGTATTATCGGCTGCGCGTCGGCGATTATCGAATCATCTACAAAATCGAGGATGAGCGCCTGGTTGTGCTGGTCATTCGCGTGGCCAACCGCCGCGAAGCCTACCGCGAGCGCTGATGCGTCCATGAAAATGATTTCCCGACTCTTGTGCTGGGTTCTGCTTTGGCTTGTGATCCCGGTTGCGACGTGTCCGGCCGCCGGCTTCGGCGTCGCGCGCGACAACGGCGTTTCCTGGCTGACGCTGCCCGGCGGGCCGCGCTTTTTCTCCATCGGCGCGGATACGGTCAACGGCGGCGACGTCAATTACAAGGACCACGGCTACTATTATAAAAACGCCTACCCCGATGCGGCGGCCTGGGCGGCGGATACCCAGAAGCGCCTCTACGCCTGGCGCTTCAATACGCGCGGCGGCTGGTCCGATCCGACGACGGCCATGACCCTGCCGCTGGTCGCGGAAATCGACCTTGGTCGCAACGCGCGCCTGCACTGGTTCGATCCCTTCGCCCCGGACGCCCTGGAAAAGACCATCGCCACGGCGCGCCGGCTCGTCGCGCCCTACAAGGACAATCCCGCCGTCATCGGCTACTTCACGGACAACGAGGTGGGCTGGTGGAACGCGCCGCTTTTCCGCTGGTACCTCGGCAACGAGTGGGCCGTGTATACCAAGCGCGTTCTCTGGCGCATGATCCATGACCACTACCAGGGCAAGTGGGACCGGCTGCTGGCCGATTTCGTTCCCGGCGAAGGCGTCGCCTCCTTCGAGGACCTCAAGAAGGGCGGGGCGGTGCTGCACCTGCGTCCGGGCGGCCAGGGCATCCATCTCATCCAGCAATTCACCGCCACCTGCGCCGGCCGGTATTACGAGCTGGTCTACAAGGCCCTCAAGACCGTGGACCCGGACCGGCTGGTCATGGGCGACCGGCTGCCGCTCTACTACAACCAGGACGCGGTGCTGGCCTCGCGCGGCTATCTGGACGTCCTTTCCACCAACTACAACGTGGACACTCCGGACGGCTGGGTCGCGCCGTATTATTTCGACGGCCTGGCCAAGCTGACGCCCGCGCCGGTGCTTATTTCGGAGTTTTTCTTCGCGGCCAACGAGAACCGGTCCGGCAACGTCAACAACGGCCACCTGATGCACGTGCAGACCCAGGCCGAGCGCGCGGCCGGCGCGGCGGCGGCGGTGCGCCATTTCGCGGCCTTCAAGAATATCGCCGGCATCCACTGGTTCCAGTATTACGACGAACCCTCGGGCGGACGCGGCGACGGAGAGAATTTCAACATGGGGCTGGTGGACATCCACAACAAGCCCTACGAACGCCTCACCGCCGCCCTGGCCAAGGCCAACGCCGCGGTCCCGGCCATCCATGCCGCAAGTGCCGCGACCCGCACCCCGTCCCAGCCGGCGGTGATCCCCATCCATCCGGCCAAGGCGGCCGTGAACGTGACCGACGATTCCCTGGCCGACTGGTCGGACAAGGCCGAAACGCGCCTGCCCTGGTTTCACGTGCCCGCGCCGCATGTGCCCTTTGGCGACGTGCATCTTTCCTGGAGCTCGGGCAGCCTCAACCTGTTCAATCTGGCCCAGAACTACGCCGACCTGTTTTTACTGGCCCACAACGGCGACTTTCCGATGTCCGAGACCTACCAGATCCACCTGGAGGTCGACGCCGGAGCCGGTCTGAAACATTTCGCCGCCTGCCTCGAGCCGCGCCCCCATTCCAAGTACAAAGGCCGCTTCGAGCTCGTGCCCCGGCTTTTCGCGGTGGACGACCAGGGGAGGCTCACGGAGATCCCGGCCAAGGGCATCGTCCAGGTCCTGGACAAACCCCTGCCGCACATTGCCGTGGAGATGCGGCTGCCGGCCAGACTGCTCGGCGTGGACAAGCTTGCGCCCGGCATGCCGCTTAAGATGACGATTTACGCAACGACGTTTTACAGGGAAATGACCATGACCCTGGGCGCCGCGCCCACAGGCCACGGCAAGCGCGGCGCGGCCCGGATTCTGCCCGCGGCTGCCGTCCTTTCGGGGAACTAGGTTGCAGGGATGGGGAAAAACGTGCGGGAGTGGCAAACCCTTTCAAAAGTGTTCTCTCCTCTCGCGCTCTCCCCTTCCTCAATTTTTCAGGGTGTTAGTGACAACTTCTCTTCCATGGGACAACGTCAGATCTTAACGTGAAGGAACACCGAACATGGCCACGAACATTCTCGTTACCGGGGGCGCCGGCTACATCGGCTCCCATACCTGCAAGGCGCTCAAAGCGGCCGGGTTCACCCCCGTCACCTTCGACAACATGGTTTACGGCCACGACTGGGCCGTCAATTGGGGCCCGCTGGTGCGCGGGGATATCCTCAACAAGGGTGAACTCGACGAGGTCTTCGCCGAATACAAGCCCGTTGCCGTGCTCCATTTCGCCGCTTTTGCCTATGTCGGCGAATCCGTGACCGATCCCGAGAAGTATTACCGCAACAATGTGGCCGGATCGCTGTCGCTATTATCGGCCATGCGCCGGGCCGGCTGCAAGCATATCGTCTTCTCCAGCACCTGCGCCACCTACGGCGCGCCCGAGCGGGTGCCCCTGACCGAGGATCATCCCCTGCGCCCCTTGAGCCCCTACGGCACGAGCAAGCTCATGATCGAGCAGATGCTGCGGGACTTCGACGCGGCCTACGGCATGACCTACACGGCGCTTCGCTACTTCAACGCGGCCGGGGCCGACCCGGACGGCGAGATCGGCGAGGACCACAATCCCGAGACCCACCTCATTCCCCTGGTCATTGCCGCGGCGCTCGGCCGCATCCCCCGGGTGGAGGTCTTCGGCACCGATTACCCCACGCCCGACGGCACGGCCGTGCGCGACTACATCCACATCGCCGACCTGGCCGAGGCCCATATCCTGGCCGTCAAAAAGCTGCTCGATGGCGGCAAAAGCGCTATCTACAACCTGGGCACCGGCACGGGCAATTCCGTGCGCGAGGTGATCCGGGCCGTGGAGAAGGTGTCGGGCAAGCCCGTGCCCATGGTGGAAGGGCCGCGCCGGGCCGGAGACTCGCCGGGGCTGTATGCCGATTCCGGGGCGATCATCCGCGAGCTCGGCTGGCAGCCCAAGTATATGAATCTGGAAGCCATCGTGGAGACGGCCTGGCGCTGGCATGTTGCCCACGTGCCCGGCAAAATCAGTTGCAATATCCGCTAGGGCAGGTACAGAAAAAGAAAACTGTACTTGAAGGGGGGGCGGCATGGACTACGTTGCGCTGGGCATCGATTTTCATTCCATCCGCAACAAGAACGAGGAACGGGTCATCGACCTCCTGCCCGAGGTGTTGGCAGAATTCCCCGATTGCCGCCCCACCCGGACCAATGTCGAGGACATCTACGCCCTGACGCTGAACCTGCTCCCGGCCCGCTATACCCAGTCCGTGACCCTGGTCATTGACGAGCCCGTTACCGACGACGCCATCCGCCTGCGGCTGCGCGAAGCCATCCGCACCGTCCGCGCTCGACCGAATTTGTGAGAGAAGAGTTTTTAAAAAGCTGCCGGGGGGAAACCTTTCTAAAGAAAGGTTCTCCCCCCGGACCCCCTTTCCAAAGACTTATAACGGTTACAGAGTGTTATCGCTGTCACACCTGTAACCATTGAAAGTTTTGGGGAGGGGAGAGCGCGAGAGGGGGACACTTTTTTCAAAAAGGGTCCCCCTCTCGCATTCTCTTTTCCTCTCCACCTATTGACCGAGCCACTGGGCCCAGACCTTGCGGTTCCTGGGGCCGTCCCATTCGCACAGAAAGATTCCCTGCCAGGTGCCGAGCATGATGCGGCCGGCTGCCACGATGAGCGTGAGCGACGGGCCGACCAAGGTCGCCTTGACGTGGGCATCGCTGTTGCCCTCGACGTGTCGGTAGCCGGCGTCCCGGGGCAGCAGCCGTCCCATGGCCGCGACCATGTCGGCGGCCACGTCCGGGTCGGCGTCCTCGTTGACGGTGAGCCCGGCGGTGGTGTGGGGACAGAAGACGACCAGCGCGCCGTCGCGCCAGCCCCTGGCGTCCACGAGTTCCTGCAGGGCGCTTGTCAGGCGGATGAGTTCTTCGCGGCGAGTGGTGTGCACCTCGAAGGTTTCCATATGGTGAACCTCCTTTAGCCGTCGTCGCGGACCGGACGGAATCCGTGACCGAAGGACGGGTCGTAGAGTTTGGAGCATGTCCCCTGGCCGAGCCCGGGCAGCACCAAGAAAAGGGTTTGCCGGTCGACGCCGGCCTGACGCACCGTTTCGGCCAGGGTGGCGACGGTGGCCCACAGGCGTTTTTCCCCGGGCCAGCCCAGGCGGTGGGCGATGGCGACCGGCGTGGCCTCGGGCAGTCCCGCCTCGCGCAGGGCGGCGGCCACGCCCTCGGGATCGCCGGCCGAGAGGTAGATGGCCAGGGAGGTTTTGTGCGCGGCCAGCGCGGCCAGGGATTCGCCCGGCGGCATGGGCGTGCGCCCGGCGAGCCGGGTCAGGATCAGGCTCTGGGTCGTCTCCGGTTCGGTTACGGAGACGCCGAAGGCGGCTGCCGCGGCCGAGGCCGAGGTGACGCCGGGAATGACCTGATAGGGGATGCCCGCGGCGGCCAGGAGCCGGGTTTGTTCGGACAGCGCGCCGTACAGGGCCGGGTCGCCGGTATGCACCCGGGCGGCGATGCCCCCGGCGCGCACGGCGTCTACGAGCAGGGCATGGGTCTCGGCCAGGGTCAGCGGCGCGGAATCGACCACCCGCGCCTCTTTTTTGGCCAAGGCCACCACGGCCGGCGACACCAGCGAGCCGGCGTAAAGGACCAGATCGGCCCGGCCGATGATCCGGGCGGCCTTGACCGTGAGCAGGTCCGGGTCGCCGGGGCCGGCTCCGATGAAATAGACGCCGCAAGGGACGTCGGGCGCGTCAGTCATGGCAGGATTCCTTGACGGCGGTCAGGACGAAAACGGGGTTGTCGGCGCAAAGGCGCAGGTCCCCGGCCAGGGGCACGGCTGTTTCCGCCCGCATCTGCGTGAGCGTTACGGGCCAGCCCAGGGCGCGAAGCGTTTCCAGGGCGCTGTGCAGGCTGCCGAGCAGCACGCAGTTGGCGACCAGCCTGCCGCCGGGGCGCAGCCGCCGGCACAGTCCGGGCAGCAGATCCGGCGCGCCGGTCAGGCCGCCGCCGATGAAAATGCGGTCCGGGTCCGGCAGCCCGGCCAGGACGTCCGGGGCTTCGCCGGCAACCGGTGTCACGGTCAGCGCGCCGGTGCGGCGGATGTTGTCCATAAGCAGCGCATGCCGGGCCGGATCGCGCTCCACGGCGAAGACCGGGCCGCCGACGTTTAAAAGAGACGCTTCCAGGGCCATGGCCCCGGTTCCGGCTCCCACGTCCCAGACGACGTCCCACGGGCGCGGTGCGAGCCCGGCCAGGGACACGGCCCGCACCGGGATTTTGGTGAAGACGCGGTCGTGGCGCAAAAGGGCCTCGTCGGCGAGGCCCAGGCTGAGCGCGATTTCGGGCGGGCGCGTACGTTCGACAATCACGAGGTTGAGCGGGGAACATTCGAGTCTGGCGGCGTCGGCGAGAGGCAGGCTGTGGCGGCGCTCTCCGGGCAGGCCCATCTCCTCCAGCACGTGCAGCGTAAAGGCGTCGCCGCCGCGCGCAAGGAGCTCGCCGGCGATGACGGCCGGGGTGTTGACGGCGTCGGTGTAGACCGCTGCCGCGCCGTGGCGGACGAGGGCGGCGAAAAGGGGCGTCAGGTCGTTGCGGCCATGGAGCGAGACGGCCGGGAGATCCTGCCAGGGCCGGCCCAGGCGGGCGGCGGCGGCTCCGACGGCGGTGACGCCCGGGTAAAAGGTCAGGCGCTCGGACCCGAACCGCTCGACCAGCAGGCGGCCGATGCCGAAAAAAAGCGGGTCCCCGTCGGCCAGCACGCAGACCGCCTCGCCGCTGTCGGCTGCGGCCATAATGGCGTCGCATACGGCGGCAAGGGAACCGGTAATGGGGATGCGGCGTGCGGGATGGTCCGGGAAAAGGGCAAGCTGGCGGGCGCCGCCGACCAGCACGTCGGCCCCGGTCAGGGTGTTGGCCGGTTCCGGGGCCAGCCATGGCCGGCCGATGCCGCAGCCGATGACGGCGATGCGCTTCGGGGTCATGCCGGGTCCTCTCCAAACGTCATGCCCCCCTGTACGCGTGCGGGGGGCCGGGGTCAAAAGGGTGTTGCCCTTTTTGTGGCGCTGGGTCAGAAAAGTGCCATTGCGAAAAAAAGGAGGTGGTATGCTCGATCAACGCGTTGGCGTCAGGTTCACGGGCGGGGCGATGGCGTCGCTTGGCTATACGCTGCTGTGCGCCGTGCTGGCGCTTTTCGTCATTCCGGCGGCCTGGGGCGTGGTGGCCTTTGCGGCCTGGTGGTGCGGCAGCCTTGTCTTTTCCGACGGCACCCGGGCGGAATTCACCGGCCGGGGCGGCAGCATCTGGCCGCTTTTTGCCGTGACGGTGTTCCTGGCCATTTTGCCCAGCTTCGTGACGGCGGGCATGGAACATAACATCAGGACAACTTCCGTTCAGTTGCTGCTCGTGTTGGCGCTGGTGCCGTTCGACGCGGCGGTCAAGTTGCCCATTTACCGCTGGCTGTTCGCGAACATCCGACTCGAACCCGGCGGCGCGCCCCGGTTCCACGGAAAATACCTGCCCTATCTCGGCTGGGTGCTGCTTTTATACGTCACGGCCCTGACCGTGGTGTTGTGGCCCTGGGTGGCCACGGGGCTCGTGCGCTGGTTTTGCGACAATCTCGAGGGCGACGGCTACGATGTCATGTTTGTGGGCACGGGCTGGGGGCTTCTCTGGCGCTCCGTCGTCTGGTTCGTCGGTTCCCTTTTCCTGATCCCCATTCCCTGGGTGCTGCGCTCCATGTACCGCTGGTGGACGGACAACCTCGAGCTTGTCCGCCATCCTGCCGACGTAACCTCCTTTCCCGCCTAATCTTCCGTTAAAGGGGGCCAGGGGAGGCAGCGCCTCCCCTGGTCAGCATGACGCCGTCGAAGTCGAACACGACCAGCGTGATGGCCGGGGCGTCGCCGGCGAAGCGGCGCATGTGGGCCAGCGCCTCGCCGGCAAGCAGTTCGGCCAGGGCGCGCTTGGCCTGGGGCGAGGGGGCGATCTCGAAGGCATGGCGGGCGGTATTGGCCGTGGCCGCCTGCCGCGCCAGATCCTCTGGCCAGCCGGCCAAGGCGCACCAGTCAGCCAGGGCGGAAAAATCGGTTTCCCCTTTATGGGCGTGGGTGTTGGCCAGCCCCTGGGCCATCTTGACCAGCTTGCCGGGGAAGGCGGCCCAGACGATGGCCGCGAAATCCCGTCTGGCCGCTTCCTCAAGGGCGAAGGCGAAGAAATCCGCCGCCTGGACGCAGGCCGTTTCCGGCAGATCGGGGTAAAGGCCCCGCAGATAGGCCTCGCTGCGCCGGCCGGTGGAAAAGCCGACCGTGCCATGGCCAAGCGCTTTGGCCACGTCGAGGGCTTCGGCGATGGAGGCCTTCCAGGCCTCATGGCTGAAGGGCCGCACGATGCCGGAGACGCCGAGGATGGAGATGCCGCCGACGATGCCCAGGCGCGGATTGAGCGTCCGCTTGGCGATGGCCTCGCCGCCTTCCACCGTGACCACGGCCGCCAGCCCGCCAGTATAACGGCATTCGTGCGCCGCCTCGGCCAGGGCGTCGAGGATCTGCCGGCGCGGCGCGGGATTGATGCCCGCCTGCCCGACCGGCACCGGCAGTCCCGGCAACGTTACCCGGCCAACGCCCTCGCCGCCGTCGAGGCTGATCCCCGCTTCGGCCCGGCGCGTCACCCGGCAGCCGATGCGCGCGCCATGGGTCGCGTCCGGGTCGTCGCCGCCGTCCTTGATGACGTAGGCTGCGGCCCCATCCCCTTCGCGCCGCGCTTCGGCCACGGCCAGGGTCAGGCGGGAACCGTTCGGCAACGGCACGTCGATAGTCTCGGGCGTCCTGCCGCCCAGGAGCGTGAGCGCCGCCGCCTTGGCCGCGCCGGCCGCCGCCGTGCCGGTGGTGAAACCCTCGCGCAGTTTTTCCCCGGCCATCAGTCCCTCCCTTTGGCGCAGCTGGCCACGAAATGGGCCGCCGCCCGGGGGGTGCCGCCGAAATGCAGATGCACGTAGCTGCCGAGCGTGTTGCCGCGCAGAAACCCTTCCGGCGCGTCGATGGGCCCCTTGCGTCCGGTCAGGGCATAGACCGCCGGGACCTGGCCCGTATCGCCTTCCAGGCGCGAATAATGGAACTCGTGCCCCCGCAGCCGGGTTCCGGCCGGGCCGAGCGGCGTGTCCGCCCGGGTGGTCGCCTCCCGGTAGCCCAGGGCCGAAAACCGCTCGCCCATGGTCGCCCGAAACGGAAACACCCCGGCCATGGCCTGCTCCCGGCCTTCCTTGTCCACCAGCGACTCCATCAGATACATGAACCCGCCGCACTCGGCCAAGACCGGCCGCCCGGCGGCGCAAAATGCCCGCACTGCCTCGCGCATGGCCGCGTTTGCCGCAAGCTCTTGCGCGAAAAGCTCGGGATAGCCACCGCCCAGGTACAGCCCCCCCATACCCTCGGGCAAGGCCGTGTCCGTCAGCGGCGAAAAATACGCCAGCGTCGCTCCGGCCGCTTCGAGCAGCCGCAGGTTTTCCGCATAATAAAAACAGAACGCCGCGTCCCGGGCGACGCCGATGATGGGCGAGGTGGAGGAGGTGGAGGATGTGGAGGATGTGGTGGAGGGGGATGTGCCTCCGGCGGCCAGGAGGGGCTCTGCCCCTCCTGGACCACCCCGCCGGGGGACCACGGCTCCCCCGGACCCCCATAATGGGGGGAGAGATTGTATGCGCGCCGGAAGGTCGAAAGAGTTCTCCACCCAGTCGGCCAGGGCGTCGAGGCGGGACAGCGCGTCGCTATCGGTCTCGGCCGTGACGAGCCCCAGGTGGCGCGACGGCATGGCAATTGCCGGCCGGCGTGGCAACACGCCCCAAAGCGACGTCTCTGGGAGCGAGGTGGCCATGACCTCGGCCAAAAGTTCACGGTGGCTGTCGCTGCCGGCATTGTTGAGCGCCACGCCGCAAAAATGAAGCTCCGGATCGAATTGCGTAAACCCGGAGACCATGGCCGCGGCCGACCTTGCCATGGACGCGGCGTCCACCACCAGCAGCACCGGCAATCCAAGCGTCTTGGCCAGTCGGGCCGTGCTGCCGGCGTCGTCCCTGGCCGAAAAGCCGTCGAAAAGCCCCATCACACCCTCGACCACCACCACGTCCGCATCGGCCGCGTACCGGGCGAAGATCTCCCGCACGACGTCCGAACCGCACATCCAGTTATCGAGATTGTGGCTCACCCGCCCCGTGGCCAGCCCATGATGTCCCGGGTCGATGAAATCCGGCCCGACCTTGAACGCCTGCACCCGCAGCCCGCGCCGCGAAAGCGCCCGCATCAGCCCCAGCGCCACCGACGTCTTGCCGCAGCCGCTACGCGTGCCGGCCACGACGAGGCCGCGCCCGGCGGGGCGCTGCCCCGGCCCCCGGCGGGGCTCCACCCCTGCACCCCGCCGGGAGGCCATGGGCCCCCCGGACCCCCCGTCCGGCTTTGGCTGGGCGGAGGATGGGTTGGTTGGCGGAAGGTCGGTGGGGGGAGGAAGATGGAGTCGGCATTTGCCGGGACGTTGCCGCCGCTTCGCGGCAGGCTCGTCCCGGGCAAATTCCGACTCCACCGCGCCGTCGCCCCTGCGGGGCGACAATGATGAAGCAGGTTTTTGCATCGCCTTCCGCTTTGCGGCCCCTTTAAAGTTTTTGGGGAGGGTGGGGTTCCCTCCCCCGGCGCTTCAAGCTACCGGCCCAGTTCGAGAGCGCCGCTTTTTTTGAGGCGCGTTAGCAGCGTGTCGTTTGGGGCTTTGGCCATGCGGGGGGATTCGGCCTGTTGGAAGGCGGCCAGGATCATGCCGCAGAACTTGTCGCCCCTGTAGACTTCCACGCGGAAGATGGAGCCGTCCTTATCCACGGAGTAGCCGGATTGGAGGTCGGCGCGGGCGAGGGTGATGCCGGCTTCGTCGTCGTGGCCGGGCTTGGCGTAACCGATGACGTTGACGCGGTAGTCGTGGGTTGGTTCGACGGCAAAGGAGTTGGCCACATTGACCACGCTGCCGAAGGGCACGGTGCGCTTCGTGCCGTCGATGGTCATGGGCACGGCGTCGAGGCTGGTGTCGTAGTCGAAGTATTGGGGGTCGAGTTCGGTCACGTTCTTGTTGCCGAAGTAGACCTTGAGGCTTTTGTCGGCCGAGACCAGGGCCATGATCGGGCTGCCGGGGCGGTATTCCACGGCGCTGCCCTTTTTGAGCGGGATGTAGCGCAGGCGGGCGCGGGCGTTTCGCAGGTCCAGATAGACCTTGTTGTCGAAAAACGAGACGTCCACGTTGCTTTGCAGGGCTTCGGCCACCTGTTTGGTGTCCAGGGGAAAGGTGCGCTCGAATTCGATGCCGAAGGATTTGAGGAAGCTCTCGACCACGGCCAGGTGGTAGTAGGCGGACATGAAGGGGGTGATGTTCTTGCTGCCTTCGATGCCGAAGGCCGGCTTGCCGTGGTTGATGGCGAAGTAGGTGAGCGTCTTCGACATTTCCTTGGCGGTTTCGTCGCTCAAGTCGTGGGTGTGGGTGTTTTTGACGTGGTAGGCGTGCAGTTCCTCGTAGAGGTGCTGGTTGGCGTCGTCCACGGCCTTTTGGGCCAGCGCCTGGAGATCGCCGAAGCGCGCGCCGGGAACGCTGGTCTGGTCGATGATGACGGACTGGCCCCAGCGCGCCGGGCACTGCCAGTCGGAGACGTAGGTGGGGCTGTAGTAGCCCCAGCCGTCGTGCAGGTGGAGCACGACGTCCACGCGCTTGTCGGTGATGATGGCCTTTATTTTCTGGATGGCCTCGTATTCCGGGTCCTTGGGGTCGAGGTCGGCGAACTTGCGGTTCATGTCGCCGTGCATGCCGCGCGAGTTGTGGATGATGGACAGGAAGTTGAGGTTGGGCACGACCCAGACCGCGCCGGTTTTGATCTTGTAGTGCGACACGAGCAGGGCGGCGGTGTAGAAGCCGCCGGGCTCGTCGCCCTGGATGCCGCCGATGACGAGTATGGTCGGGCCGGGGCGGCCGGATTCGAGCTTGTGGAGCGTAAAGTCGAGATTGCCGCCGAAGGCGGTCGATGCGAAAGCCGAGAGGAGAAGCGCGATCAGGATGGAACGCATGGGACCTCGACGTGGCGTTGTTTTCGCCTTGCTTACGGCAAGGCGGGACGCCGTATTCTTTAACCGAATCGGCCTTGAAAGTCATCCCGGCGCCTGCCGCCGCCTCGCTGCCGTGTAGCTGGCCGCTTGACGCGGCATGCGTGAAAGACGATATTATAAAGATGAACAACCCCAAGGAGCGTGTCGCATGAAACCGGTCGATCTGCTGTATATGGGACTTGGCGCGGCCTTTTTGGCCAAGGACAAGTTCGAGGAATTCGTGGATGAAATGGAAAAGCGCGGCGAGATGTCGCGCACCGAGGCCAAAAACTTCCTGGAAGACGCCAAGGCCCGGGCGCAACAGGAAGAAGAGGCCGTCAATGCCCGCATTCACAAGGAGCTGCAGAAAGTCCTGGAAGGCATGGGCCTTGCCACCAAGGAGGACATTGCCGAGCTCAAGGCGCTTATCGAGAAAAAGTCGTCCTGATGCCGTCCGGATTCGCGCCGCGCCGCGTCTGGCTGGCTTTCCGGTTTCTCCATACGGTCTTCGTGCTGGTGCGGCGCAAGGAGCGGTTTCTCTTTTTGCGCCCTTTGCCGCCGCGCCAGCTCAAGGAAGCCATTTTGACGCTCGGCGTCAGCTTCATCAAGCTGGCCCAGGTGCTGGCCACCCGGGCCGATTTTTTTACCGAGGACTACCTGGTCGAACTGCGGGGCATCCACGACGAGGTCGCCCCCATGCCCGAGGCCGATTTCCGGACGGCCTTCGCCCGGGCCTTCGGCGACGCACCGCCGTTTGCCTCCTTTGAGACGCTGCCGCTGGCCAGCGCGTCCATCGGTCAGGTGCATGAGGCGTACCTTGCCGACGGGAGCAAGGTGGCGGTCAAGCTGCGCCGGCTGGGGGTGCAGCGGCTGGTGCGGGCGGATTTGCGGCTGGTGCGGAGCATGCTGGCCGTTTTCACGCCGTTTTTCTCCCGGGCCACGAAAAATTCCGTGGAAGCCGTGCTGGCGGAATTTTCCGCCATGATCGTCAAGGAAGCCGATTTGTCCGTGGAGCTGGCCAACCTGCGCAAGTTCACCGACGCCTACGGCGATGGCGCGGTGCGTTTTCCGGTGCCGGTGCCGGAGCTTTCCAACGCCGACGCCCTGGTCATGAGCTTCGAGACCGGGTTTCGCATCGACGACAAGGCCTCACTGGCTGCTGCCGGCATCCCTTTCCGCAAGGTGCTCGACGACCTGATCGCCTTTTATATCGAACAGATGCTGGTGCGGGGCTATTTCCACGCCGACCCGCATCCCGGCAACATCCTGGTGCGGCCGGACGGGGGCATCACCCTGCTCGATTTCGGCATGGTCAAGCGGCTGCCCGCCGACACCCGGGTGGCCATGATCGAGGTGGCCAAGACCGCCCACGACCGGGACTACGAGGGTTTCATCGTGGCCTGCAAGCGTCTGGGCATCGTGGCCGCCGGGGCCGAGCCCACCGAGATGATGGAATTTTCCGAACGCATGTTCGACATATTCGGCAACGCCAGCCTGTCCGCCGCCTCCATGCAGGCGCTGGCCTTCTCGGTGCTCGATTCCATGAAGGACCTGCCGTTCAAGGTGCCCCAGGACGTGGTCTACGTCATGCGGGCGAGCACGCTGATCGAGGGCCTTGGCACCACCTACATCGAGAATTTCAACGGCGTGAAGGACATCCTGCCGCTGCTGCGTCGCAATCTGGCCCGGGCCATGGGCGCGGAAGCTGGGCTTTTTCCCACCTTGCGCTCGGAGCTGACCAGCCTGCCGCTGACCTTGCGCCGGGCCAAGACGGTGCTGACGGATCTAAGCGAATCCAACCTGCGGGTGAAGCTCTCGCCCGAAACACTGGAATACGCCGGTGAATGCCTGCGTCCCTATCTGCGCCGCGTGGCGTTGGGCATTTTGCTGCTTGTCGCCGCCTTTCTCGTGGCCCTGACGCGGCCGCCCCATGCCGGGCCCATTGCCTGGGCGCTTTTCGTGGCCGGGGCGGTACGCATCTGGCTAGCCTTACGCTAGCAAAATCACGCGTTACGCGCCGAAAAGCGCCTGCTCGAAATAGGCGTAACCCTTTTCCACGGCGTACTCGTAGGGCATGTCCCAGTTGAACCGGGCGCTTAGGGCGATATGCGGCACCGGGACGAAGCGCGCCTTGCGGGTGAGCAGGGCTTCGTAGCACGGGTCGGCGACAATGAAATCCACGGCCGGATCGTTTACGCGCTCGGCAATGGCCTGCTCGGCGTCGGTGTCCAGGTCGCGGGGACCACGGGCGGCGAGAACGCCCCGGCAACCGGGCGCGTCGGCAAAAAGCGCTTCGGACGGCGTCACGGACACCACGTCCACCTCGGGCAGGCCGAAATCATGGCGCATGCAGTGTTTGATGCCGTAGCTGACGACCGGCTCGCCGACGACCAGGGCGCGACGAAACGGCGCGGGACGCGCCGGGGGCGTCGCCGGGGTTGGGGAACGTCCTTCCAGCAGGGCCAGGACGTCGGCCAGTCCCTGCCGGCCGACCGGCAGGCCGACCACATAGGGCGTGCCGTAGGCGGCCTGCATGCGCGCGGCCAGGGCCAGGCCGCTGGCCGAGACCACCAGGTTGACGGCCGCTTCCGGGGCCTCGCGTACGGCCTGGAGCGGATCATCTTGGCCTGGGCGGGCCACGGAAAAGACGCTGACCAGGGCATAGCCGGCTTGTTCAAGGGCCGTGAAAAGCGGCTGGATATGTTCCGGCTTGCCCGTGGACAGGTGGATGGCCCCGAGCACGTTCAGGCTTTTTTCCCGCTTCCTTGTCGGCGGGACCATGAATTTGTCGGCCAGAGCCAGAAACGCCTTGGACGCGCCCTCGGGGTAGGGTTCCGAACCGGCCGTCGGCACCATGAAGACCGGCAGCCCGGTGCGGGCTTCCAGGGTGCGGGCGAACCCCTTGAGGTCCGTGCCGATGATCTCCGAGATGGGCGTGCCGGCCAGGGCGATGAATCGGCGGTCGAGCTCGGTCGCCACCTTGGCGATGTTGTCGATGAACTTGTCCTCGTTGCCGAGGATGACGTCCATCTCCAGCAGTCCGGCCCCGACCACGGTGGCCGGTCCGCGGTACCAGCGCGGCTCGTCCTCGATATTGATGTGCCAGGCCCCGCCGGCCGGGCCGTAGATCACCACCAGCCCATCGAAATCGTACAGGGCCGAACTGACGCCGAAATAGCCTGTGGCCAGGGGCAGAAGCTTGTGGAAGATTTTCATGTCTCCATCCTTGCGCTGTCGGGCTTAAATGAGGAACTGGCGCCGGTAGATCCAATCGTGATTGCTGACCGGATGGGCCATCGCCTGCCGGGTCTCCTCGAGCATCCACACGGCGTTTTCGTAGCCGTAGTGCTGCTCCTGGTAGCGCGACAGGGGCACGTTGACCGCCTTGGCGCAAAACATGCCGGCGTCCACGCCGTAGGCCACGTCCACATGGTCGAAGGCGGCCGTCTCGCCGCACAGGTTCGGGTGGGAGACGTTGTAGACCCGGATGTGCGGCGCGACCTCGCGCAGGCGTTCGATGAGCTTCCATTCGTAGGGCTTGAAGGTGCCGCGCCCGAAGATGGTGTCCACCGTGAGCCCCGCGTCCACGAAAGCCAGGGCCAGCTCATAGGGGCTGCCGTTGATCGCGCCGCCGATGGCGATGGTCTTGCCGCGAAGGGCGTCGAGGAGCGGTCCGGCAGCTTCCCGGGCGGCCTTCTCGGCGGCGGTCGTGTCCAGGTCGCGGCCGAGGGCCTCGCCGATTTTGGCGTACTGGGCGGCGATGGCCCCGAAGCCGTAGGCCGTGGGCACGAAGAGCGACGGGATGCCCAGCTCCTTTTCCATGCGTCCGGCCATGCCGTTGGCCAGCGGATGCAGCACCAACGAATGCCCGGCCGAAGCCATGCGGGAGAACTCCGCAAGGTCGGCGCAAAGGGGAATCTGGGTGAGGCGCGACACGCCGGCCGCCCGCAGCACGTCGTAAAATTCGCCGTCCGGGGAAAGCGGCATGAAGGTGCCGAGCAGATTCACGGCGTCGGGATCGGGATGACGCGGCGCGTCCTTTAAGAACTCGTAAAACGAGGTGTAGGCCGAGGTGAAGGGCGATTCCTTGAGTCCGATGGTGATGGGGGCCATGGCCCCGAGGATGACGCGGCGACCGGTCGCGGCCGTGAGCCGTTCGAGCACGCCGGTGAAATCCGTGCCCAGGATGTAGTCCGGACAGCCGACGATGAGGAAAATGGCCTTTTCCGGCCGGGTGGCCGCGATGTCCCGCACGGCCTTCTCTATCTTTTCCAGGTGCCTGCCCATGGTCATGTCCACTTCCTCGAGGCACAGCATATAGAAGCGGTCGCCGAATCCTCGGGCATGGGCCATGAAGGCCGAGTGGCGCAGACAGGCCGAGGGCCCGGCCATGATGGAAAGCGACTCGGGCAAAAGGAGCGAGGTCTCGATGACGCCCCAGCCGGCCAGGTTGGGGCCCACGCCCTCCAGCGGCGCGAAGGGGAAATCCTCCCGTCGCGTGAGCCGCGCCATCTCGATCGAGGCTTGTGTTGCGCGCATGGCGTTCTCCTGCGGATGTGGAAAGGTCGGTTGCATGATTGTTGCGAGGAAATAGTCGGTTAAAAAGTTTAGGAAGGGGAGAGCGCGAGAGGGGAGAACCCTTTGCAAAAGGGTTTCCCCTCTCGCATCGCTCCTTTCCCTATAATCCCATCATGGTCCGGGCGAGGTTGCGGAATTCGAGGGACGTCGGCAGTCCGGGGTCGCCTTCCACGATAGTCTTGCCTTCTTCCTCGAAGGTATGGATGGCCCGGTCGCGGGGGATGACGCCGAGGATGGTGGTGTCCATTTTCGCGGCGAAATCCTCCACCCGGGCCTTCTCGTCGGCCATGTCGCGGCAGTTGAGGATCAGGCCGCCGAGCTCGGCGTAGTGGCGGTCGGCGAAATGGCGCAGGGCCAGGATGATGTTGCGGGCGGCGAGCAGGGCCATTTTCTCGCCCGAGGTGACGATGGCCACCTTGTCGGCAAAGCCTTCGCGCATGGGCACGGCGATGCCGCCGCAGACGATGTCGGCCAGGATGTCGTAGAGCACCACGTCCGGGGCGTAGGTCGCGTAGGCGTTCATTTCTTCCAGCAGCTCGAAGGCGGTGAGCATGCCCCGGCCGAAGCAGCCGACGCCGGGCGTGGGGCCGCCGACCTCCAGGCAGGTGGCGCCGCCGAAACCGGTGCGGGCGATCTCGTCGAGGCTGGCCGGCCGGCCGTGTTCCTGGAGGTATTGCAGGATGGGCGGCGGGGTCAGGCCGCGCAGCAGATTGATGGTGGAGTCGGTTTTGGGGTCGCAGCCGATCTGCATGACCTTGCGGCCCTCGAGGCTCAGGGCGGCCGAGAGGCTCGAGGTCACGGTGGATTTGCCGATGCCGCCCTTGCCGTAGATGGCGATCTTAATCATGCGCCGCTCCTTGCATCTTGAGGGAATCGCCGCGACTGGAGCCGATCGTGCGCCCGGCGCGGGCCAGCACGCTTTTCGCCTCGTCGACGGAGACGTACCGTTTCTTGGTGGTGATCTGGAATTCGTATTCGATCTTGTCTTGCCTGCTTTGCACGAAGGGGTTGCAGTTGGGCATGATGACGTTGGCCCCGCCCTGGACGAGCGCCCGGTACTGCCCCTGGTCGGGGTCCAGGGTGGCGACGGTATTGGCCGCCGCCAGATGGGTGTTTCGGGTCACGATACGGGTCAGGGCGAAGACGCGCAGCATCAGCTCGATGTCGCCGGCCGGCTCGTCCCCGAGCGGCGTGCTCCCGTCCGGAATGAACGGCCCGATATTGACCATGTCCGGCTGGAATTCCTGGAAAAAGAGGATGTCGTCGGCCAGATCGTCCAGGGTCTGGCCGGGCAGGCCCACGATGTTGCCGACGCCGGTCTGATAGCCCAGGGCGCGGATTTCCTTCAGGGCGCGAAGCCGCGCGTCGAGGCTGCGGCCGGGGCGCATCCGGGCGTAAAGCTCCGGGTTCATGGTCTCGTGCTTCATGAGGTAGCGGCCGGCCCCGGCGTCCCGGAAGGCGCGCAAATCGTCCGTCGAACGCTCGCCGAGGCTCAGGGTGACGGCCACGTCGGCCTTATCGAGAATCCGGCCCAGGATGGAGCAGACCCGCTCCCGGGTGTAGTAGCCGTCCTCGCCGGATTGGAGGACCACGGTGCGCAGCCCGGCGGCGGCGATGGCCAGCGCGGTCTCCACGACCTGGTCCTCGGACATGCGAAAGCGCTTGATGGTGCGGTTGCTTTTGCGCAGGCCGCAATAGAGGTCGTCGCACGAGCAGTGGTTGGAAAAATGCACCACCCCGCGCAGTTGGGCCTCGTCGCCGCAATACTCCCGGCGCACGCGGTCGGCTTCGGCAAAAAGCGTTTCCCCGGCCGCCGGGTCGCGAAGGGCGTCGAGAATATCCCGTTTGTTCATGGCCGCATCCTTTGTCCCCCGCTTATTTCACGTTGCTGCTTACCACGCGTCCGGTGTCGCCGTCCTCGATGCGCAGCACGCAGGCGTTGCAGGGGTCGAATGTGTGAATGACGCGCGTGAGTTCCAGGGGATTGGCCGGGTCGGCCAGCGAAATGCCCCGCAGGGCCAGTTCCAGGGGGCCGAGGGTCCCGTCGCCGCTTCGGGGGGAGAAGTTCCAAAGCGAGGGCACCAGCGCGTCGTGGGCCACGATCCGCCTGTCCCGCAGGCGGATGCGGTGCACGAGCGCCCCCCGGGTGAGTTCCGCCAGGCCGATGCCCTCCCCGGCGTCCGGCAGCGTAAAGGCGGCCTGCAAGGCCGCGTTCCCCTGATCCAGGCAGCGGTCGAGGTCGCCAAGCCAGGTCGTGGCGGAGCGGATGCAGGCCACGGCCTCGAGCCCCCGGGCCAGCACGCGGCCGATGGTGGAATTAAGCGCCGCAAGCGGCAGACCGAGCGTCGCCAGGGCCGCGTCCGCAAGCTCCCGGACCATGGCGTTGCCGCGTCCGTAGGCTCCGACAATGCGGGCCACGGGGCCGACCTCGCAGGCCCGTCCGGCATGGCGGGGCGCGCTGAACCAGCAAAAATCCTCGTTTCGCCAGTGGTAGGTCGTTTCCCCCGGGCCGAAGCGCAGCCGGTAGCGGTCCTTGTCCGGTTCGGCCCAGCCCGGGTCCGTCTCGTCGGAGACCGCTTCCGGGCTGGCCGGCCCGGCCTGGACGGTGTCTTTAACCGTGAAGACGCCGCCCGGGAAAAGGGCGTCGCCGCCCTCCGGGCCGGGGAACTCCCCCCAGGACAGAAAGGCGTCGGAGCGGCCCACGGCGGCCCAGTCCTTATAGATGCCGCCCACGAGCAGGACATCGGGCAGCAAGGTGTCTTCGATAAATTGCCGGCACTCGTGCAAAAGCGCCGCGCACTCGGCCCGCGCCGCCGGGGACAGGTCGGGATTGCCGCCGCCAGTCAGGCTGGCGCTTTGGGGAAGCCCTCCGACATGCCAGGTGGCGCTGGCCGCCAGGGTGCCTTGCAGGATCGCCTGGGCCCGGCCCAGCTTCGTCCGGATTTCCATGGCCGGCTGGACATGGCTCAAAACGAGCAGACAAGCTTCGGGGGAGGCGGCATAGGCCGGGTGGTCGCCGCCCGCTGTGGAAAAAGGCGCGCCTTTCTCCGCCGAAGCCAGGGCGGCGAGACGCTTTTGCGCCTCGTCGAAAAACCGGGCCTCGGCCGTGAGGCTGGGGTTGCTTTCGCGGGCAAGCGCGGCAGTCTTTTCGGGCGTCGCCCGCAAGGCGGCGGCCAGGCTCAGCCAGTCGCCCGCATAAAACAGGTAGAAGAAGGTGAGGTGGTCGAGGAGAAACTGCAACGCGTGGGCGATGTTGCGAACCAGGAGGGCGGATTCGGGCAGGCGTATGTCGATAAGCTGTTCCAGGGCCCGGGTGGCGGCCAGGGCATGGCCGGCATTGCACAGGCAATGGGGGCGCTGGGCAAAGAAGGATTCCTCCCCGGACAGCGTCGCTCCCAGCAGATAATTCATATTCTGGATCATCTTCCCCGTGCTCCAGGCCTCCACCACCCGTCCCTGGCTCAAAAGGACGCTGATGATGAAAAGATTCCCGTCACACTGGGCGATGTCGGCGTTTTTTTCGGAGGGTAGCGACATACGGATGTCCCATGAAGCGCCAGGCTGCACGGCATGTTTCACGGCCTTCGCTTGCGCCCCGGGCGGGCGTGTTGCCTTGGCCGTATGGATAAAAAAACAAAAAATGTGTTACCGTTCTGAACAAGCCCTTGTCACGTGAAAAATAAGCGTTTTCCTAGATGGTATGCATTACCCGTGTGGCAGCGGGCAAGAAAGGCCGGAATTGCTTGTGGCGAACCGGCCGATGGCGGCGATGCGGATCAGGCGGTAAGGCAATCGTCGCGAAATCCGTGCAGGCTGCGTGGCGAGGGTGCGGGCAAATGGGCATCACCAGCTTTACGCAAGGAAGCGCGATACGCGTTATTGGTTTCTCTTATCGTTGCAGACGTAACCACTTGTTTTTTAGACCTCTCCCAGATCCCTGTCAAAAGGAAAAGGGGGAGGGATGCCTCCGGCGGCCAGGGGAAACTTTTTGAAAAAAGTTTCCCCTGGACCCCTTCAAAAACTTTCAAAGGGGTGGAGGGGGAACTGCTTGACCGTTGCAAGGGGATTGGATTGAAGCGCGAAGGCATCCATACCGAGCGGGTGCGCTGCCAGGAAATCCCAGACCATTTCACGCGTGAGGCCAAGGCGCTTCCCCATATGGGCTGCCTGGCCTGGGCCGGGGGAACGGGTGGCGTCCGCGAAGGCGTATTCTTCAAATATGCGCCGCGCGCGGACGCCACCCGTCCCCCCGGCCAACCAGTCAAGGGAAACGCAACGCCTAGGCGTTGGCGATGCTGTGGCCGGCATCCACCTTGCGGCTGGTCAGCAGAAAGCACAGTCCGATGCCGACAAGACAGCAACCGGCGTTGCACAAAAACAAATCCGCGTAGCCGACGCGCTGCATGACCCAGGCGCCGTAGACCGGACCCACGAAGTTGCCGATCTGCAGGGACAGCATCATCAGGTTGGAATTGACCGCCTTGAAGCGCGGCGACGAGATGGTGAACATGAGTCCGTAAAGCGCCGGCGAGCTGACCCCCATGCCGATGCCCATGAGCAGCGACGAGGCGTACAGCCCGACAAGGCTGTAGGACACGGCCATGAGCGCGAAACTGGCCGACGAGATAAGGAAGCTGAACATGATCAGCCGCACTTTATGGACTTTGTCGAAAAGCCGGTTGCCGAGCAGGCGGATGATGATCATGCAAAACATCTGGATGGTGAAGTACGAACCAACGGTGCTGTAGCCGCGCGAGTGGAACAGTCCCTGGGCCATGAAAAAAAGCGAGGCAAAGGTGATGATATAGAGGACGTTGAGGATCAGCACCAACGCGATACGGGGCGACAGGGCGTTTCGGTACATGTCGCCCAGCGACATGGCCGACTGGGGCGTTTCGCCGCCCGCGCCCCGTCGCCGCCGCCGGCTGATGACGTAGATCATGGCCAGTCCGGGCACGAGCAACAGCGACATGTCGCGGTAGGTGTAGGCCACCGACGGGAGGTGGGGAGTGATGACGTCGCACACGGACGGGACCAGGGAGTAGGGCAGGAGCAGGGCGATGGAATAGAGGCTGAAGGCCTGCCCGCTGTGCTCCGGCGCGATGCGCGAGACCATGAGCGTCATGCAGGCGGCGGACAGCAGGTACACCGCCGCCCCGTTGGCCAGACGCACCACGAGGAGCGCGGCGACGCTTTGGGCGTACAGGTAGCTTATGCCGCAGCCGATGAGGATGAGCGCGCCGGCCAGGGCGCAGGGGATGGCGTTCCTGACGGTCAGATAGGGGCTGGCGAACAGGAAGAAGGCGATGGTGGACAGCGAGGAGCAGCCGATGAGAAAGCCGCGCCAGTTGGCCCCAATGTGTATTTCCTGGAGATAGAGATACAGATTGTAGAAGACCGTGATATTGCAGTAGGCCAGGAAGATGAGCAGACAGATGAAGATGAAATCGATGGTCAGAAGTTTTGTTTGCTGGGACATGGCGGCAAGGCTTCGTTTGTTTCTTGGGGTTGGAGCAGGCCGTTTTTCACGAACCGGGCCACGACACGACTGATGGTCTCGATATCCTCAGGCGAATAGGCATCCTTTTCGATGAACCGCAAAAAGGTGTTCCTGTTGCGCTGAAAGGCGCTGGTCATGATGAAAAGCGAAAAGGCCAGTACCTTGTTGCCCATGGACGATTGCGGTTGCCCGTTCATTTCGTGCACCAGCGCCGCAAGGGCCGTGAGCGTCGGCTCGATGGTGCTTTCGTAGATGATGTTGAAAAAGGGCGTCGGGGTGATGAATTCGCGTTGCAGCAAAAGCGTCATCCAGCGTGAGCGGTTGGACGTCAAAAGCCGGGTGATGAGGTCGGTGACGATGCGCTGGGCGCGTTTCCCGGCATCCTCGCCGGCGGCCGCGCTTTGGGCCGTGGCCGTGGTGATGGCGGCCTGGTGCAGGCGGGCCAATTCTCCGGCCACCTGCTCGATGACCGCCCGGTAGAGCCCTTCCTTGCTGGAGAAGTGAAAGGCGATGGAGGCGATGTTGGTTTCCGCCGCCGCCGCCACCTCCCGGATGCCGACACCGGCATAGCCGCTTTTCGCGAAAAGCCGCAGCGCCTCGGCCAGGAGCTTCTCCCGGGTCAGCCGGCCTTTGGTCAGGCGTTTATCTGTCTTTGCGGGAAGTTGGGGCATGGTGTGTTCCTTGGCCTTGCGCTTGGCGCGAGGTGCGGGGAGGTATGCGCCTGTCCGGCAAAGTTGTCAATCGATCGATTGATAATATTGATGGTGGCGGAAACGCCGGGCCATGGCTTTGGCCGGAGGCGGGATTTTACCCGGGGAATCGACGGTACATCGGGGCGGCGACCGGAACCAATTGTTTCGGTAGAAAACAATTGGTTTAATTATTCTGGTTCATTTTCGATGGGATGTATGTTGTGGGCTGATTCAAAAATACTTGAAATTATTCTCTATTATTTCAAAATGGATGGACATTTTTGTGAAAAAGGCTCTTTGCGCCCCGGACGGCGCATGAAGGGTTGGTCACGAATTTGCGCCGGACTGTTGACACATTCGTTTTACAATTGTATTTGAGCCGACACAAAGATCACAGCACCAGGCGTCCCGAACGCCAACAGGCCGGAGGCTCCCATGACCGGGTTCGACGAAGAGGAAAACCAGCTCATCTCACGCGTCGCCTGGCTCTATTTTCACGAGGAGCTTACCCAGGGGGATATCGGCGAACGCCTCGGGCTCACGCGCCTCAAGGTCAACCGCCTGCTCCAGGCCGGACGCGAGGCCGGGCTCATCCGGGTCGTCATCAACACCGCCTTTCGCGACTGCGTCGCCCTGGAAGCCGACCTCGTCCGCGAATTCGGCCTGACCCGGGCCATCGTCGTGCCGACCCCCGAGCGCGCCGGACAGCATTACTACGAAACCATCGGCCGCCCGGCCGGCGAATACGCCTCCCGCGAACTGACGGACGGCCAGCGTCTCGGCGTCGGCTGGGGCAACACCATGCGCGCGGCCATAAACGGCCTGGTCATCCGCACCGTGCGCGGCCTTTCCGTCACCTCCCTCTACGGCGGCGTGCCCAGAAGCCCGGTCAATCCCTTCGATTCCACGGCCATGTTCGCCAGAAAGCTTTCGGCCGAGGTCTGCAACCACCTGCCCGCGCCCATGTTCGTTTCCACCCCGGACGTGCGCGAGACCATCGCCGCCCAGCCCTTTTTCCAGACCTTCTACAAGGAGGCCCTGGACGTGGACATGATCCTCACCGCCGTTGGCGACATGACCGCCCAGGCCACCAACATCGCGCTGGGGGCCATAAGCCTGGACCAGCGCCGCGATCTGGCCCGGGCTGGCGCGGTGGGGGAGTTTTTCGGCCGCTTTCTCGACGCCGACGGCAACGTGCTGGACCACGGCATCAACCAGTGCAGCATGTCCCCGGATTTCGCGGGACTGTGCAAGGTCCCCCATATCATTCTGGTCTCCGGCGGCATGGCCAAGGTGCCCATCCTGCAAGCCGTGTTGCGCCGCGGCTATGTGCATGCCTTTGTCACGGACGCGAGCACGGCCCGCAGTCTGCTCAACCCTTAAAGCCAAGGCGGAGCCATGGACAGACAGGAACAGCTCGCCCGTCTGCAGGACGGGGAAACTTTCGACCTACTCGTGATCGGCGGCGGGGCCACCGGCTGCGGCATCGCCCTGGACGCGGCCACCCGTGGCCTTCGCGTCGCCCTGGTGGAACGCGACGACTTCGCCCAGGGCACCAGCAGCAAAAGCACCAAGCTGGTGCACGGCGGCGTGCGCTACCTGGAAAAGGCCATCCTCAAATGCGACAGGGAGCAGTTCAACCTCGTGCGCGAGGGGCTGCGCGAGCGCGGCTGGCTGCTGAAAAACGCCCCCCATCTGGCCCATTCCATCCGCCTCATGACCCCGGTCAAAACCTGGTTCCAGGCCGCCTACATCTTTGCCGGCCTGGTGCTCTACGATCTCCTGGCCGGCCGGCTCTCCCTGGGACACAGCCGCATCGTCACCCGGGCCAAGGCGAAAAAGCTTTTTCCCCAGCTCAACCTCGACGGCTACAAGGCCGCGGTCATCTATGCCGACGGCCAGTTCAACGACGCGCGCATGGCCGTGACCCTGGCCCGGACCGCCGCAGCCTACGGCGCCGTGTGCGTCAACCACGTGGAAGTGACCGGGCTCGTCAAGGAAGGCGGCCGCGTCCGGGGCGCGCACCTGCGCGACCGGCAAAGCGGCCGGACCTGGACCGTGGCCGCCAAGGGCGTGGTCAACGCCACCGGCCCCTTTGCCGACGCCATCCGGCGCATGGACGACCCCGAAGCGCCGGGCATGCTCAAGGTCAGCTCCGGCATCCATATCCTGCTTGAGGCCGGCACCGTCCCCGACGACCTGTCGCTCATGATTCCGCGCACCGAGGACGGCCGCGTGCTCTTCATGATCCCCTGGCAGGGCCACGTCCTTTTCGGCACCACCGACGAGCCGGCGGACATCGCCGTCGATCCGGCCCCGGATTGCAAGGACGTGGACTACCTGCTGCGCTATGCCAGCGCCTATCTGCGCAAGCCCGTGACCGGCCGGGACGTCCTGGCCGTGTGGAACGGCCTGCGGCCGCTGGTCTTCGACCCCAAGAAGGGGAGCACCCAGGAATTGGCCCGCACCCACGTCCTGACCAAGAGCCCGTCCGGGCTTTTGACCATGGCCGGCGGCAAGTGGACGAGCTACCGCGCCATGGCCGAGGACGCCGTGGACGCGGCCTGCGCCGCCTTCGGCCTTTGCGGGGATCGCTCCTGCGTCACCCGCGATCTGCGCCTGATCGGTTCCCGGGCGTTCTATCCCGGTGCCTGGCGGGATCTGGCCGCCCGGGAAAACATCGCCCCGGAGCTGGCCCGCTCGCTTTATTCCCTCTACGGCGACGAGGCCGGCGCGGTGCTGGCCCTTGGCCGGGAACTTGATCTCTTGACGCCCATTCATCCGGATCATCCCTATATCGGCGCGGAAGTGGCCTTTGCCGTGCGCCGGGAAATGGCGGTTTGCCTTGGCGACGTGTTGCTTAGGCGACTGCCGCTTGGACTTGTGGACATGCGCCATGCCGAGGAAGCGGCCCCGGTCGTGGCGACGATCATGGGACGGGAACTCGGCTGGGACGAGGACCGTCGCGTTCGTGAAGTGGAGAGCGCCCGCCGGCTGCTTGCGACCTGGTTTTCCGGGCAGGAAGCGTCGAACGCCGGGCGGGCGGACACATTGGTGGAGGAAGGCCTGGGCAAACAGCCCTGTTCCCGCCCGGAAGGGAAAGGGCCAACGGTCGAAGCGCTGTAAGAGGGGTGTTCCATGAACGAGTCGTCACTGGGCAAGGAGATGTTCTCCGAATTTCTGGGGACCATGATCCTCATCATATTCGGAGCCGGATGTGTGGCCATGAAGGTCTTTTTCGGCGAGGCGTTGAACATATCATGGGACACGATCACCTTCGGTTGGGGCTTGGGCGTCTTTTTCGGCGTACTGGCCAGCCTGCGCTCCGGCGCGCACATCAACCCCGCCGTGACCCTGTCCCTGGCCGTCACCGGCCGGTTTCCCTGGGGCAAGGTGCTGCCCTACACCCTGGCCCAGACCGCCGGCGGCTTTCTCGGCGCGGCCATCGTGTTCCTTGATTTCAAGGCCAAATGGCTCATGGCCGACCCGACGCTGGTCAAAACGGCCGGCATCTTCTGCACCTTCCCGGCCGTGCCCGGGTTCTGGCCGGGCTTTATCGACCAGGTCATCGGCACCGCCGTGCTCATGTTCGGCATCCTCTCCATCGGCGACTTCGGGGCCAAGAACAAGGTGCCCTGGATCGGCCCCGTGGCCGTGGCCATGCTGGTCATGGGCATCGGCATGAGCCTTGGGGCCATGAACGGATACGCCATCAATCCGGCCCGCGACTTCGGCCCTCGCTTTTTCGCCCTGCTGGCCGGGTTCACCCAACCGAACCTGATGGATATGAGCATCGTGCTCGTGCCCATCCTCGGACCCTTCGTCGGCGGCTCGCTCGGTGCGCTTATCTACGACAGGACCACCGGAGCGCTTAACAGGGACCCCAATGCCGATTTTTGCGAAGACGGCGCGCAGGAATGTGAGGAGTGTAAGTCATGAGCAAGTACATTCTGGCCCTTGACCAGGGCACGACCAGTTCCCGGGCCATCCTTTTCACCCGCGAAGGCGACATCAAGCAGATCGCGCAAAAGGAGTTCACCCAGATTTATCCCCAGCCGGGTTGGGTGGAGCACAACGCCAACGAAATCTTCGACACCCAGTCCTTCGTCATGGGGGAATGCCTGAGCCAGGCCGATGCCGACGCCTCGGATGTGGCGGCCATCGGCATCACCAACCAGCGCGAGACCACCGTGGTTTGGGAAAAGGCCACCGGGTCCCCCATTTGCAACGCCATCGTCTGGCAGGACCGCCGCACGGCCGGCTTTTGCGACGAGCTCAAAAAACGCGGCCTGGAAGATACCTTCCGCTCCAAAACCGGCCTGGTCATCGACGCCTATTTCGCCGGCACCAAGATCCGCTGGATGCTCGACAACGTCCCCGGAGCCCGGGCCAAGGCCGAAAAGGGCGAACTGCTCTTCGGCACCATCGATTCCTGGCTCATCTGGAACCTGACCAAGGGCGCGGTCCACGTCACCGACACGTCCAATGCCAGCCGGACCCTGCTCTACAACATCCACACCGGCCAGTGGGACGACGAGCTGCTCGATATCATGGGCGTGCCCCGTTCCATGTTGCCCCGCGTGAGCCAGTCCTCGGAAGTGGTCGGCGAGGTGCATCCCGAATTCCTGGGCCGGGCCCTGCCCATCGCCGGCATCGCCGGCGACCAGCAGGCCGCCACCTACGGCAACGCCTGCCTGCACGAGGGCATGGCCAAAAACACCTACGGCACCGGCTGTTTCATGCTCATGAACACCGGCACGACCCCCCGCCCCAGCACCAACAACCTCCTGACCACCGTGGCCTGGGGCACGCCGTCGGGGCGCTATTACGCCCTGGAAGGCAGCGTGTTCATCGCTGGCGCGGTGGTGCAGTGGCTGCGCGACGGCCTCGGCATCATCAAAAGCGCCCCCGAGGTGGAACAGCTCGCCCTGTCCGTGCCGGACAATGGCGGCGTCTTCCTGGTGCCGGCCTTTGTCGGCCTTGGCGCGCCCCATTGGGACCAGTACGCCCGCGGCACCATGGTCGGCATCACCCGCGGCACGACCAAGGCCCATATCGCCCGGGCGGCCATCGAATCCATCGCCCTGCAGACCTACGACATCATGGGCTGCATGCAAAAGGACGCCGGCATCAAGCTGGAAACCCTGCGCGCCGACGGTGGGGCCACCCGCAACAACCTGCTCATGCAGTGCCAGGCGAACGTGCTGGGCGTGCCTGTCGAGCGGCCCAGGGTGACCGAGACCACGGCCCTTGGCGCGGCCTATCTGGCCGGCCTGGCCGTCGGCTTCTGGCAAAGCGAGGAGGAGATCGCCGCCATGTGGCAGCTTGACCGCCGCTTCGAGCCGAACAAGTCCCCTGAAGAGCGGGAAAAGCTGATCTACGGCTGGCAGCGGGCCGTGGAACGCTGCCGCAACTGGATCGAATCCTAGGAGAGAGGCCTTCCGCCGTATTGCCCTCGAAATCCCTGCCCACGCATTTCGAGGCTGCGGCGCGGAGTGAACATATTGCCCGGTCCCTGCGGTTTGCCCGAAGACGAACCGGACCGTAGGGAAAACATGCGCGCGGCGGCATGGCTTCGGCCATGCCGCCTTATTTTATGGGGAAGAGGGGAGAAATGGGGAAAGAGGATGCGAGAGGGGAAACCCTTTAAAAAGGGTTCTCCCCTCTCGCGCTCTCCCCTTCCTAAATTTTATAATGGGGACATTGTCTGAGCAGGCCACTTTAAAGGCATTTCGTTTGAAAGGCATGGGCAAGCGGCCTTTGGTGGTTGCTGTGCCGGCGGCTAGTGTGGCGTTCTCTAAAAAATATGACAATATTTTTTAGAGAAAAAATAATTATTTAAATATATTATTCTCAAAATTCGTATGCACGAATTTCGAGAACGCGACACTAGCCGATGGCGGCGGTAAGGATGGCCGCCAGTTCCTCGGACGACAGTTCCACGGGGTTGCCCCGCATGCTGCTGGCCTTGGCCGCCTTTTCCACGACGAGTGGGATGTCGGCCGGGGTCAGGCCGAGCGTCCCCAGGGAGGGGGCCTGGAGGGCGCGGCAAGTTTCGGCCAGCCAATTGGATCCGTCTTCCGGCGTGGCCTCCGGCGAACCGGTGAGCAGGCGGGCGGCTTCGGCGTAGGCGGCAAGCGCGGGAGCCTTTGGGGCGCGGTCGCGAAGGGCCTTGATGTTGGCCGCCGTCACGAAGGGCAAAAGGCTCGCGCAGACAAAGCCGTGCGGCGCGCCGAAAATCCCGCCGATGGGCGCGGCGAATCCGTGCACGGCCCCGAGTTTGGCATTGGCCAGGGCCATGCCGCCCAAAAGGCTGGCCAGGGCCATGTCCTCGCGGGCGTCGAGGTCGCTGCCATCCGCGAAGGCCCGAGCGAGCCCCCGGGCGGCCCGGGGCAACCCCTCCCGGCACAGGGCGTCGGTCATGGGATTGGCCTTGCCCGAGACGAAGGACTCCAGGAGCTGGGTCAGGGCGTCGAGGCCCGTTGCCGCCGTGACGGCCGGCGGCATGGTCGCCGAAAGAAGCGGGTCCACCAGGGCGACGTCCGGGAGCATCATGGCCGAGCGCAGGCTGACCTTGACCCGGGCCTCGGGGACGGTGAGCACGGCGTTGGCCGTGGCCTCGGCTCCGGTGCCGGCTGTGGTCGGCACGGCGATGATCGGCAATGGCCGCTCGGTCAGGGGGCGGCCCTGGCCGACCACCTCCAGATAGGTGAGGATCTCGGCGGTGTTGGTCGCCAGCTCGGCCACGGCCTTGGCCGTATCGAGGGCGCCGCCGCCGCCGATGCCGACCACCACGTCGCAGCCGGCCTCGCGGGCCAGACGCGCGCCGGCCACGGCCGTTTCCACGGCGGGTTCCCCGGCCACGGGAAAGACGGTCACGGTCAGGCCGGCCTGGCGCAGGGCCGCAAGCAGTGCCTGGTGCCGGTCCGGGGTCGCGCCCGTGACGACGAGCGGGGCGTGGCCGCTTGCCGCGACGAGCGTGGGGAGTTGTCCGGCCGTGTCGCGGCCGAAGACGACCTTGCCCGGGGTTTGGAATGTAAAGTTCATAAGCCACTATGGCTCGGCCCGGGCCATGGCGCAAGAGAGCAGGGACCGGTTTCGGCAAGGCGGTGCAGCGGGGAAAAAGGCCGCTCTGCTTGCCGCGCCGGGAAAAGCGTCGTAAGAATGGCATAACCCTGAAAACGGGCTGTCCAAAAAATCGTATGATAATTTTTAAAATTGCAGCAGGTTAAAGGAGCGGGAAATGTCGAAGACACTGCTTGTCGCCAAAAACGTTGCGCAGGGAAACATTCTGGCGGACACGATAAAGGGGCAGACCTATGAGGTCGATGTCGTGCATTCCGTCGAAGAGGCGGTGGCGATTTTCAAAAGAGAGCCCTTCGACGCGATCGTGCTGGATGTTTCCTTCGAAGCGGATGCCGAAGCCGCGGTCAAGCGCGTCAGGGAAAGCGCCGCCGCCGCGTCGGAGAAGAGAACCCCTCTGATCGTCGTGACCAAGAGCTTTAGCGAAAGCTCCTTTCTGCTCGATTCGGGCGAAGTGGACGTCTTGCTGGAATACCCGGCCCATGTGGAGCAGTTGCGGCAGGTGGTCGAACAATTCGTCGGCTGTTGAGACGACATCCCGCAAGGCCTTGACACGCGACTTTCCTTGATGTGATCGTCAAAGCGGCCGTAGAGGAGGCGTCCTCCCCGCAGCTGCGCCCACGGCACGTTTTCATGCGTTCACGCCTATCCGGTTCGTCAGGCGGACCCGGCATCATAACTGTGTTTCCTTTCACCTTGCGAAGGACGGTCAATGAGCAGCGAGCAGCACTTGGCGCTTACCGAAGTGGGCACGAACGAAGTCGAAATCATGTGTTTTTATATCGACATCCATTCCGGAGAATCCGTCTACAGAGCCTATTACGGCATCAACGTGGCCAAGGTGCTCAAGATCACCAGGCTTCCCGAGCAGGTCATGCGTCCGCCGCTCGCCAGCCACGCCTCGGTGTACGGCGCCTTTCACTTCAAGGACCGGGACAAGGTGGTGCCGGTGGTGGCCCTGGCCCGTTATCTGGAGCAACCTCAGGTCGAAAGCGACACGCAAAAGTTGATCATCACCGAATTCAATCAGGTGATGACCGCCTTTCTGGTCTCCGGCATCACCCGTATCTACCGCTTGAGCTGGGCCGATGTGGAAAAACCGGACAAATACATCAATGAATACTCCCACAATGCCTTTACGGGGCTGGTGAACCTGGAAGGGCATATCGTCTTCATCCTTGACCTGGAAAAGGTCGTCATCGAATTGAACCCGGATTCCGGCAAGGATTTTTTCGGCGTCGCCAACGCCATCAAGGCCGACCACAGCATCCATGTGCTGCACGTGGACGATCAGGCCATCGTGCGGCGCATGGTCAAGCGCGCCCTGGAGCAGGACGAATCGTTCACCGTGGAGTCGGCCGACAGCGGCCAGGAAGCCCTGGCCATGCTCCAGGACAAGCTGACCGAGGCCAAGGAAAAGGGCTGCGCCGTGACGGATCTGGTCAATGTGGTGGTTTCCGACGTGGAGATGCCGGTCATGGATGGCTATACCCTGTGCCGCTCCATCAAGGACAACCCGGAACTGGCCCGCCTGCCGGTGTACCTGTTTTCCTCGCTTATTACCGAGGAAACCCTGCACAAGGGCCAGTCCGTGAAGGCCGACGGCCAGTTTCCCAAGCCCCAGACCGAGGTGATGGCCCGGGAAATCCTGGCTGACCTGGCCCGCAAGTGCATCGAGGGCCCGGTTGCCGGCGCGGCCTGAGGCCGCCAACTCCTCGGACAGGTTTGGCCTTGAACTCCGCTGGGAACTTCCGTCGCGTGGACATCGAAAACCGTCCTCATCGCTTGAGGACTATAGCGTAACGGACTGTCCAAATCCCAGGAGACTCCCGGCAACTCTTTTGGGGAAGATTACAGAGCCTCAGGAGCGGAGGTTCATCTTTTTGCGTTTATCGTTCGGACAAGCATCCGGGCTTCGCTCCAGGACAGTGGCCTGAGCGCTCGTCTCCAAACCAACCCTCTCATGCTCCAGGCTCGCTTGCCCTCCCCTCAACCGCGCTCCAGTCCGGGCGGTTTTCCCCGAGCCTTCGCAGGATCCGGCCCCCGATCGCAACAACCCATATAGTGGCAGCCCAACCGATCTTCCTTCAAAATATGACCGCGTTGCTTGCACGCCATCTGGCAGCGTCCGCAGCAGGGGATGTCTTGAAAAAGCGTTTGTATTCCCGGCTGAACTGCGACGGGCTTACATAGCCTACACGAGAGGCCGCCAGCGCTACGCCAATACCGTCGGCTACCAGCAACATACGGGCCTTATGCAGCCGAAGGGCTTTCATGTACTGCATCGGTGATGTGGCTGTTACAGCTTTGAAATGGCGATGCAGGGTTGCCGGGCTCATGCCCGCCTGGCTGGCCAGCTCGTCGATTTCCAAGGGCGTGGTGTAATTCGCGTGCATGTGACGGAGAAGATCGGCGATGCGCGCGAAATCGCCATGACGGGAGGCCAGGGCTCGCAACAGCCCGCCCTGCGCGTCAAGAAGGACGCGATATAACAACTCCCTGGCCAAGGCCGGGGCAAGAACGCGGCTGTCCATGGGCGAAGCCAGGGCCCGCACGAAGCGGGTTGCAGCTTCGCGAACCTCCGCGGTCAGGGGTGTCGGCGCGATGCCGCCCTTGGGCAAGGGAAACGCGCGAGGTTCGTTGTCGCCCATGGCCAACAGCAGCTCGGCGACCATGGCGGCGTCAACATCCAGGCGCATGGAAATCATCGGCTCCCGCGGGCTGGCGATGACCTCGCATTCGGCGGGAAGCGGCACGGCCAAAACCAGATAGTTGTCGGCATCGTATCCGTAGACTTCAGGCCCGAGATACCCACGCTTGCGCCCCTGCCCCAAAATGACCACGCCGGGCTGGTAGATGGCCGGGGCGCGGGGCTGCGACCGGCTATGACGCAAAAAGGTGACCCCTGGCAACGCGCTCGGGGACTCGCCTTCCCGAACGGCCAGGCTCGCCATGATATTCTTCAATTCTTCTGGCATATTCTGTTGTTGTCTGGTCCGCTCATAGCATGGTGGCTTTGCCATACAATCCGATAGCAGTTTGTCGACCTGAGAGGAATAGGCATGAGATTGCCGTAATCCGGCATCGTCAACCACCCCAGGCGCCATTATCTGCTCGGACATGAAAACACGATCCGAAAATGGCTTCCTGTCGACGGCAGATCTTCTCCGTCCCGGCGGGGAGTGGGAAGCGCGGGAGGCGCTGGCAAACGTCCGAGCCGGCGCCATGAACCGCACGAACATCGGGCACACCCGGAGCGATCCTCATGGCGAAGCGTAATTATGTTGTTACAGGGGCGACCAGCCGGACGGGCAGCATTGTGTCGAGGGCCTTGCTGGAGGGGGGAGCCCAGGTGCGCGTGCTCGGCCGCAGCGCCGAACGCCTGGAGCCGCTTGCGCGGTTGGGAGCCGAAGTCCGTATCGTCGAACCCTTGGACGCCGAGGCCCTCACCGCGGCCTTTGTCGGGGCCGATGCGGCCTATGTCATGTTGCAACCCAATTATATCCCTGACCATCCGGACTTTCGGGGATACCAGGATACACTCGTGGACAACCTCGGCATGGCCCTGGAGCGATCCGGCGTATCCCATGCGGTGGGGCTCAGCAGCTGGGGCGCGGAGATGCCCGCAGGAAACGGTCCCGTGGCTGGGTTGCACCGACTGGAAGAGCGCCTTGGGCAAATTGCGGGACTCAATTTCCTGGCCCTGCGCGCTGGTTATTTCATGGAAAACCTCTTTTCCCTCCATCTCGAAGGCGGCGCGCTGGCAGGCCCGTTTCGGCCCGAAATCAAGCTTCCGTTCGTGGCCACGCGCGATGTGGGCGAGGCGGCGGCCAATGTCTTGCAGTCCTTGGATTTTACAGGAAAAACATATCGGGAGATTAAAGGACCGCACCCACGCAGCATGCTTGAAACAGCGGCCATGCTTGGAAAAGCGCTTGGAGGTCCCCTGGTGCCCTACGTCATGGAGTCGCTGGAAACGTTTCGGCAACAGTTGGTCCAGGCCGGCTGTTCCGAAAGTATTACCACGTTGATGCTCGAGGTGGTTGAAGGCATCAATTCCGGCCGGCTGCACGCGCTGTGGCCCCATTCGCCCGAAGACGCCAAGCGGATGGACCTGGAAACATTCATCCGGGAACAATGGGTCGCGCGGCTCAAGCCCGAGATGCAATAACGCTTGTTTGATGCCCCCCGGGGGTGGTCGGCCCACCCCCGGGAGTGCAAGGGAAACGCATCGTCCCGATGGAGATGGCCCTGGCCAAGGCGTCGTATCAGGCGATTGCAGCGGCCGCGATGCGGCGCACGACGCCACCGAGGAACGGGCCGGAGAGCATGCCCCGGCGTTCGATCTTTTTAGGACAGGCTGCAAGGCGCTTGCTGCGGAACCATCAACCGGGGGCGCTTACGCAGTTTTCGGGATATTTTCCCAGAAAGCTGTGTTGATCGAAACACTAATGGACCGAGGGAACATTTCTGATCACGATGAGCCTTTATCCACAACTTTTAAATTGCGCCTGGACCTTCGTTATCTCCATTGCGCATTGCTTTTTGAAATCCCCTTCCGCGTCATCCTGCCCCATGCATTGGAGCAACCCCATACTCCACAAACAATCACCGCAAGGTACCGTCTCGCCGTAGCAATCATTTTCGAAATCGATGGAATCGATATCCTCACACGGATAGACGTTGCAGCCTGGGCAATGGGGATATCTTCCCCGCAAAACATCGGATCGAAACTGTTTGTATTCCTGGCTATTCCACACATCCAGTATGGATTCGCGCGACAAATCTCCAAAAACGCGTTGCGCAACCTGCTTTCTTCGTCCATACAGATTACAGCTAAAGCTTCTCCACAGAAAATGGCACGGGGAAACCTTTCCGTCCCAGGCAATAAACATCCCGCCCTGCTTGACGCCGACACATGCATGCGCGGTCAAGGGGCGCAGGGCAGGAAGGACAAGACGAAGACCGACGCTGGCGGCAATCTCCTCTGCCTCTTGAAATACTTCCTCCGCTTGATGCAGTTCCTCCCCCTCAATAAGATTTCCTATATGAAAAGGAATATCATTTTGGCATGCCTGGGTGGATATGGACTGGACCAATTCTATCAATTTTATTTCATCAGGCGTCTTCTTGTATTTCCAGAGCACCTTGAAATACTGACTGAGATCGATTCCCTGTTGCCGCGCTCTTGCAAGCCAATTCCTATAAAATATCTCCCCGGATTCCGTATTCATCCCAAATATTGGTTGATCCGCCATGGCGCTGCCAAACGGCAAAATATGGGAGACGATGAGGTGCGTTACGCCTCGTGAGGCGAGCCACCGCACCAACGAAGGCAGTTCATGCAGGTTCTCGCGCATGACGACGAATTCCGCGCCGACTTCCAGCGCGCTTCCAATGCGCTCCTTGCGCACGTTGGCCAGGACATCAAGAGCGCGTTCCACACGTCCCAGACTCCCACCGCTTCGCACAGCGCGGAACAATTTCGGAGAAGTCGCATCCACGGAGAGAAATATTTTGTCCAACCCGACCCGGGCGAGCGAACGTGCCCTCGTCGCGTCGAGCAGATGCCCGTTGGATTGAAATCCAACCCAGCTTGCGGCGGGCATGGATTGTTTGGCGACCCGGATAAAGTCCTCAAGGTTGGGATGCAGGAGCGGTTCGCCAATACCGTTCAAGATGAGGGCATCGAGAAAGGGGAAGGCCGGCCCAAGCGATTCGAAAACCGCTGGAGTCATGTCCCCCTCAGGACTTTTCGTCGGACCGGAATACTTCACGCACATCGGACAATGCAAATTGCATCTGGAAGTTACTTCCACAAAGAGACGTGATGGCTGCGGCAGAAGGGCGCATTCCATGTCGGACGGCGAAATACCAATCATGTTCCATCCTCGAGTGAAGCCTTGCGGTCGAAAGCAAGGGACTACCGGACCCAAGAACCATGCAATGCGGCAGCGATCGTCAAGCAGGACGAAGAAGCCCTTGAAGGGCTTGGGCAAAACCAATGCTCCCGTCCGGCGCAAGTGAGGCATCCTCCCCTTTTATGCGCGCTATAGCATACCGAGAGACAGCTTGAAAAGCGGGATCACCTCGCCACAATCCATTGGAAATAAAGACAATTGCATGGCAAACGCACGGCGCTACGTCAATCGAACGGAGGCGCTTTCCGTGGCTTTTCGGGGGGCAACACGCGCAAGGTCCTGCAACATCCATGGCGCTGCGGGAGTGCCGCGTCCGCCTGTTCCTTGCCGTACGATGCAAAGAGTCACGCCGGATGCCGCACCCATGATGCGGTATCAATCTCTGGATATCCCGCCGGAGGGATTGCTGGTCACATGACAAACCCCCGCCGGGGTTTGGACCGCGCAGGGAAAATACTTCTTCTTGAACCAGAGCGACACGTTCACAAGACCGATAAGGACAGGCACTTCGACCAAAGGTCCGATGACCGCCGCGAAGGCTTGTCCCGAGTTCAGACCGAAAACGGCCACGGCCACGGCAATGGCCAGCTCGAAGTTGTTGGAGGCCGCGGTGAAGGAGAGCGTCGCCGCCTGCTCGTAGGTCGCACGCGCCCGGATCGACAGAAAGAAAGAGACCAGGAACATGACCAGAAAATAGATGAGGAGCGGCACCGCCACCCGGATGACATCCATGGGCAGCGCCACGATGACTTCGCCCTTGAGGGAAAACATCACCAGAATGGTAAAAAGAAGTGCGATCAGGGTGATCGGGCTGATTTTGGGAATGAAGACGGTTTCGTACCACTCTTTTCCCCTGGTCATGATGCCGACGATCCTGGAAATGACTCCGGCCAGAAAAGGAATGCCGAGGTAGATGAAGACACTCTCGGCAATCTGCCCCATGGAAATGTCCACTTGCGCGCCCGTAAGCCCAAGCCAGGAGGGCAGGACCGTGATAAAGACATATGCGTAGACCGAGAAAAAGAGGACCTGGAAGATGGAATTGAAGGCGACCAGGCCGGCGCAGTACTCGCTGTCCCCGGAGGCCAAGTCGTTCCAGACAATCACCATGGCGATGCAGCGGGCGAGGCCAATCATGATGAGGCCAACCATGTATTCCGGATAACCATGCAGGAAGAGGATCGCCAACAGAAACATGAGAACGGGACCGATGATCCAGTTCTGGACGAGCGACAGTCCAAGCACCCGCCAGTTGCGAAAAACCCGTCCCAGGAGTTCGTAACGCACCTTGGCCAGCGGCGGGTACATCATCAGGATGAGCCCCAGGGCGATGGGGATGTTCGTGGTTCCGACCTGGAAAAAGCCAACGACATTCCTGATCCAGGGCATAAGATAGCCAACAGAGACGCCGACAAACATGGCAAGGAAAATCCACAAGGTGAGGAATCGGTCAAGGAAGGCGAGACGCCTAGTGATGGATTCGGTCATGGGATGCCTCCGGTCCGTTTCAAGGTGACATCGCGTGGAAGCCATTTCCCTTCAGGGTACATCGCTCCAGTGACAATCAGACCCCGAAAAAGGGCTTCGAAATAAAATACAACCCCAGGAGTGCGATCAACACCCCGGCGCTTTTGCGAAACCAGACACCGCCGTGCCGCATGGCTCCATTTTCCAACCACCGCTGCACCAGTGCCGTGGAACTTCCGGCAACCACAATGGGAAGACAGTGCCCCACGGCAAACAGCACGATGAGGATCACCCCGGTCAGAATCTTTTCCTGGATGGTGATGATTGCCAAAATAGGCGCTATAAAGCCGAATGTACACGAACCCGATAGTACTCCATAGGCCAGACCGAGAAGCAGCGCGCCGGCAAGCCCCTTGACCTTGAGCCGTCCCAGCATACCACTGGAGATGGAGCATTTGGCCACCCCCAGCATATCGAGGGCTACCCAAAGAAGAATCGCGCCGACGAGAATCGTCCAGTACGACCCGACATCGCCAAGCATGCGTCCGAGCAGGGTACAAATCACCCCAATGGCCGCAATGGTCACGAACAGCCCGAAAGAGAACGCCACGGCATACTTGGCGGCTTCCCGCCCCTGTATGATTTTACCCTGCCCCGCGACATAGCCGACAATGAGGGGGATGGACGCCAGATGGCACGGACTGAAAAGGACGCTGACGACGCCCCAGAGAAAGCAACCAACAGCAGCAATGGCCAGGCTGCCTGTCATCCAGCCATTAATGGCAAGAAACAACTGGTCAAGCATGGCATGCCATCCTAGTTGGCCAACAACTTGTCCAGCATTTCGGCGAACGGCTTTTCGTCCAGAAAGCCTTCGTGCCGATAGACTTCCTTTCCCGCCTTATCAAAAAACAGCTGCGTGGGAATTGCCCGGATTCCAAATTTTGCAGCCTGCTCCGGCGCTTCCCGGACATCGATGAAAACGATAGCCGCTTTTCCCTGGTACTTTTTTTCCATGGCATCCAGGACCGGGACCATCATCTTGCAGGGGATGCATGTCTTGGCCCCGAGATCGACGACGGTCACCATGTCCTTGACGGGGACATCCTGCGTTGATGCGGCAGAGACAATTGAAGCACAGGATACCATAACGATAAACAAGAAAGTCATGATTTTCATGATGTCCTCCACTCTTTTGTGTTCATGTACCTATGCACTAAACATACCATTTTATACTGGCCATAAAACCAGCACAAAGATACCTTAACGCTACTCATGCGTTTAATAATTAAACGCACACCAGTTACACTACGGAAATAAAATATACATATCGGGGGACATGCATGTTTTACATAAAGCTTTGGCCACCAATCCTCTTGACCGGTGGCCAAACATCACACAGCAAGGCCAATCGAGGGAGCGAGAACCATGCCTAGGGCTTGAGCCACGAGAGCAGCTCGCTTCTTGAGGGAACCTTGCCCACCACCTTGACTTCCCCGTCAATGACGACCGCCGGCGTGGAGAAAACGCCATACCCGGCGATTTGTTGAAAATCGGAAACCTTTTCCACTGTCGCGGTCACGCCAGTCTCACTGACGACTTCGCGGACCAGCTTCTCCGCTTCCTTGCACTTCGCGCAGCCAGGACCAAGCACCTTTATTTCCATGATTTCCTCCAAAGGACAGCTTCATTTCGCTTTTATATGACCGCATTGAAAAGATACCCCACGAGGAGGATGCCGAGTCCCACAACACCGGCAAAAACAAGGATCAGGCGGGGCTTGAGCACCTTGCGCAGGATCACCATCTCGGGCAGCGACAAGGCGATGACCGACATCATGAAGGCCAGGACGGTTCCAAGCGCGGCCCCCTTCCCGAGCAGCGCTTCGACCACGGGCACGATCCCGGCCGCATTGGAATACATGGGCACGCCGACGAGGACGGCGGCCGGCACCGACCACCACGCGCCCTTCCCCATGATCGAGGCCATGAATCCTTCGGGCACGTAGCCGTGGATTCCGGCGCCAACCGCAATACCGGCCACGACATAGATCCAGACCTTGCCGACGATATCCTTGACCGCGTGCAGGCCGGCCTCGATGCGATCCGTCCAGGTCTGTTCGTCCGCTGGGACGACGGAAGGATCGGTCCGGATTTTCATGACCCAGTCTTCGACATAGGGCTCCAGGTTGAGCTTTCCGAGCACCCACCCCGCGAGTACGGCCACGAACAATCCCGTGCCGAGGTACAGGGCCGCCACCTTCCAACCCAGAAGGCCGTAGAGCAGGACCAGGGCGATTTCATTGACCATGGGCGCGGAAATCAGAAAGGAGAACGTCACCCCCATCGGCACGCCCGCCGTGACGAAACCGATGAAAAGCGGCACGGCGGAACAGGAGCAAAAGGGCGTGACGATGCCGAGCAGCGCCGCCATGACGTTGCCGACGGACTCCCGTTTCCCGGCAAGGATTTTTCGCGTCCGCTCGGGCGTAAAGAAGGTCCGGATGATGCCTACCCCAAAAACCACGAGGGTGAGCAACATAAGCACCTTGGGCGTGTCGTAAAAGAAGAACTCCAGAGAATCGCCAAGATGGCTTCCCTGGACCACACCGAGCACCTTGTAGGTGATCAGGCGGGAAAACCCGGGCAGCAGGCCATAGACCAGCCACCAGGCGACCAGGACCGGCATGAGCAGCAAAAGATAGCGGACAAGCTTCCCGTTGCCCGTCCCGGTCCCCTCGGACACGGCTTCCTTCACGCAGCAGGTCTTGCATTCAATTGGTTCCATTCCAAATCTCCCGGTTCACTGGGCAGCGCCTTGGCCGCCGAAACGGCCTCCCGCGTCATGCCCCCTGTCGCATCCGACTATTCGCACGGATTGGCAAAATGGGGGGCGACAGCCATGGCCACCGACAGCACCCGCTCTTCGGTCACAGGGCTTTCGCCTTTGGCAAATCCCAGATCGGCAAGCTGGACGTGGGCAAATTCCGTGAAACCCGCCTGCTCCAGGGTCTTGCGGGCGCAATTCAAGGGACAGCCGTCAATGGCGACCACCTTGGCGGCGACTTCGGTGGTCTTCATGATCCCGCTGACGCGCCCGCCGATCCCAGCCAGGCAAAACATCTTCGCCACACCGTCCGCCGTGAGCTTGCGCGCGGCCTGATCGGCCAGGGCGCCGACATCGGCCCCGCCGGAGCAGGCGAAAACGAGTTTGGGGGCGGCGGAGCAGCAGCAACTCTTGTTCTCGGACATGATGGTCTCCAGGTTTTGGTCGGCATCGGCATACGAGGCGCAATCCCGACGGTATTTGTATGTTTTGCCAATCAGCAAAATATAATGACAAAAAAATTTAGGCGCTCTCGCCCTGACGGGTACAAGACGCCTGCGCCGCGACATGTTGCATGCAGCTGAAGAGCTTCAAGACGCAGGGGGTCAGCAGCCGATAGTACACCTGCGTGCCCCGTTTTTCGGAATCGACAATCCCTGCTTCACGCAGCACGCTTAAATGCTTCGACATCGTCGACATATCGACTCCCGCCAGCTCGGTCAGTTCGCAAACGCACCGCTGCCCGTGCGACAGCGCATCGACGACAAGCATGCGCGTTTCATGGGCTAATGCCTTGAAAATTTTAACTTGCTGTGAAAAGCGGCGCGATTTCATTGCGAACTCCAAGCATTGACTAATTGGCAAAATAGCCAAGTACCGAGGAATGTCAAGCCCAATTGATAAATACAAAATGTGCTCAACCGCATACTTGCCCCAGAAAAGGTTCAAACGACTCCTGGCCGAGCGAGACATCGAGATCGAGGTTCATGAGAAGGGAGTCGCCGCAAAAAAAGGGAGGCGCGCCCGCCAGACGCCAGCAGGTGGCGCTTGCGCAGCGACGCGGACTGTCGCAGCGCAGGGCGTGTGGACAACGTCTTTATCGAGCGGCTGTGGCGCTCAGTGAAATGGGAGTGCGGCTACCTGCGGGAACTCGAAACCGGCAGCCAGGCCCGTCAGGCGCTTGGCGATTGGTTCCACTTCTACAATGAGCAGCGACCGCATACGGCTTTTGACGGTCGCCGGCCCATGGACGTATGCCGGGATGGCCACTCGGCCTCAAAGGCGGCATGAGCACTCACCGGACTAGAGCTGAACTGCGCCGCCAACCTGTCCAACCGACTCGGACCACCTCAGCCAGGGGAAAACGCCCAGGAGGGGGCAGGAGGGAGAGAATCCGAGGGGTATCCGGGAAGATGGGGAACGCAGGCCCGGGACCGGGGGGCTAGGAAAAGTTCAAAGAGAAAATACTGTCATTTTAGCATGTTGAAAATTCAGGTGGCTGCATTTATTTGTTTTCAGCACCAGAACCATCATCAACGATGCTTTTAAAGAACATTTGATGACTTCTGGCAGCCCTCTCGGTAAGGAACTTGAATCAAAAACTGGCAATTTTTTCGCTCAATCTTCAAAAATGAACTCCCTTTAACGAACCAAGCTCCATGCCAAGTTGACAGCAAAGGGATTTAAGTTATCTTCCACAAGAAAATCCGAAGAACAAAAACAAGGAGACTCATCCATGCCTATCGCATCGAAATTTGACGCGATGAAACTTCGCACCATGATCACCGAAGGTAAAACTGCTCAGCAAATTATGGATGCCTTCGATATTCCCAAAACCACCCTGAAAAACCATCTCACGAAGCTTATGACGCTGGATGAGAAGTTCTATAAGATCGCAGGGATGGATGCTCGTGTGGCATCTGGCAGTGTGAAGCTCTCGAAGAATGGTCTCCGTCTGTCCCCGACGCTCCTGGCCAACTACGGCTTCAGCCAGGGCGACGAGTTCAAGGTCTCCTGCCTGGAAGAGGGGAAGATTGTCCTGGAGAAGAAGTAGCTGGTTTTTTTGGAATAGTTGTGAAATGGCCCACGTCGTCCAGGGAAATTGGTTGGCGTGGGCGTTCTGTATGTTGCGTGTGGTTTGATGATGGAGGCCAAATGGACAAAAAACTTGTATGCCCATGTGGTTTAACTTGCTGTGACTGCATGTTCTACAAAGACGAAATTTATGACGCTGCTTTAAAGCTGAAGAATCTTATCGTTGATTCTAGACTAGATTTTTTTCTTAAAGCTTGTAGCGATGAAAAGACCCTTGCTGCTATGGGGGAACACTTAGACCTCGGTAGAGGGTCAACACAAATTGAATTATCAGAAAAGTATGGTATTTTTAAAGAAATTCCAACGTTTATGAACGTCCTCGAAGGAATTATAAAAATACAATGTAAAACGCCATGTCGTGAATCAAGAGGCTGTTCAGCTGGTGGGGACACAATAAAATGTACGGCATTGAAGTGCTTGGAATCAAAAAAATATGATGGATGCTGGCAGTGTGGCGAGTATGAGGACTGTGAAAAGCTCAAATTTCTTAAGATGAGTTATGGTTTTGTCATTAACGAGAATTTAACAACCATCAAGGAAGAGGGTGAGGAAAAAGTTAGATCACATGGTTCTCAATATTATGCATGGCAAAGAAAACTTTCCAGTACAAGGTAGATGTGGGCGTTTTTGTAGGGAGTTGAAGGCAGGATCGTATGTATTTTGTCATCATGAACCCGATAGCACGACAGATAATGAATCCATGTAGCCAGGCCAATGGGTAATTTTTCTATCCTTCACCGTGGTAATTGAACAAAATCTATTATTATAGTCTTTCCCAGAGAGTGTCCCGAAAATTGGGTAACGCCCCTGGTTGATGGTTCACCCGAGATAGTCTTTGAGCCTTTCCTGGAAGAAGATCGACAGCTGGGCCATGATCTCTTGTCAGTTCCTCGTTCGCATCGTCCAGCGCTTCTCGGCTTCGGCCACCGCCAGATAGAGTGCCTTGATCAGGGCAATCTCGGTCGGGAAGACGCGTTTCCCCTGCACGGGTTTTCTGACTCGGCTGTTGAGACTCTCAATGGGATTGGTGGTGTAAATCAGCCGTCGTACCGCTTCGGGATAATTGAAAAACGTCGCCAGTTCTGGCCAGTGCCGTTTCCAGTCCTTCCACCCAGAGTCGATTCGGACCTTGCGCTTTGAACTCCCGTTTGACCACGCCTGAGGCGTATCAGCGCGGATGTTTCGCGGTCGGGACATGTCACTGGTCACATGGCGGCGAGGCGGACGCATCCCCGTCTTTGCCGCTTTTTTTAAATTCCTCGGTGTAGGCGGTCAGGATGGCGCGTATCATGGTGCCGAACCTGGGTTTGAGTTCCTCACACCGCGTGGAGTTGTGCATTTCTATGCCCTTTCTTTCACTTCGGATAAGCCCCGCCTCGCGCAGGACCCGGAAATGCTGGGAGAGCGTGGACTTGGGCACAACGCGATTTGGCAGCCGGAGAAAATCGGAGCAGGTCTTTGGGGCGGTGGATTGCATGATTTCCTTGAGTATTTGAACGCGGATCGGGTCGGATAATGCATGGAGGATGCCCTCGACGGTCACGTCTTCGATGGCGGGATGATAGAGCGGCTTCATTGCTTCCTTTCCTTAAGCAGCCAGGTGTTCGCCCCGGTGCTCATCCTTGTGGGACGCCGCCACTTGGTGCTTGATGCAGCTTCGGGGTTGACATAGCCCTTGGTAGTTCACAAGATCTGAACTATTGAACATCTGGCGGCCGCAATCGAGATCTCCGGCGAGTTGTCCAGCCGAAAGGATACGCCTCCGCATTTGATCCGATCTGGACAATGACGTGTGAACGCGAGCGGATGCAAGCAACCGCCTGGCAGGTGAAAGCTATCTGACCCAGGCAATAAGCGCAAATGCGAGGAGGGGACCATGAACAGGCGCCATTTCATCGGACAATCGGTCGTGCTGGCGACGGCCCTGGCCCATGGGGACAGCTTGGTCGCCAAGGCCCAGACGCAAGGCCCCCAATTGGGGATCGCTCACAAACAGGCGGGGTATTATTGGCATAAGGTCGGCGGCGTGGATGTCATCGCACTGTCCGACGGCACCCTTCGCAGTACGGCCAAGCTTCTCAGCGCCACCCCCGATCAGGTGGAGGCGCTGCTTAAGGCGTCGTATGTCCCGTCGCCACGCGTCACCTCGGTGAATGCCTTTCTCATCATCCAAGGGGAGCGCCGCATTCTTGTCGACGCCGGGACAGGGACGCTGCTTGGGCCAACCCTCAACAAACTGCCGGGAAGCCTTGGGGCCGCGGGGTTTAAGCCCGAGCAGATTACGGACATCCTGCTCACCCACATCCATGCCGACCATTCGGGCGGGTTGACCGTCGATGGCAAGAAGGTCTTTCCCTCAGCCACCGTGCATGTGAATCGGGTGGAGGTCGATTTCTGGCTGGACCCTGCCAACATGGACAAGGTCGGAGCGTATTTCAGGCCCATGTTCGCGTGCGCCAAGGCGTCGTTGGCCCCGTATGCTGCCGCCGGGAAAGTCGCGCCTTTCGAGGCCGGGGCAACGGTTTTCCCTGGGATTTCCACCCAGGCTGCGCCGGGTCACACGCCGGGGCACAGCTTTTACACCCTGGAGAGCCAGGGCGAGCGGCTGGTTTTTATTGGCGACATTGTCCATGCGGCCGAGGTCCAGTTTCCTCGTCCCGACGTGGCCATCGAGTACGACCTCGATCCCGATGCTGCGGTCAAACAACGGGAGCAGGCTTTTTTCGAGGCGGCACGCCAAGGGCACCTTGTGGCCGGAGCGCACATTTCCTTCCCTGGCATCGGGCATGTGGGCAAGGCCAATCCAGGATACCGCTGGCTGGCTGTGCCGTACGTCAACGATGCTCAGGGGCTGCAACAGACATGATTATTGTAGTGGATACGAGTTTGGAACCTCGCCTTTTAATGGACGAACCGCCCACGAATCCCCAGACCGCTGCAACGAGAACTTGAGCATGGCGGGGGCTGGCTCCCGGTGGGGCAATTGATGCGACAACCGACTTCGTCGGATTGTTTTGTCCTATTTTTAAGTCTGTTAAGTTGTCGGCAACCATCCGTTGCGCAGGATCCCGCAAATGGCCAGTGTCCAATGACGTGTCGCACGCTTTCCGCGTCAAACCAGCTGATATTGGCGCCAATATATTGATTCCAAGGCGGATCTGGCACATAAAAAACTACAGGACTAGAAGAATTGCCCACTCGTCCTCACTCTGCTAGGATCGGCAATGCACACCACAGGCTCCAGATAGGCCCCGGTTGTTTTGGAACCAGGAGGATGACAATGCACATCACGACCACAAACCAGCCTGCATTAGCTCTTGGTTTTGGAAATTATACTTGTAATTGGGGAACCCATTTCTGTGGTCTCTATGAGACGGAAGCTGAACGCGACGAAATCATCATGGGGTTTCTCGCTCAGGGGGCACAAGCCGAAGATCTCCAGTTCTATGCTCCGGCAGAGCGAACAATTGAAGATTTTAAAAGTGCATTTTCAAAACATTGTCCGCTGTGCGGGCAATATCTGGCCGACTCAAATACGATGCTGATTCAATCTGCCAAGGATCTCTACTATCCAGGCGGGACATTCTCGCCATGGACCATGGAAGATGCTTTGAATGATATTTTTGAAGAAAGCCAAATGCACGGGAAACGTAATGTTCGAGCCACGGCTGAGATGGCCTGGGCACTTGAAGCTATCCCAGGAGTCGACCATCTTATGGCGTATGAGTCGAGGCTCAACTACTTTATTACAGGCAAGCCCTGGATCAGCATCTGCTTGTATAATGTAACGAAATTCGACGGCAAGACGATTATGCAGGTTTTACAGACACATCCCTTTACCATAAGCCAAGGGGTGATCACCGCGAATCCTTTCTTCCAGGATCCGGACCTCTGGCTTGCCAAAAATGCCCCCGAGTTTCTCCGCCGTGACGAATAACCGGGACGTCGCGCACGATCTGTTCTTGCTCCTGCTCAACCTGTCACAATTCTCAGACAGGGAGCTGGTCATCAGGGTTTTTACCGAAGCCGTGGGAGCCCTTTGGCCAGCGCTTTCCTTTTCTTATGCTGCGGCCCTGTCGCCCGGCCTGCCCACCGCCCTGAACCTGGATACCGTGAAAAACAACTATGGCGCCTTCATGATCGAAGGGGAGATCGATGTCCTGCCTCCCCAGGAACGGAAGCTTCTGGGCAACGCCGTGAGCTTGCTCGCGCTGCTGTTGGAGCGTTTGGAGCAGCAGCGGCAACTTCAGGACAGCAAGCAAACGCTGCAAAATGAGGTTGCTGTCCGTACGAAGGAACTGTCAGCACGTAACCGTGAGCTGGAAAATGAAGTTGTCCATCGCATTCTGGTTGAGGAAACTCTCCACAAGAGTGAGGAACAACTTTCCTTCGTCCTCGAGGGCAGTCAGCTTGGTTTTTGGGATTGGAATCTGAAAACAGACGAAGTCCGTCGCAACGAGCGGTGGGCCGTGATGCTCGGGTTTACGTTGGAAGACATAGAATTTACGACCAAACAGTGGAGTGATTTCGTTCACCCGGACGATATCGACCATGCCTGGCGCTCCATCCGGGACAACCTTGAAGGCCGGAGCGCTTTGCACCGGGCTGAATACAGGATGCGCACCAAGGACGGCAGCTACCGCTGGATACTCGATCAGGCAAAAGTGGTGGAGCGGGATGCGGCTGGGCGCCCACTACGCATGAGCGGAACCCACACGGACATAACCGAGCGCAAGCTGGCCGAGGCGCGCCTGCGTCGCAACTCCGCTATTAACAAGGCCCAGGCGGATATCGCAAGCGCGCTCACCCGACCGGAGCCCTCGATCATGAGCATCGCCGAGGTGGTCCATCGGTGCGCCTTGGAGATTACCGAAAGCACCCACGGATTCGTCTCGTCCATTGACCCGAGTACGCAAGAAAGCGTGGCTACTCCAGGTGCCGGCCTGCGACAAACCGAAGTGTGTCTTGTTGGACAAGATTCGCGAATATGCTTCCCCAAATATCCGGAAGGCTTTGCTGGATTCCGGGGAGGGACTCTGAATCGTACGCAGCCTTTTTACACCAACGCCCCAGACAGCCACCCGGCCAGTTCCGGCCTGCCACCCGGGCATATCCCCATCAAGCGGCTCATGGTTGTGCCCGCCGTTTATCAAGGAGAACTTCTCGGCGAAATCGCTTTGGCAAATTCGAAACGAGACTACATTGAGGAAGACTTGGCTGCCATTCAAGTCTTTGCCAACCTTTTCGCTGTGGCAGTATACAGGATGCGGGCCCTTGAAGAACTCATCAAGGCGAAAGACTCCGCCGAAGCAGCCAGTAAGGCCAAGTCTGAATTCCTGGCCAACATGAGCCATGAAATACGCACGCCGCTCAACGGCATCCTCGGCATGCTCCACCTTATGGGAACCACCCCGCTCGATGGCGAACAGAAGGAATATCTCCTCGCAGCGATAAGGTCCTCCAATCGCCTCACACGCCTCTTGTCCGACATCCTCGATTTGTCCAGGATCGAGGCAGGGAAAATGGTCCTCCATGAAGAAGAGTTCGAAGTCGCAGGCCAGCGGGAAACCATTATCGACCTTTTTGCCATGGAGGCAAAAGAAAAAGGGATTGTACTGGATTTTTCAATTGATGAACGTATCCCGTCACGACTTGTCGGGGACAAATCCCGTCTGCAACAAATCCTCTTCAACTTGATCGGAAACGCCATAAAATTCACTGACGCCGGCAAAGTACAGATCGAGATGATGTCTCTTGGTTTGCAACATGGCGCACTACGCGTCCTTTTCATTGTCCAGGATACAGGAATTGGTATTGCGGACGATCTGCTCGAGGCTATTTTCGAGCCCTTCACCCAGGCGGAAAATTCCTACACACGTCGTTTCCAAGGGGCGGGGTTGGGGCTTTCCATTGTCCGAAAACTGATCGGTATGATGCATGGAGCACTGACTATCGACAGCACAGAGGGCCTGGGCACGACTGTTTATTGTTCCCTGCCCTTCAAACTCCCCGCTTCACTGCGGAGGAAGCATGATGAGCATGCGGAGAAAGCGTATAGCCTCCAGCAGGATCAGCCCTTGCGCATCCTTTTCGCCGAAGACGATGCGGTGAACTTGATGGCCGGCAAGTGGTTGCTCGAGAAGTCCGGTTACACCGTAGGCACAGCCGTGGATGGCCAGGAAGCCCTCACAAAGCTTTCAGACCAAGAATTCGACTTGGTCCTCATGGACATCCAGATGCCTGGCATGGACGGTGTGGCGGCCACCAGAGCGATACGCGAAGGGAGGGCAGGCCAGGATAAGGCAAGCATCCCGATCATTGCCATGACTGCCTACTCCATGCTTGGTGATAGGGAAAAATTCTTGGTTGCCGGGATGGACGACTACATCTCAAAGCCAGTCAGCATGGTCGAGTTACATACTGTCCTCAGCAAGGTGATTGGCGGGAAGAAAGGGTTTGCACCCGCATAAATTCAAACACGAGAGTGTATTATATCTTCAGAAAAAGTGCGGGAGGTGCCGCGATAGTCGCGGTGCCGATAGTCGCGGCATTCCCAAGGGGCAACCTCCTGACCAAAAAACTCTAGACCGCCACACTCCCGCACTTTCCGCGACTGCAACCGCTTTCTTGAGCGCATTCAGCCAGGCGGTCCTGCCTGGACTGCTATGCCCGCACCACTTCTCAACCTACTGATTCCCCGATTTATTGATGCGAAAAACCATCGTATACAGGGCTGGGGTAAAAAGCAGGGTCAGGATCGTTGCGACAAATAATCCGCCCATGATGGCCACGGCCATGGGCCCCCAGAAGACGTTGCGCGACAGGGGAATCATGGCCAGGATCGCGGCCAGGGCCGTCAGCACCACGGGACGCGTCCGCCTGATGGTCGCGTCGATCACGGCTTCAAAAGCCCCCATGCCTTCCTGAATGTCCTTTCCGATCTGGTCCACCAAAATGACGGTGTTGCGCATGATCATGCCGGCCAAGGCGAGAACGCCGAGCATGGCCACGAATCCAAAGGGTTGGCGGAAGAGCAGCAAGGCACCCACGGCACCGATCAGCCCCAGGGGGGCCGTGGTCAGCACCAGGAAGAGACTCGGGAAGCTTTGCACCTGAAACATCAGCAAAAGGAGCATGACCCCGCCGGCCACGGGCAACAGGTCGACAATGGACTGGTTGGCCTTGCCGCTTTCCTCGTAAGCGCCGCCGATTTCGATCCGGTAGTCCGGTGGGAGCGCTTTCTCGATGGGCTTGAGCTTGGGCGCAATCTGCATGGTGACATCCGGCGCCTGCACGCCCTTTTTGACTTCCGACCTGACCGTGATGGTCAAATCGCGGTCTTGCCGCCAGAGGATGGGTTCCTCGTACACATATTCCAGCCTGGCCACCTGGGAGAGGGGAATGATTTTCCCGTTGCGGATGCTGATGGTCAAATCCGCCAGGGCTTCCGGCCGCAGTCGCTCCTCTGGAACGGCCCGGGCCACGACATTGACCAGCTCGATGCCGTCTCGGACCTGGGTGATGGTGACGCCGGACAGGAGCGCCTGGAGGGCCTCGGCGATGTCCTGGGGCGTGAGCCCCAAAATCCTGGCCCGATCCTGGTCCACCACCAGCCGGATCGCCCTGGCCTGCTCGTTCCAATCCAGGTTGACGTCCATGGTGTTGGGATTGGCGCGCATGATGCCACGGACCTGATACGCTATTTCCCGCACACGATTCGGGTCGGGACCGATGACGCGAAATTGCACGGGATAACCGACAGGCGGCCCCAGAAACAACGTCGTCACGCGCACCCTGGCCTCGGGGAGTCCGCCCCGGGCGGCAAAGGCTTCGACGCGGGCCTTGACGCGGTCACGGGCGGCCGCGTCCGCCGTATTGAGAACGGTCACGCCATAGCTTATGTCGGGGAGCTCCGGAGCCATGGGCAAAAACCAGCGGGGCGCGCCCGAACCGATGTAGCTGGTGTAGGTCTTGACTTCCTGATCCGCCTTGCAAAAGGCTTCCATTTTTTCCACGGCCCTGGCCGTCGCATTGAAAGCGGACCCGGCGGGCAGCCGCACTTCGACCAGAAGCTCCGGACGGGTGGAGGACGGGAAGAACTGGCGCGATACGAAGGAAAAACCGACAATGGAGGCGAGAAAGAGAAGCGAGGTCAGGCAGACAACCGTCTTGCGATGCGCAACGCACCAGCCAACGAGACGACGCAACCAGAGGTAGACCGGCGTCCGATAGATGGCGTGCGGATCTCCATGGCCGACGCCATGGAAATCCGGCAGCAATTTAAGACCAAGGTACGGCGTGAAAATAACAGCCACCAGCCAGGACGTCACCAGAGCGATGGCCACCACCCAGAAGATGCCGCCCGCGTATTCGCCGGAGGAGGATTTCGCGAACCCGACGGGTAAAAACCCCGCCGCCGTGACCAGCGTGCCGGTGAGCATGGGAAAGGCCGTGGCGGTCCAGGCGAACGTGGCGGCCTTGACCCGGTCGAACCCCTGCTCCATTTTGACCACCATCATTTCCACCGAAATGATGGCGTCGTCGACCAAAAGCCCCAGGGCGATAATGAGCGCGCCCAGGGAGATGCGTTCCAGACTTATGCCGAGCACGCTCATGATGGTCATGACCATGGCCAGCACCAGCGGCACGGCGAGCGCCACGACAATGCCCGTGCGCCAGCCCAGCGACAGGAAACTCACGGCCAGCACGATGACCAGCGCTTCGGCGAAGGACCGGATGAACTCGAACACGGATTCGTCCACGACTTGCGGCTGGTCGGCCACCCGGCTGATCTCGAAGCCCAGCGGCAGATCCTTCTTGATGCGGTCCATGGCGGCGTCCAGGTTGCGCCCCAGTTCCAGGATGTTGCCGCCCTTGGCCATGACCACGCCCAGGGCGATGCCGGGCTTGCCTTCATGGCGGGTGACGAACGTCGGGGGGTCCTGCGGGCCCCGGTGAAAGGTCGCGATGTCTCCTAAACGAAACACCTTGCCGCCGCTTTCGACAGGCACCTCGGCCAGGGCGTCGACGCCTTTGAGCGCGCCGTCCACGCGGATATAGACGGCGTCGGTGGCAGTCTCCAGATCGCCGGCCGGCGTCACCTCGTTTTGCTTGGCAATGGAGTCGAAGACGGTTTGGGGCGCGATCCCCAACGTGGCCAGCTTGGCGTTGTCGATCTCCACGAAAATGCATTCGGTTTGATCGCCGTAAAACCGCACCTTGGTCACGGAGGGAACCCGAAGCAGGGCCTGGCGGATGCTTTCGGCCTCATCCTTGAGTTGCCGCATGGTGAAGTCCGGGCCGGTCAAGACATACAACACCGAATCCACGTCACCGAACTCGTCGTTGAAAAAAGGGCCGAGGACGCCGGAGGGAAGATTGGACCGGATATCCCCCACCCGTTTTCGGACCTGGTACCAACATTCCCGCACCTCGGATGTCGGCGTCGATTCCAGGATCTCAAGCTTCATGACCACGCTGCCGGGCCTGGAATAGGTTTGTACCTTGTCGAAGTAGGGGACTTCCTGAAGTTTTTTCTCAATAGGATCGGCCACCAGACGCTGCATCTCGTCCGCCGTGGCTCCTGGCCAAGCCGCGCTGATGATCATCTGTTTCACGGTGAAATCGGGATCTTCGGCTCTCCCGAGATGGATATACGACCAGGCCCCGGACAGGGAGACAAGGATGATGAGGAACAGGGTGAGCGGCCGGTGGGTGACGGCCCACTCGGACAGGTTGATCCCTTTCACCGGATGTCCTCCTTCTCCCCGTCGGCCAAACGGACGGTCAGCCCCTTGTCGAGTTTATGGACGCCGGCCGTGACGATGGTGTCGCCGGCCGCGAGCTGGTCGCTTCGCACATAGGCGTCGCCCTCGGTGTAGTGGTCCACTGTGACCGGGACGAAGGTCAGCTGTCCGGTCTGGGCGTTGACGCGCCAGACGCCCGGGCCGCTGCCCTGGTTGAGCAGGGCGCTGGCCGGGATGCGGGCGGTCGGAGTGTCGGAGGTTTCGGAGAGGTGGAGGGTGGCCGTCATTCCCAAGTGCACGGAGGCATCGGCGTCAGACAGCGAATACCGCACGGCATAGGTTCTGGTGGCCGGGTCGGCCGACGGGGCGGTTTCGCGCAACACGGCCCGGTAACGGGCGTCATGGCTTGACCAAAGGGAAATTTCCGCCTTCGTCCCCTTGATGTCCTGGAGGCGTCGTTCAGGGATGTCGACCAGGACTTCCAACGCTCCCTTCTGGGCCACGGTGACGACACTCTGGCCGAGAGCCACGACTTGGCCGGCCTCGGCGCTCGTCTTGGTGACCACGCCGTCCGTGCTGGAAAGCAGTTTGGCATAACCAAGTTGACTTATGGCCAGCTTGAGGGCGCTGTCGGCTCTCTCCACACGCGACCGGGCTTCATCGGCCGACAGGTGTTTGAGGTCGTATTCGGACTTGCTGACCACCTGCTTGGACAGCAATGTGGCATAGCGCTTTTCATCACTCGAGGTCTGATCCCTGTTGGAGATGGCGGCCTTCAGTTCCGCCTGGGCGCTCTCCACGGAGAGGCGGAGATCTTTTTCGTCCAAGGTCGCCAGCACCTGGCCTTCCCTGACATGGTCCCCAACATCCACCAGACGTTTCTCGATGCGTCCGCCTACCCGAAAGGATTCCTGCACTTCGTGGCGCGCCACAATGACGCCGGAGTACGTTCGTCTTTCCGTCCCTCTGTCCAAGGCGATCCGCATGGTGTTGACCACAGGTCGGAAGGGAGTGCTGGACTCGGCCTCGTGACAACCGGCGAGACAAAGGCTCAGTGCCGCAATGAAAAGCAGTGCACCGCAATGAAGCACTTTGTATTTTGCCAGCGAAAATTCACCCTGTAAGAACATAAAACAACCTTCCTCGTTCTTGAGTCGCGAGCGATTTATTATTTGCTGACTGAGCTAAGTCCATGTAAGATCAGGTCAAGTAATTGATTAAGCGATTCATCGACATGGCCTTTTTCATTAATGCTCTCTTCGTCATTAATTTCGTGCTCAAGAAGTAATGGATAAATAAACACAGCCAAAGAGTTATGGACGGCTTCTGCCATTTTTACGCTATCTACTTTTCGAAATTCTCCAGAAGAGATGCCTTGTTCAATTATAATTCGCAGCAAATCTCTTATGCGATTGCTGTGACTTTGAATGACTTCCCAGTGCTCATTCATCGCAACAGCGACCATGTCATACAAGCATTTTTCATGAATGATATTATTTTTAACTGTTTTGTGATATTCTAGAATGATACGTTTCAAGCGTTCTGTTGAAGAACCATCCTTGACTAATGACTCCCAGCATTGAGATTCGATACTATGGACGAGTCGATTGCATATTGCTTCATTAATGCTCGCCTTAGAGGGAAAATATCTGTAGATGTTTGCCTGGCTCATTCCAAGCGCTTTGGCGATATCGGTAACTGTTGTTTTGGCGTATCCCACTTGACGAAATAAACTTTCGGCAGTCTCGATGATGTGGAGTTTTGTTGTCTCCACATCAGATATGGTTGCTTTTCGCCTCATGTGTCGGCCCCCGTTTGTTTGAGAGAGATTCTGGGCGCTTCCAAGCTCTGCTCAAAAATAATGATAAATTTTATTTTTTATAATTTTTCATGTCAAGCACAAAAAAAGGTGGCCCTCCTGAGAAGTAGAGCCACCTTTTCATGGGATTTTAGCCCATTAGCGGAGGGTTACACAAATTTCGTTACAGACCCTTATTTTAGGGAAGGCCGGCTGGTCCCGCTCTGGTCCCGCTTTTGAACCGGACAGGGGGAGGACCGGCGCGAGAACCGCCACGCCGCGAAGCGCTCTTGCAGGGCCATCACGAAGACGAAGAACACGGGCACGAAGAAAATGGCGAGCACAGTCGCGGTGACCATGCCGCCGAATACGCCGGTACCGATAGCGTGCTGGGTTTCGGCGCTGGCCCCGCTGGCGAGCATCAGCGGCACCACGCCCAGGCCGAAGGCCAGCGACGTCATCAGAATCGGGCGCAGTCGCAGCCGGGCCGCGGTTACCGCCGCTTCCGCCAGTCTCTTGCCTTGCTGGCGCAACTGCTTGGCGAGCTCGATGATGAGAATGGCGTTTTTCGCCGACAGGCCGATAACGGTGATCATGCCGACCTTGAAGAACACGTCGTTGGGCATGCCGCGCAGCGCCACCGCCCCCACGGCACCCAGCAGCCCCAACGGCACCACCATCATGACCGATAGCGGGATCGACCAGCTCTCGTACAGAGCGGCCAGCACCAGAAACACCACCAGGATCGACAGCGCCATCAGCAGCGGCGCTTGCGTGGCGGACTGGCGCTCCTGCAGGGATTGTCCTGTCCAGGCCACCGCGAAGCCAGGCGGCAACTGTTTTGCCAGTCGCTCCATCTCGGCCATCGCCTCGCCGCTGGAGACACCGGGAGCTGCATTGCCGGAGATGCGCGCCGCCGGGAAGCCCTGGTAGCGCACCAGTTGCAGCGGTGTCTCGCTCCATACCGGGGTCACCACCTCGGACAGCGGCATCATGCCGCCGTTGGCGTTACGCACATAGAGCTTGAGCACGTCGTCGATCTGCATGCGTGCCGACGCTTCGGCTTGAATGATGACCTGCTGCATGCGTCCGGCATTGGGGAAGTCGTTGACGTAGTATGACCCCATCGCGATGGACAGCGTGTCGCTGATGCTGGTGAACGACACGCCCAACGCCTCGGCCTTGTCCCGGTCGATGTCCAGGCGGATGCTGGAGCCGGCCGGAAGGCTGTCGGCATAGACGCCGCTGACGAGTCGGCTCTTCTTCGCCAGTTCAAGCAGCTTGGTCTCTGCCGCCTGGAGCGCGGCATGGCCCTGGTTGGCCCGGTCCTGCAGGCGCATGGTGAAGCCGGAGCTGTTGCCAAGCTCGTCGATGGCCGGCGGCAGCAGGGTAATCACTGTCCCTTCCCTGGTGCCGGACAGGGCAGCCTGGGCCAGGGCTACTTCGCCTTGGGCCGTGGCGCCGTTGCGCTCGCCCCAGTCCTTGAGCATGGTGAAGGCCATGGCCGCGTTTGGGCCGGAGCCGGAGAAGCCAAAGCCGACGACGGTCATATTGGATCGGATCGATGGACGCGAGGCCGCGTGCCGCTCGTAGGCCTTGACCACTTCCAGCGTGCGCTCGACGGTGGCATCGGCGGGCAACTGGATGGAAGCCAAGAAATAGCCCTGGTCTTCCTCCGGCAGGAAGGACGATGGCAGATGGCGGAAAGAAACCATGAGGGCTGCACAGAGTGCGGCGAACACCAGCATCATCCGTCCTGATCGTGTCACCAGCTTGCCCAAGCGTGTTTCATAGCCCAAGGTCATGCGCTCGAAGCGGCGGTTGAACCAGCCGAGAAACCCGCGCTTCTCGTGGTGCCCCGCAACGTGGGGCCTGAGCAACGTCGCGCAGAGAGCGGGCGTTAAGGTCAGCGCGAGGAAGGCCGAAAACAGGATCGACACCGCCATGGACAGCGTGAACTGTTTGTAGATCGCGCCGACCGTGCCGCTGGCCAGGGCCATGGGGATGAACACGGCAGTCAAAACCAGGGTGATGCCGATCACCGCGCCGGTGATCTCCCGCATCGCCTGGATCGTCGCGTCTCGTGGCGACAAACCCTTCTCGGCCATGATGCGTTCGACATTCTCGACGACGACGATGGCATCGTCGACGATGATGCCGATTGCGAGCACCATGCCGAACATGGTCAGTACGTTGATTGAGAAGCCCGATGCAAGCATCACCGCGAAGGTTCCCAGCAGTGCGATTGGCGCAACGATCGCCGGGATCAACGTATAGCGAATGTTTTGCAGGAAAAGGAACATGACCAGAAACACCAGCACCATCGCCTCGATCAGCGTGTGGATGACCTTCACAATGGAGATCTTGACGAACGGCGCGGTATTAAACGGGATCGAATAGCTCATGCCAGCCGGCATGGTGCCACTCAGCTCGGCCATCCGCGCCTCGACTTCCTCGGCGGTCCTGACCGCATTGGCTCCAGGTGCGAGCTGTATGGCCGCGGCGGTGGCGGTTTTGCCGTCTTCGCGGTTGATGAAACCGTAGGACTGTGAGCCGAGTTCGACCCGGGCCACGTCGCCAAGCACCACCTTGGATCCGTCGGGGTTGGCGCGCAGCACGATGGCGGCGAACTGTTCGGGTGTGGACAGCTGGCCCTGCACCGTGAGCGATACCGTCACGCGCTGCCCTGGAAGCGCCGGCATGGCCCCGACGCTGCCGGGCGCGATCTGAACATTCTGCTGGCTGACGGCCGCGGACAGATCGTTCATCGACAGGCCAAAGGCAATCAGCTTGGCCGGATCGACCCAAATCCGCATCGCCTGCTCCGCGCCGAACAGCTGCACACGGCCTACGCCTTCGATGCGGCGCAGTTCGTCGACGATGTTGCGCGCCATGTAGTCGTTCAGCACCGCCTCATCGAAGCGCCCGTCGTCGGATCTGAGGCCGACGAGCATCAGGAAGCCGGACGCGGAGGTCTCCACGGTCAGACCGTTTTGGCGCACTATCTGCGGCAAACGTGGCTCGATGGCCTTGAGCTTGTTTTGCACGTCGATCTGCGCCATGTCCGGGTCGGTGCCCGGTTTGAAGGTGGCGCTGATGGACGCCGCACCCGAGGAATCGGACGATGATTCGAAGTACAACAGATTCTTGACACTGGAGAGCTCGCGCTCAATGAGGCTGATCACCCCGTCGTTCATGGTCTGCGGCGTGGCTCCGGGGTAGGTCGCGGAAATGGTGACGGTGGACGGCGCCACCGAAGGAAACCGGGCAATGGGTAGATTGGGAATAGCGATCACGCCCAGCAGGATGATAAACAGGGCGACGACCCAGGCGAACACCGGGCGATGGATGAAGAACTGAGGCATGACGACCTGCTCCCGAGCGTTCAGTGCGAAAGTGCCGCAGTTGTAGGTTCAGGTGTCTGCCACTCGTGCGCTTGCACCTTGATGCCGTTGGACAGGCGCGCCATCCCCTCGACCACGATGGTTTGCCCGGCGGCGAGGCCGGACTGGACGCGATAGTGCCGATTGAGCAGCTCGCCCAGTTTGACCGGGGTGAGTTTCGCCCGGTTCTGCGCATCGAGGATCCAGATTTGCGGCGCACCGTCGTTTCGTATCACCGCTTGCTGCGGCACCATCAGCGCTGCGGCATAGCTGGTACGCGGCACGCGTGCGCGCACGAACATGCCCGGCAGGAGCAGGCGTTGCGGGTTGTCCACCAGCACGCGCAGCAGTACGTCGCCGGTGCCGGCATCGACGTTTATGCCCGAGAACAGGATGCGCCCGGTGACATCATACGCCTCGCCATCGCTTCGCAAGATGGCCACGGGCAGCCCCTCCTCGGCGTTTGCTTGTCGCGTTGCCAGCGCTTGGCGCAGCGATTCGAGCGAGGACGCCGGGCGGCGTACATCGACGTAGACCTGGTCGATCTGATGGATACGTGCCATGGGACTGCTGTCGCCGCGACCGACCAGCGCGCCCTCGCTCACCAGCGCCTGCTCGATGCGCCCGGAAATAGGCGCTTCCACCGTGGCGAACTTCAGATCAAGCTGGCGTCGCTTCAGCGTGGCGCGGGCCTGCGCCACGTCGGCGGCCGCCTGGTCGCGCAGGGAGACCGCGTCGTCGTAGACCTGGTGGCTGACCGCGCCAACCTCGACTAAAGTCCGCAGCCGTCTGGTTTGCAGCTGAGCTCGCGCCAACGCGACCTCGGCTCGTTGCAGGGCTGCTCTCGTGGCGTCGACATCGGCCTTGAATGGTGCCGGGTTGATCTGGAACAGTGGCTGGCCGGCCCGCACCTCGGTGCCCTGTTCGAACAGGCGGCGCTGGACGATGCCGCTGACCTGCGGCCGGATCTCGGCGATGCGTACCGCGGCGACGCGCCCTGGCAGAACCTCACTCAGTTCCAACCGCGACGGCGTGACGGTCATAACGGATACCAGTGGTGGGGGGAGCGTCTCCTCCGGTTCGGCCTGACTGCAGCCGGCCAATAGCAAAACCGCTAGGGCAAACAAGCCGCCATGGCGGCACAGTCGTTTGATCTTCATGGTGGATTCCTTCAGGAGCAGGCAGCCCTGTGCCCGCAAAGATGGCGTCTCCTTGCCTTGACTCGATGGATTTTCGATGGATATGAGATGTAAATTCGATGGAGTAGAAAAAATTGCCATGCTTGAACGGAAATCCCACTCCGAGTGGCCCGAAGGTACCGAATCCCTGGTGCTGATCGCCGAGGACGAGTCCGAGATCGCCGAAATCCTCGCCGCCTATCTGGCGCGCGGCGGCATGCGCACTGTGCATGCCGCAGACGGCCTCCGGGCGCTCGAGCTGCACCAGGCCCTTAAGCCCGACCTCGTACTGCTCGACGTGCAGATGCCGGGCAGGGACGGGTGGCAGGTGCTTTCCGAGATCCGCCATCGGGGTGACACGCCCGTCATCATGCTGACGGCGCACGACCAGGACATCGACAAACTGATGGGGCTGCGCATCGGCGCCGACGACTATATCGTCAAGCCGTTCAATCCGGCTGAAGTCGTGGCCAGGACGCAGGCGGTGCTGCGCCGCTCCATGACGCGCGGCAATTGCCAAAATCGGCGCATCCTGCGCGTAGCGCCTTTTCTAATCGACCTGGAGAACCACGAAGCCAGCGTACGGGTCTTGGGCCAGCGCCAGATCCTGACGCTGACGTTGACGGAGTTTAAGCTGCTGGCCCATCTGGCGGGTGCGCCCAAGCGGGTGTTCAGCCGCACCGAACTGCTGGTCGCCTGCCTGCCGGAGGGGGATGCCCTGGAGCGCACGGTGGACAGCCACATCAGCAAGCTTCGCAAGAAGCTGGAGGATCTCGGCGTCCAGGGAATCCCGGTTGGCGTGCGCGGGGTCGGCTACAAGTTGCGGGGCAACGAATGAAATTGGTCGGGCTGAGTCGCCAGATCATGCTGGCGATGATGGCGATCGCGCTGGGCGTCGCGTTGCTCGTCATCCTGACGTCGTACGCGTTCTACTATCTGTGGCAAATCTATTGGCCTGATAATTCCTTGGACTACAGCTGGATACCTGCGGGGCCGGAGTGGATATGGATCATCGGCGCGACGCTGGCCGGTCTGGCGTTGTCTATTCTCGTGGCAGTCAACCTGTCGCGCCGCATTCTGGTTCCGCTGAACTCGGTGGCGGCCAGCATCCGCCGCGTGGCTCAGGGGGATCTCGACGCGCGTGCCGTGCCGGGCGATCGCTCTCTGGGCGAAGCCGCCCAATTGGCGGACGACTTCAATGCGCTGGCGAATCAGTTGCAGCGCATGACCGAGGAACAGGCGTTCTGGAACGCCGCGATCGCTCACGAACTGCGCACCCCTGTGACAATCCTGCGCGGCCGCCTGCAAGGCCTGGCCGAAGGCGTTTTCACGCCCAGCACATCCCAGTTCCTCAGCTTGCTGACGCAGGTTGAGGGCTTGACGCGATTGATCGAGGATCTGCGCGTGGTGAGTCTGGTGGAAAGCGGCCATCTGGATTTGCAGTTGCGAGAGGCGCAGCTTGACGCTGAAATCAACGCCGTGGTGGACATGGTTGGTGACGCGCTGCAGTCGGCGGGCCAGCGTGCGATCCTGGACCTGGACGCACGGTCCGTATGCTGCGATCCGGTGCGTATCCGGCAGGCGCTGCTGGCGCTCCTGAATAACGTGTGCCGGTATGCCGTGGCGGGGCACGTGCGAATCCAGTCTCACGTGAAGGATGGCTGGTGTGAACTCAGCGTCGAGGATGACGGGCCAGGCATGCCAGAAGACTTAATTCCTTATTTGTTTACGGCGTTCAGACGCGCGCAAGGCGCGCGCTCGGGCGGCAGCGGCCTGGGGTTGGCCGTGGTGGCCGCCATCGCGCGTGCGCATGGGGGACGCGCTACATGCAGCACGGCCGCCAGCGGCGGCTCGGTTTTCACGCTGACCTGGCCCATCGACCCAGTCCATGGCCTGCCAGGGCCAGATCGTGGCGAACACGAATGATCCTGTTGGCGAAATGCCAACGGGATCTTCTTCTTTTTATCGGCCTGAGATTCGGACTTTGGCGCAGCTTTGGTCAGCCGTTGGCGGTGGTGGCCAACTGAAGCTGGCGATTCTACTTTTCCTGCTGATTTTGCAAAGATTTTGCTTCGGATGGGGTTTGGATGGCCCCATCTTGGCGCAAGTATGCGGCCTTACGCGGCAGGAGTGTATCTCCTGGGCCGGATGATCACGAACCAGACAATGATTGGGTAAGTTCCTTGTCATTGAAGACTTTGAAAATGCTCGACAACATGATCCACAAATAGACGGATGCGCTTCGGCATCCGGTCATTAGGCAGCGTCAGGTTGATATCAACCTTGGCCAAAGGCCAGTCGGGAAGAAGTTGAACAAAATCACCATTTTTATCAAATAGTTTGGCGAGTTGGGGAATGACTGTGGTCACACCCTGGCCGGCAAGGACCCTGTCAAGGTTGCTTTGGCTGCAAACAAGGCGATATGCGTTGCATTATAAATGATGATATGCAAAAAATTTATGACGCACTTGCGCATGCAGATGTCCTTGTTTTAGGATCGCCCATTTACATGGGACAGATGAGCTCCCAGACGAAGATATTCACCGACAGGTTGTTCGCGCAGTACAATCCGCGATTTTCTCCCCATTTTAGGGGGCAAAATGTTGCGAAAAAGATAGTCCTTGTATTTAGTCAGGGAAATCCTGACCCATGTAAATTTCAAGCGTATTATGATTACACAAGAAACATATTTAAGATGCTGGAATTTGAGGTGGAGGGTGTGCATGTCGTCGCCGGTACGCGGAATGAACAGGCACAAGAAAGAAAAAATTTGTGCACTGCCATGAAAGGCGTTGGTTCATCATTAGTGCTAGAACAATTTTTGGAATAATGCAAAGTTGACCCTCAGATCTTTTTCCAGATCAGACGGCAAAAACAACGTCCCAGTGTTACTCAGGAAGCTGCCGTTTCAATCCGAACACGACAGCCGCCCATCCAGCGCCACGGATAATCCCGATGACGCCGATGCGCACTCGGTCGAATAGGGCTGTCACCAATCCCAAACTCCGTATCGTCACCGGACATACGATGTTTCGTATCCGGCGATCCCGAAATGATGTCCGGAGCCCGGCCCTTGAACAGAATGGGGGCGGATGTCTGAACCCTATCGCACGCGCCAGAAGCAAGAAAAGGGGGGGCCATCGCTGACCACCCCTTTGTCGGTGAACCATGTTCTCAAGTTCCAGATGATATGAAAAGGCCCGCGCAGGTCACTCAAAGCATATCGACCCAGGTGATGATCGACGCATTCACATCGTCCTTCCGATCCTGCATGATCCAATGGCCAGCGGCTTCCCACAGATCGACCTTTGATTTCGGGTGAGAAAACCATGTACGCATCCGATCGGCTTGTCCTTTACCTCTACAAAGATGATAGAATGGGATGCTGATGGTTTTGCAGAATACCTCGCTTTGCTTTCCAAGTCCGACTTGATTGGGGCCAAAAAACAAAGGGCCAAAGGATTCACGTACAGGATAGACCGGTGTGCCCTGAAGACGTCTGGCATGCCACCGTTTTAAAGCAGGGTCTGTGGCTTTGTCGTAGAATCCAGCAAACAAGGCGGACCCTACATCGGCTGGATTATCGCGTTGTAGATCATCAACTGCCTTTTGAAATGTGGGAGCGAGTTTGTCGGAAAATCCGAGCGAACCATCAACCGAGACGACCCCCTCAATCAGGTCCGGTCGTTTGTTCGCTAGGCGGGCAGCGATTTGCCCTCCCATCGAGTGTCCCACCAGCACAAATGTCTCGCTTGAAAACTTGGTTTCGATGAGAGTTTCGATGTCTGCGACATAGTCATCCGGCATGTAAGTTCCAGACTGCATTACCTCAGATCTACCGTGTCCGCGTAGATCTATCGCAACAACGCGATAACGGCTTTCAAATGCTGGGAGTTGCCAACTCCAATCGTGAGAATCACAACTCCAACCGTGAAGAAGCATCATATTTCTGCCTTTTCCGGTGTCGGTATAAAAGAGTTTAGCAATTCGTTTGCTTGCGGCGAAGGCCTGTATTGGAGTAGTTGTAGCGGTGGCTAACCCCATCAGCGTCATAATGTCGCGTAGGGGCTTGGCCATAATTGACGAGGCTGCGGTCAGGCCTAGCAGTTTCATTAGGCCGCGCCGGGACATGGTCGTGTTTTGTGTTTTCAATGCGGACATCCTTTGAAAGTTTCTCGCCGGCATCAACGTCGGCAACCGTTAATGAAGTGGGCTGATGCGCATTAAATATGTTATACTCATAGCGTCAATTACGCACCTTAAGGTTAGTAGATATTGGAGTTGCCCCCGTTAAACCGGACACCCCGCAGTTGCTGACAAGCGGATAAACTCCCTGGGTGAGAGCATCCGCAGCCCTTTGTGGGGGTGCATTTCATTGTAGTCCTCGAACCATGCCGCAAGCTGGCTCAGGACGGTCTGGGCGTCCGGGCGATCGTTGACGTACACGTAATCGCGTTTGAAGGTCTTTACGAAGGCCTCGGCCATGCCGTTGCTCTCCGGGCTTCTGACCGGGGTGAACCTGCTCACTAGGCCCAGCCAGGACGCGAATTGCACAGTCTCCTTGGCCGCGAAGCAGGAGCCATTGTCGGTTAGCCATTCCACCCGATGCGGCGCATGGCTCATGCCGAATCGTTTCTCCACGCATTCCAGCATCAGGTCGCGCACCATCGAACCTGAGATGCCGCACGTCGAGGCAGCAAACCCCATGATCTCGCGGTCGCAGCAGTCCAGAGCAAAGACCACACGCACTTTCTCGCCGTTCCAACAGCCGACCTCGAACGCGTCCGAACTCCAACGCAGGTTGCGTCGCAGGGTGATGACCTTGCCTTCATGCGACCGCTCGGGCCTGTTGCCCGTGTGCCTGGCCAAAAGCAGGCCGTGAAGCCGCATGATCCGGTACACGCGTTTGTGGTTTACCCGGGCTTCCCCCAGTTGCACGAGACGCCGGTTCAGTAGCGCGCACACCCGCCGGTAGCCGTAGGTCAGCCGCCCGTCGACGATCTCACGGATCAAAGGTAGCAGGACTTCGTCCTGGGCCTTGGAATAACGGGGAGAGCGGTTCCTTGGTCCGGGCACCAGTCGTTCGGACAACTGCGAACGGGCCACGTCGAACGCCTCTGCCACCCGCTTCACAGGGAATCCTCCTCGAAGGGCAACGGCGTGCGCGAGATCAGTTTTTTTTCGCGCGCGATTTTGATGCCTTCCTTGAGGATTTCCACTTCCATCGTCTTCTTGCCCAGGAGTCGTTCCAACTCCCGGACCCGCTTCTTGAGCGCGCGATTCTCAGAGGCGCTGACCACCTCTTCGTCTGCCTGAACCGCGACCTTGCCGCCCTCGCTCATGAGTTTCCTCCAGCGGAAGAGGAGACTTGGCGCAACGCCATATTGGCGGGCCACGTAGGAAACGCTCATCCCTGGCCGGGACGACTCCTCCACGATCCGCAGTTTTTCCGCCAACGGCCAACGACGGCGCTCGACCATGTTGACCACCTCGACCGTGGGAATCTCGTTAGCACTCTGTCTGGACATACCTCTAGACCTATCTCCTAGGTTCAAGAGGGTGTCCGGTCCAAATGGGGGCTACTCCAGATATACAGGAGGATATTGCCATGCCAGAAAAAGTGAACCCTGTTTTTTTCGCGGACTGCGCGGCGCGGTCATTCTTCGACCAAGTTGCAAACAAATGGTCTGTGATGATTTTGACTATCCTAGAAGAGAAGCCGGCTCGATTTAACGAGTTCATGCGCAGGCTTGAGGGCATTACGCATAAGGCGTTGACGCAGGCATTGAGGCGACTGGAAAGAAATGGGTTGATTATGCGCAGGGTGATTGCAACTTCTCCTGTCGCCGTCGAGTATTCAATCACCGAGCTTGGCATAACGCTGCAGATACCTTTAGAAGCTGTCTACACTTGGGCGATAAAGCACCTTGCCCAAATTGAAGAAGCACGTAAGCACTATGACATTAAAGTGGAACATCACGCAGTGTCTGGCGGCCGGTGAAATCTTACGTTGGGAGTATACTGCGATTTCCTGAGCTTTTGGCCCAGGGGGAGTCCAATAGGGGAGCTTTAAGAAAACGTCCCAGGAGGAGCCCGGTAGAGAGCAGGAGAGGAGTGCCCGAGGGAAAAGCCCAAGCCCAAATTCCCCCGGGGGAGGAGCTTCAGCTGCTTACTTGGGTAACGTATTGAGATTCTAGCTAGTTCTGGAGTGCAGGAAGCTGCATCTCCTGATTTTCAGCAGATGGGGCAGTGAAATTGGTCTGCTCAGAGCAGAATCAGCTATACAAGGGCTAGTTTGCTTTTTCCCTTGAATCTCGCTGAAGTAGCTCGATTTTGGTGGAATCATCGAGAAAAAGTCGCATCCGGTCGCAGAGTCCTGCGAATTTTCAGTTCCAATCAGTGCCAATACGCCGGAAACAGCCCCATCACCGGTCCTGGGAGAGGGTAGGGCAGACATAGTGACGTATCTAGCTGTAATTCCGACTATTTCAAATACGCGTTTTTTCGCGTTTTTGACTCAGCAGTATTTTCCCCTTTTCGAAGGAATTGCATCTTTTGCCGTTAAAAATGATTAATCAGCTTTCACACGGCTTCTGTTGACATCCTTTGTTTTTGCTATACGCTCAAATCTGAAACTACGACATAAAAAACGAAGGAGACTCACCCATGCCTATCGCATCTAAATTCGACGCGATGAAACTTCGCACGATGATCACCGAAGGAAAGACCGCTCAACAAATTATGGATGTCTTCGATATTCCCAAAACCACCCTGAAAAATCATCTCACGAAACTTATGACGCTTGATGAGAAGTTCTACAAGATCGAAGGGATGGATGCTCGTGTGGCATCTGGAAGCGTGAAGTTCTCTGGTACTGGTCTCCGTCTGTCCCCGACGCTCCTGGCCAACTACGGCTTCAAGCAGGGCGACGAGTTCAAGGTCTCCTGCATGGAAGAGGGGAGAATTGTTCTGGAGAAGAAGTAGCTAGAATTTCAGATAGTTCTGTGAAATGGCCTACGTCGTCCAGAAAAATTGGTTGGCGTGGGTCTTTATTTGTTTGCGGGAAGAGTATATGATAGCAAATATTACAAATATGTAAAGATTGATTGCCCTGTAGGTTGGCGTGCTCTTGACGTGAGGATGCTATTCTAATTCTGTAACCATGACAAGAGCAAACACTTTCGGGTTCGGTCTATAAATGAGTTACGAATCATCAGCGTTGGTTAGTTCAGTGGAATGTTTAAAGTGCGGGAAATGTTGTTCCTGCTTAACGTTTTGGTATAGCTCTGCCGAAGGTATGGATAAGCGGATTGAGTTTCTTGATAGCGAAATCGTAACGTATTATAAAACAAATATTTTCATAAAAGAGGTCGAACAGCTTATAGTTAAGATTAATATTCCGTGTAAATATTACCATGATAATGATGCCGGTGCTAAGCATTGTATTATATGGGAATCGCCAAAGCGTCCACTAATGTGTCGAGTTTACCCTTCGAATCAATTTATAGATTATATTAACAAGCAACTTTTTGTTAATAAATCCTACATCGAAAAGGCAAAGATTGTTTTGTCACAAATTTGTCCAGCAGTAGAATGCTTGACTACTGACGATATACTAGCTGAGCAACGTCGCGTTAAAGAAAAGTGGGATTTGAATAGCTTTAAGAGGGATTGATAATGTTAAGCTCTGTCGTCGTTTTTGTCAAGGGATTCCGATATGCCATAAAGGTTTATCGGTCAATATTTTACTCGTATTTAATTTTAGTCTTCGGCTTTATTTTATGCAATACTTTGTTAAAAGATAAATTTGAACAATTATGCACTGCATTGTTTACTCATGAATTCATTCCGTCTGTCAATGCGTCTTTTATCGAAGAATTTATTTTTTTTGGAACAATTGGGCTTGTTACGATCTACGTCACGACAAAAAAACCTGAGGATGAAGAGCTCCGTAATCGTATTCGATCTGTGACAAATGCTAACTCTATTAGCGATAATGCTAAATCTTATTTCGAGAATAAATCCAGAGAGATCCTTGCCTATAATAAACAGACGATAGTAACTGTTAGACTCAAAGAGTTTCGAGAAGATGAAAAGGCTATCCGTGTGTCTATAGATTTTGACAATACTATTTCGAATATGTGTAAAGATGTGCCTTATACAAACTTTTCCTCAACAGCTATAGTAAAACCAGCGTTAAAAGTTGATAATTCATGGGGACATGTCACACTCCTCACGATTGAAGATAAGAAAAACAGTTCACAGAAACAAGTTGTCGTTGAAGGGGATGTTGTCCTTTTGGAAGAGGAAGGTTATTATTGGTCCAATAATTTTCAGATAGCAGCAGATAGTGAAGCTAGGTTTAGACTCTGCTACGAGTTTTGGACTGAAATACAAGAGGATGAAAGCGCCATAGCCGTTGATAAGAATTGGATATTTACTGTGGTCTCTCGGTATACTGACAATTTTACATATAATATTGTAAATAAGATTGATAAATTTGAAAATATTGCGTGCGTAATAAGTTATCCTACCCATAAAAATGATGAATCTCCTAAATTTGCAAAACGTGATGTTGCAATTTCATTTAATGAAACACAGAATATCGTAAATGAGATATCTCTCTATCCTCAAGATAGATTCAAAATATTTATTAAATTTCCGTTGAAAACATCTCAACCTTTGAACGTACTCCAAGGAGAAGAAGATGAGCAAGCCTAAATTTTCTTTCTTTGCTGCTGATTGTAGTCGCATCGGTGGTGGCGGCGGTGGCGGTGGCGGTGGCGGCGGTGGCGGTGGCGGCGAGGATGGAAGTGGCAAGGGGGATAAAAAGCAACATAACTTTCTGAACCATGCAGCTATATATAAATTGGGCGGCGGTGGTGGCGGTGGTGGCGGTGGTGGCGGTGGTGGCCGCACTATTTAAGGCAAAAAAACTGTTAGTTATTTTGTATGTTTTAAATTTTGGCTATGTACCATGAATGGATGCCCACGCCTCCGGAGAAAAGGGTGGCGTGGGCTGTTGATTGGATGGAACTACCCGAAAAACTAATTTTCTAATAGGTCAAATTTGAAGCTATAGTGCATCAATTATAATCAAATGTGACATAGGCTTGCAATAATGGATTAAATCTTATGATTATTTTAGTGCAGCTTCCTGAATCGCCATGTGCTCCCTCTTAAGATTTCATGATAATATATTGAAATAATTAATTATAAATCAAATGCTCTTCCCCCCAACGCCCGTTTCTCCTCCCCCCGTGAAAAAAAACCAACAAACCCCTTGACCTCCCCAGCCCAAATCCGTACTTACCCCGAGCCAACGACGCGCCAACGAAGCCAACGGTTTTGGCCCCCAACTTTTTCTTGGGAACGAAAGATTTGGGGTTGACTTCGGGACGAGTTTGGGGTATTTAGCCTGTTCCCTGATTCTGTTTATAGGACCGTAGCTCAGGGGGAGAGCGCTTGCTTGACACACCACAAGCGTGATTTAACCCCCTAAAATCCTTCCAAAAGCCCCTGTGAAAAAGTGATCTCGTTGGCGGAGAGCCAACGGGATCTTCTTCTTTTATTCAGCCTGGAATTCGTACTTTGGTCAGTCGTTGGCGTGAGATGCCAACTGGGGCTGGTTGCCAAAATCGCTTTCATATCTGCATAGACCCACTGATTTTGCGTAGTTTTTTATTTAAAAAGGATTGGTAACCATTGCGACGGAGTCGTTTATTTGCATTTATGCCAAACTTTCTTCGGTAAATCTGTAGGAACACTCGCTTTGCTCCTCCCCTCCCCACTCAAATAAGGGCAAAACAAAACCAATTATATCAAACTATTCTGAAAGGCTAGATATTATAATTTCGAAAGCTAGTTTGAACATTTATTGTTTGATTTTAAAATGGTGTTTCGCGGAGCCAATAAATACATTCCATATGTGAAACAACCTGCTGGTGATAGTATTATGAATTTTTTTGAATTAATTGTATTACCGTAGACGGTTGAATAAAACAACGGTAAAATAACGACTGAAGAACGTGAAGCCATGCCGGCTATCGATGAATAGAAATATAATTCCTCACCAGAGTTTTCATAATAGGGTCGTTCCCAGTTTGGGTAGGGGAATTCACGTATGTCTTTCCACTCCTTTCCAACTATAGAGAACCAATTGTGCGCTAAATGCAGTTCTTTTTCATAATCATAGATCATTTTAAGTAATGCTTTATTTGTTTGTCGTTTAAATTTTCCGTCAATCTTTGAGCAATAATATCCTTTATTGATAAGTAGTGCCTGGATGTCTTTAATAGTTAGTCCTTTCAATTTAGCCATAAAATTATAGATGGCCTCAAGGAATTTTTTTGAGTACATTGGTGCTTGTTTGTTTAATGATTTAATTGATATTAAATTATTGTATATTCCTCTTAGTATAGCGTCGCTGTTTTTGTTTGCTGCTATATAGATGATTCCAATCTGGGCCATAGTGAAGAAATCATCAGTCGGATAATATTGTTTTTTAATTAGATTGTCATATCGGTAGTTGAAAGTGTTAAAGTATGGGGTAAAGTATTGGATAAAATGATCAAGAGAAATTTTGGTGTCAAGTCGCCATATCCCGTCGGTTTTAGTTTTGTATCCAAATTTTTTCAATAAAATCTGTATCCTTTTTATAGAATCAAGTGGACGACCAAGCAAAAAAGATAGTGTTATATCATCAAACACCCCAGTTTGATATACAGGTGCCGAACATTGGAACTTTCTTAATAGATTGATATCTTCCCCTTGGGTCTTGCATTCATCGCTATGGTTGTGAAGATATTCGGTCATTTGTTTATCTACAATAGAAATAATGTTACGAGGGAGATTGGTACACTGGTTGGTCTCACTGTGCAGCTCAGTATCGCTACGCATACAAAGAGTGTCGTCGGCAAAAGGTATATATCCACTATCACAGTAAGCCTTGTTGTTAAATAAAAATATAAATGCCGTTATAAATATGCAATATCGAAACATTATGCCCTCCTGATGTATAGAAAATATTTCGACAAAAACTTAGTATTGTAACTTCGTGTTTTTATTTATATTTATCAGAGTTATAAATAAATATTATGCGTTATTCTGACTCGCAGAGCCCGGAAAATAAGTTAAGACCGGCTGTGTTTTGTTTGTAAAGTTTATAGTATTTATTGTTGCAAAAAAAATTTATTGACTGATGTAGATTTTGAGGTCCACTAAATGTTGCAAAAGCTACATACTCGTATGCTTTCTGTGAAAATGGATTTGCTTCAATTGCGAGGTTTGTTTCGTTTTCGGTGTTTTTTTTATTTAAACGTGATTTCGCTGCTATCAAATAAAGCATTGCATCTTGTCGCATGGAATTGCCATCAGTTTGCTCATCTATAAACTTGCTCATGTATTTAGTGCATTGTTCGAAATCGCCTCTAAAGTAGCTGATTAAACCGGAAATAAAATAAATAACTTTGTCGTCAAATCGAGATATATCTTCAATATTTATGAATCCAATAACACTTTTTGTCTTCACCTTCATCCAATTTCCACTTCGACTTATAAAACGATATGGTGGTTCAAGTTTGCCAACCATGACAGTTTTTGTTTCTGAATAAATTGGCGTTTCCCATAATTTTTCGTAGTGTTTAAGCATATCGTTCGATATAAAAATCAATGGTAATGAGTAGTATCTATTCGGAAGGCCGATGCATATTTTTTCTAAAGCAGTTTTTTTATAAATTTTGATGCACCAATCTTCACGGTGTTGATTTCTGTAGTCGCTGAAATTGCCATCTTTCAGTTTCGCAAAAAACGGTATGGCTAAATAAGATTGCAGTATAACTCCATCTTTAAATTTGTAGAATGAACCATAGAGGACAAATTGGTAAAGATTTCTAGGATTTTGAGCCACCTCTATGGCGCCTGCTAAGTCATTTATACATGGCTCTTCGTAGTTTGGTTTGATCCTGCCGTGACCAAATTCGTTTACTTTTTCCGTCTTTTGTTTTTGAAAACTAGAAAGTATCTTGAGTTGTAATATGGTGGCGATTTTATTTGAAAGTATCTTTGCCGTCTCTTTTGGCAAGTCGTTTTTAGGAGAAAATCTATCGATAAATAAAGTTATTTCATCGTTGTAGCACCAGGCATGATTTACTGATTGGTGTAATGCCAAAAGGAACAATGATAAAAACAATATTATTTTACATAGCATCTTTGCTCATCTCGCTTTTTTCAAGGCGTCATTTATCTTGTTGACAAGATTAACTAGGTGTTTGTTTTTGCTTTTTAAACGCAATTTGGCATTACATAGATAGTCATAGGAACGTTTGAGAAGATTTTGTTTTATCTCTTGATCGTCGGCATCGAGAGATAGCAAATAAGTGGTTAGCGATAGATATGTATATATTGCCCCTGGCGCTGTTTCCCCATTGGAGGGGAAAGTAAACTCCAATTTGTGAAAGTTTTCGTAGTTATCTTTGTCTAAATATGTATAGATTTCAGCAATTAAATCGTTTTTAGAAACATTTTTATTTACTATCAATTCTAAGATTGCTAGTTCTTTAAATTTTTGATTGATATCATTTTGTGATAAGAATAAAGTTGGACTTGTTTCTACGGTTATTTTTAGCGATGTCAGGTATTTGTAAGTTTCTTTTTGTTCTGTTGTTAAACTTTCTGAAAGATTTATTATCTCATTGCTTATTAATGATAAAACATTCTGTACACTAAGATTGCTTTCATTGCCAATTAGGTTTAAATAAAATTGAATAGCTGTTTTTTTTGAGCCGCTGTGTGCTTTGACTGGGTAAAGAGCTAGAAATATTAAAAATATAATTATTAATCTATGAATGCGCATTCTTGTGTCTCTACTTTTTGTAGTTTAGTGTTTTTGAATGTAATGATATCAATTTTTGCAGTTGGAGTTGTCATGTTGTTGTATGGAGTATTGTTTTTTTCAGTCTTGCAATTGAAGATTTTTGTAGCTTCTTTTGGAAGCTCGATGGCTGTATCTGTGCAATAAATTTTATTATTGTCTCCAGCAAGAAAAACGTCGGTAATGATAACATTGTCTGTGCCATCGTTTTTGACAAGGAAAGCTATAGTGCTGTCTTGTTTTTTTTGTGAATAGCATTTAATATTGATGCTTTTTTTGTAAAAAAAGTTCAAAACAAGTGGAGATGTTGAGACAAATATTGTTATGTATAAAGCTAGGACTGTCGGTATTCCTTGTGTGAAGAACCATAAGCGAAACCGCCACCCTTGCCAACTCCCACATTCACTACATTTTTTTGCGTTTGTGGAAATTGGTTTCCCGCAAATATTGCATGTCCTGTTGGTGGACATAACACCTCTTTGGGCTTGTTGAATTTTCGAAAAACAATATTGAAATAGAGAGCAATTCCCTTGGCTCTGTATAACGACTTCTTGCGGAGTATGGATAATACTAGCCGGAAGTAAATAGTTTACTATTCTGGTTGGTTAGCCGTAAAAAATAGAATCCAAGACCATCGAAAGCTCTCAGACTGGCACTATCGCATTGATTTGGCATATCATGAGGCGGTTCAATCATGCCACCGGCCCTGTCGCTATTTAGCTATTTATATCTGACAATACTCTTGTCGCAAGAGGTAGTCAATATTTATAATTAGCTAGGGCTCTGCTTTAAAATTTTTGATACCAGTTGGCTACGTGGTTCATTGGTTTAGCTTCAGCGTCCTTGATGGTGTAGCGGTCCCCGATTTTGTGAACAACTACCTATTGGAGAGGAAAGATTCACAGTGGTTTTTTGTAAATGTCCCGACGACGCTTCTGCACCCAACGCTCACCTTCGGCTTCTCCGCTAACTTCTTCTTGAAGTTATCCCGAAGCATTTTAATATCATCGAGAAGAATGGCGAGAATGCGATGAGTTGCAACGCATTCCTGTGTAAGGGGCTTACCATCTGCATTGGTAAAAGCTGTCCTGATCAAAAACGTGGGAAACCGCGTTTTTGGTCCTTCCCCATGGTCAAAATCGCAGAATCCTGCCATCGGGACCAGTCAAATTGACTGAAAATCAGCTTTTTCTATGAAATTCCCTGTGATTTCACTCCTGGATAGCTGACATGGACGTGAAAAACACAGGGTCCTGTGACTTTTGACCTCCGAAAAAACGTGTAAAAAGCATTTTTTCAGTCTGTGCAGCTTCCTGCATTTTTTATCACTCTGTTTTTATAAGATTTTATTCGATAACGGCAGCTCCACCGTTGTTCCCGTTCCATCCCCAATGGGACAGCTTCCGCCCCAACGGCCAGCAGCGACACTGGCACCGATCCCGGGCGCTGACGGAGAACCCGCACACTTCTGTTAAAAAGTGGTGGACCTCCGGGGCAGGGACGTCCACCTGAATCGACGGGGTAAACCAAGATTTTACACGAGATTGTTGTCAAATAAAGCAATCTTTACAAGCATATCCAACCCGAAGATCTTGACAATCCTTGCTTCACCTACAGTCCAATCTCGTTCCATGGCGAGCTTTCTTTGCTTCTTGATCATGTCAATATTTTCTTTGAACTGTTCTGGGCTGTATAAGACACGATAATGCGCGTAGATTTCTTTGTTGCATTTTTCACATAAGAAGTTGCAATGGCATCTATAATTCGGATAAAACAAATGGGTTTCATCCCATAGGCATTTCTTCTGCATGGTACTATCCTTATTTTGTCTTTGAAAAATGAAAGACGAGGAGTCTGTGCTAGAGCCCACTCGTCTTTCCTTGTTGCTTGTTTTGACTTAGTTCTTTTATTTTACCTTTTGTATTGCTTTTTCTAAATCAGCGACCATGTCGCCACCTTCTTTCTTTATATTAGTAAGAATTGCTTCAATTTCTTTTACGCTATAATATTCTTTCAACGGCAAATAGAATTTCTTGTAGCAATCGCTGCAAAGATATCTAAAGTCTTCATCTTTTCCTGTGTGGAAAATATCTCCGCACATGAGGCACGTTTTCTCCACACCCTGAATCTGTTTGGATATTAAATCGTACTGGTTTTTGAACTCCGAGTTGTCGTCAATCATGCCGTTCAGCTGGTGCAGCATTTTAAACAGCTTAATGTTCTTCACGAAGTCATACCAGGAGTAGGTTTTGCTGTATGATTTTGTAAAAATGTCGTAGTAGCATTTTGGACAAAGAACTTTGTACTCTTCATTTTCTTTCACTTCAAATTCGTGGGATTCATCCCACAAGCATTTCTTAGTAGACATAGAATACCTCTTCTTTTGTTTGGGTTAGACAAATAAGAAAGACGAGGAATCTCCGACAAGGTTCCTCGTCCTTCACGTTTAAGCCACTTCCAATGCGGGTAACAGTTTGACTGCTCGTTCCTTTTCGCCCTCCATGTAGTGGTAATAGGTGTCTGCCGTCATCTTCACCGTGGCATGCCCCATCATCTTGGATACAGCAGCCAGGTCAGCACCTTTGCTGAGCAGGGTGGTCGCAAACAGGTGCCGAAGATCATACATCCGAGTAGGGTAGGTGATTCCGGCGCGCTGACAGGCATGCTTGAACGCTTTTCGGATCGTCGTCAGCTTCCGTCCCATGTACTCGATGACATATTCGGACTGGCTCGATGCCTTCTCCTCCTCCAGACGCTTCAGGAAGGCGGGATTGATCGGGACCGTCCGATAGGTCTTGGTTTTGGTGGCGTAGATACGCACAGTGCCAGCGGTGAAATCGATGTTCTCCCAACGTAGTGACAGGAGCTCCGATTCCCCTGGTCGAGTGCCCAGGTTGAAGCACACCTCCATCGCCCATCTCAGGTGTGGTTCGGCACAGGCCATGATCTTCTTGGCGTCGTCCAGGGTCAGCTTCAAGTCCCAGGGCTGGACCTTGGGCTTTCTCCAGTTTTTCAGCGGGTTGACTTTGGTCAAACCATTTTCGATGCCGAAGTTGAAGATGAAACTCAAATAATCACAGTACTTATTCACCGTGTACTGCGATCTGGTCTTCTTGGTGGTGCCGCTGACGCCTTTGAAGTGCAGGATGAACGGAACCATGTCGCCCTGGTAGGTCAGGGAGTCGACTGGTTTGTCACCGATCACAGGTACGAACTGGTTCTCCAGCAATCGTTCGATGTTGCGGATGTGCTTATCCGTCCGTCCTGATGCACGCATGTGATCCAGGTAACGGTGGCCAAGCTCGAGCAGGGTGATCCCGACAGGTTTCTGTCCGAGGACTTCTCCCGTGGGCGCATCCGTCATGCTGACGGTCTTGACCACCTGGACGGATGCCGTAGCTGTCGCAGGATCTGGAATTTCCAGACCATGCTCGATAGCATCTTGAACCGCTTTGTCGAAGACCTGTGCTTTGGCTTGAGCAAGATCACCACGACCAAAGGATTTGTCGTGTCTTTTGCCGTTGACATGCCAATAGACCATCCAACGGCTATCACGTTGATAGACACCCATAAATAACCTCTTCTGTTTCAGGTTGATGTTCGAATTGAATGCGTAAGAGAAATCCAGGAGAGAAAGGGATTCAAATAAAGGGGAGGTAAATCCCCTTGTTAAAGCTTAGATCGATTTTAGCAAAATTTCTTCGACTTCTTCCTCCTTCACGCCTAGGTATCTTCGTGTGATGCTCGGGCTGCTATGATTGAGCCTTTTTGCTATAACTTCCCACGAAGTGCCGTGAGTCTTTCTTTGATGGTAACAGAAGGTCTTCCTCAAGGTGTGAGCCCCGGCATTGATATGTAAATTGATCGCATCGCACCATTGCTGCACATACATTGTTACTGCGTATGTGGTTAAAGGACTGTTCTTACCCTTTCGACTCTTGAACAGAAACAGTTCATCCTTGGGCTCGATGGTCTTCAAGTACTCATCAAGTGCCTCCTTGATTTCCTTGTTGATCATGAAAACGTTCTCTTTGCCCGTCTTTTTTTCACGAATGACAATGCGATCACCGACATTGACGTGTTTTACATCCGATATTCTGAGTACAAGGATGTCCTGTACCCGGAGTCCAGTGTTGATCCCCATGATGAACAACAATTTGTTGCGAGGTTGATCCGACAAGAGCTTTTTTATGCTCCTGATGTCACGTGCGCTAGTTATTGGCTCGACCTTCATAAAATCCTCCAATTGGGTTTTTCAATTTTAGGAGGCCGGAAAGAAACATTGAAAATTGCCCCCTTCACACTGGGCCTTGAAAAGTGCAAGATAACCGCTTATAGTTCTTGCAGTTCTTGATTTTGCTCGGGCCAATTTACGTTATTGGGTAAAACCGTTCTTTGCCCTAGTTCATTAAAACGTATTTCTGAATTATTATATCTGTAGTTTTGTGGCTAAAATCGCAAATAACTTGCGAAGAATCGTGCGCTGTCTATCTGACAGATTTTGTCTAAGATTACGTCAGTATAGGCGAAGTCTTTTCATTCCCAAAAAAGTACAGTGGCATTATTCGCGTTAAAAAAGAAGAAATGCCACGCAGACGAATCCGCATGACATTTCAGTTGGAGTGTTATGGGAGAATCTTGGTCAAGATGATTTTCCCGTCGCTGACCTCGAGCGAAAACTCGTCGTTTTCGTTGACTTCGAGATCACCGAGATCGTGGGCCTTGAGGTTAATCTTCAGGATGCCCTGTTTCACCTTCGGCCGCTTCGAGTCCTTCAGGTACAATCCCTTCACGTCGTAGAGCACGCGATCCGTGCTGATGAGTTTCAGAAGGTACTGCTTGAGCGTCTGCTTGTGCTTGATGTTCATGCGCTCCATTATCGTAGGAGCATCCAGACCTTCTTTGACAAGGCTACGAAGAGTCTTCGGATCGTACTTCGATTCGATCTTCTTCTTCGCCTTCCCGTCCGAAACGTCAGTTGAATTACCATTCTTGACTCCCATAACGGCTCCGTTTGCATAGAAATGTTATTTTACAGTATATATCTCTACGAATTGCTGAAAAACGCGGAAAAACGCGCATTTTCGGGGTTAAAATGCATCAAATTTCTCGTGTTTCTGGGGTGGAATTCGTAAATTGGCAGGAGGAGCCCGTTTCCGGGGTTTTTGCTGTCGGGGGACACAAACCATAGGACGAGCCCCGAACGCGCAGGAGAAGGGATTTTACAGGGGGTGTCCCAGGACCGGTTTCGTGGCTGGAGCAGGAGATGGGCAGATTGTCGCAAGGATTTTGCCGTTCGAACAAGAAAAAGGCCCTCACTGAGTGAAGGCCTGTGTAAAGAACCTACTTTGCATTTTACAGAGTCACGATCCATCCGAATTTCTTCAGATGGACACATGGCTCTAAGAGTCGAAAGGAACCGTTACCGGCCCTAGCACTCTGTTGCAACCGTACAAGTGGTTTTCCCACATACGGCTACGTCAATCGGTATTCGATGTATCAAGGTTGTCTAGAAAGTTTAAGCAGCTTTTAATGATGCTGAGCTACTCGGAAACAGCGGGGTTAAGTTTTTATAAGTGGCAATATTTCTATAGATCATTTCAAATTTTAATTTACCTGATACATCGAATACCAATCGATTGTCTCTTACAAACTTCAGTCGCCCTTGTGGAAATCAAGCTCTCCGTCTCCATAAGAATTTTCCCATAAGGGTTTCCTTTGGTCAATTTCAATCCGTTGAAGCCATCCCATGTCTAATCGCATCCATATTCCAAAGCATGATTCCACTTGATCTGTCATGCTGTGCGAAGATCAATATTTTGATCAACGAACTTCGGTTTGCCATGAACCTCGTCCGGCAATATGGGCCACCACGACTTCTGCATCTTTGATACATACGGGCTAGCTTCCGTCGCAACCTCTCCCTTGTCTGGATTGCTCCATAACAAGTAGGTCGTTCTTGGGGAGATATGATTCGAGGAGCATCGCTGCGATCAATCCCATAGTATCCCAAGAAACGTGTATTTTTTGACTTGCTGTCTCTTCAAGAGGGGACAGCTCCCAGCGAATTTGCTAGGACTGGATTTAAAATCTACAAAGCGCCCATGGCGTTGAGTAAATTGCAAAGTTACTTTTCTATAGTTTATTTGCCAGGTATTAATATCTCTACGAGTTGCAGCAATAGTGACGGAGTCGAAGAAGCGGATCGGTCTGCCTCTCGCTGACAAACGAACCGGGGAGTGGTTGAGGGCGGAAATTCGCTGTGCTAAAAACCTGCTGGAATCACTATGGACTCCACCTGGGACGAAATTTGCCGACTGGTCCAGCAGGCCGATCAACTTGACGCTGACGGTCGTCTCAGGATTTTTGCGTATCTGGCCCAGACACTTTCCCTCATCCCTCTCCGTGACCGATTTCCGACTCAGGCCGAGATCGAGGAGCACGGTTCGCTGGCCAAAGCGGCCAAGAAGTACAAAGCTCCGATCGAGAAAGGTTGGAATCGGTGGTGTCACGAGAAGCGCCCCTTTGACCGAACGGATTGCAGCACCGACCGTGCGGGCATCGCTTGTGGCCCAGCCAGTGGTGTCCTGGTGCTCGATGTCGATAATCCCCATCTGTTTGACGTATGGATGCAAGAGCATCATCCAGATGATTCGCTGCCCGTGACCTTGAAGGTGAGAACTGGCGGCCACGGTGAGCGATTTCATTACTATTTCCAGTATCCATCCGGGGATGAACAATATTTTTGCCGTTCAGTAAAGGGAATCTTCGACATCCGTGGCATCGGTGGCCAAGTTCTTTGTCCTGGTTCGTTGCATCCAGAGACACGAAAGCCCTATATCTTTGCTGAAATGGCTCCCATTGCGCCCGCGCCGTTATGGCTCTTGGAAATGAGCAAAAAGTCCAATGGCGGCAAGAAAGATGACGACGAACAAAGCCATCTCGACAGTATAAGCAAGAAACAGATTCTGGAGATTGCTCCTGTAGATAGTTTTTTGTCTAATTTGGATCTGTCAGATGACACTAAACAGAAAATCCTCACAACTTTTCCTCATGGGCAAAGGTCTGAACCATCTTGGTCCGTTCTTTTGGGGTTGCTCAATGCCAATGTTGATGAATCGACAATAAAAGCTATTTATCAAAGCTATCCCATTGGAGAAAAAGCAAGAGAAAATCCAAAGTGGTTTGAGCGTGAAATTGAACGAGCGAAACAAATTATTGCCCAAAATCCTATAGGGGTAAATATGCAACTCGGTTTCTCTTCTGGAGCGAGCAGTTCTTCTTCTGATTCTGAGTATGGAATTGTCAATGCGTTTGAAGTCTTAACGGCGCAAACAAGCTTTGAGTTTCTTATAGATAATTTTTGGCCAAAAGATGAACCGTTGCTGATCACTGGGTATGGTGGGGCTGGCAAGTCAGTCCTGACATTACAAATTGCCATGGATCTTGTTTTCCCTCCAGTCAATGGGTTCTTGGACAAATTTAAAGTGCTTCATGGCGGACATCGTGTTCTTTTTGTGCAATCTGAAAATTCTTTGGTTGGAATGCGACGGAGGCTTGAACTTATACGCAGCGCTTACGCTATCCCAGATGATGTTATTCAGCAGAAGCTTTTCTTTCTCGGTAGAAGAAATGACATTAGGGCTTCTGGCGATATTGATAGTAAACAATTTCAAGATATAATCAAAAAGCAGCATGGCGTGATAGGATTCGATATTCTCATCGTAGACCCGCTTATAAGTTTTCATGATAAAGATGAAAATTCAAATGACGAGATGCGTAGGCTTTTAGACAATTTTTCAGAATTTTGTGAAAGTCTCAAAATCTCGCCGTTGATCATACATCACCATGGGAAATTTAAGCAAGAAAGAGGCGTTGGTGGTGGGCGAGGTGCAAGTGCTATCGGTGATTGGTCTCCTAACACCTGGGAACTCGAATATAAAGAAAAAGACAAGAAATTCAAATTCATCCACAAAAAAGCAAGAAACTTTATGTTGAACGATGATGCTGTGCTTGAGATGCAAAATTTGAGATTTACCCCATCAACTTCTTCAGGTCAATCTAGTGGGAAAAATGATACTACTTACTATGTTATAAAAGCTTTACAAAATTTGAATGGAGTTGCTCAAACTCAAACGGTGCTGAAGAATGAAGTCGTTAATGTTTACAAAGCAGAAAATCCTGCTGGAAGTATTACCGCTGTGACGGCTGTTAAGTACATCACAGATGCCGTTAATAAAAGCGCTGTTAAGGCCATCCCTGGAACAAGAGGATCGATATCCTATCAGCTTTAACCCATTATACTGACAATCCACCTGCAAGATTTGTTGGGTTGCAACGGTTGCAACTTTCGACAAAATTTCAACTTGCAACAAAAAATCTAAAGATTTTAATTTGTTACTGCTGTTTTTCAGCTGCAACTGCAAGTTTGCGGTTTGCAACTGTAACCCATTAAAATCTTTCAGGTTCAACTGCAAAAATTTGGTTATATATTAGAGGGGGGTTGCTAAACGCACCCCCTCCTGTCTCACAATAGTTTAGCAATGTTGAAGAAGCAGAAACTTTTCCTGCTAAAGGAACGAAAGAAACTTTCAGCAACTTTTAAAACAAACTTTGCTTATCTTTCTCCAATTTGAAAAGAGTTTTTTTAAAGATATGGAATTTGCTAAGTTTAAAAAGTTTTGCAAAAATCTGTGTAAAAATGCTTTCGCTTGCAAATGAGACAGAGCAGACAATTGCCGTCAATGTCTGTGTAACTACTGAATCTATATCTAAACCATATAGCGTGCAGGAGCTTGTCCTTAAAAACTTTTCAACCTATGGAAATTAATCATTGGTTATAAAATTTGTAATTGATCTATTCGCTGTGGTTGGCGACGTGGGTTGATAGAGCTTTTGCTGTCGATGGAGATGTTATAGATATTATTTGCACACTGTTTTTTATGTCAAATGCGAGGGAAGAGGGGTAGCCGAGCCTTTTCTGTTTATTCTCTTTTTCTCTGCCTCAGGTAATGACGTATGCTGACCGGGGAGGACCAGGCCTGTCTCGTGGACGATCCAGGGGAAGCTGGGGAGTGGTCGCAGCTGGCCACGCAGATGGGGATGATGTCTGAGCCAGCCTATGGGGAGCCCATGCTGATGACTACTAGTGACGATGCCGCCGGGTAGAAAGTGGGGCGCTTCTGCCAATCTGCTTAAATCGCTCCGTTATCCTGAGACAATTTCTCGATCTGGGTGTCGACTGCCCCTGGTCCTGGTCACAGTGATTTGGTCTGAATTTCCATCAAATTTTCTCGGTTTTTAGCGTCACTGCGAAAAGTGCAGGAACCTGCATTTTATAAAATACTAATTTTACAAGTTTTTATTGAAACAAAAAGGGCAGCCGTTGCTGACTGCCCTTTCCCCACTGGGTATTTCATCCCAGCTTATTCATCGAAGAAGAAGCCGTGGACGTTCTCGTGACGCTCCGTGATGTAGCGTTCCATCTCCTTGAAGAATAAGATGTTTACCAACCCTCGATAATACTCTTTGTTACTGCCCAGGAGATGATCAACGGTGAGGCCGAGATTCTTTTCGATGTAATGGTCGAACTGCTCCTGATAAATGTAATCCCAATAGTTGCTTCCCCTGCTGGCGTCATGCTCCACCTGGCGTTTGGGGAAGTAGAGAACTTCCATGGGATTCCAGTCAACAAGCTCCGAGTTCCACCACATGACCTGCCCGTACTTAACATATTGTGCCCAGGAGCTTGAATCACAGCTCCAGATAGGCAACTTGTCCAACAGTTCTATTTCCGTGACACCGAACAGGTGGACCTTGATGTTATTTTCGTAGAACTTGTTGACAACGCGCTTCAGTTTCTTGAACGGCCGGCCACCTTCGCACTGGCCAATTGCGACCAAGTCATAGCCGAGGTCAATGAAGCGGTCCGGTTCATCATTGTCGAGGTTGTGGACAACGGGGACGGGATCAAGGTTCGCTTCTTCAAGTTCGATCTGGTTGAACATGTTGACGTCGTAACCGTGCAACGTGAAATCTTCATCCAGGTTGAAAATGAAATCGTAATACTTCGACGAGAATTCGCTGAAGTTGGCATACCCGCGAAGGATATCCTTAGGTCGCTTTGCCCAGGAACTTTTATTTAAGGTATAAGCACCAGAATCAAGTATAAGACTACAGATGTTTTTACGATACAGCTCCTGAAACTCTTGGAAATGCTGCTCGATAGCATAGGAGAGCAGAACATTCAGTGGCCAGTCGGGGTACAGTGCGTGAAACGCCAGGACTTGCTTGACCGTGGGGGAAGATATGTGGAGTAGCATAATATTCTCCTTGAGTCAGCGCCCCCCAACCTTTCGGTCAAGGGGCGCATTGTTGTTACCGGTTATTCAGCAGCGGAAGCTGTCTCAGGCGTATCCGTCGCGGTGGGCGGGATCATGGAAGACCCGGTTTCGGACGGCGTATCCATGGTGGTCGATTCAACCCTCTGATTGCTGGAGGACTTCAGTCGAGACTTCAGAGCTTCCAGATCCTGGATAAGGGCGTCGATACGGTCGACGTTGATGTCTCCCTTGATCGTGGGCTCCTTAAGGAGCTTGCTCACAGTGTCGCGGATTTCCTGAGCCTGCTCCATCAGGTTCTTGGGAGGAGTGGAAGCTCCGCCAGTGTGGGAAGCGTCGGGACGCTTGTTGAATTTAATGATATTTTCAAGGTACTTCGTGGGAGAGCCGCCGGATTCCTTAGCGACCTTCATCGCGTCGAAGTCCTTCTTGTTCAGTTCGAAGCCGCTTTCCATGAACTTGCGGACAAGCTCCTTGGGAAAGTTCGTGAACCCATGATGGCGCAGCTTAGCCATACCCATACCGACGCCGATTTCAAAACGCATCGCTTCGACGTCCTGGCAGTCATTCAGGTTCACTCCGAGCTTCTCGGTGAAATCACGGATGGGAGCAGTGGGGTTCAGCCCTTCCATCTGCTTCAGGATCGGGCTGAGAGCCGCCAACTTCTCGATCCCGAGCGGCAAGTAATCCAGAACATCTGCCATTCGAGCGATATCCATGTACTTCTGACAGGTACGCTTGCTCAACGTGCGCCGATCCAGGTTTTCCTTCATCCAAGTCGAAAAACCGCTTTTGAGGTTGGCGCTGTCGGTCAAGTACTGGACTCGCAGAAGTGCCCGACCGATCGTGTAAGCGCGGTTCCCGTTGTGAGCGTGGACCTTGTTCAAGGTGTCGACCAGTTCGCGGTTGTTTTCAACGATGAGGGTTTTGAGCTCATCGAGGTCCATCTTGTCGATCTTATCACGGGCGAGCTTGACCAACTGCTCTTCGACTTCCGGGGAGACAGAGGAAATCACCTCGCCCTGTTCGTTGTATTGGAGGTCACCCGGCAGGCCGACGCCGCCGGTCATGCCCATGAACATGTTAATGCGTTCATTACGGACCTCGTTGTTGAGGTCGTCAATCGAAAAGGGCGTGCTGTCGGTCGTTTTGAAGGGATTGACCGGACCACCGGGGAGACCAGGGCCACCGGTCCCTCCAGTATTACCTACAGATTGATGCGTGTTGGTTTCCATACAATGCTCCTGTGTATTTTGGACATCGGATTTGAGTCTAGAGGAGCCTAATTTTCTCGATGTCACGTTGCCGTTGTATCTGGCTTCCTCCGTTCGCATGCCAGACATATAGCGAGCATCATGCCAATGACTGGATGGAACGATAACATCCTAATATAGTTTATTTATTTTGTTAGAAAAGTCACCTTCTGCTTGGCAATTTTATAAATGCAGGAATAATATATTGCGATTTTCGGAATATACTGCGAAAATTAACTCGGGAGTTGGCTTGGTATGGAATTGGGTTCGACTTGGAGGTTGACAATCGGGTAATTCCCATCCCCGAAATTGGCAGTTGGCGATTTGTCAATCTTTGTTGCTTAATCTGCTTAAATTGAAGATTTTTTTGCAGAGTGTTTTTTCGTTATAATCTTTTTCATATTGACGGGGTTATCGTGATGAATAATAAAGAATGGTTCGTTCTCCCCGGTTTAATGGAAGTATTTACGTATTATCTTCAGATAGCAAAGGCATATTTAACAAATGATGACCCTGTAATGAACAGGCCGTTATTAATTATTGGTGATTCAGGAGTCGGGAAGGGGATGTTTATTGAAGCTGCAAAGCAAATTTTTTTGAATAAAAATCCATCGAAAGAAGTGATCAGATTAAATTGTGCTTCCTTTGAGAAGAACCTTATAGATTCTGAGCTGTTTGGGTATGTTAAGGGCGCGTTCACAGGGGCAGTAAATGATGAAAAAGGTATTGTTGAAGCAGCCAAGGGAGGTCTTCTAATACTAGATGGAATTGGAGAAATTCCGAAAGAGTTGCAGGCTAAGCTTTTGATTTTTATTGAAGAAAATGAGTATCGTAAAGTTGGTTCGAGCAAAATTAATCATTCTTTTGTTAAGATAATAGGTACAACAAATAGACAGAAAAAAGATTTTAGGAATGACTTTTGGTATAGATTTTTTCCAGTATTTATCCCTCCTTTGTATGAAAGAAGACTGGATTTGATTTATTATATATTGCTGAAATATAAATACATAGCTTCTAAGCTGACTCCGTTATTTGTAATGCGTTTACTTTCTCATAACTGGCCTGGGAATGTTAGGGAATTAGAAAGGGTGATTTCATTTATCAGGTTAAATTGCCTTCAGCATGAGGAGGCTGAACTCGGGGAATTCTCTTGGTGGTGCAGTCCAGAATTTCCTATGTCTGATGAAGATTCAGCTTTGGAGACTGAAAAGTTTATGTTTGATGAGGAAATAACCGTGGAACTTAATAATAGGATGATAACTTTCCCAGAAGATGAACGGCAAACAGCTTTTGCCAATTCAATTCTTAATAATTTTGCTGCGCAATTGGAAAAGAGTGATTTTGATCTCTTGGGCTTCAATAAAAAAATTAGAGAATACGGATTGCAGTTTCCGTATTATTTTGATTCGGAAAAAGAAGCTTTGAAGCATGATAAGTGCATAGCTGTAAGTACTTATGCCAAAAAGCATCCGACTTTTCAGGTTGATGATCAAGGAGAAAGAAAACAATTTAAAAGAACTATATTTTCGTGTAAGATGCCATTTTATAATCACAAAAAAGAAAAATTTGAAATGGGTTTTTGGGATAATTATTATGAAAAACTGGCAGATGTGATTGAACTTGAAACAGATAGCATAGAAGATTTGGATGGTTTCTACGAAGTCGTTGATAATAGCCGTATTGAAAATATCGGTAACATGTTAAAATGTCTGTGTTTATTTTTTTTGAAAAACGAGAAAAATTCTGAGAATATATTTGGAAGTAAAAAAGTATATATAAATTCAACGTATAGGAGAAATCGTTCTTTTGCCTCTCAGGCTGAAGTTGTTAAAAAATTTCTTTTTGACGCGCTTGATTTTGCGACGGAATCATCTGCTTATAGGCCATCAGTCGAGGGTGATGATTATGCTGCGAATTGGAGATCGTATGTCGATGTCTTGACAAATTATGACGATAAAATGTTCGATGTTGAGCTGTTGCCTTCTGACTTCAAGCGCGTTGATGAAATAAATGAGGACTTTGTCATCAAGACAGAGCGGCAGCTTTTGGGCGAGTATTATACTTTTTTGAAGGATCAATTTAAAACTGATAAAAAAGCAAGTGAAGCTGCTGGGCTTAATGAATCAACATTTAGATTTAGGATGAAAAAATATAGCCAAGTAAAAAATGACTGAAATTGTGATAAAAAATCAACATTGCCAGTATGTTAATGGGAATAGTATACTGTTTTTGTGGATTTATTGTGTTATTTGCTCTTGATTAAAACTGTACTCCATCTCGTTCTTTTGTGATTTCTTACTTCCCACTTCAGCCCCAGTTTTCGACTGCGGGTGCTCAAAGTCCTGGGGTAAGACTTTTCCGTTTACCACTAACTGGCAAAAAATAGCTATTTTCTGGAAATTTTCCACCACTTATCTCAAAGCGCATCGTGGCGATTCCATCTGAAAATCGTATAGAATTGCTGCGTGACATGTCGAACCCCTCTGGACGCAATTTGCCGTTATTCTTCGTCAAAATGGATTTTACTAAGTACCTCCTTCAGGCCCGGAGTCGTTTTCGGCAATTTCGATGTATCGATGGGACCACGGGGAAGATCAGCCCCTATAATGTGCGCGTATGCATCACCAAAACCAGCGATATTAGCGTCTACTGTTTTTCTATAAATAGTAAAGCTGTCTGGGATGAACTCCCCGTTGATATCATACGCCACATTTTCAATGACAATCTCCGCTCCAGAGATCGCTATTGCTTCGCGGATATTTTCGAGTTGCGAGTTCGGATAAATCGCAAGGAAGAGTTCGCTACGGGCAGGCTTGTTTTTCATAGATTTCACTTCAGCGTTATTTTTGCCGTTAAAACTGGTCCTTCTTCGCTCCAGCTTTCTCTTTCAAGCACGTCTCGTACTCTCTCTCCGTTATCTTGTACGTATACGTAATCTCAGAAGCAGAAGAATCCACGTCAATAAAGAAAACCAATTTTACACGTTTCCAATTCCAAGTCCCTATATATTGCTCCAAAGAATCTTCTACAGAAGTACATTCTCCATACTTTTGCTTGAACATATTAAAAACTTGTCCAGGATTGCAGGAAGAAAAAGTCATATTTACTTTGTAAATTCTTCCGTTGAAGCCTTCGTAAGTTAAAGTGTCTAGTTTGCACTCACCGATGGTCATCTCGTCACCGGATTTCTTGAAAACATCGATCTTCTCATCCCTTGAGTATTGCTTGGTCATTCCAGGAATCGCAGAGTAGTAGGTGTCCCATTCGATTCCACGAAAGTTCAACGGTTCCGTGCTTCTTTGAGCAAAACAGGGTAACGGCAACACCAGTAGGATAAGCAAACAAACAACAACTCTGTTCATTTTAGTTCAGCCTCCGAACCAGAATCTTCCTTCCAACACCGCTGACGAGTAAATAGTAGTGGCGTCTGTCCTTGATGATCGTGCATAAGGGACTGTTGAGGTCTTTGTCGTAGCTGAAAGCGCTTCCTAGAGTTTCAAAGACTTCGCCAGTCGCCATTTTGACAATCGTTCCTGTCTGTATCCCATCCTTTTCCTTGAACGTATTCAGGCATTGGCTGTACTTGATTTTGTCGTCAGTCAGTCCCGTGGCAGGGGAGAGGAGGGCAAGCGCGACAGCGACGGCACCGATCAACCTGGTTTTCATGGCAAACCTCGTGCTTTTCCTGGTTAAGATTGTTTTCGGCTAGAGCTATTAATAACTTTAGTTGCTATAATTTGCAAATTAACCAGCCGATCATTTGTTATGTAACCAGAATCATTGCCATATCCTCTACGCTAGCGGAGGAATGGCATGGACAGCGTACAAGACCTTTTCGGGAAGAAAATCAAATCGATACGTCGAGCCAGAGACATCACCCAGGAAAAACTGGCTGACCTGTCCGGTCTATCCCTCCAGTACATTGGAGAGATTGAACGGGGCCGGCGCAATCCGTCCCTGACCAGCATCGAGCAGCTGTCCAAGGCCCTGGACATCCCCATGGCGGAACTGTTCAGTTTGGAAGAGTTCCGGTTGGCACCGGATGAGCTCAAAGCGATCCTGATCCGGCAGATTGAATCAGCGGATGATGATCGGTTGCGTACCTTTTTCAGCATGGCCCAGACCCTGTTCCGGTAGCGGGATCAGTCATCCTCGGGCAGCATGATCGTCAGGACAGGTTCCGCAGTGTCACCGGGACCGATGTGGGCGATGACTTGGACGGTTTCTGTCCTGCCTGGTGCCATCAGGAACGCGACTTTGAAGTACGCTCGGTCGGTCCCTTTGCTGGTCCGGGCCGCGATCATCGCCAGTGTCAGGAGATCATGGAGCCGGCCAGTCGTGCTTTGCCCCTGAGATTTTAATTCTTCAGGAACAAAAGCGACATAGCCGTGGAAGAGATGATCGGTAATAGCGACAGGGACTTTGAAACCGTGGGCTTTGGCCTCGTCAGTGACGTCTATGAGAACACCGTCAACGATGGCCTGTGCCCTGGTGTAGCTGTAGATGAGGTTTTCAAAAACTTTGCCGTTACTCATCTGAGCTACCTCCATTTCGCATGTCTAAAAGAGTATCGAGACGTTGACGGAAATTTTTACACAGTGTGATGCCGACTTCCGAGTATGAGCGCGTTAACTCCCCATAAAGTTCGACGGAAGTGGAATCCATAATCTGGAAGAGCTGCTCTATAGGACGAAATGCGGTAATTATCTCGTCCTTCAATGTGAGTTTATCGGGCTGTTTCTGGTCCATGAGGTATCCTTTTGCTGTTTAGGACCAAGGATACCCTGCGACGGAAATGCGGTCACGGGAACTTGTGTGGTTTTGGAAACAGCCCTATGGAAAAAGGACATTGGGCTGAGACTGCGATTTCCTGGGATTTTGGCCCAGGGGGAGTTCAATGGGGGGGGCTCTAGGAAAAAGTCCCAGGAGGGGCCCGGTAGAGAGCGGGAGAGGGGTGTCCGGGGGGAAAAGTCCTTCTGGGGGAGGAGGGTAGATTTTGTTGGTATTAAAACGCAGTAAGGCGTTATTTATATTGAACGTTGTACTTATTCATGTGACACCGATAGTTTTTCTGTTGATGATACTGGTTACACCCAGAAGTCTAGTTGTGCCGACGCTTGTTTCTGGACTATTTTGGCTGGCGATGTTCCTCTTGCTCTTTTATACAGAACAAAACAGACACAGAATATCACTGTGGTGTATAACATCATTGTTGAGCTCTTTGATACTGGCAAACCCAGGAATGCTTACAATGATAACGTGGACGATTAATGGTTTTGCTCCGTAGGATCCTTTGGTGGTAAATAGTAAAGCCCAAAAGATCTTCATGTGAGTACGCAAGAGGAAGGTCAAGGAAAAAGCCCAACACCAAATACCCTCTGGGGAGGGCTTCGGCTGTTTTCTCGAAGAAAGTATCGCTATTTTAGCTAGTTCAGGAGATGTAGGGTGCTGCATTTTCTGATTTTCAGCAGATTGTGCAGTGAAATCGGTCTGTTTTGAGGTGATCAGCAATAAACTTTCTTTGCTGATCTATAAGCCAGGGGTAATGACACTATTTTCGAGATATTCATTAGGTAAAACATATCGGTTTTGATGCCGAAATTGCGCAGGTATTGGAGTAGGATAAATGAACAAAAAGAAAACAATATTTATTCTGAATCTGTTGTTATTGTACTTCTCTTCGTTTTTGATTTATTTTTGTTTCAATTTTTCTATTAAAATCGGACTTACCGTTAAATTGTCTGCTGTGATTGGAGTCACAATTTTGTGGGCTGTATTCGCTTATATGCTTCGATTTACTTCCCCTGTAAGATCGGTCAATCGGATGTTGGTTATTCCGTCTTCTATGATTCATGCTTTGTTTCTGACGATTATAATGTATTTGTATCTTTTTAGTTCATCTCAGAGATTTCAGACAGTAATATTCACTTTGAGTGTTCCATTATATTTTCTGGGGCTTGCCGTGATGGTAGGGTTCGTTGTTGCCATGTTCTATTCGTCTTTCAAGCGAGGACAGGTCAAGAAAAATTGGATTATTGTACCAGCCGCCTTATGCTTTCTCCCGATCATTCAGTTCAATAATATATTTGTGCTAGTAATGTTCCCTTTGTTCGCTTTGCTGGTCTTAGCTGTTATATTGCTAGTGTACTGCTATATTATGCTGGAGCCAATTGGAAGAGTGAATATCCTGGTGAGGTCAATGGAAGCTTTTGTGGCGATTTCTTCGGCTTTTGCTGCATATATCGCTGCTTATTGGGTTATCCTAAGAAATATCTCGAGGGCACCGTGAATTGATCTGGATATTGCCAACTTTTTGAACAAGCTAGTTTTGCAGGGTATTGTGTGTATTGGCCACGTCATCCAGTGAATAGGAGTGCGTGGGTTTTTGGAGATGGAGTGCTTAGATGAGTTTGAAAATTATATTCTTACTATGTTTTTCACTTTGTCTCCCTGTTTTTATTATTCTTTTGTATATATATTCTGTCTACACAAATAAGAGCGATTTAAAGTTAAAGGAGATGCTTGCTGAAGCGAATTCAGCAGGCAGAAATATTGACGAAGTTTTTGTTTTAGAAAAAAACTTTGCTGCTATTTGTTTTATGTGCATAGGGCCAATGTTTTTAGTTGTATTTTTATCGGCTTTGTTGTTTTTTGATCATACCATTATGAAAACAATCATGTACATATTTGCATTCGTAATGTTTGCGCTTGGATCTGTGTCAGCTTTTTGTGACTATTTTCTTTCGATGATTGTTATTTCAAAGCGTCGTATGTATGTTAGATGTCTTCAGACGTTATATAGGCCGGTTGTTGTTGTGCTTGATGGGAGGTATCGTTACGAGGATATTCGTACTAGCATGTTTGGGCTCTACATGGCACGATATGCCGCCAGTATTTCCATGCCTTCAGGATCATACGTTGTTATAAACGTGAATAATAAAAAGCAATTACGTGATGTGCTTAATCGTATAAACTCTACTTCAGGGGGGGCCGCGGTTGAAGGTGCTGTACCTATATGAGAAGTGTGATCTTCGTGCAATAGACATTAACCGTACTGGCATTTCTAATTAACATGCTGAAATAATTAACTACTCATCTTCCACCATCACCGTTAACGCCCGTTTCGCCTTCCTCCGTGAAAAAACCCTTGAGGAGTACAAAACTGTCCAGGGGAGGGCAGTAGGATGCGAAATAAGGGGTTGTCCGGGGGAAAAGCCCAAGCCCAAATTTCCCCCGGGGAGGGCTTCGGCTACGTTTTCAGTGAAAGTAATGCTATTTTAGCTAGTTTTGGGATGCAGGAAGCTGCATCTCCTGACTTTCAGCAGATAGGGCAGTGAAATCGGTCTGGTTGGAGCAAAATCAGCAAGTTAACGGCCAGCGAAGTCTTTCCCTGGAATCTCGGTGAAATAGCTCGATTTTGCTGAAATTAGCGAGAAAATGGGGTGCTGGGTCGCAGAGTCCTGCGATTTTTCAGTCCTGATCAGTGCCAATATCACAGAAACAGCCCCATTCCTGGTCCAGGAGAAGGGTAGGGTAGGTAAAGTGACGTATCTAACCGTAATAGCATAAGTTTCAAGATACGTTTTTTTTCGCGTTTTTGACTCACCAGTATTTGCCCCTATTCGGAGATATCGCATTTTTTGCCGTTGAAAATGATTAATCAAAAACGATCTAAAGGTGACAGGAAAACATGATAATATATCTGAAAACTCCGCTTTCAGCTAAAAGATTTGCAAACGACATTAAGAGTAGAAAGTGGTAGGTTTTTAAATGAACGTAAATTTGCATTATTTAGCTGTGTTTGTTATTGTAGTTTTTATTTATGCTTTGTTATTGTTTTTATTCTCTGTGTACTTAAATAAAACAAATGATGCAATGAAACAAGTAGAAGGCCGGATTAAGTTAAAGAGAGTAAATGACGACAAAAGTTTTGTGTTAAAAAAAAGTATTTTTGCGTTCTGCTTTACTTGCTTAGCTCCAGTTATGGCCATAGTTTTTTTGCATATGGCGTTAGGTTTTAAACAAGATTCTAGCAAGTTTTTTGTTAATTTATTTATGTTCACTTTGATGGCGATTGGAACGGCAATATTTTTTGGGGATTACTTTCTTTCAATGATGGTTATTTCAAACGGGTCTATGTATGTTAGATGCTTTAGTACATTATTCCGCACAAAAGTCATTCAACTTGATGGCGGTCAGCGGTATGAAAGTCTAAGCGCCGGACCTTTCTTCTATGCGTCATGCTATATGGTTGGCGTCAGGTCTAACTCGAAATCGTTTGTTTTTATGAATGTTAAGAATAAAAAACAATTGCGTGATGTCCTTGAAAGCTTTGGTGCTGCGTAATTATGCCAAAAAGCAGCCCTATGGAAAAACGACATTGGGTGGAGACTGCGATTTCCTGGGGTTTTGGCCCGAGGGGAACCCAAAGGGGGAGTTCTAAGAAAACGTCCCAGGAGGAGCCCGTAGAGAGGGTTGGGGAGGAGTGCCCGAGGGAAAAGCCCAAGCCCAAATTCCCCCGGGGGAGGAGCTTCAGCTGCTTACTTGGGTAAAGTATTGAGATTCTAGCTAGTTCTGGAGTGCAGGAAGCTGCATCTCCTGATTTTCAGCAGATGGGGCAGTGAAATTGGTCTGCTCAGAGCAGAATCAGCTATACAAGGGCTAGTTTGCTTTTTCCCTTGAATCTCGCTGAAGTAGCTCGATTTTGGTGGAATCATCGAGAAAAAGTCGCATCCGGTCGCAGAGTCCTGCGAATTTTCAGTTCCAATCAGTGCCAATACGCCGGAAACAGCCCCATCACCGGTCCTGGGAGAGGGTAGGGCAGACATAGTGACGTATCTAGCTGTAATTCCGACTATTTCAAGTACGCGTTTTCTCGCGTTTTTGACTCACCCGTATCTTCCCTATTCGACAGAATTACATCTTTCGCCGTTAAAAATGATTAATCAGCTTTCATACGACTTCTGTTGACATCCTTTGTTTTTGCTATACGCTCAAATCTGAAACTACGACATCAAAACCGAAGGAGTGTTTTACCCATGCCTATCGCATCTAAATTCGACGCGATGAAACTTCGCACCATGATCACCGAAGGGAAAACCGCGCAGCAAATTATGGATGCCTTCGATATCCCCAAAACCACCCTGAAAAACCATCTCACAAAGCTGATGACGTTGGATGAGAAGTTCTACAAGATCGAAGGGATGGATGCTCGTGTGGCATCGGGAAGCGTGAAGTTTTCTGGTACGGGTCTCCGCCTGTCCCCGACGCTCCTGGCCAACTACGGCTTCAAGCAGGGCGACGAGTTCAAGGTCTCCTGCATGGAAGAGGGGAAAATAGTGCTGGAGAAGAAGTAGCTAGAATTTCGGATAGTTGTGCTGATAGGCCCACGTCGTCCAGGAGAATCGGTTGGCGTGGGTCTTTATTTTAGGATAGAATTATAGCCTTAATTTGAATGAAAAGCGTGTGTTGGCATATAATAAAAATAATAGTCGTCAGAAGGTTGGAAAAAATTATTGTAATTATATACAGATGCTTGCGCATAAAGTATTTGCATATTTTTATTTGCAAGGCAGCACATTCCTGCGCCAATTGTGGATAGTTTTGTGTTTAATGGTACAATAATTGTGTTGTATTTATCTGAATACTTTCTTGCTTCCTTTTCCAAAGATTTACTTGCAGAAAAAGGGTTTGTTAAATCAATAAAAAATGTTGCATCATCTTCTAATTTTTCAGAAAAAATTTCTATCAAGTATTTTTGTGCAAATGAAAACAACTCTTCATTAATTGAACAGGCGGCAGACGAGATGGCAACTCGTATCAATGCGGGCTCACACTGCTCAATAATTTTCTGAGCTCTTTCGACCTCAAAACCGGGGATTATTATAAGGCAATCCCCCTTGGTCGGAAGTATATCTCCGGGAAATCCAATTATTGATCTGATGCTTTCAATGCCCATACTAATCCATGGTGGATTAAAAGAAGAAGATGCGTTGTAAACAACACAGCATGAGGTGTAGTTTTTATTCAGCTGGCTTAAAACTTTCCACAAAATCAAAAGAGCTTCTCGCGTAAAAGTTGTTATGTCGACCAAAATATTACTATTTAGATTATGTTCAATGCTAGCGGCAACTGAGTTATAAATTTTTTTTGCCGTGAAAACTGGATCGGAGTTTTTTAAGGAAATAGCGTCAGTTTTTAATAATTCCGATAATTTTGCGCAATTTTCATTAGAGTGCTTAGAAAACTCTTCAAACTGAAATATTAACGAATTGTCAATATATTTAATCATGTTTGAAGCGGTAGTAAAACATCGATCCTCAAAACTAGCGCAGCATATATATGTAAAACGTCTAGAGGTGATATACGAAGGATAAAACCCATATTTATACTTATTCACAATCTTCCTCCAGCATGGAAAGGAGCGGATAATCCTTAGCAGATTTTTCATGAGATCTTTGTTGGACAAAATTATCTGGATTATCAAGGGCAATCTCTAAAAGTTTAGTCGGCACAGAAATATTTCCAGCGAAGCTGCTAACGTCAAGTGTAAAAAAAGGTGCCAAACGTCTAGCTAGTATCAGCAGTAAAGTTTTTCCAATACCCTCTTTTTTTCCAATGCTTGAAATCCGAAAATATCCGAGTTCAGTACCAAGATTAATCACCGTTTCGAGTCGTTGATTGATTGCTCCTCGAACCAAAACTGAAAAAATTCTGGGCTCAGATGATTTTTCATCTAGGAGTCTCTTCCGGAATAGCATTCCGAGGCCATTAATTAGATTTCGTAAAGAGGAAAAATCATCATTGCAAAATTGGCAGTTTTTTACAGCATCATTTCTGTAGTCCTTGAGAGACTTGTCAAACTCATTCGTAATAAAACTTTCAGACCAATTTTTGATAACATCATCCTGTATATTTACTGGAATATTTTTAATGGGTAATTCAGGTGAAATGGATTTGCATTTAGAGTACATTTCAGCGGCTAATTCCAAAAACCAACGAATAACACCATCGGATAAGCATGTCAAACTATAGAATCCTGCATAGCTAAATTTGCTTGAAGCTTTTTTGGAACTATGGAGCTCCCTCATATAAATTGGGACAGCATATCGAGTAAGGTCATCACTCATTCTATGGCCTCTCCCCAAGCCTGTCTCCCATTGGGTTCTTAAGTCGTTACGGATCCTTTCGAGAGATTGTTCTTGATTTTTATTTTTAGGGAAAAAGTCGAGAGGAGTTGATTCTATTCCACACAGAGAAAATCTTTTAGATATAATAGTTTGGACTTTTGAAGAAAAATAAGTTTTATTGGGGCTGTAAATTGTTGTCAAATCAACTTCAGAATAGTCATGGGGATGTTCAATCTCTACCCCAGAGACTGTGCTTTTTGTCATGTACCTAAATTGTGTTGTAATTTTTAGTGATATTGAGGAGCAGGTTCTGTAAGATACCCAGGTATTAAAAATTTTTTGCATATCTATACCTAATATGTCTGCATCATCAAGCATCAAAAACAGTGGTGCATTTGGCATGAATTTTAACTGCCGTAAGTTTTCGCAGATAGGCACTAAAAAATATAAATAATCAAAAAGAGGCCCAGTATAGTTGCTGTGGGTGTTTGAAAATATTGTGTTCTTTACAAAGTTTAAGGAGGTATAAAGTAACTTGACGGAAACATTGTAAAATGAAAAATTTTCAACGTGACATAAGTCTGATACTCCATTTAGTTTCAAAAGTGGAACAAAAAAATCATTTATGAAAACAGTATACTCTTTCGAAGCATTATTTGATGTCGATGGCTTCTGAATGTAAGATTCTAATTTGTTAAAAAGTTTCATGCAGATATGAAGTATAAAAAAATGCTCTGCGAAAATATTAAATCTATCGCCTGTTAATGATTTTAGTTCGGTTGGAAATCTGGTCGACTTTAATGGAAAATGTATTGCAAAGAAATCAAGTTCATTAAAAAAGCTTATTTTTTTTTCAATAAATTGGACTTCTGGCTCAAGCCATCTCAACATCATACTTTTACCGGTCCCTCTTTGTCCGTGGATAAAAGTATTTTCTTCTCTTCTTATTTGAGGAATGTCGGTGAATGTATCTACAAAGAGACTTGCTATGATGTCTGGAGGCAAACTCTCAGGATTACGAGTCACACTAAAAGGGTTTTCGTGCAAAGGATTACGCATTTTAAATCCTTTTGGTAATTAACTTTTTGAACTTCGTGCCAACTAGTTCCGGGTTAGCCCTGGATACAATGTCACCAGATGTAGGGTAGCCATTGTCTCCAACAATAAATTTATTCTCATACAACAATTCTTGAATTTCACCATCTTCATTAAGTTTGTTGACAGATATTGTGAAATTAATTTTTGAAATATATATAGCCTCACTTATGTAGCGGCAGCAATAAATTCTCTCTTGATTCATTTTATCAAGGCGTTTACAGATTTCGTCTATCATGTATGTTGAATTTTCACCCACAGTGATTTTCTTTTTGACATCTTCAAAAGGAATCCAGTAGTCAATCTTAACTGTTTTCGCCTCCCGATCGACGATTGAATTAATGATATAGCTAGCATATTTGTGACACACTATGCTGGTAAAAGTTTTTATTAATCCATCGGCCAATACACTTTCATCTGCTCTTAATTTCGTTTCGCTAATTTCGTCAGAAAATCGAATTAAACCAGAAATTAGTTTTGGTCTAAATTTTATCGAAAGATAATCACCTGAGAGCTTGTCGAGTTTAGCAATAGTATCAAATGGGGTACCATCTTTTTTCCCAGAATGAGCACCTGAAATAGACGAAACAATGCTTTTTTCAAAAGAGTCTCCTTGAAAAATTGGCCCCATTTTTGTGATAATTGCAGCTACGCTGTTCTCATGGTCTTTCCTGCCATAATACATGCCAGAGTCATGCAATAAAGCGGACAATAAAAGCAAAAAAATTTCATACGGATTTAAAATAATTTTCTGTGTATTTTCGTTTTGAACAATACTTGCGCCCAATAAATCGCCAGCATATTTTATTAAATCATTGACATGGGTCATCCCATGGTCTGTATAATAACCTGAATCAAGAGCCGCATTTATTTTTTCAATTTTAGAAAATATGCTAGCCTCGAGCCAGGTTTTAATGCCTATATATCTATCGAAATAATTGATAGTTCGATCTGGAAAAAGAATTCCCTTGGAATCTGCCTGAAGGTATTGTTCAAGAGGGAGAAGTGTAGTGCTCATTTTAATAAATCTTACACAGTTGTGAAAATATTGAATAGGCAAGTAAGGGGGGAACTGCATTTCCTACTTGTTGTTGCTGGAATCCTATTGATCCGTGAAATGTGAACCAGTCTGGAAATGATTGAATTCTTGCAGCTTCTCGAACTGACAAACCTCTGTCTTTTATTGGATGTATAAGCATATTTTTCCGAAAGTTTCCTATCACTACAGATGGTTTATTTTGTTCAAGCCTATGATAAATACCAGTGTGACATCTAGTCCTATCCCTATAATTTTCCATTAAATTAGCTGGAATATCTTGCCAGTTTCCGCCTGGGGGAATGTATTTGTATCTTTCTATTACCGAGTTCGAATTCATTGTTACGATATTATTTTTACATTTTCCAGAAATTGTCCTGAGGCTTGTGGCATACTTAGAGGGGTGATCTTCACCATAGTCTAACTCATCTACGTTGGCACCATTTTCAATATCTGGCAAGTCTCTAATAGCTTGACTGACCGTAGTTATAGGACAGTTGTTTTCACTGGGAAAAAAAAATCTTTTTTTGTGTAAATTTCCGATAATAAAAAGTCTTGATCGTGTTTGAGGGACTCCGACATGTACTGCATTTATTACCTTGAAAACAACAAGATATCCAACGCGTTCGAGCGCTTTAATTATTTCAAGAAAGAAAAAACCCTTTTCAGTTTCCAGTAAACCTGGTACATTTTCTATAATAACCCAAGAAGGCTTGCTTTTTTCTATAACTGTTAACAGATCAATAAACAACCAATTTGAAGGATTGTCTTTTGATCTTGTCCTTTGGTTTGACGTTGAAAAACCTTGGCATGGAGGGCCTGCAAAAATTAGATCGGGTTTAAAGTCAAGATCGCAAATTTTAAAATCTTTAATATCTACACTCAGCACAGTCGTTTCTGGGAAATTTGCTGAATAAGTGCAGGTCGAATGCTGGTCAATGTCGATCGCTAGCCTGACATCTATCCCTGCTTTTTTTGCGCCAAGAGCCATCCCTCCTGCTCCGCAAAATAAATCCAATGCTTTCATAAAAACAAAACTAAAGTATCACTCAGCTATATTGTCAAATAATATGGGAATTCTTTGTTGAAATTCTGCAAGCAATGGCAACATCAATTCTCTCATTTGAGGATGCGCGGCTGGAGCACATCTTAGCTTAAAAATATGCCTCCATTCTCTTACATTGCATGTCACAATGATTTCAGTTTTTAAACTATTAGGAAGCACACTTCTTGCTTCTTGTGGGGATGCCCCTAGATTAATTAAAGATAAATAACTGTTTTCTGCATTTAACATCCCGTTTTCCCATAGTTTGTACTGCTCAGAATTTTTTTCAAAAAAAACTGGCTTAATGACGGTTATTTCACTTCCAAATTTTTTATTAGAATAATTTGCATATCGAGTACTTTCTTGGCTGTAAGAAGCGAGTCTGTGTCGGACAATTTCATGCGAAACACCTCTATCGCAGACAAACTTAACGGTAATGCCTGAATGTTCTATCACACTGTGATGCCCAGATGCTAGGATTTTTTTACAGAATTCTATCGATGAGCTCTCTGTAATTTTGTCTTCCGATTTGTAGCAGGTTCTTCCTGCCATTTCAATTTTTTTTAATAAATCATGACCATCGGGTATATCAAGAATCTCAAAATATGGCTCTATGATTTTCATGATTGTTTCCTCGATGAGTCTAGAAGTTGTGCTGCTCGCGATCAGGATCTTAACCGCATCAGGCCGTTTGACCACTTGGCCGTAGCCTCATTTAAAATTGAATTAATCGCATACATGGCCGGGGGAGGGCAAGCGCAAGATCCTTAGAAAAAATTGTCTGGTCCATAACATCGAGAAATTATGCTGCTTCCTGCATCACCACATAACCCCTTAATATTTCAACTTAACATACTTAAATAACACACTATTCACATTCTCTCATGCTCCCCAATCCCCGTTTCTCCTCCCTCCGTGAAAAAATCCCAACAAACCCCTTGACCTCCCCGTACCAAATCCGTACTTACCCCGAGCCAACGACGCGCCAACGAAGCCAACGGTTTTGGCCCCCAACTTTTTCTTGGGAACGAAAGATTTGGGGTTGACTTCGGGACGAGTTTGGGGCATTTAGCCTGTTCCCTGATTCTGTTTATAGGACCGTAGCTCAGGGGGAGAGCGCTTGCTTGACACACCACAAGCGTGATTTAACCCCCTAAAATCCTTCCAAAAGCCCCTTCCATAAAGTGATCTCGTTGGCGAGTAGCCAACGGGGTCTTCTTCTTTTATTCAGCCTGGAATTCGTACGTTGGCGCGGCTTTGGTCAGCCGTTGGCGCGACTGTGGCGGTGGCTGCCAATTGGGTCAGGTCTATCCTTCCTTTTACTTGATTTTATTATGATTTTTTCTGGAATTAGGCTGGGTTCTCCGTGTCCGGTAGCAAATACGCGGGGAATCGCGTTTTTGACGCCTCCTTTCTCGTTGACCTCAGCCGTGGAAAGTACCATCCTCCTGAGCCGTGTCGGTACACGTCTAACCATCTAGAATATTGGAATATGAAGCAAGAAAAAATCACTCTCTCTCAGCTCGAGGGCTTCCTTTTCAAGGCGGCTGATATCCTTCGCGGCAAGATGGACGCCTCCGAATTCAAAGAGTTCATCTTTGGTATGCTGTTCATCAAGCGGCTCTCTGACGAGTTCGACGTCAAGCGTAACGAGCTGAAGAAAAAATACGCTCATCTCAAGGAAAAGTATCCCGATAAATTCCGCGAGGTCATCGACAAGAAAGAATCCTATGGCGAGACTTTTTTTGTCCCTCCCCGGGCACGGTGGCACGAGCCCTGGATCGACGAGGAGGGTCAGGAAGTTCCTGCTCTGAAACATCTGAAGCATGACATCGGCAACATGCTGAACAAGGCCATCGCCGCCATCGAGGACGCGAACGATTCGCTTGCCGGGGTACTGAAAAACAATATTGACTTCAACGAGGTCAAAGGGAAGACCAAAATCCCGGATCAGAAGTGGAAGGACCTCCTGGACCATTTCAATGACCCCCGATTTCTACTGGTTAATGACAACTTCGAGTTTCCCGACCTCCTTGGAGCTGCTTACGAATATCTCATCAAATATTTCGCAGACAGCGCCGGTAAAAAAGGTGGCGAGTTTTATACTCCCTCCGAGGTTGTTCGCCTGCTTGTCCAGCTCACAAAGCCCGAGGCAGGAAACAGCATCTACGATCCCACTGTCGGTTCCGGTGGCTTTCTGATTCAAGCCCGGCAATACGTGGAAGACCAAGGGGAAAACCCCAACGATCTCGCGCTGTATGGCCAAGAGTCAAACGGTACTGTCTGGGCCATTTCAAACATGAATATGATCCTCCACAACATTACCCGTTTTTCCATTGAAAACGGTGACACCCTTGAGGATCCTCAGATTTTAGAAAACGGTCAAATCCGAAAGTTCGACCGTGTACTCGCCAATCCGCCTTTCTCCCAGAACTACAGCCGAGCCGGTATGCAGTTCACCAACCGCTTTTGGGAGTTTTGCCCGGAGACGGGTAAGAAAGCGGACCTTATGTTTGTCCAGCATATGATCGCCAGCCTCAAAGGGCAGGGGCATATGGCCACCATCATGCCGCACGGCGTTCTGTTTCGTGGCGGCAAGGAAAAACTGATCCGTGAGCGCTTCATTGAAAACGACATCATTGAAGCCATTATCAGTCTGCCCCCTGGGTTGTTCTATGGGACCGGTATCCCCGCCTGTGTGTTGGTGGTGAACAAAAATAAGCCCGACGAGTATCGGGACAAAGTGCTCTTCATCAACGCGGACAGGGAATACGCTGAAGGCAAGAACCAGAACAAGCTACGGCCCGAAGATATCGAGAAGATTGATCATGTCTTCACCAAAAAGCTGGAGATTCCCAAGTACAGCCGGTTGGTGGACAAGCAGGAAATCGTGGACAAGCACGATTACAACCTGAATATCCGGCGCTATGTGGACAATACGCCTGAGCCCGAGCCTGAAGACGTGAGGGCGCATCTCCTGGGTGGCGTCCCTGTGGTCGAGATTGAAGCGAAGAAGGACACCTTTGCTCAGTTCAAGGTGGACCCCATGGCGTTGTTCGTGAGCAATCGTCCCGGATATGTATCCTTTGCTGGAGTGATCAGCACCAAAGCGAACATCAAGGCCACCTTAGAGGCCGACGCCAATCTCCTCCAGACCATGGCCAAGCACGAAAAAGTCCTTGCGGACTGGTGGCGGGAGGCTCGGGATGTTTTCTCCGGTCTCAGCAATGGGGGCAAATTACCAGAAGTGCGGAGGAATCTGCTCCTCTCGCTCATCAACAAGCTGACCCCGTTAGGCACTCTGGACAATTTTCAGAGCGCCGGGGTGTTCGTGAACTGGTGGCAGAATATCCGCTTTGATCTCAAGACCATCATCTCCACCGGCTGGCATCACACGTTGATACCGGACGACTACCTCATCGCCGAGTTTTTCCAAAAAGAAGCGGATCAGCTTGAGGATTTGGAAGCCAAAATCAGCGAAGCGCAAAGCGAATTGGCTGAGGCTGTGGAAACCGCACAGGAAGATGCCAGCTACGAGCCGGACGAGGATGAAAAAGTCACCGCAGCCACTATTAAGCAATATCTCAAGAGCCTCATAGACGATTTGAAGGATTCCACGAGCGCCTCTGCCCGGCGCGAGGCGAAGCAGTACAAAAACCTGCGGGACACTATACTGACCATTGAGAAGCGCATCAAAGGCCACAAGGATACGTTTAAACTCAAGAAGAAGGAGCTGGAACTCAAGCTGGAACTCAAGCGGGTCGGAGCCGAGGAGGTCAAGGCCGAGTCCAGGGAGCTTCTTACGCAAAACCAACTGCGGATCAAGGGGCTGGACTCCAAGAAAAAGGACGAGAAGAGAAAGATCAATGCGTTGAAAAAGGACATCACCACCCTCGAAGACAGAATTGCCCACGTAGACAGTGTGTTCAAGGCCATAGGCGGGCAGCTTTCGGATGAGGAGGCCAAACGCCTTATCCTCAAGAAACTATATGACGTGGTCAATGCAGAGCTGACCCGTTACCTGAACGCCGAAAAACGGAGCCTGATCCAGGTGTTCGAGAATCTGTGGGATAAGTATGCAATGTCGAGCCGGGCGTTGGAAGCAGAACGCGAGAATACCCTGATTGGTTTGAATGTTTTTATTGAACAATTGGGGTATTTGAAATGAGTAAATCACAACGTCTCGTCTCAAAACGATTTGATCAAATCGGTGAGCTTTATTCAGGCGCTACCCCCTCTACTGCAAAAAGTGAATACTGGGAAGGAGATATAGTTTGGATAACCCCCAATGATCTAAGCAGGCTGAGGACGCCATTCCTTGAGTCCTCGCAAAAGATGTTGACAGCAAAAGGTCTCAGAAGTTGTTCAGCTTATATATTGCCTGCTGGGTCAGTCGTTATTTCTTCACGCGCTCCAATTGGGTACCTCGCTGTCTCTAAAGTTGATTACTGCACAAACCAGGGGTGCAAAAGCATACTGCTCAAAGAAGGGTATGATTCTTTATATATATACTACAATATTCTACATAATATTGACAAGGTAAAGCGTATTGGCGAAGGGACAACATTTGCTGAGATTTCAAAGTCTGCGCTAGCCAATATTGAATTTGACTATATTGTAAATACTAAAGCACAATCCAAAATCGCCGAAATCCTCAGCACTGTTGACAAAGCTATTGAACAGACCGAAGCGATCATCACCAAGCAGCAGCGCATCAAAACCGGCTTGATGCAGGATTTGCTGACCAAGGGCATCGACGAAAACGGCAACATCCGCTCCGAAGAAACCCACGAGTTCAAGGATTCGCCGCTGGGACGGATTCCGGTGGAATGGGAAGCCAATCCTTTTCAGAAAATTGCTACGTATCAAAATGGGAAGGCTTTTCCTTCAAAGTACTACTCAACAAGTGGAGTACCTTTAGTTCGACCTGGTAATTTGCATGCAGATGGCTTTGTCCGCTGGGATGATAGCCATACAACCTACTTGCCGAAAGGTTTTTGGAATAAGAATGAGAAGTACCAAGTTTTTTCGGAAGAAATTTTAATGAACCTGACGGCTCAATCTCTTGAAGATAATTTTCTCGGCCGAGTGTGCTTAACGCCTGATAAAAATCGTTGTCTATTAAATCAACGAATTGCAAGAGTCACTCCAGTCGAATGTGATAAATACTATCTTTTTTGGATATTGCAAGGTCCTCACTTCAGAAATCATGTTGACTCAATCCCTCAAGGGTCTAAAGTCCAGCATTTATATAATGACAACCTTGATAGTGCTTTACTCTTGACACCAACATCTCGAAAAGAGCAGGTTTCTATAGCTGACATACTTGATGAACAATCGAGGAATATAAGAAATTCATGTAACTCACTTTTCAAGCTCCAATCTCTCAAAACAGCCCTCATGCAAGACCTTCTCACAGGAGACGTCCCCGTGACCAACCTTCTCGACGAACAATCGACAATCTGATAAGTGGCTGCATATGGCCACCACAAAGGAAACTCCCAAATATATCAGGCTGAACGAGCGCAAGCACGTCGAGATTCCTCTTTTGGAACAGCTCGACTCGCAGGGTTGGACCGTCACCGACCTCACGGATGAAAAACAGACTCCGGCCCACACGCGACGGGAGTCTTTTACCGAGGTGGTCATGACTCCTGTGCTGCGGGAGCAGCTCAAGGTCATCAATCCCTGGCTGGAAGACGACCAAGTGGAAGAAGTGGTCAAGCGGATCACCGCCAGCTTCCCGGGGACCAGCCTGCTGGAGAACAACAAATACGTCCACTCCCTGCTGCTGGAAAACACCAGCGTCTCGGAAAACCGCGCCACCGGAGAAAAGAGCCCCACCGTTCGCTATGTCGACTTTGAGAATGTGGACAACAACAGTTTTATTGCGGTTTGCCAATTTAAGGTGCGCATCCTCGGGACAGAGCACCACATTGTCCCGGATGTCGTCCTTTTCCTGAACGGGCTGCCCGTGGTGGTCATCGAGTGCAAATCGCCCAAGGTCCAGGAGCCGATCCCGGAAGCCTTGGATCAACTTCTTCGATACAGCGAGCAACGAGGGGCAAAAGGAGAAGGAAGCCAACCGCTGTTTTATTTCAACCTCTTTGTCCTCGCTACCTGCCGCAGCACTGCCAAGTTCGGGACCATTACCACACATACGGAAAACCTCTTCTTCCGATGGGTCGATCCATATCCTCGCACTCTGGACGATCTGGAACACGGCAGCTCAAGCCCCAATGATCAGCAGCGTCTGGTAGCCGGGATGATGGACAAGAGGAACCTGCTGGACCTACTCCGCACGTATTCCTTATTCACCACTAATGATAACGGTGAGACCTTCAAGATTGTCGCCAGATATCAGCAGTTCAGGGCGGTGAAAAAAGCGGTTCGACAGCTCTTGGAAGGGAAATCGCCCAAATCCCGAAGCGGCATCATATGGCATACCCAAGGCTCGGGGAAATCCTTGACCATGATGTTCATGGTTCGGGAGATGTATACCCACCCCCAGCTTTCCAAATGGAAGGTGGTGTTCGTCACGGATAGAACGCAGTTGGAGCAGCAACTTTCCGAGACTGGGCGCGGTGTTGGTTTTACCGTCAAGCCCGCCAATAGCATCCGCAGGCTCAAGGAACTGCTCCCCACGGATTCCTCCGATTTGATCATGGCTATGATCCATAAATTCCGTGAGGCGGACTTGGCCGAGTCGTTCCCCGAGTTGAACGTCAGCCCAAATATCCTGGTCATGACCGATGAGGCGCATCGATCACAGTACAAGTTGCTCCGGGCGAATCTTGATCGGGCCATCCCCAACGCCACTCACATCGGTTACACCGGAACTCCTATTGATCGGACAGAACGGGTTTTTGGCGACTATATAGACAAGTACACCATGCGCCAGTCCATCAAGGACGGAGTGACGCTTGAAATCGTGTACGAAGGCAGGACCCACGAGGCAGAGGTGACTAACCAGGCAGGTATGGACACCACCTTTGCCGATGTATTTAGCGACTACAATCTCCAGCAGCGCCTGGAAATCCTTGGCTATGGATCACGCGACGCCTATCTGGAGGCCAAGCCCACGATCGACTCCAAGGCCAAGGACATGGTGGGGCATTATCTAACCCATGTTTTCCCTAATGGATTCAAGGCTCAGGTTGTCGCCACGTCCCGAGCAGCCGCTGTTCGCTACAAAGCAGCATTAGAAACCGCCCTGGATGAAGCTGTGGCGGAACTGGAAAAATCGAACCCACTGCAACTAGATATCGAGCGACTCAAGGTCCTGAAAGTTGGGGTGGTCATATCAGGCGCTCACAACGACCTTCCCAATATCAAGGAACACACGGATTCATCCAAGCACGAAGCCATCATCAAGAGCTTCAAGCTCCCCTTTGGCGGAGAAGACGAGGGCGTTAACGGTGATATGGGAATCGTCGTGGTCAACAACATGCTTTTGACCGGGTTCGATGCACCCCTGGAACAGGTCATGTACTTGGACAAAGTCGTCGTGGCGCACAATCTGTTGCAAGCCATAGCCCGTGTAAACAGAGTCGGTGCTCCTGCAAAGGAAAAGGGCTTTGTGGTCGATTATGTCGGCATAGGGCACAATTTGAAAAAGGCCCTTGATGTTTATGACGAGAAAGAGCAGCAGGAGGTTCTGGAGGCGCTTAGCTTCCCGGAAGAAGAACTGCGGGAGCTCGTGGAGAGCCACAGGGCCATCTTCGATTTCTTGGAAAAGCATGGACTCACGGATTTGACCGACCACGATGCCTTCTTTGATCTCTTCTATGATGAGGATATCCGGTTCGAATTCATGCTGGCTTACAAGAAGTTGACCAGAAGTCTCAACTTGGTGTTTCCCGCCAAGGAAGCCCTGGACTTCATGTCAGACTATCAGATGCTGACGGAAATCAACGTGCTCGCCGGTAGGCACTTTCGTGACCAGCGCATGAGCATGAAGGGAATCCCCGACAAGCTGCGGGGCATCACAGATGCATACCTGAAGTCCAAAGGGATCGACCAGAAGGTCAAGCCCATTTCTATCTTGGACAAGGATTTCGAAGCGCAAGTCAGCACTCACAAGCGTTCAAAGACCAAGGCAGCCGAAGTGGAACATGCTGTGCGCCATCATATCGAGGTGGACCTGGACGATGATCCGGAACTCCAGGCGTCTTTTGCCGAAGCATTGGCCCTGATTTTCAAGGAATACAAGGACAATTGGGAGCGCATCTACAAGGAGCTTGAGAAGCTCCGCCAACGCATCAAGGAAGCCGAAAAGGAACCGACCTACGGGCTGCATAAGAAAAAGCAGATGCCTTTTTTCCGTATGTTCAAGCGGGAGTTGTTTGGAGTAACCGAATTGACTGAAGATCAGGTGACAAAACTTGTAGGATTAACGAAGGATATCTACGAGGTGGTGGAATGCGAACTGAAAATGACGGGTTTTTGGGAAAGCGCTCCGGCCCGAAACAAGCTCAAGGCTCAACTTCAAGAGGTTTTACTTTCTAAAGACTACATGGACCTGCCGAACATCATGGACAACTATTCACAAATCATTGCCAGAATTATGGAATTGGCAGATAAGAATAATGATCGCATTTTGTATGCAGCCTAGTCATGGATTTGAATTATTCCGTCATTTACTCGAACCGAAAGAAACTTTCCATCACTGTTGAGCGAGATCGCTCTATAGTTGTTCGAGCCCCTGAAGGTACTTCGCCAGAGAAAATTCAATCCATTGTTGAATCAAAAAAGCAATGGCTTTTTGAGAAGACGCATCATCCCCAGAAATATGTCAGTCTGCCACATCCGCCAGGGAAAGAGTTGGTCAACGGAGAGTCTATCCTTTATCTGGGGCGCTACTATCGCATGGAACTGGTTGACTCCAGCGGCGATATCCGCTTTCACAACAGGTTTTTCATACCCAAAGCGGTGGTTCCATTCGGTCGCAGAGCGTTACGGCGTTGGTTCAAGAAACGAGCCGAAGAGAAAATAAATCCTAGGGTGGAACATTATTCAAAAAGCTTAGGCGTTGAATATAATTTGCTTAACATGACAAACAGCAAGTACCGCTGGGGATCGTGTTCCACGAAGGACAATTTGAACTTGAATTGGCGGTTGATAAAAGCTCCCATGTTCGTCATCGATTACATCATTGTCCACGAATTGGCTCATTTGATTGAAGGAAACCATACTCCACGATTTTGGAATATTGTCCGTGCGCAAGTGGCTGATCTGGACAAAGCCAAAAAATGGCTGAGGGAAAACGGTCAATTGCTCGAATCAGATATCTGACCCTCCCTTTTACCTGCCCTTCACGCAGAAAAGGTGAACCCCCTTCCCAGGAGGTCCACCTTTCCCCACCTACACCGCCGCTATCTCCTTCAGCTTTTGCCACGCACTGGTCCCGACGACGCTCCTGAACCCGTCGCTCACGTTCGGCTCCTCTCCCTGCTTTTCCATAAACCGATCCCGAAGCATTTCAATGTCATCGAGAAGAACCGCGAGTTCGATGAGTTGCAACGCGCTTTGGAACGAATGGTTCCTTCGAAGCGGGATATAGAATTCCTGGGTATGGGTAGGGCAGAGGAATTTCCACAACTGGTCCTGCGATACTGAAAACTCCTCGTTGCACATCAAGCACTTCTTTTTGATCGTGTCGTTCATAGCTTTCTCCTTATGTTTTAAACATCAATTCCGCAGCTTCTAAGAAGTTCAAGACGTTCGTCGTCTTCTATTTTCTTCAGCTTTTCTTTGAATTCTTGGGGGTGCGAGGCAAAGTATTCGATATCGACTTCTTCCTCTTCCTCGAGTTTGAGGAAAATATTACGATAGACGTCGTCACTCACGTACTCACTGATGCTGTCGTCTGCATCGAAGAGTTCTTCCGAGTACGGACACATTTTGATACTCATTATTTTATCCTCATTTTTTGATTGTTCTCTGTCAATAAATGAAGAAGGCGAGACTCACCGGCTATAGTAATCCCGCCTTATCCAATAGCTAGATCAAATGCTTCTATTTTGATCTGAGTTTTTCTGCGAGCGCTTCCCGTAAAATGTTTATGTCGTAATTGATGTTAAACCAGCATTCGTTGAACTCACTGGCATTAGTGATGATTTTGTCTAGCATGGCGAGAATCTTTATGTCGTCCTTGGCTATTCTTTTTGATCTTGTGTAATCGCATTTGTAAAAATTCTTTTTTATATAGTCTTCCATGTTGTAAACCGTTCCCATAATCTGACCTTTCTTAAATAGTTGATTGTTATCCAAACAAAGAAGGCGGAAAACCTCTGGCCAGGAATCCCGCCTTCGCCTCTTACGCAACCGCTAAACCCGGTAATAACCGGACAGCTCTTTCCTTCTCGCCCTCCATATAATGGTAGTAGGTATCCGCCGTCAGCTTGACGGTCGAATGCCCCATCATCTTCGACACGGCGGCCAAGTCAGCCCCCTTGTTGAGCAAGGTGGTCGCAAACAGGTGCCGGAGATCGTACATCCGGGTCGGATAGGTGATTCCGGCACGCTGACAGGCATTCTTGAAGGATTTCCGAATTGTCGTCAGGCCTCGGCCCATGTACTCAATGACATACCCGGACACCGATTCGGCCTTTTCGACCTCCATGCGCTTCAGGAAGTCGGGGTTAATCGGAACCGTCCGGTAGGTCTTGGTCTTGCTGGCGTAGATGCGGACGGTGCCGGCAGCGAAATCCACGTCATCCCATTTCAAGGACAGGAGTTCGGACTCACCAGGACGAGTGCCCAGGTTGAAGCAGACCTCCATGGCCCATTTAAGATGGGGTTCGGCGTGCTCCATGATCTTCCTGGCGTCGTCCAGGGTGAGGCGCAAATCCCAGGGCTGCACCTTGGGCTTCTTCCAGTTCTTCAGCGGGTTGCCCCTGGTGAAGCCGTTGTTCATGCCGAAGTTGAAGATGAAGCTCAGGTAGTCGCAGTACTTGTTGACCGTGTACTGGGACCGCGCCTTGCCGGTGCTCGCGCTGACGCCCTTGAAGTGCAGAATGAATGGGACCATGTCCCCCTGGTAGGTCAGGGCGTCGACTGGCTTGTCACCGATCACCGGAACGAACTGGTTGTCGAGCAAACGCTCAACATTACGAATGTGCTTCTCGGTCCGACCGGATGCTCGCATGTGATCCAGGTACTTCTTCCCAAGCTCGGACAAGGTGATGCCGGACGGCTCCTTTTCGATGACCTGGCTGACAGGTGGAGCAGCGGCTTCTGTCCGAACATCGGCAGCTTTGGCAGCTACCCGGATTCCTGCTGTCACCGTTTCCGGGTCAGGAATCGGCAGCAATTTTTCATTGGCCTCCTGGACCGCCTGTTCAAAGGCTTCGGCCTTGGCTTTTCCAAGCTCACCGCGTCCAAAGGACTTGTCATGACGCTTCCCGAGGTCGTCATGGTAATAGACCATCCATCGTTCACTTCGTTGGTAAACGCTCATAAGCACCTCCACGTGCAATTTGAATTGTGTGATCTGAAACGAACTGCGAGAATCGAATCCAGTTGCTGGAACTGTTCGATTCGAGGAGCCAGATGCTGTTGGTGAATCTGAAAGAAAGGGCAGATCGCCCCTTCTGTGAAGAAGCTAAATCGTATGAAGCAGGATTTCCTCAACCTCTTCCATTTGGACTCCGATGTACCGCCTCGTTATCGAAGGGGTACTGTGGTTCAGCCTTTTGGCCAGGATTTCCCAGGAAACCCCGAAGGTCTTTCGCTGGTGATAGCACCAGGTTTTCCGAAGGGTGTGCGCCCCGTAGTTGCCTGACAGGTTGATCGCGTCGCACCACCGTTGGACCATCATGGTCACGGCGTAGGTGGTCAGCGGATAATTCTTCCCTTTCCTGCTTTTAAACAGGAAGTGGTGATCCTCCAGCTCCGAAGTGGCAAGATGCTCGTCGAGAGCGGTCTTGATCTCCTTATTCATGATGAAGACGTTTTCCTTGCCGGTTTTCTTTTCCTTGAGGCAGACGCGGTCGCCGATCTTGCAATCTTTGACGTCCGCGACCTTGAGGGACAGAATGTCCTGGACACGGAGACCTGAGTTGATCCCCATGACGAACAGGAGCCGATTTCGCGGTTGATCCCCCAGGAGCTTTTTGATGCTCTTGATGTCCTTCATGTTGATGATCGGCTCAACTTTCATGAGCAAACCTCCTTTGAAGTTGTAATCTCGATTTAACAGGCTGAAATCGTATATTGAAAATCAGGGGAGCTGGGGACGTCCAAGCTGGTGCTGGGATATCCCGTTGTAATACTAAGACTAGTGCTCCCTGGTCTTCCGAATGTACGTTTCTACCTATTACCGTTCTTCCCGATTTTGAATCCACTATTTATTATAAGGGTCATATCTGTAATGTTTTTATCATTACGACAGAAAAGCTTCAAAACCGATTTACAGGCTGCGAATTAGACAATCTGTTGCGCAGAAGACAAAAAGATGGATTGAAGAAGAAGAAAATGCCACCTCCGAAGAGCATGGCATTATCAACAGGTTCACGTTAAATGACCGTCAGGATGATCCGGCCGTCCTCGGCAGTGATGACGAACTCGTCACCTTCCTTGATCGCCAGATCGCCCAGGTCCACCTTGTGGATGTTGAAACAGACGACACCCTTCTTGTTGACGTAGGGCCGACTCGAACTCTTGAGGTAAAGACCCTTCACATCGTAAAAGGTCCGGTCATCGCTGATAAGCCGCAGCACGTAGTGCTTCAGTGTCGGCTTATGGGCAATGCCCATCCTCTCCATGATCGACTTGGCGTCGAGCCCTTCCTTGATGCACTCCCGAAGGATCGAAGCATTGTACTTCGACTCGGGACGCTTCTTGGGTTCAGAAGTCATCTCCAGGGACGTATCCGTGGTATCCTTCTTGGTCGACATAATCGCTCCTTTGTTGATAATGGTTATTATGGGTAATATATCTGTATATTTGAGCAAAAATCGCAGGATTTGCGCTTAAAATTGCTTGATTTAGCCTCAATTCTGCTGGTTTTGGCCTTGAAATCGTCATTTTTCGCGTGCTGAATTCGGTCTTTGGGTCGAGGACGCGCTTTCCGGGATTTTCGGGGGCGGGGGAGGCCAAACCATAGGGACAGCCCCGAACGCCCAGGAGAGGGGAGTATACGAGGTCGATTTTCAGGACGGGGGAGAGGCCGGTCTTGGGAGGGGGCCGGGGGCCGGGCCGGTGGTGGGACCATGAAAGTCAGTACCCCAATTCGGTGCATCCGGAGATAATATTAGAGCTTGCATCATTAATAAAACTTGACGTCAAAGGGAGGATTGGCCAAGTTGAGAGGTGTGCGACATTGTGTGGTCATTTTAAATGCTAATCTTATTATTTAGATAAATATGGAGGTCCGAAATGTCTGATCAACAAGATCGCCATGATGAATATCCTAAAGATTTTTTTGCTAAATATTTTTGTTCTGATGTTTCGATTGAAAGCCTTTATATTGAGCTAGCGGAGTCAGTCCCAGGTTCTGGGGCATTGGGTTTGGATAAACTTGAATATGGAAAAAATATTTTCAATAATTTCAAAAAGCGCTCTAGATCAATAATATGCGAATCAGTTTTACTGAACGAAATATCTGCTGATCCAGGAAGTAATATTTCAGATTGCATGGCTTTGGCCGCAAGCATAGCTGCGGTTATTCCAAGTCAATACTCAACTGTGATTAACATCGGGCTGGCCTCTGTGTTGATTGTTAAGGTTGGCGTTAAAAATTTCTGCAATTGATTATGTGTCGTTTAACTCCAAAAAATATCTTGTCGGTATGGCATGAACAAATTTTATTATTGGATAGCTACGGTGGAGATATTCCAGTTCGTGATTTGATTGTAGACAAAAATGATGAAATAACAAAAATTTCAGATGGGTGCTCTCTTGTCAAAGAAGTGTTAGGCAATCATCGAAGTTTTTTTGATAAATTTTACTATGATTGGGCTTTTGAGAAAGAGTCGTATGAATATACACCAGAGGTCTATTGGCAACTGCGCGCCTTGCTGCAGGTCGCTTGTTATGGAGAAAAAATAGCATCTAACCCAAACTTAGATAATTTAAATAATATTGTTACTAGACAGCTTTTTGTTACAAGGTATGATTTAGGTAGCCCTAAATGTTTTTCTACAAAAAATATACGATTTATTTCTCTTCCTAATGGATTTGTTGAGGCTGTTGGATATATATTTTCTGCGTTTATGGAGTGGGTTGTTGAGTTAAATGAAGGAACTTCTCCTGCCTGGGATCTTGTCCTGTCAAAGCCTAAACGTAGTTACGATTCAGCGAGGGCCGGTGAACGTACATACTTAATAATCGCTAAGGCTATTACTGATTATGTCAAGGATATAGATGTCTATGGTGTTGATGCTGTTTGGAAAGTTGTAGAAGATGTAAACTTTTTCTCAAAAGTCCCTGTAGAGTTAAAATATAAAGATTTTTCGCAATTCGAAATCGATACACAACATGTGGTGGTTGACTTTGCAATTAGCCATGAGCTGGGACATATTCTGCAAGGTACTGTGACAAATAATAGCAACATTTCTTCTGAAAATTATCTCGCTATTGAAAAAAATGCTGATGAAGTTGGTTTTGCATTTTATGCAACTAGCAATTGTTATCGTCATAAAGTTTTTAAAAACGCTATGATTGATGACGCAACGAAAGTAATTTTTGGACCAATAGCTTTTTTTGCTTTTTCTACTCTCCGACGTGCTCTTTTGCATAGTATTTTGTCAAAGAAATTAAGTGTATTAAAAGATAGATCTATTGCTGAGAGACTCGATAGAGAGCAGTTTTCGTTGAATTTGGAGCTTAGTCGTTCCAGTAGCATGTTTCCAGTTATTCAACGTTATTTGAATTGGCTGATAAGTCAAGATGTAGCTGTGTCTCGAGACTCGTTAAATTGTTTGGAAAATTTTCTTTCGAATATTCGGGAGTTTAATAGTTTTGTCATTCAAACAGTAAACAGTATCCCGGATGCTAGTATTTCCGAGGTTATAACGGTGTGTAATAATATTTCATGAGTAAGTTAGTCGCATGTTATGTTTTATGAATGGATGCCGTTCCTGTAAGTGGTGATGGAGTCGCGAAAATCATCGTCCAAGCTTGACCCCCTCACAAGATCAGACGACAAAAACAACCTCCCGGTGTTACCCAGGAGGCTGCCGTTTCAATCCGAACACGACAGCCGCCCATCAAGCGCCATGATTTTCTCATAGCTGCCGATGAGCACCCGGTCGAATAGGACTGTCACCAATCCCAAGCTCCGTATCACCACCGGACGTACGATTTTCTCGTATCCGGCGATCCCGAAATGATGTTCCCCTTTTTTGAATAGACGCGAGATAGACTGAAAACTATATTTATGTTACCGAAGCTCTAGACTAAGAGCCCCTATAATTTCCAAGACGTTGTTTTCTACTTGCTCATTCACGACGACAGCCTTCATTTAAAATGGACCATTCGAAGTTTCGTCTCGCATCACGGGGAACATCATTTCGGGGTACTCCTTACAAGTACGCAGACACCCATAACTCTTTACAAGCATGGGCTTCCCTTGGTCATCTATCCAATCTATTCGGAACCATCCAACATCTAAACGCATCCATATATCCGTAAGAGGCAATACCTGGTTCCTCTTTCTGTGCTTATAGAGATAAGCAATTTCTGTTTGTCACGAACATCATTTGATATATGGGCCACCTCGATCTAATCAGTATGATACTGAAAGCAGGCTGGTTCTTCGGTCTCAGCCCTTCCCCCATCGTTGTCACCATTGACGGGTTGGCAGGCCCTTTGCTTTTGAAAGAGCAAAGCGACATTTGTTTTTTGACCTCGATCCTTTCAGGTTAAGGATCGGCCGTACAACAACGGCACTGAGACTGGATAAACTGCAAGGCCCCCATAACATTAATAGCTGTATGGAAACTTCTCTTGAGTTTAAATGAAGGCTTGTCATCGCTACTTGAGCAACTTCAAAGTCTTTTTCATTACTGATAAACAATATCTTTATGAGTCTTTTAAAAAATCGAAGAAAAATAATGGGATAAAAATTCCCGTTTGGTAGATTAGATGGTAAACTCAAGGGGATTTGGTTTTAAAACTAAAGCAGGATTTAATTCAAAATTATTTATATGGTTATTATATATTGTGATTAAATTAAATGATTATATTTATAGATACTTGATTTAGATATTCCAGATTCTTTAACCAGTCTCTTTACTGTTGGTTCTTCACCAGATTCAATCAGACGTTTCTTCGCTGCTAGGATTTTATCAACAGTGTTATTTCTTCTGTTCTCATGGGTATAATATGCTCCTAAAGATTTTCTGTTCGTCGCTTCTTCTGGTTGCATCTTGTTGTCGACACCTCGTTCTGGTTTCGGAAGCTTCATCGCTCCTTTATTTTTGGTGAAGTTCTTAAAATTCTTGCCGAATCTCCTTTTCCATATCCAGGGGGCCATTGATTTAGCGATGCCTATGGCTTCAATAATGGGGAAGTCTTCGTTGCCGTCTTTCATCATAATATTTTCTCTGTAATAATCTAGGCAAACATTTTTTAATACGTGCAAGTATTCATCGAAGTCAGAATAGTCTTTGACAAGCCGGTATGCTATTTTTCTGCACGTGTGGAACATCTTCATATGGCGTCCTTCAATGGAATCATCATTTTCAATAATATCATAGATATTTGGAAGATCGACAAACTCTGCTAGATAATCCAGGTCATAGACCCGGTCTGCCCACCAGGTTCGCCACTTTGAAGAAAATGGATTCTTGATAAGATATCCAGTGAATCCTTTATCCGCTTCAAATTTGTTCTGATAACCAGCCTGAACGGCTTTGAAATAATTGATGGCTTTCCAGCTTATTTTGATGGTCGAGTTGAGTAGCGGCAGCATGACTGGATTATCAATCTCGTAAAGATAATGGGCGTATGAATTCTCCCTGTTGATGATGGTCACCGTCGGTTCTGGTAAAACATCATTCATCCAAGCAGCACCTGCGAGCTCATAATCGAGATCAAGAGCGACGTATTTTTTCTTCTGTGTTGGGAGTTGGATGTAATTTGCTTTAAATAAAATATCATCTTTCTTGGCGATGTATCGTGCTTGTTTCTCGAAGCCCCATCTGGGTTTCTCAGGCAAGAAATCGTAGAGTCTCTGCTGTACTGGTGTTAAATTCTCTATCATAGATCATCTCCTGAAGCCTCCGCCTGTTAAATGGGGGGGCGTAATTTGGATATGACCTATGTATATCTGTATAACTTTTACTTCATAAGCAAATAGCTGATTCGATGTTGCTCAGACTCACTTAGACAAAGTGATGTACTTCTCAGATGGATCAGTTCAATATAGATAATATCAATAAATAACCATGCCCATGTTTGAATGAGTTTGATTTTCGGAGCCATGTTGGCTTCTAGAGAAGAAGAGGAGCTGATGGATCAGGCACGGTAAAATAGGTGGTGCGTCGGTGACGCTCCAGAATGATAACGAGCCTTTCTGTCAGCTTGCTTGCGAGAGGGGATGGCACCAATCAACCGATTTCTGGCGTCCAGGGGAGCCTCCCTGTGCTCTTTTTACCGGACTCAAAATTGTAATGCCTCTGAATTAATATCTTTCTCCTGCCTATGGGCAATAAAAGAGCCCACGCCTATTCCCATTGCGAACCAGGAAGCGACGTGGGCCGATTGTTACTTTACAATATACCAGCTGTTGCCGCGCTTCGTGAGGCCGAACTTTGTCTGGCCATGAGCCAGGAGTTTGTTTGATTCGTTGTTCTTGACCTGGAGGTCGACTTCGTAAATGTGAACATCCTCGTTGTTGATGGTCTTGGTGTAATCATTGAGAATCTTGAAGATATGGATGGAGCTTCCACCCTTTTGGATATCCTCTACGATTTGATCGCCGACCATGACATACAATGACTTGATGGCAGCAGATTGAATGATCCCTTCAGGAGGATTCGAGCTGCAACCGGCTATGGCCAGTAAAGCCAATACCAAAATCGTTCCAACAACCTTCTTTGACATCGTCATCTCCATTGATGTGGTTTAAGTATGTTCACCAGATATGCGGTTCTGATCATTTAATATCTCTATCTAATAGTCGAAACGCTATCCTCCCTGAATCAACTGGAGGGCCATCTTGGGCATCGAGTTCGCTTGTGAAAGCATCGCCGTGGCAGCTTGGGTCAGTATTTGTTCCCGGACAAAGTCGGTCATCTCCGATGCAACATCAGTGTCGGAGATTTGAGACTCGGCAGCTTGAAGGTTTTCAGCTTGGATTTGGATGTTGGAGATGGTGTTTTCGAGCCGATTTTGATACGCGCCGAATCGAGCTCGGTTGTTGTTTACCTGGACCATAGCTTTATCAAGCACACCAAGAGATTTTTGAGCATCATCCTGTGTGTAAACAGTATTTCCATCGAAGCTGCCTGCCCAGCTATCCGCACCTTGTCCAACCCAGTTTCCCCACCCATGTAATACTTCTCCAGAAGACAAATTCCCTGTTGTCGCAATATTGGATGTTTCTTCTTTCGCCCAGCCGATCTCGGTACGTTGTTTTTCGTGGTAGTCAAGATTGTCCCATTCTGTTTGGCTATGGGCAGCAATCCAGGCAGTTCTTTGATCGTCAACATATTGGCTGAGGTCGTTGTTAATCATTGTTCGATTTTGATCTGCTTCTGTTGATGTCATAAGCGGAAAACCTTGCTTTTCTCGCTCAATATTTTGGCTCATTGTCAATGAGTAGGCACCTTGGCCAGCTCTTTCGATAACGCGATCTGTCGTTGTAACAAGTCCCAAACCATCTGATAGCCAATATGCTTCCATGGACCTTGTGGTTGAGATAGAGTAATAATCCTCAGCGCTGTCATTTCCTGTGCCGAAATGGATCGTTACCCCATTTTGAAAATCGCCAGTTCCGGTTGTATAGTTCCCGAACCATAAGCTCTCATCGAGGAGCTTGATCCCGTTGAAATCGGTAGCAACCGCGATACGCTGAATCTCGGAAGCCATGGCCTGATACTCGGAATCGATGATCAGGCGTTGGTCCGATGTGTAGGTGCCGGTAGCGGCCTGCTCGGCAAGCTCCTTCATACGGGTGAGCTTCTCGTCGATGATCTGAAGCCCTCCGTCAGCGGTCTGGCACAATGAAACGGCGTCGTTGGCATTTCTTACGCCCTGGTTCATGGTGGCGATGTCGGAGCGCATGAGCTCCCGGACCGCCAACCCGGCAGCGTCGTCGGCGGCAGAGTTGATCCGCATCCCTGATGACAGCCGCTGGGTCGAGGTGCTGAGCGCCCCGTAGTTGTCCGAAAGGTTTCGGGCTGCGTTCATAGCCATCATATTGTGATTGATAATCAAGGACATACGACTTCCTCTGATGTAACGGGAAATTCCTTCCTGGTTCGCTTGGGGACAACCCCTTGGAAACAAAAGTAGTTTTTCAAAAGCATATTTAACAACGATTGTTGTCTTAACTAAAGCAATAATTAGACCATCGTTGCTTATAGCCCTTAAATCATTGCCTTACCCTGTGTTAGGGGGTGAGGCATGGACAATGTTCAGGAACTTTTTGGCAAGAAAATCAGGACGATTCGGCGCAACCGCGACATGACCCAGGAAAAATTGGCCGAGCTCTCCGGGTTGTCTCTCCAGTACATTGGAGAAATCGAGCGGGGCCGCCGGAACCCGTCCCTCACCAGCGTCGAAACCTTGGCAGCTGCTTTCGGCATTCCCTTGGCCGAGCTCTTCAATCTGGACGAATTCAAACTGACCCCCGAGGACCTGCGCCGCATCCTGGCCCGGCAGATCGAGGAAGCGGATGAGGAGCGGCTGCGGCTCTTCTTCAATGTCGCACAGGCCTTTTTCCGGTAGCCCAGTTGGCACCCCGGCCGCGCGTCTGGCACTGGTTCTGGTCACAGGGTCTGAGGCCCCATAGGGCGGGTTCGGGCCACGCTGAAGGATATCCTGGCCCAGGGGACCGGTCACGGCGGATGAGACTGGGACTGGTGAGAATTGCCCTGGCCATGGAGGAGAAGGGCCTTGGCTCGTCCTTTCTAAGGTGGCGGCGGTGGCGGGTCGGTGGAGGCATCCCCCTATTTTACCTCCCCCTAAAAACCGTTGAATTTAGTGGAAATTTTGGGGTTGGGGCGGCATGGGAGGCATTTTTGCAGATTTCCTTTTCTCCACCATTTTTTTACCCCTACCCCATCCCCTTTTAAAAAAGTAAAGAGAAGTAGCTACCCCCATTATAAAAGATGAAGTTGATGATAAACAAAAGCAGAAGTAATAAGATGGATAAGTAGAAGTAGTAACGTTGAATTAATATACATATTATATAATCATATTTATATATTAAATTTAGATTGTATATTTAATTTTAATCTATTTTATCTTCTTATCTGTTGATGGTATACTGCTTATTTTTCTTTTCTTCTGATAGTATTGGCACTACTTCTTTGTCTTTTTTGATGTTGTATCAGTTACTTCTTTTTTTGGAGGGGGGAAGGGGGAGGGGAAAATGAAATTTCTCAAAAATACCGCCCTGCCGCCACCAAGGTGAAAAAATCTAATATTTCTGGGCGTTTTTTGGTGGAGGCATTTCTGTGGGATGCCTCCCCATTGCCGCCCCTGCCGCCACCGGGCCCTTTGAGATCACCAGTAGGAAGAAAGGACTCCTGTCAGGACGACCAGGACCAAGGGCATGATCATCGTCGCAGCTTGGGCAATGACCCTTTCTGGTGGATTACCTGGACAGGAGGGCTGGTTATCTGAGCAATTTTCTGTTGCCTGGAGCATGGGGCTCAGTCCCTGAGGGAAATAAAGCAGATGGCCCTGGTCATGGTCACCCTGTTTCCAGGCATATTCCATTTTCCAAGGCCATCGACCTAGTTCCGGTTATGGGAGTGGTCGCCCAGGTGGGCGGGGTAGCGGGTATAAGTACCATCCTGTTCTACGGAAATCGTTTTTCATGGCCTAGCTCCTCCGGCTATTCGCCCATTTCGTAAGGGTCGCCTTCGTCTTCGGAGCCAGTGTTGTCGCTGTCCGGCCCGGCGGGAATATGGGGCAGGAACGGATTCACGCTGCCCTTACTCACCTGCTGCGGCTGCGGCCAACCTTTAGATTCGGCAGTGGTGGTGCTCATGGGCCTCAGGGTAGTCGTCACGGGAACCGAGTCTTCGGGCCAGCCAATAACCGATTTCTGCTTGGCTTCTTCGGTGCTGGCCGGTTGCGCCAGAGGTGCCACAGCTTCGGCCGTAGGTTCGGTGACTTCGGAAGAAGCCGGAGTGATCAAGGGCGGGCTGATTTTGCGAAAACTCACCTCACGGCCTTTCCGCTTGCTCTCGGAGAATTCCACCTTCCATCCCATGACCTCCAGAAGCGGAATGAACTTCTTGAGAGCCCGGGACAACGGACTTGCACCTTTCGGAATGTCATCAACGGGGAATCCACATTGCTGGGCATGGGCAATGAGATCACTCCACACGTTGGCAACGAAGTCGGAGGTGTCTCCCCGCTTGTCCAGATAATCCAACAGAATTTTTGCCAATCCTTCCTGCTGGAGCACATCGTTCTGGACCCGCAGAGCGGCCCGCGAGTAGGCTTTCCGAAATTCCTCTTCGCTATAACCCAGTGCCATGGCCCCAGCACAGGCCCACAGGGCATAATCCGCCATACGCGGGAGATCGGTGACGGTCACTTTGTCGCGCAAGGTGAGCATTTGGGACAAGGTATCACACATCCCGCCCAAGATGCCGGGCAACTTCGCCGCGTACTCGCGCTCCAACTCGTCGTCCAAGAGACGCTTCCCCTGCACACGGTCAAGCTCGATGGCAATAGCCCTGTCCAGGAGATCAGAGGCTTTTGTCGGAACATCAAGGCTTGTCAGGATAACCGACCGTTTAAATTGGAGGATTACCGAGTCCTTATCGGAATACAGCTTGCGCTTGGAAATCCCACCGCCGGTAGCCGCCATGCAAAGGATATTTTCGACATCTTTCGAAAGGTTGGTCAAATTGTCGAAAGTCGCAACAGCATTGGCGGCAAGGTACAGGGCTGCCTCAGTGGCCGTTTTGTGTGCATAGGTGAGAATCTGAGATGATGGGTCGAGTGTCCGGCGAATAAGCGACAAGGTGGAAGATTTGCACGCTCCCGGTGCTCCATGGAGAATCAAGATTGCGCGAGAAATTCTTGTCAAGACAACGACAAGAATCCAGGTGAGAATCAGTATCTTGTCCTCATCTCGCTTGATGTTTAAGAATCTGAGTATCTCTTTGAAGTCCCCTCCTTTTTCCGGCATCGGCAGCGGCTGCATGTGCGAATGCTGGATAAACTTGACAGGAGGATTCTTGACGACATCCCAACCATCTTTGGTGATATGGATAGCTTGGCCATCATGGCAGAGATCAATGTAGATATCACCATTATCATCGGCAAAACGGTTATATATATCAAGCATCGGCCCGTGGTGTCTGGCCTTGAACCGAAGCATCTCATTGAACTGGGTGCGCTCTGTTGAAGAAGGAAGCGCACCAGTAAGTTCATAGAACATCAGGGAGATCGCTTCGTTGAAGTCCTTGCCACCGATCTCGAAGTTGTGGTTGACCCCGTCGATCCTCACGGTTGCATAGCGGGTGTCATTGGGGTCTCTGAACAATTCCAGCTGCTCCTCAATGACCTTAAAGGGCTCCTTCTTTTCTTCCTGCTTGGTTTCCGGGACGGCGGCGGTGTCCGATCCGGCGGCCGGGGCCTCGGAATCCGTGGCCAGCATGGGATTGGGAAGGAAATTGCCGGCAGCAGCTTGGTCAACTGCCGGGAAATCTGTTGTGGGCGTTTGTGTGCCCGTTTCACTGGTATCCGAAGTCATGTCGCTTACCTCATGGTTGGTGGTTTATTGTCTAGCTCGGTGGTTATCCGCTTGGGCGCCGCCGGCAGATTGGTTTGGTCCTTGAGGTGGGGCTAACCAGGGTAGCGAGCCCCACCTGCTGTGAGCATTTAGAGGACGAACATTTCCTCTACCAACTTGATGCCGCCATTCTTAATCCCAATCGTGCTCCCCTCTCTGGAGCAGATGCGATTGTGGAGAATGCGCCACAAGACATTGATATCGTAGTAATTCGCCCCATCAATGTTATGGCAAGAGCTCTGAAGCATTTCCTCATAATACCCCAAATTCCAACGCTTCAGGAGCTCATCCAAGACATCATTAGGACACTCTTTGAATGTCCCTATAAAGTTTTCAAACGTGACAACAGGCTTGTTGTGCCAGCCATGGACAGGAATATCGTCTAACTCGTCAGGCATGATTTGTTCCTTACCTTGAGGACGGTTGATTGTTTTGTGGGGCTAACTCTGGAAGCTAGCCCCACTTTGTCAAACAAAAGACAAATGTTTTTTTACTCCAGCATATCCAAGATAGAATAGCTTATGCCAGATCCGTTGTCGTATTGGGTTGTGATGAACTTCTGAAAACGGCTTGCCAACTCATCTGCCGGGAAAAGCAGTCTTTCATCATAGCTGTACTTCTCCCCAACAAAAGAAGGCTGTACGCCAGCTTCATGGGCTACCTGGTCGGTAAAATTATAGATAGCATCCCTGTAAAAGTTGAAGAATGCCATTACAAAATGATCAAGGTAGATCATGCCTGTTTTGTGTGTTGCTTTCTGCTCGTTGATGTCCATTGTAGTTATCCTTCTCAAGTTTATGGTTGATTGGGGCTAGCCAGGGTAGCTAGCCCCTTCTTTGAGGTGCTACTGCTTGATGGTCAGGATGATCTCGTTTTCCGAGCAGGTGACCGTGAACTTGTCCCCTTTTTCGAACTTGCAGCCGAGATCGGGCTTGCTGTTGAAGCTTTCGATGATGCTCTTGCCGATCAGGATCATGCCGCGGTCGTCGATGTAGCACTCGTCCGCCCCCTTGCCGGTGCCGTCGGTGCCATAGTCGAGCTTGTAGCCGGCCAGACCGTGCTCGCTGAAAGCCTGGATAAAGATGCGCTCCACCAGGGCAACGGTGATATTGAAGTGCTCGGCGACAAGGGAAACCGGGATCAGGTTATCCGTGAAGTGTCCCGCACCCGCGTGTTCGGCCATTTCGGCCGCGATTTCATCGATGCGTTGGCGGGTCAGCGTGCGTACCTTCTTGGGCTTCCGAGACTTGGTGGCCTTGGCGGGCGAGGCCACCGTGGTGCCATGTTCGGCCTTCGCATTGGGTTGGGCAGAATCCTGGCTGGCCGGCGCGGCCTGGGACTCGGTTTCACCAGTGGGCATCTCCTTGTAGGCTTGTGCCTCGGTAGGCGCGGTGGTAATTTCGGAGTGGTTGTCCTTCGTGGCAGAGGTCAGGGTTTCCCCGGCGGAATCGTTTTTTGTCAGCTCGTCCATGAGAAGCTCCTTATAAGGATAGAGGGTGGTCCAAACGTGAGGCGACGATCTGCCCACTTCGCCGCAGTGGTTAGACATCCGGCCTAATGCTGCGTTGATTTTGGTAGAAGTGTGAATCATTTCGCTCTCCTGTCTTCCTTGGCCGTAGCGAGATCGGAACATGCTGCTGGTTAGGCCGATTCGCTTGTTGGTGTCTGGTTGAGTGTTGTTCGCCGCCAGGCCGCAACTTTTGTGTCTTGCATTACGGGCCGCCTCTGGGGCGGGACTATTTGTGCCTACAACGAATAATATATTGGAATCAAAGGCAAAAAAGGCTTTTGGTCGGGTAAAAGCCTTTTTAGTGGGCAAAAAACTGGGGACTAGGCGAGAGGGGGTGTCGGTTCGGAGTGGGGGTTGGAGAAGAGCAATTTTTTTAATTTAACGGTGAGGCAAGTAGTCGTTGTAGTGATTATTCATAAATATAATGAATGTTTGAATCCATGATGTTTTTGACTGTGTTTGCCAGTGACATTAACACGATGGGTCTGGTTGGCATATGAAGCACAAAGTTTTCTCGTTTTACACCGAAGAGGAAGATGTTCTAAAAGAGCTGACAATGTGGGTTTCTTTGTGCTGTAAAGTGAAATTCGCAGAAGAAAATTTGTCAAGAATACAAAGGAAAGGCAAACACAAAAAAGACTATCGTCCTCTGTTCGTAATATATAATGAATTTATGAATGGTGTTGTGTCTAGATTGAAATCAGATACTTTTTTAAAATTAAGTAGTACGGTTGTTGATTTGATCAACGCGCTTGACAAAGATTTGATCATGGATGGAGTTGATCTTGAAGTGGTGTTCTCTTCTGTTCTGAATTCGTTGGTGTCGAATGCTGCTATAGATGATAGATTGATTGATATATTGTACGAAAATGTTGTGGGGGATGAAAAGATATGTTTTGTGCGGAGTGGTTTTTTGCTGAAAACGTTTGGTTTCAATATTGATGTGACAAAGGAATATTTTGAAAAAATTCGATCACTTGACAACTCGAAAGTTAAGGAGATATTTTCGTGTATAGCCATAAAAGGGATGAAGTCTTTGTCGAGTGATTTGATAGAAATGATCGAAGAATGCGATAATAGGTGTGTAAGTGTCATAAGATTTTTAGCTGAAACATATTGTATTTACATTGAATTGCTGAGAGATACTCTGTCATTTGATGACAATAGGTATGATGGTCTGAACATTCTGGCGCTTATGTCGGCTGCGAACCACGAGGGTAAAATAATTCAGGAGTGCAAATTCTATAGCAATGAATCTTTTGAAGTGATGGCTTCTCTTGGGACAAGTTTTAAAATGAGAAAAGAACAAGAATCGAAAAATGAGCTTTATAATCAAGCCTCGGAAGAGATGGAAAGGCGATACGCGAGTGGTCAAAAAATATTGCACAACCAAATGGTTGATGAAATTCTCAAAGAACAAAAATTTAAAAAGTTAAAGAAATACAGGCTACTTCCTATGGCACAAGGAATTGCTGCTTCACGTGGATTGGTCAGGGGGAAAAAGGACGGTGGTAAAGATGATTAAGTATTTAGTTCTAAAATTGATTGGTTGTAATGCTTGACATATCTTGAAGACATTGGCGCGGAAAGTTGGAGTCATCATGAAATTCGTAGATGTCTTAAAGTGGCCAAACCCTTATAAAATAAAGTTAGATCTCATGCCGAGTATTGCAAAACATACTCATGATTTTTTGGTATCGCTTGCGGCAGCCTATAAAGCCTCTTTTGATCCAGCAGAAATTGATAAATTTCACAACGGTATCGTTAAATTTAGGGCTAAATATAAAAAATTCGATCAAACTCTTTGGATTGACTCCGGGGGGTATTCATTTATTTCTGGTAAATATGGGCAGGGTGACATTAGAAATTTGATGGAATTATACATAAAATATGTTGAAAATTACCATGAAGATTTTGACTACTTCTTCTCTTTGGACTTTCCATTTAGAAAAAATGATGATGCCTTCAATTCAAATTTAGAAAAAATAAAATCGATTAACATTGAATCAACAAATCAAACACTTAAACTACTTAAGGATGTCGACGGCTTAAAAGAAAAATTCTATTTTATAATCCAATTCTTAGACCCTAAATTATTTTTGGTGTGGAGAAATATATATTCGGAAACTGATTTGAAGTCTCTTAATTGTAATCGAGCAATTGGGGGGATGGTTGGTAGTCGCAAAAACAAACCTGGCGCGGTAAGTCCTTTCATTGGAGTAGCGTACAGAGCTTATCTTGATTTTATTACTAGTGACCAGTCTGCAAGTAATAAATTTAAGCTTCATTTTTTAGGTATTAATTTGCTTCAGGATAGATTTGGAATATTATTACTAGAAAAGCTGTTTAGTACCTATACTGACAAAATCGAGTTGTTATTCACTTACGACACCGCTTTTATAACAAATCAACCAAAGAAAAAGCATTTAAATTTGCCAGCGTTTATACCTTGGGACGACAGCAATTATAGGCCTATTGTAAACTTTGACGAAATCAATATTGGAAGTGATCTAGAAGTGGCTCCAGAGAGTAGCATCTTGTCAGATCTGGAAAAAATTTACGACCCATCTATGCTCAGTCGAGCACGCGATATGATGGATACTTCTCCTGAGAAGCGTAATTTAACGCTAAAGAGACAGCTTGAAAAATTAATGCTTGAAGAGTCAGGTAAAAAAATAAAAAAAGATCCAGCAAACCTTGAGATATTTGACCCATTTAATATATTGAGCCATAAATGTATGGATGAAATAATGTCGAGATCAATTGATAGGCTTGGCCTTGTCGAAAACATTATAAATGCAGACTCATATTCTCAAGCTGTGAATATTGCCAATGATTTTATTCTGAATGTGTCGCATTGCAATGAAGTCTCAGCAACAACCGAAGGTGATATGTTTTATTTGGCTGAATCTTCACTGTTTAGTACATCAAATTTGCTTTGGTCGATAAGAAAAAATATATTGCAAACATATAAATTCCACAAACATTTCGTCGAGAAGCGAGACGATGAAAAACTTCTCGACAAAATGGTCCTCAAGTTTATTGAGGAGTTCAATAAACCAAAAGCGTGATGTGGTTATTATGTCGAAGAATGGGGACCACCCTGGACGCCGACACCATCTCCAGCGATAATAATCTGCTTTTCCCACTTCACCCCGGTTTTTCAAGCCTCAGTGCCGGAAATCCCGAGGTAAGACTTTTCAGTCTACCACCGTCCTGGCTATTCTGAGCAGATTCTTGTCGTCGCGCGCCACATTTCTCCGAATCGAAACGCAGCTTATTCATCGTGAAACCGTATGAAATAGCCACGTGAAAACAAAAGCCCAAGCTGCTCATGCTCGGGCTTTCCTTCGAAGTTGGGCAACTTCCCGACTACTTCGGACTACGCAACCGACTCGGCTTGGGATGGATGGTCAGCAATTGTGCTACGACGACAACGACGATGGCTCCCAAGACAAAACCCACAAAAATCGAAAACATACTTTTCTCCTGGTTATCTGGTTAAAATCCCTAATCATCCTCTGGTAGCATGAGGGTCAGGACTGGCTCCCCGTGGTCACCGGGGCCGATGTGGGCGACGACATCGACGGATTCCTTGCGTCCCGGAGCCATCAGAAAGTCGACCTTGAAGGTGACCCTGTCCGTGTTCACGGCTTTCCTGGCAGCAAACAGCGCCAGGACCATCAGATCATGAAGCCGGCCGGTGACAGATTGTCCCTCACCTTCGAGTCCGGCAGGGACTTCGACATAGCCGTGGAACAGGTGATCGGTCACGACGGTGTTGAGCTTGAAGCCGATAGCCTTCGCGGTTTCGGTGACGTCGACCAAGACGCCATCGGCAATCGCTTGCTCCCGGGTATAGGCATAAACAACGTTCCAGCTGTCATCTGTCGGCATTGTCAGCACCGTCCTGGTTTCGCCCAAGCAACTGGCCAAGCTTCACCCGAAAATTACCCGTAAGCTCGATGCCGATTTCGGCGTAGCATCGGATAATCGTTTCATCGACATCGGGGCCAGAGGTGTCCATAATCTTGAAAAGCTGCTCAATCGGCCGAAATGCGTTGATGATCTCATCTTTCAAGGTGAGATTATCGAGATGTTGTGGTGGCATAGGGTGTCCTTCTTTCCCTGGTACATGGGGAGATTTGGGGAAGGATACCCTGGGCCGGGGGGGCGGTCACGAGAGCGGGGAAAAAGCTGGAACTGGGGCTGAGGAAAAAGTACTTTGGCGCGGAGCGGGATTTTCCTGGAAGTTCGGGGCTGGGGGATTCTGGGACAGAAAACTCGCTAACTAATAATTCGAAGGCGATTAATAAGGAAATATAATTGAAAAAGTTTTTTTCATTTATTCATGTAGTTAATGGAAGATTATCTATAGTCGAAAAGTGGAAGCGAATACTTGTGGTGTCGGGAAGCGAGAATTTAGATGAATATATCAAAGGTGTCTCTTCCAGCTGCGAGAATACCGCAAAAATGGTCGATTTGTTTGCCTGTCTTGCGTATCTATTCTCTGGAGCATTTTATTTTGTAGCTCATGGATACATTAGAGTAAAAACTTTTGGTTTTATTGAGATAATAAATGAAAATATGGTATATGCGACATTCCTAAATGCAGCTTTGATTTTGTCAACTATTTCTATACTTCACTTTATTCGTGGCGCAAATCAATTTTGTTTACTTGAGGCTATTTACGATAAAAAGTGTAGTGAGCAATGTACTGATAAGTTGTTCGTTTACACTTTTAATTTCCATTTTATGACAATGCTGTGGGAATTTTCACGATTGAATAAAAAAATATTTTGGTGGAAAGCAGTGTATTCGCTTGTGTCCGTTTGTTTTTTAATATTCCTTGCTGGTCCTGGTGTTCTTTCTTTGTCACAATTGTCGCGCTATACTTCGAAAATTGATGTAAATATTTTAGAGTATTATCTTTGTGTATACTATGTGTTTTGGGGAATTATGGTGTTTTTAGTGCTTGCAGGTGTGTTCGTAATTGCAGATGTCCTATGTTCAGAAAGATGACTGGTGAAAAATTATCGCAAAAATATCCTGAAACTATTTTGTAATTTTGGCACGCTATTTAGTCGAATGATGTGCCTCAATTATCTTTTCCTTTGGCGTGAGTAAGTCTATTTTCGTTGGTCCATTTGACTCCCTTTAGCTTATTATAAAGAGAAATAAACCTGAATGTATGGATATTTTGGGCCAGAGGGTCGGTCACGGGGACAAGGAAAAAGCTGGAACTGGGGCAAAGCTTTTCGTACGTTGGGCCGGAGCGGGGTTTTCTTGGAAGTTTCGGGCTGGGGGAGGCCAATGGGGGAGGTCAGGGGAAAACGCCCAGGAGGGGGGAGTAGGGAGAGAATCCGGGGGGTGTCCGGGGAGATCGGGGAGCCCAGGCCTGAGACCGGGGGCTTGGATGAGTTCAGAAAGAAAGCATTGTTATTTTAGAATGTTAAAAATGCAGGAAGGTGCAAAATTGTATTTGCTGCGCCAGAACTAGCTAAAACGATGCTTTCGAGGTAGTTTTGTCGACACGAGCGGCAGCTTTCTCGATAAACAAACGAACCAGGAATCACCGTTGAACCGGTATTCCAATCATAAAAAATGAACGTCTTTTAAGCTGCGATCATACCCGATAAGTTGACAGCTTGAAAATTTAAGGTAACGTCTCTTTGAAGATAATCACGAACACGCAAACACAAGGAGACTTACCCATGCCTATCGCATCGAAATTTGACGCGATGAAACTTCGCACCATGATCACCGAAGGAAAAACCGCTCAGCAAATTATGGATGCCTTCGATATTCCCAAAACCACCCTGAAAAACCATCTCACGAAGCTGATGACGCTGGATGAGAAGTTCTACAAGATCGAAGGGATGGACGCTCGTGTGGCATCTGGAAGCGTGAAGTTCTCCAGCACTGGTCTCCGTCTGTCCCCGACGCTCCTGGCCAACTACGGTTTCAAGCAGGGCGATGAGTTCAAGGTTTCCTGTTTGGAAGAGGGGAAGATTGTCCTGGAGAAGAAGTAGCTAGCCAACTGGATTGTTTGGGAATGGTTGCAAAATGGCCCACGTCGTCCAGGAAAATTGGTTGGCGTGGGTCTTTCAATTTGTTCATAAAGGGAATATAAAGAAAACTGTTGTGCCTTGGTGATGAAGCAACCTAGGATCGAGTTTTTTTAGGATTGTTAGGATTGTTAGGATTGTTAGGATTGTTAGGATTGTTGGGATTCTCCTTTTGGTCTTTAATCATTTAATATGGCGGCAATAAAATGGCACAAGATCAAGGTGTTCTCTATGATCCACGATTCCTTGAATCATTCACAGGTACAAATATACTCAATAATCCGCGTACTGCCATTGTTGAATTAGTCGCAAATGCTTGGGATGCGGGTGCAACCAGAGTTGATATTACTTGGCCAGATGAGTCGGCAGGCATATGCTTTTCTATTTGTGACAATGGGCATGGAATGGACGAAAAAAATTTTAATCGTATTTGGAGAACTCTTGCATATAATCGGCAAAAAGAGGAAGGGGAGTTTGCTCTTTTTCCAAAAGGAGTAACTCTTCCTCCGCGTTATGCTTTTGGAAGAAATGGAAAAGGTCGTTTCGCAGGATTTTGCTTTGGTGATGAGTATTTTGTTGAAACATGGCGTGATGGAAAATCCGTTACATACAAAGTTTCGCGAGGGATGCCAGATAAGCCATTCGATTTATCAAAAGAAACAGAGTCTGAAAACACTTCAAGTGGGACTAAAGTTTTTACAAAGATTGCAAAGCGCATTCATTTGCCAGAAGTAATTGCAAGGGCAGAGATAGGTATGCGTTTTCTGACTGATCCTAATTTCAATGTAACTTTAAATGGCAAGTCAATAAAATTTACAGACATCCCAGAGGCACACATAAAAGAATTTGAAAAACAAATTGAGGGATTGGGTTTAATCAAGATTATTGTTATTGATTTGCAAGATGCTGATAAGACAACCTACCAACATGGTATTGCGTGGCACGTCAAGAATCGTTTGGTTGGAGATTGTTCCTGGAAGGTGGGCGGTGAACTCTTGTTGGATGGGAGGACGAATGAGGCTAAAAGATATGTATTTATAGTCAAAACTGATTTTCTTGATGATGCTGTTTTATCTGATTGGTCTGGGTTTGACGAGAGCAATCAACGCTATACCATGACCCTTGATGTTGTTTTGAAATTTATAAAAGAAACAATGCTAGACTTATCCAAAACAAAACGTAGCCAGACTTTTGATGATGTTAAAAAGCAACACAGAGATAAAATTTCTAAAATGAGTATGATTAGTGTGGAGCGATGGGAGAATTTCGTTCATAGGGTTCAAGAGGATTGTCCTTCAATCAAAGAAACTGATCTGTCTCAATTGGCTGGGATATTAGCAAATTTAGAAATTTCTCAGAATCAATATGGCCTGCTAAATAAACTAAGTGAAATGCAACCAGGGCAGCTTGATGAGTTACATGTTATTCTTAAAGATTGGACGCTGGATATGGCGAAAGTTGTTCTTGATGAATTGCAGAATCGCTTATCTCTTTTGGATAAATTGAAAGAAAAGGTATTTGATGCAGAAGCTGATGAGGTTCAAGAACTACAGCCTCTTTTTCATCGAGGGCTGTGGATATTCGGTCCGGAATATGAAACTATAGAATTCACATCAAATGAGGGAATGACTAAGGTTGTTCGTAAATTATTCAAATCTAATGATCCAGGGAGTCAAAATAGACCAGATTTTGTTATTCTCCCAGAAAGTACAGTTGGGCTTTATTATTATCCAAGGTATGATGATGAAGGTGCTGAATATGGAACGGATAGGTTGACAATAGTCGAGCTGAAGCGATCTGGTATTCCAATTGGAGAAGACCAAAAAGCTCAATGTTGGAAGTATATAAAAGAATTATATTCGAAGGGTCTGTTGGATGATATTTCAAAAGTCACTTGTTTTGTTTTGGGGTCTACTATTGACCCTCAAGAAGTCCAAGCTAGAAAAGAGATGTCTGATAGAGTTGTTATTCAACCATTAGATTATAATTCTGTCATTGCCAGAGCAAATTCTAGATTGCATCGGCTATATGATCGGGTGAGAAGTGCACCTTTTTTGAGCAAAGAAGTGATTGATGATTTTGTAAGCAGAGGATCTCGTTTTGAAAATGGACGGGTTTCGCTAGTGTAAATACGAATAGCTTTAATGTATTTTGTTAACTACGGTTCATCCAAGGCGCTTTTGAGTTCAAGGTCTCCTGCTTGGAAGAGGGGATGATTATTTTGGAAAAGAAGAACTAGCTGGATTATTTGGAAATAGTTGCGCATCAAGGCCCACGTCGTCCTGTGAAGAGGGTGGCGTGGGTCCTTATAAGAAGAAAGGGGGCATAGGATTCTTTAGAACCTATTATTCGATGAATTTGAAATATTTTTCGGTGTCAGTGTGATGCAGCTTTAGTGTGTTAATGATAAAATGGTTATTGTTTCTGTTGAAAGACTGAGCGTTAAAAGATGGAAATATTAATTTTTCATGTGCTTCTGATATTTAGTGTTGCATGCTGGAGGTGTTGTGGTTGTTGTTATTTCTGGAGTTTCCGGTAGCGGTAAGTCGACGGTAGGAAAGTTGCTAAGCGAGAAAACTGGCTGGAGATTCATTGAAGGAGATGAGTATCATTCAACTGCATCAAAGGAAAAGATGGCAGCTGGTATTCCCTTGACGGATGCAGATAGGAGTCAGTGGCTTCATAATCTTAATAAAATTCTTGTAGAGTGTACCTTAGAGAATGAAAATATAGTTTTAGCCTGTTCGGCTCTGAAGCAAAAGTATAGGGATATTTTATTTAGGAATGTTGAGCATGTTTATCTTGTATGGCTTGAAGGTGACTTTAAACTGTTAAAAGGACGTATTGACTCGCGTCCTAACCATTTTTTTTCAAGTAGTCTTTTGAAGTCGCAGTTTGACATTATAGAAAGACCACATGGTGCTTTGGTTTTAAATGTCCAGCCTAGTCCTGCCGACATAGTTTCGCGTATTTTATATGAGATTAAATTTGTGACCAATCACTAGATAAACGGTCCATGTTGTCTTTTAGAGACCTTTCCCAAGAAAAGTTTTTGAATTCCTTTAGGAGCGTTTGCTATGGGCAATATATTCGATAATGTGTTTGAAGTGTATAAGTTTTGCCGTTCAGAACTTGATTTTGAATATGCAAGAATTAATGATAGGATGAATTGGTTGCTGGTGAGCCATGCCTTCCTCTTTACAGTTCTAGCTACATTGAATGGAAAGCCTTCAGAGTCATCTTATCTGTATATGATTATCTCGTTTTTGGGTATGGTTAGCGCTGGTACTGTCTCGGTAGGAATTTCTGGTGCTAAGCTCCGCATCTGTGATGTAAAAAAAAGTGCAAAATTTGCGCATAGGAAGCTCACTAGTGGATTGGAAGGGGGTGACGGTGTTGACATGAACATGGTCCCTAGTATGTTGCCAGATGCACACAAATTAGGGGGGCTTCCTTCTGCGGTCATGCCGAGCTTGTTGACAGGTGTTTGGGGATTTATCGCTTTGCGTGGAATAAGTTATAATTATTCTAAAGGGTATTTTCTAGTTTATTTTGGCTATTTATTTATAATACTTTTTTTGATATTTTGTCTTGTGTGTTTTTCCTTTGCAGCAAAAAGTGTTACGTCAAGTCGTGAAAATATAGGTAAAAATGATGAGGATAATACGTTAAAACATGAGGGTGAAGGCGAAGATGAAAATGGTTCTGTTAGAGGCCACTGCCCTGACATTAAAGATGGGTATGTATATATATTTTTTGTCGCACTCGTTGCTTTTTCCGTTGCTCTTAGTCTGTTTGCTAAAGAAGTATCGCTGGGTGTGAGGGGCGCTCTGATAGGGAGCTGGATGTTTGTCGTCGTGTCGGTTTTTATGCAACTAAGGATGGTTCAGTATTCCAAATGAAATACACGACTTGGTAGCGATTCCGGTCTAGGGCAGTGTGAAATTTTCCAGCACGGGTCTCCGTCTGTCCCCGACGCTCCTGGCCAACTACGGTTTCAAGCAGGGCGACGAGTTCAAGGTCTCCTGCATGGAAGAGGGGAAGATCGTCTTGGAGAAGAAGTAGCTAGCTAACTGGATTTTTTGGGAATAGTTGCGCATTATGGCCCACGTCGTCCAAGAAAATTGGTTGGCGTGGGTCTTTATTTGTTTTTATATAGAGGTTATGGGCAATAAAGCTGTTTTGTTTGCTTTGTTGAGGTGAAAATCATGCTAGAATCAAAACAAATTTTTCTACCTGCTCAACTTACTGAATATTGGGCTGATGATTTCATTCAGTGCATTGTAAAATTTGAAGATGAGCCTTTAGTTGATTTTAATTTTAGCTTCATTGAATTTGCAAAACCATTTGGAACATTGCTCATTGCAGAAGAAATTAAACGATTTGTTAAGTTGAGAAAGTCGAAAGGTCTGAAAACAAGAGCTATTGGTCACAAGGCAAACAGTGACCCACTCTCTTATCTGCGGCATATAGGATTTTTTAAGTTTATTGGCCTGGATGTGGGAAATTCACCTGGCGAAGCGGTTGGAAGTCTTTCGTATACACCGATTGAAGAAATAAATATTGACTCAATAAGAGAAAAGTACAACATGCAGACGGAATCTATTGGTCAAGTGGTTCAGAATGAAGGAGAGAGGTTGGCGAGCATTATTCTTGGACTGCCATCTATTAAGCCAAATAATCCGGTTTCTTATTGCTTTACAGAAATAATAAGGAATGTCTTTGAACATGGCAAAACTAGCCATTGCTGCGTCTCAGCTCAAAAATATAAAAACAAACGGATTGAAATCGCTATTATTGATCGTGGCGTAGGGTTAAAAAATTCTCTTGCGGAAAGATTTAATATTACAAACTCAAGACAAGCAATTGAATTAGGAATGTCGCCTGGTGTTTCCCGCGTGGAATTCTCTGACGATGATGATCCTTGGCATAATTCTGGTTATGGATTGTATATGTTGTCCCAATTGGCCATAAGAACTGGGAGCTTCTTTATATGCTCAGGTAAATGTTCCTTGAGATGCTTCAAGGATTTTAAAAAGTGGAAATATTTGAACTTTGATGGAACAGCAATAAAACTAGAAATTATAAAGCATGACGGGATGGATATTAGAAAACTATTAACAGATATAAGACGCGATGGCGAAATGTTGTCGAAAGTAAATCCTCGCGCCTCTGCTTCATCTGGTTTTTATTGATAATATGTATGGATGAACACCATCCTGGCCAACTACGGCTTCAAGCAGGGCAACGAGTTCAAGGTCTCCTGTCTGGAAGAGGGGAAGATCGTCTTGGAGAAAAAGTAGTTAGAATTTCGGATAGTTCTGTGAAAAGGCCCGCGTCGTCCTGTGAAGATGGTGACGTGGGTCTTTATTTGTTTTGAATATGGTCTTCGTAGTAACGCTCGCCTATTAATCTTGAATAAGAACTTATTCCGTATCTTCTTTCTCGTCGTTGTAAAATAATCGTTGGCGGTCATTTTCGAGAGTTAGGCTTTCGCTCATATTGTATTCAGGGCTAGAGTCGTTACATGAGCAAACTAGGTTATTCTTTTGATTTACTGCAGAATTTAAGATCTTTAATTCCCAGGAGTCACCAATTAGTTTTTTAAAGTTAATAAGACTAGTGTGTTTGATAAGTGATAGGCACGATCTGTTGCTTTCCTCTGAAAAAAATATATCGCTTTCGTTGGTTGCAAATAGTAAAAGTTCGTCGCCAAAGAGGAACCAGCTATATTTTTTTAGTAGTTGCGAGGCGTTGTCGTATTTTTTATTTATGCACGATAAGTAATATTCTTCTGCGACAGACATTAGGTCGTTTAACTTGTTGACTTTTGTCTCAAAAATTTGTTGCAAGTTTTTATTCGCAGGTGTTATACGTATTGCTTCGGCAAGTAGAAAAATAGAATTTCTGTCCATGCAGCCTTTCTTTTTTTCTAATTCATCGCTCAATGATATGAGAGTATTTGCATAGTTTATTCTATTTGTGATCTCTTTTATTTTGTCTTTGATCCATTTGTTAATACTGATATGGTCTGGGAAGTATGTCAATACTTTAGTGTACCATTTTATTGCATTGTCATATTGGCATGTGCATTGGTAATCGACGGCGTCATTGAGTAACATGTATCTGAAGTCGTAGGCGGATTCATTTTTTAAATAACGAATTCTGTTTATTATGGTATCCTCAACTTTGGGAGAAATAGATGAAGCCAGGTAGACTGGTATAGCTAGGCACAGCAATAGGAGAAAAAGTGAAACAAAGAGAAAAAATTTGTTCTGTGTTAATAAAAAGACATCACGGATTGTTAAATTGTTTTGTGATATAAATCTGCTGGATATAAAAAACACAAGATAAGATGTGGCAAGTATTAATAATAGTACTGTTATATCGATAAAGAATTCCCTTATCAGAAACAAACCAAACCCTGCAGAGAAATTATCGATATTTTTGGGAGATATTGAGTAAAGAGCGATTAGTATGGCATATATTGTGCCGACTGATATTTTTATGATTCGCATCATAATTTATTGTCCTTAACTTTTGATACGTAATAGGAGAGGTCTGATCTGTAGCTTTTTTCTGTTAATTCTTGTGATAGATTGGTTAAAATTGATATTGTATTGTCTCGCTCTGTGTCAATGTTTTGTTTTGCAAGCGTTGCTTGTTTTTCGTTAAGTCCAGAAGACTTTTCATATTCTTTGTATTTTTTAAAATATTTCCAAAACAATACCCTGCCTTTCATTAAAATACTTGCATTTTTGAGTTTTGGGTTTTGAGTTTTAGCAGCTTCAGAAAAGTTCTTGTATGCATCGTCGTAGTTATCGTCTCGTAAAAGATAAACCCCTTCCCAGTAATGGTAAAAATTTTTTAAAAGTCCAGTTCTATTTGTTTTTTGAAGGTCGTCGTAGTGGTTTGGGGGGAAGTCTGAGAGCGCAAGTTTTAAGAATATAAATATATCATTGTAAAAAAAAGTCATATAGGCAGGATTTGAAAATAGTAGATCGGTAAGAAGTATATCGTTTATTTCAGTGATAGAGTTATTAAGGGGAGGTGGGTTTGAAATTTTTAAAATTGTAGAGGCGTGATTAATTAAGATATGAGCTCGATAGCTCTGTTTGTTTAAAAAACAATCAAGTGCTGGATCTTGGTATGTCTGATGGATATATATAAGCATATATTCAAGCTCGTTATTGTTAAATGATTTTGTTGATTCTTGATTATCTATCCAGAAGCGAAAAGCGTTGTATTCATCATTTGTTCTCTGAAGAAAACGAAGATTTAGCATTAACGTGTAAAGCGATGAATAGCTTGTGTCTTTTGTCAAATCTTCTATTGTTTTCATCTTGCCTTTTATGAATTCGACAACGGAAGATTTTATTCTTGTTGATCCAAATTGGAAGTAGTTGTTTCTGATCTCGTCAGTTATAGGACTATTGACGGGGTCGTAAATATTTATCTCAGTTAAGGTGGAATTTTTGTCTATTATTGCGTCTCTTGATTGTGCGACATGCAGTAGCTTGTTTCTTGATTTTTTGTTAGCATATTCAACTGATTTTTTGATTGGAAATGCAATAATTAATTCTATGACTAGGCAAATTAACAAGAATTTTACAATCTTAGTAAAGAAAAACTGTAGACGATCTACGGCAGCAAATTTACAAGGGCCTCGTTTGAGCCGTTTGGTCCGGAGGGGGCGGATTGGTCTGTTCATAGGAACCTCTATCTAAAGATCACATTTGCCGCAGGATGTGTCAATGGAATATTTACTAAAGAGACAGTCAGTGGGCTACATGTATTAAAATATACATAATTTAAGTAAATTGCGTAGTAGTTGTGTCGTGCTACAAATTCTGTCAGTTCAGTTTTCTCTGTTCTCTCTCAAGCATGTTGATTGCAACTTTTTTTATTAACATACTAAAATCATTAACTATTCACATATCCTATCCTCCCCAAAATCCGATTTTCTCCTCCCCCGAGTAAAAACCCCTTGACCTCCCCGTACCAAATCCGTACTTACCCCGAGCCAACGACGCGCCAACGAAGCCAACGGTTTTGGCCCCCAACTTTTTCTTGGGAACGAAAGATTTGGGGTTGACTTCGGGACGAGTTTGGGGCATTTAGCCTGTTCCCTGATTCTGTTTATAGGACCGTAGCTCAGGGGGAGAGCGCTTGCTTGACACGCAAGAGGTCGGGAGTTCAAATCTCCCCGGTCCTACCAGCTTGCGACCAACAGGGAGGCCTCGGCCTCCCTTTCTTTATAGAGCGATTAGGGGTGTTACCGCCACCCAAAGAAGGCAACGTGCTCGTCACTTTAGAGGATACATCCCTGGAGGCTGCTGCCGGCGAAGCCTGCGGCCAGGTTTTGTCGCGGGGCATCTCCGGCAAGCGCATGAAAAATGCCGTGGCCTGTCTGGTCGACGGCAAGGCTCTTGATTTGACCGCGCCGCTGCCGGAAGGCTCGCGCGAGATCGCGCCGGTCGCCGCCGACTCCCCCGAAGGGCTCGCCATCATCCGGCACTCGACCGCCCACATCATGGCCGAGGCCGTCAAGAAGCTTTTCCCCGCCGCCCAGGTGACCATCGGACCGGCCATCGAAAACGGCTTCTACTACGATTTCGCCTTCGAACGCCCCTTTACGCCCGAGGATCTCGAGGCCATCGAGTCGGAGATGCGCAAAAGCATCGCCGCCAATGCCCCTTTTTCCTGCACCTCTGTGCCGAAGGCCGACGCCAAGGCGCTTTTCGCCTCCCAAGGCGAGGTCTACAAGCTCGAGATCATGGACGAGAACATCGAGGGCGACACGGTTTCCCTCTATCGTCATGGAACGTTCACCGACCTGTGCCGCGGCCCCCATGTGCCGACCACGGGCGCGGTCAAGGCGTTCAAGCTCCTCTCCGTTGCCGGAGCCTACTGGCGCGGCGACGAGAAGCGCCCCATGCTCCAGCGTATCTACGGCACCGCCTTTGCCTCGGAGCCCGACCTCAAGAAGTATCTGCATCATCTTGAGGAAGCCAAGAAGCGCGATCACCGCAAGCTCGGCACCCAGCTCGACCTCTTCAGCTTTTCCGAGGAAGTCGGCGCCGGCATGCCCATCTGGCATCCCAAGGGCGAATTGATCCGCACCATCCTCGAGGATTTCGAGCGTCGCGAGCACCTGCGGCGCGGCTACCAGCTCGTGCGCGGCCCGCTCATCCTGCGCCGCGAACTCTGGGAGCGCTCCGGGCACTACGACAATTATCGCGAGAACATGTATTTCACCGAGATCGACGGACAGGCCTACGGCATCAAGCCCATGAACTGCCTGTCGCATATGCTCATCTATAAATCGCGCGTGCGCAGCTACCGCGATCTGCCCCAGCGCTACTTCGAGCTCGGCGTGGTGCATCGCCACGAGAAATCGGGCGTGTTGCACGGACTCATGCGCGTGCGCCAGTTCACCCAGGACGACGCCCATATCCTGTGCCGCCCCGACCAGCTTCTCGAGGAAATCGCGGGCGTCATCAAATTCGTCCAGGATGTGGTGGCGCTTTTCGGCTTCGACTACGAGGTGGAGTTGTCTACCCGGCCGGAGAAGTCCATCGGTTCGGACGAGGACTGGGAACGCGCGACCAAGGCGCTCATCGACGCCATGGATTCCCTTGGGCTGCCCTACGACATCAACGAGGGCGACGGGGCTTTTTACGGTCCGAAGATTGACATCAAGCTCAAGGATGCCTTAGAGCGCCGTTGGCAATGCGCCACGGTGCAATGCGACTTTACCTTGCCGGAACGTTTCGACCTCGTCTATACGGATGCGGATGGGGAGCGCAAACGGCCCGTCATGCTGCACCGGGTGATTCTCGGCGCGGTGGAGCGATTTTTAGGCGTGCTTATCGAGCATACGGCCGGGGCGCTGCCCACGTGGCTGTCTCCGGTGCAGGCGCGCATCCTCATCGTTACCGACGCCCAAAAGGAATTTGCCGAAGAGGCCTTGGCCAAGCTCGCCGAGGCTGGTATTCGGGTCGAGTTGGACGAACGCAACGAAAAGCTGGGCTTCAAAGTTCGCGAGGCCCAGATGGAGAAGATCCCCTACATGCTCGTGGCAGGGGATAAGGAAAAGGAACTCGGCGGCCTGAACGTGCGGCTGCGGTCCGGGGAGAATCTTGGCGTCAAGTCCCTGGACGAGGTCGTGCTCATGATTACGGCCGATTGCCAGGAACCGTTTAAGCGTGGAGGTATGCGCTATAACTTCCGCTCCCAGTAGTGACCCCCGGTGTAATCACCGGATTCGTGCCCGTGAAGTGCGGGTGATCGCCGACGACGGTGCCCAGGTGGGTATCATTCCCACCAGCGAGGCGCTGCGCATGGCGCAGGAAAAGGGACTCGACCTGGTCGAGGTCGCGCCCAACGCCGATCCGCCCGTGTGCCGCATCATGGACTTCGGCCGTTTCAAGTACCAGCAGCAGAAGAAGCTGCAGGAAGCGCGCAAAAAAGCTTCCACGGTCCAGCTGAAGGAGATCAAGGTCCGGCCCAAGACCGACGAGCACGATTACCAGACCAAGCTCAAGCACATTCGCCGCTTCCTGGAAGAAGGGGACCGTTGCAAGGTGACGGTGTTTTTCCGCGGACGCGAGATCGTGCACAAAGACCGGGGTGTGCTCATCCTGTCCCGTGTCGTGGCTGATCTGGGGGAACTGGCCAAGGTGGAGCAGGAGCCGCGCACCGAAGGCCGCATGATGACCATGCTGCTTGCCCCGCAAATCAAGAAAACGCTCGCGCCTGCTTGATGCGGTCGCGTCCAAGGAGTCCGATATGCCCAAGATGAAGACCAACCGCAGCGCGGCCAAGCGGTTCACCAAGACCGGTTCCGGCAAGTTTGCCCGCCGCCGGCAGAACCTGCGCCATATTCTGACCAAGAAAAACGCCAAGCGCACCCGCCGCCTGGGCCAGGGCACCCTGGTCGACAAGGCCAACGAAAAGGCCGTGCGCCGGCTTTTGCCCTACGCCTAGGCGGACTGGGCTTATCCATACCACGCTAAAGGAGCCCGATCATGCGCGTCAAACGTGGACAAGCCGCCCATAAGCGGCACAAAAAATATTTGAAGATGGCCAAGGGCTTTGTCGGAGCCCGCGGCGTTCTCTACGAAACCGCCCGCGAGGTGGCCGAACGGGCGCTGGTTTACGCCTACCGCGACCGCAAGCAGCGCAAGCGCCAGATGCGCAAGCTCTGGATCATCCGTATCAATGCCGCCGCCCGCCTCAATGGTCTGTCCTACAGCGTGTTCATGCGCGGATTGACCCTTGCCGGCGTGGAACTGGACCGCAAGGTCCTGGCCGATATGGCCGTGCGCGAAAAGGACAGCTTCCAGAAGCTGGCGGAGCTGGCCAAAGCCAAGGTGAATTAAGTTGGGAAGCCAACCCACGCTCGTTGCCGAGCTAGAGGGCCTGGTCGGGGAGTGCGCCGCGCGTCTCGACCAGGCCTTGGCGCTTGAGGACCTCGAGGAAATCCGGGTCGCCTACCTGGGACGCAAGGGCCGGCTGGCCGCGCTCATGTCCCAGCTCCCGGGCCTCGATCCCGATGCCCGTCGCGCCGCCGGACAGGCCGCCAACACGGTCAAGCAGTCCCTGACCGGCCTGTACGACGACAGACTGGCGGCGCTCAGCCGCGCGGCCCTGGACGTCGCCCTGGCCGGGTTCGATCCCACCGAACCGGGACGTGTCCCCTTTGCCGGAAGCCTGCACCCCATCACCCTGGTGACGGCGGAGATCTGCAAGGCCTTTGGTGAGTTGGGCTTTTCCATCGTCACCGGGCCGGAGATCGAGACCGACTACTACAATTTCGAGGCGCTCAACATGCCTCCCGAGCACCCCGCCCGGGACATGCAGGATACGCTGTACATCACGGACAACGTGGTGCTGCGCACCCACACCTCGCCCTTGCAGGTCCGCACCATGCTGGCGCAAAAGCCGCCGGTCGCGGTCATCGCCCCGGGCAAGGTCTACCGCCGCGACTCCGATCTCACCCACACCCCCATGTTCCACCAAATCGAAGGACTGCTCGTCGACGAGGGCGTGTCCATGGCCGATTTGCGTGGCACGCTGACAGCCTTCGTGCGCCGTATCTTCGGCCCGAAAACCAATGTGCGCTTCCGACCGAGCTTTTTCCCCTTTACCGAGCCGAGCGCCGAGGTGGATATCTCCTGCGTCATCTGCGGCGGCAAGGGGGAGACCGAGGCCGGCACCTGTCGGGTGTGCAAGGGCACGGGGTATGTCGAGATCCTGGGCTGCGGCATGGTCGACCCCAATGTGTTTGACGCCGTGGGTTACGACACCGAACGCTATACCGGGTTCGCCTTCGGCATGGGCGTGGAGCGCGTGGCCATGCTCAAGTACGGCATCGGCGACCTGCGCATGTTTTTTGAAAACGACGTTCGGTTCCTCAGCCAGTTTTAACGTTTAGGGGCTCTTTCCCCGTCCCTGACCCGGCTTCTTGCCGGGCAAGCCCTCACCATGGCCCCTTTTGGGAGTTTTTCGGGAGGGTGGGGTCCGGGGAGGGAACCCCTTTTTGCAAAAAGGGGTTCCCTCCCCGGCCGCCGGAGGCACACACATCATGCTGCTCAGTTTAGCCTGGCTGCGCGAATTCACGCCCTATGAGGGCACTCCCCAGCAACTTGCCGACCGTTTGACCATGCTCGGCCTGGAAATCGAGGAGATCAAAAATCCCTTCGAGGAGATCGCCTCGGTGGTCGTCGGCAAGGTGCTCACCTGTGAGGCCCATCCCGACTCCGACCACCTGTCCTGCTGCACGGTGGACGTCGGCGGGGAAGCTCCCCTGCCCATCGTGTGCGGCGCGCCCAATGTCGCCGCCGGCCAGCATGTGCCCGTGGCCATGGTCGGCGTGACGCTGCCGGGTGGGCTCACCATCAAGAAGAGCAAGATTCGCGGCCAGGTGTCCGAAGGCATGATTTGCTCCGAATCGGAGCTGGGCCTGGCCGAGGAACGCAGCGGCGGCATCCTGGTCCTGCCCGAGAGCGCGACCGTCGGCTGGAGCCTGCCCGACGCCCTTGGCCTCGACACCTGCGTGCTCGACGTTTCCATCACGCCCAACCGGGCCGATTGCCTAAGCGTCCTTGGCATCGCCAGGGAAGTGGCCATGGCCTTCGACCTGCCGCTCACCTTGCCCGAGGTGTCCTATCCCGAGTCCGGTCCCAATGCCGCGACCCAGGTGGCCATCGAGATCGAGGACCCGCAGCAGTGCCCGGTCTACCGGGCCAAGCTCGTCACCGGCGTCACGATCGGTCCTTCCCCGGACCGCATCCGCTGGCGGCTTCTGGCCATCGGCCAGCGCCCCATCTCCAATATCGTCGATGCCACCAACTACGTGCTGTTCGAACTCGGCCAGCCGCTGCACGCCTTCGACCGGGCCAAGCTCGCCGGCAACACGGTCAAGGTGCGAAACGCGGTCGAGGGCGAGAAGATCACCACCCTTGACGGTCAGGAGCGTCTGCTCACCGCCCGGGACCTGCTTATCTGCGACGCCGAAAAGCCCGTGGCCCTGGCCGGCGTCATGGGCGGCGAGAACAGCGAGATGGGTTCCGGCAGCACCGAGGTGCTGCTCGAGTGCGCCGTGTTCCGTCCGGGCGCCATCCGCAAGACCGCCCGGCGGCTGTCCCTGCCGAGCGAGGCCTCCTACCGCTTCGAGCGCGGCGTGGATCAGGTCGGTTCGGTCTACGCCATGCACCGGGCCGTTTCGCTCATGCTCGAAACCGCCGGCGGCACGGTCCTGCCCGGCGAGGCCGTGGCCGAACCCCGTCCCTATACGCCGCGCGGCATCGGGTTCCGTCCGGCCCGGGCCAGCCTGCTTTTGGGCGAGGAAATGGCCGAGGATTTTTGCCGCAAGACGCTTACCGCGCTTGGCTGCAAGCTGACGGACACCGATCCCTCCGGGGCCATGGCCGTGACGCCGCCCTCGTACCGTCTGGACCTCGAGCGCGAGGCGGACCTCATCGAGGAAGTGGGGCGGGTGTACGGCCTGGACCGCATCGCGCCGAAGCTGCCCCGGGTGTCCAAGTCCCTGGACGACGCGTCGCCCGAGACGGAGTTCGGCTTCTGGGCGAGGCTTCGGGCCTACGCCGTGGGCGTCGGGCTTCGCGAGGCGGTCAACTACAGCTTTGTCGGCCACGGCGACCTCGATCTTTTGTGCCTGGATGCGGCCTGCCGTGTTTCGGTGGCCAATCCGCTGTCCGAGGATCAAAACGTCATGCGCCCCATGCTGGCCCCGGGGCTGCTTGGCGCCGTGCGCCACAACCTGGCCCAGGGCAACGCCAACCTGCGCCTTTTCGAGGTGGCCCGGATTTTCACCGCCGACGCGGCTTCGGACTCCACGGCCCGGGAGGCCGGCCGGATGGGTCTGGCCCTGCACGGCGCGCGTCATCCCGAAGCCTGGCCCTGGCCCAAGGACGTGGAAGCCGGCTATGCCGACATCAAGGGGCTGGTGGAAGGACTGCTCGCCCATTTTCATCTGCCCGAGCCGACCTTCTCCCGGGTCGAGGACCAGTCCTGGCTGGCGCCGCAGGTGGATGTGACCTGCGGTCCGGTGCGCCTGGGGCTCATCGGCCAGGTCACGCCCGAAGTGGCCGACGCGTTTCATGCCAGAAGTCCGCTGTGGATCGCCGAATTGGATATCGATGCCCTGCGGGTCCTGGTCGACGCCCAGAAGACGGTTTTCGCGCCGCTGCCGGGATTCCCGCCCGTGCGCCGCGACATCACCCTGGCCGTGCCGGCCGGCGTGACCGTGGGCGCGGTGCTGGCCGCGCTGCGTGGGGCCAACGTGCCCATCCTTGAGGATGTGGTGCTCATCGACGCCTACAAGCCCGAAGGCGAGGTCGACCGGCGGCTGACCTTCCGCATCACCTACCGCCACCCGGAAAAGACGCTCAAGGATAAGGAAGTGGACAAGGTCCACGAGGGACTCGCCAAGTCCGTCCTGGCCGCGCTGCCCGTGACACGGCCGTAGCCCGGGGCAGGGCGGTCGCCCGGCATCCCGTACGCGTGGCGACGATATGACACGAATGAAAAAGCCCCGGTGCGCAGGCGTCGGGGCTTTTTTGCGTCGGGCGGGCAGGGGTTAGCCCTTGATGAAGGCCAGCAGGTCGGCGTTGACCTTGTCCTTTTCCGTGGTGCACAGGCCATGGGGCGCGCCGGGGTATTCCGTAAGCGTCGCGCCCTTGACCAGCTTGACCGCCGCCCGGGAGGCGGCGTCGATGGGCACGATCTGATCGTCGTCGCCGTGCAGGAACAGCGTCGGCACGTCGATCTTTTTCAAGTCCTCGGTCTGGTCGGTTTCCGAAAAGGCCTTGATGCAGAAGTAGGCCGCCGGAAGGCCGGCCAGCATCCCCTGCCGCCAGAAGGATTCCCGGACGCCTTCCGAAACCTTGGCCCCGGGCCGGTTGTACCCGTAGAAGGGCAGGCTCAGATCCTTGAAGAACTGGGAGCGGTCCTTGGCCACCCCCTCCCGGATGCCGTCGAAGACGGCCATGGGCAGGCCGCCGGGATTGTCCCGGGTCTTGAGCATAAGCGGTGGGATCGCGCCGATGAGCACGATCTTGGCCACCCGGGCCGAACCGTGGCGGGCCAGATAGCGGACCACCTCGCCGCCGCCGGTGGAATGCCCCACGTGGACCGCGTCCTTGAGGTCAAGGGCCTCGGTCAGGGTGGCCAGGTCGTCGGCATAGGTGTCCAGGTCGTTGCCGTACCAGGTTTGGTCGGAGCGGCCATGGCCGCGCCGGTCGTGGGCGATGACCCGGTAGCCGTGGGAGGCCAGGAAGAACATCTGGTCCTCGAAGGCGTCGGCGGTAAGGGGCCAGCCGTGGCTGAAAACCACCGGTTGTCCCGAGCCCCAGTCATTATAATACAATGTCGCGCCGTCTTGGGTGGTAATGGTCGCCATTGTCGTATGCTCCTTCGGGTTGCGTTGCCGGCCCGGCCAGACGGACGCCCGGCCGGGCGCGGGTTAAAACCCATTTCCCCGCAGGGTAGTGCATCACGGGCGATTGTAAAGCCTGCCTGCGTCGGGGTTGACCCCACAAGGCGTCTTGGCGCATGAACACCGGATATGCCGCAACGGACCTACAAAATAGGTGAAGTCGCCGGTCTGACGGGACTCAAACCCTTTGTGCTGCGTTTTTGGGAAACCGAATTCCCGCAGCTTTCGCCCGTGCGCACCCAAAAAGGGCAGCGCCTCTACACCGACGAACACCTCGAACTCCTCCACCGCATCAAGACGCTGCTCTACGAGGAAAAGCTCACCATCGACGGCGCGCGACGCCGTCTAGCCGACGACGGTCGGGATGGCCCGATCTTGCGCCAGATCTATGACGAGTTGACGGCCATCCGGCGTCTGCTTGATTCCTGACGTCCTTTGAGGGCCTGTCCGGAAAAAAACAGGGGGGAAATCGGCTCCGGCTCCGTTTCGTGGGGATGGCCGCGTCGCGGCCGCGTGGCAGGCCGCCCCTGGCGTGGCGCATCGCGGGCATTGGCTATGGACGTACCCTGATTTTTACATTATTGAGACTTCGCCGGCGGTCGTGGAGAGAGACCGGCCGCGCGGCGAGAGACGGGAAATTTTTAATAACTGCCGGTCGTGCTGGAAGTTGTGTCCGGGTTCCGGACGGTCGGTATGGGGACGCCGCGTCGCGTGTCCGCCATGTTTGTCGCAATGCCACGCAACTGCGACATCCGGCCAGGGACGCGGATTGGGGTTCCATGGCGAGAAACCTGTTCAACACATGCAAGAGGATCCTATGAGCGGAATCAAGGCTCGGCTGGACGCAATTTCGGCCATCATCAATTACAAGCCGTCCCATGCACCGCTGAACTTCAGCGAAACCAAGCCCACCGATGTTTTCGGCAGCAACGTCTTCAGCGACAAGGTCATGCGCGAACGGCTGCCCAAGGACGTCTACAAGTCGCTGAAAAAGACCATCGAGCTGGGCCAGAAGCTCGACCCGTCCATTGCCGACGCCGTGGCCAACGCCATGAAGGACTGGGCCATCGAAAAGGGCGCCACCCATTTCACCCATGTGTTTTTTCCGCTCACCGGCCTGACCGCCGAGAAGCACGACGCCTTCCTGGTCCCCGACGGCAAGGGCGGGGCCGTGGCCGAATTTTCCGGCAAGATGCTGATCCAGGGCGAGCCCGACGCTTCCTCCTTCCCCTCCGGCGGCCTGCGCACCACCTTCGAGGCCCGCGGCTACACCGCCTGGGACGTGACCAATCCGGCCTACATCCTGGAAAATCCCAACGGCACCTTCCTGTGCATCCCCACGGCCTTCGTGTCCTGGACCGGTGAGGCCCTGGACAAGAAGACCCCGCTTTTGCGCTCCAACCAGGCGCTTAACAAGCAGGCCCAGCGCATCCTGAAGCTTTTCGGCGTCACCGCCAAGCATCCCGTGGTGTCCTTTGCCGGGCCCGAGCAGGAATACTTCCTCATCGACCGCCATTTCGTCTTCTCCCGCCCCGACCTGCTCATCGCCGGCCGCACGCTTTTCGGCGCCAAGTCGGCCAAGGGCCAGGAGTTCGAGGACCAGTACTTCGGCGTCATTCCCCGCCGCGTGCTGGCCTTCATGATGGAAGTCGAGCGTGAGCTCTACAAGCTCGGCGTTCCGGTCAAGACCCGCCACAACGAAGTGGCCCCCAGCCAGTTCGAGATCGCCCCGATCTTCGAGGCCGGCAACCTGGCCACCGACCACAACCAGATGGTCATGACCGTGCTGCGCACCGTGGCCAAGCGCTACGGCCTCATCTGCCTGCTGCACGAGAAGCCCTTCGCCGGCATCAACGGCTCGGGCAAGCATCTCAATTACTCCATCGGCAACGAGGACATGGGTAGCCTGTTCGATCCGGGCGACACCCCGCACGAGAACGCCCAGTTCCTGGTTTTCTGCGCCGCCGCCATCCGCGCCGTGCACAAGTTCGGTTCCCTGCTGCGCGCCACGGTCGCCAGCGCCTCCAACGACCATCGCCTGGGTGCCAACGAGGCTCCGCCGGCCATCATGTCCGTCTACCTCGGCGAGCAGCTCACCGACGTCTTCGAGCAGATCAAGAAGGGCAAGGTCGAGAGCTCCAAGCAGAAGGGCATCATGAACATCGGCGTCGACACCCTGCCGCCGCTGCCCATGGATCCGGGCGACCGCAACCGCACCAGCCCCTTCGCCTTCACCGGCAACCGCTTCGAATTCCGCGCCGTGGGCTCCTCCCAGTCCATCGCCGGTCCCCAGGTGGCGCTCAACGCCATGATGGCCGAGTCCCTGGACTACATCGCCACCAAGCTCGAGGCCGCCACCGGCGGGGATGCCGGCAAGCTCAACAGCGCCGTGCAGACCGTGATCCAGGAGATCATGAAGGAACACGATTCCGTGGTCTTCAACGGCGACGGCTACTCCGAGGAGTGGCATGTCGAGGCCGAGAAGCGCGGCCTGCCCAACCTCAAGACCACGCCCGACGCCCTGCCGGTGCTGACCACCCCCGAAGTGGTCAAGCTCTTCACCACCTACGGCATCTTCAGCGAGGCCGAGCTCGCCTCCCGCAAGGAGATCTACCTCGAGCAGTACGTCAAGACCATCCAGACCGAGGCCGCCCTGGTCGTGCGCATGGCCAAGACCATCATCTTCCCGGCCGCCGTGCGCTATCAGGGCGAGCTGGCCGCCACCTGCGCCAGCCTCAAGGCCATTGGCCACGACTACAAGATGACGACCCTGGAGTGCGTGACCGACAAGCTGCGCGACCTGCAGGCCAAGGTGGCCGAGTTCGAGAAGCTCCTGGAGCACAGCGCCGACGACACCCTGGCCGAGGCCAAGTACATGTGCTGCACGGTGCTGCCGGCCATGCTGGAAGTGCGCACCGTGGCCGACGCCCTGGAAACCGTGGTGGCCGACGACCTGTGGTCGCTGCCGAGCTACCAGGAAATGCTCTTTATCCGCTAGAAACGCGATTCCATGCCGGGCTTGCCCGGATTGGAAAAGGCCGCCCGCCGGGGCGGCCTTTTTCGTGACGGTCCGGTCGCGATGCGAACGCGACGGCGCGACGCCCGCCATGTGTTGCCAACCAGTCGGAAATACGGCATTCGATAATGGAATCTCCCGTGTCCTGGATCGGGCAACGCCAAACAGCCAACAAGGAGCCGATATGAGTGATTTGATTGTCGTGGGCTACGACGACATGTTCGAAGCCGAAACGGTGCGCCTCAAATTGTTGAAGATGCAGAAGGAATATCTGGTCGATCTGGAAGACGCGGTCGTGGCCGTCAAGGACCCGCAAGGCAAGATCAAGCTCAACCAGATGTACCACCTGGCCGCTTCCGGGGCCATCGGCGGCGGCTTCTGGGGAGCGTTGATCGGGCTCATCTTCATGATGCCGGTGCTCGGCGCTGTGGTCGGCGCGGCTTCGGGCGCGGCGGCCGGGGCGCTGTCCGACGTCGGCATCGACGACGACTTCATGAAAAAGCTGGCCAATACGCTCCAGCCCGGCACCTCGGTGCTGTTCGTGCTCCTCCGCAAGATGACGGCGGACAAGGTGCTCGACGAGCTCAAGGGCACGGGCGGCAAGGTGCTCCAGACCTCGCTTTCCCACGAGGACCAGGACAAGCTGCAAGCCGCGCTCAGCACCGCCCAGGCCACATCCTGACCGGAAAGGACGCAGAGACGTGAAAAGGCCCCGTCGCGCAAGCGGCGGGGCTTTCGTCGTCTATGGGTGGTATGGCGGGCGAAACCAACAAACGGAAAAGTGCCTTCTTGTTCCCGGCGCGACGCCGAGGGTAGCGTTGTCCCGGACCACTGCAAGTCCGAGGAGGCACACATGAAGACGTTGTTCGACCCCATGGCCGTCAAGGGGACGCGATTCAAAAACAGGTTGCTGCGATCGGCAACCTGGGAGCGGATGGCCGATGCCGACGGCCATGTCACGCCCCGGCTGGTGGCGCTCTATGCCGCCCTGGCCAAGGGCGGTGTCGGCGGCATCATCGCCAGCGCGACGTTTATGAGCCCACGCTCCAAGGCCCTGGACGGGCAGATGGGCCTGTACGACGCGGGCTGCCTGCCCGGGCATCGGCAGCTGACGGAAGCGGCCCATGAGGAAGGGGTGCCGATCCTCCTCCAACTGGCCTTTGCCGGTCAGGACGGCGCGCGCTGGACGCCGGCAGACGCCGACGCGGACACGCTGCGGCACCTGCCGGAACTTTTCGCCAAGGGCGCGGCACTGGCCCGTGAGGCGGGATACGACGGGGCGCAGATCCACAGTGCCCATGGCTACTTTCTCAGCCAGTTCCTGCACCCGACGGCCAATACGCGCACCGACGCCTACGGCGGCACTCCGGAAAGGCGGCGCGCCCTGCTCGAAGCGATCTACGCCGCCATGCGCCGGGAAGCCGGGGAGGATTTCCTGCTGTCGGTCAAGCTCGATTGCCGCGATATGGACCGGACGCCGGGCGTTTTCGACGCCTGCCAGGAAGTGGCCGGAACGCTCGACGAGGCCGGAATCGACCTGGTGGAAATAAGCGGCCTTGGCGGCAACAGGGGATTGTGTGACGGGCCGGAGCAGAAAGAGTCCGTCTTCCGCGAGGAAGCCGCCGCCGTGGCGGCAAGCATCCGCGCCCCGGTGATGCTGGTCGGGGCCAACCGTTCGCCGGCGACCATGACCGGGATTCTGGCGGAGACGGAAATCGCCTGCTTCGCCATGGCGCGGCCGTTTCTTTGCGAGCCCGACCTTGCCGTCCGCTGGCGCGACGGTTCCGAAGAGCCCAGCCGGTGCGTCTCGTGCGGCGGGTGCTACGACGAGGCCGGCAACCGCTGCGTATTCGCCGTTTCGTAGCGTCGTCCGTAGTGAAAAGGCCCCGTCGCTCGCGCGGCGGGGCCTTTTGTCGTTGGTGCTTGCCCCGGCTATTCTTTTTCGATGGAACCGTTGAAGACGATGGAGACGATTTCGTAGTTGATCTTGCCCCGGGGCGCGTCCACCACGATCTCATCGCCCTCGTACTTGCCGAGCAGCGCCTGGCCGACCGGCGACAGGATGGAGATGGAGCCCTTGCTCGGTTGGGCTTCGTCCGGGCCGAGCAGCGTGTATTTCTTGACGTCGCCGGTGTCCACGTCCTCGATCTCCACCGTGGCGCCGAAGATGGCCTGCTCGCCGTCCAGGGTGTCCAGGTCGATGACGTTGAAGCGCGGCATGCGCGATTCGATGAAGTTGATGCGGGCTTCGAGCATCCCCTGGCGTTCGCGGGCGGCGTCGTAACCGGCGTTTTCGCGCAGGTCGCCTTCTTCGCGCGCTTCTTTGATGGCCAGGATCACTTCCGGGCGTTCCTTCTTGAGACGCTCCAGTTCGCGTTCGAGTCGCTTGAAACCTTGGACGGTAATAGGAATGCTGTCCATTTCATACCTTGGATCGGTTGGATTGTCGGGGAAAAAAACCAAGGACAACGGCCCCATCCGGACGGACGTGGCCGTGAAAAAAAATCGTGGGGGAACTACATGTCCACGGACGGCTTTCTGGTTAGACGATCCTGCGGCGGCGGTCAAGGAGGCAGATGCCCAAGCGATGATGCGCAAGCGGTTGCCCGGCCGGCCTTCCCGGACTATGTTGCCCCGGCGGCTCGGGTGGGCCGCAAGGGAGCGAGTCTATGCGCGTTTATCTGGCCGGACCCCTTTTCAGCCTGGCCGAACGTCGGTTCATGGCCCGGTTGCGCGACCAGGCCGGCGCGTTGCCGGGTGTTGTCGCCCTGTGGCCCGGGGATTTTTTTGCGGGCGACGACTTGGCCGCCATGGGCGCGACGGCCAAGGAGCATATTTTCCGGGGCTGTCTGGCCGGCGTCGACAGTTGCGATCTGGTCGTGGCCGTGCTCGACGGGACCCAGGTCGACGACGGCACCGCCTTCGAGGCGGGCTACGCCCATGCCCGGGGCCTTCCGGTCTGGGGCTTGCGCACGGATTTCCGCGTGGCCGGGGATACGGTCCATTCCCTGGTCAACTGCATGATCGAATGCGCCTGTGCCCGGATATTCCGGGACGAAGCCGCTCTCTTGGAGGCCATGGCCGCCAAGGCCGCCCTTGCCGCCAAAACGGAGGCCTGACGCTCTGGGGAGTGGCCAGGGGCGCGCTTTGCACGGCGTGGCGGCTGACCAAATTTTCATTTGCCAACGCTGTTACGGTTGGCATAAGGTCCGTGACACTTCTTCAGGAAGCGTCGTCATGTCGCACAACCAATGAAACCGGGGATGGCGCCGGGCATGGCCGAAACATTCCAGGATCCGCTTCGTTATCTGGTTGAGTGCCTGTGCTGCCGTGTATATCTCGACGGCGGCGACAACGTGCGTCTGGCGTTTTCCAGGCGGCATGGTCTCAAAGACATGATGACGGCCCAGGGCATCGCCCGGTCCTACGCCGGGCTGCTGCGCGACCGCCTGCGCCAGCGGCGGGAGGCCGGGGAGCCGCCGGTAGAGCCCGTTATCACGGCGGCCGGGGAGTGCTCCTGGGCCGAACATGCCGCCACGGGCGCGTTCTGCCCGCTCAGCTGACGCCAGTCCCCTTTTTTTCGTGATCGCTCCAGCGCTGCCCGGGCCAACGGGCGGACCGGCGTGCGTCTCACCGTACGTCGGGCGAGCCTCGCAAGCTTTTTGCGAAGGCCGTTTTGCCTTTTGTGGCTGCCGGTTGATCGTGTCTTTCCTCGGGGCCGGACGCCTTTCGCCGGGGCCGGGGGGGATTTCACGGCGCATCGGGGGAAGACCGGACCTGTAAAATACATGTAAAATAGCAGGATATTGGCCGCATCGGCTCTGGAAATCCAGGGGCGGGCGGTACGGATGCTTTTTTTTCGAAGCGGGCTGCGATCCTTGTTGACAATGATATTGAATATCATTTACATCATCCTCGCACCACGCAAGATGCCCTGGTTGTTGCCAGGCCGGGGCGTGGGCGCGACGGGCCATTGCCCGACACCACCGCGCTTGCCGATGGAAAGGAGGGGAGAGATAATGACTGTTTCGATGCGAAAGCTTGGCGTCAATCAGAAAGGATGCGTCCGGGCGGTGACCGCCGGCGGCGAACTGGGACGGCGCATTCGGGATATGGGCCTTGTGCCCGGGGCCCGGATCATGGTCATCGGCCGGGCCCCGCTGGCCGATCCGGTCGAACTGCGCATGAAGGGGTTCACCCTGTCGCTGCGCAACAGCGAGGCCGACTATATTTCCGTGGAGGCGCTCTAGCATGGCGCAGCCCATCCGCGTGGCCGTCTCCGGCCAGCCCAACTGCGGCAAGAGCACCATGTTCAACGCCATCACCGGCGGCCAGGCCCGGGTCGGCAACTATCCCGGCATCACCGTGGACCGCCTGGAAGGAACCTACCGGGATAACGATCAGATAAGCCACCTGGTCGACCTGCCCGGCACCTATTCCCTGACCTCCTATTCCATGGAGGAGTTGGTCGCCCGAAACGTCATCGTGGACGAGCATCCCGACGTGGTCATCAACATGATGGACGCCACGGCCCTGGAGCGCAGCCTCTATCTGGCCGTGCAGCTCATGGAGATCGGCGCGCCGCTGGTGCTCGGGCTCAACATGATGGACGAGGTCAAGCGCAGCGGCGTGACCATCGACACCGAAAAGCTGTCCCAGCTGCTCGGCGTGCCGGTGGTGCCCTGCGTGGCCCGGGTCGGCCAGGGCCGCAAGGAGCTCATGCGGGCCGTGGCCGAGGTCGCGGCCAAGACCAAGGGGCAATGGACGCCGATCCGCCTCAACTACGGCCCGGACCTCGACCCCATTCTCGACCGCATGACCGCGCGCATTGCCGACGCGAAATTTCTGACCACCCGCCATGATCCGCGTTGGGTGGCCGTCAAGTACCTGGAAAGCGACGAGCAGGTCATGACCGAGGGCAAGGCCGCCGGCCCCACCCACGAGGCGCTTTTGGCCCTTTGCGCCGAGGCCGAGGAGACGACCCGCAAAAACAGCGCCACCACCCCGGACGCCATCATCGCCGACTGGCGCTACGGCTATATCAACGGCATCATCAAGCAGGGGGTCGTGCTCGGCGGCGACGAGCTGCGGCGCAACAACTCCGACGCCATCGACCGCATCGTCACGCACAAGATGCTCGGCCCGCTCATCATGCTGGCTGTGCTGTATCTGATGTTCCAGGTGACCTTCGCCATCGGGGCCTATCCCCAGGGCTGGATCGAGGCCGGTTTCGACGCCTTAAGCGGCTTGGCCACGACGTATCTGCCCGAGGGCTACCTGCAATCGCTTATCGTCAACGGCATCATCGGCGGCGTGGGCTCGGTCATCGGCTTCACCCCGCTTATCTGCATCATGTTCGCCATGCTGGTCTTCCTGGAGGACCTCGGCTACATGGCGCGCGTGGCTTACATGCTCGACCGGGTGTTGCGCATCTTCGGCCTGCACGGCATGTCGGTCATGCCGCTGATCATGTCCGGCGGCATCCCGGGCGGCTGCGCCGTGCCCGGCGTCATGTGCGCGAGGACGCTGCGCAGCCCGCGCGAGCGGCTGGCCACCATCCTGACCGCGCCTTTCATGGTCTGCGGGGCCAAGACCACGGCCTACCTCATGCTCGTGGCCGCCTTTTTCCCGGGCAACACCACCCGGGCCATGTTCTTCGTCGTGCTCGCGGCCTGGGCCTTTGTGCTGCTCGTTTCCAGGCTTTTGCGCTCGACCGTGATCAAGGGCGAGAGCACGCCGTTCGTCATGGAGATTCCGCCGTACCGCCTGCCCACGCTGAGGGGTGTGGTGCTCCATACCTGGGAGCGCGTCTGGCAGTACGTGAAAAAGGCCGGCACCGTGATCCTGGCCGTGTCCATCCTCATGTGGGCGGTCATGACCTTTCCGGAGCTGCCCGAAGGCACGGTGGCCAAGTACGACGCCCAAAAGGCGCAGATCGCCCAGACGGTCAAGGCCGAGAATCCCCAGGCAAACGAGGAAGAGCTGGCCGATCTGACCGAGGCGGCCCAGCAGTCCCTTGCCGACGAGCAAAACGAGGCCTCGCTCAAGTATTCCCTGGCCGGCCGCGTGAGCGAATCCCTCACGCCCCTGACCAACCTGGCCGGCTTCCCCTGGCAGGCCAACATCGCGCTCATCGGCGCCTTCGCGGCCAAGGAGGTCTTCGTCTCCACCATGGCCACGGCCTATTCCATGGGCGAGGTCGATCCGGAACAGGCCCAGCCGCTCAGCGAAAAGCTGGCCGCCGATCCGGCCTGGACCATGCCGGCGGTGCTCTCGGTTTTCGCCTTCATGCTGCTCTACACCCCCTGCATGGTGACGGTGGTGGTCATCGCCAGGGAATCGAATTGGAAATGGGCGACCTTCTCCGTGGTCGGCGGCCTTTGCTTCGCCTACGTGGTGGCGGTCGCCATCTACCAGATCGGCACGGCGCTCATGGCCTAGCGCCGCCTCCCCTCACCCCTGGCGCGGTGGTGTGCATCCCGCATCGCCGCGCCGCCGTTCCTTCCCGCGCGCCCGTCGGCTCCCTGCCCCGGGCGCGTCGGCGTTTGGTCGGCCGCATCTTCCCGCTTCACATCGCGGCGGCAAATGCTACCCTGTGTGCAAAGCACCATGCATCAAGGAGGCTTGCCATGCATATCGCCATCATCGGCGCCACGGGCTACGTCGGCGCCGCCATCCGCGACGAGGCCCTGTCCCGGGGCCATGACGTCACCGCCATCGTGCGCCACGTCGAAAAACTGCCGTCCCATCCGAAACTCACCCCCAAGGCCGTGGACGTCGCCGACGGCGCGGCCCTGGCCGAGGCCCTTTCCGGACAGCAGGCCGTCATCCATGCCTACGCGCCGCCGCGTGGTCTGCCGGCCGAGGCCATACTCGAGGCCCAGCGCCGGGGCACGCGGGCCATCCTCGACGCCATGCAGCGGGCCGGCGTGACGCGCATCCTGGCCGTGGGCGGGGCCGGCACCCTGATCGTGGCCGGTGGCGGGCGCAACATCGACAGGCCGGAATTCCCCGACGAATGGAAGGGCGGCGCCCGGGCCACGGCCGAGGTGTGGGAGATCCTCAAGGCCGAGCCCGGCATCACCTGGACCTTCCTTTCGCCGAGCCATCAACTTGAGCCGGGGATGCGCACCGGGAAATTCCGCCTGGGACTCGACGACATGCTCATCGGGGAAGACGGCAAAAGCCGCATCAGCGTGCCGGATTACGCCGTGGCCATGATCGACGAGCTGGAGCGGCCCGCGCATAGCGGCCGCCGGTTTACCGTCGGCTATTGAGACGTTTGGGCCTGGGCCGGGGAAGCGCGTGTATGGCTTGCCCCGGCCCCCTTTTCCAGGCTAACGCGGGAGTATTGCCGGAAGAGGCGTGCGCACAGGGCTCAACCCTGCAGCAGGAGGTCTTGGACGTGTTTCAAATTCTCGACGGCACATCCGGAGACGTTTTGGCGGTGGAAATCAGCGGCGGGTACACCAGGGACGATGTGGAACAGTTCAAGAAAGCCTTCGAGGACGCCCTTGCGGCCGGGGCCGACCGTATCAACGTGTTGTGCAAGATCGACAAGCTCAAGGTCTCGCAAAGCGAGTTTTCCGCTTTTGTGGCCGATGCCCGCTACGGCTTCGCCAACATGGACAGGATCCGGCATATCGCCGTGGTGGCGGACAGCGGCGTCATGAAACTTCTGTTCAAGCTGGACAACGCCGTGTTCGGCGACACGGAAAAGGGGCTTGTCGAAAAGTATTTCGACCTGGCCGCCCTGGACGACGCCTGGGCCTTCGTGCGCGGCTGACCGCCGCGCCTGGGCGCGGGCGCGCCATGCTTGTCATGGCGGCCCCGGGGCTTCGGGTAGCCGGACGGCCAATAAAAAAGGGGGCCGGCAGCCCCCTTTCCCTTGCGATGGCGGTTTTCCGCCTATACCTCGAACAGCGACTCCAGATCGGTCCTGGTCAGGGACTTGAACGCGTCCTGGCCGGGGATGATGGCCTCGGCCACGTCCTTTTTCTGCTCCTGGAGTTTGAGGATCTTTTCCTCCACCGTGTTCTGGCAGATCATCTTGTAGGAGAAAACCTGTCGTCGCTGACCGATGCGGTGGGTGCGGTCCGTGGCCTGGTTTTCCACGGCCGGGTTCCACCAGGGGTCGTAGTGGATGACGTAGTCGGCGCTGGTGAGGTTGAGCCCCGTGCCGCCGGCCTTGAGCGAAATGAGGAACACCTTGATGTTCTCGTCGTCGTTGAACCGGTCGACCTGATCGAAGCGGTCCTTGCTCGAACCGTCGAGGTAGGCAAAAGGAATCTGGCTGATGGTCATCCACGACCGGATAATGTGCAGCATCTGCACGAACTGCGAGAAGACGAGCACCTTGTGGCCTTCCTCGATGCAGTCCGTGATGAGGTCCTTGAAGGCGTCGAACTTGCCCGAGGGCAGGTTGGTGTTGACGCCCGGCAGGTCGAGCTTCAAAAGCCTCGGGTGGCAGCAGATCTGGCGCAGCTTGAGCAGGGCGTCGAGAATGGACATCTGCGACTTGGCAAGGCCTTTTTCGTCCACCGTGGCCAGCACCTGCTCCTTGAGCTTTTTCGCCAGGGCGGCATACAGCTCGAGCTGCTCGTCGAGCAGGTTGCAGTAGTAGACGTTTTCCACCTTGGGCGGCAGGTCCTTGGCCACCTCGGATTTGGTGCGCCGCAGGATGAACGGCCGCACCCGGCCGCGCAGGTAATCGAGGGTCTCCTCGTCGCCGTCCTTGATCGGCTTGACGATGCCGCGCTGGAAGGCGTTCTGGCCGCCGAGAAAACCCGGCATGAGGAATTCAAACAGCGACCACAGCTCGAAGAGGTTGTTCTCGATGGGCGTGCCGGACAGGCAGAGCCGGGTCTTGCCGGACAGGCGCCGCACGGAACGGGCCGTGATCGTGTTGGGGTTCTTGATGTTCTGGGCCTCGTCCAGGATGATGGTGGCAAACTCGTGCTTGAGCAGCTCGTCGAGGTCCCGGCGCAGCAGGGCATAGGTGGTGATGACCAGATCGGACTCGCCGATCTTCTTGAACATGCTTTCGCGCCGCGCGCCGTAGATGATGAGCCGCCGCAGGCTCGGCACGAACTTCTCGGCCTCGCGCTCCCAGTTGGGCAAAACCGAGGTCGGCACCACGATGAGGTTGGCCCCCGTGACCCCGCGCTCCACGTTGTGCTGAATGAACGACAGCGTCTGGATCGTCTTGCCGAGCCCCATCTCGTCGGCCAGGATGCCGCCGAAACCGTACTCCCGCAGGAAGTTGAGGTAGGACAGGCCCTGGGCCTGGTAGGGGCGCAGGCTGGCCGTGAGGCCCTTGGGCGGGCGCACCTGCACGATCTCGCGGAAGCTGTGGATTTTCTGGCGCAGGTTGTTCCAGAACGAGTCCGTGCGGGCCTCGGGCAGATCCTCGAGGATCTTGTCCAGGACCGGGGCCTCGAACTGCTTGAATTTCGTCTGGGGCGGCTTGTCCGTGTCGTAGCCAAGCGCCCGCAGCTTGTGAGCCAGCTTTTCCAGCCACGATTCGGGCAGGCTGGTGTAGGAGCCGTCTTTAAGCTGCACGTAGCGCTTGCCCTGGGTCCAGGCCTTCCAGATCTTCTCGATGGGCACGCGCTGGTCGTCGTAGGCCACCTGCAGATCCAGGTTGAACCACTTCTCGTCTTCCTTGGACTCCACCTCGGCCACGATGACCGGGGTGGACAGGCGCACCTTGTAGCGGGTCAGGTTCTTCTCGCCGTAGACCCGGTACTTCTCCACCAGCTTGGGATAGGCGTCGAGGAGGAAGACGATGGCCTCCTCGGTCTCCAGGAACCAGTTGGCATTGTTTCTGGCCTGGAAGCGCATGTCCGTCAGCATGTTGATGAGCGTCTGCTCGTGGTCGCAGTCCCGGGCGATGAGGTAGGAGCGGCCCTCGTAGAGGTAGGAGGCGGTCATGAGGTCGGGGTTGGGGCCCGACACCGTGATCTCGCCGTGCTCGGTCTGGTAGATGTTTTGGACCTGCAAGGTGAGCAGGCTGCCTTCCTCGTCCAGGAATATCTTGGGATCGTAGGTGGCCGGCACGAAAAACGGCTGCATTTTGACCAGGAATTCTTCCTGGCCGTAGAGGTCGGTCATGGGCAGGTGGGTCCAGACCCGGTCCAGGAATTCCGATACGTCGGATGTGGGAATAAACGGCGGCTGCTGCACCATGTCCGAGACGAGCTGGGGCGGCAGCCCCGTCTGCACCGGATAAAACGCGTTTTTCCAGCAGACCCAGATGGGCATCTGGCCGTAGAAATAGACCTCCTGCCCGAGGATCGAGAAGGGGGCCTTGGACGGGCTGCCGAGCAGGATGTCGAAGGACAGGCCGTCGTCGGCCAACCTCGGGGCGAGCTGCAGGCGCATGGTCTTGGACTCGATGCGCACGGGCTGCTCGGTGTCGCGCCAGTAGAGGTAGTATTCCTTGCCGATGGCCCAGAAAAACCAGGCGAGAAGTCCCGGCGGCAACTCCACCCGGTGGCCGGCGTAGTCCAGGTGGTGGTAGAGCATCTCGGCCACCACCGGCAGCTTGGGCGATAGCTCGGACCAGTCCGGGTTCTTGATGATCTGTTCCAGGGTGATCTCGGAGTGGACTTGCGAGATGCCGGACTTGTTTTGCCGGGCCCGGAAAAAGGCCACCTGGAGCCGGCCGGGCTCGGGATGGAAGCGGAAGATGAGATAGTGGCGGCCGGGTTCCGGTTCGGGTTCCGAGGAAAAATAGGTGCGGAAGGTCTGTCGCCATTCGCTGCGCGTCACGGCCGGGCTCTCGGCGTCGCCTCCCTCGGCGACGTCCAGGTTCCGGATGCACTGCAGGGCCGTGGCCCCGACGTGTCGGCACACGCCGGAGAACGAATCCGGGCAGTTGCAGAAGAAATTGATGGTGCCTTCCTTGAGGTTGACCGAGACTTCCGAGGCATATACCTGGAAATCGTCGCCCTGCACCTGTCCTTCCACGTCCCAGTAGTGGTCGTGCTTGTTGATGGAAAGCTTCTGGATGCCGTCCGCGGCCACGATGGCGTGGGAACCGTCCAGGATATATTCCGGTATCGTTTCCCGGACGAACTCCGAGAGCAGGGATTTGATTTTCGTTTCTTCGGTTCCAGGGGCCATGGGCCTACGACTCCTTAAGGTGCATGGCTTGTCCCGTCGGGCAGGGCCTTGAAAGGACGCGGCTGGGAACAGGCGGGCCCGGGACAAGGCGCGCCCTATAACAGATTCCAGACCGTTTGGGAACGAAATTGTTGCGGGGCCTACCCCTTGCCTGGGCGGTAAGTTGCCGCCACGGCAGCCATTCGGGAAAAAGGGCTTTTATTTTGAGCTGGCCCCGTATATGACATAACAGCACAAGGCCTTGCGCATCCGTTTTAATATGTCGATTTTAGCGGATGATGCAAGCGAAAAGGAGATCTATGCGGGTGGCGCGCGCCTTTTTTTTGGTTTTTCTCCTTGTGATAGCGCTTTGTTGCGGCTGTCAGGGGCCCTCCGACCAGCCAAAGGACGGCAAGACCCCGGCCAAGGCGGCGGCGACCCCGCCCGGACCGGCCGTCTCCCCGGGGAAACCGGTCGACGGCGGCCGCATCGTCATGGGCGTCATCGGGGAACCGAGCAACCTCATCCCCCCCCTGGCCTCCGATTCCGCTTCCCACGAGGTGGCCGACCTGCTCTACGTCGCGCCGCTGCGCTACGACAAGGACATCAAGCTCGAATGCTTCGCCGCCGAGCGCTATGAAGTGGATGACGACGGCAAGCTCCTCAAATTCTGGCTCAAGCCCGGCATCCGCTGGACCGACGGGGTGGAGCTCACGGCCGCGGACGTGGAATTCACCTACAGGCTCATGATCGACCCCAAGACGCCCACGGCCTATGCCGAGGACTACAAGGCGATTACGAGCTTCACGGTCACGGGCAAGTATTCCTTCGAGGTGCGCTACGCCGAGCCCTTCGCCCGTTCCCTGGTCACCTGGGCCGGGTCCATCCTGCCCAAGCACATCCTCAAGGGCCAGGACCTCATGAACACCAAGTACGCCCGGGAGCCCGTGGGCGCGGGGCCGTACAAGCTGGTTTCCTGGGAACCCGGACGCCGGCTGGTGCTTGACGCCAACCCGGACTATTTCGAGGGCCGGCCCCATATCGACCAGGTCGTCTACCGCATCATTCCGGACAGCGCGACCATGTTCCTGGAGCTCAAGGCCGGGGGCGTGGACATGATGGGGCTCACCCCCCAGCAGTACCTCTACCAGACCAAGGGGCCGCGCTGGGAAGCGGACTGGCGCAAGTTCAAGTACCTGGCCTTTGCCTACACCTATCTGGCCTACAATCTCAAAAGCCCGTTTTTCGCCGATGTCCGGGTCCGCCGGGCCATCGCCCATGCCGTGAACAAGGACGACGTCATCAAGGGCGCCGTGCTGGGCCTTGGCGTGCCCGTCATCGGTCCCTACAAGCCCGGCACCTGGGTCTACGACACGGCCATCAAGGACGATGCCTACGACCCGGGGCTGGCCAGGAAGATGCTGGCCGAGGCCGGCTGGGAGGACCGAAACGGCGACGGCGTGCTGGAAAACGCCGCCGGCCGGCCGTTTAGCTTCACCATCCTCACCAACCAGGGCAACGATCAACGGATCAAGAGCGCCACCATCATTCAAAGCGAGCTGGCGGCGGTGGGCATCAAGGTGTCCATCCGCACCGTGGAGTGGGCGTCCTTCATCAAGGAATTCGTGGACAAGGGCAACTTCGACGCCCTCATTCTCGGCTGGACCATCACCCAGGACCCGGACGTGTACGACGTGTGGCACAGCAGTCGCGCCGTGCCCGGCGGGCTCAATTTCGTGGGTTTTAAAAACGCCGAGGCCGATGCGCTCCTGGAGAAAGGCCGGCACACCGTGGATATGGCCAAACGCAAGAAGATCTACGACGCCTTCCAGGAGATCCTCCACCGCGAGCAGCCCTACCTTTTTCTGTACGCGCCTTATTCCCTGCCGATTTTGTCCTCGCGTTTTCAGGACGTGGCCGTGGCGCCGGCCGGCATCAGCTACAACTTCACCAAGTGGTGGGTGCCGCGGGACAGGCAGACCTTCCGCCTGGAAAAATAACGCCCCCAACGCCCGGATGACGAGGCCGGGCCGGCCATGATCCGCATAAACGAAATCCTGGACAAGACCGCCATCTATTTAAGCGAGGCGGAACAAGCGCTTATCACCAAAGCGTACGTGTTCTCCGCCGCGGCCCATGCCGGTCAGGTCCGCCTGTCCGGCGAACCCTATCTGTCCCATCCCCTGGAAGTGGCGGGGATCCTGGCCGACATGCGCCTGGACGCGGCCAGCATCGCGGCCGGGCTTTTGCACGACACCGTGGAGGACACCAAGGCCACGGTGGACGAGGTCGAGGAGCTTTTCGGCGACGACGTGGCCGATCTCGTCGACGGCGTGACCAAGATCAGCCTCATCCCCTTCGAGAGCAAGGAAGAGGCCCAGGCCGAGAATATCCGCAAGATGATCCTGGCCATGGCCAACGACATCCGGGTGATCCTGGTCAAGCTGGCCGACCGGATGCACAACATGCGCACCCTGGAGTTCCAGAAGCCCCATAAGCAGGCGCGCATCGCCCAGGAAACCATGGACATCTACGCCCCGCTGGCCAACCGGCTGGGCCTGCACCGCATCAAGACCGAGCTCGAGGACATAAGCTTCAAGTACCTGAAGCCCGACGTCTACAACCAGATAAAAACCGGGGTCGACCGCCACCACACCCTCGACGAGTCCTACATCGAGCGGGTCATCTCCCAGATCAAGGACCTGCTGCGGCCAAACAGCATCCGGGCCCGCATCTTCGGCCGCCGCAAGCATCTCTGGAGCGTGTTCAACAAGATGCGCGTCCAGGGGCTCACCCTCGACCAGGTCCACGACCTGGTGGCCTTTCGCGTCATCGTGGAAAATATCCGCGAATGCTACGCCGTGCTCGGCCTCGTGCACTCCATCTGGAAACCCGTGCCTGGGCGTTTCAAGGACTACATCTCCATGCCCAAGGCCAACATGTACCAGAGCCTGCACACCACGGTGGTGGGGCCTGACGGCGAGCGCATCGAGATCCAGATCCGCACGGTGGAGATGAACCGGCTGGCCGAGGAGGGCGTGGCCGCCCACTGGAAGTACAAGGAGCGCGAGAAGGGCAAGTTCAACCCGAAGGACGTGGAGCGCTTCGCCTGGCTGCGCCAGATCATGGACTGGCAGCGGGAGCTCAAGGATTCGCGCGAGTTCATGGCCAACCTGCGCTTCGACCTGTTCCAGGACGAAGTCTACGTTTTCACGCCCAAGGGCGACGTCAAGGAGCTGCCCGAGGGCGGCACGGCCGTCGACCTGGCCTTTCTCATCCATACGGCCGTGGGCGAGCACTGCGCCGGAGCCAAGGTCAACGGCAAGCTGGTGACCCTCGAGACGCCGCTCAAAAATGGCGACACGGTCGAGATCATCACCGACAAAAATCGCCATCCCAACCGGGACTGGCTCAAGTTCGTCAAGACCGCCAAGGCCAGGACCCGCATCAAGCACTTCATCCGCACCGAGGAGCGGGTGCGTTCCATCGCCCTTGGCCGCGAGATGCTGGAAAAGCAGGGCCGCAAGGACGGGGTCAACATCCAAAAGGCCATCAAGGACGGCTCCATGCTGGCCGTGGCCCGGGAGTTCTCCCTTGCCGGGGTCGAGGACGTGCTTTCGGCCGTGGGCTATTCGCGCATCACCCCAAAGAAGATCATCGGCCGGCTTGTACCCAAAAAGGAGGGCGAGGAGGCCGAGGCCCCGCACGCCAAGGCCGAAGCCCCGGCCGTTTCCCCGGCCGAGAGCGTGGCCGGGACCGGCAAGGGCAAACCCGGCGAGGGCGTGCGCATCCAGGGCGTGGACAACGTGCTCGTGCGTCTGGCCCAGTGCTGCAACCCCGTGCCCGGCGACGCCATCGTGGGCTACATTTCCCGGGGCCGGGGCGTGGTGGTCCATACCCACGACTGCCCCAACGTGCCCAACCTCGAATCCGAGCGCCTCATCCAGGTGAACTGGGAAGGCGAGAAGGAACAGCCCTACCATGCGGGGCTCTCCATCCTGGCCAAGAACAAGAAGGGCGTGCTCGGCAAGATTTCCCTGCTCCTGGCCGAGGAGGGCGTCAACATCGACTCCGGGGCCATCCATTCCAATGTGGACGGCACCACCCACCTCATTTTCCGGGTTGAGGTGCGCGATTCCAGCCACCTGTACCGGACCATCGACAAGTTGAGCCGCCTCGACGCCGTCATCGCCATCAAGCGGCAGGCGGTTACCGACGAACTTGGGGCCAGCCCCGAAGAGGAAGAAGCTCCGGGCGCATGATGGGGAGCCGCCGGCACAGACAAGGCATGGCCCGGACGGGGCGTCGGCTCCTTTTCGGGGCCGTGGCGCTTGCGGCCGTGGCGTTTCTCATCGCGAACGAACGCATGGCCGCGCCCTGGCGGGATCTGACCAGGGAGCTGGGGCCCGTGCCGCCGGCGTTCCACCTCCCCCTGGACATGCGTTCCAAGGGCGCGCAGACCGCCCTGGAAACCGGGCCGCACGGCGAAAGGATCCTGTGGGGCTACGGCCCGGAAACGCGGCTGCGCTTTGACACCCTGGCGCCCATGCGCCTTCGCCTGTGCTACGCCTTCACCTCGCCGGTGCGCGGCCAGGTCGTCACGGTGACGGTCAACGGACGCGCTCCGGCCACATATGACGCCCGGAAAGCCGGTCTCCCCGACGACGCCGGCCACCCCGTCTGCCGGGATTTCACCTCCCGGGCCGGGGACAACCGCATCACCTTCGCCTACCGGGCCTGGAACCATGGCGGCGACGATTTCGCCGGAAACGATCCCAGGTGGCTTGCCGTCACCTTCACCATGCTGCAACTGCTGCCCGTGCCCAGCGGGCCGGGGGCGTCCCGATGAGCGCCGACCGCCTGCCGCGTCTGGCGACCAAGGTCTGGATCGCCGGGCTCGTTGCCTACGTCGTCTGGCGGGCGTTTGGTCTGTCCATGACCTGCGACGAGGCCTGGACCGCCGAGCCCTTGCCCTATCCCGGGCTTTTTTCTTTCATCACCCCGGCCTTTATCGCCGGGCTCAACGTCCATCTGCTCAATTCCTGGCTGATCAACCTGTGCCTGACGGTTTTCGGCGAGCATGACTGGGCGGTGCGGCTGCCGGCCCTGGCCGGTGGCATTTGTTATCTTTGCCTGGCCTACCGCCTAAGCGCCCGTTTTTTTGCCGGCTGGGCCCTGCCGGCCGCAGTGGTGCTGCTTTCGGCCAATCCGTATATGCTCGACTTTTTCTCCATCGGCCGGGGCTACGCCCTGGGCCTGGGCCTGACTATGCTGGGCCTTTCCCGCCTGCTGGCGATCCGGGACGCGGACCGGCCGCCGTGGCATCTGGGCTTTTTCGCCCTGGCCGCCCTGGCCAACCTGTCCTTTCTCTACGCCTACCTTACCGCCCTGGCGCTGGTCGCGGTCCGGTTTCTCTGGCGGCTGCGGCAAGGCTCCCGTCCGCGCGGCCGGGAACTTGCCGCCGCCTGCCTGCCCGTCCTTACGACGCTGGCCGGTCTGGCCGCCATCTACGGCCCGGCCATGCGCCTGGCCGCGAAACACAACGAATATTGGTGGGGGAGCGACGCCGGCTTCGTCAGCGGCGGTCTGGCCAGCTTTTTTGCGGTCACGCTGTACCGCACCGGCATCGACCCGGCCCTGCCGCGCCTCCTGGCCTGGACGGCCATGGGGCTTTTGGCGGGGCTCGCGGCGGCGGCAACCGCGTCACGCGCCTGGGCCGGCCCCAGGCGGACGCTGGCTGCGGCCTTTTTCACGTTGCTGGCCTTTTGCGGCATCGTCTGGGCGGGCGTGACCCTGGAGCATGCCCTGTTCGGCACGCCGTACCTCATCGAGCGGGGATTGCTTTTTTACTGGCCGGCGCTGGTGCTGGCCATCCTTTGCGGTCTCGGCTGCCTGCCGCCCGGGAAGACGTGGCGGGCTGTCGGCGGGGGCGTCCTGGCCGTGCTGTGCCTGGCCGCGCTTGGCAATTTCGCCCGGGCCGCCAACCTCACCTACACGTTTACCTGGCGCAATGACGCCTGCTCGCGGCCCTTCATGCGGCGCATCGCGCGCGAGAACTACCCGCGCAATTTCACCCGCGAGAAGATCGGCATCGCCGTGACCCACATGGCCATCCACACCGTGGACTACTACGTGCGCCACCTGCACATGGCCTATGTGGAGACGGTGCGGGGCCTGGAATACCTGCCCGAGGCCGCCTACGGCATCATGCCGGCCGACCTCGCCGCCAGCCCGGAAGTGGCCGACCGCTTCGAGGTCATCATGACCTGCCCGGCAAGTGGCCTCGTCCTGACCCGCCGCCGGGGGGAAACCTTTCTGAAGAAAGGTTTCCCCCCGGACCCCCTTTCCAAAGACTTTTAATAGTTACAGGGCACTACCGTTACATTATCCGTAACCGTTGAACGTTTTAGGGAGGGGAGAGCGCGAGAGGGGAACCCCTTTTTCAAAAGGGGTTCCCCTCTCGCATCGCCTTTTCCTTATCCTACGAAGTATCATTGGCCAAAATATAGCCGACGAGCGCGGCGTTGAGGATGGCTCCCGGGGTGCCGCCGGTTGCGGCGGCGGCCGAAGCGGCGGCGAAGGTTGAGGCCGCTTGGGTGGAGATGGTCGGGCTGGTGATGCCCGAGGTGTCGAGGCCCGCGTTTGACAGCATGGTTTTCAGGGACTCGGTGTAGCTGGCGGCCTGGGTGTTTAAGATGTTCGCCCCGCTGGCCACGGCGGCGAGCCAGGCGGTCCCGGCGTTGGAGGCCATGGACGCGATGTTGGCCATGGCGTTGGAAATTTCGATCATGGCGTTGCTGACCGTGGCGGTCGGCAGGGTGATGCCGCTTAAGGTGTCGTACAGGCTGGTCATCGCGGCTTGTCTGCCGGCCTCCGAAGTGGTCGAGGCCATTGCCGTATTATAGCTCGTGTAGGCCTTCATGTACTGCACCTGGACGCTCGATTGGGCGTCCGTGGGCAGCAGGCTGATCATGGTATTGTTGAAATCGGCCTTGGCCGTGGCGATGCCGGCCCGGCGATTGGACGACGAGGATGCCGCGTTCTCGGCGGAGGTGAGCTTGGCGCAGGCAAGGCTGTATTGATACGCCCAATTGACGACGTCGCTTGTGCTCACGGATGTGGTGGCCATAGGTGCCTCCAGGCGGCAAGTTCGACCCGGTCCGGCGGGGACGGAATCGTGTGCCTGGGAGAGAGCAAGAAGGCTGCCAGCCTTCAAAATACGGGATAACCCGTTCGAATGGATTGAAGAATTTTGTAAGAGCCCAAGGAATATTTTGCCGCCCGGCCGAAACCTCCGGCCAAAGCTGCCGTCACCAACTCTCCACACGGCCGTCACCCACGCTCCAAATCCCTCAGGCAAACGGATAACGCTCGGTTCCCGAGGGGAGCCCCCGGGAGCTCCGGGCGTCCGCCAACCTTTCTCGCACTGGAGAAATGCCATGGGACATCTTGACGTGGATCGCTTCAAGCAGGTGCTCACCGAAATGCTCGACACCCTCATCGGCCAGTCGCGCGACTGCCTTGACGTCATGTCGCAGGAAGTGGCGGCTTTCGCCGATGTCACGGACCGGGCCACGGCCGAATCCGACCGCCACATGACCATCATCATGCGCGAGCGCGACCGTCAGCTCATCGATGAGATCCACGAAGCCCTGGAACGGGTCAAGGACGGCGAATACGGTATCTGTCAGGAGTGCGGCGAGGAGATCGGCATGGCTCGCTTGCGCGCTCAGCCCACCGCCACCCTGTGCGTGCACTGCAAGGCCATGTTCGAGGATATGGGCCGGCCCTACATGGTCCCGGCCGGAAGCGAGGCGGCCTTTCTCGAGGAATAGCCGCTGCTCGCACAATCGCCGGCCGTCCGGCTGTGCGGCGCGCCGGTCGCGTGCCGCGCTTCGAAGGACTGGCGTTTGCCGGGACGCGGCCCGGGCCGTGGCCCACGCCCGGAGTGCGTCTTTCCGGGCGGGCCGCGACTGCTGGGGAATGCCCGAAAAAAACGTCGGGCACGGAAGACGTAGCGTCCTTTTCGGGAAGGACGGGCCGCCGAAGCCCACGGTGCCGGTTCCTGAAAGCGCAGAGGCGTTCGGGAACGCGGCCTCAGGTCCGGGCCGGATCGGCCGGGACGTCCGGCAGGGTCAACTCGGCCAGACAGCCGCCGCCCGGGCGGTTGGCACAGGTCAGCGTGCCGCCGAGTTCCTCGGCGTTGCGTTTGGCGATGCAAAGCCCCATGCCGACGCCCACGGCCTTGGTGGTGAAAAATGGATCGAAGATGAAGGGGCGTATGTCCTCGGCCATCCCCGGTCCCCGGTCCTCCACGGCAAGCACCAGCCCTTGCCGGCCTTCCCGGCGCACGTGCACCGCAATCATGCCTGCCGCGTCGCCGCCGGCGGCGTTTCCCGCCTCCAGGGCGTTGGCCAAAAGCTCCGCCAGGGTCTCCACCGTCAGTTCGGCGTCGAGGCGCGCCAACCCCACGGCCGCGTCCACGGTAAAAGGCGCATTGCATCCCGTCCTGGACCGGGCCGTTTCCATGGCCCGCGTGGCCAGATCGACCGGGTCGGCCATGACCGGCACGGCCGATCGGCGTCTGGCATAGGACGACACGGCCCGTACCACGGATTCCAGCCGCCTGGCTCCGTCGAGGATTATGGCCAGCGCTTCGGCGTCGGGATCGCCTTCGGGATGGCGTCGTTGCAGCCGGCCGGCGAAACCGCCGATGATCATGAGCGGATTTCTGATCTGATGGGCCACGGCCAGGGAAAAGCGGCCGAGGCTTTCGATGCGCTCCTGCTGGACGGCGTGGATGCCGAGCAGCATGTCGCGTTCCCTGGCGTGGAGCGCGAAGATCTCGGTCATGTCGTCGATCTCGAACAGGATGCCGAAGATCTTTTCGTTTTCCAGGAGCAGCGAGCAGGACAGGCGGAAATGGCGCAGCGTGCCGTCGGGATGGCGGTAGGAGAAGGTGACGGGCGTGGGCTTGCGGCCGTGCTTGATGGGGGTGGCCAGGAAATGGGCTAGCCCGCGCGGGTTGTCCGACCGGGCGACGATGGATTTTGCCCTGGCCGGGTCGGCCAGGGATTGCGGCGTCTCGCCGAGTAGGGCGGCGGCGGCCGGGTTGGAGGCGTAGACCAGCCCCTTGCTGTTGGCGATGACCACCCCGGCCGAGAAGCCGCCGAGCAGGTCGTTAAAATAGGTGGAATGGGCGAAGGTCAGCATGGGGCGGCCTCGCTGGTGTGGCGTCCTGGCAAAAGCCGGCGCGTGTTGCGGGTGGGACGCGGCCACTATGGGGGGCGCGGGTTACGGCTCTATGACGGGTGCCGGCTGGCCCGGGGGGCACCATTTTGTCGTCTCCCGGGACGGATTTGTAGGGATCTGGTGTTTTTCCCCCTCGCTGCGAACATAATATCTTGAAATATTATAATAATTATTTGGAATGAATCTTGCTTTAGAAAAGAACATGGAAACGCTTGAAACCCGCTATGGCAACCTGCCCGTGGACGGTCCGGTGGACCGTTATCGGGACGGTTCCCTGCGCGCCGCCTATGTGGATGGCCCCGTGGCCCTGGAAACTTCGCTCGGGCGACTCACGCCCCAACACAGCATCGACGACACACGGCGCATGCAGTTGCCGCAGGTGACCTTTTTCCCCAACGGGCAAGTGCGCTCGTTGCCGCTCGAAACCCGCACCGTGGTGGCCACGCCGGTCGGCGAGCTCCCGGTGGAGCTGGTCACGTTTCATGAAAACGGCGCCGTGGCCCGGGTGTTTCCGCTCAACGGCAAGCTTTCCGGCTACTGGACCGAGGCCGACGAGGCGGGCATGGCCGAGACGTTGCGCCTGGACACCCCCGTTGGCCGCATCGCCTCCCGGTTCGTTTCCCTGGCCTTTTCCCCGGACGGGGCACTGCGCAGCCTCACCCTGTGGCCCGGAGAGGAAGTGACGGTGAAAACGCCGGTCGGCAACGCGCCGGTGCGCCTGGGTGTGAGCTTTTACCCCGGCGGCACCCTGCGCTCGGTGGAGCCGGCGCGGCCCATGGAAACCCCCACCCCGGCCGGTGTCATCTGGGCCTACGATCCCGATGCGGTGGGCATCTCCGGCGACGAGAACTCCCTGGCCTTCGAGCCGTCGGGCGCGGTCTCGCGCGTGGCCACCGTGCGTTCGCAGGTCGTGGCGCGGCTGCCGGGCGAGGCGCCCCGCGAACTGGCCCCGGCCGTGCGCGAAAGCATTTGCGGCGACGGCGACCGTGAAATAACGCCGCTGGTTCTGGAATTCACCGCCCAGAACCTCATCGCCCGCCACGGCAGCATCGGCAAGCCCTTCGCCATCCTGCCCCGGGCCGGAGCGAGCCTCGTGGCCAAGCCGTTCGTCTCGGCCTTTGCCGTTTCCTTCGCGCCGAAACACTGCGCCATGTAGACCGGTTTTCCTTGACGACCTCCCCTTGCGGCCTGATATGAAAGGATGGCGCGTCTCAACCGGGAAACGGCAGGACGCGCCATCGGACGCCACAGGCGTCCGCAACGTAGCAAGGAGGTCTCTCGTGATCAGAACAACCGGCATCTTGCTGGCTGTGCTTATTCTTGTCTTCGCATCCGTGGATTTCGCCGCGGCCAAACGGCTGGGCGGCGGCGGTTCCTTCGGCAACCGGCGGTCGTTTACCACCACCCGTCCGAACAATTCCGGCGCGCCTTCGGGCTTTTTCGGCAGCCAACAGCAGCAGTCCCGGCCCAATCCGGCGACCGCGACCAATCCCCGTGGCGGTTTCTCCCGGCCGGGTATGGGCGGCATGCTGGGCGGGCTGCTCGTGGGCGGGCTGCTCGGCTCCATGCTTTTTGGCGGCGGCCATGCCGGCGGTTACGGCGGTCCGGGACTGCTCGACCTGCTGCTCATAGGCGGCGGCCTCTTTTTATTGTTCCGGTTCCTGGCCCGTCGCCGGATGGCCGCCCAGTCCGGGCCGTCCATGGCGCGGACCTACGAGACCGAGCCCATGCGCGAGGCGGCCGGCAGCGGCTGGGCCAATCTCGGCGCGGCGTCGTCCGGGGCCCAGGCCCAGGATGGCTCCCAGGCCGCGTCCGGACCCAACGTGCCCCCGGGCTTTGACGCCGAGGATTTCCTTTCCGGCGCGAAAACGCTCTTCGGCCGGCTGCAACGCTCCTGGAGCGCCCGGGATATAAACGACATCGCCACCTTTGCCACGCCGGCCTTCATGGAGGACGTGCGTCGCCAGGCGGCCGAGGACCCGAACCCCGAACCGACCGACGTGCTGCTCGTGGACGCCAAGCTGCTGGAAGTGCGGCAGATGGGGGAAACGACCATCGCCTCGGCCTACTTCGATACCCTCATGCGCGAGGACCCCAAGGCCGGCCAGCCCGAGCAGGTGCGCGAGATCTGGCATTTCGTGCGCCGCGACAGCGTCCCCGGCGACAACTGGCGCCTCGACGCCATCCAGCAAATGGAAGGATAACAGGCATTTTTGCCTCGTCAGGTCCAGGCCCCCGCCATACGACGGGGGCTTTTTTTGTTTGGCGTTCCCGGAGCAAGGTCCGATTTCCGGTTGCGCATTCTTCAAGGCGTGCTACCGTAAGCTATCTCCATTGGCCGCTTCGTTGCCTGGAGTCGCAACGCGATGGTGATGCAAGGCCCTCGGCAAGGGGGCAGGGAGGTGGCACGGAAATGATGCCGGTCCGTTTTGCGGCGTGTGTTTCCGGATTTTCGTGATGGGGCGCTCGACGGCCCGCAACCGTGTGCTTTTTGGGGGTTGGACGCGTTTCGCCCCACAACATGTTTTTTGCTTGTGGATGCAGGCATCCCAAAGGAGAATGTTATGGTTTTACGGAAACTGTTGGCAACCACGGTCGCCCTGGCGGCGATCATCGTTTTCGGTTCCTGGGGCAGCGCCGGCGCGCAGATGGGGCCGGGCATGATGTCCGGCTACGGCTATCAGACCCTGACGCCGGAGAAACAGGCGGCCGCGCAAAAGATCTATGGCGCGTATTATTCCCAGACGAGCGCCCTGCGCCAGCAGCTCATCGCCAAGCAATATGAACTGAATGCGCTGATTTACGGCGGCAAGGCCGACGACAAGAAGGTGCAGGAGCTGACCGCGGAAGTCGGCCAATTGCGCTCGAAGCTCTACGAAGCGCAGGTCGGCCTCCAGCGCCAGCTGGCCAAGGAGGATATCCCGTTCATGGGCGGCATGCACGGCGGCGGCATGTACGGTGGCGGGATGTCCGGTGGCGGCATGATGGGCCCGGGCATGGGCATGTATTAGAGACAGGCTGCTTAAGCGACCAGGGGAAGCCCTGCCTCCCCTGGTCCCCCGCTTCTATAGTATCTAACTCTTTGTTTTCCGTGGAAAGTCTTTGGAAGGGGGGCTGGGGGAAACCTTTCGTAAGACAAGGTTTCCCCCAGCTCTTTTCTTCTTCTTACACCGTCACCACAGGCAGCCCGGCCCGGGTCCAGGCGATCATGCCGCCGGCCACCGAGCGCACGTCGTTGCAACCCTTGGCGGCCAGGGCGCTGCCGATGATGTTGGAACGGTAGCCCGAGCCGCAGATGACCACCACCGGACCGGAAAAGCACAGGTCCACCCCGCGTTCCAGGATATCGGCAAAGGGCTGGTGCGCGGCGGCGGCCACGTGGCCGGATTCCCATTCCGCGTCGGTGCGCACATCGAGCAGCGCCGGCGGATTGTCTCCCTCAAGAGCCCTGGCCAGGTCGCGCACCGACATCTGGGCCAGGGACGCCACTTCCCGGCCGCTCTGGGTCCAGGCCGGCATGCCGCCGCCCAGGTGCCCGAGGATGGCGTCGTAGCCGATGCGGAAGAGCTCCAGCCGCACGGCCGAGGCCCGCTCCCTGTCCGCCGCCACGATGAGGATCCTGGCGTCCGGGGCCACGGACATGCCCACCCAGTTGGCGAGCTGCTTGTCGAAGCCGATGTTGAGGCTGCCCGGGATGTGCGCGCCGCCGTAGGCGGCCGTGTCGCGGCAGTCGATGACCACCGTTTTCGGCGTGGCCATGAGTTCCTCGAACCGGTCCGGGGTGAGTTCCCGCTCCATGGGGCAGGCGTCACTCAGGGGCGCGCCCTTGCGGTTGGTCTTGATGATGTGGCTGAAGCTTTTCGGCCGGGCCGGCAGGTGGGACAGGATGGCGGCCTTGAAGCTGGCGAAATCCGCGTAGCCGAGCATGGTGTTGGCCCGGCGCTCGTAGCCGAGGGTGGACACGCCCTTGGCGCTCATGCCCCGGCCGCACAGCGAGCCCTGGCCGTGGGCGGGGTAGATTTCCAGGTCCGCCGGCAGCTTGGCCAGCTTCCCGTATAGGCTGTCGTAGAGGTTTTGCACCTGGGCATCGAGGATCGCCGCGCCCGGCAGGTCCGGCCGGCCGATGTCGCCGACGAAGAGCACGTCGCCGGTCAGAAGCATGCACGGCTCGGGCGAGCGCACCAGGTCGCTGACCAGCAGGGACACGGAATTGGGGGTGTGGCCGGGGGTGTAGAGCACTTCCAGGCGGGCCGCGCCGGCCTCGATCACCTGTCCCTCGGCCAGGGGCTTGTGGGGATAGGCCACGCCGGCGTCGGGGTGGATGTGAATATCGGCCCCTGTGGCGGCGCGCAGTTCCTGGCCGCCGCTTACGTGGTCGGCGTGCAGGTGGGTCTCGATGATGCCGATGATGCGCATGCCCTCGTCGCGGGCGATTTCCAGGTAGCAGTCGATGTCGCGTTTGGGGTCGACCACCACGCAGACATGGGCGGCGGGGCAGCCGAGAACGTAGGAAAAACAACCCAAACCCGGAGTCTGTATCTGCTTGAAATACATCCTTCTCCTCCTTGCGACTTTCGGTCGTGAGTGCCCTTAGCATGGCCGATTTATACGACCTGGGCAAGGCAGGCTTCACCAAAAATCCAGTGGAATACTTCCCCTATTAAAGTTTTTGGGGAGGGTGGGGGTCCGGGGGAGGGAACCCTTTTTTTCAAAAAAGGGTTCCCTCCCCCGGCGGCCTTCGCTTCCCCCAACTCCTAAGGAATTATCACCAATCCCGCGCCGGTGGGCGTGAAGTCGCCCTGAAAATGTTCGCGCAGATAGTCCAGCCCGGCCTGCCCCGTGCAGTGGCCGGCGTAGAGCCGCGTCACGCCGAATCGCTTCAGGGCGTCGACGGTCTCGGCCATGGCGGACTCGGGCGCGCCGATCAGATGCAGGCCGCCGACAACCGTTTGGAAGCGCTCGATGCCGCACGCATCCCTGGCCGCTTCCAGACTATTGGCCAGACCCGCATGGCAGCAGCCCAGAAGCGCCAGCTTGCCCCCCGGCGCGTCGATGACCAGGAAGGCGTCGTCGGGCACGAGGTCCGGCACATGGCCGGCGGTGTCGCAAAAGAGGTTGGCCGTGGCCGTGAAGTTGCCCGGCCGGCGGGGAATGTCGGTAACGCAGGTGAGCCCCGGAGCGAGGGTGCGGGTTTCCTGAACGGGAATGAATTCGGGCAGGCCGTTCGGCAGCCGGCCGTCGTCCATGCCGGCGGAGCGGTAGGTGGTGGCGTCGCGGCGGCTGTAGCGTTGTTGCCAGACGTCCGGATGGCCGTAGACCGGGCCGGTGTACCCGGCCTCGATGAGGGTCGCCAGCCCGCCGCTGTGGTCGTAGTGGCCGTGGCTCAGCGCGATGCTCCGGGCGGCGGTGGGGTCGATGCCCAGGGCGGCGGCGTTTTGCGCCACAAGCCCGGTCTGGCCGGTGTCCCACAGGAAACAGCCGGCCTCGCCCGCATCGATCCACACCGACCAGCCGTGTTCGGCCGCAAGGCGCGAATCGCTCGAGACGTTGTCCACCAGAACGCGCAGGGACCGAACAGCCATGACTGTGCTCCCTAGGCCACCGTCGCGAGCGTGGCCAGCAAGTCCTTGGCCGCCGCCGCATCCGGGCTCGGGGGAAGCCGCTTGAGAATGCCGAGCCCCTCGCCGGCTTCGTGGAAATCCGCTTCGGACAGGTCGGACACCACCGCCGTGAAAATCATGGCGTTTTGCTGCATGAGCCTCGCCACCAGCGTGAAGGGTTCCAGGTCGGGCAGGTTTTCGTCGACCACGCACAGAACGGGACGACCCGCTGCGGCGGATTCCAACGCGGTGGCCGCGTCCGGGGCAATGGTCACATGGGCGCCGCCGGCAGCCAGGGCGGCGGTAAAATCGGTGAGCACCCGGGGACGGGCGGTGACAAGCAGAATTTCCATAAACAAGGTCTCCCTTAGGCCTTGCCGCAACACGAGCCGGGGCCGGCGCAACCGGCATGGCCGGGATGCGAGCCGCAACAGCCATGATCCGAGGGACCCGGCAGGCCGGTCGTCGCCTTGCCCGTCAGCGAACTCGTGGCGGAAAGCAGTTTTTGCGCCGCGGCCCCGCACTGGGGACAAATCGGCGCATCCTCGGCCCGGGGCCGGATCACTTCGCCGCTATACCCGCAGGCCGGGCAGGTAATGTCATAAATCGGCATGTTATTCTCCTTTCCTGCGCCTCCGGCGGCCAGGAGGGACGCTGTCCCTCCTGGACCTCCCTGCCAGGGGCGCTGCCCCTGGACCCCGCCGGGAGGCCACGGGCCCCCCGGTCCCCCCTTCCCGCCGGTTGTCGCTTTTTGGGGCGGTGTGCCGCCCCCAAAAGCGACAACCGGGGAAAAGGGCGGCCATGCGGTGCTCGCGCACCAGACAAGGCCCGTTAAAGTTTTTGGGAAGGGGTCCCGGGGAAACCTTTTTTTCAAAAAAGGTTTCCCCGGGCCGCCGGAGGCATCTTTTCTCCTCTGCTCCCTACGCCATACCGCCACCGCAGGTGTGGTTGAGGGAGAACTCGGCCAGTTTGCCGGACAGGAAGGCCTGCACGGCCATGCCCACGGACGGGGCGTCGCCGCCGTGGTAGACCTTGATGCCGACCTGGTTGAATCCCATCAGCGGCCGCATGCCCATGCCGCCGGCGAGGAGCACGGTGACGCCGTTTTCGGACAGGTGATTGACCGGGGCCATGCAGCCGCCCTGGACGTGGGGGACGTTGGGCAGGGTGTCGACCTTGGTGATCTGGCCGTCGGCCACATCGATCACGGTGTAGCAGTCGCAGTGACCGAAGTGCGCGCCCACGGCGCTGTCCATGCCGCCGGGCTGGGCGGAGGGGATGGCGATACGACAGGTTTCCATAGTGTGTTCCTTCTTATTTGCCCTTGGCGCTGGTATCGGCCAGGGCGATTGTGGCGTCCCACAGGCGGCGGATGTCGTCGGCCAGGGGGCCTCCGTATTCGGGCAAAGTTTTTCTGGCCACCATGGCCCGGGTCACATCCGGGTGATGGGGCAGATGGCCGAGCAGGGCCAGCCCGTTTCGGGTGCAATAGTCCTCGATGCGGGCGGCCTCGTCGGGATTGAGGTCGGCCTTGTTGATGATGACCCCGGCCGGCAGTTTGAAGTGGGCGCACAGGTCGGCCACGCGCTTCAAGTCATGAGAGCCGGAGGGCGTGGGCTCGGTGACGAGCACGGCGAGACTCGCGCCGGACAGGGCGCTTATGACCGGGCAGGCGATGCCGGGCGCGCCGTCGCACAGGATCAGGTCGAGGCCTTCCATTTCCGCCAGCTTGCGGGCTTTTTGCTTGAGCAGCATGACCAGCCGGCCGGAATTTTCCGCGCCGGGGTCGAGCCTGGCGTGGACCAGCGGCCCGAAGCGGGTGGAGGCGACGGCGGAAAAGCCGCAGGTGCGCGGTGGAAAGGCGATGGCCTGCCGGGGGCACAGCACCACGCAAGCCTTGCAGCCTTCGCAGCGGCTTTCCTCGATGCGGCATTTCCCGTCCGGGCCGGCGATGACGGCGTCGAACCGGCAGGTTTCCTTGCAGATGCCGCAGCCGTCGCAGACGTCCTGGTCGATGACGGCCAGGTTGCCCGAGATGAACGGCTCCCGGGCCTCGTCGGACGGATCGAGCAGGATGTGCAGGTCCGGGGCGTCGACGTCCAGGTCGCAGACGACCTTCTTTTTGGCCAGGGCGGCGAAGGCCGCCGTAAACGACGTTTTGCCGGCTCCGCCCTTGCCGCTTAAGATGATGATTTCACGCATGGCGGACCTCCGGGACAAAGCTGGCCACGTCCTTTGCCAGCTTGAGCGTCAGTTCGCGGTAGGCGGGCGAGACTTCGGGCAGGAGCCTGCCCCGGGCATAGGCTTCGGCCACGGCCCGGTCGTCGGGGATACGGGCCAGGATGGGGAGGCTGGCCTCGCGGCAGATGCCCTCGAGTTCGTCGGCCGGCAGCCCGGACCGGTTGATCACCACGGCCATGGGCTTGCCGAGCGGGGAGAAGGCGTCCACCGCGAGGCGGAAGTCGTGGATGCCGAAGGGCGTTGGCTCGGTGACCAGCACGATGGCGTCGGAGCGGGACACGGCGGCGCCGGCCGGACAGCTCACCCCGGGCGGGGCGTCGCAGATGACGTCCGGCGCGGGCTCGGCCTCCCGCTCGACGAGCAGCGCTTCCAACCGGGCCAAAACGGCCCGGATGAGCGCTGGGCTCATGGCCTCGCCCACCCGCAGCCGGCCGTTTAGGAACGTGATGGCCCCGGCCGCGCCTTCCTCGATGCGGCCAAGTTCGCGGGCTCCGGCGCCGATGGCCCCAAAGGGGCATATTGCCGCGCAGGCGCCGCAGCCATGGCACATCTCGTCAAAGACCATGGGCGTGTCGCCAAGGATGGTGATGGCCGCGAACTGGCAGATTTCCCGGCACGATCCGCAGCGCGTGCACCGTTCCACGTCGATGACCGGGATTTCGATGTTGGCGATATGGGTGTCGGTGATAAGCGGGCGCAGAAACAGGTGGAGATTGGGTTCCTCCACGTCGCAGTCCACGGCCACGACCGGAGTCCCCACCGCCTCGGTCCAGATCGAGGCCAGGGCGGCGGACACGGTGGTCTTGCCGGTGCCGCCCTTGCCGCTGGCGATGCTCACGCGCATGGTGCCTAGGCCCCCGCTCCGGCGCGGTATTTTTCCACGGCCTGGCCCACGGTCAGGCCTTCCATGCCCTCGACCACGCGCACGCCGACGGCCTTGAGCGTACTGGCCGCCTTGGGGCCGACAACGCCCGTCAGGAGCACCTTGGCCCCGGCCTCGGCGATGCGCCGCGCCGTTTCGATGCCCGCGCCGTGGGCCATGGTCTGGGACGCGCCGTTGTCCAGCCATGTGCCCTGGCCGTCCGGGCCGACCAGCACGAAGCCGGCCGCGCGGCCGAAGCGCGCATCCACGGCGTCGTCCATGTTCGGGCCTTCGCTGCTGACTGCGATGATCTCACTCATGACAAGCTCCTTTCTCCGGGTTTGGCGTCGCTCCGGCCCCCTCCAAACGTTTTTGAAGGGGGCCGGTCCAGGGGGAACCTTTGTTAAAACGTTTCCCCCTGGCCGCCGGAGGCTGCCTTTCGCAATGCCTCGGCCAGCATCCCGCCCTGGATCATCCAGTGGTGCACGGCCTCGCGCACGGCGGCGGCGGCCAGGTAGGCGCAGTGGCGGTCGTCTTCGGGAAATCGGCCGACCGCGGCGACAATGGCCGCCTCGTCGATGTCCACGGCTTCGTCGAGGGAGAGCCCCTTGGCGAGCCCGGCGGCCGTTGACGCGGCGATCTGGCTCGAGGCGCAGCCGTCGGTGTCGAAATCCGTGGCCACGATGATTTCGCCCTCGATACCCAGGGCAATGACGATGGTGTCGCCGCAGGAGCCCTTGACCCGGCCGACGGCGGTGGGCTCGATCAGGCGCTCCCGGTTGGGGGCGTCGTGCCAGATCCGGAAGCCTTTTTCGCCGAAGCGTTCGACAAGCGCGGCCTGCTGCTCCTCCTCGAACACGTCAAGGACCATGGACAGCGGGTCGTTCGGATCGCGTTCCGTGGTCATGACGTTATTCCTTGGGGGCCGGGCGCGCCGGCGGATTGTCCAGGGCCTCGACGACCTTGGCGATGACCTTTTTGAAGGCCACGGCCGACGGGCTCTTGCCGGCCACGGCCAGGAAGACGTCGCCGTCGTCGCCGGAGCGGGTCACTTCCGGGTCGATGGGGATACGGCCCAAGAACGGCACGCCGGATTCGGAGGCCAGCTTTTCGCCGCCGCCGGCGCTGAAGATGTCGTGGACCGCGCCGCAGGACGGGCAGACGAAGCCGCTTAGGTTCTCCACAATGCCGATGATGGGGGTGCTCATCTGGTGGCAGAAGGTGATGGAGCGGCGCACGTCGTCCACGGCCACGTCCTGGGGCGAGGTGACGATGAGCGCCAGGGCCTTTTCCCCGAAAATCTGGAGCACGGACAGAGGTTCGTCGCCGGTGCCGGGGGGGCAGTCGACCACGAGCACGTCGCGCTCGCCCCATTCCACCTGTTCCGAAAGCTGCTGGATCACGCCGGCCTTGGCCGGACCGCGCCAGATGACGGCGTCGTCCTTGCCGGGGAGCAGGAAGCCGATGGACATGACGCCCAGGTTCCAGTGCCACTCCACGGGGAGCAGGCGGTTTTCCTGCATGCCGGGGCGGTTGCCGGTGAGTTTGAGCAGGCGGGGGATGCTCGGGCCGTGGACGTCCACGTCGAGGAGCCCCGTGCGCTTGCCTTCCATGGCCAGCCCGGCGGCCAGATTGGCCGACACCGTGGATTTGCCCACGCCGCCCTTGCCAGAGAGCACCACCACCACGGCCTTGACCTTGTCGAAGCCGGTGGGCGGTTTCTTTTTGATTTCCTCGTTCAAGTCGTGCAAACCTTGTTCGTTCATGATGATTCGCTCTCCAGACGTTGTATTTTGGTTCCCCCGCGCCGCGACGCCTCCAGGGCCTGGCGAGCGCCCGGTGCGAGCAGGGTTTCCAGACGGTTTTGACGCAGGGCATCGAGGACCACGGGCACCTCGCCCGCGATCCAGGGGGCCACGGCGATGCCGCGCCGGGAAAAATGTCTGAGGCAGCAGCACGTCGCCCCGCCACACACGAGCAAGGCCACGCCCGCCCTGGCCAAAAGTAGGGCCAGTCCGGGCAATCCCTCGTCCGGCATGGACCAGACGGCTTCCTCCACGATGCCTTTCGCCTCGAAGCGAAACAGACGCATGGTGGAAGCCGTTTCCAGGAGCGTGGCCAGGCGCTGCCCGTGGCAGGCCAGGCAGACGCGGGGGCAGCGACGGGGCGTGCTGCTGGTTGATGAAGCATCCGACATGGCGAAACCTCGCCCGAAAGTAAAGCAGGAAGCGTGCCTGAAAAATAAAGTATATTATATTAATATGTTGTATTAATAAACCGAGTCCTTGGCGCTGCGAATGGGCGCAAAACAATCCCTCGATCGATTCTGTGGGCGAAAAAATATCCCGGATGCGGGAGAACGGGCTGCTTCCGGATCGCGAAGGGCCAGGAACGTCGCGTCAGGGCCTATTTTCCGGAAAACGACCAGGGCGAATAATTCGCCCGGCAATTTCCAGAAACAGGGGGACTGGCGTTTTGGCGTGGGCGGGGCTAATGGAAAGACTATGCACGGGCAGGCCCTCAAAAAGGGGCCTCACCTGTTCCGTCTTTCCCTCTCTGGATGGTATCGCTTTGAAATTCTTGTGAGAGCATCAGGGTGTCATAAAGAGTCTTTGGAAAGGGGGCCCGGGGGAAGAACCTTTCTGCAAGAAAGGTTTTCCCCCGGTAGGAACCCGCATGATCGAAACACCGCTTTTCCGCCGGGCAATCCTGGCCGTGTGGCTCGTTTCCGTGGCGGCCACGATCTACGTGTCGCTTCTGCCGCGCCTGGAGTTGCCGATCGATTTCTGGAACGCCGACAAGCTCTACCACGCCGCGACCTATGCTTGGCTGGGGGGCCTGCCGCTGTGGGCCTTTGTCCACGGCGGGCGCGCCCGGGCGGCGGCCTACGCCATGATCGGCCTGGGGGGGGTTTTGGAGTGGGGGCAATCGTTCGTGCCGGGCCGTTCGGCCAGCCTGGGCGACGCCACGGCCAACGCCTTCGGCGTTTTCGTCGGCATCTGGCTGTCCGAGGCGCTCATGTGCCGCCTGCGCGGCTGTCGGGGGCTTCGGGACGGGGACTGACGCCTCAGCGCACCACGATGACGGTGCAGGGCGCGATCTGGACAAGCCTGGTGGACACGCTGCCGAGCAGAAGCTTTTCCACGTCATCCTTGCCCCGGCTGCCGAGGTAGATCTCGTCGGCCTTTTCCTCGCGGGCGATGCGGGCCACGGTTTCGGCCGGGCGTCCGGGCTCGGCCAGGGTGCGGATGGTCATGCCCCGCTCCCGGGCGATCTCCTCGGCGTCGGCCAGAATCTTCTTGGGCTCGCGCATGATGTGGCTGAAGGTCTTGTCGCAGTCCTCGGCCTTGCAATCGAAAAAGGACAGGGCTTCCACGGCCGTGACCGCCAGGATTTCGGCAGCCTCGCAACGGGCCGCGTCGAGCGCCCGTTCCAGGGCGCGTTGGGACAGCTCGGAGCCGTCCAGGCAAACGATGAATTTCTTCATGATCGTCCGCTCCCTTCCTTTGGTCGTGGTCCTCGTGGCGGCGGGGCTCAATCGACGTGGAGCACCACGGCGAAGGCATTGAACATGGCCCAGACCTTTTGTCCCTCGGTCAGATCGAGTTCGCGCACGCTTTTGGTGGTGACCAGGGCGCAAAGCCGCGTGCCGTCGGACAGGGTCACGATGACCTCGGCCGTAAGCTCGCCCAGGCGCACCAGCTCCACCTCGCCGAGAAAGCGGTTGGTGGCCGTGGCCCGCGGCATCTCGTCGCAGGTTTCGAGCACCACCCAGGGGGCCTTGATCTCGGCCGTGACGAACGAGCCTTCGGTCACGCCGAGGTTCTTGACGCTTTCGTTGGTGATCACCGAGGACACGGCATGGCCGCCCAGGCTCTCGACCACCACCCGGGACTGGATGTCGCCCTTTTGCACCTGGGCCACCCGGCCGAAAAAGGCGTTTCGGGCGCTGGTGCGGCGGGTTTCGCGGGTGAGCACCTGCCGCTCGACCTTGCGGCGTTGGTCTTCGGGCAGATGCAGGAAGGCGGCGGTCAGGTCGGCCGTGGAATGGCCCAGAATGCGCTGCACCACCGGCAGCGGCACGTCGTCGCGCAAAAGCTCCACGGCCCGGGACCGGCGGATGGTGCTCGGGTTGACCAGTTCCTTGGTGAAGCCGCATTCCTCGGCCCGCTCGTAAAATTTGCGCCGCACATGGCCCTGGTCCAGGTGAAAGAGGTTGCCCCGGAGCGAGGCGTAGGCCGGATCGTCGAACACGGCGGCCAGCGCGTCGCCGAGCTCGGCCGGAATCTGGACCTCGCGGCCCTCGCCGCCGTTGCCGCCGCTGAAATTGACCGACAGGGTGTCGAGGTTGACGTCGGTGCGGTCGTCCAGGGCCAGGACCTCGCCGAGGCGCGCCCCGGTGTGGCGCAGCATGAGGTAGATCAGGCGCACCCGGTTGCGGGAGACGGCCACGTCGGGCCGTCCGGACCGTTCGGTCCAGGCGGAAAACGCCTCGGACAACCGTGTCAGTTCCAGGGTGTCCAGGAACTTGACGTCATCAGGCACGGAAAAAATCCGGGCAGCCCGGAACCTTTTACCTCCGGAATCCCCTCCGGAATCTTTCCCATCGATCATGCGCGCTCCCATGTTATACCAAACCGGATATCATTTCCCGGCAAGGGCGGGAAAGTCAAGGCCGGCGGCAGCGGCGCGGACTCGCCGGGCGTCACGACCGGCTGGCCACCACTTCGATCTCCACCAGCACGTCCCTGGGCAGCCGCGCCACCTCGACGCAGGAGCGGGCCGGGTAGGGCTTGGCGAAGAGCCCGGCGTAGGCCTCGTTTATGGCCGCGAAATCGTCCATGTTCTTGATGAACAGGGTGGCTTTCACCACGTTGTCCAGGCCGAGGCCCGCGGCTTCGAGGATGGCCCGCACGTTGGCGATGGACTGGCGGGCCTGATCGGCCACGGTCCCGGCCACGATGTCGCCGGTCGCCGGGTCGATGGGGGTCTGCCCGGAGACGAAGAGCAGGTCCCCGGCCCACACCGCGGGCGAATAGGGGCCGATGGGCGCGGGCGCGCCTTCGGGGACGACGATCTGTTTGGCCATGGGGGCTCCTTGCGCGTCCGAGCGGACACGAATTTTACGACAGTGTGCAGCGCCTCCCGGGCGGCGTCAACCGGAGCGCGGGCTGTTGCCCATAAAAAAGGGGGCCCGAAGGCCCCCTCCCGCGCGTGCCGTATCCGACAGTCGCTTCTAGAACTTGTAGGTCAGGCCGAAAGCGACCTTCCAGGCGTTGTTGCCGTTGGCTTCGGACTGGCTGACCAGGCGATGGCCCCAGACGCTTTCCTGGAACTGACCGTGAGCCCAGCCGGTCTCCATGACGGCGGCCAGGTTCTCGTAGATCATGTACTTCGTGTCGAAGTTCAGCCCCATCACGGACTCGTTGTAGGTCAGGTCGTGACCCATGGTGAAATACGAGTTGTTGAGGTAGAGCTGCGCGTTGCGGATGGCGCGCGGCGAGTTGTTGCCGCGCACGTACACGAAGGTCAAACGGTTGGTCAACTTGTCGATGAACGAGATGTTGTTGAGCGATGCGCCGATGCCGTAGTTGCCCACGGGATCGGTGTACATGTTGGAACCCTTGCCGAGTTCCTGGCTGCTGTCGAACAGGAAGCTGTTGCCCGGGCCCCACTGGGAACGCATGTAAGGCATACGCTCGGAGCCGTTCATGGTGGACTTGTCCTCGCCGGTGGACCAGAAGCCGAACACCTGCGGGGTGACCACGTCGAGGCCGGTGTATTCAACGCCGGCATCGACCATCCAGCCCTGGCGCTGAGCGGCCTTGTGGTCGTTCATGGCGCCGGCGCCGTAGATCACGTCGGCATAGAACTTGACCGGATCCAGAGCGGAAACCTCAAACGCGCCACCGACCCAGAAATAGGGATTCTGGTCGTTCTTCCAATAGCCCACGGTCCCGGGCTTGGTCATGTTGGAAGAGCTGGCGGCGGACACCAGGGTGTTGGCGAAGTTGTTGCCGGATTCCGAGACGTCCGTGGTGTCCTTCCAGGAGTAGTCGGCGTTGCGGCCGGCCACGGCGACCATGCCCCACGGGGTGGCCTTGAAGCCGTCCACGGTGACGGGCAGAGCCAGGAAGTAGGCGTCGAGTTCGTCAGCCTTCTGGGTGGTCGTGGTGTCGTAGGTGCGGTTGGTGTCGATCAGACGACCGAAACCGGCCATGACCGACAGGGTCTTGTCGACGATGGGGGCGGTGACGACCAGGGCCGCCATCTTGTCGTTCCAGACCGGGCTGCCGTAGAACAGGCCGCTCTGGGGCAGGTTCACGTCCTGGAGGCCGGCCGTCACCTGCACGCCGTCACAACCGGGCAGCATGAACTGCAGGTAGGCCAGGTCGACCTGGACGGCGGTGTCCGGGTTGGCGGCGGTAAAGGTGCCGTGGCCCCAGACGTCTTCCACCTTGATGCCCAGGCGAAACTTCACGGCCTCGTTGGCGATGAAGTCGGACCGCAGGCGGAAGCGCTCCCAGATCTCGAAGGAATCCGAGGTCTTGGTGCCGGTCTTGTTCCAACCGGTATAGTTGCGGTTTTCAAAGAAGTTTCCATAGACACGCGCATCACCGGTCATTTTGACCTCGGTGGCGGCATGGGCGGCGGCGAATGTGCCGAAGACCATGGCGGCCACGAGGGCAACTGAGGCGATTCTCTTCATTTTCCTTCCTCCAATACAATTGAAGCGTTCCACGAAGGATACGCAGCCACGCGCCACAATCCCACGCTGGCGAGGGCGGGATTGCGTTGATCTCCGTCTACGCTGGCAAACTGGGAAAACAAGTTACAAAAATAAAAGCATCGGCGGGAGGTGGTGCAACAAGAGGCGCTCTGTCTGCAACAGGGAGGTCATCGCGGTATTGTATTGCCCAATCGTAATCAATTGCAAAAGAGTAACAGATGTTCCCTCGCCTGCTCCCGAAAAACCGGGAGGAACTTTTGGCGGACAACAAAAAAGGGGGGCCCGAAGGCCCCCCTTGCGCGTGTGCCGTATCCGACAGCCGCTTTAGAACTTGTAGGTCAGGCCGAAAGCGACCTTCCAGGCGTTGTTTCCGTTATCCTCGGACTGGCTGACCATACGGTGCCCCCAGACGCTCTGCTGGAAGTGGCCGTGAGCCCAACCGGTCTCCATGACAGCGGCCAAGTTCTCGTAGATCATGTACTTCGTGTCGAAGTTGAGACCCATCAAGTACTCATTGGTGGTCAGGTCGTGACCCATGGTGAAGTACGAGCTGTTGTAGAAGTAGCGGGACTCGCGGATGGCGCGCGGCGAGTTGTTGCCGTGCACGTACACGAAGGTCAGGCGGTGGGTCAGCTTCTCGATGAAGGACACGTTGTTAAGCGATGCGCCGATGCCGTAGTTGCCCACGGGGTCGGTGTACATGTTGGAACCCTTGCCGAAGTCCTGGCCGTCGTCGAACAGGAAGCTCTTGCCCGGGCCCCACTTGGAACGCATGTAGGGCATACGCTCGGAACCGTTGCGGGTGGACTTGTCTTCACCGGTGGACCAGAAGGCGAACACCTGCGGGGTGACCACGTCGAGACCGGTGTATTCGACACCGGCGTCGATCATCCAGCCTTCGCGCTTGGCGGCCTTGTGGTCGTTCATGGCGCCGGAACCGTAGATCACGTCGCCGTAGAACTTGACCGGATCCAGGGCGGAGACTTCAAACGCGCCGCCGACCCAGAAGTAGGGGTTCTGGTCGTTCTTCCAATAGCCCATGGTGCCGGGGTTGGCCATGTGCTGGGCACTGGCGGCGGACACCAGGGTGTTGGCGAAGCTGTTGCCCGAATCCACGGTGTCCGTGGTGTCCTTCCAGGAGTAGTCGGCGTTGCGGCCGGCCACGGCGACCATGCCCCACGGGGTGGCCTTGAAGCCGTCCACGGTGATGGGCAGGGCCAGGAAGTAGGCGTCGAGTTCGTCAGCCTTCTGGGTGGTCGTGGTGTCGTAGGTGCGGTTGGTGTCGATCAGGCGACCGAAACCGGCCATGACCGACAGGGTGTTCTCGATCAGAGGAGCCTTGATGACCAGAGCGGCCATGTTGTCGCTCCAGACCGGGCTGTTGTAGAACATACCGCTCTGCGGCAGGCTCACGTCCTGGAGGCCGGCGGTGACTTCAACGGCACAACCGGGCCACTTGAACTGCAGATAGGCCTGATAGACCTGGACGGCAGTGGACGGGTTGGCGGCCGTGAAGGTGCCATGGCCCCAGACGTCTTCCACCTTGATGCCCAGACGAAACTTCACGGCCTCGTTGGCGATGAAGTCGGAGCGCAGACGGAAGCGCTCCCAGATCTCGAAGGTATCCGAGGTCTTGGTGCCGGTCTTGTTCCAACCGGTATAGTTACGGTTTTGGAAAAAGTTCCCGTAGATACGCGCATCACCGGTCATTTTGACCTCGGTGGCGGCATGGGCAGCGGCGATAGCGCCGAGGACCATGACGGCCGCCAGGGCCAAGCTCGTAAGCTTTCTCATTCTTCCTTCCTCCACAACATGCGGCTTTCGTTGGATACGAAGCAACGCGCTCACTCCATTGCTCCGGTGGCTAATCCGGAGCCTGAAGTAGCCCTCTTCTACGCTCGGGGATGGAAGATGACAAGAAGTTAATTGCCGGTATGTAATTATTTATTTTCGTGATAGTTAATGTTGCTGGAAAAATATATATTACTGTTTTTATTATATAAAATACTGTCAACAAAAGGGGGCATGCGACACTTTAGTGATGACACAGGCGGGAAGGGCTTGCGCGGCTGGTTGCGGGCTTGGGAAAAAATGCACGGCCCCACGGGGCGGCGCCTAGGGACACCGGGCCTCGAGCCACAGGGCCGCGCCGAGGGCTCCGGTCATGTCCGGCGCGTCGGGGATCAGCGGCGCGGCGTCGAGGGTTTCGGCGAGGAGCCGGGCCACGCAGGGATTGCGGGCCACGCCGCCGACAAAGACCAGGGGGAGCTCGAGTCCCACCCGGGCCAGCATGGCCGTGGTGCGCGCGACGATGGCCCGGTGCAGGCCCAGGGCGATGTCGGCCGGGGGCGTGCCCCGGGCCATGAGCGTGGTGGCTTCGGTCTCGGCGAAGACCGTGCACATGGAGCCGATGACCGGAGCCTCCGGGTTGCCGGTCAGGGCCAGCCGGCCGAAGTCCTCCACCGGAACGCCGAAGACCGTGGCCGTCAGCTCCAGGAATTTGCCCGTGCCGGCGGCGCAGCGGTCGTTCATCTCGAACCGGCCGACCTTGCCCCCGGGCAGCAGCGCCACGGCCTTGGTGTCCTGGCCGCCGATGTCCAGGAGTGTGCGGGCCTGCGGGAACAGGTGGGCCGCGCCCAGGGCGTGGGCCTTGATCTCGGTGATGGTCAGGGCCTTGGGGAAAAGCTCCCGGGCCAGTTCCCGGCCGTAGCCGGTGACGGCAAGCCGGTCCGGCGCGCCGTCCGGAAACAGTTCCCGCAGCCGGGCGGCCGGGTCGTAGGTGGTGGCCAGGCGGCGGGACGCCACCGTCTCCCCGCCGCCGCGCACCACCAGTTCGATACTGCGCGAGCCGATGTCCAGGCCCGCGTACGTGTTCACGAAAGCGTCTCCACAAAGGCCTCGACCCGGGTCTTGAGCTGGCCCGCGTCCACCATGCCGTAATCCGTCTCGATGGCCAGGTAGGGCAGTCCGGCTGCGGCCATGGCCTTGCCGACCTTCAGCGCCTCGTGGGCGTAGGGCTGGCAGAATAAAAGCCCGTAGTGGATCACGCCGTCAGCCTTGAGTTCCTTGGCCAGGGCCGCGATGTGGTCCAGGCGTTCGGTGTTGGGCGTGAAGCAGGCGCAGTCGATTTTCATGTAGCGATCGGTGAGGGCGTCGAGCATGCCGTCCAGGTCCGTCGGCGTTTCGTCGGTGAAATCCCGGGTGTTGCGTTCGCCGATGCAGGACTCCTCGCCAACGATCACCGCGCCCGAGCTTTCGATCAGGTAGGGCAGCTTCCAGTTGGGCACGGCCATGGGACAGCCGGCCAGAAGGAGCCTTGGCGTGCCGGACGGCGCCACGCCCTGGCCGGCCTTGATGCGGGCTTCCATCTCGTCGCACAGCTCGTTAATTTTGGCGGTGAAGCGCACCGGGTCGTCATAGAAGCTGATCTGGTTGACGAGTAGGGCATCGCGCCCGGAGATGGGGGCCGGATCGGCGCTGCGCAGCCTGGCCAGGCGTTGGAGGGCCTGGCGCTTGGCGTTGACGACCTTGGTGGCCGCGGCCAGGGAGGCGGCGGTGATGGTGTTGCCGGTCAGTTTCTCCAGCGCGTCCTTGTAGCGCGTTAGCTCGGCCCGAAAGAGGTCGCGGTCGCAGGGGCCCTTGCACTGCGGCACTTCCATCACGTGCATGGGGACGTGTTCGCCAAAAGCCTCGTAGGCCTTTTTCTTGCCGTCGCAGGTGGTCTCCCCGACGATCAGGTCGCAGGACTCGGTATAGGGGCACAGCCTGGCCAGCTTAAAGCCGACAAAGGACTTGATGAGGTCGCAGGTATTGCGGGGCACCAGGGTTTCGGCCTTTTCGGTGCCGGCCTTGGCCCCGGCGCACAGCCCCACCTGGATGGCGTCGGCGGCCAGGGTGAGCTCCTCGGGCACGAACACGCAGAAGGTCCCCACCACTTTTTTCCCGGTCGCCTTGGTGTCCTGGATCTCCTTGATGCGCAGCCCGTGCACTTCGGACAGCACGAAATCGAGGTACTCCGCGCCCTTGAGTCGTCCCTGCTGGGACAGGTAGATGTCGCCGTAAAACTTGCCCAGCACCGCCAGCAAGGCGTCGTGGGCCGGGATGTCGAGGTCGAGACTTTCCCACAAGGCCATATGGGCCGCATCGGTCATGGCTTCCTCCAAGGGACGGATTTTGATTCTCCCTCTTTACGCGGTCAGACGCGTCGGGTGAAATCGTTAGTTCCAATGGTTCCCATATGATACTATTGTAATAAACTATTCTCGCGATGCTAAAGGAATCCGGAAAGCGGCCGAAAAGGGGGTAAGATTCGAGCATCCGGCGGGAAGCCGGACCGCAAAGCCGCCAGGGAGGGAGGCACATGGCCCAAATCGTGTATATCGACGACCATCGCCGGGCACGGGAGCCGGTACGAGGCATGGCGACGAATTTGTCGCACGGGCGGCCCCAGCTGAGCGATCGGGACTTGTGGACCAGGGATTACAGGGAATCCGACAACATCATGTATGCGATCCTCAAGATCAAGGAGATACTCGACTATCACCTGTATTATGACGACGTCTGGCCGTATCTGCTGCTTTCGTTCCTGGAAGCCGTGCACAACACCAATCAGGGGGACGACAAGGCGTTGCCGGGCACCGGCGCTTCGCTCAAGGACTACGTGCTTTCGGCCGTCACGCCGCAAAACAAGCGCGACCTGTCCATGGTGTTGCTTTTGACCGACCTGATCGAAAAGTCTCCGCACTACCGGGGCACCTCATCCACCTCGTAACCCGTTTTCATGACGCATGACGCATGACGCGGCCGGTCGCCCAGGCGGCCGGCCGGCGGTCCCCTCCGGGAGGGGGCGTCGCGTCTTCGGGGGCGTGGCCGTGCGCGCCGTATGAAAGCGCCTGTCGGCGCGGGCCGCGACATGGAAGCGGCAAGGGGGAACGCAAGCCCGGCTTGCGTTCCCCCTTGCGTTTGGTTCTGCCCGTATCCGTCGAGGCGGGGAGGGCGGCGTCCGCTGGCCGTTTGCCGGGACGTGGCGCCTTGTGTCCTGCCCCATGGCGCGGCCCTAGGCTTTTTCGATGACGATGGCCCCCGCCGCTTCGGGGTCGCGCAGTTTGCTGTGCTTCATTCCATACATGAAATAGACGAGCATGCCGATGGCCATCCAGACCACGAGCCGGATCCAGGTTTCGACCGGAAGCCCTCCGGCCAGGTACAGGCAACTGAGGCAGCCCAGAATGGGCGTCAGCGGCATGAGCGGCGTTTTGAACGGGCGGGGCAGGTCCGGTTGCCGGTAGCGCAACACCATCACGCCGGCGCACACGATGGCGAAGGCGAACAGGGTCCCGATGGAGACCAGTTCGCCAAGGATGCCGATGGAGAAGAAGCCCGCCGCCAGGGCCACGACCAGTCCCGTGACCAGGGTGGTCATGACCGGCGTCCCGTACTTGGGGTGTATTTTGGCAAAGGCGGGCGGCAGCAGGCCGTCCTTGGACATGCTGAAAAAGACCCTGGGCTGGCCGAGCAGGAAAACCAGGATCACGGACGTAAGCCCGGCCAGGGCGCCGAGTTTGACCAGGATGGACAGCCAGGGCATGCCGATGATGTCGATGGCCACGGCGATGGGATCGGACACGTTGAGCTTGGTGTAGGAGGCCACGCCCGTCAGGACCAGGGCCACGAGGATGTAAAGGATCGTGCAGATGACCAGGGAGCCGAGGATGCCGATGGGCATGTCCCGCTGCGGATTCTTGGCTTCCTGGGCGGTGGTGGAGACGGCGTCGAAGCCGATATAGGCGAAGAAGACCACGCCCGCCGCGCGCACGATGCCCGAAAGCCCGAAGTGGCCGAAGTCCCCGGTATTGGCCGGAACGAACGGCACCCAGTTGGCCGGATTGACGTAGAACGCCCCGACCACGATGACGAGCAGGACGATGAGGATCTTGAGCGCCACGATCACGGCATTGACCGTGGCCGATTCCTTGATGCCCCGGATCAGGACCGCCGTCAGCGCGAGCACGATCAGGCAGGCCGGCAGGTTGAACAGGGTGGTCGCGTGGGGCAGGGTGGTCAGGTCGATGCCCGCCACCCGGAGATCCTTGGCGTAGGCGGCGATCTGGTACCAGCCCTCGGGCGTGGGCAGATGCAGCTTTTCGAAAACGGCGCCGGAGAGGTAGACGAGCTGCGTGCCTGGCGCGTCCATGAACTGGGGCGGCAGATGGATGCCCAGGCTTTTGAGGAAACTGACCATGTAGCCCGACCAGCCCACGGCGACCGTGGCGGCGCAGACGGAATATTCGAGAATGAGGTCCCAGCCGATGAACCAGGCCAGCAATTCGCCAAGCGTCGCGTAGGCGTAGGTGTAGGCGCTGCCGGCGATGGGGATCATGGAGGCGAATTCCGCGTAGCACAGGCCCGCGAACCCGCAGGCCACGGCGGCGAGCATGAACGACAGCACCACGCCCGGTCCGGCGTAATCCGCGGCGGCCTTGCCGGTGAGGACGAAGATGCCGGCTCCGATGACCGCGCCGATGCCGATGGCGGTCAGGTTGACGGGGCCGAGAGACTTTTTGAAGCCGGTATTGGCCTTGGCCTCTGCCTGAAGATCAAGAATACTTTTTTTTCTCCACAGGTTGTCCATCGCATTTCCTTTCGGGCTTTTCATGTTACATGCCTGAAGTGGAGTTCGCATGGAGCGAGAAACTGCCGCTGTATCCTCTCCTTGGGCTGCGTCTTGCAGTCGGTTTGGCGTTGTGGTTCATGGTCCCCAGCCGGTCCCGTGCAGTCCCTCAGGGCTTTTGGATGTAAATGCCGAAATGGGACGTGCAGGGACGTGACGCGTCCACGCCCGAATTGACCCGGCGGGCGTCGTGCGTCCAAAGAAGGCCTCGTCGAAGCGGCCTTATGCGGGAAGGCCCCAGGCCTGGGGCGTTTCTCCGTGTTGCGGGCGCGCCCGGAGACGGCCGCCGGCGCATCGGGGTGTTCCCGAGTGCGGACGGCGACCGCATCCGTTGGTGAGGCGCGCGCGGATATCCCGTTGTGGTTCGAAAGCGCGGCGACGCTTTCGCGCGTGGGTCCTACAGCAGGCTTTCCACCGGGGTGTAGGGTAGGGCAAAGGCGTCGGAAACGCCCTTGAAGGTGATCTTGCCGCCCACCACGTTGGCCCCGTTCTTGATCTCCAGGCGGTCTTTCATGGCCTGTTTCCAACCCTTGGAGGCGATCTCCAGGGCGTAGGGGAGGGTGGCGTTGGTCAGCGCCATGGTGGAGGTCTTGGCCACCGCGCCGGGCATGTTGGCCACGCAGTAGTGGATCACGCCGTCCACGACGTAGATGGGGTTCCCGTGGGTGGTGGGTTTGGAGGTCTCGAAGCAGCCGCCCTGGTCGATGGCCACGTCGACGAGCACGGAGCCCTTCTTCATGGTCCCCAGCATGTCGCGGGTGACGAGCTTGGGGGCCTTGGCGCCGGGAATGAGCACCGCGCCGATGACCACGTCGGCCTGGGCGACGAGCTCGCGCAGGGTGGCGGGGCTGGACATCAGCGGGAAGCAGTTCTTCGGCATGATGTCGCTTAAGTAGCGCAGGCGGTCCAGGTCGAGGTCCAGGATGTAGACCTTGGCGCCCAGGCCGCAGGCCATCTTGGCCGCGTTGGCGCCGACTTCGCCGCCGCCGATGACCACCACCGTGGCCGGATCGACGCCGGTGACGCCGCCCAGCAGCACGCCCAGGCCGCCATGCTCCATCTCCAGGTACTTGGCGCCCTGCTGCACGGCCATGCGGCCGGCGACCTCACTCATGGGGGTGAGCAGCGGCAGCGAGCCGTCGGCCTTCTGCATGGTCTCGTAGGCGATGCCCACGCACTTGCTCTTGAGCAGCGCATGGGTCTGCTTCTCGTCGGCGGCGAGGTGCAGGTAAGTGAAAACGATCTGTCCCTCGCGGATCAGGTCGTACTCGGCGGGCATGGGCTCCTTGACGTGCATGACCATTTCGGCGCGGTCGTAAATCTCCTTGGGAGTGGCCACGATCTCGGCCCCGGCGGCGGCATAGGCGGCGTCCTCGAACCCGCTCCCCGCTCCGGCGTTTTTCTCGACCAGGACGGTGTGACCATGCTGGCACATGACCTCCACGCCGGGCGGGGTCATGCAGACGCGATTCTCTTCGGATTTGATTTCTTTGAGGATGCCGACGATCATTGTTCCATTCTCCGGATTGAGGTTGCGGGTTGCCGTCGCACGGGGTGGCGACTATTCTTAACCAAAGCAACTTTCTTGCCATTTTTGGAATTTTGTCGAGCGTGCCTCGAACGGGGCGATCTTTTTGCTGTTTTTCTTTTGTAATATAAAAATGGTAAATAATTCAAAGCGATTAAATCGCTCCACACTCAGGGGGGCGGGCGGCGTCGCGCGGTTGATGACATTTTTGGGGGCAGTGCGGCGGGAGAAAAACGGAACGATCACGGAAATATGGCACGCAATCGTGCCATTCCGCCATCAATGGAGATATAACAATAAGGAAAAATTGAAAGAAATGAAATGGAACGAAAACGTTCCAGTGTTTCGTTATGTTGCCAACCCATGCTTGCGCAGCTTGTTGAGCAGGGTGGTGTGGGAGATGCCGAGGTCCCGGGCCGCCTGGCGCAGGCTCTTGTCGCCTTTCAGAGCGCGGGCAACGAGGGTGCGCTCGTACTCGTCGACGGCGGCCCGAAGCGGCTGGGCATTACTCCGGGCCGGCGTCGCCCGCCGGGGGCCGGACAGGGAGCCGCTCGACAACTCGTGGGCCAGCAGCACGTACTGCACGCCGATGACGTCCTGGTCGCACAGGATCGCGGCGCGCTTCACCACGTTTTTGAGTTCCCGCACATTGCCCGGCCAGTGATGGGCCATGAGCTTGTCCCGGGCCGCCGCGTCGAAGGTCATCATGTCCTTGCCGAGATTGGTCAGGATCTGGAACAGGAAGTGCTCGGCCAGCACCAGGATGTCCTCGGGGCGCTCCCGCAGCGGCGGGATGTGCAGGGGCAGCACGTTTATCCTATAATAGAGATCCTCGCGGAACTGCCGTTTTTCCACGAGCTGTTCCAGGTTGCGGTTGGTGGCCGTGATGAGCCGCGCGTTGACCGTGATTTCCCGCTCGTCGCCGAGGCGGCGCAGGCGCTGGTTCTGGATCAGGCGCAGGATCTTGGCCTGGGCGCCAAGGGGCATCTCGGCAATCTCGTCGAGAAAGACGGTGCCGTCCAGGGCCACCTCGAAGAGTCCCGGCCGGCCTTCCTTTTTGGCCCCGGAAAACGCGCCGCCGACGTAGCCGAAGAGTTCGCTTTCGAGCAGCGCCTCGGGCACGGCCGCGCAGTTGATGGCCACGAACTGGCCCGTGCAGCCGCTGCCGGTATGGATGGCCTGGGCCAGCAGGTCCTTGCCCGTGCCGGATTCGCCCCGGATGGTGATGACCGCGTCCGTTGGCGCGATTTTTTCCGCCACGGCCACGACCTGGCGCAGGGCGGCGCTCGTGCCGATGATGTCGCCAAACCCGACCTGGTCGGGCTCGTAGATGGACTTGGCCAGGTTGCGCAGTTCCTGGGCGTCCCGGGCGATTTCCACCGCGCCCATGATCGCGCCGGAAGCGTCGGTGATGGGGCGGCCGGTCGCGAAATATTGCAGGCGGTTGCGACCGCGCAGGATGCTTTTCTTGATGTTGTTGTAGCGCTCGCCGTTTAAGCACCGCAGGATGGTGGCGTCGGGCAGGTGGAGGTTGCGCACGTGCCGGCCCACGGCGTCCGCGTCAGTGCAGTGGAAATACCGGCGGGCCACGCTGTTAAGGAGCGTGACGTGCCCGGCATCATCCACGGCCACGATGGACTCGTCCACGTTGTCGAGCACCGTGAGCAGGAGCTGGGCCTGCTTTTCGTGGGGTAGGGCGTCGATGAAGGTGATCTCCACGAGGTCGGTGAAGTCGGCCAGCATGGCCAGGATGTCCTCGCGGGGGCAGCCGCCGTCGCGGGGGGCGATCTCCAGGTAGATGTGGGCGAAACCGTCTTGCTGGACCACTTCCATGGCCACGATGTTGAGGCTGTGCCCGGCGATGACCGAGGAGATGTCGGCCACGATGCCGATGCGGTCCTTGAAGTTGAGGTGCAGTTTGCTCATAGGGGGGCCCGGTCGGGTGGTCCCTTTACAATATAAGGAAAAGGTTGACGGCGAAAGGGGGGGCAAGCGGGCGGGAACGGCTTTTTCGGCGATTTCGTCAGGGCCTCAGTCCCCGCCGCCGCGCAGGGCCTCGATGGGGTCCAGGCCGGCCGCCTTTCGCGCCGGGCTCAGGCCGAAGACAAGGGCGATCAGAAACGCCGCCAGCAGCGACAGGAAAAAAATCTTGGGCGACAGGCGCAGTTCCAGGAGCCCGAGCCGGGACAGCGATTCGCCAAGCGCCACCCCGAGCCCGATGCCGCAAAACGATCCGGCCAGGGTCAGGTAGAGGGCTTCGGACAAGAACTGGGCCGTGATCGCCGCCTTGGTCGCGCCCACGGCCTTGCGCAGGCCGATTTCCACCTTGCGCTCGCCGACGCTCAGAAACATCAGATTGGCCAGCACGAAGCCGCCGACGATGATGGCAACCGCCGCCGTCACCCCCAGAAAGGCCACCAGTCCGCCGGTGAAAGCGGTGAGGAATTTGAGGATTTCGTTGGCCGAGATGATGGTGAAATCGTCGTTTTCCGTGGGGCCGAGTTTGTGCAGATGGCGCAGCAGGGCGCGCAGGTTGTCCTTGGAGGCGTCGATATGCTCCGGGTCGTGGAATTTGACCCGCAGCCCGCGGAAATACTTGCGATTGAGGTTGAAGCGCTGGGTGAGCGTGGTGATGGGCATGACGATGCGGTCGTCGATGGTCACGTCGTGGCCGCCGCCGGTAAGCCCCCGGTAGGCCAGCCGGCCGACGATCTGCACGGGCAGGTTGCCGACCTGGATGGTGCGGCCGATGGGCGAGGCGTCGCCGAAAAGCTCCTTGGCCGGTTCGTCGCCGATGAGCGCCACCTTGGCCGCGTGGGCGATGTCGTCGGCCGAGAGGTCCCGGCCCTCGGCAAGGGGCCAGTTCCAGGTCTTGGCGTAGTTTTCCGTGGCTCCGACCACGATCGGGGATTCGTGGTTCCTGTTGCCGTACTTGAGGGTGATGGCCCGCACCGAGCGCATGGGCAGCACGGCGTAGGCCCCGGGCAGGGAGCGGGCGATGGTTCGGGCGTCGGTAAAGGACAGGGTGTAGACGCGCTGACCCACGGGTCTGTTCTCGATGTCCCCGCCGATGACCATGACCGCGTCCGGTCCGAAAAAATCCACGATTTCGAGGGCTTTTCGCCGTGCGCCGTCCACCGAGGCCACGATGACGGTGAGCGCCGCCACGCCCAGGGCCACGGCGGCCACCACGAAAAGGCTCCTGGCCTTATGGGCCCAAAGGGCCAGGCCGGCCATGCGCTGGATGCGCCACAGGGTGCGGGCGAGACGCCCGGCGCTACGCCACGCGGCCGTCATGGACGTGGATCTGCCGGCCGGCATAGGCGGCCGTTGACTGGTCGTGGGTGACGACGATGACGGTCTTGCCCGAGTCGCGGTTGATCGAGGCGAGAAGTTCCATGATCTCGGCGCTGGTGGCCGAATCGAGCTGGCCGGTGGGCTCGTCGGCCAGGATCAGGTCCGGGTCGTTGATGAGCGCCCGGGCCAGGGCCACGCGCTGCTGCTGGCCGCCGGAAAGCTGGGAGGGCTTGTGCCCGGCCTGATCGGCCAGGCCCACCTTGGCGAGCAGTTCCTCGGCCCGGCGGCGCAGGACCTGTCCCGGCGTCGGGCTGTAGAGGCCGGGGAGCAGTACGTTGTCCAGGGCCGTGGCGTAGGGGATGAGGTAGAAGCTTTGAAAGACGAAGCCGATGGCCTGGTTTCGCAGCTCGGAGAGCGCGTCGTCGTCCAGGGTGCCCGTGTCGCGGCCGGAAAAAAGGTAGTGGCCGGCGGTGGGACGGTCGAGGAGGCCCAGGATGTGGAGCAGGGTGGATTTGCCCGAGCCCGACGGCCCCATGATGGCGGCGAACTCGCCGGCCGCGATGGCAAGCGTCACCCCGTCGAGCACGGTGTGGGCGATGCCGGCCATGACGTAGGTCCGGGTCACGTCGGCAAGCTCGATGAGCGCGGGGCGTTCCCCCGGGGCGGCTGGGGGCGTCATCGCGCGGTCGGCCGGTTGGGTTTGGGGGCGTTTATGGCCGGCGCGGTCAGGCCCGGCAGCACGATGCGGGTGGCCACCTTCTGCCCTGGCGCGATGCCTTCGAGCACCTCGGTCACATTCAGGCCTTCGAGGCCGAGCTTGGGGTGCAGTTCCTGCACTGCGCCGTTGTCACCGACCGCGAAGACCACCTGCCGGTCGCCGAGCCACTTGAGCGCGGCGTTGGGGATGATGCAGACGTTCTTTTTCTGCTGGACCACGATCTGGCACTGGGTGGTCATTTCCGGGCGCAGCCGGATGGATTCCTTGGGGTCGAGGCGCACCAGGGCCTGGTAGTAGACGATGTTGTCGCGGATTTCCGGCTGGGGATAGATCTGGTTCACGCTGCCCTTGAAGGTGGTGGCCGGGTAGGCGTCGACGCGAAACTCCACGGGCAGGCCGGGGGTGACCTGGCCGACGTCGGTTTCGTCCACGTAGATCCACATTTCCAGGCGCTTGGGGTCGAGCACGGTGATGAGGTTGGCCACCTGCAGGCCGGCCACCACGGTTTCGCCGGCCTGGGAGGTGACGAAGGCCACCACGCCGTCGATGGGGCTGACGATGCGGGTGTAGGAAATCTTGGTCTTGATGGAATCGATGACGGCCTGGGCCTCTTCCATGGCCTTTTGGGCCTTGATGCGCTCCTTGACGAATTCGGTGCTCAGGCGGACTTGCGAGGCCTGTTTGGCCAGGACCTCGTTTTGGCCGACCAGGGCGTCGCGGCGGGCGGCCTCGAGCACGTCGCGAGCGATGAGTTCCTTGCGGAAGAGCTCATCCTGGCGCTTGAGGTTGCTGGCGGCGTAATTGCTTTTGGCCTCGGACAGGCGTTGCTCGGCCTGGGCCTCGGCGATGCGTTTGGGGTAGACGGCTTCGACCTGGGCCAGTTCGGCGCTGGCGCGTGCGAGCTTGGCCTCGGCTTCGTCGAGGCCGGCGCGCAGTTCCCGGTCATCGATGACGGCGATGAGCTGTCCTTTGTGCACCGCGTCGCCGACCTTGACGTTCATTTCCTTGATGGTGCCGGTGGCCCGGGCGCCGATTTTGACGATGGCCCCGACCTGGGCTTTTATAATGCCGGTCGCCTCGAGAACCTTGCGCACGTCGCCGATTTTGGCTTCGGCCGTGGCCAGCACGCGAGGCGGTTCGACTTTTTTGGTGTAGTGTTTCCAGGCGAAAAGCCCGGCCCCGGCGATGACGGCCAGGAGAAAGAGCCACTTGAATATGCGCATGCGGTGTATCCGGGGGGTCGATTTTGCCGTCATAGTGCCCGAAACGGGAGCAAGGGGCAAATCGGGACGACATTTCGGACGCCCGGCGGGCCGCGGACGCGCCGGGCATCAAAACGGCGAGAGCTGCTTCCAGAACGACTTCTTGTCTTTCGGCGGCCCGGGCTTGGCCCGGTTCCGCTCCACCTTGCACTCGACCATGGCGAAGAATTCAGCTTTGCCGCTGGCGCAGCCGAGGAAGATTTTCACGTGGTAGCTGTTGTTGTTATACAGGAGAAAGTACTCGAGCATGGTCTTGCCGCCCGGGGCCGGGGCGGTATTTGCCGGCTGGCCGTACTGGGACGTGAACTTGGCCACGGCGGCCGGGATGTTGCAAGTCTCGTCCAGGGGCTCGGAGGGCGAAAGGGCGAAGCTGTCCTTGAAGATGCAGCTGTTGTCCAGGATGTTCTTGCCGCCGGCATTGTTCGGCTGGGCGATGTAGGGCTTCTTGGAAAGCATGTCGCCCAGTGCCTGGTTGGGTCGAAAATCCTGGGCGGCGGCCGGCAGAACGGTCGCCAGGACGAAGAGAACGGTCAGCACGGCTTGGCGCATGGTTTCCTCCTTGCCGATGAGCCCCTGTGGCCTTTTTCCCTTTGCAGATGTTTCCCCATACACCAACGTAGTGAATGATATCCTGAAAAAAAGGTGAGACCTTACAAAAGGTAAAAGGTTTAGGAAGGGGAGAGCTCGAGAGGGGAGAACCCTTTGCAGAAGGGTTTCCCCTCTCGCACGTTCTTTTCCTCCCCCTAATCGCCAAGCTCGGCGATCCAGCCGGCCACGGGCTCCTCGATGATGCGGCGGATTTCCGCCAGCCGCTCCGGCGTTTCGGCCTCGAAGCGCAGCACCAGCACCGGCTGGGTATTGGAGGCGCGCAGGAGCCCCCAACCGTCGGGAAAGGTCAGCCGCACCCCGTCCACGTCGATGACGTCGTAGCGGCCCTTAAAAAAGTCACGCGCCTTTTCCACCACCTTGAACTTGATGGCGTCCGGGCAGTCCATGCGGATTTCCGGGGTGTTGACCGTCGCCGGCCAGTCGGCAAGCATTTGCCCGAGCGGCACGTTCGAGGCGGCCACGATCTCGGCCAGCCGGGCGGCGGCGTAAATGCCGTCGTCGAAGCCGTAGTAGCGGTCGGCGAAAAACATGTGGCCGCTCATCTCGCCAGCCAGGGTGGCGTCCGTCTCCTTCATGCGCGACTTGATCAGCGAATGGCCCGTGGCGGCCATGATGGGCTCCCCGCCGTGGGCGGCGATATCTTTATAGAGCAGATGGCTGCACTTGACCTCGCCGATGACCGTGGCTCCCGGATGCGCGGCCAGCACGCCCCGGGCGTAGATGGCCAGCACCTGGTCGCCGTAAAGCAGCCTGCCCGCCTCGTCCACCACGCCGATGCGGTCGGCGTCGCCGTCGAGCCCGACGCCGAAATCGGCGCCCTCGGCCACGACCCGCGCCGCCAGATCGGCCACGTTTTCCAGGATCACCGGGTCGGGATGGTGGTTGGGGAACCGGCCGTCCGGTTCGCAGTAGAGCGGAATGACCTTGGCCCCGCACTGGCGCAGCACCTCGGCGCAGATGAGCCCGCCGGCCCCGTTGCCGCCGTCGACGACCACCGTCACCGGCCGGGCCAGCACCATCTGTTCGGCCACATGCTCGATATACGACGGCTTGATGTCGTGCTCGCAGACCATGCCCGTGCCGCTTACGAACTCGCCGGCGGCCATGATGTCGTAAATCTCCCGGATGGCGTCGGTGTGGATGGTCGTCTCGCCGGACCATATTTTGAAGCCGTTGAATTCCGGAGGGTTGTGGCTGGCCGTGACCATGATGCCGGCCTTTCGGGCCAGGGCCTTGACTCCGTAGTAGAACCCCGGGGTCGGCACCATGCCGAGACAGGTCACGTCGATGCCGCAGGCGGCGAGCCCGGCGGCCAGACGCGCCTGGTACTCGGGCGAGGTCAGGCGGCAGTCGTGGCCGAGCACGGCCCGCATCTGCCCCCGGCGCGCGAAAAAGGTCCCCGCCGCCCGGCCGAGCCGTTCCACCCAGTCCGGGTCGAAATCCACATCCACGATACCCCGGATGTCGTAGGCCCGGAAAACCCCGGGCAACACTGGCTTCATGTTTCCTCCTGGCGCGTTCGGTGAAACAGGGGCGAGGCGGGCATCCCTTGACCTTCCCCCCCATCTCTCCTATGCCGCCTTAAATGAACTGGGATTGGGACAAGCTCACGGAGCAAAAACGCCGTTACGGGTCGCAGATGCCTGACCCGGGCCGCGTCGGCGAGGATCTGGGCAAGAAATTCTCCGCCCTGCGGGAACGGCTCCCCGGCGGGCCGAAAATCGTCATCATCGTCGTGGCGCTCTTATGGATCGCCAGCGGCATCTACATCGTCGAGCCCGACGAGGCCGGCGTGGTCCAGCGGTTCGGCGCCTATGCCTATACCACCGGTCCCGGACCGCACTACCATTTACCGTTTCCCGTCGAAACCGTAAAGACCCCGAAGGTTTCGCAGGTGCGCCGGGTGGAGATCGGCTTCCGCTCCGTCTACGGCCGCCAGGGCGAATCGTTGCAGAACCGGCGCGTGCCCGAGGAGTCGCTCATGCTCACGGGCGACGAGAACATCGTGGACGTGCAATTCAGCGTGCAATACCAAGTCGGCAACCCGGTGGATTACCTCTTCAAGATCGCCCAGCCCGACGAGACGCTCAAGAGCGCGGCCGAGGCGGCCATGCGCGAGGTCATGGGCAAGGCCAAGATCGACTCCGTGCTGACCTCGGGCAAGCTCAAGGTGCAAACCGACACCAAGGATTTGCTTCAGTATATGCTCGACCTTTACGATTCCGGCATCGAGGTGACGGCCGTGCAGCTCCAGGACGTGCACCCGCCCCACGAGGTGGTCGACGCCTTCAAGGACGTGGCCAGCGCCCGCGAGGACAAGAGCCGGCTCATCAACGAGGCCGACGCCTACGCCAACGACATCCTGCCCAAGGCCCGGGGCCGGGCCGCGGCCATCCTCAACGAGGCCGCCGCCTACAGGGAGCAGACGATCCGCGAGGCCAAGGGCGGGGCGGACCGCTTCGCGGCCCTGCTTGCCGCCTACGAAAAGGCCAGGGACGTCACCCGCGAGCGCCTGTATATCGAGACCATGGAAAGCGTTTTCGCCAATCCCGGTGTGGAAAAGATCATTCTCGGCAGTGATGCGGCCGGCAAGGCCGTGCCCTACCTGCCGCTCGGGGCGCTGCCCCAGGCCGCCGCGCCGGCTTCGACCGCTCCGACGCCCAAGGCCGCGGCAGCCGCGGCGGGCAAGGGAGGCCGGCCGTGAAAAATTCCATGATCGTCACCGCCGTGGTGGCCTTTGTCGTGCTCGTGGCCGCCTTTCAGACGGTCTACGAGGTGGACCAGACCGAAACTGCCATCGTGCTCCAGCTTGGCAAGCCCACCGGCGACACCAAGGAGCCGGGACTGCACGCCAAGATACCCTTTGTGCAAAACGTGATCTTTTTCGACGCCAGGCTCCTGCAATACGACGCCAAGGCGGCCGAAGTCCTCACCCTGGACAAGAAAAATCTGGTGGTGGACAACTACGCCCGCTGGCGCATCACCGACCCGCTGCTCTTCTACCGGACGCTGCGCACCGTGGGCCGGGCCCATGCCCGCCTCGACGATATCATCTATGCCGAAGTGCGCGTGGCGCTCGGGCAGTACACCCTGCAGGACGTTGTTTCGGAAAAGCGCGCCTCGATCATGAGCGAGGTGACGAAGAAATCCACGGATCTGCTCGCCCCCTACGGCATCCAGGTGGTGGACGTGCGCATCAAGCGCACCGACCTGCCGCCGGAAAACGCCCAGGCCATCTATGGCCGCATGAAGGCCGAGCGCGAACGGCAGGCCAAGCTCTACCGCTCCGAAGGCTACGAGGAGATGGAAAAGATCAAGTCCGCCGCGGCCAAGGACCGTACCGTGATTTTGGCCGAAGCCGAGCGGCAGGCCCAGGTGCTGCGCGGCGCGGGCGATGCCGAGTCGACGTCGGTCTGGGCCGCGGCCGTGGGCAAGGACCCGGATTTCTTTTCCTTCAGCCGCAGCCTGGAAGCCTACCGCAATGGGCTTTCCAAGGACACGCGCCTGATCCTGACGCCGCAAAGTCCTTTTCTCAAGTATTGGCGCTGATGTCGCGCCCTCGAAAAATACCACGGTATTTTCAGAAAAAATAAGTATTCAAGCAGGTTGTCGAAAACAGAAGATACGCATCCCGAGGACACGAACGCGAGGCGGGCCGTCACGGCCCGCCATGCTCCATGTTTCCGTTGCATGACGCCGGTTGCATTCTCTGCGGAGTATGCTACCGGAGAGCAAATTGCCTGTATCGTTTACGCCATGCGGACACCGCGCCAGCCTTGTAACCGGGAGGGGTTGCCGGGCAAAACAGCGAACAAGGAGTCCCTGGATGTCTGATGTCTTGCGTCTTGTGCTATTTGCAGTGCTTTTTGCGGTTTTGTGCGTTCAAGCCCATGAGTTGAGTTCTCCCGGAAGCCGCTCGCTGGTCAGAAGCCTTTTCGCCGATTCCACGGCGAAGACCTCGGCTGCGCGCCATCCCGAGCCGCTTCGATCCCGCGCCTTGGAGTTCCGGGGGCTCACCCCCGTGCCCATGGCTTCCGGCGAGTAGACCTCGCCACGCGCCTGCGGGCTCTTGGGGCCGCCCGACGTCCATCGGGCAGGCTTGACAAGGCGCGCGCATTTGGCGGAAGGTGCGACGCCTGTGCGCCCGAGATGGCGCGGGCGTCATGCCGCCGTGCGTCCAAATTGCCCGGCATTCCCGCAACACCCGAAGGGGGAGACGATGGTTCTGGAGCTGATCCGGCCCGGCACGAAAATCAATTTTCTCAAGTACCGCAAGCTGGCCTATCTGATCTCGGCCGCCGTGATCGTGGCCGGTTTCGTGTCCCTGGCCGTCAAGGGCGGACCGCGCTATGGCGTCGATTTCGCCGGCGGCCTGTCCATTCAGGTCCGCTTCGCCAAGGCCATGGACGTGGCCGAGCTGACCAAGGCCGCGGACGCGGCGGGGCTTTCCAACGTGGCCGTGCAGCGCTTCGGTCAGGCCGACGCCAACGAGTACCTCATTCGGGCCTCGGACCAGGACGTCAACCAGGAAAACGTGCGAACCGCCGTGGAAACGGCTCTGGGCAAGGCTTTTCCGGACGCGGGACTCGATGTCCAGCGCCTGGAGATGGTCGGCCCCAAGGTCGGCGCGGACCTGCGCGGCAAAGCCCTGGAAGCCATCTTTTATTCGGTGCTGCTGATCGCCATCTATATTTCCGGCCGGTTCGAGCATCGTTGGATGGCGGCGGGCATCATGGCGGCGGGACTTGCCGGCGGCATTTACGTGCTCAAGCTTTTCGGCGCGTCCACGGTGTGGCTCATCATCGCGGCCATGATCATCACCATGGCCCTGTGCTACGTGCTACGGCTCAAATACGCCCTGGGGGCGGTGGTGGCCGATTTGCACGATGTCCTGATCACCATCGGCGTCTTTTCGCTCCTGGACAAGGAGTTCGATCTGACCATCGTGGCCGCGCTTTTGACCATCCTCGGTTATTCGCTCAACGACACCATCATCGTCTACGACCGCATCCGGGAGAAGAACCGCACCGTGGGCAAGACCATGCCCTTCGAGCAGGTCATCAACCTCAGCATCAACGAGACGCTCTCGCGCACCATCCTGACCGCCGGCACCACGCTCCTCACGGTGGCCTGTCTGTATTTCTTCGGCGGCGCGGTCATCCACGACTTCGCCCTGGCCATGCTCATCGGCATTCTGGCCGGCACCTATTCCTCGATCTTCGTGGCCAGCCCGCTCCTGATGGATGTGGGCTCGGGACTGAAGCCGCGCACCGGCGCGCCGGCCCTGGCCGTTCCCGAGAACACGACCGAGACGGCCGGGGCCTGATCCCCACCGCCCGCAGCCGTCATTGCCTGAAAAGACAAAAGGGCCGCTTCCCCGGGAAGCGGCCCTTTTTGATGTCGTCTTGGGCGGCGGGAATCACTTCGCCGGCTTGGCGGCGCCTTGTGCGGCCTGATAGCTCGCCAGCTCCTGCTCGGTGCGGTTATAGTTCGTCAGTGCCTCTTCCTTGGCCTGCCGGTAGCGTTCGGCGTCTTGGGCGTTGCCGTCGCGTTTCGCCTCTTCCTCGGCCTCGGCGTAGCGGAGGTAGGCGTATTTGCTGTGCTTGAGCTTTTCAGCCAACAAGACTCTCTGGTCGGTGTCCTGCCAGTGATTGAGGCGCGCCGAACAACCGGCGGACAGCGAGGCCGCAAGGACCAGAAGCAGACAGGCGACAAGGTGGAAACGGAAACAACGGGTTGTATGCATAACGGTACGTGGGGGTTATCGGCCCTTGGCGTCCGCAACCGGGACGACTGGCGTTAGAGCCGGATGTTGACGATGCCTCCCTGGGCCACTTCGACGACCCCGCCGAGCGGCACCTGCACGGAACCGCCCAGGGGAATCTCGACGGTTCCCGTTGGAGGTGTGATCGAGACGGCCCCGGCCGGGGATATGCTGACGGCACCCGGGGGCCCGGCCTCGAAATGGCCGGGCGGCAACGCCTCGAAACGGCCGGGGGGATTGGCTTCGGTCTGACCGGCCGGTGTGATGGCGTCAGACATGGTCTTCCTCCCGAGGCGACGATTGCGCCTCTTGGGAGAATATGCCCGAATTCCGGCCGACAGGCAATGGCAGGGCCGCGACCCACGCCGCGAGCGCGCGGGAAGCGGTTGCCCGGCCTGGAAATGCGGCCGCATGAAATCGCGGTAATCTTTTCGGCGCGCGCGGGGATCAGGCGGCCCGGGCCTGACGCTTGGATCGCACCAGGCTGTCGGCGGCCTTGCCGGCCAGATAGAGCACGCCGCGCAGCAAAAGCGGGTAGCTGGAAACGTCGGGGGCTTCGATTTGCGGCAGCAGGGGAGAGGTGTCGCCGCCATGGCCGCCGGACAGGCGCTTGCGGATGGCCTGGGCCTCCTCGTTGCGGCTGTTTATGGCCAGGCTTTTGCCGATGGCCCGTTCGGCCAGATCGGGGCGGCGCAGGAAATGGTAGGCCTTGGACAGGCCGAGATAGGCGTCGGCGTTTTTTGGGGCCAGGTCCAGGGCATGGCGGAAAAGCGCCACCGCGGCGGTGTAGTGGCGCTCGCGCAGCAGTTCGTTGCCGAGAGCCAGAAACGGGTTGAACCCGACGTCGTCGTTTTTGAGCGCATCGATGAACTGGTCGCGCAGTTCGATAAACCGCCTGGTCCTGGCGCAGGCCGAGGCCGCCTGCTTCATGTACTGGCGAAAGCGCCTGGCGCTGCCCTTGGCCTGCCAGACGCGGGCCAGGCCCAGGTAGGCCTCGACGAAAAGTTCGTTTATGGCGAGCGCCCTGTGGAAGGCCATGATGGCCCGCTCGTAGTCGCGTCCGGCCAGGGCCAGCATGCCCTGCTCGAAATATTTCGGGGCGGCGTCCGGGGCTTCGGCCACGGCGGCAAACCCCTTTGCGGCGCGTTCCGTCTCGCCGGCGGCCTCCTTGCGGGCTGCCCGGGCCAGGGCGGCCTTTTCCGAAGCGGTGAACCGGGCCATGTGGGCGGCCATGAGCAGGTGCTTGTCGAAGGTGTCCTGGGAATAGGGGCGCAGGCAGATGCCGGCCACGCCGAGCCTGACCGCCGCCAGCACCTCGTCCCGCCGGCCGTCGAGCATGGTCAGGATGACCGGCAGCCCGGCCAGGGCCGCGTCGGCGCGCAGCGCGGCCACGAAGTCGCGGCCGTCCATGTCGGCCAGGGCGGCGTCGCAGATGACCAGATCGAACTCGCCCCGACGCAAGAGCGCCAATCCCTCGAGGCCGGTGGTCACGTGGCGCGCGGCCGGGATGCGGGCGCGCTTGAGGAATTCGCGGTCGATCCTGGCATGGCCTTCGTTGTCGGTCACGATGAGCGCGGTCTTAAATATCGTCAGGGGCGGATGGGGAACGGTCATGGCCAACGTCCTTTGTGCTGCCGGTTGTCGCCGTTTGCACAAACCGTATCGGCCGGTCTGGAAGATGCTTTAGGTAAAGATTATGGAAAGAAAGTGCGAGAGGGGAACCCTTTTTGAAAAAGGGTTCCCCTCTCGCGCTCTCCCTTCCCAAAAACTTTTTAACGATAACAGACCGTCACCATGAAAGTCTTTGGAAAGGGGGTCCGGGGGGAAACTTTTCTTCAGAAAAGTTTCCCCCCGGTTCTTTCTCTAAAGGCTTGCCACCTTTTTGATCAGGCGCACGAGCTGGTTGGTGAAGCCGGCCTCGTTGTCGTACCAGGCCAGGATTTTGGCCATGGTGCCGTCGAGGACCTGGCTGGCCTTGGCGTCGACCACGCCGCCGTGGGTGTCGCCGGTGAAGTCGATGGACACCAGCGGCTCGTCGGTAAAGCCCAGGTTCTCGCCGGAGGCGGCCTCGAGCACCTTGAGCAGCCCGGCGGTGTCGGTGGGCTTTTCCAGCTCGCAGGAAAAATCCACCAGGGAGACGTTGGGCGTGGGCACGCGGATGGACATGCCGTCCAGGCGTCCGGCCAGGGCCGGGATGACCTTGGTCACGGCCCGGGCCGCGCCGGTGGTGGTCGGGATCATGGACAGGCCGCAGGCCCGGCCGCGCCGCCAGTCCTTGTGGGAGCCGTCCAGGATGCGCTGGCTCATGGTGTAGGCGTGGATGGTGGTCATGAGGCCGTGCTTGATGCCGAAGGCGTCGTTTACGGCCTTGGCGATGGGGGCCAGACAGTTGGTGGTGCAGGAGGCGTTGGAGATGATGCGGTGCTCGGGCCGCAAGTCCTGGTCGTTGACGCCCATGACGACGGTGATGTCCTCGTCTTTTCCGGGGGCGCTGATGATGACCTTCCTGGCGCCGACGGCCATGTGCTTTTCGCAGGATTCCCGGTCCACGAACTTGCCGGTCGTCTCGACCACGTAGTTGCAGCCGCAATCCCCCCAGCGCCATTCGCCGCCGCCGTGGCGGGTGATGGTGACGGGCTTGTCGTTTATGATCAGGCCGTCTTCGCTCGGGACGACGGTGCCGGCGAAGCGGCCGTGCACGGAGTCGTATTTGAGCAGATGGGCAAGCTGGGCGTTGTCGGCCCGGGCGTTGATGGCCTTGATGGTGATGTCGGGATCGCCGGCAACAAGCCGCGTCAGGTATCGTCCGATCCGGCCGAATCCGTTGATGCCGATCGTAACCGCCATATCCGTGTCCTCCTGGGATGGTTCGTGAGGTATCGGTGGGAAGCGCGTGGGCACGGCCCGCAGGCGCGGAAAATTATAGGCCGGGTCACGGTTTTGTGTCAATGAAACGTCGTTCTTTCCCGATGGTTAGACGTCTTGTCAAGACGGGGCGGACGACCGCGGCCAGGAGGCGGCCTGGGCCAGCCTGGCCGAAACGGCCAGGGCGGTCAGGGTGATGTCGCACCAGGCCAGGGCGGAACGCGGCGAAACCGTGTAGAATCGCCAGGCCATCTCGGCCGTGGAGGCGTCGACGGTGGGAAAGGAGCCCAGAAACGGCCAGAAAAGAACCGGAGCCCGCACCACGTCGCACACGAGGTGCAGGCTCCAGAAGAGGGCCACGATAAGGGGCCAGGAAGCGGGCAAGCGCGCCCGGCGGCAGATCACGGCGAAAAGCCCGAGAAAAAGCGCTCCGCCGATCAGGCTGTGGGCGATGCCGTGTCCCGGCAGGCCGAAAAAGAGCTTGAGCGGCTTGTCGATCCAGTCCGGCCCGAAGGCGGCGATGACGCACAGCGCAAGCGGTGCGCGGCGAAGGGCGAACTGGTTGCCGAGCGAGCCCAGGGCGGCGTGACCGAAAACCATGGCTACGCCTCGTTATTGGGGCAAAAGCCAGTTCTGGTCGATGGTGAACAGGGGAAAAGCCGGCTGGGGTTCCGGCTCGCCCCGGACCATGGAGTCGTAGCAGGCCTTTTCGTCGGCCATGGCCCGGTTATCCGAGAGCCGGATGACGTTGCCCTTGGGGCCGTCATCGGTGGCGGCGCCGAAATGTTCGAGCAACACGTCGACGCCCTTGGTTTTGTTGGAGCCGAAGACCCAGCGATAGCCTTTGTATTTGCTGCCCTTTTTCGAAGGCAGCGGCGTGGGCACGCCGTAGCGGGTCGTCATGCCCTTGGTCAGCTTGTCAAAGGTGGCCAGGGAGCCGTCGGCGTAGAGCAGGCGCACCCGCATGACGCGGTTGGTGGTGGCGCAGCCGCCGAGGATCACGTAGCCGGCGCTAAAGCCCTTGGTCGGCTTGAGGTTGGCCCGGATCAGCCAGGGCCGGTTCCAGATGGGGGCCATGCGGGAGATGTCGAGGCGGTCGCGCAGGCTTTCGGCGTCCGCGCCGAGGGTGATGCCGGCGAGCTTTGTGGGGGCCTTCTGGGCGCAGGCGGGCGCGGCCAGGGCCAGGATCAGGGCCAGGGCGAGCAGGGCCGAAAGGCTTCGGGTCATGTGAGGCTCCTTTGGCGGTGTTGGCGGATTGCGGCCTTCACAATGCCCGGGGTTGCGCGATTGTCAAGGGCGCGGACTTGCCGGGCGTTGCGCCATGGCGTAGAAACGGCGCTATCTGTCCGGGCGCGTCGCCCGCTTGTTCCATTTTAAGGAGATTGTCGACATGACCAGAAAGGCCCTGCTTTTGGCGTTGTTTTTCGTTCTTGTGGCGTTTCGCGTTCCGGCGCTTGCGGCTTCCTCGGTGTCCCAGGCGGGGAGCGGAACCTTCGCCCATGCCTGGACCAGCTATAATGACCAGGAGAAGCGATCCTTCATGTTCGGTCTGGCCACGGCGGTGCGAATCATGTGCACCGACGTGAGCAGCATCAACAAGGGCGCCAAACCCCAGGAGATCGAGCAGCATTTCCGCAGCTGCTTCAATTCCTATGTCGGCGTGGACCCCGCCAGCGTCATCAGCGCCATGAACACCCTGTACGCCGATCCCAAAAACGCCATGATCCCCATCGATGGGGCCTACAAGATCTCGCTTATGCAGTTGCGCGGCGACAAGGTGGACGAAATCATCGTCCAGTCCCGCAAGTACGGCGAGCGCATCAAGCAGGAACTCGACCAGCAGCGCAAGGCCGGTAAATAAGAGCCAAAACGGCGCGAGAGGGAAGCCCGCTCACAGGCAGGGTTCCCTCTCGCGCTGTCCTCGTCCTCGAATTTCAGTCTTTCCGGACGTCCCCGCACTGCACGGAGACGTTCCCGCGTCTGTCGCTCAGTAATCCCACTTCCAGTTGACGCCCACGCCCTGCTTGTTGTCCGCGCCGACCCGGCTGTCCACGGTGATGTTGGGGGTGACCTGCACCTCCACGGACACGGCTCCGGTCTGCGCGCCCATGCCTTGTTCCACGCCCACGGTCACGCCCTTGGTGATTTCCTTGCCAGCCTTGAGCACGGTGGAGGCCATGCCGGTGCCCTTGCCCGAGACCAGGGACAGCTGGTCGAGACCGAGGATGCGCCGGGTGCGGGCCAGGACGCTGGTCGGCGTGCCGCCGGCGTAGAGCGAGGCGGCGGCCTGGGCCAGCTGGGCCGCCTGGATCGGGGACAGCGTCCGGGCGGACTGTCCGAACAGAATGCGCGAGAGGATCTCGTCGTGGGACAGTGTCGGGGTCGAAACCAGCTTGATGGACGGGTTGGTCGCGTCGCCGGTGATGGAGACCCCGGCCGTGACGTCCCCGGAGGTGTTTTCGGCCAGGATGTCGAGAATGGGGGCCGGGGGGCTGCCGCCGGTGAAGGTGACGTCGCCCTTGGTGATCTCCAGGTTGCTGCCGAAAAGCTCCACCCGGCCCTTGGCCACGTAATACTTGCCGACCACGACCGGCGCGGCGGCCGTGCCCGTGACCTTGACCTTGCCTTCCCAGCGTGATTCCAGCCCCAGTCCACGCACGTAGACCGCTTGGCCGAGGGCGGCCGTGATGTCCAGGTCGATGCGGCGGGCGGCGGCCGGCGGCGCGTGATGTTTGGCCTTTTTCTTCGGGGCGTTGGGGTCGTTGACGTAGGTGACGGGGATGACCACCACGTCCGGGGGAAGCGAGGTCGGCAGGTTGATGTCCGCCGGGCCGATTTCGATATTTCCGCTCGCCCGCATGCGGGACAGGGTGCCGGCGACGGCCAGGCTCCCGTTTGCCGTGACCCGGGCCAGATCGAGCCCGGCCACGCGCAGGTGGTTGAGCTTCAGGTTCAGGTCCACGGGGCCGTTTTGCGGGTCCGCGATGCCGACTCTGCCGGTCAGGGTGAAATTGCCGCCGTGGCCGTCCTGGCCGGAGGCCTGCTCGATGGCGATGGTCCCGCCCGAGGCGTTGGCCCGGAAGGTCAGATTGTGCAGCACCAGCCCCGCGTCGGCGTTTTCGAGCTTTTTCGCGGCCAGGGCTATCGAGCCCGTGACCGACGGCGCGGCCAGCGTGCCGCCGATGGCCATGTCGGCGGTCAGGCGGCCGACGATGCGGGTGTTGGCCTGGGCGAGAAGTCCCGCCATCTGCGACAGGTCGCTGTCGGCGGTGATGCGCCCCGAAAGCGCGCCGTGGGGCGGCACGTCAAAGGCGAAGGGCGAAAGGGCGAAGCGCACGGGCAGGCCGGCCACCACGGTGACGGCCTCTTTCTTGCCGGTCGGGCCGACGGTGGCGCGCGCCTCGGCCTTGCCGCCGGAAACGGACGCATTGGCGGTCACGGCGAGCGTCGGCAGCCCGGAGCCCTTTTCCGAGGCCATGGACAGGTCGTTGACCGTGACCTCGGCCGTGAGTTCCGGCTTTGCGGCGGAGCCGGCCAGGGAAATAGCCACCTGTCCCGTGCCGCCAAGTCCGGCCACGCCAAAGGAGGCCAGCATGGGCAGGGAAAGGTGGGTGATGGAAGCCTTGCCGGAAACGGACCGGGGCGACAGGCTGGCGGAGGCCTCGATTTTCGCCTTGTCGAAGGCCAGGGCCAAGGCGTCGAGGCGCGTGCTTGCGCCGTCGAGGGTCACCGTGGCCGGGGCGGTCAGGCGGAATTTTTTCGTGTCCAGGCTCCCGCCGAGGCTGGTCACGGTGATGCGGCGGCCCTTGCCCGCGGGCGCAAGGCCGATGGTGGTGGCCAGGGTAAGCGGCTTGCCGCCCGGGATGGTCCCCTTGGCGTCGAGGTTGGCGGAAAACGTCCGGCCGTCGCCATGGCCGGCCAGGGACAGCGTGGCCAGATCGAGTCCGCCGGCGGCCAGCCCCTTGGCGGCGATGTCGGCCTTGCCCCGGGGATTGCCGCTGACATCGTCGAGGTTGGCGGCCACGGTCAGGTTGGCGACGGCAAGGCCGGGCAGGCGCAGCCCGGCGGCGGTAAGGTCGCATACGACGCCTTGTCCGTTCTTGCCGGCTGTGGCCGTGGCGGCAAGCGTCAGGCTGCCGGCGAGTTGCTGTCCGGCGAAACGGCCGAGCCCGGCGAGGCTGCCCGCCTTGCCGGAGAGCTTGCCGCTGACGCGCCCGGTTGCCGTGTCGATGACGGCATCCCCGGAAAAGGCGGCGTCCGGGGCGGCCAGGCGCAGCTTGGAAACGGTCAGGCGCGTGTCGCGCAGGGCGTAGTCGGCCTCGAAACGGGCCGATTCGCCCTCGCGCCGGGCGGAAAGCGACACCGTGCCGGTCGGCGCGGCGGCCAGATCGTTGCCCGTGGCCGCAAGTTCCAGTCCGGCCAGGGCCAGATCGCCGAAAACGAGGCGTTCGCCCTTGGCCGAAACGGTCAGGCGCGGGGCGGCGGCGGTGCCGGCGGCGGTCAGGTCGAGGGTCAGGGCGCCGCCGCTTTTTTCGCCCAACGCCCGTTCGAGCACGGCCAAATCGGGGGCCTTAAGCGCGGCCTTGGCCGCGAGTCCCCCGGTTGCGGCGTCATAGTCGCCCGAAGCGGCGAGCGTGACCGCCTTGCCATTGAGCGTCAGGGATTCGATGCGCGCGCCGGAAGCCGCGAAACCGGCCTTGGCGGCGATGGTGGGCGAGGCGCCGAGCAGGGCGGCCAGGGCCTTGGCGGCATCGTCCGCGCCTTCGCGCGGGGCAAGCCCCGTCAGGTCCAGTTTCAGGGCGGCCTGCCCCTTGCCGGCGGCGTCGGCCGCGATGTCGGCCGCCAGCGCCAGTTTGCCGGTCAGGCGCAAGCCGGCCAGTCCGGCCGCGCCGGCGATGTCGGCCACGGAAATGGCGAGTTTTCCGGTGACCTTGTCCGCGGCGTAGCGCACGTCGCTTGCGCGCACCGCGCCGCCCGCGCCTTCCAGGGCGATGCCGCGGGCGGTGACGGCCCCGTCGGCGGCAAGGTCGGCCGTCGCGGTGAGGCGCAAGGCGTCGCCCAGCAGCGTAGTGCCCTCGGGCCCGGCCAGCCCGTCCAGGTTGCCGGTCACGGTGAGCCCCGCCCCGGGGAAGGGCCCGTCCAGGTCGCCGGCCGGATCGGCCGTGGCGTTGATCGTGGCCGCCTTGAGGGATGTCGGGCCGGCCGTGAAGCCGCTTAAGGTCAGGCGCGCGGTGAGCTTCGGCCGGTTGAGCGGCCCGCTGGCGTCGATGGTGACCGCCGCGTTGCCGGCCAGGGAGGGATCGAGGGCGCTCGCGTCCGGCAGGAGGACCGTGGCCGTTCCCGTCATCTTTTTGCCGGTCGCGTCCAGGCCGGCCTTGGCCGTGAGGCTGCCGGCGGCCACATGGGCGGTCAGTGCGTCGAGAAACAGATCGTCGCTGACGATGCCGACGCGGCCGGCGAGGGAGAGGTCCGGATGGTCGCCGACCAGTTTGGCGGCGGCCTCGGGAAGGAGTCCCGACGGCGGCGCGGCGATCAGGCGCACGGAAAAGGCGGCCAGGGCGTCCTTTCGCAGGGGCACGCCGAGGCCCAGGTCGGCGGTCAGAAATTCCTTGCCGCCAAGCGCGGCCGTCAGCGTGCCCTTCCAGGCGTCGAGCGGGCCGTCGCCGGTCAGGTTCACGGCCAGCCCTCCGCCATCCGGACCGGCCAGGGCGGCGGCGAGCAGCCCGCCGGGCGCGTCGGCCAGGGACGCCTTGGCCGCCAGCTTCCAGTCGGCGTAGTTGAGCGAACCGGCCAGCTTGACCGAAAGCGGCTTGTCCCCGTCCAGGCGCGTGGCCGCAAGCGCCAGCCCGACGGCCCCGGCCCCGGATTCGGCCAGCCGGCCGTCGATGCGGATGACGGCGTCCTGGCCGGCCAGCTCCTTGTCCAGGATGAGCCGGCCCACGGCGAGTCTGTCCACGAGGATGGGCGGCAGCCGGGGAAAGCGCGGCGGCCACTCCATGGCCGGCGCCTGGGGCGCTGGCGGCAGGTCCGGGGCGCGGCGCACCCGCACGGTGCCGGCCGCGATCTCGTTTATGACCACCCGGCCGCGCAGTAACGCCAGCGGCGACCAGGACAGGCGCGCGTCGGCCACCACAAGCCAGGTGCCTTTCTTGTCGGCCAGGGCGAACCGCCCCACGTTCAAGGAGAAGGGCAGCGTGCCCGAGACGTTTTCGATGCGGGCGTCGAGTCCCGATCCGGCGCGTATGCCCTGCTCGGCCACCCGGGCGGCAAGGTTGAGCCCGAGCGGGGTCAGAAGCAGCCCCCAGGCGAGAAGCAGCAGGGTGCAACAAGCGGCCAGACCAAGTCCCAGCCAGCGCCAGAAGCGGCGGCGGGGCCGGGGATAGCGCGGCGGGGCGGCGTTTCCTTTAGAAGGATTGTCCGATGCTGAAGTAGAATTGGGCAATGTCGTCGATATCCTTGCGCGGGGTCACCGGTGTGGCCACATCCAGGCGCACGGGGCCGACCGGGGTGTACACGCGAATCCCCAGCCCCGCCCCGAGCAGGATCGGCTGGTTGTAGGGGGCCAGGGCGTTTTTGAAGGCGGAACCGCCGTCGAGGAAGGGAACCACCCCGATCAGCTCGGTGACGCGCCAGCGAAGTTCCGCCGAAAAGGTGAAAAGCGATCCGCCGCCCACGGGGGTATTGCCCCGCAGCGGTCCCACGGTCTGGTAGGGATAGCCCCGGATGGAGCCGGAGCCGCCGGCGTAAAAGCGCAGGTCCGGGGAGACGTCGTTGCGCTCGGCCCCGATGTTGGCGCCGCCGATGACCCGGGTGGCCAGGACCAGTCCCGGTTTTTCGAGCAGTTTGAAATAGCTGGCCACGGAAAATTCCGGGCGGACGAAGTTCGGGCCGTGGTCGATGGTGCCCCAGTAGGGGGAACAGGCCAGGCTTGCCAGGACGCCCTGCTGCGGGTCGAGCAGGTCCTTGCGCGTGTCGTAGGTGGCCTCGGTCGGCAGGAAGATGAAACCGTAGCGAGTGCCGTCCTCCCAGGGGTGCGATTCGTCCTTCTCGATGTAGGAGGCGCGGTAGCCGAGTCCCGCCCCGGCGGTGAGGGTGTCGGTGAAATGGCGGCGCACCATGGCCGTGGTCTGGGCGGTTTGGCCCTTGTAGGCCTTCTTGTTTTCGTCGGCCACCTTGCCCTTGGCCGTAAACAGGTTCTTGGGGGCCAGGAAGTCGGGCTTTTCAAAAGTGATTTCGCCGAGTTGCTCGATGGCCGAGCCGGTGGCCGCCACGGAGAGCTTTTCGCCGCCGCCGAAGAGGTTGCGGTTTTCCCAGCTGAGGTTCGCTCCGGGGCCTTCGTCGGTTTTGTAATTGACGCCGCCTTTGACGGTGCGATGCTTGCGTTCGATCACCTTGACCTGGATGGGGGCCTGGCCCGAGGCGTCGAGCGCCTCCGCCGGCTCCACCTGGACCATGGCGAACAGGTCGAGGCCGACGAGTTTTTTGCGATAGCGGGCCACGAGGTCCGCGTCGTAGGGCTGGCCTTCCTTCCAGGGTATCTGGGCGGCGAGGTAGGCCGCCTTGATCGAGGTCAGTCCGGAAAAGCGCAGCGGGCCGAAGGTCGCCCGGGGCCCCGGATCGATGGTCCAGACCACGGTCACGTCATGGTTGGCGAAATTGGCCGTGACCTTGCGGTGGCCGATCTTGGCGTAGGGGCGGGCCTGCCGGTGCAGGATATCGGTGATCTTGCCCTCGGCGTCGACCACGGCCTTGGCCAGAAACGGTTCGGGCACGGGCAGGCCGATCTGCTCCGGCGTCGGCAGCGCGGCGTCCCGGCCCGGATGGTCGGGCGGCACGACAAGGGTCACCTTGGCGAGGGTGAAGCGCGGCCCGGCCTTGATGGCGTAGGTCAGGACCGCCGGCGAAACGGTCTGGTCGAGGCTGACGGTGATGGCGGCGGCGAAATAGCCTTCGGACTGAAAGACCTTGGCAAAGGCCGCCTTGTCCTCGCCGGCACGGCGTTCGAGGAGCAGGGCCGAATCGGGCGGGCTCTGGATCAGGCTTTCCGCCTTGGACACCTGCTTTAAAAGCTCGATGACGCGGGGATCGGCGTCGCCGGTGTAGCGCACCACGTAGACCAGACCGCTCTGGGCCGCGCGGGGCGCGGCATACGCGGTCTGCCGGACGCCGGCGCAGACGGCCATGAAGGCGAAAACGGCCCAAAGGGCGGCGAAGGTCCTTGAATGCATGCACTGTCCGATAGGGAGTGTCTCCTTCCTGTAAGCGGCCGACAAGAATAGCCGTAACACGAGCGCAAGCGGCCAAGCAACAGGACGAACGCCGGATCGGGTCGAAAAGGCTCTTTTTTTATTGCCGCGACAACGCCCGGGGACGTTTTTCGCGACGGCCTCCCACGCAGGGCCTTTTGCGGAAGAGGCAGGGCGACTTGACCCTTCGGGAAGCGATAGCATAATAGGGAAAACGGAAAATATCGCGGCACGATCCACGTTTCGAGAACCATGACGGGCAAAGGCTGGTGCAATTTGAACAGCCCCAAGCGTATTTTGGCTATTGACGATGAACGCATCAACCTTCGGGTGATAGGCGGGCTGTTGCGCAATCTCGGCCATGAACCGGTCCTCACGGAATCGTTCACCGAGGCGCTCCAGTACCTGGACTCGAGCATCGATCTGGTGCTGCTCGACGTCATGATGCCCGAAACCGACGGCTTCACCGTGGCCAAAAAGATTCGGGAAATCCCGGAAGTGGCTGATTTGCCCATCATCATGGTCACGGCGCTCACCAGCAAGCAGGATCGGCTCAAGGCCGTGGAGGCCGGCGCCAACGACTTCATCTCCAAGCCCATCGACCTGACCGAGCTGCGGGTGCGCGTGGGTTCGCTTTTAAAGATGAAGGAGTCCCAGGACGAGGTGAAGCGCTACCAGGCCGAACTCGAGGAAATGGTGGCCGTGCGCACCTCGGCCCTCAAGATGGCCCTGGAAAACGTCAAGGAATCCCAGCGCACCATCCTCTCGGCCCACCTGGAGACCATCCACCGCCTGGCCTCCGCCGCCGAATTCAAGGACGAGGAGACCGCCGACCACATCCAGCGCATGAGCCGCTACTGCGCCTTGCTCGCCGGCAAGCTGGACCTGCCCGACGCCGAGGTCGACCTGATTTGGCAGGCCAGCCCCATGCACGACATCGGCAAGATCGGCATCCCCGACAGCATCCTTTTGAAACCGGCCAAGCTCACGCCCGAGGAGTGGGTGGTGATGCAAAAGCACACCATCTTCGGTTCGCGCATCCTGGGCGAGTCCAATTTCGAGCTCTTGCGCGTGGGCGAGATCATCGCCCTGTCCCATCACGAGAAGTGGGACGGTTCGGGCTACCCCAAGGGCCTCGTCGGCGATGACATCCCCCTTTACGGCCGCATCTGCGCCGTGGCCGACGTCTTCGACGCCCTGACCAGCAAACGGCCCTACAAGGAAGCCTTCTCCAACGAGAAATCCCTGGAGATCATGCGGGCCGGCCGGGGCAGCCATTTCGATCCGCGCGTATTGGATGTTTTTCTGGGCGATTTCGCCAGCGTCGAGAAAATTCAGCGGGAATTCGAGATGTAAGGGCCTGTTCGAGGGACCCGAAACCTATGCCCGATAGCGACAAACGGCCGTTCGTGCTCATCGTGGACGACGTGCCGGCCAATATCCGCATCCTGGCCGAATTTCTGCGCGACGGGCACGACATCCGCGTGGCCACCCGGGGGGCGGACGCCCTGGACCTGGCCAGGCGCCTTCCTCCGGACATCATCCTGCTCGACGTCGTCATGCCCGACATGGACGGCTACGAGGTCTGCCGCCGCTTGAAGGCCGATCCGGCCACGGCCGAAATCCCGATCATCTTCGTCACCGCCAAGTTCGCCCCCGAGGACGAGGCCTACGGACTCTCGCTCGGCGCCGTGGACTACATCGTCAAGCCGGCCAGCCCGGCCGTGGTGCGGGCACGGGTCAAAAACCACCTGGAACTGCGCGCGGCCAGGGAGACGCTGGCCCGACAAAACGCGGCCCTGACCGAGGCGGCCAAGTTGCGCGAGGACGTGGACCGCATCATGCGCCACGACCTCAAGGCGCCGCTGACCGGCATCATCGGCCTGCCGCCGCTTATCCTGAACGAGGGGAATCTCAGCGACACCCAGGCCATGTTCGTGCATCTGATCGAGGAAAGCGGCCTCAAGATGCTGTCCATGATCAACCAGTCCCTGGACCTGTTCAAGATGGAGCGCGGGGCGTATGTGCTGCGGGCCGAATCCATGGACGCGGCGGCGGTGGTGCGGCGTCTTTTCGCGGAGATGGCGACCTTTGCCGGGTACAAGCGCAACGTGCTGGCCCTGACCGTCGTCGGGCGGCCGGACGACGGCAAAATGCCGGTCAGGCTCACGGCCGAGCGGCTCCTTTTCTACACCATGCTGGCCAATTGCCTGAAAAACGCGCTGGAAGCCTCGCCCGAGGAGGGTGTGGTCACGGTCGACCTGCGCCCCGGCGATCCGGCCGCTATAACCGTGACCAACCAGGGCGTGGTGCCGGCGGACATGCGGGGATGCTTTTTCACGAAGTACGCCACCTCGGGCAAACGGGACGGCACCGGACTCGGAACCTACTCCGCGCGGCTCATCGCCGAAGCCCACGGCGGAACCGTGCGCATGGAAACCTCCGACGCCACCGGCACAACTACGGTCACGATATTTTTACCTCAAGGGGAATGTGCGAGAGGGGAAACCCTTTAAAAAGGGTTGTCCCCTCTCGCGCTCTCCCTTTCCTAAATTTTATAACTTGATGCATTGCTATCGATAACACACCGTCACCATTAAAAGTCTTTTGAAAGGGGGTCCGGGGGGAAACTTTTCTTCAGAAAAGTTTCCCCCCGGCTTCCTCCTCCTCCCGCAGCATGCGCCGCAGGATCTTGCCGCTTTGCGTGCGGGGCAGGGATTCGCGTAGCGCGACCGCCCGCACGATGACGATGGGGCCGAGTTCGCGGCGCACGTGGGCGCGCAGATCCGAGGCGAAGGCGTCGGCGTCGGCGTAGGCCTCCTGCCACTGGGGGGAGGGCACCACGAAGGCCTTGGCCACCTCGCCCTTGATTTTGTCCGGCAGTCCGATCACCGCCGCCTCGATGACGAAGCGGTGGGACGTGAGCGCCGCCTCCACCTCGGCCGTGCCGATGCGGTGCCCGGCGATGTTGAGCACGTCGTCGGCCCGGCCCTGGATCCAGAAATAGCCGTCCTCGTCGCGCCGGGCCACGTCGCCGGCGAAATAGACGCCTGGGATCTTGTTCCAGTAGGCGTCGGCGTAACCGGCCTCGTCGCCGGCCAGGCCGGTGAGCATGCCGGGCCAGGGTTTTTTGAGGACCAGAAAACCGCCCTGGCCGGGAGGCACGGACCGGCCGTCCTGGTCCACCACGTCGGCCGCGACGCCGGGCAGGGCCTTGCCCACGGAACCGGGCTTGAGCAGGGAAATCGGCATGGGCGAGAGCATGGCCATGCCCGTTTCGGTCTGCCACCAGGTGTCGAGGACCGGGCAGTTGGAGCGGCCGATGTGCTTGTAAAGCCACATCCAGGCGTCGGGACCGAGGGGCTCGCCCACGCTGCCGAGCAGGCGCAGCGTCGAGAGGTCGCGTTTCTTGGGATACTGCGGCCCGTAGCGCATGAGCATGCGGACAAGGGTCGGCGTGGCGTAGAAGATGGTGGCCCCGTAGCGCTCGATGATGGCCGGCAGGCGGTCGGCCTGGGGGTAGAGGGGGTGGCCTTCGTAGAGGATGACCGTGGCCCCGGTCAGGAACGGTCCGTAGACGCCGTAGGTATGGCCGGTGATCCAGCCCGGGTCGGCGGTGCAGAAGTGGATGTCGGTCGGCTTGACGTCGAAGACGGTGCGGAAGGTGTGGTGCGCGCCGACCATGTAGCCGCCGTGGCTGTGCACCACGGACTTGGGCTTGCCCGTGGCCCCGGAGGTGGGCAGCCAGAAAAGCGGTTCCCCGGCTTCCATGATTTCGGTCGCCGCCTCGGGCGATTCCTGGCGCAGCAGGTCGTGGTAATAGAGGTCCCGGGGCTCCTGCATGTCGATGTCGTCGCCGGTGCGGCGCACGACCACCACCGTCTCGGCCACGTCCGGCCTGGCGTCGGCCAGGGCCTCGTCCACCACGGCCTTGAGGTTTATCAGCTTGCCGCCACGGTAGAAGCCGTCGGCCGTGACGAGCACTTTGGCCCCGGCGTCGCTCAGGCGTTCGCGCAGAAACTTGGCCGCGTAGCCGGCGAAGACGAAGACGTGGGCGGCCCCGATCTTGGCCGTGGCCAGCATGGCGATCACGGTTTCGGGGATGGGCGGCATGTACAGGCACACCCGGTCGCCGCGCCCGACGCCAAGCGCCCGAAGCGCCCCGGCCAGCCGGTTGACCTCGCGGTAAAGCTCGAAATAGGTGAATTTGCGGCAGTCCCCGGCCTCCCCCTCCCAGATGAGCGCCAGCTTGTTCTTGGTCCAGATATGGACGTGGCGGTCCAGGGCGTTGTGCACGATATTGGTGCGGGCCCCGGGGAACCAGCGGTAGGCCGGGGCCTGGGAATCGTCGAGCACGGCGTCCCATTTGCGGTGCCATTCGAGTTCGAGGGCCGCCTGCTCCCAGTAGCCCTGGTGGTCGGATGCCGCCAGCCGGTAGGCCTCGGCCAGCTCGGCCGGCTTGACGTTGGCTTCGATGACCGTGGACGGGGCCGGCCGGAACACGCGCTCTTCCGTAAGCAGTGCGTCGAGGTTCGCGGTCGTCGGCATCGGTATCCTCCTTGGCGGCAAAACGCGTTTCCCCTTACAAGCCGAGAATCTGCTTGAGCTCGCCGATGCGGCGGCGGCCGATGGGCAGTTCGATGCGCGTCTTGCCGGCGGTGCGCAGCATGAAGTTGCCGCCGGGCATGGTGGCGATCTCCGTCACCTGGTCCAGGTTGACGAGGTATTTGCGGTGCACCCGGAAAAAGCGGTGGGGTCGCAGCCGTTCCTCGAGGTTTTTGAGGCGATACGAGGTCAGAAGCTTCTTTGTGGCGGTGTGGACGAAGGAATAGTCCTCGTAGGCCTCGATGAAAAGAATCTGGGTATAGGGCATGAGGATGGTGCGGCCGTCGAAGGTGATGGGGAGTTTTTCGATGTCCACCGGCCGTTCGGAGCCCGTGTCCCAGGCCTGGCGCAGGGCCGAGAGGAAGCGGTCCTCCTCCTCGCCCTCCAGGGCGAGCTGCACGGTCTGTTCGCCTTCGGGGTCGTCGTCCAGGGCGGCCGGAGCGGCGGCGGGCCGCCATTGGGGCGGCGGGGCCTCGCGAAAGGCCGGCTTGTAGCGGGAAAGCCGCTCCAGGGTCCGGGCGATGCGCCCGGGGGAAAAGGGCCACAGCAGATAGTCGGCCGCGCCGAGTTCGAAGGCCGCGAAGGCCCGGGATTCGTCCGTGGCGATAAAGACCAGCCCGGGCTGGCGCTTGGCAGCTGTCAGCGCCTGGGCCAGCTCGAAGCCGCCCACCTCGCCCGGCAGGTCCACGCCGCAGAAAAGAAGCCCGTAGGGAATGGCCCGCAACAACTCGGACGCTTCGTAAGCGTCCACGGCCTCGCCGAGCACCCGGATGAAATCCGCTTCCGCCAGCCCCTGGCGCAGGGCCGTGCGGACTTCGGGGTCGGGGTGCACGAGCAGGGCCGCGATACGGTCCATAAGGCGTCCTTAAGGAGCGGTAAAAAGGGAGGGCAGGGCGCTGCGGCGCTCCCAGGCGGCGGCCAGCCTGCCCGCGATGTTTTCGGTGACGCGGCGGTCGAAGACGGCGTCCGCGCCGGCGGCAAAGGCGGTGGCCGCGTCGCCCTCGGCGAAGTCGCCGACCAGGAAGAGGGCGAGGCCTTCCCGCTGCCGGCCGGTGAGCGTGGCCACGGCCGGCAGCAGCTCCCGGGCGGCCGGCCCGTCCAGGGCCACGACCACGGCCGGAAGCAGGCCGGCCACATCGGCCCGGTTCTGGTCCGGCTCGGGCGCGGCATCGAGCACATGCCAGGCGGGGGCGGCAAAGGCCGCGTCCAGGGCCTGCCGCCAGGGCCCGTCACCCAGGGCGGCGATGACCACACGCGCGCCCGGGGGGACGCGCCGGGGATCGGGCAGGGGCGTCCCGGCTGCCGCCGGTTCGGGCGGCGTGGGCGCGGAGGCCCCGGGAGCCGGCCCGGCCGGTGCGTCGAAGACCGCGCCGGAAGTGGTGCGGGTGAAGCTGCGGCGCGTGCCGCAGGCCGGACAGGTAAAGGCCGCCCGGCCGCCGACCGGCGGTTTGTCCGGGGCAAGCGTCAGCGTGTGGTTGCCGCAGGGGCAGGTGATGACGGTCGCGCCGGTCATGACGGCTTCTCCGTTTCGGGGGGCTCCGGCGGCGGCGCGTCCAGGGAAAGGCCGGTGATGGAGGAGACGGGCAGGCCGCGTCCGGCCTTGACCGCATCCAGGGCGCGGGCCAGCGCGGCCCGATCCGAGGCGCGGGCCAGCGCCGTCTCCTCGGTGATGGTCCCGGCGGCATACAGGGCCGCCGTGGAGGCGTCGAAGGTGACCATGCCGTAAGGCTCGCCCTGTTCCAGGATGTCGGCAAATCCCATCCCCTGTTCCTTGGGCGAGCGGATGCGGTCCCGGGTGCGTAGCGTCGCGGCCAGCACTTCCACGGATACGGTCCGTCCGCCGCCGACGCGCGGCAGCAGCCGTTGGGCGGCCACGTAGCGCAGGCTCGCGGCCAGGCGTTGCCGGGCCAGCGTCTGTTCGCTGGGGCCGAAAAAGGCCAGCAGCCGCTCCACCGCGCCGGCGCAGTCGGCCGTGTGCAGGGTGGTGAGGACCAGATGCCCGGTTTCGGCCGCGCCAAGGGCCGCGTCCACGGTCTCCCGGTCGCGGGCCTCGCCGACGAGGATCACGTGGGGGGCCTGGCGCAGGGCCGAGCGGATGCCATCGGCGAAATCGGGGAAATCCGTGCCCAGCTCCCGCTGGCTGACCACGCCGCGCCCCGGGGAAAAGAGGTTTTCCACCGGGTCTTCCAGGCTGACCACGTGTACCGCCCGTGTGGCCAGGATGGCGGCGGTCAGGGCGGCCAGCGTGGTGGATTTGCCCGAGCCCGTGGCCCCGACCACCAGCACCAGCCCCTCGGCGAGGGAAGTCATGCGCGAAAAGACCGGCGGCAGCCCCAGGGCGGCCAGGGCCGGCGGCGCGTCCGGCAGTCGGCGCAGCACCAGGCCCAGGCTGTCCCCGGCCCGGTAGGCGTTGACCCGGAAGCGCACGCCGGTCGGGTGGCGGTAGGCCACGTCGCAGCCGCCCCGGGCGCGCAGGTCGGCTATGAGCCGGGCGTCCGTGCCCACAAGCCCCCGCACCAGGGCTTCGGTCTGGGCCGGGGCCAGGGGGCCGGCGAGCTGCGGCAGGGCAAGCGGGGTGAACACGCCGTCGAGGAGCGCTCCGGCCGGGGAGCGGGCGGTGAACATGTAGTCCGAGGCGGCCGGGGCTTGGCCCAGGGCCGCGCCGACAACGGCGTTGAGCAGGCGGCGGGGCATGGTGGTCAGGCCTCCCGGGCCGCTGTTTTGGGGGCCATGTCGGCGAACCGCGTCTTGTTGACCGCGTTTCTCCAGGCGTCGAGGCCGTCGATGCGCCCGGCGGCCAGCAGTTCGAGCATGGCCTCGTCCAGGGTGCGCATGCCCTGCTTCCTGCCCGTCTCCATGACCGAGTAGAGCTGGAACACCTTGTTTTCCCGGATGAGGTTGCGCACGGCCGTGTTGGCCAGAAGGATTTCCTGGGCCAGCACCCGGCCCGGGGCGTCGGCGCGCCTGAACAGCACCTGGGAGATCACGGCCACCAGGGATTCGGACAGGGCCGAGCGGATTTGCGCCTGCCGGTCGCCGGGAAAGACGTCGATGATGCGGTCGATGGTCTTGGCGGCGGACACGGTGTGCAGGGTCGAGAGCACCAGATGGCCGGTCTCGGCCGCCTCCAGGGCCAGCTCGATGGTTTCCATGTCGCGCATTTCGCCGACCAGGATGATGTCCGGGTCCTCGCGCAAGGCCCCGCGCAGGGCGGCGGCGAAGCTTTTGGTGTCGCGCCCCACTTCGCGCTGGTTGACGAGGGCCGCGGCCGGGGCGTGCACGAATTCGATGGGGTCCTCGATGGTGATGATGTGGTCGCGCCGGTTCTCGGCGGCGTGGCGCACCATGGCGGCAAGCGTGGTGGATTTGCCCGAACCCGTGGGGCCGGTGACCAGCACCAGTCCCTTGGGCCGCATGGCCAGCTCGGCCAGGATGTCGGGCAGCCCCAGGTCGGCAAGCGTGGGCACGGTCTCGGGGATGGCCCGAAACGAGGCCGCCACGCCGCGCTCCTGGCGGAAGTAGTTGGCCCGGAACCGTCCGATGCCGGGCGAGGCGTAGGCGAAGTCGAGGTCGCCCGTCTCCTCGTAGGCCTTGACCAGCCGTTCGGGGGCGATCTCGTAGAGCAGGGTCTTTAATTCCTCGTTTTCGAGCACCTTGTATTTGATGCGCTCGAGCCGGCCGTTTATGCGCAGCACCGGCTGGGCGCCGCTCGAGAGGTGCAGGTCCGAAGCGCCGGTTTCCTTGAGCATCTGAAAAAACGCGTCGATTTGGGCCATGGGTCCGCCATGTTGTTGGGGTATTGCGCTGACCCACCCTAGCATCAAGCCCGGTGGTTTTGGAATCGCCGCGTGGAGGCCGGTTGTGCTGGGCACGGGTTTTGTAGGGAAGAGGGTGCCCCGGGTGGTCCGTTTTCAGGAAGTCCCGGGGAATTGACCGGTTAGGATGCAAACGGCGGAGGGAAGGTCCGCCGGGGAGATTAACGGAATGAAACGGTTGCGTGTGGGAAATAAAAAAGTGGAACGGATGGATGGCGCGTTGCGCGCGCACCCGGGTTTTTTTTTGGCCCAAGCCGACCGTAAGTATCGTTAGATAGCGATAAGGAGCGATGCGCCATGCGGGAACACGTGGGAGAGATCAAGGAAACCTACACGGTGCAGGAAGTGGCCAGGCTGCTCAAATGCAGCGACCAGACGGTGCGCAAGTTCATCAAGGGCCACACCCTGCACGGCGTCAAGGTCGGACGCGGCTGGCGCATCAGCCATGACGAAGTGTCACGGCTGACGCGCTTGCAGGGATAGGCCACAGCGCCGCTTTTGGAAAACGAACACCGGATGATCTGAACGGAACACGACGATGGCCAAGGAAAAAGCAACCACGCCGAACCAGCGGCTGCTGGAGATGATCCGCCGACCGGCCGGAAAAACGGCGGCGAGCGCCCCCCCGGAGCAAAAAACGGGGAGGGGGGCGCGTCTTTTTTCCTTCGGCAAGGCCGTTTCCGTCGGCGTGGACATCGGGCAGACGCAACTGACCTGTATCAAGGTGCGTGGCCACGATGCCGGTTTCGAGGTGCTTGGGGCCGTCGTCGTCCCCGTGCCGGAGGGTGTCGCGCCGGGCAAGGAGGGCTTTGCGGCCTTGCTGCGCCGCACGCTGTCCGAGCTGTGCGGCCCCGGCCCGGCCCCGCGCATCTGGGCGGCGGACCAGAGTTCCCGGGCCAACATCCAGTTCGTGACCATCCCCAAGGTGTCCTCCGGCCAGGTGGACAACGCGATGTTCTGGACGGCCAAAAAGGAAATGAGCTTCGACGAGGCTTCGGTGGTGTTCGATTTCGAACGCCGGGGCGAGACGACCGAAAAAGGCATGGAGCGGCTCGGCGGGCTGGCCTACACCGCGCCGCGCGAAGCCGTCGAGGCGTTGCGGGCCGATTTCGCCAAGGCCGGTTTTCCCCTGGCCGGGCTCACCCTCGAATCCTTTGCCGACCAGAACTTCTACCGCCGCCGCATCCTGCACGAGGCCGCCGGGGCCACGGCCAACCTCCATGTGGGCCAGAACTGGTCGCGCCTGGAAATTTTCAACGACGGCAACCTGATGTTCGTGCGGGTCATCAAGACTTCCATGTCGGGCATGGAACAGGCCGTGATGGAGGCCCTGGAGGCGAACCTGTCCGCCACGCCGCCGCCCGTGCCGGAACAGGGCATGGCCCTGGCCCCGGGCGCGGCCGGGGAGGCGCTGCTGGACCTGGACGACGGCGGGGATGCCGCAACGGGCCTGGTGCTCGAACTCGAGCCCGAACCCGAGGTCACGCCCCCCCCGAAAAGCGCGGACAAGCCGGACCGGCCGCGCGTGACCAAGGCGCAGGCCCGGGAGCTTTTCTGGAGCATCATCTACGGCTGCGAGGATCTGGGCACCTGCCATCCCGGCCTGGGGCTCGAGCCCGAGGACGTCATGGGCATGCTCGAACCCGTGGCCTCGCGGCTGGTGCGGCAGGTGGAAATGACGCTCAAGCACTACCGCGAGTCGTTCGGCTATGACGCGGTGTCGCACCTGACCGTGTCGGGCCTTTTGGGCGGTAGCAAGACGTTCGTGTCCTATATCGGAGAACAGACGGGACTTCGCTGCACCCCCCTCGATCTGCTGGGGGAGCGCGTGCCCAAGGTGCCGCTCCTCGACGGCTGGATGCTGCCCGGCCCGGCCTGGAGCCAGGCCCTGGGACTGGCCCTGGCCGATGTGGACGTCACGCCGAGCGTGTTTTTCACCTACCGGGAAAAGGCTTCCGCCCGGGTCTCGCGCCTGCTCGAGCAGTGGACGCTGATCGTTTTGGCCCTGGTGCTCGCGACCATGGCGTTTTTTTCCTTCGACGCCGCTTCCACCCGGCGTGCGCTCACCCGGGAACGGGACGCGGTCAACAGGGAACTGGCGTCCCTGGGCGGCGGCATGGACGTGGCCTCCCTGTCGAAGATGACGGACGATCTTCGCGCCAAGCGGGCGATGCTGCGCGCCTTTGCCGGGCGCAACCAGGCGGTCGGCGTCTGGGAGAGGGCCCTGGCCCTGGCGCCGGACGGCGTCGGCGTCGGTACGCTGACCACCGAACTCGGCGCGCCGCGGGAGCCGCGGGAGCCGAGCGGTAAAAACGGCAAGAAAGGCAAGGACGCGGCGGGAACGGGGCGTCTGGTCATCGACGGCATGATCACCGGCGATGCCCGCCTGTTCGATTCGATGCTGGCCAGCTATGTGGTGGCCCTCGAAGGGGAGCCGCTTTTCGAGAATGTCACGGTCAAAAAAAGCGAACTGGAACCCCTTGCCGACGGCGCTTCGGGACTGCGCTACGTCATCGGCCTCGAGCTTTCGGAGACCAAGCCATGAAGCTTACCGAGATCAAGCGCCGCCTGCCGCCCCGTACCGTGGGATTTCTGGTCGCGGGCGCGGTCATCGCGGCAGGGTTCATGGCGCTTTTCATCGTGCCGGATTACCACGCCGCCCGGGAACTCAGACGGGAGGTCGGGCACTTGCAGGCGTCGCTGGCCATGCGTCGCCAGTTCGCCCCGGTCACCAAGTTGCTCACCCAGGCCCGGGAGCATTTGCAGCAGGTGGGCCCGGTCGGCGGCAAGACCACGCTGCCCTTGTCCGACGTGGGCCGGCTCAACACGATTTTCGGGGACATGGCCGCACCGCTCGGGCTGCGGGTGACGCGCGTTTCCCCGGACCCTTCCTCGGTAACGCGAAAGGGCCTGCTGGCGGTTCGGTTCGGATTTCTGGGACCGGCGGAGGCCTTTCGGGAATTCATGCTGGTCCTTGGCCGGTACGGGCCCCTGGTCAAAGTGGAGTCGGTGTCCACCATGGCCGGCGCGGATGGGCGCGAATACGCCATGAAATGCTGGCTGGCGATCAAGTAGGCGGGTTGGGCAATGAGCAAACGCGAGAAAATCCTTTTGGCGGCGGTCTGCGTCACGGCCGTGATCGGGCTTTGGATCACGCTGGACCGGCCTTCGTCTCCGCCCGCCCGCAAGCCCAATCCCGGCGACGCCTCCCAGGCCGCGAACCTGTTGCGCGCCATCAAGGATTCGGATCTGAGCCCGGCCGAGAGCTCGCTGGTTGCGGCCATCGGCGAGAAATGGCCGGTAACGTCCTTTTACGACAAGCCGTTGTCCGGGCGCGCTTCCGTGCAACAAGCGGTTTTGCCCCACTACTCGGGATACGTGGAGCTTGGCAGCGGCAAATTGGCCGTCGTTGATGGCATGGAATACCAGGTCGGCGACGCCCTGGATGGCGGCGGCTACAAGGTCGTGGCCATCGCCCCGGACCATGTGGTGTTGGAGAGTCTGGCCAACGGGCAGCAGGTGACGATTCCCTACGAGGGTCAGGAAGCCCGGGGGCAGGACGCCCATGGACGCTAAGCCATGGCGTGTCGCGCCGGACAGGATGGGAGAATGCATATGCGAGGTCGCGTCATGAAGGCGGGGAAGTGGGGCAGGGCCGCGTTGGCGGCGCTTTTGACGGTGTCCCTGACCGCGCCGGGTTGCGTGAAAAAGCCGCACAAGGATGCCTTTATCGAGCATTGGGATGCCCGGGCCGCCCAGTCGGATGGCTATTCCCCGACGAGTCATCCGCGTCGGATCGAATTCAAGAAGGCGGCCCTCGCCTCCAAGAAGGACAAGGTTGCGGAGAAGCCGGCGCGGCCCTTGCCCACCCAGAAAGTGACGCTGCGCATGTACGACACGGACCTGGTGGCCGTGGTGCGGGCCATGGCCCGGGCGGCCAACCAGAACGTGGTGCTTTCCTCGTCGATTCCCGGTTCGACCGGCTCCGGCGCGGGGCCGCAGCAGGGCAAGGGGCTTCGCATCAACGTCAACGTGACCGACGCCCCCTGGGACGAGACGTTCAAAAGCATCCTGGCTTCCAACGGCCTGACCTACTCGGTGGAGGGCGACATCATCCGCGTGATGACCGTGGCCGACATGGAGCAGCAGCAAAAGCTCAAGGAAACCAGCAACAAAGTGGCGGCCGAAATGGCCAAGGCCAGGGAGCTCGAGCCCGACGTCACGGCCCGGGTCGAGATCAACTACGCCGAACTTTCCAAAATGTACGCCACGCTTTCGGCCATGTGCGGCTCTTCCGGCGCGACCATGCCCGGGCAGCAGCAGGCCAAACAACCGACGCCGGCCGGCCAGACCGCCCGCAACATCACGCCGGACCGGTCCACCAACGATACGATCAAGATGCACGGCCCGGGCGGGCGTCGGCCCGGCCAGCTCAATTGTTCGATCGTGCCGGACCAGCACAGCAATTCCATCATCATCCAGGCCCCGGAGGAAGACGCGAAAAAACTGGTGGCGCTGATCGAAGAGCTCGACAAGCCGCGTCCCCAGGTCAAGCTCAAGGCGTTTATCGTGCAGACCGACCGGACCACGGCCCAGGCCCTCGGCGTGCAGTGGGGCGGGGTGCTGAAAAACTCCAACTTCCGGATGTCCCCGGCCCAGACCGCGACGAGCTCCACCACCACGACGTCGGGCAATAACGGTTCGACCTCGGCCGCCGGCGGTTCCTCCAACGCAACCCTCAGTGGCTCCGGCAGTTCCTCCAACGCCAATAGCGGCAGCACGAGCGCCAGCAACGTGTCGACGCCGATTTTCCCCGGCGGCACGTCCGGCAACGGTTTCGGCCTCAACTATCCGGCCCTGACCAATTCCCTGACCACGGCCTCGGGCCTTGGGGCCGCCGGCGCCGGGGTCGACTTCCTGTTCGGCAAGATCGGGGAAAACGTGCTGGAGGCCCAGCTCACCGCCCTGGCCGAGGAGAACAAGTTGAAAATCCTGGCCAGCCCCACCATCACCACCATGGAGAACCAGACGGCCTTCGTGGAAAACGGCATGGACGTGCCCTACACCTCCACTTCCCAGAACGGCACCAACGTCCAGTTCGCCAACGCCACCCTGCGCCTCGAGATCCTGCCCCATGTGGTCGACGGCACCAACCTGCGCATGAAGATCACGGTCAAGGACGACCAGGTGGACACCACGCGCACCGTGGACGGCAACCCCTACATCTACAAGCGCGAGACCCAGTCGAACCTGGTGGTCGAGGACCGCGAGACCATCGTCATCTCCGGGCTGGTCCGGGACACGGTGTCCGACGGCAACTCCGGCGTGCCCTTTTTGCGGGACATCCCGGGGCTTGGCTGGGCCTTTAAGTCCAAGAACTCGAGCGTCGAGCGCGAGCAGATGCTTATTTTCATAACGCCCATCATTCTCAAGGAAAAACCCATCGCGCCGGTGCCGCCCGTGGCCGATCGCGTCGACCCCAAAGCCCTCTCGCCCGTCGCGGCGGCCGAAGTCGTCAGACCCTAAAGGAGTGTGCCATGAGCTACTATAAGGCCCTGGGCCTCGTCCGCGAGCCCTTCTCCAACTCTCCGGACCCGGATTTGCTCTACCGGGCCCCGTCCCACCTGGAATGCCTGCAGCACATGGAAATCGCCGTGCGTCTGCGGCGCGGACTCAACGTGGTGCTCGGCGAGGTGGGCACGGGCAAGACCACGCTCGGCCGGGAACTGACCCGGCTCCTCGACGGCGACGACGATATCGAGGTGCATTTCATCGACGACCCCTACCACGCCACGCCCGAGGATTTCCTGTTGTCCCTGGCCCGGCTGTTCGGCCTGGACGCGGCGTCGCTCGGGCGCGACGCGGGGCTTTTGCGCGAGGCGCTCAAGGCCGAGCTGCTGCGGCGTGGCCAGGACGGCCGGCGCATCGTGGCCCTCATCGTGGACGAGGGGCAGAAGATCACGCCGCCGTGCCTGGAGCTTTTGCGCGAACTGCTCAATTTCGAGACCAACACCCACAAGCTGTTGCAGATCGTCATCTTCGCCCAAAACGAGTTCGAGGACGTGCTGGCCGCGCGGCCCAACCTCGAGGACCGGGTCAATTTTCGCTACCGGCTCTTGCCGCTCACCAGGCCCCAGACCCGGCGCATGATCGAGACCCGTCTGGCCCTGTGTTCCCCGGAAGGGCGCGTCCCGGCCGTGTTCACGTCCCTGGCCTGCCGGCGCATCCATCGCCTGACCGGCGGCTATCCGCGCAAGATCGTGCGGCTTTGCCACCTGTCCATGCTGCTGGCTGTCGGTTTCGGCCGCCAGCGCATCGGCTGGGGGCTGGTCGGCCGGGCGGCCAGGGAGCAGCGGGGGGGCACTTCCCTGTGGTTGCGTCGGGGAGGGCTTGCCGCCGGCTGCGCCCTGGCCGGGCTCATCACCGTCGGCATGGTAAGCGGCCAGCCGCCGTTCGTGCGCCACGGCGCGGAGATCCTGACCCGGGCGGTCGCTTCCCTGTCCCCCGCCCAGGCTCCCGCCCCGGCCCTTGCGCCGAGCGGCGACCGGGCGCCGGCCATGCCGGCAGCTCCCGTAGCCGAGGCCGCTTTGGCCAAACCGGCCGTGCCGCTTTTGGCCGCGCATGGTGGCGCGGTCGTGTCGCCGGCGGCCGAAGCTCCGAGCCCGGTCGCCTCCCGGACAGTGCAAGCCGAAGCCCCGGCCGCCTCGCCAGCGGCCGGGAAAACGCCCGAGACCGTCTCGCCAACGGCTAGGGCGGTCCCGTCCACGGCCGAAACCGTCGCGCCGGAGTCCGGGGCGCGCCAGGGGCGGGACATGGCCGCGGCGTTGGATCTGGCGGCCGCCGCCTTGCCGCCGAACGCGCCGGAGAACATCATTGTGGTCGCCCCGGACGACGGCTTGCCGGCAGCATCGGCCGTGGCCGCCGCCGCGATCTCTCCCGAACTGCCGCCGGCCATGCCCGTTGCCGGCGACGCGGTTTCCGGAAAGGCGGCCGCGCCGGACAGGATCGGCGCCTGCGTCATGCGCCCGGGCTGGAGCGTGAGCAGGCTTGCGGCGCGGCTCTACGGCAACGGCGGCAGGAAGGTGCTGGCCCAACTGTCGGTCGCCAATCCGGGCAAGCATTTCAACACGATACGGGTCGGCGAAACCCTGGTCTTTCCGCCCATCGAAGCCGCCGCTCCTCCGGCGGGATCGTACCTGGTCAAGGTGGCCGGCGTCGACGGGTTGCAGAAGGGATACGCCTTTATTTCCCGCCATATAGCCACGACGGAACTCTCGCTTTTCTGCACCCGGCTGCCCGATGCGAGCCTGCGTTTCGACGTGGTGCTGCCCGTTTTGTACCCCAATCAGGCAGCGGCGGAAGCGGCCCTGGCGGGCCTTCCCCGGGAACTTGCGGCCCGGGCGGTGCTTCTGGGCGGGTATCCGGCCGGCACGACCTATTTCACGGAACTCGGCTCGGCCTCCCGACCGGCCCCCGGCGTGACCCGGGCCGTGGCCGCCGTGGTTGCCAAGGCCCCCGTCCGGCAGGTGGCCGAACGGCAGCCGTCGCCGCTTCCCGGACAACCGTAGACCTGGACGAAATGCCCAAGCCGTGACAGGGAAGGGCCGACCGCGCGTATAACGTGATCACACGGGCGTTTCCGCGCCTGCCGGACCCGGGGAAGAGGAATGGAGCCCAGAAAACGTCTGCGTCTTGGCGAGATGCTTGTCTCCGCCGGACTTGTGACCGAAGACCAGTTGCGTCAGGCCCTTGCCGCCGGCAAGCGGGCCGGGCTGCGCCTTGGGCAGCAGCTCGTGCGCGAAGGCACGGTCAAGGAATCCGACATTGTCGACCTGATCAGCCGGCAAATGGGGCTTTCCAAATATACGCCCGAACGCTTTCCGGTGGACGGCAGCCTGGCCGCCATCATTCCGGCCGAAATGGCCCTGCGCGCCCGGCTCGTGCCGCTGCAAAAGACGGGCAACCTCATCCGGGTGGCCATGCCCGACCCCCTCGACGTCAGTTCCATCGAGGACATCGAGATCTACAAGAACTGCGAGGTGGAACCCGTCATTTGCACCGAGCGGGAGCTTGGCCACCTGACCAGCGCCATCTACGGCATGGGACTCGGGCTCGAGGGCGTGCTCGACAGCATCGAGAGCATGCGCGACGACGAGAAGCCGGCCGCGCGCACGACCGAGGACGTGCAGGTCAGCTCCCTGGAGGACATGGCCGGCGAGGCCCCGGTGGTGCGCTTCGTCAATTCGCTTTTGTCCCAGGCCGTGCGCGAGGGCGCAAGCGACGTGCACATAAGCCCCGAGCGCGACCAGGTGCAGATCCGCATGCGCGTCGACGGCAAGCTCAAGGCCGTGCCCTCGCCGCCCAAGCCCATGATCCTGCCCATCGTTTCGCGCATCAAGATTCTCGGCAACCTCGACATCGCCGTCAGCCGCGTGCCCCAGGACGGCCGCTTCACCGTGGCCATCGACAAGCGGGAGATCAACATCCGCGTCTCGACCCTGCCGACCATCCATGGCGAGAATCTGGTGTTGCGTCTTTTGGACATGAGCGCCGGCGGGTTGCTTTTGACCGACCTGGGCCTTGCCCCGGACGACCTGGCCAAGCTTCGGCTGGTGGTGGAAAAGCCCTACGGCATGTTCCTGGCCACCGGGCCGACGGGTTCGGGCAAGTCCACCACGCTTTTCGCGTTGCTTCGCGAGATCAACCGGCCGGACATCAACGTCGTCACCCTGGAGGACCCGGTCGAGTATCGCCTGGACGGCGTGCGCCAGGTGCAGCTCAACCGTCGGGCCGGCATGACCTTTGCCAGCGCCCTGCGCTCCACCTTGCGCCAGGACCCGGACGTGGTGCTGGTGGGCGAGATCCGCGACGCCGAGACTGCCGCCATCGCCACCCAGGCGGCGCTCACCGGCCACAAGGTGCTCTCCACCGTGCATACCAACGACGCGGCCGGCGCGGTCATGCGGCTTATGGACATGGGCATCGAGCCGTTTCTGGTGTCCTCGGTGCTGGTCGCCTCCATTGCCCAGCGCCTGGTGCGCCGGGTCTGCCCCAACTGCGCCGAGCCCTACACGCCAAAGCCCGAGGTGCTGCGGTTTTGGAACCTGGAAGACACGCAAGGTGCGGTTTTCATGCGGGGCCGGGGCTGTTACATGTGCGGCGATACGGGATTCAAGGGGCGCGTCGGGCTTTACGAAATCCTGGTCATCGACGAGGATATCCAGGAAATGGTGGCCAAGCGCGCCACGTCGCGGGAGATCTCCCGGTTCGCCGCCGATTCGGGGCGGCTGAAACTGCTTCAGGACGACGCGCGCCTGAAAATCCTGGAAGGCAAGACCACCTTCGAAGAGGCCTCCTCGGCGGTCATGCTCTGATGCCTCCGCCCGCTAACAAGGACGCCGCGTCGTGCCGCAATATTCCTACGAAGCCATAAACGAGGCCGGCAATACCATCCGGGGCGCCATCGAGGCCGAGAGCCCCGACGGCGCCAAAAACCGCCTGTCCGCCATGGGCTACATTCCGGTGTCGGTCCAGCGCGGACTTGGCGACTCGGGCGGCGGCACGTTCAGTGTCCTGGAGGCGGCGCTGTCCCGGGTCAAGCCCCAGGAACTGATCCTTTTCACCAAGCAGTTCAAGACGATGCTCGCGGCCGGGCTGTCCATGCTCGAGATCCTCAAGGTGCTGGAGCAGCAGACGGAAAACCCCCGCCTGCGGCGCCTCTGCGGCCGTATGGCCGACGACGTCAAAAAAGGCGCATCCATTTCCGAGGCCCTGGCCGTGCACAAGGGCGTTTTTTCGCCGCTCTACGTCAGCATGGTGCGGGCCGGCGAGACGGCGGGCGCTTTGCCGGAGGTGCTCGACCGGCTCATCTACATCATTTCCCACGAGCATCAGGTCCGCTCCGATATCCGCTCGGCGCTCCAGTATCCGATGACGGTGGTGATCGCGCTCGTCGGGGCCTTTTTTTTCCTGCTGACCTTCGTGGTGCCGGTTTTCGCCAGGATCTTCGCCAACGCCCACGTCCAACTGCCGTTGCCCACGCGCATCGCCTTGCAAGCCAACCTCTTTATCACCCATTACTGGTATGCCCTGGTGGCCGGGGTGGTCGCCGTTGTGGCGGCCTTGTATTTCTGGTTCAAGACCGAAGGCGGCCAGGTGGCCCGGGATGCTTTTTTTCTGCATGTGCCGATCATCGGCAAGCTGTTCCAGAAAGCGGCCATGTCGCGCTTCGCCTCCATCTTCGCCATCCTGCAATCGAGCGGCGTGCCGGTCCTGACCACCATCGACATCCTGGTCGAAACTATTGGCAATGCGGCTATTTCCAAGGAATTCAGGCGGATTCAAGGCATGATCCGCACCGGGCAGGGGCTTTCCGCGCCGCTTTCCCGGGCCAAGTATTTCACGCCCATGGTGGTGACCATGGTGTCGGTGGGCGAGGAGTCGGGCAATCTCGACGACATGCTTTCGGCCATAAGCGAGCACTACGACGCCGAGGTGGCCTATGCGGTCAAACGCCTGTCCGATGCCCTGGGGCCGATTCTGATCGTGGGACTGGCCGGCGTGGTGGGGTTTTTCGCGCTGGCCATTTTCCTGCCCATGTGGGACATGGCCCAGGTGTCGCTGCATCATTGAGCTGCCGGCGGCGCAAGTGAAAAGCGGGGCGCTACGGGCGCGGGACAACGGCAGGGAGCGTAAAAAGGCAATATTGGACGGCAAGGGCATGCGGCGACGATTCGATCCGGGACTGGCGGTGCTGGTCCCTGTCATCCTGGGTGGCGTTGCGGCCCTTTCCGTACTGTGCGCCTCCTGGCTGCCGGTCTTTTTTCCGCACCTCGTGCCGGCGGGGAGCCCCGCTGTCATGGCGCTGGTTTCGGGCGTCTGCGTGGCCGGGGTGTCCGCGGTGTTCGTCCTTGTGGCCCTGCGCCCCATACGGCGCCTTCTTTCCACCGCGCCGCCGGTCTTGCCCCCCTCACCCGTCGCTTCGGGCCTCGTCCTGGGGGAATTCGACCGGCTGGGGTTGGTGGCCGACCAGATGGCCGAGACACTCGGCAAGCTGGACGCCCGAGCGCTTTTTCCGGACATGGTGGGGGAAAGCCGGATCATGCGCGGGGTGTTCGCCCAGATTCTCAAGGTGGCTGCGACAGACGCCACAGTGCTGCTCCTCGGGGAATCGGGTTCGGGCAAGGAGCTGGCCGCCAGGGGCATCCACGACAAAAGCCCCAGGGCGGCCGGGCCATTCGTTGCGGTCAACTGCGCCGCCATCCCGCCGGGACTTTTGGAAAGCGAGCTGTTCGGCCATGAGAAGGGCGCTTTTACCGGGGCCGTTTCCCGCCAGATCGGCAAGTTCGAGCAGGCCGGCGGCGGTACGCTTTTTCTGGACGAGATCGGCGACATGCCGCTCGAGACCCAGTCCAAGATACTGCGGGCGCTGGAAACGCGCCGCATCGAGCGGTTGGGAGGCAACCGTGGCCTGCCCGTAAACGTGCGCATCGTGGCCGCCACCCACCGCGACCTGGCCGCCATGATCCGCCAGGGCACGTTTCGCGAGGACCTTTTCCACCGGCTCAACGTCTTTCCGCTGTCCCTGCCGCCGCTTCGGGAGCGCCGGGAGGACATCCCGATCCTGGCCGAACGGTTTCTCGAGGCGCTTCGCCCCGGAGCCACGCTTTCGGTCGAGGCCTTGCAGCGGCTTTTGGCCTATGACTGGCCGGGCAATGTGCGCGAGCTCAAAAATACCATGGAACGGGCGGCCGTGCTGTGCGGCGATACGATGGCGGTTTCCCCGGTCCATCTGCCGGGTCTGGCGGCCGGGGGGCCCGATGCCGCCGCTGCCGCCGGCGCCGCCGGCGTGGGGAACGATCTGGACGGGCGGCTTACGGCCTATGAGAAGTCGCTGATCGAGGCCGCGCTGTCGCGCACGGGCGGGGTGCAGGCCCGGGCGGCGGCGCTTCTTGGCATCAAGGAACGCAGCCTCTGGCACCGGGTGAAAAAGCTCGGCATCCATCCGGGTGCGTTCAAGGATTCCGGCGGGGACGCGGATTAATCTCCAAAATTTGATGTTCTTTTCATCAAAATTTGGAGTATTATGCGGCCTGACATTTAGGGGCTTGAACTGTTTGTCGGGCAAAACGTCCGGAAACCGGTTCGTTAAGGGAATGTGGCTTTGTTGGCATGATGCATGCTTATAAAAAATAACCCGCCTTGGGCGCAAACACTGCTTATCGGAGGAGAATGGAAATGCTGCAAGTCGCCGATCGTCGCAAAAAAGGACAGCAGGGCTTTACCCTGATCGAAATCATCGCCGTTCTGGTCATCCTGGGCATCCTGGCCGTGGTGGCCGTGCCCAAGTATATTGATCTGCAGAAAGATGCCCGCAAGAGCGCCGCGCAGGGGTTGGTCGCGGCCGCGCAGTCCCAACTTTCCATGGGGTATGCGGCCCAGCTGCTCAATACAACTGCAGCCGCAAGCAGCCCTGCGGATGAATGTAAGAAAGTGGTTGTGAGCAATGGTACCTCGGGTGGAAATGTCTCGTGCACGGGCGACAGCTGGAAAGCCAATGTAACCATTAAGGCGAATGTCCCTGGCGGAGATGACGTGACCGGTTATTGGAACAGCCCTGAAGCCACAGCCACCGCCACCGAACCCAAAGCCAATTAATTGCAGTTGGGAATGTCGTTTCATTGTGCTAATGGAAGAGACGCCGCAAGCATCGTCTGTGGCGTCTCTTCTTTAAATATATGATTTCCGGGGAAAGGAATATTCAAATATGCAGAACCGGCAAGAAGTCTTGCTTGTCGGATTATACTTTTTATACCTGCTCTGGATTTACACTTATAGAATTCGTCAGTGTCCTGGTCCTTCTCAGCATTCTTGCCGTCGCCGCCGTCTCCCATTATGATTCCTTGCTAGACGAGGCGAAACGGCGCGGTGCGCAAAATCTCGTTGCCGCCGCCCAGACCCAACTCAGCCTGGAATTCGCCCGGCGGGCCGTGGCCGGCCTTGCCCTGGACGCGGATGCCCAGAATATCTGCGGGTGGGTCATTGTTGATAGTCCGGAGGTCGCCGCTTCAATAAACTGTACCGGAAACATCAGTGGCGACGTCTCCATCACCGCCAACATCGAAGAGCAAAACGTGACCGGGAACTGGAACAGTCCCCTTGCGGGCGGAACGTGACCCCGCCGATGTTGCGAAACGACCATACTCGGGCGCGCGTCGCCAGCCTTGTCGTGGTTGCGGTTTGAGCCCGCGCCGGTCCGCACGCCACAACATCCGCTTTTCCTGAGAACATGATGCAGCACGTTTCTTCCTGGGGCCGGTCCTTCAAGCCTTGGCCCGTCCTGCTCCTTTTTTGCGGTCTGGCCGTTCTGTGGGGACGCTGGCCCATCGTAGCCCTGGATTTCGACCTCTGGTACCATCTGACCGGCGGGGCCTGGATCGTCCAACACATGCGGCTGCCCGACGCGCCCTTTTTCTCCTACGCCCCGGCGGGCAAGGGCTGGGTGGACTACTACTGGCTTTTCCAGGTGCTGGTGCACGGGCTGTATCAGGTGGGCGGCTATGTCGCCTTGTCGCTGCTGCGTGCGACGTTGTATCTGGCCGCGGTTTGGGGCATTTTCACCTACTTTCGGGCCGCCCGGGAAGACGACGGCACGGGCGCGGCCGTCCTGACGCTTTGTTTCACCTGCGCCTATGCGTTGGCCTTGCAGCCACGCGAGGTGTTGTTGCGGCCCCACGCCTTCACCTACCTTTTCATCATCTTTTTGCATTACGTGCTCAATTACCGCCAGCGCCTCGCCTGGGCTTTGCCGGTCCTGACCGTTGTCTGGGCCAACCTGCACGGGGTGGAGTATCCCGTGGTCATGCTCGTTTTGGGCGCCTATCTGGGCGAATATTTCCTGGCCAAGCTCATGCGCCGCGAGAGCGCCGCCGCCCGGTACAAGTCGGTGCGCTGGCCGGCCATCCTTTCGCTCTACGCCATCTGCGTCACCCCGGCCGGGTTGTCGCTCCTGGCCAAGGCCTTCGGCGGGCCGCCGTTTCACGAACGCGTGGTCATGGAGCTGGCCGCCCAGCCGCTGGACAGGTTTCTGGCGCTCTTTTTCTATCCCGACGAGCGGCTCATGGCCGGGGTGACCAACGCCCTTGTTCTCGCTGCCGCGCTTGGCGGCGTGTGGCTGGCCGTCAACCGGCGTCTGCGGGTCAGCCGGGTGGTGCTTTTTGCCGGCGGCATCGTGCTTTTACCGATGATGCGCCGGTTCACCTACGAATACATGCTGCTCACGCTGCCGATCCTGGGCGATGTGACGGCCCTGGCCGTCGCGCGCTTCGCCCGACCGCTCAAGGCGCGCGCGGCGGCCATCGTGTCGCTGGCGGCCGTGGCGCTCACGCTTTGGACTTCGGCCGCTTTTTTGGGCTATCGGCCGCATTATCCCGTGGATACGGCCCGTCTGCCGGTTGGGGTCTGCGATTTTCTCATGCAAAAGGGGCCCGGGGGACGGATTTTCAACGTGCCCAATCCCGGCGGCTATCTCCAGTGGCGTCTTTTCCCCAAGTACAAGATTTACATGGACATGCAGACCATGCTCTTTCCCGGGCTCGACCTTTTTACGAGCGTGAACGCCTTTGGCGACGTGCAGATCATGCGCGGCGTGCTGCGGGATTATGCGCCGGGATTTTTGCTGGGCGACGTACAGGACAAGGATTTTTCCAAGCGCCTCGAGAAGATCGGGGGCCATTTCGTGCCGGTCTTTTTCGACGACATGCTGACGCTCTATGCCGACGCGGACAAGTATCCCGATCTTGTCGCCCGCTATAAGCTTACGGCGCTGTCCCCGGCGACCTGCGTCACGGCCGATTACGAGGCCATGGACGCCAAGGAGCGGAAGGCGGCCATGGCCGAGTGCCAGCGGTTGCTGGCGGTCTATCCGGAGGGGCTTACGGTCAACACGGTGGCGGCCAAGATTCTGCTGGCCGAGGGGCGCACCCATGAGGCGTCGGAGATCGCCGCGCGCCTCATGGAGCGGTTTCCGGCCCGCTACATGGGCTATGCCCTGGACGGGCTGGCCGCGTTCAAGGAAGGGCGTTACGAGGATTCGCTTTCGCGCAACAAGGAGGCGCTTTCCCGGGCCTTGCCGTCCGAGCGCGAGATGGTGGTGCGAAACCTCTACGCCACCTATGCGCGGCTCAAGGAATTCGGCAAGGCGTATGAGACGCTGCTTTCCGTGGTCAATCCCATGGCGTTCAGCACGAAGTTCACGGACCTGTACGATCTGGCCATGTCGGCCATTGCCAGCGGCAAGTCCCGGGAGGGCGGGCTGCTTTTGGCCATGGCCAAGGCCAAGGCGGGGCCGGGCGATGCGGACAAGGTCAAGGAAATCGAGTCGCTCCAGGAGATGTTGCGGCGCGGCTGAAGGGAGCCGGGACGTTGCGCCCGGTGCTTCACGAATGTCGTGCTTTGGGGTAGATTTGGCGCAAGGCTGGGATTTACGCATGGACAAGGTGGCAGCAGGCGACAGAGGCAGGCGCGTCTTCGGGCGGGGCCTTACGGCCCGGCGGGGATTTTCCCTTATGGAAGTCGTCGTCGTCCTCATTGTATTGGGCATTCTCGCCATCATTGTCGTGACCCGTCTTGAGCCGCGAAATCCCCATGCCGTGGCCGAGGCCGACGCTTTGCGCTCGGTGTTGCGGTATGCCCAGTCGCGGGCCATGTCCGACGTCTACACCTGGGGCGTTTCCTTCACCTCCTCGGGCTACACTCTGGTCACCGACAACACGTCGCAAAATCCGGTGTTGCTTGGCCAGAGCACGCCGACGCATACCTTGCCGGACGGGGTCACCTGCACCTGGGCCCTGAGCAAGGATGCGAACGTCATCCTGTTCAATTGGCGCGGCGAACCGGTCGTGGGCCATATTGCCACCCTGGACGCCACCGCCGATCCGGCTGGCGCGGCGCAGACGGTCACGCTGACGGAATCGGGCCTGCCCGTCACGGTCACGGTCACGCCATTTACGGGGTTTGTGCCATGAGCAAGCCGTCTGTTGCCGCCTCGCCGGGGTTCACCCTGCTGGAAATCATCATGACGCTCGTGCTGTTCGGGATTGTGGCGGTGATTGCCGCGTCCTATTTTTCTTCGGGCATCACGCGCACGGACATCCCGGTCAAGCAGTTGCAGACCGACGCCAGCCTGCAACTTGTGTTGGAGAACATGATCTCGAATCAGCAGAGAAATTATGCGGGCGACTTGGTTGGGTTCAATACCGCACTAGGGGCTGTCGGGACGAGTCAGTCCACGTATGGCAACGGATCGAGCTACCTCATCACGGACAAGCGGTTCGTTTGCCCGGAGGACAAGGCCTTTGTCACCAATTCCAGCGCGTATCAGTTTCTGCTGGTGACCATCAAGCCGGACGCCACTTCCGGCGTCAGCCTGAGTTATCTTTTCAGCAGCAACAGTGCGAATGTGAATTGCAATATTCCGGGAAGCAATTGATATGGACGGTGCGCGAAGAAAGAACGATTCCCGCCGGGGTGGATTCACGTTGCTGGAAATGGTGTGCGTGCTGGTCCTGCTTGGCGTCGTGGCGCTTTTGACAACGCGCATGTTCACCAATCTCGTCGATGGCTACACCATGGCGCGCAATTCGGCCGCCGCCGTTCAAAAGGCTCAGAACGCCTTGCAGCGGATGACGATCGACTTTACCTACCTGAAGGTTGCGTCTTCTTCGGGGGGGGCAAATTCCATTTCCTACAACACGTCGCTTGATAATGATGCGATTGTGATATCGCAGTCTGACAATAAGATAATGTATTCATTGAATGGGACTGGGTATATATTGACGGATGGCGTCGCCGCCGATTCGCTGCGGTTCACCTATTATCCCAACTATGCCGCAACCGCTACCCCTACGTTCGACAGCAGCGGTACCGCGTTGATCGGCATCGCCTTTACCATGGTCGGGGATGATCCCAGCCAGGGGTTCTCGCAGGCGTATTCCACCCGGGTGGCACTGAACAAAGTCAAAGAGTAGCGAGTATGCCATGATGCGACATCACCACGCTTTTGTGGGGCTCTTGGGGCCAGTTTTCCGGGCGTCGTCCGGTTCCACGCTGTTGTGGATGATCGGGGCGCTTGTCGTGCTTGGCTCTGTCGCGGCCGGTGTGGCGCTCATGAGTCCGTCGGCGTCGCGGGGAAAGTTGGAGCAGGAAGCCGGCATGCGGGCCTATTACAATGCCAATGCCGGATTGCAGTTTCTCAATTCCGTCAGTGAATCCGCTGAAAACGCACAAATCAATTTCAGTAAGTTCACAAGCCAGATGGGTGGAACTGATGTTGTGACCTATACAATGCCCGACAACGGTACATTTTCCTATCAGTTGGGGAATTTGACTACGAATGGTGTGAATGGGACATATCAGATCACGAATTTGATCGGCACGGTGCAGGATGCAAACGATAAGAGCGCTTATTCCTATGTTATATATGGGGGAGGGAAGGGGGACAGTAATACAATCAGCTATACTCTTCCTCCTTCAGAGAGCCCCCTCACTCTACCAAGAAATACAGGTATTGCAGAGACTTTAAATTTTGTAGGCGACAAAATGACTGGCAATTATATGTTTTCAGCCTATAAATTTAATGGTGGCGTCGATATTAATGGCTCTTTAGATTATATTGGGGCAGGCGATTGTCTTGATTACAATGGCGGTGATTTGGGTTTATCTGATGGTACTTCACATGTGTGTTCTAATACGTGTATTATTTTAGATGGTGGGCATCCGGTATATGGCACTGTTAATGCACAGACATATGTAAAAATAAAGAATGTTACGATGAATGGAGATGTTCATGCAGGAACTTATGTTGAAAAATCATCCGGACAAACAATGACGGGTAATATATATGCCGTTACTGATGTGACTATAAGTAATGGCACGCTGGTGGGCGATATCTATGCAGGTGGTAATGTTACTATTTCAGGAGGTACTATTGATGGGTCAATATATGCCGTTGGAAATGTTGATATTGGAAACGCAACTGTTAAAAAAGAGGTGATATCTGGTGGAAATGTATCTGGACAGCAATGGAGAAGCTGGATTAATGGAAACGTTTATTATTATGGTGTGTTCGAACCTAGGCCAGATTCTTCACGCTTGGGGGGCAGTGCAATAAAAGTAAGCACAAAACCTGCAACTCCAACCGCACCGACTGAATGTAAAAGCTATGAATTGCCGGATTATAAAGATAGGACACCGACACAATTAGACCCAACGGATGACTGGGGAATCCCGTATGTGATTAAGGGTAAAAGTGATATTAAAGATGAAAGTTGGGTATTCGCAAGTGTTAACCTTACTAAGGGTGGTTTATGTTTAGATCTGTCAGATGAAAATTCTTATATTAATATTTTTGTTAATGGAAATTTTAAATTGACTGGGATATTGTCGCTAAAGACATCTTCTGGTGGTGGCTGTGTTAGTGCCGCATCTTATTCCGATTCTGATCTTATAGCCTATGCAAAACGAATTTATCTTGAAGTTGGAGGAAATGTTACATTTAATACTGATGCTCATAAATGGGTTGGAACAATTTTTGCTCAGGGCGATATAATGGGTAAGTCAACTACGAGTGTCGTTGGAACGTTGTATTCTAAAGGCACAATTGATCTCGGTGGGGGATCCGTTGCATATGCAGTTGATTCTGATTATACTAAATAGAAAATATAAATGTACGTTTGTATTGAATTTGTATGTTTATATTAGTTTATTGATTTGATAAAAAGATTGAATCCACCTGACGATCCTGTATCAATTGCCGTTAAGCTCACGGCACCTTTTCCATCATCCATTTCGCCGTAAGCAGTCTTTTTACTACGGCGAGTGGGTGCCATGGATTGCGACGGTGGGTCTGTACCGAATGCCGAAACGATCAATCCGGTTGTTTTCCAATCCGGCTCCACCCTCCTATTCACCATCGGCGCGCTCGTGGTCCTCTCCGGCCTGGCCGCAGGCTTGGTCCTCTCCTCTCCCCATGCCGTCATATCGACACTGGCCGGCGCCAATGAAATGCGCGCCTACTACCTCGCCCTGTCTGGCCTCAACCTCTGGACCGACGGCCGCACCGGCACCTTCGCCATAGGCGGCGGCACCATTACCCTGTCCCAATCCGCACAGGACGCGGGCGGCTCCGTGACCGTGACCAGCATCGGCACCGTGGGCTCCGGCTCGACACAGGAAACCAACGTGCGCGTCACGGCTCGCCGCCAAACCGCCGCCACCATCACCTTCGCCAACGATATCGACGCTTTCCAGGCCCCCCTCCTCGGCGCGGCCACCAATGTGGCCGAGGCCATACTCGTCTTCGGCACCGATGCCTCCAAGGCATCCAATAGCCTTACCTATGCGGACTGGGTCTCGCTGTGGGCCCGTAACGCCAGCCGCTACGCCGACGGCTGGGTGCGCCTTGGCGGCGAAACCCATGATTCGAACGCGGCGGCGTGGTACACCGGCAGCAAGGCTTCCTGCGACGCGGGAAAATGCGCCTTGGGAAACGGCCTGCGCGTCTGCTTCGGCTTCACTTTCGACGATTACGACAATTCGCGCGACTCCAAGGACAAGGGCGACGGCTTCACCTTCGCCGTGGTAACGGCCGAAAACGACCCGGCCACGGCAGCCGGCGGTCCCTCTGCGGGCATGATGGGCGAATACCTGGGCTATGCCGGCCCGGGGATCAGCGGGCAGGGCATAAAAGCTCCGAAGATAGCCGTCGAAGTGGACACCTACCCCAACCGGGGCGGCGGAAACCCCGCATCGTCCAATTCCCGGCGCGACAAGTCCAACGCCAACCACGTGGCCATCGTCTATTGGGGCGCGGGCGATACGAACGCCGACGACAACGTGCACGGCGCGGGGGATGCGCCCCAAAATCCGGCCAATACCAGCCTGGGCTACCGCGAACAGGCCGCCTCGGGCGGCGGGCCGAACTGGCTCGAAGACGGGGAGGAACACGCCATGCGCGTGGAAATCCACCGCGAATCACAAGGTGGGGAGGGCGTCTACACCGTGCTTGCCTGGGTCGATCCGACAGGCGCGGGAAGCGACGACGTGACCGCCGACTACACGGCCGAATCGCCTCTCGTATCGAGCTCCGTGCGCCTGGACGCCGCCGACCACGCCAGACTCGACGCCGTACGCTTCGGCTGGACCGAGTCCACGGGCGGCGAGACCCAGACCGTGGCCATACACGACTTCGCCCTGGCCTTTCGCCACTAAGCGCAGTCTGCCGGGGGGCCACCTCCCACCTGGTTCTTCCAGGCGCACTTTTTCCCCAACAACCTTGTTTCGTTGTCGATCGTACTCCCATAAAAAGTTACGGAAGGGGAGCGCGCGAGAGGGGCTACTGCCCTTTTTAAAGGGTTTCCCCTCTCGCACGTTCCCAACCCCGAAGCGGCTTGCAAAATTTACCCCGGCCACGCACACTGATCGCCATGTTCGCGCTTCGCCGCCTCATCCCGGCCCTCGTGCTGGCCGTCCTTGTCGCCGCGCCAAAGGCCGGGGCCGACACCATCTACGAATACCGCGACGCCAAAGGGTCCATCCATCTCAGCAACAAGAAGCTCAGCGACAACTACCGGCCCTTCGACTACATGCGCCTGCCCGCCGGCACGGACGAGCGCAAGGTGGTCCCCTTCATCCGCTACTACTGTCGCCGCCACGGCCTGGACCCGCGCCTCGTGACCGCCATGGTGGAAGTGGAATCCGGCTTCGAAACCCGTGCCGTCTCCCCGAAAGGCGCGGCCGGGCTCATGCAGATCATGCCCGGCACCGGCAAGGACCTGGGCCTCGACAATGCCTTCGACGGCGCAAACAACCTGGAGGCCGGCATCCGCTACATGCGCCGGCTGCTCGACGCCTACGGCGACGTGCGCCTGGCTCTGGCCGCCTACAACGCCGGCCCCGGCCGCGTCCCCAAAGGCGGTCCCATCCCCGATATCCCCGAAACCCGGGACTACGTGGCCAAGGTCATGGCCCGGGCCGGACGGCGCTGACGCCCACGCCCTTGACCCGCGCGCCGTTTTGCGCCAGCAGGGACCAATCCGGAAGCGGAGGGGTCCGCGTTTCCGGCAACCGCCGCCCCCCGGCGGCAAGCATAAGGAGGACGGCATGTCCACTGATTGGAAGGGATTGCTTGGCGACGCCATGCAGGATCTCGGCGCGTTGGCCAAAGGCAATCCCAAAATCATGAGCGCCATACGCACCTTTGACGAGGCGGCCGCCGCCCATGGCGCCCTTGACGCCAAGACCCGCGAACTCATCGCCCTGGCCGTGGCCGCGACCACGCGCTGCGAAACCTGCATCGCCGTGCACAGCAAGGCCGCCGTGGACGCCGGAGCCAGCCGCGAGGAACTCCTCGAAACCCTGGCCGTGGCCATAGGCCTCAACGCCGGAGCGGCCTTCGTCTACTCGTCCCACATCCTGAACGCCTTCGACACCCTGTCCAAGAAGTAAGGCCCAAACGCGGCGGGGCGGTCGGCAACCCTCCCGCCGCCATGGACAAAATGGCCGGAACATGCTTTCTTCGCGCCGCACGGATCGCATCTCCCGGAGGCTATAATGGCGCGTAGGGCGTTGACGGCATTTCTGGTCCTTTCGACCTTGCTGCTTGGCGGCTGCGGCCTTTTTTCCGGGACCGGACCGGCCAAGGAGCCGGCCGCTCCGGCAGCCATGCCCCTGACCGAAGACAACGTGGCCATGGTGCGCATCGAAGTGGCCAGGGCCAAGGCCACCGCGCCCAAGCCCAACGACTCGGACGCCTACCGGCGCTACGCCCGGCAGGTCTACGTGGCCTCCTGGGCCGGCAAATGGTCCGCCGCGGCCACCACCGACGCCGCCCTGGCGGCGGCCAGGGCCGGAAGCGACCCGGCCCGGGAATACCTCACCATCATGGTCTACGACATACAGCTCACCTCCGCCATGGAAGGCGTCACCCTCTCTCCCGAGGACTGGCGCGCCGTCTACGTGGGCGCGGGCGTGATGACCGATGCGGTCTTCACGGGCTACGCTGCCTTGAGCCGCAACAACAAGGTGATGCCTTAAACAACCGGCCCCGGCCGACCGCTCCATGCAATTTCGCCTCGCCCAACTGCCCGTCCAGGCTGCAAAAGTGGCCAAGGACGCCGCCCGGATCTGCATCGACCTGTTCAAGGTCATGGTGCCGATTCTGATCGGCGTGAAAATCCTCAAGGAACTCGGGCTCATCACGCTTTTGGCCAAACCCCTGGCCCCGGTCATGGGGCTGGTCGGCCTGCCCCCGGAATGCGGCCTGACCTGGGCCACGGCCATCGCCAACAACCTCTACGCCGCCCTGGCCGTGCACGCCGCCCTGGTCCCGACCATGGAACCGCTGACCGTGGCCCAGGCCACCGTCCTCGCCACCATGATGCTCGTGGCCCACAATATTTTCGTCGAAGGGGCCATCGCCAAAAAATGCGGCGTGGGCTTTACCGGACAGGCGGTCCTGCGCCTGACGGCGGGGTTCGCCCTGGGCGCGTTGCTCCACGGCCTGTTTGCCGGACTGGACCTTTTCACGGAGCCGGCGCCGCTGCTTTTCACCCCCTCGGCCGCGGACGCGGGGCTGGGGGCCTGGGCATGGGGCGAGGTGAAAAACCTGGGCATGATCTACTGCGTCATCGCAAGCCTGGTCGGGCTCATGCGCGTGCTGGGGGCCCTTGGCGTGACGCGTCTTTTCGAAACGGCGCTCATGCCCTTTTTGCGGCTGATGGGCATCGGCCGGGCGGCGGCCACCATCACCGTCATCGGGCTGGTCATGGGGCTGGCCTACGGTTCGGGACTGATCCTGCTCGACGTGCGGCAGGGCAAGGTGGAACAGCGGGACGTGTTTTCGGCCATAAGCCTCATGAGCCTGTCCCACGCGCTTATCGAGGATACGCTTTTAATGTGCTTGATCGGCGCGAGCCTGTGGGGCACATTTGTCGGGAGGCTCGTCTTTTCCCTGGTGGCGGTGGCGGTCCTGTCCCGGATCGCGCCGGCTCTGGCCAGGGCCAGGACGGCCTGAGGACGTCGGGGGAGTGATGGACAAGGCTTGGATGGCGCGGTTGCGATTGCGGTTGCGGTGGCGCTGGTACGGATACGCCCTGTCGGTGGCGCTGGTCGCGGCCTTTCTCGGGGCGGCCCTGGCCGCATTGGCCGCTTCCACGGTGGACCCGGCCTTCGAGCCGGTGGTGCGCCGGCTCGTTGCCGACGGGTTTTCCGAATCCAAGCTGCGCCGGCTGTACTCCCGCGCCGAGATGGCTTTTTCCCAAAACGCCATGGCCGATAAGCTGACGGCCCTTTACATGCGCAAATACGGGCTGCGGATCGTCGCCGACGCCCAGAACAGGCTTTCGGCCCTGGGCTGGTATCCCGGCCCGGTGGACGGGCGGCTGGACCGCATGACCAAATGGGCCATCAAGTCCTACCAGACGGCGGTGGGGCTGCCGCCGAACCCTGCGGCCAGCGAAGCGTTGCTGGCGGAGCTGGCCAAAAATCCGGTACGCGCCCCGGAGAACATCGCCTATCCGGACTTCAGCGCCCGGGAGGTGCACGAGGTGGTGCTCACCCCGGAGCGGCTGGGCGAGGCCCGGGAGTTTTACGCCCGCAACCGTGAGGCGCTTTCCCGGGTGCGGCAGCGTTACGGCGTACCCGAGGAATACCTGGTGGCCCTGCTCGCGGTGGAGACCCGCGTCGGGCGCTATCTGGGCGACCAGGTGGCCGTGGTCAACCTGTCGAGCCTGACCGCCGCCGAGGACCTGACCCGGGTGGAGTCGGTTTTCGCCTACGAGAAACCTTCGCCCGACCGGCGGGCTTGGCTGGAGAAGAAAGCCCTGGAAAAGGGCGAGTGGGCCTACGGCGAGCTCAAGGCGCTTTTGCGCTACGCCGACGCCCAGAACATGGACCCGCTGTCCATTCCCGGTTCCATTTACGGCGCCATCGGCATCTGCCAGTTCATGCCCTCCAATGCGCTCAAATACGCCGTGGACGGCAACGGCGACGGCAAGGCCGACCTCTTTGAGGTCGCCGACGCGCTGATGAGCCTGGGCAACATCCTGCGGGCCATGGGCTGGAAGCCGGGCATGTCCGAAGAGGCCATGCGCAAGGTTTTTTACGCCTACAACCACAGCCGGGTGTATGTGAACACCATCATGGACGCGGCCGCGCGGTTGCGTGAAGACGCCGCCTCCGGTAGGCTTGCGCCGTAAAGAGTTGCGATACCCGGGAGGGTGCCCATGCGCGCCGAAAGGCTTGTCGCCGCCGGTTCGGCGGTTTTGTGCCTGCTGCTGCTTCTCGCGGCGGTCCCGGTCCGGGCCGCGACCATTCTCGTCTACCACAGTTTCGGCGGGCGTTCGTCCATGTCCATTTCCATGGCGGCGTTCGCGGCCCAGCTCGACTACCTGGAACGCACCGGCCACAAGGTCATTTCCCTGGACGAACTGGTCCGCTGCATCGACGAAAAGCGCAATCCGCCCGAGGGGGCAGTGGTCATCGCCATCGACGACGGCTGGTCCTCGGTCATGGACGCCTATGTGGAGCTGAGGCGCCGCAACCTGCCCTTCACGCTCTTTTTGCCCATGGCCTACGTGGGCAGCGCCAACAGTCCCAAAACCCTGACCCAGGCCGACATCGACGAACTCAAGACCTATCCCAAGGTCACCTTCGCCAACCATTCCTACAGCCATTCCCCGCGCCTGACCCGGGATGCGGCCTTTGCCCGCGAGGACATCCGCAAAAGCGTGGAGCGTTTCCGGCAGGTGGTCGGCCACGACACCAAATACTTCGCCTACCCCTACGGCTCGACCAACGCGGCCTATACCCAGATGCTCGATGAAGCGGGGCTCAAGTACCGCTTCGTGACCGGCTTCCAGCCGGTCAGCGCCCAGACCCCGGCTGCGGCCATCCCCCGCATCGCCGCCCATCATCTGTCCCTGCCCATGCTGGCCTCGGTGCTGCGCGACCACGAGGCCATGATGGCCCGGGTGAAGCCCGCGCCGCCGACCGACGGCCCGATGCTCTCGGCCAGGCCGCCGGCGGAAAAAATTCCGCGAAACATCGAATAGCGCCGAGGTCCGGGAAGTTCCCGGCCACGAGTGGGGTGGGCGGTTGTCGTAACAGGGCCGCCGCGCCGGCGTTTTTTTCGGCGGCACGCGCGCTCCCGGTGCCTTGTCGCCGCGCCGGTTTCCGGCCGGGGGCGTCTTTTGCGTTGACGCACCATTACAACTTTGCCATTCTGATCGGCTTCGCGGACGGTTGCGTATCCTCCGCCGTCCAAACCGGGGCGCACCATCGCGTCGCCCCACGAGGTCGTCATCATGAAACGCTGGCATGGGCCTGGCGGCTATGCCCATGTGCTGCGGGTCGGGTTGCCTCTTTTGGCCGGCATGGCCTCGCTGACCGCCATGCATCTGACCGACAGGCTCTTTCTGAGCTGGTACAGCCAGGACGCCCTGGCCGCAGTCATGCCCTCTGGATCGGCTTTTTTCCTGTGCACATCCTTTTTCCTCGGCACGGTGGGCTACGCCGGCGTGCTCATCGCCCAGAACGTGGGCGCGGGCAGGCCCAAGGCCATCGGCGCGGTGCTGTGGCAGGGCGTGTATTTCGCCCTAGCCTCCTGCCTGACCCTGGCCGCCCTGTCCTTCGCCTCGGAGATCGTCTTTGACGCCATGGGCCATGCGCCCGAGGTGCGGCGGCTGGAAGTGATCTATTTCCGGGTGCTCATGCTCGGCGCCGGGCTCATGGTGCTCGAGGCCTCCCTGGCCGCCTTTTTCAGCGGCCGGGGGCTCACCCGGGCCGTGATGCTGGTCAATTTCGGCGGCGCGCTCCTCAATATCCCGCTCAACTACGTGCTCATTTTCGGCCGCCTGGGGTGTCCGGCCCTGGGCGTGACCGGTTCGGCCCTGGCCACGGTGGCCGCCTGGGGGGCCATGGCCGCCATCTACGTCGCCCTGGTTTTCACGCGGAAAAACGACCGCCTCTTCCACGTGCGCCGCGCCTTTCGCCCGAATCCGGCGATTTTCCGCAAGCTGGTGGTTCTCGGCACGCCGGGCGGCGCCCAGTTTTTCCTCGACATGTTCGCGGTGACGGTCTTCATCGCCCTGGCCGGCCGGCTCGGCACCACCGAGCTTGCCGCCACGAGCCTTGTCCTGTCCGCCAACACCCCGGCCTTCATGCCGCTGCTCGGTCTGTCCTCGGGGCTGGCCGTGGTGGTGGGGCAATCCATGGGCGCGGGGCGGCCGGATCTGGCCCGGCGCGCCGCCGGCAGCGCCTTGCGCCTGATGGCCGTCTATATGGCGGTCATGATCGCCCTCTTTCTGGGCCTGCCGGACCAGTTGGCGGCGTTTTTCCGGCCGCGTGGGGATGATGCCGATTTTTCCCGCGTCGTTGCCTTGTGCCGGCCGCTTTTCGCTTGGGGCGCGGCCATCGGCTGCTGCGACATCGTGATCCACATGGGATTCGGCGTGCTGCGCGGCGCGGGCGATACCCGCTTTCTCATGCTGTCCGCGGCCGGCCTTTCCCTTTTCGCCCTGATCCTGCCGGCTTGGCTGGTCGTGACCTACGTCCATGTCGGCATCGTGGCCCTGTGGAGCGTGCTTTTCCTGTACGTGCTCACGCTGGCCGTGGTGCTGACCTTGCGCTACAAAAGCGGGGCATGGCAGAAGATATGCCTTGTCGCCCCGGCTGATGCGTAGCGGAGGGCGGACGGGCGGACGGCGGACGGCGGACGGCGGAAAGAGAAAGCGAGAGGGGAAACCCTTTAAAAAGGGTTGTCCCCTCTCGCGCTCTCCCTTTCCTCAATTTTATAAAGGGGCTCTCCTTCCAGGGAAAGTCATCGAGGAAAGGGGAGTTGCCGGGAAGAAACTTTCGTAGGACAAGGTTTGCCCCGGCCTGTGCTGCCGGAGAGGCATTCGCGGAGGGATTCATGCGCGACACCAAGGTGCGGCGGATGTTCGAGGACATCGCCTTTTCCTACGACTTCCAGAATTCCGCCCTGTCGATGGGCGTGGACATCTACTGGCGCAAGCGTCTGGTGGACGCCATCGAGCCCGGCTACGGCCTGGTCCTCGACGCGGCCACGGGCACGGGCGAGGTGGCGCTGGCCATCCGTCGCCGCCGGCCGGGGCTGCGCGTCCTGGGGCTCGATTTCTCCCCGGCCATGCTGGCCGTGGCCCGGGAGAAGATCCGCAGGCGCCGTGTCGCGGGCTATTCGCTCGGCGTGGCCGACTGCCGGGAACTCCCCGTGCGCGAGGACTCCGTCGCCGCCGTGACCATGGCCTTCGGCATCCGCAACATCACCGAGCGCGTGGCGGTCATGCGCGAATTTAACCGCGTGCTGGTCCCGGGCGGGCGCATGCACATCATGGAATTCGGCATGCCGCGCCATGGCCTCGGCAAGGCGCTGTATCGCTTCTATTTCGACCGCATCCTGCCGCCCTTCGGCAACTTTCTCTCGCGTACGGACTATGCCTACAGCTATCTGGTCGAGTCCGTTGACGCCTTTCCCAAGGACAGGGACTTTCTGGCCCAAATGGCCGAGGCGGGCTTTGCCGAATGTTCGGTCACGGACCTGACGTTCGGCCTGGCCCGGATTTTCACCGGGCGCAAGCCGTAGCCGTAAAAGAATTTTTTCCTTGACATCGCCCCCGGCTGTCTGGTGCAACATGGCATGATGACGCCTGTCCGGCGCTAAGGAGATGGGGAGTATGGAGGTCAACTGGCCGGAGCGGTTTTACTGTCGCAGCTTCGTGCGCAAGATCGCCCAGTGGCGCGAAGTCAATTATTTCCGGGCCACGCGGGCCATTCCCGCCGGGGCGAAAGTGCTCGAGATCGGCTGCGGCGACGGCGGCGGGGCGGGAATCTTCGCCCGCCTGTTCAAACCGGGCCTCTACCACGGCCTCGACGTGGACCCGGCCATGGTCAAGGTGGCGGCCGGCCGGCGCGTACACAGCGACCTGGGCCGCTTTGCCCTGTTCGTCCAGGGCGACGCCGAGCGCCTGCCCTACCGCGACGGGGCCTTCGACGCGGTGGTCAACTTCGGCATCATCCACCACCTGCCCGATTGGCGGCGCGGCCTGGCCGAGGTCGGCCGGGTGCTGCGGCCGGGCGGGACGTTTTACTTCGAGGAAATCTATCCGCCGCTCTACGCCAATCCGCTTTTCCGCATTATGCTGGCCCACCCTCGTGTGGACCGTTTCCATGGCCCCGAATTCCGGGCGGTCATGGACGGGCAAGGCCTGTCCCTCCAGCCGGGGTACCACGAATCGTCGCTTTACATCCTCGGCGTCGCCGTCAAAAATCCGCGCCCCTGACGGCGGGGCACTGGAGTCGCCATGGAGTTTCTGACCGATCCCGTTTTCCTGTCCCGGCTGCAATTCGCCCTGACCACCGTTTTTCACATCACCTTCCCGACGCTCACCATCGGGCTTGGCGTCTACCTTGTCGTGGTCGAGTGGCTGTGGCTGCGCACGGGCGATCTGGTCTACTTTCGCCAGTTCCGCTTCTGGTCGCGGCTTTTCGCGGTCAATTTCGCCGTGGGCGTGGTCTCGGGCATTCCCCTGGAATTCCAGTTCGGCACCAACTGGGGGCCGTTTTCCGCCACCGTGGGCAACTTCTTTGGCCAGGTGCTCGGCTTCGAGGGCACCATGGCCTTCATGCTCGAGTCCGCCTTCCTCTACATCATGCTCTTCGGCTGGAAGCGGGTGGGCCCGAAAATGCACTTCACCGCCACCATCCTGGTGGCTTTCGCCGCGTCGCTCTCCGCCTTCTGGATTCTGGTCGCCAACTCCTGGATGCAGACGCCCTCCGGCGGGCATATCGCAAACGGCATCTTCGTGGTGGACAATTATCTGGCCGCCATCTTTTCGCCCGATCTGCCCCTGGCCTTCACCCACATGTACCTGGCCTGCCTGGAAGTGAGCCTTTTCGTCATCGGCGCGGTCTCGGGCATCAACATCATGCTCGGCAGGAATGCGGCCTTTTTCCTCAAGTCGTTTAAGATCGCGGCCATTGCCGCCCTGGTCGTGGCCCCGCTCCAGGCCTTTATCGGCGACGCCAACGGCCAGGAGATCGGCCGGCTCCAGCCGGCCAAGGTCGCGGCCATCGAAGCCCACTGGAACACCAACAAGCCGGGCACCGGCGCGCCCTGGAACATGTTCGCCTGGCCGGACCCGGAACATGAGCGCAATTATTTCCAACTCGAGATTCCCTACGCGCTGAGCCTGCTCATCACCCATTCGCCGACCGGCATCGTGCCCGGGCTCAAGGACTTCCCCAAGGAAGACCGCCCGCCCATCGTGCTGCCGTTTTATTCCTTCCGGCTCATGGTCGGCATCGGCTTCATCATGGTCGGCGTCATGCTCTGGACGTTTTGGGAATGGAAGAAGGGCCGGCTCACCGTTACGGCCGCGCCGGGGCGCAAATGGCTGTATCTGGCCTGGGCGGCCATGGCCGGCGGCGCCTACGTGGCCGTGGTCATGGGCTGGATCACCCGCGAGGTGGGACGCCAGCCCTGGCTGGCCTACGGGCTGATCCGCCGGGCCGAAGGCCATTCGGACCTGACCGCCGGCGAGGTCTGGGTGTCGCTGGTCGGCTTTCTCGTCGCCTACACGATCCTTTTCTCCCTGTTCGTGTTTTTCATGGGCAAGCTGCTCAAAAAGGGTCCGAACATGGAAGAGCTGCCCCCCGCCGCCCACGCCAGAGGGTAGGGCGGGCCGGATGGACGCAACGTCGGATCAACGGCGCGAAGGGAAGAAAAAGAGGCTGCTGATGGATGGACATATGGGCATCGCCGAAGCGTGGTACTGGATAATGGCCCTGCTGTTGTGGCTCTACGTCTTCACCGACGGCTTCGACCTCGGGGTGGGCTTTTTGTGCCTGCACACGGACGACGAGGCCTGGCGGGACGCCATGACCGAAACCATCGACGGCGTGTGGCACGCCAACCAGACCTGGCTGGTGATGCTCGGCGGGGTGCTCTTCGGCGCGTTCCCGCTGGTCTACGGCACGGTGCTGGCCGCGCTCTACCTGCCGGCCGGGCTGCTGCTCTTCGCGCTCATGGCCCGGGGCATCGGGCTCGAATACCGGGCCGAGTCCGGACGCAAGCGCGGTTGGTCCGTACTTTTCGGCATCGGCAGCGTGGCCGTGGCCCTGGCCCACGGCTTTTTGCTCGGCGGCATTTTGCAGGGCATGCGCTTCGACGGGCTTCGCTACACCGGCGGCGCGTTCGACTGGTTTTCGCCCTTTACCGTCCTGGTCGCCCTGACCCTGCTTTTCCTTTACGCCATGTTCGGCGCGGCCTGGCTGGTGCTCAAGACCGATGGCGCGCTCCAGGCGAAAGCGAGGCAGTGGGGGGCGCGTTACGGTGCGGCGGCCGTGGCCATGCTGGTCATCGTCATCGGCTACGTCGCCCTGCACGGGAACATGGGCTATCTGGTCGGCCGGCCGGGCGGGCAGGGGGGCCTTTCCCCCATGTTCATCGGCTTGGCCGTCGCGGCGGTCCTTTGCGCGGCGCTGTATTTCCAGGCCCTGGGCAAGGGGCGGGACGGCCAGCCCCTGGGCTGGTGCGCCGTCATGTTGGCGTTTGTCTTCGCCGCTTTTGGCGGCAGCCTCTTCCCGGTCATCGTGCCCCCGGGCCTGACGGCCGCCCAGGCCGCCTCGCCGGCGGAGATGTTGCGCGTCATGCTGGCCGTGATCGGCGGGCTCATGCCGGTGATCCTTTTCTACAACGCCTACCAGTACCGGGTTTTTCGCGGCAAGGCCGCACCGGAAAACGAGATCGAGTAGTTTGGCCACATCCCCAGCATCGAATTCCTGCGCCCCGACCGGGCGTTTCGCCCTGACCGTCTACCTGGCCCTTTCGCGCACGCCCCATGGACTGCTCGATCTGGCCGGGCCGTTTTGCGCCGCCTTGCTTTGCCGGGGCGGCTTTCCGCCGGCATCCGTCGTGGCCCTTGGCTGCGTCACCGTCTTTGCCGGCTATACCGCCGTCTACGCCCTAAACGACATCGTGGACTACCGCTCGGACAAGCGGCAGGTGGAGGGCAGCGGCGCGGACATGCGCGCCGGCTACCTGGACGCGGCCTTTATCCGCCATCCCCTGGCCCACGGCTGCCTGTCCCTGCCGGCGGCCATCGTCTGGTTTCTTTTCTGGGTCGTGGTCGCCTTTGCCGGAGCCTTTGCGCTCAGCCCCGTCTGCGCCTGGCTGCTCGTGGCCGGCTGCCTGCTCGAAACCGCCTACTGCCTGCTTTTGACCGTCACCCACCTGCGCGCGGTCATAAACGGCGTGGTCAAGTCGCTCGGGCCGCTGGCCGCCGCCTTCGCCGTCAACCCCGACCCGCCGGTCTGGTTCCTGGTCGGGCTTTTCGCCTGGGTCTTCACCTGGGAAATCGGCGGACAGAACATCCCGGCCGACTGGCATGACGCCACCCGCGATGCCGCCACCGGCGCGCGCACCATGCCGGTGGTGCTCGGCTACCGGCGCGCCAGCCGGCTGGCCGTGGCCACGCTTGCCGCCGGCGTCGTCATTGCCGCGCCGCTTTTCGCTTTCTCGCCCCTGGCCGTTTCCACGCCCTTAAGCCTTGTCGCACTCCTCGGCGGAGCCTGGCTCGTACTGCCGCCGGCCCTGCGCCTGGCCAAAAGCCTCGACGACGCCGACGCCTCGGCGCTCTTCAACCGCGCCAGCTTCTACCCGGCCCTGTCCCTGGCCGTTTTGCTCATCCATTTAATTTTGCGTTAGGAAGAGGGTGCGAGAGGGGAAACCCTTTTGAAAAAGGGTTATCCCCTCTCGCGCTCTCCCCTTCCTCAAACTTTTAACGGTGACAGGCTGTTACCGGTAAAAGTCTTTGGAAAGGGGGCCCGGGGGGAGAACCTTTCGTAAGACAAGGTTTCCCCCCGGCGCATTTCTAAGCTGTTCTCACGACGCGGCTGCGGCGGCGCAGGTGGCGGCCCAGCCAGTTTTGGAGGGCGTCGAGGTAGATGTAGTAGACGGGGGTGAAGTAGAGTGTGAGCAGCTGCGACACGATGAGTCCGCCGACCACGCAGAGCCCCAGCGGCCGTCTGGCCGCCGCGCCCGCGCCGAAGCCCAGGGCGATGGGCAGCGTGCCCATGAGCGCCGCCATGGTGGTCATCATGATGGGCCGGAAGCGGGTCAGCGCCCCCTCGTAGATGGCCTGTCGGGCGGGCATGCCTTTGCCGCGCTGGGCTTCCAGGGCGAAGTCGATCATCATGATGGCGTTTTTCTTCACGATGCCGATCAGCATGATGATGCCGACGAAGCCGTAGATGTTGAGATCCATGCCGAAGAGCATGAGCGTGGCCAGGGCGCCGACGCCGGCCGAGGGCAGCCCCGACAGGATGGTCAGGGGGTGGATGAAGCTTTCGTAGAGGATGCCGAGCACGATGTAGATGACCAGCACGGCCATGGCGAGCAGCACGGCCATGCCGGTGAGCGAGCTCTGGAAGGCCTGGGCCTCGCCCTGGAAGCTGGTGAAGATCGAGCCCGGCAGTTCCTTGCGGGCGAGCTCTTCCACCGCCGCGACCACGCCGCCAAGCGACGCGCCGGGCCGCAGGTTGAACGAGATGGTCACCGACGGCGTCTGGCCGGAATGGTTGACCGAAAGCGGCCCCACTGACACCTCGCGCTTAACCAGCGTGTCCAGCGGCACGAGCTGGCCGTCGGCGGAGCGCACGTAGAGCAGGGACAGCGCGTCGGGATTGGCCTGATAGGCCGGGGCCAGCTCCATGATGACCTGATAGGTGTCGTTGGGGGCGTAGATGGTCGATATCTGCCGGTTGCCGTAGGACGTGGCCAGGGCGTTTTCGATCTGGTAGGCCGAGATGCCGAGCGCCGAAGCCTTGTCGCGGTCGATGTCCACGCGCAGTTCCGGATTCTTGATCTGCAGGTCCGACGTCACGTCCTGGATGTCGGCGATGCCGTGCATTTTCTGCTCGAAGGCGGCAGCCGCGGCGAAAAGCTCTTCCGTGTTCGAGGCTTGCAGGGTGAACTGGTACTGGCCCTTGGAGGACCGGCCGCCGATGCGGATGGGCGGCGGGTTTTGCAGGTAGGCCCGAAGCCCCGGCACCTGGGCGAAGGTCCGGCGGATGCGCTGCATCACGGTATCGGCGCTGTCCTTGCGCTCATCGAGGGGCCTTAGCGACAGCATCATCCGGCCGTTGTTGTTGGTGTTGTTGGGGCCGCCCGAGCCGATGACGGACATGTACTCGGAAACGTCCGGGTCCTTGGCCGCGATGGCGTTGAGCAGCTTTTGGCGCTGCATCATCACGCCGAACGACACGCCTTCCTCGGCCTCGGTGGTGACCATGAGCCGTCCCGTGTCCTCGCTCGGCAAAAAGCCTTTGGGAATGGCCCGGAAAAGCCAGACCGTCACCCCGAGCAGCACCAGCGAGACGCACATGGTCAGGGCGTGGTGCCTGAGCACCAGACGCAGGCTGACGTCGTAGAAGTTGCGCAGGCCGTCGAAGGCCCGCTCAACGGCGTTGTAGACCCTGCCGTGGCGCACCGGGGCGTGGGGCTTCAAAATCAGGTTGCACAGCATCGGGGTCAGCGAAATGGACACGAAGCCGGAGATGAGGATGGACACCATGATGGTGACCGCGAATTCGTGAAAGAGCCGGCCCACCACGCCGCCCATGAAAAAGACCGGCAGAAAGACCGCGGCCAGGGAGATGGTCATGGACACGATGGTGAAACTGATCTCCTTGGAGCCCTCCATGGCGGCGGCCAGGGGCGTCTTGCCCATCTCCAGGTGGCGCACGATGTTTTCGAGCATGACGATGGCGTCGTCCACCACGAAGCCGACGGACAGGGTCAGGGCCATAAGCGAGATGTTGTCCAGGCTGAACCCCAGCACGTACATGGCCGCAAAGGTCCCGACGACCGACATGGGCAACGCCAGGCTCGGGATGATCGTGGCCGGGATGTTGCGCAGGAAAAGGAAGATGACCATGACCACGAGGCACACGGTCAAAACCAGGGTGAATTTGACGTCGGAGACGGACTCGCGGATGGATGCCGACCGGTCGTAGAGCACGCGCAGGTTGACGGCGGCGGGCAGCTGCGCCTGGAAGTGGGGCAAAAGCGCCTTGATGGAATCCACCACTTCCACGGTGTTGGTGCCGGGCTGGCGCTGGATGGCGAGCACCAGCCCCGGCGTGCCGGAAAACCAGTTGAAGCGCCGGGTTTCCTCCACCGAATCCGTTACCTTGGCGATTTCGGACAGGCGTACGGGCGAACCGTTTTTCCAGGCCACGATCAGCGGCTTGTAGCCGGCGGCGGTGAGCAACTTGCCGCTCGAGCGCACGGTGTATTCCTTGGACGGCCCGGACACCGTGCCGACCGGCAGGTTGACGTTGCCCTTTTTCACCGCGTCCGACACCTCGTCCACGCCGATGCCCTTGGCGGCCATGGCTTCCGGGTCGAGCTGGATGCGCACGGCGTATTTCTTCGAGCCGTAGACCGAAACCTGGGCCACGCCCGGCACCATGGAGATGCGCTGGGCCATCATGTTCTCGGCGTATTCGTCCACGTCGGACAGGCGCATGACGTCGGAGGAGATGGCCAGGTAGAGGATGGGCGCGTCGGCCGGGTTGACCTTGCGGAAATAGGGCGGCGAGGGCAGGTCGTCGGGCAGGTCCTTGCCGGCCGTGGTCATGGCCGACTGCACGTCCAGGGCGGCGGCGTCGATGTTGCGGTCGAGCGCGAACTGGAGCGTGATGCGCGTGGAGCCCACCGAGTTGATGGAGGTCATGGAGTCGAGCCCGGCGATGGTGGAGAACTGTTTCTCCAGCGGGTTGGCCACGGCGGCGGCCATGGTCTCGGGGCTGGCTCCGGGCAGCGACACCCGCACCTCGATGGTGGGAAAATCGACGTTGGGCAGGTCGGACACCGGCAGCTTCAGGTAGGCCATCACGCCGAAGATGAGGATGGCGGCCATGACCAGGGTGGTCATGACCGGCCGGGTGATGAAAATGGCGGCCGGGTTCATTGCGCGGCCTCGGCCTCGGCCTTGGCCTTGGGGGCGGCAGCGGCGTCGGGCGCGGCCTTGATGGCGGCCTTGAGGCCCGGGGCCAGTCGCACCTGGCCGTCGGTGACCACCATTTCCCCGGGCGAAAGCCCTTTTTCCACCACGGTGCGGGCGTCGATGATGGGCCCGGGCGTAATCTGCCGGGCGTCCACCGTGCCGTCCTTTTTGACCACGTACACGTAGGGACCCTTGAGCCCGTCCATGACGGCCTGGGTCGGGATGACCATCACGTCGGCAAGGGTGGACAGGGTGAGCCCCACGCGCACGAACTGGCCGGGCCAGAGCCTGTGGTCGGCGTTTTCGGCGATGGCCTTGAGCCGTATGGAGCCGGTCTTGGCATCCACGGCGTTGTCGATGGAGGCGAGCTTGGCCGTTACCGGGCGGGAATCGTCCTCGCCGGCCGGGGCGGCGGTGACGGTGAGCGCGCCCTGGCGGTTTTTGGCCTGGATGGCGGGGAGGTAGCGTTCGGGCAGGGAGAAGGCGATGAAGATGGGGCTTATTTGGTTGATGACGCACATGACGCGGTCGTCATTGGCCTTGAGCACGTTGCCGGCGGTGAGCATCACCGCGCCGACCCGGCCGGCGATGGGGGCGCGGATGTCGGCGTACTCGAGATCCAGGCGGGCCCGGTCCAGGCTGGCCTCGTCGAGGCGGATGGTGCCTTCCAGGGTCTTGGCCTGGGAAAAGGTCTGGTCGTACTGCTCCTGGGCCACCACGTCCTTGGATCTGAGCGTGGCGTAGCGCGTCAGGTCCGCCTCGGCCTTGACGAGCAAGGCCTTGTCGCGGGCCAGCTTGGCCTGCCCCTCGCGGATGGCCAGCTCGAAGGGGCGCGGGTCCAGGCGGAACAGCGGATCGCCCTTGGCCACCTCGGCCCCGTCCTTGACCAGCTGGGCGGTGATGGCCCCGTCGACCCGGGGTTTGACCGAAACCGTGGCCATGGGTTCGACGTTGCCCACGGCCTTGACCACGAGGGGCAGGGTGGCAACGACGGCGGGGACAGCCACCACCGGCACCGGCCGGGCGTCGCGTCCGGCTTTTTTCTCGCCGGAGCCCCCGCAGGACCAGACACAGCAGACGGAAAACACCAGCATCATGGCGCGCGAAACAAACATGCGGCTCACAAGGCGTCTCCACAAAGCGGTTCAAGGGTGGGCTGGGGGAAGTGCATGGCGTCCGGGAAGCCCATGGCGGCCAGGGAAAACCGGGTGATGTGCAGGGCCAGGGCGTCGACGCCGTCCTGGCTCGGATCGCAATCGGGATAGAGTCTTTCCAGGATGGGCTGGTCAAGCACGAAATGACGGCACTGGCCGACGATGCTCTGGGCAAAGCGGGCCACGGTCAGGGGGGTGGAATCCCCGCCGAGCAGCGCGGCCACGATGTCGCGCAGCACGGCATTGGCCGGGGCCAGACAGCGTTCGACCACCGTAGTCAGGTTGGGCGAGGGCTCGGCCATCTCCCGGGCCATCAGCCGCATGAGCCAGCTGTGGCGGCCCTTGTCCTCGAGGCGCAGGAGAAGTGCCCGGATGTAGGCGTAAAGCCGCACTTCCGGAGGGGCTTCGCCGACGAGCCCCAGGTCCGGCGGATAGCGCCGGCCGGCCTCGCGATGGGCGTGTTCGAGCACAGCCTGGTACAGGCGGTCCTTGCTGCCGAAATGATAGTGGATGGCGGCCAGATTGGCCTTGGCCAATTTGGTTATCTCGCGGACGGTGGCGGCTTGATACCCCTTGCAGGAGAAGATTTCGCCAGCAGCATCGAGGAGCCGCATCCTGGTTTCGTCTTCACGACCGTTGCCAGTCATCCGTCCGCCTTGCGTGAGCCTGCATTGCCCTGGGATGTACGGCGGAAAAGCCGGGCCGGTCAATACTTTCCCGGAACGACGCGACCGGGTTACGGCTTTGCCATCTTCGGCCGGTCCCGGCGTTGACCTGGACGCCGAAAAGACCTAGCCGGTAGACACCTTGCGGTAAATCGAAAAGGAGGATCACCAATGGCGGAAGGCGTCGTCAACGTCGTGGCCAAGTTCGTGGCCAAACCCGGCCTCGAAGCAAAGCTCAAAGCGGAACTCACCGGGCTTATCGCCCCGACCCAGAAAGATCCGGGCTATATCGCCTACGACCTCTACGAGTCCACGTCCCGCCCCGGCGAGTTCGTGCTGGTCGAGGCCTGGGAGAGCCGGGAACTCCTGGCCAGCCATCTGAAGACTCCCCACCTGACCGGCTTCGCGGCCAAGGCCCCCGAGCTTATGGTCGCGCCCATGAGCGTCAAGCTCTTCGCCGAGCTCCCCGGTTTTTAGGGAAAGGAATGAGACACCGGGGGAGGGAACCCCTTTTTGAAAAAAGGGGTTCCCTCCCCCGGACCCCCACCCTCCCGAAAAACTTTCAAGGGGCTGTAGGCGGTTCGATCCATGCGATCGCCGTATTTAAAGCTAATGGAAGTTTTTGAAGAGGGTCCAGGGGGAAACTTTTTTCAAAAAGTTTCCCCCTGGCCGCCGGAGGCATCCCCCCCATTCCCCTTCAGATCTCAAGCGGCAGACGCACGAAAAAGGTGGTGCCGGCGGTGGCGTCGCTGGCGAAGCCGACCTCGCCGCCGAGGTATTTTTCCGCGAAAAGCTTCATGCCGTAGGTGCCCAGCCCCCGGCCGGCTCCCTTGGTGGAAAAGGCGCGTCGGAAAATCTGCGCTCGGGCCTCCTCGGGCACGACACCGGGGTTGTGCACCCAGAAGCGCACATGCCCGTCGTCCAAGTCGCAGCCGACCGTGATGGTGTCGCCGGGGCCGGACGCCTCCAGGGCGTTTTTCTGCATATTGACCAGGATACGGGTGAGGAGTCTGCGGTCCGTGGCGAAAAAGGCGTCGGCGCTTTCCTTGGCCACGACGAGGGTCTTGCCCCGGGCCGAGCTTTCCCGCCGCATGAAGGCGACGATGTCGCCAAGCAGGGTCCGCGTCCCGAGCTTGCTTACCGTGATTTCATAGTCCCCATGCTCGGCCTGGGTGAATTCCCGCTGGGACACGATGAGGTCGTTTATGCGCTCGGTGGCGAAAAGCAGCAGATCCAGCTCGGCGTTGCGGGCACCTTCCTCCTCTTCGCGCATGATCTCGCAGATGCCCTGCATGCCGGAGACGATGTTCAGGATGTCGTGGTAGAAAATACGCTCGATGAGCGACAAGCGTTTTTCGGCCCGTGTATCGGTCAGGATGATGGCGTGGAACACTTCCCCTTCGTAGGGCAGTCCCCAGGCCCAGAGCCGGAAGTCCAGGGCCTCCAGGCGCTTGCCCCCATGCCGGGCCAGGGAGCATTCGCCCTGGACCTCCGTGGCCCCGGCCAGCAGCTTGGCCATCGACCGGGCCACGCCGCAGCCCCGGCAGGTTTCGCTCGTGCCGCAGCCGCCGATTTCGATGTTCGCGCCCAGGCAGGAGAGGGCTTCGCCCAGGCGCTGGCCCAGGACGTTCTTGTCGGGACAATCCAGGGAGGCCAGCTCCCGGAACTTCTCGTTGGAATAGATGATCTGGCGGGTGGCGTTGCACACGGCCACCCCCAGCGGCAGGCGATTGAGTACGCCGGCCGCCGGGCTCGAGGCGAAGAGCTGGGCCTGGCGGCCTATTTCGGCAACGGGCGTGCGCTGGGCCGGTAAAAACGGTACAACTCCGGCGTTCACAAAACTACCTCCGGGCGGATAATCCGCTCGAACCGCATACCGTATGGTGCGCCGCCCCCGCAAGCCCTCAGGCCATGGCCGCGTCCTCCGCCAGCGCGGACAGGATCGGCGCGCCGGGATCGCCCAGGCGGGCCGCGCAAATCTCCGGCAATCCGGCCAGTTCCGCCAGCAGACGGGACAGGCGGCCATCGTCGGTCACGGCTACCACCAGCCGCGTCGTTCCGTCGGGCCGGGGCAGGCAGGCCAGCGCCAGCAGAGGATAGGCCCGTCTGGCCAGACAGGCGGCCACATGGCGCAGGGCGGCCATGGGGTCGTGGGCGGCCAGCTCCAGCACGGCGCGGCCGTTTTCCGGGCTTTTCGCGTCAATTGGCGACGGCATGGCTTTCCTCCAGAATCATTTCGCTGTTGGCGGCGCCGGGCGGCACCATGGGATAGACGTGGGCGTCGGGATCGACCGGGACGCGGATGAGCGCCGGCCCCGGGGCGGCCAGGGCGGCGGCCAACGCGCCGCGACCGTCCCGGCAGTGCTCCATGTCCAGGCTCGCCATGCCGAATCCGGCGGCCAGGGCCGGGAAATTCGGCCGGGCGGCAAAGGTCGAGGCCGTGTAGCGCCCGCCCACGAAAAAGGCCTGCTGCTGGCGCACGAGCCCGAGCACGCCGTTGTCCATGAGCAGGATTTTGACCGGCAGCCCCAGCTCCACCAGCGTGGCCATCTCCTGGATGTTCATGAGCAGCCCGCCGTCGCCGGTGACGCAGACAACCGGCGTGCCCGGTTCGGCCAGGGCCGCGCCGATGGCCGACGGCAGCCCGAAGCCCATGGTGCCGAGTCCGCCCGAGGTGAGAAACCGTCCCGGCCGCGAACACGGCCAGACCTGGGCCGCGCGCATCTGGTTCTGGCCCACGTCGGTGGTCACGATGGCCTCGGGGCCAAGGATGTCGGCCACCGCCGCCAGCACGCCGTAGGGGCTTTTGGGATCGCCAAGGGCCGGCAGGGAGAAGGGATGCAGCTCGCGCAGCACCGCCCGGTGCGCCGACCAGCGCGGCCGCGTCCGGACCGGCACCAGGGGCAACAGCGCGTCGAGCACCCTGGCCGCGTCCCCGGCCAGGGCCACATGGGCGCGCCGGTTCTTGTGGTGCTCGGCCGGGTCGATGTCGATGTGCACCACGGCCGCGTCCGGGCAGAACCGCTTGGCGTCGCCCGTGGCCCGGTCGTCGAAACGCGCGCCAATGGCCACAAGCAGGTCGCAGTCGGTAAGCAGGTGATTGGAGGCCGGCCGGCCGTGCATGCCGATCATGCCGGCGTTTCGCGGATGCCCGCCCGGGAGCAGCCCAAGGGCCATCAGCGTGGTCACCACCGGCGCGTCCAGCGCCTCGGCCAGCGCGGTCACGGCCTCGCCCGCGCCGCACCGGGCCGCGCCGCCGCCGCAGTAGAGCACCGGCCGTTCGCTCGCCGCCATGAGCGCCGCCGCCTTGGCCAGATCGGCCGTGTGCGGCATGGCCTGGACATCGGCCTGACCGGGCTCGGGCCAGGCGTCGAAGCGGACCAGCTCGGTCTGCACGTCCCGGGGCACGTCGATCACCACCGGGCCGGGCCGGCCCGAGGCGGCGATGCGGAAGGCGTCGGCCATGAGCCGGGGCAGATCGGCCGCCCGGCGCACCAGCATGTTGTGCTTGGCGATGGGAATGGTCAGGCCGTACACGTCCACTTCCTGAAAGGCGTCCGTGCCGATAAGCCCGCGCGAAACCTGGCCCGTGAGGCACACCAGCGGCACGGAATCGGCCTTGGCGTCGGCAATGGCGGTCAGCACGTTCATCGCGCCCGGCCCCGACGTGGCCAGACACACCTGGGTCGTGCCCGAAACCCGGGCCATGCCCTGGGCAATGAACCCCGCGCCCTGTTCGTGGCGCGCCAGCACGATACGCACCGGCGTTTCGGCAATGGCGTCGAACATCGGCAGATTGGCCCCACCCGGGATGCCCGACACCACGGTGATGCCATGCCGCACGAGACTTTCCGCAATGATGCGTGCTCCGGTCATCTCAATCATCACTGGCCTCCGATTGGACCCCACGACGCGCGGCGGAAAACGCAAAAAGCCCCCGCCGGCGCGCCGGCGGGGGCTGGATAAGCTTCGAATTGCTGTAAAAGAATCCCCGCTAAGGCGCCGCTATAACGACGCCTACTACGACCGCGCTGGTCCAGAAGGACTCGGGTAGCATGTAGGAATTCATCGTAGTCATGGCAGGGGTTGCTCCATCAGTTTGGTTATCCCTACCCCAGCTCCCCACGGCCCGTCAAGGCCCGTCTCCATCTTCCACTCTCCGCTCTTCCGCCGCCTGCCAGGCCCTTCGTCCAACCAGAGCCGGGAAGGGGGGACCGGGGGGCATCAAGCCCCCCGGCGGAGTGCAGAGGCGGAGCCTCTGCCGGGGCCTGGGGCAGCGCCCCAGCTTCCCCCGCTACACCATGTAGCGCAGATAATAGCCGCAGGTGGGATAGGCCCAGATGGCGTCGGCCAGGGCCTTGGCCGGCAGGTTGCTGCGCATGGCCAGGGCGATGGCGTTGATGATTTCCTCGGCGTCGTGGCCGAGGATGTGCGCGCCGAGGATCTGGCCGGTGTCCGGGGCGGTGAGGACTTTGGAGTAGCCGACGGTTTCGCCCAGGCGTTTCCAGGGAAAGGCGTCGGCCAGGTCGTATTCCTTTTTCTCGTAGGGGATGTCGCGGGCCCGGCACTGGGCTTCGGTCAGGCCGGCCATGCCCAGCGGCGGCTGGGTGAAGAGCACGCTCGGGGTGCCGCGGCGGTCGATGGGCAGGGTATTGCCGGTGAGCATGTTGTGCCCGGCGGTATTGCTTTCGAGGTCGGCGGTGGGGGTGAGCGCGTAGGGCGCGTCCAGGCAGTCGCCGGCGGCGTAGATGTCGGGGTTGGCGGTCTGGAGGTACGGGCTGACGGTGATGCCGCGTTTGTTGTGGGTGACGCCGGCGGCTTCGAGGTCGAGGTCGTCGATGGCGGCGGGGCGGCCGGCGGCGTTGACCGCCATGTCGCAGGTAAGGCTGGCGCCCGGAATTTCGATGTGCAGGCCTTCGGGACTTTGGGTGATGGAGGAGACCGGGGCGTTTAAGCGCGCGTCGATGCCCAGGGCGCGGGTCGCGTCCACGAGGCGGCTGACGGCGTCCTGGTCGAAGTTGCGCAGGAAGGCGTCGCCGTGGGTGAGGATGGCGACTTCTTTCGCACCGCATATTTTGGCGATGTGGGCTAGTTCGAAGGCGATGAAGCCGCCGCCGATAAAGACCAGGCGTTCGGGCAGGGCGTCGCAGTCGAGGAACGTGTCGCTGGTGTCGAGCCGTTCGTTGCCGGGGAAGTCGAAGCGCCGGGGCCGCGCGCCCACGGCGATGAGAATTTTTTTGCCCGTGTATTCCGTTGCGTCCACTGCTATGGTGTTCTTGCCGGTAAAGACGCCGCGTCCCCGGATGATGTCGATGCCGGCCTTGGCGTAGGACGCTTCGATCCTGGCGTCGACGGGGCTGACGAAGCCGCGTTTGAAGGCCATGAGCGCCTTCCAGTCGACGGCGGGCTCGCCGGAAAGCCCCTTGCCGGCCAGGTGGCGGGCGGCGGTGACGGCCTCCACGGCGGCCATGAGCACCTTTTTGGGGTTGCAGCCGGTATGCGGGCAGACCCCGCCGAGCGGTCCGGCTTCGATGGCGGCCACGGACCAGCCGGCTTCCCGGCAGCGACGCGCCGCCGGGTGGCAGGCCGGTCCCGCGCCGAGGACGAGCAGGTCGTATGTTCGCGTCATGATGGCTTCCTTTGCCGGGCTCATCGCCCCGGCCTTTGGCTTTTGGTAGGGGCAGGCTAGCATGGATCGGGCGGCGAAGACAGGGGCGCGCGCGAAAAGCGGCGGCCGGGCGGAGGCAGGCATGGCAGCGCGATACGACTATGATCTGGTGGTCCTTGGCGGCGGCGCGGCGGGGCTGACGGTCGCTGCCGGGGCGGCCCGGCTCGGGGTCAAGGTGCTTTTGGTCGAGCGCGAGGGTCGGCTTGGCGGCGATTGCCTGCATTTCGGCTGCGTGCCGAGCAAGACGCTCATCGCCACGGCCAGGGCCCGGCGGATGATGGCCCGGGCCGGGGAATTCGGCCTGCCCGATGTCGCCTTGCCGTCGGTGGATTTCGCCCGGGTGCGCCGGCGCATCGAGGCCGTGATCGCGGCCATCCAGCAGCACGATTCGCCGGAGCGTTTTCGCGGCCTCGGGGCCGAGGTCCGCTTCGGGGAGGCCGCGTTTGCCGACGACCATGTCCTTATGCTCGACGGCAGGCGCATAAGCGCCGCCCGGATCCTCGTCGCCACCGGATCGCGGGCCGCCGTGCCGGATATCCCGGGACTGGCGGAAGCCGGATTTCTCACCAACCGGGAGATTTTTTCGCTGGAGCGCCTGCCGGAGCATCTGGTGATCCTCGGCGGCGGGCCGATCGCCGTGGAGATGGGCCAGGCGTTTTCGCGCCTGGGGAGCAGGGTCACTCTGGTGCAGCGAAGCGCCCGGATACTCACCCGGGAGGACGCGGACCTGGCGGCGGTGGTCCAGGCCCGCCTGGCCGCCGAGGGCCTGGATCTGCGCCTTTCCGCCAAAGTCGTGTCCGTGGCTCCGGGCGCGCCGAAGACCGTGACCCTCGAGCGGGACGGGCGGCGCGAGGCCGTCCCGGCCACGGACATCCTCGTGGCCATGGGCCGCGCCCCGAACCTCGAGGGACTTGGGCTTGACGCGGCCGGGGTTGTCCATACAAAAAAAGGCCTTGTGCTCGACGCCCGGTTGCGCTCCAGCCGGCCGCATATTTTCGGGGCCGGCGACGTCACGGGGGAATACCTTTTCACCCATGCCGCCGGCTACGAGGGCGGGGTGGTGGTGGCGAACGCCGTGTTCCGGCTGCCCAAAAAGGCCGACTACCGGCTGTTGCCGCGCTGCGTGTACGCCGAGCCGGAGCTGGCCGTGGTCGGCGCCACCGAGGACGGGGCGCGAAAGGCCGGCCTTGCGGTCACGACGATCGTCGAGCCCTTTTCCGGCAACGACCGGGCCAGGGCCGAGGGCGAAACGGACGGGCTGGTCAAGATCGTGCTCGGGGGGAAGGGGCGGCCCATCGGCGTCGGCATCGTCGGACCGGACGCCGGGGAACTTTGCAGCGAATGGGTGGCGGCGCTGGCCGGAAAAGTGGGGCTCGGCACGCTTTCCGGCGCGGTCCATCCCTATCCGACCCTGGCCGAGACGAGCAAACGGGCGGCCGGGCGCGGGCTCGAGGCCAGACTTTTTTCGCCCGTCGTGCGGCGGCTGTTGCGCCTTTTTTTCGGGTATCGGGGAAAACGGTAACCATTTTGGACGATTGTCGGACATAATGAGTTGGCGGCGGGCGATGGACGCCTGATCGCGGGGGAGTGGTGCGATGACGGGGGGGAGCGAGGCGGTGCGGCTTATCATGGTGCTCAAGGGCTATCCGCGCCTGTCCGAGACGTTTATTTCCAACGAGATACTGCTGCTCGAGGCCCAGGGCTTCAAGGTGCGCATCGTCTCCATGCGCGATCCGCGCGAGGCCGCGCGCCATGCCTCGATCTACCGCATCAAGGCCGATGTGGTGTATCTACCGGAATACATCCGGCCGGCGCTCGGGGAGCTCCTCTACGAGAATTTCCGGGCCGCCCTGGCCGCGCCGCGCGGCTACCTGCGCGCCCTTGGCCTCATGGTCCGGCATCTGGTCCGCACGCGCCGCTCGGCCACGGTCAAGCACCTGCTCCAGGCCGGGTTTCTCTGCCGCCGGGCGCTGACGCCGGGCGAACCCGCCCATCTGCACGCCCATTTCGCCCATTCGCCCACCTCGGTCGCGGTTTATGCCGGGCTCATAAGCGGCCTGCCGGTCAGCTTCACCGGCCACGCCAAGGACGTCTGGACCCAGGAGCCGGGCAAGCTGGCCGAAAAAATCGGCCGGGCCGCCTTCGTGGTCACCTGCACCAGGGCCAACGCCGCCTACCTGCGCCGGCTCTCGCCAAACGGCACGCCGATCTACGACGTCTACCACGGCATCGACCTGTCCCTTTTTGACGGCGCGGGCGAGCGCCCCGAACCGGCTCCGCCGTACCGCATCCTGACCGTGGCTAGGCTTACGGCCAAGAAAGGCCTGGACACGGTCCTCGACGCCCTGGGCCGTCTGGCCGGGGAGGGAATGGATTTCATCTACGACCTGGTCGGGGAGGGCGAGGACCGGGAAGCCCTGCAAGCGCGGGCGCGGGCCCTTGGCATCGCGGATCGGGTGCATTTTTGCGGGGCGATGTCCCACGAGGCGGTGCTGGCGCTCTACCGCAAGGCCGACGTCTTTGCCCTGGGCTGCCGCGTGCTTGAAAACGGCGACCGCGACGGCGTGCCCAACGTCATTGTCGAGGCCATGGCCATGGGATTGCCGGTTGCGGCCACCAACGTTTCGGCCCTGCCGGAGCTGGCGAAAGACGGCGAGACGGCGCTGGCCTGTCCGCCCGACGACCCGGCGGCCCTGGCGGCCAATATCCGACGCCTGCTCACCGACGCGGCGCTGCGCGCCCGCCTGACCTGCGCGGCCAGGGCTGCCGTGGCCCGCGATTTCGACAACGCGGCCAACATCGAACGGCTGGCGGCCATCTTTGCCCGTCATGCCGGGGGCAGGGTCCCGTCGGTCGGGGCCGCACCGGACGGGGCCGCGTGAACGTCGCCCTGTACGCCCCCTTCAAGCCCCTGGATCATCCCGATCCCTCGGGCGACCGGACCATCGGCCGCGAACTGACCGCCGCCCTGGAAGCGGGCGGCGTCACGGTGGTGACCCCGAGCCGCTTTCGCACCCGCTGCTTTTCCACGCGACCGCTGTTGTGGCTCGGAACCCTGGCCGCGCGCCGCGCCGCCCTGGAGGCGGCAAGCCTCGCCCGGGTCAAGGCCTGGCTCACCTTCCACACCTACTACAAGTCGCCGGACGTCATCGGTCCCTACGTTGCCCGGGAACTCGGCATTCCCTACGTCGTCTTCCAGGGCGTCTATTCCACCAAGACCCGGCGTCGGCTTGGGACGCGCCTTGGCTACGAGCTCAATCGCCGGGCCCTTCTGGCCGCCCGGCTGGTGGTCACCAACCGCCGGCTCGATTACATCAACCTGGCCCGGCTGCTGCCTAAAAACAGGCTGGCCTATGTGCGCCCCGGCATCCATCCCGACGCCTTCGCCTTCGACGCCGAGGCCCGGCGGGAACTGCGCAAGGATTGGGACGTGGGCGACGCCCCGGTCATCGTCACCGCGGCCATGTTTCGCAACGACGTGAAGACCGAAAGCCTGACCTATCTGTTTTTGCGCCTGGGCGAACTGGCCCGGGAGGGGACGCCTTTTTTCCTGGTCGTGGCCGGCGACGGGGTCATGCGGGACATGCTGATGGCCCTGGCCCGGCGCGAGCTGCCCGACCGCCATTTGTTTCTGGGCTGCGTCGACCGGGAGGACATGGGGGCGCTTTTCGGCGCAGGGGACATCTTCGCCTTTCCCGGCATTCGGGAGTCCCTCGGCATGGTCTATCTCGAGGCCCAGGCCGCCGGGCTGCCGGTGGTGGCCCTGGCCGACGGCGGCGTGCCCGAGGTGGTGGCGAACGGCCGCACGGGATTGCTTACGCCCCCCGGCGACGACGCGGCCTACTGCCGGGCGCTGCGTGATCTGCTCACGGACCGGCAGCGCCGCCGGGAGATGGGCGAGGCGGCCGAGGCCTACGTGCGCGAGAAGCATGACCGCGACCGCAATTACGGGGTGATGGCCCGGGTGCTGCGCCGGCTGGCCGGGGAGGGCTGAAATTGGTACTGGCCGAAATGCTATGGTTTAGGGTATTATACATACCTCGTATTTCTTATATGTTTTTCCCTTGTTTCCGCATACGCCTTGCGGCCTTCGCGGTGGCCCGCCGGCAAGGCCGGAGCCTGTCATGGCCAATCTCTGTGAAACGCCGCTGCGTGACCTCCCTCCCGCAACGCCCGTAACGCTCGGCCTCTGGACCACGGCCGGTCAGGCCGCCCGGAGGCTGCTCGACGTCGGAGCCGGCGAAGCGCTGATTCTCGACAGCGGCCGGCCGCTCGGCGTGGTCACCACGCGCGGTCTGTCCCGGGTGCTCAACCAGTCCCCGGACACGGCCGCCCATCTGGCTGTGCGCGACCTCATGGACCCCGTTGCCGTCTCTTCGGATGCCGAGTTTCTGCCGGCCGCCCTGCGCCATTTGCTGGCCGCGCCGTCGCGTCGGCTGGCGGTGGTGGACGCCAAGGGGCGGGCTGTCGGCATTTTGGCTCCGTTCCACGTGGCCCGGCTGTGCGGGGGCCTCGACACGCTTGCCGGCCGCACCGTGGCCAGCGCCATGGCCCGGGCGGTGGTGACGGCGGCCCTCGGTGAGACGTTGCCGGCCGTTTTGGCCCGCATGCGCCGCACCGGCGTCGGCGGCGTGGTGGTGGTCGAGGCGGACAGGCCGCGCGGCGTTTTTACGGCCCGCGACGCCGCGGCGCTTCTGGCCGACGGGCGCGATATCGGCCGCTGCCGCGTGGAGGCGGTCATGCGCACCCCTGTTGTGGCCATCTCGCCGCAACTGCCGCTTGCCGAGGCCGTTTCGGGCATGGATGGGGCCGGTGCGGGCCGGCTGGCCGTCACCGACGCCGCCGGGTATCTGCTCGGCCTTTTGACCTGGACCGACGTGGCCCAGATCGTCTCCGAACTCCTGTCCGAGGCCGAGGGCGCGGCGCTTCGCGAACGGGCGGAGCTGTACCGGGACCTCTACAATAATGCCGCCCAGGGACTTTTCCGCCTGGATACGGCCGGCCGTCCCCTGGCCGCCAATACGACCCTGGCCCGGCTCTTCGGCTGCCGCGACGTGGCCGATTTCCTGCGACAGGCCCGCACCGACGAGCACCTCGTGCGTCTGGACATCCCCCAGCGCCGGGAGCTGCTCGTGCGCGCCCTGGGGCAGGCCGATCCCGTCTTTTTCGAAACGCATTTCTACCATCATGACGGCAGCATGGCGCGCATCAAATGCTATGTGCGGGCCTTGCGCGACAGCCTCGGCAGTCCGGTGTGCCTGGAAGGGGCCTGCGCCGATTTTTCCGCCTTGCCGCCGGCGGAAAACGCGGCCGGCGAAAACGGCTACCGCTCCATCGTCGAGCACATCACCGAACTGATCTGCCGCATCGACGCCGCCGGACGGCTGCTCTTCGTCAACACGGCCTTTGCCCGCTACTGGGGCAAGACGGCCGAGGCCTGCGTGGCCGAGAATTTTCGCTCGCCCATGCCGCAGGAGGATGCGGACATGGTGGCCGGGCGTCTGGCCGCCCTTTCCCCCGACCGGCCGACCACCGGCTTCGAGCACCGGGTGCTGCGTCCGGACGGCCGCATGCGCTGGCAGCGCTGGACCTACCGGGCCATGTTCGACGAGGCGGGAGCGCTCCTCGAATACCAGGCCGTGGGGCGCGACGTCACGGCGCGCAAGCTGGCCGAGGAGCGACTACGCGCCGAGCACGCCAGGGCCCGCAATATGCTCGAGGCCCTGCCCCTGGCGGTATTCTTCAAGGATGTCGACCGGCGCTTCACGGGGTGCAACCAGGCTTTCGAGACCCAAAGCGGCATTGCGCGCGAGCGCCTTGTCGGCGGCACCCTCGACGATTTTCTCGGCGAGGCGGATGCCCGCCCGTATCATGCGATCGACCGGGAACTGCTGGCCAAGGGAGGGCGGCAGGTCTACGAGGCCGTGCTGCCGACGCCGGCCGGCGCGCGCCACATGATCGTCCACAAGGGGCTTCTCCACGATGCCGGAGGCACGGTTGCCGGCATCATCGGCGCGTCCATCGACATCACCGAGCGCAAACTGGCCGAGCGGGCGGCCGTTCAAGTCCGCGACGCCCTGGAGGCCGAGGCGCTGCGCCTGCGCCAGCGCATGGCCGGTGCAATCGAGGCCCGGGAAGAGGCCGAGTCCCGGTTGCGGCGGGAACGGCGTTTTCTGGATACGGTGCTCTCCGGCATCCAGGACGGCATCTGCCTGCTCACGCTCGACCTGACCGTCATCTCGTCCAACAAGGCCATGCGGACGCTCTACGCCGAACAGGGGGAAATGGTCGGGCGCAAGTGCTTCGACCTGTTTCACGGCCGGGGCATGCCCTGCAACGATTGTCCCTCCTTGCGGGCCCTGGCCACGCGCAAACTGGCCATAAGCCTCGTGCCCAAGATCGAGTCGGGCAGCGCTTCGGGCTGGGTGGAGCTTTTTTGTTACCCGCTCTTCGATGACGACGGCGTGGTGTCGGGGGTTGTCGAGATCGTGCGCGACGTCACCGCCGGCAAGCGGCTGGAGGCGGAACTGGCCGACGCGCTGGAGCGGGCCGAGGGGGCCAGCCAGGCCAAGGGCGCGTTTCTGGCCAACATGAGCCACGAGATCCGCACGCCGCTCAATGCCGTGCTCGGCTATGTCCAGCTCATGCTGGCCGACCGTCTGGACCCCAGGCAGCGCGAACGCCTGAACGTGGTCGAGGAATCCGCCGGCACCCTGCTTTCCATCATCAACGACATCCTCGACTATTCCAAGATCGAGGCCGGCCGCATGGAGCTCAAAGCCGCGCCCTTCGATCTGGTGCGCGGCCTGGAGGGCGTGTTCAAGGAGCAGGAGGTCCTGGCCAAGGCCAAGGGGCTCGACCTTGCCCTCGACATCGCGGAAAACGTGCCCGGGGCCGTACGCGGCGACGGGTTGCGGCTGCGCCAGGTGCTGCGCAATCTGGTCAACAACGCCGTCAAGTACACCGACAAGGGGGGCGTACGGCTTGGCGTCGCCATTGCCGACGCGCCGTGCTCCGCTTCCGGCGGGGAGGGCGGCCGGCTGTGGCTGCGCTTCACCGTGGCCGACACCGGAATTGGCATTCCCTACGAGCAGCAGGAAACGATCTTCGACAGCTTCACCCAGATCGACGGCGGCCTGACCAAGCGGCAGGCCGGCACCGGGCTGGGGCTGGCCATCTGCCGCCGGCTGGCCGGGCTCATGGGCGGGACGATATCGCTCGAAAGCACCCCCGGCCAGGGCAGCACGTTCCGGCTGGAATGTCCCTTCGATGCGGCCGGCGCCGAATCGGTGCCCGTCGCGGACGCGCGTCCCGGTTCCCGGCCCGACGACTTGCCGCCGCTTTCCATCCTTTTGGTCGAGGACAACCGGGTCAACCGGGTGTTCGCCTCGGACCTCCTGGAAAATAGGGGCCATACCGTCTCCATGGCCGAAAACGGCCAGGCCGCCCTGGACTATCTGGCCGGGCATCCGGTCGACGTGGTGCTCATGGACATCCAGATGCCGGTCATGGACGGGCTCACCGCCACCCGGGCCATCCGGGCCGGACGTCCGCCCATTGATCCGAATCTGCCGGTCATCGGGTTGTCGGCCTATGCCATGGATCAGGAACGGGAGCGTTTCCTGGCGGCCGGTCTCGACGACTACATCATCAAGCCCATTGACGTGGAAGCCTTTTTCGCGGTCGTGCGCGGCGTGCTGGTCCGTCGCGGCCGCCTGCCGTCCGGGGCGCGCCGGGATGCGGCCTGTGAAAAACGACTCCTCGATACGCAAGGGCTGTTGCGCCAATACCACAACAAGACGGGGCTGTTGACGCGGGTGGGGCGGGCGTTCGTGGCTTCGGTGCCGGAGCAGCTTGCGGCCATGGACGCGGCCCAACGCGCCGGGGACATGGCGGTGTGCGAGCGGGTGGCCCACACGCTCAAGGGCAATGCGGCCATGTTCGGGGCGGCGGCCATGCGCGCTCTGGCCGCCGAGGCGGAACTTGTCGCCGCCGCCGGCGATGCCGACAAGTTCGCCTCCCTGGCGCCGGGCCTGGTCGAAGCCTGCCAGGCGGTGGTGACCGGGCTGGACGATTTTCTGCGGGGGCTCCCGCGATAGACCCGGGTGCGTTTTGGCGGAGTTTGAGGCATACCGGCCGCAAGGCCTCACGGAGGGACCGTTTTCCATGGCACGTACCGTCTTTTATCTTTTGCGCCACGCCGAGACGCTGTGGAACCGGGACAAGCGCATCCAGGGACAATGGGACAGCGAATTGCACCCGGAAGGGCATGCCGCCGCCGAAGCCCTGGCGTCGCGCCTCACCGGCCTCGGCCTGTCCCGTATCCTGGTCAGCGATCTGGGTCGGGCCAAATCCACGGCCGGCATTTTCAACCTGCACCTGCGCCTGCCGGTGAGTGTGGAACGCAGGCTGCGCGAACAGCATTTCGGCGAGTGGATGGGCAAATACTGGCGCGACATCCCCGAGGCCGATATCCGCGCGGCCGAGGCGGCGGGCTGGGATTTCCGCCCGCCCGGCGGCGAGTCGCGAAGCGACGTGCGCCAGCGCGCCGAGCACGCCCTGATCGACGCCGCCCGGGCCAATGCCGGGCGCGCGGTCCTGGTCGTCACCCACCAGGGCGTCATCAAGGCCATACTCTACCATCTCCTCGGTCGTCTCTTCGTCCCGGGCGAACCACCGGCTTTCGACCTGTCCCTGTTGCAGCGGGTGGTGTGCCAGGACGGCGTGCTGTCCATCGATGCCCTGGACGTCGTCCTCCCCGAGGAGGCTCCCGCGCCGGACGCTGCGTGAAAATCGCCTTCTATTGCCAGCATGTGCTTGGCATGGGCCATCTCATGCGCACCCTGGAAATCGTCGCCGCCCTGGCCGGGCATAAGCGACTGCTCATTCTCGGCGGCCCCGACGCCCCGGTCGGCCTGCCCGGTGACGTGACGCTCGTCCGGCTGCCGGCGCTGTCCATGGACGCGGCCTTTTCCGCGCTGTCCCTGGAGGGGGAAGCCCTGGAAGCGGCCAAGAAAACCCGGGCCGCCATGTTGCGCGAGGCCCTGGCCGCCTTTGCCCCGGAAGTCTTTTTCGTCGAACTCTATCCTTTTGGCCGCAAGGCCTTCGAATTCGAGCTCGTGCCCGCCCTGGCCGCCATCCGTGCCGGCGCGTACGGCCCCTGCCGGGTCGTTTGCGGCGTGCGCGACATTTTGGTCGAGAAAAAGGACCAGGCCGGCTACGAGGCCCGGGTCCTGGACCGGTTGGAGCGCTTTTTCGATGCGGTGTGCGTCCATGGCGACCCGGCGCTTTTTCCGCTGTCGGCCACGTTTTCCCGGGCCGTGGATATCCCCGTGCCCGTGGCCTACACCGGCTACGTGGCTCCCGCGCCGCAGGTGGCTGTCGACGGGACCGCCGTGCGCCGGGCGTTTGGCGTGGAAAAGGGGCGGGAGCTTCTGGTCGCAAGCGCCGGGGGCGGCAAGGTCGGCTCCGAGCTTCTGGCCGCGACCCTGGCCGCCTGCCGCACGCGGCCGCGTCTCACGGCGCTGGCGGTCCGGGTCTTTACCGGTCCGTATTGCCCGCACGACGCCTATCTGGCGCTTATGGACGCGGCGGCGGAGCTGCCGGACGCCAGGGTGGCGCGCTTTACCGACAATTTTGCCGGGCTCCTGGGGAGCGCCGATCTTTCGGTGAGTCTGGCCGGGTACAACACGGTCATGGCGCTTCTGGCCGCCGGCGCCTGGGGGCTGGTCTACCCCTTCGACCAGAACCGCGAGCAGCGCCTTCGGGCCGGCCGCCTGGAGGAAATGGGGCTTTTGGGCCTGGTAGGGCCGGAGGACCTCGCCCCGGTCCGTCTGGCCGAGCGGATCGTCGCCGCCCTGGACGCGCCCCGGCCGCCTCGGGCCGCCGTCAATCTGGACGGGGCGCGGCGCACGGCCGCCTTGCTGACGACGCCCGCCGTTTGACGAAAAACGCATCCCCGGAGACGATCCGCCCCTCCGGGCCCCGCGCGAAATCGTAGAGCCCATCGCAGACGAACCCGTACTCCGCCAGGAACGCCTCGAGTTCGGGCAAAAGCGCCTGCCCGTCGTAAAGCGGCACAAGCGCCGTCTCGGCCACCACCACCGACACGCCTGCCAAAAGCCCGCTCGCCCCGCGAAGCGTCGGCAATTCGTAGCCCTGCAAATCCAGCTTGATGACGTCGGCCGTCGCGGTCACGGCGTCGAGCCGCAGCACCGGCACGTCCACCGTTTCCGTCACCGTGAGCGTCTGATCGGCATATTTGTCGCGGATGCCCGTGGGCGGCAAAAGCGAGGACAGAGTGGGGCGGTTCATGATCGAAAGGGTGAGCGTATCCGCCGCCTCACCGAGAGCCACGGCCCGGACAGTCACCCGGGCGTCGCCGGCGAAACGCTTGGCCAGCTTGCGCGCCAGACGCGGCTGGGGCTCCACGGCCAACACCTGCGCCCGGGGCAGCGCCGTTAGCAGCCGCGCCACGACATTGCCCTTGTTGGCCCCGCCGTCGACGATGACGGGCGCTCCCGGCAACGCCATCTCCAAAAGACGATCGATCCAGCTCTCCCGCATGAATGGGCATTCCTTTGGGAAAGACAGTGCGAGAGGGGAAACCCTTTAAAAAGGGTTCTCCCCTCTCGCGCTCTCCCTTTCCTAAATTTTATAAAGGGGGTTTGCTGTAACTATGGCCTGTCACCGTTAAAAGTTTTCCTGGTTACGCACAATCCTCAGCCAGTTTGAGCAGTCTGTAAGGCATGGGCGGCGTCCGCAAGGAGACCCAGGCCAACCGCGTGAGCATTGTCGCCAAGTCATAACGGCGATTGAATCGATATCCGAACGAGGCCAGATAGCGCGACACATGTTTGCCTCTCACGGCACGATATGTTCCCAATAATGCTGACTTCACATTGCCAAGCATGGTGTTGACCCACTTAAATACTGAGTCCTGCACAGCCTTGCGGCCACTGTCTTGAACGGGTTCGTGCCGACAGCCCGCAGCCTGGACCTCGGAAAAACATGGCAACCGGTCCGTCACCACCAATGTCCCGGAACGCAAGATTTTCTGAGATGCCCGCTGCACCTCATTACGCCGAAAACCTTTGACTCGGCACAGCTTCATCTTGTGTGGTTGTCCACTTTTTGTCGTTTCAACTGCCGCAATAAACGGAATTTTTCCTGGGGCACCACGTCCACGTTTCCCACCACGTCGTTTACCGCCAAGGTAAGCATCGTCCATCTCTACGCGGCCGGTGAGACGTTGCTGGTGTTCACGTTCGAGCATGACCTGCATCAGCTTGTGAGACATTTTCCAGGCCGTCGTTTGCGTGACACCAAGTCTGCGGGCTAATTCGACACTGGAGATGCCGCCCTTGCTTTGAGTGAGGTGATAAATGGCGCGGAACCACTTCTTGAGGGGAACTTTGGTGGAAGCGAAGATTGTGCCAGCGGTCACCGAAGTCTGCGTACGGCAATGTGAGCACTGAAAGAGCCGTCGCCTGCCAACAATAAGCAGCGAGTACTTATCCCTGCCGCAAATTGGACAAACGAATCCTTCGGGCCAACGCCATTGCACGAGGTGTGCCCAGCATTTCTCCTCGGTGCCGAATTGCGCCTCAAACGCATCTTCGCTCATACCCTTCTGGAATTGCACAATGTTTCTTGCCATATCCAGCGCCTCCAACCCCCAGAAAATACACAAAACAATGACCGCTGACAATTAGCTGATGATTGTGTGTAAGCAGGAAAGTTTTTGGAGAGGGGGTCCGGGGGAGAACCTTTTTTCAAAAAGGTTCTCCCCCGGTCTCTTCCTCCTCCTCATCATCCAGGTCCGGCGCCTGGTCGTAGGGCGCGCCGAGGGGCAGTTGCACGGTGAAGGCCGCCTCGCCGCCAAGCTGGAAAAAGGTGAGCGAGCCGCCCATATTCTTGACGATGCGGTAGGCCAGCGGCAGCCCGAGGCGTTCGGCGCCCTCCTCGAAGGGCAGGAAGAGCAGTTCCGGATCGGCCACCGGCATGGTCGTGGCGAAGGTCACGTCGAGGTGGATGAACCGGGCGTGGCGCGAGGTGGCGAGCGACACCCGGCCGCCCTGGGGCAGTCGATTGGACGCGTAGCGCACGAGGCTTGTGACCACCTGGGTGAGCAGTTCCGGGTCGAGCTGGAGATCGGGCAGCCCGGCGGCCAGTTTCGTCTCTGTGGTGACGCTCCGGGCGGAAAATTCCGGAGCCAGGAATTCCACCACGGCGGACACGATGGCCCCGAGCGAACACAGCCGGGGGCGCAGATCGACGGGGTGCAGGTAGGTGCTGATGCGGTCCAGGATGTCCTCGAGGCGTCTGGCTTCGGCCAGGATGATGCCCGCCTCGCGGTTGTCCGGCATCCGGGCTTGCAGGCGATGGGCGAAGCCGGCGATGGAAAAAAGCGGGTTGCGGATCTCGTGGGCCACTTCCGCCGAGATCGCGCCCAGGGTCTTGAGCTTTTCCTCCTGGACCACGAAGCGTTCCAGCTCCACCCGGTCGGTGATGTCCACCACGATGCCTTCGATCATGGTCGCGGCGTCGTCGTGGTTGGGCCGGGTCGAGGGCATGGCTCGCAGCAGCGCGTGGACCGTGGCGCCGTTTTTGTGGATGAACCGGCATTCCTCGGTGCGGGCGCGGCCCCGGGCCGGGAAATCCCGGGTGAGGCTTTCGACCACGCGTTCCCGGTCGCCCGGGTGCAGGCGCGTCACGAACCAATCCCGTTCGGTCAGGGCTTCGCCCCGGGAAAAACCGAGCAACGTGCGGCAAAATTTGTTAATGAAAGCTACACGCAGGTCCGCTTCCAGGACGAAGACCAAAAGCGGCAGGTTTTGCACCAGGTTGAAATAGCGGGTCTCGGCCAGGCGCACGGCCTGGGACAGATGCTGCCGCTCGAGCACGGCTTCCAGGGCATGGGCGAGCAGGTCGAAGCTGACGATGGGTTTTTGCAGATAGTCCGTCGCGCCCAGGCGAAAGGCCTGGATCACGCCCTGGATTTCGTCCTGGCCGGAGATGACGATGACCGGCGGAGGCTCGCCGCCCTCCCGGGCCAGGGCTTTGAGCACCTCGAACCCGTCCAGGCCGGGCAGGCGCAGGTCGAGCAGCACGGCGTCGGGTTTCTGGGCGCGGATGGCGGCAAGCCCGGCCCGGCCGTCGCCGGCGGTGGCGACGGCGTAGCCAGAGGTCGTCAGCCAAAGGCTTATGGCTTGGCGGACGTCGGCGTCATCCTCGACAAGCAGGATTCTGGCGTTTGTGTCGGCCATGGCGGTCTCCGCAGACTACTGCTTATGATGCCGAGCATAGATCATTTGGCTGCGTCTTGCCAGGGCCGCGTGGCTCTTCGGGCGGTCGGAACAAGGTTTTTTTGGAGTTGCAAAAATGTCAACTTCACACTAGTGGGAATGGCGCCGCGCCGCCTGCGGAGCGCGTCGGACCCTTGTGGAGAGAGGTCCGGCCTTGTTTGTCCCGGGGCGGATGGAGACACGGCATCGGCTGGGGCTTGGTACACAAAAACGTTACGAGAGGGGGAACCCATGAACGCGGCGGACACCGCTTTCGTGCTCATTTCGGCGGCCCTGGTCATGCTCATGACCCCGGGGTTGGCACTTTTTTACGGTGGCATGGTCCGGGGCAAGAACATCCTCGGTACGCTCATGCACTCCAACATCCTGCTTGGCACCGTCACCATCATCTGGGCCATTGTCGGCTACAGCCTGGCCTTCGGCGGCGATATCGGCGGGCTGATCGGCAATCTCGACTACGTGTTCCTGCGCGGGGTCGGGACCGCCGCCAAGCCGGGCGTGGACAATATCCCGCACCTGGCCTTCATGATCTTCCAGTGCATGTTCGCGGTGATCACGCCGGCGCTGATTACCGGCGCGTTCGCCGAGCGCATCAAGTTTTCCGGTTTTCTCGTCTTCACCAGCCTGTGGATGATCGTGGTCTATTCGCCCATGGCCCACTGGGTCTGGGGCGGCGGCTGGATGGCCAAGATGGGGGCCCTCGATTTCGCCGGCGGCGCGGTGGTCCACATGAGTTCCGGCGCCTCCGCCCTGGCCGCGGCCCTGTACCTGGGCCCCCGGCGCGGCTACGGCAAGCAGGCGTTCATTCCCCACAACCTGCCGCTGACCATCCTTGGCGCGGGGCTTTTGTGGTTCGGCTGGTTCGGCTTCAACGCCGGCAGCGCCCTGGCCGCCAACGGCTTGGCCGCCTCGGCCTTCGTCACCACGCATCTTGCCGCCGCGGCCGCGGCCGTGAGCTGGATCGTGGTGGAGTGGCTCCATCGCGGCAAGCCGACCACGCTTGGCATGGCTTCCGGCGCGGTGGCGGGCCTTGTCGCCATCACTCCGGCGGCGGGCTTCGTCGAGCCCATGCCGGCCATCCTCATGGGCCTTGTCGCCGGCGCGCTGTGCTACGGCGGCGTGCTGCTCAAAAGCCGGCTCAAGTACGACGACGCCCTGGATGTCGTGGGCATCCATGGCCTGGGCGGCACCTTCGGCGCGCTGGCCACCGGCCTTTTCGCCACCACGGCCGTCAACGACGCCGGGGCCAACGGCCTTTTCTACGGCAACCCCGGCCAGTTGTGGATCCAGTTCGTCTCGGTGGTCGCCACCTGGGCCTACTGCTTCGTCATGTCGCTGATCCTGTTTAAGGTCGTGGACTTGATGGTTGGTATTCGGGTAAGCCTGGACGACGAGACCAAGGGCCTCGACGTCAGCCAGCACAGTGAAGTCGGCTACCAGCTCTAACGCGGGGGAGTACACGCGCCATGAAAAAAATCGAAGTCATCACGCGGCCTTACAAGATCGATGAGATCAAGGAAAAGCTCACCGGCATCGGCATCAAGGGCATGACCATCTCCGAGGTCAAGGGCTTCGGTCGCCAGCGCGGCCATACCGAGGTCTACCGTGGGGCCGAGTACCAGGTGGATTTCGTGCCCAAGATCAAGATGGAGGTGGTGGTGGAGGATGCCATGGCCGTCGAGGTGATCGCCACCATCAAGGCCGCCGCCCAGACCGGCGAGGTCGGCGACGGCAAGATCTTCGTTTCCAGCATCGACGAGGTGATCCGTATCCGCACCGGCGAGACCGGCAACGCGGCTATCTGATGCGATGAAGAGAAGACAGTGCGAGAGGGGAAACCCTTTGAAAAGGGTTGTCCCCTCTCGCGCTCTCCCTTTCCTAAACTTTTCGCCGAATTGGGGAAATGACGGTTAATTTCGCTGTGTTATGAGAGAGATGAAGATGTGGCCAAGGCTTCCCCTCCTTGGCGCCTGACGCCCCCGGAACCATCCATGCCCCTACAGGAAAAACCGCCGAGCGCGGCCCTGCTCGTCGAAGGCAAGGCCCTTCTGGACACGGCCTTGGCCGACGGTCAGGTGGACGTGTCCTACGTCGCGGCCCTGGCCGACGTCTTTGACCGCTATTTCCGCGAACGTCTGGCCGAGTACGAGGCGTCGGCAGCCGGCCGGCCGGCCTTTGCCCTGGTGGCCGTGGGCGGCTACGGCCGGCGGGAACTGTGCCCGGCCTCGGACATCGACGTGCTGGTGGTCTTCGGCGGCGAATGCCCCCCCGACGCGCCCGAACTGGCGCGGTTTCTTTTTTTCCCGCTGTGGGACCTGGGCGTGGACCTGGGCCATGGCGTGCGCACCATGGCCCAGTGCCTGGAACTGGCCCGCACGGACCAGCAAGTGCTGGCCTCGCTGCTCGACGCCCGGTTCATTGCCGGCGACGTCGGCGTGCACGAGGGCCTGGCCGCCCGGTTGGCCGCCGACGTGTTTCCGGACCGGGCCGCCGATTTCGCCCTGTGGCTCGATGCGGACAACAACGCACGCAAGGCGTCCTACGGCGACGCCGGGGCCATGCTCGAACCCAACCTCAAAAACGGCCTGGGCGGACTGCGCGCCGTCCATCAGGTGCGCTGGCTTCTGGCCCTTGACGCCGGGCGCGAACGCGATGCCGGGCTCCTGGCCCCGGAACTGGCCGCCCTGTCCGAGGATTTTCATTTCGTCCTGACCGCCCGGATGCATCTGCATCGCCTGTGCGGCCGCAAAAACGACAAGCTGTATTTCGAGTTCCAGGAGCGCGTGGCCGAGGCCATGGGCTTTGGGCCGCGCGGCGACCGGGCCGGGGTGGAGCGGTTTTTGGCAAAGCTTTTGCGCCGCATGGCCGACATCAAGGCCTTGCGCCTTTCCGCCTGGCCGCTTCTGGCCGGCTCTCTCGGGGCGCTCGATCTCGGCGCGCCGGCCAAGGCGCTGGGGGGCGGCGTGGAGCTCGCCCCGGAGGGCCTGCGCTTTGCGCCGGGACTCTCCGACGAGGCGGCCATGGAGGGGCTTTTCAACCTGCTACTGGCCTGTGCCCGGACCGGCCGTGCGCCGTCCCACGAGACGCTGCGCCGGATGCGGGCCATGGCCGAAGCCTACGCCCGCCTGGCCGGGGTGTCCCCGCTTTCCGGGCGGCGGCTCTACGAGGGCCTTGGCGCGGTCATGCAGGCCGACGCCACCGGCGCGGCCATGGACGCGGTCATGGGCACCGGGCTTTTGCGGGCCGCGCTGCCGGAATTCGCCCGGGTCGAGGACATCGTCGCCTTCGACATCTACCACGTGCACCCCGTGGGCCGGCACACCCTGGAGGCGGTACGGCTTCTGGCCGGCATCCGGGCCGGGGAGCCGTCGCGCTACAAGGCGCTTCTGGCCGGCCTGCCCCGGCCGGAACTGGTCTTCTGGGGGCTTTTGCTCCACGACGTGGGCAAGGGCCTGGGCGGGGGCCATGCGGAAAAAGGGGCGCAGCTGGCCGAGGCCATGCTGGCCCGACTCGCCGCGCCGCTGGAGGTGCGCCATGCCGTGGCCGGACTCGTGCGCGAGCATCTGCTGTTGCCGGAAACGGCCACCGGGCGCGACCTGGCCGACCGGGACGTGGTGGCCGGGGTGGCGGCCCGGGTGGCCACGGTGGAAACCCTCGACATGCTGACGCTCATTGCCCGCTGCGACGGCCAGGCCACCGGGCCGCAGGCCTGGACCGGCTGGAAGGAATCGCTCATTTTCGAGCTCTACGACAAGGTCCGCGCCGCCATCGAGCAGGGGCGGCTTTTCGACGCCGGCGACGCCAAAATCATGCTGGCGACGCGGGAACGCGTGCGCGAGCTGGCCGGCGAGTGCATGGAGCCCGAGGCCCTGGAACGGGCGCTTTTGGCCATGCCGCCGCGCTACCTGGTGGTGGAATCGGCCGAGACCATCCTGTCCCACCTGGCTTTGCTCAGGGAACTGGACGCGGCCGAGGCCGAAGACAGGCGCATGCGCCCGAGCGCCCGATCGGCCCGCCGGGGCCGGGACGTGGCCGTTTTGCGCCACGAGGCCTTGCCCGAGGCCGACGGCTTTCGCCTGACCGTGGCGGCACGGGGCGTGCGCGCCCTTTTCGCCACCGTGTGCGGGGCGCTGGCCCTCTATGACCTGTCCATCCGCGACGCCGACGTGTTCGCCTGGGAGGGCGGGGTGACGATATTGTCGCTGCGCACCGCCAATCCGCCGGACCTGCTCTATGCCGACGAGGTCTTCGCCCGGGTCGCCCGGGCCGTGCATTATGCCCTTTCGGGCAAGCTCTTTCTCGCCTACCGGCTGGCCAAAAAACGGGAATCGTTTCTCTACCCGCCGGTCGCCAACCGTCCGCGAACCCCGCCCGAGGTGGTGCTCGACGACCGGGCCTCGGACCTCTACAGCGTGTTGGAGGTGACCTGCGACGACCGGGTGGGGCTTTTATACGACATCGCCCGCACGCTCTACGAGCTGCGCCTGGAGATGCATCTGGCCAAGGTGGTGACCCCCGCCGGCCGGGTGCGCGACGTGTTTTACGTGCGCGGTCCCGACGGCCGAAGGGTGGAGGACCCGGAGCAGGCGGCGGAGATCAAAGCGGCGCTGTTGCATCGGCTGGCCGACGATTTGTACGGCCTCGACTGAGGCCACAGGCCCCGCGCACGGCGCTCCGGCGCTTGACGCCGGCCTTGTATGCGGCGATACCTTGGGCATCTACGCCGTGTCGCGGCAGCTGTCCGCGACCGTCAAGGAGCCCGCATGAGCGACAGTGAAGCCCTGTCCTTTCCTCCGCGCCTCGGGGAGCCCGCCCCGGATTTCGAGATCGAAACCACCCAGGGCATCCTGCGTCTGGAAGACTTCCGGGGAAGCTGGCTGGTGCTTTTCTCCCATCCGGCGGACTTCACCCCGGTGTGCGCCACGGAGATCATCGCCTTCGCCGGCGTGCACGAGACGTTGCGCGCCAGCGGCTGCGAACTGCTCGGGCTGTCCGTGGATTCCATCTTTTCCCATATCGCCTGGGTGCGCTCCCTGGAATCGCGGTTTTCGGTCACCGTCGATTTCCCTCTGGGCGCGGACACCACCGGCGTGGTGGCGCGGCGCTACGGCATGCACATGCCCGCCGAATCACCGAACGAGCCCTCGCGTGTGACCTTCGTCATCGACGACCGCCAGATCGTGCGGGCTCAGCTTGCCTACCCCATGACCACCGGCCGCAATGTGGACGAGATCGTGCGGCTGGTCGCGGCCCTGCAGACGACCGACGCCCATGGCGTCGCCACCCCGGCCGGCTGGAAGCCGGGCGAGGCGGTGCTCGCCCCGCCACCGCGCACCAAGGCCATGGCCGAGGAGCGGGTGAAGGCGGCTGGGCCGGGCTGCCCGGATTGGTATTTTTGCAAAAAGGAGACGGCATGACGTCCGAGGACAATCTACACGAACGTATAGACGCCGATGAGAGCGTCGCCGCCATCAAACCCGACGGAGGACTGACCCAGACGGCCAAGGATATCCTGCGCGTCTGCGATCCGCCGGCGACCGAGGAGGATATCAGCCGGGCCTTGGTGCGCCATTTTTCCCAGGTCGAACCCATGGTGCGCGATCTGGTCAACCTGGGATTGCTCGTGGATGTCGAGGGCCGGCTGGCCCTGACCGACCTTGCCCGGGAAAAGCTGCCGCGTTAGGGCCGCGCCCTTAAACGCCGCAGTTTGAGAAGGGTAGGAAAGCGCGCGCGCGAGCGGGGCGAACCCTTTTTATAGGGGTTCCCCTGCCGCCTCTTTGTCCGAAACGGAAGGCGTCCGCTGTACCGGCTCGGCCTTTACGGTCGCGTTTGGCGGTATTATGGTGTCCAGTATCGATGCGCCGGTCGTCTGCCGTCCGGCGACGGCCAAGCGCCTCTGGAGGTTACCGTGAACGCCTTTTCCCGGCCCGGGGAGATCCCCGCGCCGCCCAATCCGGAAAACTGCCGCCAATGCGCCGCGGCCGGTCCCACCTGCTGTTCGCTCACGCCCGGACATGAGGACCTGTGCTTCCCCATTTCCGAGATGGAGCGCCACCGCATTGCCGAGCATGTGGGCCTTTCGCTCGGCGCGTTCACGCCGGAAGCCAATTCCGGGGCGTTTCTCTCCTGCATGCGCCGGCTTTTTCCCCGTGAGGGCAAGCTGGTCGAAAGCCTTTTCCCGGAATGGGGACGGCACCTGCGCCTGTCGGTCACGCCCGAGGGGCACTGCGTGTTTTTGCGGGACGACGGATGCCGCTTGCCAAGGGAGGCCCGGCCGTATTATTGCCGCCTCTTCCCATTCTGGATGACCGACGGACGGGTCACGGCCTTTGCCGCCGCCGGTTGCCTCGTCCACCGCCAGGGCCGCACCGTCGCCGGGATGCTTGCGCTTCTTGTGGCGACCGAGGGGCAAGTCCGCGATCTCCACGGCCGACTGCGGCTGGCCTGGGGGCTTCCTCCACAGGAAGGCATGCCCGCGGTCACTCCCGCCCCAGCGAGATTTGGTACGTGAAAAAACTCCTCATATTGCTTGTTCTGTTGTTGTTCGTTGGCGTCGTTTCCGGTGCCGCCGGCTTGATCGGCCTGTATTACTGGGCATCGAGCGATCTGCCGAGCTTTCGCAAAATCACCGACTACCGCCCGCCGCTGGTGACGACCATCTACACCCGCAACAACAAGGTGCTCGGCTACCTCTATTCCGAAAAGCGCTTTCTGGTGACGCTTTCGGAGATGCCCGACTTTTTGCCCAAGGCCTTTCTGGCCGCCGAGGACGCCACCTTTTATCAGCACGAGGGCGTGGACCTTTCGGCCATCGTCCGGGCCATGATCAAGAACCTCCAGCGCGGCGGCATCCGGCAGGGCGGCTCCACCATCACCCAGCAGGTCATCAAGCGGCTGCTTCTCTCTTCGGAAAAAAGCTACAAGCGCAAGATCAAGGAAGCCATCCTGGCCTACCGCCTGGAAAAGTACCTGACCAAGGACGAGATCCTCACCATCTACCTCAACCAGATCTACCTCGGCTCCCGGGCTTACGGCGTGGAGGCGGCGGCGCGGACCTACTTCGGCGTCCACGTCGGCGACCTGACCCTGGCCCAGGCAGCGCTTCTGGCCGGCCTGCCCCAGGCGCCTTCGCGCTACAGCCCGTTTCGGGATTTCCAGGCGGCCAAGAACCGCCAGAAATACGTGCTCGGCCGCATGCTGGCCCAGGGCTGGATCACCCAGGCCCAGCACGACCAGGCCGTGGCCGAGCCGCTGGTGTTCAAAAGCATGCCCGACCCGTCCTGGGAGGTGGCCCCGTTCTACCTCGAGGAGGTGCGCCGGGAGCTCATCGACCGTTTCGGCGAGGATCAGGTCTACAACGGCGGCCTGCACGTGCACACGGCCGTGGACCTCAAGCACCAGGAGGCGGCCGAGCGGGCCCTGCGCGAGGGGCTGGTCGCCTCGGAGAAACGCCGGGGCTACAAGCCGACCCTGGAGAAGCTCGACAAGGACAAGTACGCGGATTTTCTGGCCCACAGCAACGTGCCGTCAGCGCTTTTGACCCCGGGTCGCTGGCTCAAGGCCCTGGTCACCGAGTCCGGCGCCCAGGGGCTGACCGTGCGTTTCGGCGACAAGTACGGTTTCATCCCGGCCGGCGAGATCGGCTGGGCCAAGGGCCGGGTGGAGGTCGGCGACCTCATCTGGGCCTCGGTGCTGGCCGAGCCGGAAAAGCCCGGTGCCCGCAAGGAAGAGGCCGAGGCCCCGGCTCCCAAGGGCAAAAAGGGCAAGGCCGCCGAAGCGAGGAAATCCGCCCCGGCCCCGTCCGCCCGGCCCATGTGGAAGCTGGCCATGCAGCTCGAGCCGCGCATCGAGGGGGCCATCGTGTCCATGGACCCGCGCACGGGCGAGGTGCTGGCCTGCGTCGGCGGTTTCTCCTTCGAAAAAAGCCAGTTCAACCGGGCCACCCAGTCGTTTCGCCAGCCCGGATCGTCGTTTAAGCCCATCGTCTATTCCGTGGCCATGGACAACGGCATGACCCCGGCCACCGTGGTCATGGACGCGCCTTTTTCCTATCGCGATCCCTGGAGCGGCCAGGTCTGGTCGCCGGGCAACTATGAGGGCAGCTATTCCGGGCCCATGACGCTGCGGGCCGCGCTGTCCAAGTCGAAGAACCTCGTCACGGTGCGGGTGGCCCAGCAGGTGGGCATGAAGAAGATCATCGCCCGGGCCCAGGAACTGGGGCTGCGCGGTGAATTCGTGCCGTACCTGCCGGTGAGCCTGGGGGCTGTCGCCGTCAACCTGCTGGACATGATCCACGCCTATTCGGCCTTTGCCCGCGACGGTTCGACCATCACCCCGCGCTTCGTCCTGGACGTCAAAAGCCCCTGGGGCGAGGAACTCTACGTCAACAAGCCCGAGATCAAGCAGGTGCTCACGCCCCAGACCGCCTATATCATGGACTGCATGCTCAAAGAGGTGGTGCGGGCCGGCACGGCCACGCGGATCAAGGTCCTGGGGCGGCCCCTCGCCGGCAAGACCGGCACCACCAACGACTTCCAGGACGCCTGGTTCATGGGCTTCTCGCCCTATCTGCTGACCGGCTGCTACGTCGGCTTCGACCAGCCCAAGCCCATGGGCAAGGGCGAGACCGGCGGACGGGCGGCGCTGCCCATCTGGCTGGCCTACCGCGAGGCCGTGGAAAACGATTATCCGGTCGAGGACTTCTCCCGGCCCCCGGGCATCGTCATGGCCAACGTGGACGGGGTGCCCATGGCCTTCAAGGAAGGCACCGAACGCGGCTCCATGGCCATCATGGACGAGGAGCAGGAAAAAGCCTTTTTCACCGACCCCAACGCGCCGCTCGGCAAGGGCGAGGACCTGCTCAAGCAGATGTTCTGATCGCGTGCGCCCGCGGCCGGTTCCCCTGGCCCGGGCGCGCGCGTTTTCCCACAGCCCATCCCTCCTATCGCCTTCTGGCGCGGGGGCAGGGCGTCCGCTTTTTCTTGGCCGCCGCGGTGGCCGTCTTTTCCCGAACAGAGGGTATCCCGCCGTCGCCCGGGCCGTTTTGGCTGCCGGGCGACGGTTTTTTGTCGTCGTCCCGGGCGCGGGACAGGGTTTGGTCCCGGACGTCTTTTGGGGATGTGGGTCCGGATTTTTTCGGGGGGCGGGGAGGCGGAGGTCGCGGAGTGATTATGGAAGCAGTGGTGGAAGATTAGGGGGAAATGTGTCTTTTATATGACGCCTCATGGATAAAATTATATCTGTGAAATGGATGGAATAACAGAGGCGTTGCTCAATAATACGCGGAGAGATGGAGTGCTTTATGGGAGGATTCGCTTTTGTATCGCAGAAGTCTTTCGGGGCGTTTTCGGGGATCGTTTTGATCTGACGCAATGTTAATAAAAAGGTTACGTCGAAATATTTTATTTTTTTCTCTAAACTCATTTGTCCTTCGGCCGATAAGACCCGCAGGCAAGGTTGCACCAAACCAAAGGAGAAACGCCATGTCTTCTGATCCTATCAGCCTTAGTTACGGCAGTGGCACCAATACGAGCCTGGGCACGCTGACCAGCTCCAGCAAATCCTCGACCGTGAACGCGGCTTCGGGCTCGAACGATAACTCCTCCGGGAGCCAGGGCATTCAGGGTGACGGCAAAAATTTTTCCAACGGCGCGGAAATGATGCAGAAACTCAACGATCTGCAAAGTTCCGATCCGGACAAGTTCAAGGAAGTGGCGCAGAAGATTTCGGACAGTCTGTCCGATGCGGCCAAGAATTCCACGGATTCCAAGGCCGCCGGCATGTACAGCGATATGGCCGGCAAGTTCGCCCAGGCCGCCAAATCGGGCAATATGTCTTCGCTGGGCCCCTCCGAGCCGCCGAGCAACGCTTCCGGCGCCCAGGGCCAGGCGGCCATGAAGTACGCCGCCCAGCAAAACGGCGGCAGTAATCCCATGGATAACGTCGACCACATCATTTCCGGCGCGCTTTCCGGCGTGGGCTCTTCCGAAGCCTAGCCATCGCACACCGTGGTCTCCCGCCGCCGGAACGTGTCGGGCACGCGGCGGCGGGAGGCGGGAATGACGCCCCGCCCGTTTCCGAAAGCCCGAGAGCCGACTTTCGAATGTAACAGTTCGGAAGAATTTATTTTTTTAAATACGCGCGTATTTTTCAGGGATGCGGCTACCGGTCGCGCGACGACGCGTCGTGGCCGAATAGCGTGTTTTCCAGACTTTGCGTCTCGGCCGGCGGCAGGCGCATGGCGAGACGCTGGATATCCTCCAGGTAGCGCCGGGCGTTGCTTAAATAGAAGGCCAGGGCCGGCGCGAACGTCTTTCCCACCAGGCCGTCGATAAAAAGGCGGCTGATCTCCTTTTCCCGCAACAGCACGTACTGCGACAGCAGAAACACCCGGCGCTCCCGCAGCGACATGGCGCGCAAAGCCCGGGCCATGACCGTACGGGCGTGGGGCTGGTACATCCATAGATACATAAAATCCAAAGCGTTTGCGATAAAAATGGCTTGCAGGCCGCCCGGGCGCGCGTCCAGGTCGGACAGAAACCGTTTGGGCGACTCGAGCAGGCTCGCCGCATCGGCGTCGGGATGGAGCAGCTCGAGCCGCGTCTGCGCCTCCCGGAGCTGGCGGAATTTTTCCCGGTAGTCGCGGGCGCGCAGGCGCAGGTAGTGGCCCCGGTCGGCCAGCCCTTCGATGACGGCGGCCACGCAGTCCGAGGCGAACTTGGACACGATGGCCGCGAAAGGGTCCAGGAGCGCCTCGGGCGAGGCCGCGCCGGCCTGCCGCAAGGTCCAGGCCAGGACGAAATTGATGCCCACGGCCAGCGGGATGGAGAGCACCGACCGGAACAGGTTGCCCAGGGCCGCCGTTCGGGGAAGTCCCCGGAACAGGTTGTGGCTGGCCAGGTACAGCCCGTTGGCCACGGCCATGATGGTGAAAAGGGCGGTCGGGTTGGTGGTGGTGGTGATGTCGAACCCGTGGCCGAGGATGACCGAGCGCACCAGGACGTCGAGCAGGGGTACGGAAAAACCGGTGAAAAAAAGCGAGTCCGCGATGCGGTCGATGCTGACGTAGTCTTCCCAGCGCAGAAGCGGGCTTCGCCGCAGCCCGCCGCAGCCGAAAGCCGTCTGGATCAGGTTGCGCAGTCCCGTTATGCCGAACCAGATGAACGGGCCGCCATAGGCCAGGACCCACCACGAATGCGTGCTGGCGAAAGACACGGCGGCCACGGCGAAGCCGATGCCGATTTTCACGGCGTTTTTGAGCGCACCGTTGGCGTAGCGCCCCCGGAACCGCATGGGCCGGGCATCGGCGGCCGCCTGCAGAAAGCGTTCGGCGGCGCTTGGCTGCATGCCGCCCAGGGTATGGATGTTGGCGGTTTTTCCGGTCGCCTTGAAGGCGCGGCCCACCATCCACGACAGTCGCCAGCGGTAGCCGCCAAGGCGCAGGGCCGGCCATTCGCCAAGACGGCGCCGCGCCCGGGTGACGGGTCCCGGCGGGCAGTCGTCGGGCAGGGCGGAAAGGCGCGGCGAGACGGCCAGTCCCACGGGGATGACCCGGCGCAGGCTCTCGTCCGGCTTCCTGGCCCGGGCGGCCAGGTGGCGTCGGGTGCGGTGGGGCAGGGTGTCGGCCACCGCCAGCCCCATGCCGTGGCAACGGATGGAATGGCCCGAGGAATCCGAACCCATGCGCACGCCAAGGGGGGCGCGACGGTAGGCGGCCGTGATTTTCCCCACGTCCGGGCGCAGTTCCCGCAGCCGCGCGGCCGTTGCCGCATCTCCGGCCGCCTCGGCCCGGTCGGCCGCCCGGGTGATGCGCTCCTTGAGCCCCACGGCATCACCGGCGTTGAGGATGGCCAAAAGCTCCAGCGTATCGGTCGCGTCGCGTTTTTCCGTTTCGAACAGCCGGAGGTTTAGGACCTCGATATGCGTGATCGCGCCCTGGCAGGCGAACAGCAGGCGCAGCACATCGGAAAGGGCCATGCCCGCCGCCACCAGCGTCAGGCGGTGCGCGCCGCACAGTTTGGCGAGCGTGTCGCAAAGTTCCCGTGGCGACACGCGCAGGCGCTTGGGCAGGGTTTCGCCGGGCGCGGCCTCCTCGGGCGGCGTGAGCTCCGGGTTGGCCCCGGGCGAGAGCCAGCCGTCCAGCAGCGCCTCCACGTCCAGGGCCTCCAGGGTGGCCAGGTAGTCCTTGAGCGTCGTGTCGCCCGGGGCCGCCCGGGCTGGCAAGGCCTTGCCCCGCGCGGCCAGAAGCGGTTCCAGCCGGTCGTGGATGAACCGGGCCAGATGCAGGGGACTGGGCTGGCCGTGCCCCACGGCTTCGAGAAAGGCGTCCGGGGACAGGGGCGGCAGGTCGAGCCCGAAGCGGGTGTTTATGGCCGGTCGGTGGCGGGTGTTGAAGGCGTCGAGCAGCGCCAGGGCGTGGCGCTTGAAGCGCAGGGAGACTTCCCGCCCCTGGCGCATGAAGGCCTCGATCTCGGGATCGCGCAGAAACGCGGCGCTCTCTTCGGGACGGGACAAGGCCTCCGGGGTCCACAGGAATTTGACCGGCCTGCCGTCGTGACGGGCCAGCAGTTCGATGCCGATGGCCACCTCCATTCCCATGACGGCGGCGGCGGCCAGCAGTTCGGCGGCGGTGTCCGGATGCACGTGGTGGTAGTGGACCACGGTGAGCCGGCGGATGCCCTTGATCCAGGCGTCGAGGATCAGGTGGGTGGGGGATTTGCGCCCTTTGGTCGCGGCGTCGTGGACATGGTCGTCGAAGGAAACCTGGTTCCATTCTTCCGGCATCTCGAGCAGGTGGTTCTCGGCGAGCAGGCGGCGCACCACCCGGGGATTGCCCGGCACGGCGGCGCGGAAGTCGTGGGCCAGCTCCAGCTGCCGCCGCCGGTCGTCGCCCGCCCGCACGAGCTGCTTCATGATTTCCACCAGCACCCGGGCCGTGTTCTTCTCCAGACCGGTGCCGGCGATGGCCGTGGCCTCGTCGCGCAGGCAGGCCAGCGCCCGCAACCGGTCGTCGGCCAGTCCGGCCTCCAGCGAGCCGATCAGGCGGATGATGGCGTAGGCTAGGCGCAGGGTGCGCGGGGCAGCCATTTCCTTGATGCCGTGGGGGTGCAGGTACGGTGCGAGCAATCCCCGCAGTCCCGGGGAATCCCGCCGGGACCAGACGTCGGCGACGAGTCCCAGCAGTTCGTAATCCCCCTGGTCGAAACACAGCCGGGCCGGGCCGGACAGCGCCGGGGCGGACGGAAGCCGGGTGCTCGGGCTGGCCGGATCGAGCCTGGGCAAGGAATCGCCTGGGAAATCGCTGCGTTGCATAACCACCTTTTTTCCTTGAACAACTCCTAGCGTCTGGCCGGGGCGGCCGTCAAGGGGCCTTGATCGGGGGCGCCGCTTGGCCTGGCAGGCCGGTTTTGTTATGCACGGGATTGGCAGTATGATACCGTCTGTCGCAACACGGGAGGAAAAATGGGAAAACCCAAGGTTCCCCAGGCGGCCCTGGACATGGCCCGGCAAGCGGCCGTGGCGATCCGCCGCCTGGAAGCCGAGGCCGGCAGGGCCCTTCATGAGGCGGGCGACACCGCCGGTCACCGGAAGCTTCTGACCGACAAATGCCTGACCCTCGAAGGCCTGCCCGGGGAGGTTGCCGATAGCCTGTCCGCCTCCGACGCGGATGGCGCGGCCGCCTTTGCTGCGGGGCTCGAGGATTTCGCCCGACGGGCCGGCATGGCCCTGTCCCTCGAGAGCATCTTCTTCATGGGCGCGCTGCTTTATCCCGAGGACTACCAGGACGGCGACCCCAATGATCTGGAACGGTTCCTGGATCGCTTCGAGGCGGCGTAAACCATGGGCGTTTTCGATCCCATCGTGATCAACGGCATGCGGGTCAAGAACCGTTTCGTGCGTTCGGCCACGGCCGAGGGCATGGCCGCTCCCGACGGCACGGTCACGGACAGGCTCGAGGCGGCGCTCAAAACCCTGGCCATCGGCGGGGTGGGGCTCGTCATCTCGGGCCATGCCTACGTGGAGAAGCGGGGACAGGCCGGCATCGGCCAGCTTGGCGTCCACAGGCCGGAGATGGAAGCGGGGGTGGCCAGGCTGGCCAGGGCCGTCCATGCCCATGGCGGCCGGTTCGTGGTCCAGCTTGCCCACGCCGGCTGCCGGGCCGATCCGACCCTGTCCGGCGAGCCGGTGGTCGGGCCTTCGCCGCCCGCGACCCAGGACGCGCCGCCGTGCATGGCCATGAGCGCCGAGGATCTGGCCCGGTTCGAGGCCGCCTTTGGCGCGGCCGCCGCCCTGTGCCGTGACGCCGGGGCCGACGGTGTGCAGATCCACGCCGCCCACGGCTACGGCGTAAGCCAGTTTCTCTCCCCGCGCACCAACCGTCGCCTGGGGGCCTACGGCGGCGCTCTGGCCAACCGGGCCAGGCTTCTGCTCGAAACCATAGGCGCCATCCGGGGCCGGATCGGCAACGGTTATCCGGTCCTGGTCAAGATCAACAGCGAGGATTTCATCGAGGGCGGCATGACGGCCGAGGAAGGCCGGCAGGTCGTTTCCTGGCTCGAGGCCGCCGGCGCGGACGCGGTGGAACTTTCCGGCGGCACGCTGGATTCGGGCAAACTGGCGCCCGTGCGACCGGGGAAGCTCGCCATTCCCGACGGCGAGGCCTATTACCGGGAACAGGCCGCCGCGCTCAAAGCCCAGGGGATCGGCATCCCGCTTATTCTGGTCGGCGGCATACGCAGCCTGGAAACCGCCGAGGGGATTGTCGCCTCGGGCACGGCCGACATGGTCGCCCTGTCCCGGCCGCTGATCCGCGAGCCGGGCCTTATCGCGCGCTGGGAGTCCGGCGATGCCGCCCCTTCCGCCTGCGTCAGCGACAACGCCTGCTTCGTGCCCCTGCGCCGGGGCGAAGGCGTCTCCTGCCTGACCGAGATCCGGGAGAAGCGACGCAGGGCGTCGTAATGAGACTGGGGGGAACCTTTCTGTAGAAAGGTTCCCCCCAGACCCCCTTCCCAAATACCATGTTGGCCTCGACCCTCAAACTGGCTGATAGTGCCAGTAAATGTGCTCGTAGACACAAACGAGGCGAGGAGACCAACATGGCAGGACAAGCGTTATCCCAACTTCAAGCGTTTGTGGAGGCTTCACAAGGTCGATCTTTTTTTGTCGGATTGGATGTCCATAAAAATAGTTATTTTGTTGCGTTACGTCGGTTTGATGGAGTCGTCCACACCTTGGTGATGTCGGCGAGCCCGCAGGCTCTGATCGACAAATTGGCCGCGGTGGGCGTCACCGTGGCCATGGCGGCCAGTGAATCCGGGCCGACCGGATTCACCCTGTCCAGAGCGCTCACAAAGGCAGGGATTCCCAATCTCGTGGCGGCTCCCAGTCGGATTCCCCGCCCCGTGGTCTGGGGCGCAAAAACAGACCGGCTCGATTGCGTCAAACTGGCCGATTACGCCGCCAAGGGGATGCTGCGTCCCATCGCCGTGCCGACCGAGGAGCAAGAAGCCCAGAGGAGCCTGGAGCGCCGACGACACGATCTGGCCGACGACCTGCGTCGTGTGAAACTTCGCATCCATTCCCATCTGCTTTTTTTGGGCCTTACCGAACCACCCAATCTGAAATACTGGAGCAAGGTCGCTGTAGCATCCCTGCTTAAACTGCCCATGCATCAGGCTGCCCGGTATACGCTGGAAAGTTTTGTGCGGGAGATGCATGCCATCACCAGCGAATTGTCCCTCGTTGAACAGCAACTTGAGACAATTTGCCGCCAGGGAGAGCATGACAAAGTCATCAAGTGCCTGCGCACCGTGCCCGGTGTGGGGCCGCTCATCGCCGCGACCTTCCGTCTGGAGTTGTTTCAGCCGGAACGTTTCAGCCGGGCCGAAGAGGTGACAAGCTATCTGGGACTTGCGCCCATGGTGCGCCAGAGCGGCGAGAGCAAGGGCCGGGCCAGGTTACGGCCCGTGGGGCAGACCAAACTGCGAAGTCTTTTAGTGGAGGCGGCCTGGAAATGGCGCGCACACGATCCGAAGGCTCAGGCCTGGTATCACAAGTTGCTGGGGAAAAGCGGCCTGGCCCAAAAGGCCATCACAGCCTTAGCTCGAAAACTGGCCATCATTTTGTGGCGGCTGAGCCTGGAGAAACGAGCGTACCGATTTGAGGCGGTTATGGCGTGAAACGGCGGCGGGCGAGGATCACGCCGGCTCTGGGAAGCCCCGTGCTCCTCGCCCGCCAAGAGGGTATTGCAGCGCCAACAAGGACCTGTGGCAACGAGTAGGGAAGACTGAAAGCCTAACAGCCAACAATTTTTCGGATTGGTCGCGGAAAAGTCTGGCCGCATGGCGGCGTTTCTCAAATGGCGAAAATCCGAAAACTACCGAATCGGTACTTGGCGCTTCGGGCGCGAATAGGAAACGGGCGGTTAGACTGCGTCAGCCGGCTTGACTTTGGGCCACATAGGGAAGACTTTTAACGGTGAGGGGATGTTGCCCGCCAACAAGTCGTAAAAGTTAAAAAATTTAGGAAGGGGAGAGCGCGAGAGGGGAGAACCCTTTGCAAAAGGGTTTCCCCTCTCGCACTTTTTCTTCTTGCCTCTTCCTATTCTTCGTTCTTGTTCTGGATGAAGGCGATGGTTTTTTCGGGCAGGGCTTTTTGGCCGCCGGCGGCCGAGAGTTCCGTCAGGTCTTCGGTAATGGTGAGCATGAGGTTGGTGAAGCGCGTCTGCATCTGGAAGCGCTCCCGGGCGTCGGGGCTGTGCCAGGCCTGCTTGAGGAGTTCCGCCGCGTGGTGGTGGATCATCAGCGCAATGGGCTTGGGCATGCTGCCGTAGTATTCCAGCATATTGGCCTTCATCTCGTCGATGCTCTCCAGGAATTCGGCGAACTGCTCGGTTTGCCGCTCCTCCTCCATGCGCGTCCGGCGACACTCTTCCTTGAAGCGGATTTCCATGAGCTCCAGGCGTTTTTTGAGTTCCGCCGCGGCCACGAGCTTTTCTTCCTTGAGCCGGTCGAGCTCGGGCTGGTTTTTCTTGTGCCACTCGGCCGCCTCGCTCCGGACGGAGTAGCAAAGCCGGGTGATGGCCTTGGCGATGTTCTCGGGTATCGACATGGTTACCTCGTTTGTTCGAAGAAAAGTTCCATCACCGGCGGCGTGTCCGAGGCGCCCGCACTGGCGAAAAAGTGATTGAGCGCCGCGAGCCGGTCGAAGTCGACATCCGTGATCGCCTTTTCGATGAAAACCGACGTGCGCTGGTGCATGTAGGGCGTCATTTTGCGTTTGTTGGCCTCGAGCTGTTCGCGCACGATGACCGCCATTTCGCGGATGTTGCGGCGCTGATGGCGAAGCGCCAGCTTGGTCCGCGCTTTTTGGCCCTTGGCCGCGATATTCTCCCGGATGCGACGGTGTTTTTCCAGTCGCCGCTCCAGCCGGGTTTTGCGGCCGAGCAGATAACGGTAGGCCAGAAAGGTTAAAAGGAGCGCCGGGCCGTACAGGGCGACCACGGAAAAAGAGACATAGATCAACGACGTCTGGGCGGGATTAGGCGGCATGGCGGAAAATAAGGGCGTCCGGGAATCGGCCCGGGCTTTTGTGGGCCGCGTGCCGGTCGGAAGGAAAAAGGCGTTGTCGCGTACTCGTGGCTGCACTCATGCGGCTGTGTGCCCGTATCGCCGGCCGGTGGCAGTGGCGCTCCCCGGCGGCCCAAGCGGGCGTCCATTTGCCCTGCTAGGCCAAAGCCCGGCCGGCGTCAAGCCGGCGCTCCCGCCCCCATTCGCGCCGGACAGGCCTCGCGCCAACCGGCCGGGACCACGGGGTTTTACCGGGTGCCCAAATCCGCATCACCCGGGAGGACGCCGGGCCGAAAACGGGCGGCAGCCGGGTTTTCAGAACTTTCGTGACTCTTCTTTGTTGGGAAAAACATTCTATCCTCCTGTGATGTCGATGGAAATGGCGGCAGTGTCAAATTGCCCGGGCCGCCGCCTCCGGCCTATACTTCTGGCTTTCGCAGAAACGCCCAAGCTAGGAGCCTGACCCATGCGCTGTCCCATTTGCGAACGCGGTTGTATCCTCGAACCCGGGAAAACGGGCCTTTGCGGCCGCTATACGCTGGAGGACGGCGGCGTCGGGGAGTGCTATCCGGACCGTTATCTGATCGCCAGCCCCATTTCCGTGGAGACCATCCCCTTGCTCCATTTCCATCCGGGCGCGCCGTTTTTCCAGATCAGCACCGTGGGCTGCAACTTCGATTGCCCCGGTTGCATCGCCACGGTCACGGCCCGGGAGATGCGGCCGGACAGCCCGGCCCTGCGCCATATCCCGCCCGAGGCCGTGGTGGACATGGCCGTGGAGCAGGGCTGCCGTGGGATCGCCTTTTTGATGAACGACCCGCTGGCGTCCTATTTCACCTTTCTGGAGGTGGCCAGGGAGGCCAAGGCGCGGGGGCTTCTGGTCGGCTGCGCCAGCAACGCCTATTTCACCGAGGCGTCCCTGGAACCGTTTCTCGGGCTTCTCGACTGCATCAACATCGGCGTCAAGGGCATCAGCGCCGCGCGGTCCAGGCTGTGTGGCGGGGCGGACCCGGAGGTGGTGCTGCGTAACATCCGGGCGCTCGTCGCGGCGGGCGTGCACGTGGAGGTCGCCTGCATGGACCGTCTGGACAACCGGGACGACACCCGGCTTCTGGCCGCGACCCTGGCGGATATTTCCCCCGACATGGTGCTCCAGATGATGCGCTTCGTGCCCATCGAGGACGCCGATCCGGCGCTTGAGCCGGCCATTGCCGACACCGAGGCCTTTGCCCGGGAACTGCGCCGGACACTGCCCTTCACCTACGTCTTCAACACGCCCGGCACACGCGGCCTGGACACGGTGTGCCCGTCGTGCGGCGCGCCGGTCGTTTCGCGCGATTTCTACGGCCCCATGGGGGCGCGGCTGGTCGAACTCGCCCCGGGCGTGTCGCCCGATTCCCTGCACTGCGCCGCCTGCGGGGCCGATGCGGCCCTGCGGGGGCCGGCGGAACCGCCGGTCATGCGCGAGGGGGCCTTTCAGGGCGGCTATCCGTTCACCCGGGCGCTCGAGATCGTGGAGTCCATGTGCCTGGCCATGGGCGTGGACGACCAGGCCGAGGTGGTCGCCGTATGGGAGCATCTGCTGGCGGGGCGCATGCTGCACCAGCTCCACAAGGACATCCAGACCATCGACGGCTACATGCGGCTGATCCGCGAGTTCGGCGGCGTGCTCGGCCGCGACCGGGCGGCCGGGCGACTGGTGGATTTCCTGGCGGGGATGATCGCGCCGGTATGCGAAGGTGTGGCCAAGGCCGACAGGCGTCCCCGGACCTTTTACGCCATGGGCAAGCCGCTGTTCGGCCTCAAGGGCGACCGGTTCGAAAATCATCTGGTGGGCGTGGCCGGCGGGGAAAGCCTCAACACCACCCTGGACCTCGATGGCCGGCCCGGCCGCTCCATCACGGCGGAAACACTACGACAGCTCGATCCCGAAGTGATCTTCATCTCGTCTTTTATCTCGAACAACATTGGCGATTTTTGCCGGGAGTGCCGGGAGCTTGGGCTCGGCGACGTGGCGGCCGTGCGCGAGGGACGCGTTTATACCGCGCCGGTGCCGTCGAGCGACTTCGGCGCGCCCAAGTGGGTGCTGGGGCTGCGGTTTATCGCCAGCAAGCTGCACCCGGAGTGTTTCCAGTTCGACAGCGAGGCGGACGCGGCGGCCTACCATGGCCATGTTTTCGGCCGCAACTTCCCGCTCGCGAGCATCAATCGGTCCTTTGCCAAGCCGAGCCGCGATTGGAAATTTGTGAAGGCGGGGCCGGGGAGCAGAGAAGAAAATGCGAGAGGGGAAACCCTTTAGAAAAGGGCAGTATCCCCTCTCGCGCTCTCCCTTTCCTCAACGTTTAGCCGGCACGGGTGCCACGCACGGGCATTTTTGGAGGAACGAGCCGGGGGCAAGGCTTTGGCGGGCCAAACCTTGCCCCCGCAGGCGGAAGCGGCGGTTAGTCGGTGACGACCATGATGCTGGTGGCCTTGATCATGGCCTTGACCGGGGCGCCGGCCTTGAGGCCCATGTTTTCGGCGGATTCCTTGGTGATGACGGAGACGATTTCCACGCCGCCGGCGTCGATGACGACTTCGGCGTTGACCATGCCGATGTTGACGGACTTCACGGTGCCGGGAATAAGATTGCGGGCGCTGACTTTCATGGGTTTTCTCCTGGTTGAAGGATGCTTGCAGAGTTTGCGAATCCTTCATAGCACAAAGATGAATTGTTTCCAGTCAGAGAAAGATTTTTTTCAAAGAAATTTTTCAGTCACACGGGGCGTTAAATTTTCATGTGAGTGTAACGTTGCAGTCATATCGCATGCAAAGTCGATGGGAAAAGGTTTTCTTATTTGCGGTATCCCCCCGAGGATTGCGTATTTGCTGTGGAACAACGTCCCGGAAACATGGGACGAGTTGGCTCACCTTACGCCGATTTTCGACCTTGGGCCTGTTTCGTACAAAAAGCGACCCCGGGAAATCGCGTTGAGCGGAACCGTTTCCTAGCCCGTCTTCTCTGATATTCTCCATGAATAAAATGTGTTAGCTCCCCCATGTTAGAAAGTTTAGGAAGGGGAGAGCGCGAGAGGGGAGAACCCTTTTCAAAGGGTTTCCCCTCTCGCATTCTCTTCCCCTCCCCTTCCCACTTCCCTCCTAAATCGAATTGCGGAAGATACGGGCGATCACGTCCTCGGTGACCGGGATGGGGGCCAGGGGCAGCAGCATTTTGGACAGGGACGAGCCCATGGTGGTTTTGACCAGGGCCGGGATGTCGGCCTCGGTGTAGTAGCCGGCCATGCTGGTGGACTGGCCCACGCCGTGGCACCAGTCGCGCAGCTTGGCCACCACGAAGTCGGTTTCGGAGGGCTTGCCGACGAGGCCCGGGATGATGGGCGAGAAGAGTTCCGCCACCACCTCGGGCACGGCCGGGTAGATTTCCTGGACCATGGCCGGCATGAGGATGCCGAGGCCGTCGCCGTGGGTGACGCCGGCGTTGAGCGTGCTCATGGCGTGCTCCATGGAGTGGGTGATGTGCAGCAGGCCCAGGTCGAAGCTGATGCCGGCGATGGCCGAGGCGTACATGAGCCAGTAGCGGGCGGTCAGGTTGCCGGGCTCCACGATGGCCGTGGGCAGATAGGTGGCCACGTGGCGGATGGCGTCGCGGGCCAGGCCGATGGAGTAGGGCGTGGTGGTGATGGTGGTGGCCGCTTCCAGGGCGTGGTTGATCGCGTCGATGGAGGTGGAGATGGTCTGCTTTTGCGGCATGGTGGCGGTGAGCGCCGGGTCCTCGATGGTGAAGGTGGCGTAGATGTGGGGCGAATTGATGGCCGGCTTGTCCTCGCCGTCGGACTGGGCCACGGCGAAGGCGTCGCATTCCGAGCCCGTGCCGTGGGAGGTGTTGATGAGCACCAGCGGCGCGGCGTCTTCGATGGGCGTTCCTTTTTCATAGAAATCCACGGCTTTTTTGCCGGGATGCTTCATGAGCACGGCGGCCGTCTTGGCCGTGTCCATGGCGCTGCCGCCGCCGATGGCCAGGATGGCCCCGGCTCCGAAGTCCGTGCCCATGGCCGCGGCTTCCTCGCAGTTGGCGTAGGTGGGGTTGGGGCGGACCTTGTCGTAGTGTTTCCAGGCGACGTGGGCGTCCAGGGCCGGCTTGACGCTTTTCCAGGCGCCGCTGGCCGTGTAGGCGATGGAATCGGTGACGACGAGGACCTTGTCGATGCCTTTGGCTTTGAGGGCGGCGAGGATGTCGCCGACCTTGGCCACGGCGCCCACGCCGAAATAGGTGGTGGGCCGGGTGGGTTGGAGCACGAAAACCTTGCGGATATCGATTTTCTTTTCCCAGTCTGCCATGTGAGCCCTCCTGGTGTAGCGTTGTTACACAGTACGGCTTCGCGCCAGACCCCATGCGATAAACCACGGCGCGACGCCGCAAGGCCTTGTCGCATCGTTATTGCGACAATAGTAAGTTTGGGAAAATGTACCACGTATGATCGGGAATGCAAGGGACGAAATGCCACCTCGTGCGTCTTCCGAGGGGAAGTCGCAGAGGGGAGGCGTTGTTTTCGGAAAGAAAACGGTCCGGTTGCGGGCCGGATGTTCCTGGATGCCAAATGGCGGCAGGGGGGACGGCGAGAGGAGAGGCCCCTTTTTAGCGGGGGTTCCCCTCTCGCTTCGCGCTAGAATTTTCTGAGTTCGAACAGCTTTTTGGTCTGGGTCGAAACGATGTGGAAGTACTTGTCCTGGGGGATGAAGATGTAGGGAACGTCCTCGGCCCGGCGGAACAGGAAATCCGAGAGGATCATGCGGTTGACGGCCTGGTGGCCGATAATCATGATGTACTCGGAATTGCCGCTTAGGTAGAGGGCCTTTTTCACGCCCCGGTAGACCCGGCCGGCCATGGTGGCATAGCCCTCGCCGTGGGGATACACGAAGTTGTATTTGTTGCGGGTCCGGGCCGCGAACAGATCCGGCCGGGTGCGTTCGATCTCGGCGTAGCTCATGCCGTCGCACTCGCCCACGTCGATCTCGTCGAATTCCGGGAAGGCGTGGTGGGTGGTCTGGCCCTTGCGCGTCTCCAGGAGCGGCTCGGCCATTTCCAGGGTGCGGGTCAGCGTGCTGGTGAAAATGTACGGGAGCGGCGTGCCGATGAAATGGCGCGAGAGCCCCCAGGCCTGCTTGCGCCCCTTGTCGGTCAGGCTCGAATTGCCGCCCACCATGTCGCGCACATTGTATTCGCTTTCGGCGTGGCGCACGAGAAACAGGTTCTTGATCCAGTCGGACATGAGCAGGTCGCGGATGCGGCCGTAGTAGGGCAGGCCGGCCGAGATGCGCTCGGACAGGATGCGGTTATTCAGCGTATCCAGCCGCACCAGATCGGGGGCCTCGTCCGGCGGTTCGTAGATGTGGCGGTAGTAGCCGATGCGGGTCACGAAGCTTTTCTTGGCTTCGGCCTCGGACAGGCCGGCGAATTCCGGGAGCCTGGCCTTGCGGGCGATGGACAGGGCCAGAAGCTCCGGGTCGTCGTTGATGCACTCGATGAATAAAATGGGATGGTTGGGCAGATGGGCCCGCAACGTCTCCCGCCGTTTGCGGGAGACGTTGGTGGCGTCGAGGATGGCGATGTCGCCTTCGGTGGACAGGTAGGCCTTGGCCTCGGCGAAATTGACCGCCGCGATGCGCTCCCGCAGCCCGGCCGCATGGGTGTTGGCCGGGTTGTAGAAATCGGGATTGGACGTGTTGCCCGGGATCATGCGCCGGCGCACGTCGCCGTTGTTGAAAATTCCGACCTTGATGTCGTCTTTTTCCAGGTTCTCCTTGATCTTGGCGCCCACAGTGGACTTGCCCATGGCCGGCAGCCCCACCATGGCGATGTAGAGCTTGCTCGGCCTGGCCATTAGAGCAACCCTACTTCCCAGTTGAAATGGCTGGTGCGTTCGCGCCGCTCCACATCCCTGGGCATGGGCTCGCGCAGGTCCACGAACACGCTGTAGCCGGCCCTGACCAGCTCCTCGCGGTGCTTGTGCAGGTCGACCTCCCAGTTGGCGTAGAGCCAATAGGTGCGGTCGTACTTGACGGCCCAAAAGCCTTCTTCCTTGGGACTGATCACCGGCAGGCAGGTCTTGATCTCGCCGGAAAGCACCCGGGAAAGTCCGAGCGGCCAGGCCCCCTTGTGCACGATGCCGAGCGGCAAGGGCGAGAGCTTCGGCAGGGCGAGCATGTCCTCGCCGGAAAGTTCCGGCGAAACGAAGGCCCCGGCGAATCCGGCACGCCCCAGTTCGCCGATGGCGATGGGGTTGGCGATGTTGCAAAACGGGCCGGCCCACAGCTCCAGTCCCTTGGCCCCGGTCGGGAAAAGCCCGGTCTGCCACGGCGCGCCGAGCACGAACCGCTTGCCGCCGCGCGAACAGATGGCCGCAACCAGGCTGACGAATTCGCTTTCCTCATCCGGCCACACAACAGGCGGCAGCCACCACCACACCGAGGCGGCCCGGCCGAGCGGCAGGTTGTGCGCCCGCTTGGTGGAAACCCAGACGCCAAACGGCCCCTTTTCCTTGCGCATGTCGGGATGCCGCCACACGCTTATGGAAAGCGGTTCGCCCCGGGCCGGCTTTCTGGGCTTCGGCATGGCGGGGGAGAATTCCACGGCTTTGGCCTCGCGCTCGGGCAGGCGTTCAAGCTCGGCCTGCAAGGGGCGCAGCTTGTCCATGAGCGCGGGTTCGCGGCGGTCGATGAGGTAGGCCGGCATGCCGGATTCGGGGCGCGGGGCGTCGCTTATGGTCAGGGTGAGCCGGCCGCCCTTGGGCACGGGCCGCGTCACCTTGATGATGCGGTGGCCGGGTTCGTCCTCGGTGCCGAGGCGCACCAGGTCGCCGGTCATGAGCGTCACCCGGGCCGACAGGTTCCATTGCCCGGGCTTCATGCCCCGGGTGAGCTTGCCGGCGGGCAGGCCCGAGCCGGTGCGCTCCTTGGCGTCGATGGGGTTCTTGGGGCGCTGGGGCAGGAAATTGTAGTTGGTGGTGGCCCGGCCGAGGGACTGTTCCAGAAATTCCAGGGCCATCTTCTTGGCCGAGGCGTCGTCGGCGAAGTCGCGCAACAGCTTGTAGGCCGCGACCGTATGGTAGACGTAGTGGGGGCCCTTTTTGCGGCCCTCGATCTTCCAAGACGTCACTTCCGGGATGGTCAAAAGCGCCTTGGTCAGGACGTCGAGGCTTAAGTCCTGGCAGGAGAAATAACGGCCCTTCTGGCCCCGGTGGGTGTAGATGCGGCGGCAGGGCTGGACGCAACGGCCGCGAAGCCCGGATTTGCCGCCGAGGAAGCTGCTCCAGTAGCAGCGGCCCGAGACGTTGTAGCACAGCGCGCCGTGGATGAAGACTTCCAGGCTAAGGCCCTGGGGCGCGGCCTCGGCCATCTCGCGGATCTCGTCCACGGAGAGTTCCCGGGGCAGGACCACGCGGGAAAAGGAGTAGCCGGGCAGGGCGCCAAGGCCGGTCGCGCTCGAGACGTTGGCCAGGGTGGACAGGTGCAGTTCGCCCTTGTAGCCGGCCTGCCGGGCGACCGCTGCCACGCCCAGGTCCTGGACGATGAGCGCTTCCGGGCCGACGTCGGCGACGAGGCGTTTGACCAGCCGGCCGGCCTTGTCCGCCTCGTCGGGCTTGAGCAGGGTGTTTATGGCCACGTAGGTGCGCACGCCGCGGCCCCGGGCCAGCTCGGCCAGGCCGGCCAGCTCGGAGATGGAAAAATTGCGGGCCAGCATGCGGGCGGAGAAGTGCTTGAGCCCGCAGTAGATAGCGTCGGCTCCGGCGGCCACGGCCGCCAGATACGAATAGGGATCCCCCGCAGGGGCCAGGATTTCAGGCTTTTTCGCCTCGGTCATAGGGATACTCGTTTGCAGGAATTATGGGCGGGAGATGCCGCGAGGGGAACACCTTAGGACAAAGTCGAACGGGAGGGAATACTTTTTCCGCATCCCGGGCCGCCGGCCGGTCCCTGGGGCGGTTTTCGGCGCCAGATTCGTTACCATATTGCAACAGTTGGGATTTGGTGCAATGGTGACTGCCACGTTTTTTTACCGGAGGGGCGGAGCATGCAACTGGTGACCGAACAGATAGAGCGGTATTTGTCGGGCGGTGCCTGGATTCGCAAGATTTTCGAGCAGGGCCTGGAGCTCAAGAAGCGGTACGGCGAAGAGGCCGTCTGCGATTTTTCCCTGGGCAACCCCGACCTGCCGCCGCCGCCCGTCATCGGCCAGTGTCTGGCCGAATTGTCCGGCCAGATGGATAAGCCCTTTGCCCTGGGTTACATGCCCAACCCCGGCTATCCCGAGGTGCGGGCCGCCCTGGCCGAGCATCTGCGCAAGGAACAGGACGGCGCGCCCATAACCGCCGGCGACGTGATCCTCACCTGCGGCGCGGCCGGCGGCATCAACGTTTTTTTCAGGACCGTGCTGACGCCCGGCGACGTGGTCCTTTGCCCCTCGCCGTATTTCGTGGAATACGACTTCTACGCCGCCAACCACGGCGCAACCCTGACCACCGTGCCGACCAAACCCGACACCTTCGAGCTGGACATCCCGGCCATGGAGGCGGCCATCACCCCCCGCACCCAGGTGGTCATGATCAACTCCCCCAACAACCCCACCGGCCAGATCTATTCCAAGGAAACGCTGATCGAGCTTTCGGCCATGCTCACCCGCCAGAACGCGGGCCGCGACCGGCCGATCTATCTGCTGGCCGACGAGCCGTACCGCTTTCTGGCCTACGACGGCGCGACCGTGCCGTCGGTGCTGCCGCTCTATCCGTATTCCCTGGTCATCGGCTCCTTTTCCAAAAACATGTCCCTGCCGGGCGAGCGGGTCGGGTTCGTCGTGGTCTCGCCGGACATGCCGGGCCGGGAAAAGCTCGTGGCCGGCATGGTCTTCGCCAACCGCATCATGGGCTTCGTCAACGCCCCGGCCGTGGGCCAGGCGCTTTTGCTGCGCGCCCTTGGCCAGGAAGTGGACCGCGGCATCTACGAACGCCGGCGCAAGGCCATGGCCGGGGTGCTGACCCGGTCGGGGTATTCGTTTTTCATGCCGCGCGGGGCGTTTTATTTCTTTCCCAAATCGCCCATCCCGGACGAAGTGGCCTTCGTGGAACGCCTCGCGGCCGAGCGGGTGCTGGCCGTGCCGGGGCGCGGATTCGGGCTGCCGGGCCACTTCCGGCTGGCCTTTTGCGTGGACGAGGCGGTCATCAACCGGGCCGAGGCGGGCTTCGCCAAAGCCATGGCCGGATAACGGGCGGGCTTTTTTTACAAGATATCTGTTGACAGCCCCGGTGGGGCGGCATAGTTGATTGCATCTCAACGTTGGCTAAGTCTTTGTAACCGTCTCCGAGGATCTTTGCGTTTGCCGAGCTCCCGTCGACCTTTGAAGAGTTAGCCCGAAAAAAAGTTTGGAGCTTTAGCGAATGTCCAAGAAACTCTACGTCGGCAACCTTCCTTTTTCCACCAATGAAGACGAAATCCGCACTCTCTTCGCCAGCTATGGCGATGTGGAGTCGGTCAACCTGATCGTTGACCGCGAGACCGGCCGCCTGCGCGGCTTCGGCTTCGTGGAAATGACCCCTGAAGGTGCCGATGCCGCCATGGAAGCCCTTGACGGCAAGCCTTTCGGCGGCCGCGACCTGCGCGTCAACGAGGCGCAGGAGCGTCAGCCCCGTACCGGCGGTTCCGGCGGTCCCCGTCGCAACAGCTGGTAGTCGCCGTCAAGCCGGCGTCCGCGTCGGCTACGGAAGCAGCCAAGGCCCCGTCCGCGTGCGGACGGGGCCTTTTTCGTATACTCCCCGTCCACGGGGCTCTCGCTTGACGGCCGGATCAAAGGCGGTTAAGTAGTCCAACTTTGCCCTTTACCGAGGTGCGCCAGGACCATGTTCGACAGCCTAACCGACAGACTCGACGACGTCTTCCGCAAGATCAGGGGACACGCCCGCCTGACCGAGGAGAACGTCCAGACCGCCTTGCGCGAGGTGCGTCTGGCCCTGCTTGAGGCCGACGTCAACTTCAAGGTCGTCAAGGACTTCATCGAGCGCGTGCGCGAGCGGGCCATGGGCCAGGACGTCCTCAAGAGCCTGACCCCGGGCCAGCAGGTCGTCAAGATCGTCCACGACGAAATGGTCGAACTGCTCGGCGGCCAGGCTCAGGAACTCGACCTCAAGGCCTCCCCGGCCGTCATCATGGTCGTGGGCCTGCAAGGCTCGGGCAAAACCACCACCTGCGCCAAGCTGGCCCTGAAGCTGCGGCGCGAACTCAAGCGCAAGCCCTATCTGGTGCCGGCCGACGTCTACCGCCCGGCGGCCATCGACCAGCTCCACAAGCTGGCGTCCCAGCTCGATATCGACGCTTTTCCGTCCACCACGGACCAGAGCCCGGTGGATATCTGCACGGCCGCCCTGGAAGAGGCCAAGCGCACCGGCCACGACGTGGTGCTGCTCGACACCGCCGGCCGCCTGCACGTCGACGAAGCCCTCATGGAGGAGCTCTCGGCCATCAAGGCCAGGACCAACCCCGGCGAAATCCTGTTCGTGGCCGACGCCATGACCGGCCAGGACGCCGTCACCGTCGCCTCCTCGTTTAATGACCGCCTGGGCGTCACCGGCGTGGTGCTCACCAAGATGGACGGCGACGCCCGGGGCGGCGCGGCCCTGTCCGTGCGCCAGGTCACGGGCAAGGCCATCAAGCTCGTGGGCACGGGCGAGAAGGTCGCCGACCTGGAAGTCTTCCATCCCGACCGGGTCGCCTCGCGCATCCTCGGCATGGGCGATATCCTGACGCTCATCGAGAAGGCCCAGACCGACGTGGACGCCGAGGAAGCGGCGGCCATGGAGAAGAAACTGCGCAAGGCGCAGTTCACCCTGGAAGATTTCCGCACCCAGATGCGCCGGGTCAAAAAACTCGGCTCCATCGAAGGCCTGCTCAAGCTCATTCCCGGCATGTCCCAGATCCGCAAGCAGCTCGGCGAAGTCCAGATGCCGGAAAAGGAGATGGCCCGGGTCGAGGCCATCATCAGTTCCATGACCAAGGCCGAGCGGGCCACCCCCAAGCTTATAAACGTCAGCCGCAAGGAACGCATCGCCAGGGGTTCGGGCACCACGGTCCTGGAAGTCAGCCAGCTTCTGAAAAATTTCAGCCAGATGCAAAAGATGATGCAGCGCATGATGGGCGGCAAGGGCATGCCGAGCATGCCCAAGATGCCCCCTGGCATGAAGATGCCCGGCGGTATGCCGGGGGGGATGCCGGGTATGCCCCCGGGAATGCCCGGTGGAATGCCTGGCGGTATGCCGGGCGGCATGCCGGGAGTCCCCGGCGGCGGCGATCCCGAAGCCATCCGCGCCGCCCGGGCCGCGGCCAAGGCCGCCGTCAAGAAGAAGAAGGAACAACGGAAAAAACGGAAAAAACGCTAGCCGGACGGCGGGCGGTTATTCCACAACAGCTATCATCCCGAAGGACAGGAGAATACGTTATGGCCATGAAACTGCGTCTGACCCGCATGGGTTCCAAGAAGCGCCCGTTTTACCGCATTGTCGCCATGGACTCCAAGACCCGCCGCGACGGCCGCGCCCTGGAGTATCTGGGCTACTACAACCCCATGGTTGACCCGGCGGAAATAAAAGTGGATAGTGAAAAAGTGCGGTCCTGGCTTGAGCGCGGAGCCAAGCCCTCGGATACCGTGCGCGCCCTGCTGCAGAAGGCTGACGTCTAGGCTCCTCCGGCACACGACGCTTTGAAGAAGAGGTCCGGGCCGGAAATCCCAGACGCCGCCGCTTCACCCCCGGGTACGGCCCGGGGGGTATACGGAAACGGAGGCGGGAGTCCTTCGCTTGCTCTTACGGTTACCTCAGGAGGTGCGTATGTTGAAGGACTTGATTGAGTATGTGGCCAAATCCCTGGTGGACAACCCGGATCAGGTGCAGGTGTCGGAGATAGAGGGCGAACAGACCTCGGTCATCGAACTCAAGGTGGCCAAGGAAGACCTCGGCAAGGTTATCGGCAAACAGGGCCGGACCGCCCGTGCCATGCGCACTATCCTCGGCGCGGCCTCGACCAAGGCTCGCAAACGTTCCGTGCTGGAGATCCTCGAATAGGACGTCCCGCACCTATCGAAACGACCGCCATGGGCCCGGAAAAATACATTATCGTGGGTGACGTGGCGCGCCCACACGGCATCCGAGGGGAGTTGTGCATCGACAGCCATGCCGACTCCCCTTCCTATTTCGGCCGGGGTGCCGTGGTGCGCCTGTGTCCGGCCGGGGCCCCGGGGCGCGGCCGCGACTACACCGTGCGCGCCGCCCGCGTCCATAAGGAACGGGTGCTCGTCAGCTTCGAGGGCGTTCCCGACCGCAATGCCGCCGAGGCCCTGCGGGGCTTGGCCATTTGCGTGCCGGCCTCGCGCCTTGCCCCGCCCGAACCCGACGAGGTCTTTCTCCACCAACTCCTCGGCCTGCGCGTGCGTCTGGCCCAATCAGCCCCCACCAGTCCCGACTTCGGCGTCATCGAAGACGTCCGCGACTCCGGCGGGGCCGAGCTCTGGGTCATCCGCGACGCCGCCGGCCATGAAATCCTCTTTCCCGCCGCCGACGAACTGGTGCCCGACATCGACCTCGAGGCCGGTTTCGTGGTCATCGATCCGCCGCCCGGTCTGCTGGAACTCTACCAGACCGACTAACACCGCGTTCGTTTGTCCGAGTATCGCCGGAGCGGCGATGCGGTTTCTCACGGCAAAGCCGACATAGTATCGGTTTTGTCTGGGGAGGTTGCCGTGTTGTCGTTGCACTGTTGCCGTTGTTTTGCTGTTGCTGTGGTCGCCGTTGTTGGTCGGGGCGGCTGAGGGCAGTGCGGCAGCCGTTGTAGGTCGGGCCGGCCGGGGGCAGGGCGGCCGCGCGCGGCGCATATTTGAAGAATACGCCTTCGCGTCCGTCCTGCCCCCAGCCGGCCCTGGTCGCGCGTCCCATCCCCGGGAGCGATGCGTACCGGACGTACGGAGCTTACAGCCGTTGGAAAGCAGGGGGTGTAGGTATTCGCAGGCTTTCCGGCGAGCGCCTCTGCGTACGACGCCATAGCTGAAAGCAACCTTTGCTGCTGCATGTGTAGGCCCACCGCCGGCCGCCCGATGCGGACTCCTATTCGAGTGAGGGCGCGTTCCTCCATACGCCGCTCTTCCCTCTCGGATCTAAAAGGGCTCTTCATTTCCTCTGGAAATGAAGAGCCCTTTTTCATGCTGCATCCGGTGAACCCTGAAGCCCATGCACCCCTTTGAAAGTTTTTGATGGGGGGTCCGGGGGGAAACTTTTTTCAAAAAGTTTCCCCCCGGCCGCCGGAGGCATCCTCACGCATCCCTCACACAACACCTCCTGCAGCAAAGCCCGAGGCCCAGGCCCAGTGCAGGTTGAAGCCGCCGAGGCGGCCGGTGACGTCGAGCAGTTCTCCGATGACGTAGAGGCCGGGGACGTCGCCGGCGGCCAGGGTTTTGGAGGAGATGCTGTCCACGGCGACGCCGCCGAGGGTCACTTCGGCCTTGGCGTAACCTTCGGCCCGGGCCGGGGTGAAGGGGAAGGCGGAAAGCGCCGTGGCGAGTTTGCGGCGGGCCTTGGGCGAAAGCCCGGCAGCGGGGCCTTGCGCGCCCAGGTGCTGGCACAGGGCGGTGGCCAGGCGCTTGGGCAGGCAGCCGGCCAAAGCGTTCTTGATTTCCTGGCGGCCGGCATCGGCCAGGATCGCCTCGGGGTCGCGACCGGGCAGCCAGTCGATGGTGAGCGTGTCGCCCTCGCGCCAGAAAAGCGAGGCGTCGAGCACGGCCGGGCCGGAGACGCCCTTGTGGGTGAAAAGCAGTTCTCCGGTCACGTCGCAGGGACCGGCAAGGTGCACGGGCAGGGACACGCCGGCCAGTTCGCGGCAAAGCGGGGTCATGTCCGCTCCGGCCAGAAGCGGGGTGAGGCCCGGGCGCAGTTCAGTGACCGGCAGGCCGAAGCCCCGGGCCAGGGCGTAGCCGCAATCCGTGGCCCCGAGTCCCGGCCAGGACCGCCCGCCCAGAGCCAGCACCAGGGAGGCGGCGCGCACGGGGCCGGCGCTGGTGTCGATAATGAAGGCGTCGCCGTCCTTGCGGGCCTCGAGCACCTTCGTGCCGAGCTGGATGCGGGCACCCGCACGAAGGGCCTCGGTCGAAAGAAACCGGGTCAGGGAGAGCGCGCCGTCGCGGCAGAAGACCTTGCCGCCGGGCTCCTCCACCGTGGCCACGCCGCCGGCATGAATCCAGTCCAGGAAATCGGCGGGGGAAAAGCGGGCCAGGGCGGATTTGACGAAATGCGGGTTGGCGCAGCGATAATCCGCGGCCCGGATGTCGGTGTTGGTGCAGTTGGCCCGGCCGCCGCCGGCGGCCAGCACCTTGCGGGCGGCCTTGGGGCCATGGTCGATGACGAGGGTGTCGCGCCCCCTGCCGGCACAGGCAATGGCGCAGCAAAGGCCGGAGGCCCCGGCTCCCAGAATGACGACGTCGGTGTGCATAGTTATAACATGATCCGGGGGGAAACCTTTCTGAAGAAAGGTTCTCCCCCCGGACCCCCTTTCCAAAGACTTTTAGTAATACTGAAGTGTTAGATGTAACCTGTTGGCCAAGTCGTAAATTTGAGGAAGGGGAGGGTGCGAGAGGGGAGAACCCTTTTTTAAAAGGGTTTCCCCTCTCGCACCCTCTTCTCCATTCTCCTCTCTGTTCTTTCTTCCCTACTTCCTGACCACGGTCATCCAGGTCTCGAGGGTATCGAGCAGCCGCGCCTTGGCGATGGGCTTGGTCTGGAAGTCGTCGCAGCCGGCGGCCAGCCCTTGCTGGCGATGTTGCTCGAAGGCGTGGGCGGTCAGGGCGATAACCGGGGTGCGGGAACGTCCCAGTTCCATTTCCATGCGGCGCAGGGCCTTTGTCGTTTCCAATCCGTCCATCTCGGGCATTTCCATGTCCATGAGCACGATGTCGCAGGGCGTTTCGCGCAGGGCCTCGAGCCCGGCCTGACCGCTGGGGGCCCAGGTCAGGTCGAAGCGGCTGTCTTCGAGCATGAGCCGGATGACTTCGGCGTTGCCGGGGCTGTCCTCGATGAGCAGGACCGATGCCCGCCAGCCGGAGGAAAGGGCGGGCTGGGCCTTGGGCGGGGCGTCGTCCGGGATCGGCACGGCCATGGGGCGCAGCGGAAGGCGCACGGTGAAGGTCGACCCCCGGCCGACCGCGGTTTCCACCTGAATGCTGCCGCCCATCAGGTCCACGAGTTTCTTGCTGATGGCGAGTCCCAGGCCGACTCCGCCGTAGAGGCGACTGGTGGAGGCGTCGGCCTGGGTGAAACGGTCGAAGATGACGGGCAGCTTGTCCTCGGGGATGCCGATGCCGGTGTCTCGCACGTCTAGGCGCAGCCAGGAACCGCCGGCGGGGTCGTTCTCCCGGCCGATGTGCAGGACGATGCTGCCCTGGTGGGTGAATTTGACGGCGTTGCCGAGCAGGTTGACCAGCACCTGTCGGATGCGGTCCGGGCTCAGGGATACGCGCGGGGGCAGCCCCTCGGCGACCACAAGGCGCAAGGTGATGTTTTTCGCGGCGGCGTCCGGGCGCATCATGTCCACGATACGCCCGGCGAGCTCTTCGATGTCGCAGGGTTTTTCCTCAAGGATAAGGCCGCCGGAATCGATCTGGGACAGGTCGAGGATGTCGTTTAAAAGGCCCAGCAGGCTTTCCCCGGCGCTCTCGATGGCCAGGATGGCCTGGGCCTGCTTCGGCGGCAGATCGGCGGCGGAAAGCGCCTGGGCCATGCCCAGAATGGTGTTCATGGGCGTGCGGATTTCATGGCTCATGGTGGAGAGGAATTCCGTCTTGGCCCGGTTGGCGGCCTCGGCGGCCTCCTTGGACCGGCGCAGGGACTGCTCCATGGCCTTGCGCTCGGTGATGTCCACCAGCACGGACAGGACGCAGCTTTCGCCGTACGCCTGGATGGGCACGGCGGAATAGAGCACCACCACGGTGGAGCCGTTTTGATGGAGCAGTTCGAGTTCCTTGCCGACGATGAAGCCTTTGGCGGTAAGCTCGTCCACCATCTCCCGGCGGCCCTCGGAGCGTGACCACAGCCCGAGGCCCGGGCTTTCGCGGCCGATCACGTCCGCCTTTTCGTAGCCGAACATGTGCGCACAGTTCTCATTGATGTCCATAATGCGGCCGGTGCCTTGGGTATTCACGCAAAGCCCGACCGGGGACAGTCGGAAAATCTTGGCCAGTTGGTCCTGACTTTCACGCAGGGCCGTCTCGTCCTTTTTGCGGCGGGTGATGTCGGTATGGGAGCCGGCCATGCGCACGACCCGACCGCTGCTGTCCTTGAAATTCGCGCCCCGGCCGACGATCCACCGATAGGAGCCGTCGGCGTGGCGCAGCCGGTACTCCACGACGAAGCTGTCCGTCTCGCCGTCGGCGCAGCGCCTGTTTTCCCGCATGACGGCCTCGACATCGTCGGGATGGATGCGCTTGCTCCATTCGCTGACGGTCGGGGGCACCGCATTCGGGGACAGCCCGAGTATTTCCAGATAGCGGGGCGAAAAATAGACCGCATCCGTGAGCAGGTCCCAGTCCCAGATCCCGTCGTTGGAGGCGCGCACCACCAGGGCGTAGCGGGCTTCGCTGGCGGCCAGGGCGTCTTCGGCCTGCTTGCGCTTCGTGATTTCGTTGCCGACGCAAAGAAATTCGGCGGGATTCCCCCTGGGGTCGCGCAGGGCGATCACGGACCAGGCGATCCAGATGGAGCGGCCATGTTCCCCGATATGTCGCCTGTCCAGAGACCGCGCGCCATCCGGAGTCTCGACCAGGGCGGACAGGACCGCCTCCCACGATTCGGGGGCGTCGTCGTCCGACGCGTTCCCCAAAACGTCGATGCCGCGCCCGAGCATGCGCGCCAGGGGAATGCCGAAGGCCCGTTGCCCCCAAGCGTTACAGAACACCACCCGGCCGAGGAGGTCGAGGCGCACGATGAGGCAGGTCGCGTTTTCGACCAGTTCGCGGTAGCGGCGTTCACTCTGGCCGACCGCCTCGAGCAGTTCCTCGAGCCTGGTCGTCTGGTGGCGGACGGTTCGCCGTAGCAGGGCGTTTATGGACAGCAAGACAAGCGCCGCCGCGGCCAGGGTCGCCACGGCCCACAGGGCGTAGCGTAGGCTGGACGAGGGGAACAGGGGCGTACCGCGCCATCTCTTGTCGATATCCGTGAGGCTTTTTGCCGGAATGCTGTCGAAGCCCGCTTCGACAAAGCGCAAAAGCGCCGCGTTTCCCTTGCGCACGGCGCGGTGCAACTCGCCGGTATAGAGGGTGAAGGCCAGCTTGAACTCGCCATCGATCCCCTGCTTGGAGAGGTGGTACATCGCCGGTGGCGCGTCCATGCAAAAGACCTTGACCTTGCCGTCCTTGGCGGCCTGGATCACGTCCTCGTAGGTGTCGTAGTACAAAAGCGGTCCGATGCCGTGCTGCAGCAATTTGTCGGCGCTGGCGTCGCCGCGTTTGACCGCCACCGGAAAGCCGCGCAGGGAGGAAAGGTCGGTTATGCCGGCCAGGTCCTTGTGCACGAAGACCGGTACGTCGATGGACGCGTAGGGCTTGGAGAAGAGGTAGTCCTTTTTGCGGGCCTCGTTTTCGAAAAGCAGGTCGATGACGTCGGCCTCACCCTGGCGCATGGCGTCCTGGGCCGCGTCCCAGGTCATGGGCACGAGGGTGACCGGCACGCCGGTGTGCTTTTCCCAGAGCTTCCAGTATTCGACCAGGATGCCGCGCACCTCGCCCGCAGGGGAGGTGATGACGTAAGGCGGGTAATCCTTGTCCACCACCACGGTGAGTTTTTTCGGGCGTTCCGGTTCGGCCGTGGGCGATTCCGCCAGGGGCGTCGGGACATCGGCCGGTGCGAGGGCGGGGAAAAGGGCAGCCGACAGCACGGCTGTGACCAAAAGCAGGAAGAAGGCGCGGACGGCCTGTGTCAGGGGCTGGCCGGCGGCTGCGGCCGGCGGAAAGGCATGGGAGGGGCGGCGGGGGGCTGTCGCTTTCGGTATTGGAAATCGCATTGCCGCTCTGTTGTTGAGGTCGCGCCGTCTTGCGGAAGCCCATGCCCGCAACTGCTTTCCTGTTACGCGAAAGCCCTGCGGGCGGCAATGCGACCTTTTGGGCGCCCGCACCGGGCCGGGTCGGGGAGAAGCGGTGCTTCGCGGCGTCGCGAACCGGCTGCTTTTTTAGCCTTTCGCATGATTTTGTTTGCCAGGGAAAGGGGATAAGGCGAATATGGGGGGCGAGCCAAAAAGGGAGGACGCGGCATGATCAGCACCACGCTTTTTCCGGGACGGTATGTGCAGGGGCGCGGGGCGTTGTCCCGGCTGGGCGTCGAGCTGGCGCGGCTGGGCAAACGCCACTTCTGCCTGTGTTCCCCGCATGCGCTCGTGCAACTGCTGCCGCCCCTGCTGCCGGAGCTTAATCGGGCCGGGGAGGTGCACGCCGAGCGTTTCGGCCGGGAGTGCACGGACAGGGAGGTCGAACGCCTCGTCGCGGCGGTGACGGCCTTTGGCGCACAGACCGTGACGGCCTTTGGCGGGGGCAAGACCCTGGATACGGCCAAGGCCGTGGCCGTGCGCGCGAATCTCCCCGTGGCCGTAGTGCCGACCATCGCCTCCACGGACGCGCCGTGCAGTTCGGTATGCATCATCTACACCCCGGACGGGGTGTTCGAACGCGTGGACGTCTTGCCGCGAAATCCCGACCTGGTGCTGGTGGACACGGCCGTTGTGGCCAAGGCTCCGCCCCGCTTTTTGGTCGCCGGCATGGGGGACGCGTTGGCCACCTGGTTCGAGGCCGATTCCTGCCGCCTGAGCCGCGGCCCCAACATCGCCGGCGATCCGGGGTCCATGACGGCGAACGCCCTGGCCCGGCTGTGCTACGAAACGATTCGGGACTACGGCCTTTCGGCGCGTACCGCCTGCGAGGCCGGCGTGGTCACGCCCGCCCTGGAGCGGGTGGTGGAAGCCAATACGCTGTTAAGCGGCCTGGGATTCGAAAGCGGCGGCCTTGGCGCGGCCCACTCCATCCACAACGGCCTGACCGCGTTGGCCGGCGTCAGGGGCTGCTATCACGGGGAGAAGGTGGCCTTCGGCGTGCTGGCCTCGCTCTTTTTGCGGGAGTGGCCCATGGACCTTGTGGACGAGGTCTACGGCCTGTGCGCCCGGCTTGGTCTGCCGACGACCCTGGCCGACCTGGGACTCGCCGACGCCACCGACGCCGACCTGTTCCGGGTGGCCGAAAAGACCTGCGCGGCCGGCGAATCCATCTTCAACGAGCCCGTGGAGATCCTGCCCGAGGCGGTCTTTGCCGCGCTCAAGGCCGGCGACGCCGAGGGACGACGTCGGAAAGGGGCGGCATAGCGCCGCCTAGCTCCATTCCTTCATCGGCGGGTTGGACTTGCCGGTCATGGATTCGATGTCGATGCGCACCACGGCCGTTTTGGTCACCACCTCGGGCCGGAACCCCTCTTCCGGGCCGGCGAAGTGGTGCATGATGACGCGCAGTCCCTCGAGTTTTTCCGCTTCGTCCTCGATGATGACGGCCGTGCCGAAGCCGATGACCGACTTGTAGTAGGCGGTGTAATCGCAGGGGCGTTCACCGGTGACGATTTCCACGGCGCTGTCGATCTCGAAGCAGACCTTGGGATTTTGGCGCAGGATGTCCATCTTCTTGCCCTTAAGCGAGGAATGGAAATAGATGCTTCCCGGGGTATAGCCGATGTTGACGGGCACGACATAGGGCCACGCGCCGTCGTAGAGCCCGAGCCGGCACACCTTGGCCCGCATGAGCAGTTCTTCCAGTACGCCCCTGTCCGTGAGTTCCCGCTCTTTTTTGCGCATCGCCATCTCCCGGCAGCGTTCGATTCGTTTGTTTGGTTGGGGCCGGCCCTGGCCCCTTTGAACGTTTTTGAAGGGGGTCCGGGGGAAACTTTTTTCAAAAAGTTTCCCCCGGCCGCCGGAGGCTCTTCCTCCTCTCCTCCCCACTAAACGATCATGGCCTCGCAGACCTTGTGCATGAGCTCCTTGATGTCCTTGAAGGCTTCGCGGCCGGCGTGCATCTGCTTGGGGTGGTGGATGGTGGGGCCGGGGGTGGCCACATCGGCGGCGCAGTACTTGATGAGTTTTTGCATGTTCACCGGCTGGGTCTCCAGGTGGAACTGCAAGCCGACGACGTTTTGTTTATAGACGAAGGCCTGGTTGGCGCAGGCGGCCGAGGAGGCGGCGTGGACCGCTCCCGGCGGGATGGAGAAGGTGTCGCCGTGCCAATGGAAGGCATAAAACGACTGGGGGAATCCGGCGAAGACCGGTTCGGCCAGACCTTCCGGCGTCATTTCCACCTTGAACCAGCCGATTTCCGGCACCGGATTTTGGGTGACCGTGCCGCCGAGCACGACGGAGACGAGCTGGGCTCCCAGGCAGATGCCGAGCACCTTTTTGCCGGCGGCGATGGCCGCTTCGATGGCTTTTTTCTCCCCGGCCAGCCAGGGATATTCTTTCTCGTCGTAGACGCTCATGGGCCCGCCCATGACGATGAGTATGTCGTAGTCCGAGGCCGGAGGCGGGGTCTCGTCGGCGTAAAAGCTTGTGGCGGTCAGGGGATGGCCTTTCTCGGCGGCAAAGGATGCGATGGAGCCCACATCCTCGAAGGGGACATGGTAAAAGGCGTGCAGGCGCATGGGTACCTCCCGAAGTGACGATGGAAGCCGGCGCGACGAAAGCGCCGATGCCGGTTGTCGGTTCCCCCCCGGGTTCTTGTCAAGGCCGGGGGACCGCAAACGCCGGCCGGGGCCTTCCACGGGGCGCGGGATTGGCATATAGGGGCACCATGCCCGACGCCCCGCGCGGGCGGGGCATCAACACAAACGCGAGGAACTCCATGACCAACCCCACGTGGCATGCCCAGACGCTGGCCCTGCATGCCGGCCATGCTCCGGACGAGGATACGCTTTCCCGGGCCGTGCCCATCTACCAGACCACAAGCTTTTTGTTCCGCGACGCCGCCCACGCGGCCAACCTGTTCGCGCTCAAGGAAGCCGGCTACATCTACACGCGGCTTGGCAACCCCACCACCGACGTGCTGGAAAAACGCCTGGCCGCCCTGCACGGCGCTCCGGCCTGCCTGTGCACCGCCTCGGGCATGTCCGCCATCTTCTACGCCGTGGCCGCCATCACCAAGGCCGGACAGAACATCGTTTCGGGCAGCAACCTCTACGGCGGCACCCACACGCTTTTCGAGCATACGCTGAAGCGCTTCGGCATCGAGGTGCGGTTCGTGGACTCTTCCGACCCGGCCAATTTCGCCCGGGCCATCGATGCCGACACGCGCCTCGTCTACACCGAATCCATCGGCAACCCGCGCTGCAACGTGGACGACCTGCCCGCCATCGCCAAGGTGGCCCACGACGCCGGCATCCCCTTTATCCTGGACAACACCGTGGCCGCGCCGCCCATCCTCAACCCCTTCGAGGTGGGGGCGGACATCGCCGTCTATTCCCTGACGAAAATCATCGGCGGCCACGGCACCTGCATCGGCGGGGCCATTGTCGAAAGCGGCGGCTTCGACTGGGCGGCGGGCGGAAAATTCCCGGAGATCACCGCGCCCGATCCCACCTACCACGGGGCCAATTTCTGGGAGATGCTGTGCGAACTCGAAGGCACGCCGTGCTCGGCCTTTTGCACCAAGTTGCGCACCGGGCTCATGCGCGACATCGGCGCGACCCCGGCTCCCATGAACAGCTTCCTTATCATCCAGGGCCTGGAAACGCTGCCGCTTCGGGCCCGGGCGCACTGCGCCAATGCCCAGCGCGTGGCGGAATTCCTGGAAGCCCATCCCAAGGTGGCCTGGGTCAATTACGCCGGCCTGCCAAGCCACAAGGACCACGCCCGGGCCAAGAAGTTCTTTCCCCTGGGGCCGGGTGCGGTGTTCGGTTTCGGACTCACGGGCGGCATCGAGGCCGGGCGCACGTTCATCGAATCGGTGAAGCTGTGCTCGCACCTGGCCAACATTCTCGACGCCAAGACCCTCGTCATCCATCCGGCCAGCACCACCCATTCCCAGCTCACCCCAGACGAGCTGGCGGCGGCCGGCGTGCCCCCGGACATGGTGCGCATCTCGGTCGGCATCGAAGACGTGCGCGACATCATCGCCGACCTGGATCAGGCCCTGGCCCAGGTCTCGGCGTAGGAGCGGGGAGAGGAAGAGAAGGCGGCCGGGGGAGGGAACCCCTTTTTTCAAAAAGGGGTTCCCTCCCCCGGACCCCCACCCTCCCGAAAAACTTTAAAGGGGGGACGTCGGGACGTTTTCTCCACTGGTGTTGCGATCAAATTGAGATTGTTTTCTATAAGGAATAGTGAGGAAATTTAGGAAGGGGAGAGCGCGAGAGGGGGCAACCCTTTTTAAAGGGTTCCCCCTCTCGCACGCTTTGTCTCGCTGAACGCGCCGTGGGTGACTGCGGCGCGTTTCCATTTTGTCGCACCAGGATGGCGTGGGGACGCATTTTCTCCTCGGTGGCGTTCCTCAAGCGTTCTTCTTTGAGAAATATATTTTACAATTTTGCAGTTTTTATGTTTCATACTCCATTGTGGAGATTTGAATGGGGCGGTGGATTGCAGCTTGCCCTCCATGGTGAGGCGCGCTATGCCGTAATTATCGCATCACATACGGTGATCGCTTCGGGTCTCATGTTTTACAGGCCTCATCCTCCCTGCATTGTAACTCGCTTCCAACCTCAAGGAGATGCCAGCCCATGAGCCAATTCAGCCGCCGCAAATTTATCGGAATCGCCCTGGGCGCCAGTAGCGTCGCCATGCTGCCCGGCGTGGCCTTCACCACCGCCCAGGCCGAAGCCAAAAAGACGCCCAAGCCCAAGGCCGAAACCGGGTCGGCCATGGACAGGATCAAAGCCGCCATCGCGCATTGGGAAAAAGACGGCCGGCCGTTTGCCGCCGATGCCCTGGCCGCGGACAACGACGCCCAGTGGGACAAGCTGGTGCGCCACTATTTCGACCGGGACGCCTTCACCAGCATCTCGGTCAACGCCGCCAACCTGTGCCCGTCCATGAAGCCGGTGTCTTCCATGGTGGAGCTGGTCCAGAGCCTGCTTGCCGCGGACATCTCCTTTCCCATGCGCGGCGAGTTGGCCGACGCGAGCCTCGTCAACGGCCTTGGCGCGGTGAAGGACTGGTTCGGCTTGGGCCAGATCAAGAGCCCGGCCGATTTTCTGCTGGCCCTGACCGCCAACTCCACCGAGGGCAACAACTTCATCAATAACGGCCTTGTGACCTCGGGCTTTTTCGATCCCCAAAAGGACAATGTCGTCGCCTGGGACGTCAACCATCCCACCAACTACGACGCCTGGTTCTACCGCAAGGCCACCCAGGGCTGGGGCAAGGATTCCGTGCGCGTGTTGCAGACCAAGATGTTCGCCAACACCGTCACCGACGCCGAGCGCGCCGCCGGCATCATTCCCTCCGATCCGGCCTCGGAAAAGGAAATCCTGGAAGCGCTACGCCGCATGGTGGACAAGAACACCAAGATCGTGACGCTGTCCTGGCAGTCCAACGAATGCGGCATGCTGCTGCCCATGAAGCGCATCGTGGACGAACTGCGCACGATCAACAAGGACATCTACATCCACGCCGACAGCGCCCAGACCTTCGGCGTGCTGGACTTGAACCTGGACAAGGTGGGTGTGGACAGCATCGCGGGGAGCTTTCACAAATGGCCCTGCGGCCCCAAGATGGTCGGTATCCTCTACATGAACAACCGTACCGGCGCGGCCGAAAAATTCACGCCGAGCATCTGGGGTTACGACGAGCACATCAATACCCCGGCCGACTATGGCTTCCCGGCCGAGTCCGGCAAGATCGACCCCAATGCCAAGCGGTTTTCCTACCTGGGCCAGCAAAACGACGCCACGCTGGTCTCCACCTGGATGGCGGCGCTGTTCCATACCGGCCATTTCCACCCCGGCGTGACCCCGGCCAAAATCGAGGCCCGCGTCCACGCCTTGGGCGACAAGGTCAAACAGGCGCTCTTCAAGCACCTGCCCAAGGTGTTCCCGGACTTCACCGCCAAAACGGCCTACAAGTGGATCACCACGCCGACCACCAACGACGCGCTGCGCAGCTCCGTGTTCCTCTTCAAGACGCCCGAAGGCATCGGGGCCGGCGACGTCATGAAGCACGTCTACGAAAAGCACGGCTTCGCCATCGCCAACCTCAAGGTGAAAGGCCACGACCTCGTGCGCGTCTCGCCCACCTTCTGCAACCTGTCGTCCGACCCGGAAGCCGTGGTCGCGGCCGTTGTCGACGTCATCAAGGCCATGCAGTCCAAGAAACTCGCCAGCAACGTCCACAATCGGTCGTATGCGTAGGAGGCGAGGATAGAGAGGAGGCAACCGGGGGAGGGAACCCTTTTTTGAAAAAAAGGGTTCCCTCCCCCGGACCCCCACCCTCCCCAAAAACTTTAAAGGGGGGGTCTTTTCTCTGCTGGCGTTGCGATCAAGTCGAGATTGGTTTTTATAAGGAATAGTGAGGAAATTTAGGAAGGGGAGAGCGCGAGAGGGGGCAACCCTTTTTAAAGGGTTCCCCCTCTCGCATTCTCTTCCCCTTTCTCAATCTTCCTACTTATCCAATATACGAGCAGACGTATTTGATCTCGAGGTACTCGTCGATGCCGTATTTGGAGCCTTCACGGCCGATGCCCGACTGTTTCATGCCGCCGAAGGGGGCGACTTCGTTGGACACGAGTCCGGTATTGTGGCCGACGAGGCCGTATTCCAGCGCCTCGGCCACCCGCCAGACGCGGCTGGCGTTTTCCGTATAGAAGTAGGCGGCCAGGCCGTATTCGGTAGCGTTGGCCGCGGCGATCACTTCTTCCTCGGTCTCGAAGCGGAAGATCGGGGCCAGCGGGCCGAAGGTTTCCTCGCGGGCCACGCGCATTTCGCTTGTCACGCCCGACAGGATGGTCGGTTCGAAGAACAGGCCGCCCAGGGCATGGCGCTTGCCGCCGAGCACCACCTTGGCGCCTTTGCCCAGTGCATCGGCGATGTGGCTCTCCACTTTTTCCACAGCCTTGGCATCGATCATGGGGCCGATGAGGACCCCGGGCTGGGTGCCCGGTCCCACGGGCATGGCGGCCACGGCTTCGGCAAGGCGTTTGGCAAAGGCGTCGTGGATGCCGGACTGGACATAGAGGCGGTTGGCGCACACGCAGGTCTGGCCGGCGTTGCGGTATTTGGAGGCGATGGCCCCGGCCACGGCCTGTTCCAGGTCGGCGTCGTCGAAGACGATGAAGGGCGCGTTGCCGCCGAGTTCCAGGGAGAGGCGCTTGATGGTCGGCGCGCACTGGGCCATGAGCTTGCGCCCGACCTCGGTCGAGCCGGTAAACGACAGTTTGCGCACGATAGGGCTGTCGGTCAGCACCTTGCCGATGAGGCTCGATTTGCCGGTGACGACCTGGAGCACGCCGGCCGGCACCCCGGCCTGCTCGGCCAGGACGCCGAGCGCCAGGGCGGTGAAAGGCGTCTTGGCGGCCGGGCGCACGATCATGGCGCAACCTGCGGCCAGCGCCGGTCCGGCCTTACGGGTGATCATGGCGGCCGGGAAGTTCCAGGGCGTGATGGCGGCGGTGACGCCGACGGGCTGCTTGAGCACGAGCAGGCGCTTGTCGGCGGTCGGCGCGGGAATCACGTCGCCGTATACGCGGCGGGCTTCCTCGGAGAACCATTTGATGAAAGACGCCGCGTACATGATCTCGCCCTTGGCCTCGGCCAGGGGCTTGCCCTGCTCGGTGGTCAGGATGGTGGCCAGATCGTCGGCGGCCTCCAGGATCAGGGCGTGCCATTTTTCCAGCACCGCCGCGCGCTTGGGCGCGGCCAGGGCGGCCCAGGGCCTCCAGGCCGCGTCGGCGGCGGCGATGACGCCTTCGATTTCCGCGGCCGACAATTGCGGCGCCTTGCCGACCACGCTGCCATCGGCCGGGTTGGTGACGGTGTCGGTCTCGCCGCCTGCCGCCGCCACCCACTGGCCGTTCACCAGACAGGCTTCCTTGAACAGTTCCGGGTTTTTCAGATTCACCATGCCGCTCCCTTGGCCCGCGACCGTGCGGACCGGTTTTTCATGGTTGGCGGTGGGGGATCTTTGCCGGCCCCCCGCGTCGGATCAATCGTAGTAGGCCGGGGCCTGCTTGACGGATTTCCAGGCTTCGGGATCGTGGCCGGTCATGATGGTCACGCCGTGGGCGTCCTGGAGCAGGCGCATGCGTTCGACGCTGCGCACGGTGTCGCCGGCGTTCCACATGAGTCCCGGCAGGGTGCCGTTTTGCAGGTTGTCGGTGGTGTAGCAGGAGTCGGCGGCCAGGAAGGTGGGGCCGCTTTTTTCGAGATTGACGAGAATGGACTGGTGGCCGGGGGTGTGGCCGGGGGTGAAGTGGATGGTGATGGCCTTGTCGCCGAACAGGTCGAACCCCTCGTCGCGCCAGCCTTCGAGGATCACCCAGGGCACGTCCTTGTCGAAGTCCTTCCGGATGTAGGCGGCCTTCATGTAGGGGTCGGGCACGTAGGCGAAGTGGAGTTCGTCGCGCTGGACGATATATTTGGCGTTGGGGAAATGGCCCACGCCGCCGGCATGGTCGAGGTGCAGGTGGGACAGGATGACGTAGCTTACGTCTTCCGGGGCGCAGCCGACCTTTTTGATGGCGTTGGCGCACCACTGGTCTTCGGTCATGACCGGATCGTAGGCGGCCAGGATGGAGCCCCAGTGTTCTTCCTTGTGGTGGACGGTTTCGAGGGCGTTGCCCGTGTCGAAAAGCACCTTGCCCTTGGGGTGGTCGATGAGCGCGAAGGGCACGGGGACGTCGAAATCCTTGTTTATCCCTTTGTTCAGGGTGAAGTACTGCTGTTTGCTTTTGAGGATGCCCGCTTCGAACATGTACATTTTCATGGGTATTCTCCGCGTTGGCTGCAGGTGTGCGAGGTATGTCGAGCCGCCTACAGGGCCTGCCGGTAGATGACGGCGGCGTCTTCCTGGGTCATGTGGCGCGGGTTGTTGGCCAGAAGCCTTGTCACCAGCATGACGCTGGCGGCCAGCGTCGGCACGTGCTCCTCGGTGACGCCGTAGGCGGCCAGATGCTGGGGCACGGCCAGATCCTCGGCCAGCTCGGTCAGCGCCGTAACCGCGCTGGCGGCGGCCTGGCGCAGGCTCAGGCCCGCAACCGGCTGGCCCAGGAAGGAGGCGAGATCGGCGAAGCGCGCGAGGTTGCCGGTCTGGTTGAAGCGCATCACCGGCACCAGCATGATGGTGTTGGCGATGCCGTGGGGGATGTGGAACTCGGCGCCGATGGGGTAGGCAAAGGCGTGCACGGCCGTGACCCCGGCGTTGGCGAAGGCCATGCCGGCCAGCATGGCCCCGCGCAGCATGTTTTCCCGGGCGGGCAGATTGTCGCCCTTGGCGTAGGCGGCGCGGATGTTGTTGTAGATCAGGTGGATGGCTTCCTTGGCCAGCATGTCCGTCGTGGGCGTGGCGTTGATGGAGGTGTAGGCCTCCAGGGCATGGATCAGCGCGTCCATGCCGGTCGCGGCCGTGACCTTGGGGGGGAGTCCGATGGTCAGCTCGGCGTCGAGCAGGGCCACGGCTGGGAAGATGTACGGGCTCACGATGCCCTTTTTGAGCTTTTCGTGGTGGTCCGAGAGGATGACGATGGGCGTCACCTCGCTGCCGGTGCCGGCCGTGGTGGGAATGAGGATGGTCTTGAGCCCGGGGGTGGGGATCAGGTCCGTACCGAAGTACTTGCCCACCGGCCCTTCATTGGTGGCCATGACGGCCGTGATCTTGGCCATGTCCAGCGACGAGCCGCCGCCGATGCCGATGATGACGTCCGCCTTGGCCCCCCTGGCCACGGCCAGGGCGTCCTCCACGATTTCGTAGCGCGGATCGGCCTCCACCTTGTCGAAGCGGACATGGGCCAGGCCGGCCGCATCGAGCAGGCCTTCCAGGCGTTCCACGATGCCGGATGCCGCCACGCCCGGGTCGGTGATGATGCATACGGACGTTCCGCCGAGGCGGCGGACCTCGTCGCCCAGGCGGGCGATGGTTCCGGTTCCCAGGATGATGCGCGGGGTCGTGGCGAAAATCTCCTGATGCATAAGACAAGCCTCCGGGTAATACGGTGGTGGTTGAATATGGAGCGGCGACAGCTGGTCCGCCGTCGCATTCTGCCGTGTCCTGCCTCGTGTCGCGTTCTCGAAATTCGTGCATACGAATTTTGAGAATAATATGTTTAAATAATTATTTTTTAGAGAACGCCGCACTAGACGGAGGATTTCTCCCCGGCCAGGGCGTCGGCTTCGGCGTCAAGGGCGCGTTGCAGGTCCTCGGCCCAGATCGGGGCGGCGGTGGTGTCGCCGCGGAAGAAGTCCAGGGCGTAGATGATGAAGCAGACAACAAGCCCGGCCCCGAAGGCCCAGGCCGCGCCCTTGGAGATGAGGATGCCGGCCACCATGCCGCCGATGCCGAGGTCTTTTAGACTCTTGGCCTCGCGCGCGCCGATGTAGACCGACACGAAGCCCTGAATGATCATGGTCAGGGACAAGGCGGCCGGCAGGATGGGCCGCGTCATGGAGACGATGGGCAGCAGCCAGTAGCCGGTGAACGTGCCCCAGCGGAAGGCGGCCACGCCGCCGAAGATGGAGTCCATGCTCTCGCGGCCGGTCTTCCAGCGTTCGTAGGTGACCACGGTCATGGCCGCCCAGATGGGGCCGCACATGGAGACGTCGGGGCCCATGATGGACATGAAGGTGTTGCGGGCGCCGACGATCAGGTGGGCCCGGTCGGGGTTGTAGTCCACGTGTTCGTCCGGGCGCTTGGCGTCGGCGTCGCGGATGATGCCCTGGGCCTGGACGGCGTCGCCGAAGATCACGATATAGGCGGCCAACACCAGGGGGATGGACTTGAGGTACATGGAAAGCGACGGCCAGCCGAGGGTGCCCCAGGGAACCCAGTCGGTCCACAGGGTGGTGAAGGCGGGGTGGGAGAAGCCCCACTGGATTTCGAAAGGCGCTTCGCCGACCAGGGGGGCGATGATGATGGCCGCCACGATGGCCGGCAGGATGCCGAGGTTGGCCGCCAGCTTGACCACGGCGTTTTTCGTGGACCAGCCCCGAAACAGCGGGTTGTACATCATGAAAAGGGCCACCAGGGCGCAGACGCTGATGGTGATGGGCATGGTGTAGAACTTGCCGCCTTCCTTGAAGATGAGCTGGATGGCGGCGATGCCGGCGCCGAGGATGACGCCGGATTTGACGGCCCGGGGAATGAGCCCGATGACCGTGCGGGCAAGGCCGGTGACGCCGAGGAAGAGGCACCAGATGCCGAGCATCAGCTCGAAGGCGATCAGCGCGTGCATGCGCTCCGGGCCCATGGGATAGGTGAGGCAGTAGGCGATCAGAAGCGGAATGGCCGGCGTGACCCAGCCGGGGACCACCGGGTCGCCGAACAGGGAATGCCAGAGGTAGAGGAAGCCGTTTAGGATGACGATGGCCAGGGCCACTTCGAAGGGCATGCCGAGGGTATCCTGGAGCACCGGGATGATCGACAGGCACACCGCGCACATGACCAGGCCCTGCACATAGTCGGCCCATTCCCAGCGGTAATGAATGCCGGGAAGGCGCAGTTTCAGTTTCCACAGGGGAATGTAGGGCGCTTCGTTATCAGGTGTCCGTCTGACGCTTTGCACTGCCATGAAGTCCTCCAATCACTCGGTTCGACTGCATTGCCTTTGACGCCGGACGTCGTGTGCCAGGCGCGCCTATGTAGGCCCCAAAAAGCCACGCCGCCCGTTCCAAGAGATCAATATCCATGCCAACGAGATGAAAAAAGGAATAAAAACAGGAAGGGCAGCAATGCCGGAGGGATGTCGTGCCGATTGACCGAAGCTGCCTACCCGCAAGTGATGATAATAAACATCAGGTGATGCGGGCGCGCATCGACCCGAAAAGAGAACGCGCTACACGTTATGTGATTCGTGAGAAAATAAAGAGGGATACAAAAGCGATGCCGTGGCGCATCGGATGATGCTCGGGGGCATCAGGCTTCGGACAGCCCGTAGCGGCGCGCTTTGCGCACGATGGTCGACTGGTTGACCCCGAGAGCCCGCGCCGCCTTGCGCGTGGAACCATGGGTGGCCAGGGCCTGCCGGATGGCTTCCCGCTCGGCGGTTTCCAGAATGCCCCGCAGCCCGGTCTCCTCGGTCGTTTCGACTTCCCCACCGCCCCTGGCCGCGGCCAGGGCCCGGGTGGCCGCCCCGCGGGTGATCACGTCGCCCTGACACAGGACCACCAGCCGCTCCATGGTGTTTTCAAGCTGGCGCACGTTGCCCGGCCAGGAACAGGCGGCCAGATAGTCGCAGGCTTCGGGATCGATCTGGCGGCTGAGGCCGTACTTGCGGTTGAAGCTCCCCAGAAAGCGGTAGATGAAGTCGAAGATGGCCTCGCGTCGTTCCCGAAGCGGCGGCACGACCAGCGGCACGACGCTTAAGCGGTAATAAAGGTCGCTGCGGAACAACCCTTGGCGCATCAGGGTTTCCAGGTCCCGGTTGCTGGCGGCCATGATGCGCACGTTCACGGCGGTCGGGCGCACCTCGCCCAGGCGCAGCACCATCCGTTCCTGAAGCACGCGCAACAGCTTGGCCTGCAACCCCAGCGGCAGCTCGCCTATCTCGTCGAGAAAAAGCGTGCCCTGGTGGGCCAGCTCGAACACCCCCGGCTTGCCGGCCCGGCAGGCCCCGGTAAAGGCCCCGTGGACATAGCCGAAAAGTTCGGATTCGAGCAGCGCTTCCGGGATGGCCGCGCAGCTGATCTTGACAAAGGGCCTGTCCTTGCGCGGGCTGTGCTCGTGGATGATGGAGGCCACCACCTCCTTGCCCACCCCGGATTCGCCGAGGATCAGCACCGTGGAGTCCACCTGGGCCAGGCGCAGCGCCTGCTCGTAGACGTCGCGCATGCGCTTGGAGCGCACCACGATGCGCCCGCCCTGGCCGATGCTTTTGCGCAGCGAATCGAGCTCCATGCGGTAGCGGTCGTGCAGGGCGCTGATCTTTTCCAGTTCTTCCTGCAGCCGTTGCAGCTCGGTGACGTCGCGCACGTTGGTCACCACCCGCCACAGCTTGCCCTTTTCGTCCAGGATGGGGTTGCCCGTGACCACGATGGTTTTGCCGCGCTTGACCTTCTGGATAATGGTTTCGCTTCGCAGCGACTCCAGCACGAGCAGGGTGACGGACTGGTCGTAGAACCCCTCGCGCACCAGATCGCGCATGCTGCGCCCCACCACCTCGGCGGCGCGGATGCCGGTGATGCGTTCGTAGGCGCGGTTGATCTGCAAGGTGACGCCCTCGCCGTCGGTGATGAAAATACCGTCGAAGGAGGAGTCGATGATGGAGCGCAGTTCCCGGGACAGGTCGCGCAGGCTGCGCAGCTTGCCGAGCACGGCGTGGCGGTCGTTGACGTCGCGCAGCCAGACCATGCGGCAGGGCGCGGCGTTTGGGCGATAGGGGTCCGGGACCTGCCAGCGCAGGGTCACGTAGCGGGAGTCGTCGCGCATGGCCAGCGCCACCGCCGCCGGTTCCACCGGGTCGTCCTCGACATCGAAGCCCGCGCCCACAAGCGCTTGCCGCAGGCCCACGCCCCGGCGGCCGGCATCGCCAAGCACCAGTCTGGCCGCGTCGTTGGCCCAGCCGATGATCCCGTCGCGGTCGCACAGGAGCAGCGGCTCGGGAAATCGGGCCAGGGCGCGGGCCCAGGGCTCGGCCGTATTGGTCCGGTTGGTTGCGATTTCGGGCAAAAGGCTCGATGCGTCCACGCAGCCCATGATCCGGTTGAGGCTGTCGACAACGGCCAGGAACCGGTTCTCGTACCAGGCGATCTCGTTGACCGGGGTGTCGGGCTGCACGGCGCAGATGTGGCGATGGGCGTGGTGGGAAACCGGGTCGGACAGATTGGCTCCGCCGGCCAGGGCGCGGATGAGGTCGTCGCTGGTGAATATCGTTTCCGGATAGCCGGAGTCGCCAAGCACCTGCGCCCCGCCCACGCCGTTGCCGCGAAAAAGCGCGGCCGCCTCGCGCAGCGTGTCGTCCTTGCGCAGGAAATGCGCGTTGTGCTGCATGATGTCGTGGACTTTCATGACCTGCTCCCGTGTCGCCGGCGTGAGAAAATCCTCTGAACCATGGTCACTATAGGAACAGTATCCGTTCGGGGTCAACTCGGAGCGAATATCGAATGGAAATCCTTCTCAAACGATAAAACAGGCTGTATATCGCTTGATTCTTGTCTGATACTGCCAATTGTGATAGAAAATGGCAGCCGTCACAGGGGCCGCAAGCCACGCGGCCGCGACGGCGGGGAGGCCCCATGCGGGAAATCGCCGAACTCATGGGCCGGTTGGCCGTAAACGAAGGGGAAACCGCCACGGATGTCCCCGGCGTCGCCCTGCACAAGCGCACGGGAAGCATCTGCCGCACGCCGCTGCTCTACCAGCAAGGCGTTATCATCCTCGGCCAGGGCGCCAAGAAAGTGCATCTCGCTGACACCATCTACACCTACGACCCGGATCACTATCTGGTCTTGTCCGTGCCCCTGCCCGCCGAATGCGAGGCCGTGGTGCACCCCGGCGAGCCGCTCCTGTCGCTTAAGGTCGATATCGACCTGCACATGCTCACAAGCGTTATCGACCAGATGGACGAGGCCGCCCCGGGCAGCCCCGCGCGACCGTGCTGCTGCCGCCATCAGGGCCTCACCCTGGCCTTTGCCGACGCCCCCTTCAAGGAAACGGTTCGCAGACTCCTTTGCGCGCTCCTCTCTCCCCGCGAGGCCCGGGTGCTCGGCCGGGGACTGGTGCGCGAACTGCTCTTTCGCATCATGTGCGGCGAAAACGCCGCCTCCCTCTACGCCCTGGCCCACAAAAACACCGGACTCTCCCGCATCGACAAGGCGCTCAAGCAAATTCACTACAACTTCAGCCAGCCCTGTAGCGTCGAACAGCTCGCCGGCTCGGTCAACATGAGCACCTCGGCCTTTCACCGTGCCTTCAAGGACGTCACCTCGCTCTCGCCCATCCAATATCTGAAAAAAGTGCGCCTCAACAAAGCCAGAAGCCTGCTCGTCGAAGACGGCCTGCGCGCCAGCGACGCCGCCCGACAGGTCGGCTACGAAAGCGTCTCCCAGTTCAACCGCGAATTCAAACGCTACTTCGGCGCCAGCCCCCGCCAGCTGCCGGAGATCAACGGTCGGTAGAGCGGGGGGGAGTGGGATGCGCGCCTCCGGCGACCAGGAGGGGCTTTGCCCCTCCTGGACCTCCCCACCGGGAGGCCATGGGCCCCCCGGACCCCCCGTCCGGTGTGCTTGGGCTGGACGGGGGCGGGGATGGCTGGCGGGGATGCGGGGAGTGGAGAAGATGGCGGCGGCATTTGCCTGGACGGTGCATGTCGCTTCGCGACAAGCTCGTCCCAGGCAAATGCCGCCGCCACCACGCCGTCGCCCCTTCGGGGCGAACGAAGAAATTTCCCCTTGGTCTTGGAAGAACAACCGTTCCCCCTTTGCCCCCCCTTAAAAGTTTTGGGGGAGGGTGGGGGTCCGGGGGAGGGAACCCCTTTTTTCAAAAAGGGGTTCCCTCCCCCGGTTCCTTCCCCTCTTCCTCCACCATATTATTGATCTTGCACGCGGCGCAGGCGGCGCCGAAGCCATTGTCGATATTGACGACGCTGACGCCGCCGGCGCAGGAGGTCAGCATGCCGCACAGGGCGGCGAAGCCGGACAGGGCGGCTCCGTAGCCGACGGAGGTGGGCACGGCGATGATGGGTTGGGGGAGCAGTCCGCCGATGACGCTGGCCAGCGCGCCTTCCATGCCGGCCACGACGATGAGCACCCGGGCCTTGCGCAGGGTATCGAGCCGGTCGAGCAGCCGGTGTAGTCCGGCCACACCCACGTCGGCGACGATGTTGGCGTGGCTGCCGAACATTTCGCAGGTGATGCGTGCTTCTTCGGCCACGGGCAGGTCGGAGGTGCCGGCGGTGACGATGCCGATTTCGCCGCTGCGCCAGTCGATGGGGCGGCGGATCAGGGTCAGGGTGCGGCCCAGGGTGTTGTGCTGCGCCTCGGGGCAGGCGGCGAGGACGTGCCGGGCGGTTTCCTCGGGCACACGGGTGGCCAGCACGTTGGAGCGCGCGCCCATGCGGCAAAAGATTTCGGCCACCTGGTCCGGGGTCTTGCCGGCGGCGTAGACCACTTCGGGCAGGCCGTTTCGCAGCGGCCGATGCAGGTCGATGGTGGTGTGGCCGAGTTCCAGGCTAGTCAGGTCGCGCAGCCGCGCGATGCCGGCTTCAACGTCGATGTCGCCGGCCTTGACGCCGGTCAGAAGCGTTCGCAGATCGTCTTTGATATCCATGGAATATAAGCTTCAGGACGTTTTCGGGTCCTGGTTCGGTTGTGCGTTGAGGCTGCCCATGCGGTAGCCGGAAAGATCCACGGTCACGTAACGGTAGCCAAGGTGTTTGAATGTGCCGTCCACGTCGTGGGCGGCGCTTGCGGCGACGAGGGCGGCGACGTGGTCCGGGGCCACCTCGATGCGGGCCAGTTCGCCGTGGCTGCGAAGCCGTGCCTCGGGGAAGCCGATGCTTCGCAGAAACTCCTCGCCCCCTGCGATGCGCGCCAGTTCCGCTTCGGTGACGGTCACGCCGTGGGGAATGCGGGTGAGCAGGCAGGCTCCGGCCGGCCTGTCCCAGCCGGGCAGGCCCAGTTCCTGGGACAGCCGCCGGATATCGGCCTTGGCCAGCCCGGCGGCAAGCAGCGGGCTTATGATGCCGAGTTCGCAAACGGCCCGCAGGCCCGGCCGGTGATCGCCCAGGTCGTCGGCGTTGGTGCCGTCGAAAACGCTGCCCAGGCCCGACGCGGCGGCCCTGTCCACAAGGTGGCCGAAGAGCAGCCGCTTGCAGGTGTAGCAACGGTCGGGCGGATTGTCGCGTAGGGCCTCGGGAAAGGGGATGTCCAGGATTTCGTGCCCCACGCCCATGTCCCGGGCCGCCTGGCTTGCTGCCGCGACATCGTGGGGAGGGGTGTAGGGCGTGCGCAACGTCACGGCCAGGACCGCCTCCGGGGACAGCGCGTCCAGGGCCGCCCGCAGGACCAGCAGGCTGTCCACGCCCCCGGAAAAGGCCACGAGTGCCGTCCCGTAGGGTCGCATGACCGCCAGCAGCTGGTCGTAGTCGTTTCTGTCCGCCATCTTACGCGTCCTTGTCCCGGCAGCGGTCGACCACGGCGTAGACTTCGGCCAGGGGTATGCCGTGTTTTTGGGCCAGGGCGCGACAGTCCTCGAATTCCGGCTTGGACCGCAGCACCGTGCCGTCGAGCAGGGCGTTTTTGAGGCGCACCGGCCCAAGCGGCGTGGACAGCGTGGTGAAGGTCGTGGCCAGGAAGGTTTTTTCGAGCGGCAGGCTTTTGATGCCAAGGGTCGTGGTATGGCGGAAAAGCAGCTCCTTGAAGCGGTCTTCGTCTTCGGCCGCGCACAGCAGCGACAGGCAGGTGGCCGGGCGGTTTTTCTTCATGAGAATGGGCGTGAAGTGCACGTCCATGGCCCCGGCGGCCATGAGCGTCTCCATGACCGCGCCGAGGAGCTCGGCGGTCATGTCGTCGATGTTGCACTGGAGAAGCCTGGCTTCGGACACGGACCAGTCGGCGGCTACGGCCTCGGCCAGGTGCACGCGCAACAGGTTCGGCAGTTCCGTCACCCGGTGGCCGACGCCGTAGCCGGTTTTGGCCACGGTCATTTGGGGCGAGGGCGTGAACCGGTCGGCCAGGGTGGCCACGATGGCCGCGCCTGTTGGGGTGGCGGTTTCTTCCCGCACGGCTCCCCGGGTGGTGGGGATGCCGGCCGTTATTTCCACCGTGGCCGGGGCGGGTACGGGAATCAGGCCATGGGCGCAGCGGACAAATCCGCCGCCGAGTTCCACCGGCGAGGCCCAGACCGCGTCCACGCCAAGGGCGTGGAAACAGATGGCCGCGCCCACGATGTCGACGATGGAGTCCACGGCCCCGATCTCGTGGAAATGGACTTCCTCGACAGGCTTGCCGTGCACCTTGGCCTCGGCGGCGGCGATGCGGCCAAAGATGGCCAGACTGGTGCGCCTGACGTCCTCGTCCAGGCCGCTGGCCTCGATGATGGCCTCGATGGCGGCCAGATTGCGCTGGCCGTGATCGTGATGGTGCTCGTGCCCATGGTCATGGTGGTGATGTCCATGCTCGTGGTCATGATCATGGGCGTGATGTCCATGCGGGTGGTCGTGGTCCGCCGGCTGTTGCCCGGCCAGGACCACATCCACGCGGGTGCCGGTGATGCCGTTTCGGGCGTCGCGGGTCACGCGCAGGGAAAATTCCGTATCGAGCCCGAGCTTGGACAGCTCGGCGCGCAGGAAATCGGGATCGACGCCCAGGTCGATCATGGCGGCCAGGTTCATGTCGCCGCTGATGCCGGCCTGGCAGTCGTAGTAGAGGATACGCATGGTGGTATTCCTGGTGTTACTGAAAAACAATTCGTATGCTTGTGTAGTGTTCACTTTCAAAAGATGAATATTTCCATGTAACGCCCGGAAAGGCAAAAAGTTTAGGAAGGGGAGAGCGCGAGAGGGGAGAACCCTTTTCTTAAAGGGTTTCCCCTCTCGCATTTCCTCCTCTCCTCTCCTCTTCCCTTACTCCCTATGGATACATCGCGCCGGTGGGGCGGATCATGATTTCGTTGACGTGGACGTGCTGGGGCAGGGTCAAAAGCCAGCGGATGCCTTCGGCGAGGTCTTCGGGTTCGAGCAGCTTGCCCATCTTTTCGGCGAACTTGGCGAAGTCGTCGCTATAGCCGGCCACCTTCTGGAAGCCGGAAAGGACCACGCCCGGCATGACGGTGGTGACGCGCACGCCGGCGGAGCAGATCTCCCGGCGCAGCGCCTCGGCCATGCCCGAGACGGCGAACTTGCTTGAACCGTAAAAGCCGCTGACGGGCGAGATGTTGCGCCCGACCACGGAGCTGACCACCACGATGTCGCCCGTGCCGCGCTCCTTGAGATAGGTCCCGGCCCGGCGCATGAGATGGGCCGCGCCAAGGACGTTGATCTTGTAGAGCGCTTCCCACTGGGACTCGTCGCTGGTGAGCAGGCTGCCGGCCAGTCCCCGGCCGGCGTTGACCACCACGATGTCGTATTTGCCGCCGCTTTCGTCCCAGGCCAGGGCGGCCGCGAGCAGCTTTTCGATGCCCTCCACGGAACCGGCGTCCCCGGCTACGGCAAGCGCCTTGCCGCCGGCCTTGGCGATCTCGGCGGCCAGGGCATCGAGTTCCTCGCGGCGCCTGGCCGCCAGCACCACGCTTGCTCCCTCGCCGGCCAGGGCCAGAGCCGTCGCCCGGCCGATGCCGGAGCTGGCCCCGGTCACGATGGCGGTTTTGCCGGCAAGCAGCATGGGACGCTTCATCGGGCTTTCGTATGGCATGAGGCAACCTCCTTCGGACGGTTGTTCCGAATAGCGCTAAACGTTGGTCAGCCCCTCGTGGGCACGCACCTTGAAGAGTTTGAGCGCCATGGCCTTGCGCTCTTCGACGCGGTCGTCCTCCATCTCGGCGGCCACCTTTTCCAGGGTCTCCGGGATGGGCAGGTGCTGGGGACATTTTTCCTTGCACTCGCCGCAGGCCACGCACTGGGAGGCGAATCCCGGGTCGCTTGCGCCGATGACGCCGCTGACGCTGACCACATACTGGAACTTCGAGCCTTCGACATCCCCGAACATGTGCAGCTTGTTGTAGGCGTCGAGGCACTTGGGAATCTGCACCCCGGCCGGGCAGGGCATGCAGTAGCCGCAGCCCGTGCAGCCGATCTGCATCAGTTCCTTGTACGTGGCCCCGGCCCGGTCGATCATCTCCAGTTCGGCGACGCTCAAGGCCCCGGCCGTGGCCGTGTCGGCGATGGCCAGGTTTTGCGCGACCTGCTCCTCGTCGTTCATGCCGGAGAGCACCACCGTCACCTCGGGATGGTTCCATACCCAGCGCAGCGCCCATTCCACGGGCGGCCGTTTGGTTGCCGCCTCGTCCCAGATGGCGGCCACGGCCGGCGGGGCGGGCTGGGCCAGGCTGCCGCCGCGAAGCGGTTCCATGATGACGACCCCCAGGCCCTTCCCCGACGCGTACTGGAGGCCTTCGGTGCCGGCCTGGAACTGCTGGTCCAGGTAGTTATATTGGATCTGGCAGAAATCCCAGTCATAGGCGTCCACGATGCGCTTGAAATCCGGCAGCCAGCCGTGAAACGAGAAGCCGGCGTTTTTGATGCGTCCGTCGGCCTTGGCCGCGTCCAGGAATTCCCGCACGCCCTTGGCCGCCACGCTGTCCCACAGGTCGCCGTCCAGGGCATGGACGAGGTAGTAGTCGATGTGGTCCGTTTGGAGGCGGGTAAGCTGGGCGTCCAGGTAATGGTCCATGTCCTCGCGCTTTTCGATCATCCACGACGGCAGCTTGGTGGCGAGTTTGACTTTTGCGCGGTAGCCGCCTTGCAAGGCGCGACCCACGAAGGGCTCGCTCGCCCCGCCGTGGTACGGCCAGGCCGTGTCCACGTAGTTGACGCCGGCGTCGATGGCGTTTCGGACCTGGCCGATGGCCCGGGCCTCGTCGATTTTGCCATCGACCATGGGCAGGCGCATGCAGCCGAAGCCAAGGATGGACAGCTTGTCCCCGTTTTTGGGCATTTTCCTGTACAGCATGCTTTTTTCTCCTTTCACCGCCTGCGGCAACGCGGGACATCGCGTCCCGGCCGATGGCGGCAGCATGGAATCAATACTCGAGCCGGCAGCGTGAAAGAACGCCTATTTCTACTCTTTTTTTGCCTGATTCTTTCATGCTCGCCAGAAACGTCATGGGATCATCAGGCTTTTCCGGACCGGCGGCCGCCAAAAGCCTCGATGCCGAGAGCGGCCAGGGCGCAGCCCGCGCAAAGAAGCGACAGGCCCCGCCAGCCGAAGCGGGCAAAAGCATGGGCCCCGACGGCCGAACCCAGCGCGCCCATGGCGAACATCACGGTCATAAACACCGTGTTGAGCCGGCTTCTGGCCGTGGCGTCCAGGGCGTAGACCCGGGACTGGTTGGAAATCATGGCCGCCTGCACGCCGATGTCCATGAGCACGATGCCGCCGAGCAGCGCGGCCCAGGAGGCGGGAAAAAAGGCGAAAAGGAGAAATGAGGCCGCAACCGCCCCGGCCCCGCCGATGATGATTTTCCCCTGACCGCCGCCCAATTTGTCCGAAACCCAGCCGGCCAGGGGTGCGGCCAGGATGCCGGCCATGCCGAGGAGCCCCAGCAGTCCGGCCACGGCGCTGCCCTGGAGAAAGGGCGGCTGCTCCAGATACAGGGCCACGTCGGCCCAGAAGGCGATAAACGCGGCGAAGATCAGCCCCTGGGTCAACCCGGCCCGGCGCAGCACGGCATGGGCGCGGAAGAGTCCGAGCAGCGACAACAGCGTTTTCCGGTAGCTCAGGGGCGAGGTCGGCTCAGACCGGGGCAGGCGTATGGCCAGAAGCGCGGCCATGCCCAGGCAGGCGAAGGCGGCCAGGGCGAACATGGCCCGCCAGCTCACGTATTCCGATACCACGCCGCTTATGGTCCGGGCGAGCAGAATGCCCGAGAGCAGGCCGGCCATGACCACGCCCACCACCCGGCCGCGCTGGCGCTCCGGGGCCAGATGGGCGGCCATGGGCACCACCTGCTGGGCGACTGTCGAAAGGACTCCCAGGCACAGGCTGGCCGCGATCAGGACGGCCAGGCTCGGCGCTGCCGCCGCCCAGGCCAGGGACGCGGCCAGCCCCAGCGTGGTGATGACGATGAGCCGTCGTCGCTCGAAACAGTCGCCAAGCGAGGCCAGAAAGAGCAGCCCGACGGCATAGCCCACCTGGGTCAGCACGGCCACGGAGGCCACCTGCTCGGGACCCACGCCGAATTCCCGGGCCAGGATGCCGAGCATGGGCTGGTTGTAGTAGATGTTGGCCACGAACAGCCCGGCCGCCGCAGCCATGAGCAGCACCGTATTTCTGCCCAGCTCCGGGGCCAAAGCGTGGCCGGCGTTTTTTCCCACAGTCTTGGTCATTGTCCCTCCTATCGGCCAAACCGGTCGACCATTGCACTATAAGCATCGGATGTGGGGGGAAACATGTCCATTTCTGTAAAGAAGTTGCCCAATCCTGCCGCTGTCGGCATCCACTCGGGGCGAAGGGGGGCATTTGCCGTCCGGGTCGCAAGTGCTTACAGGTCGCGTGGGCGCGAAACCGTCGCGCCGGGAGGACCCCCACGCATGGGTGAAGGAAACGACATGCCGCCGGCCGATGACGCGCGGCTTATCGCCGTGGGCGATATCCACGGCCAGGCCGACGCGCTGCGCCGGCTTCTCGACGACCTGCCGTACCGGCCGGGTACGGATCGTCTTATTTTTCTAGGCGATTACATCAACCGGGGACCGGACACCCGGGGCGTGCTGGATCTGCTGACCGATATCGCCCGGCAGGACCCCGGCGCGATTTTTTGCCTGGGCAACCACGAGGAAACCCTGCTGCGCTACGCCGACGAGGGCGAACCCGAGGACCTGCGGCTCCTTCGCGGACTCGGCATCGAAACCACCCTGCGCTGCTACGGCGATCCGCCGGCGGCGTCGCTTGTCGGCCTTTCCTTCCTGCCGCCCGAACACCAGGCGTTTCTGCGCGCGCTCGTGCCCTACGCGCGCATCGGCGACACGCTCTTCGTCCACGCCGGGCTGCCCGGCGGGCTGCCGCCCGAGGAATGCCCCACCGACTGCATGCTCTCGGTGCGGGGCGCGTTTCTGACCGGCCCCCTGCCGCGCGGCCTGACCGTGGTCTTCGGCCATACCACCGCCCGCACCCCCCTCGTCGCACCGGGCAAGATCGGCCTGGACACCGGCGCCGCCTGGGGCCGCGCACTCACCGCCTGCATCCTGCCCGACATGGAACTCCGCCACGTGTTTATTTGAGTGTGCCTCCGGCGGCCAGGAGGGGCGTTGCCCCTCCTGGACCACCCCACCGAGGGGCCATGGGCCCCCCGGACCCCCCTTCCTCCGAGGTTCGTTTTCCCCGACGGCAAGCCGTCGGGGAAAACGAACCTCGGGAAAAAGGGAGGGACGAGAGGAACCTCGCTGCAGCATGCGAAGCCCGTGAAGAGTTTTTTGGGAGGGTGGGGGGCCGGGGGAGGGGACCTTTTTTTGCAAAAAAAGGTCCCCTCCCCCGGTTCCTCCCTAGGCCAACGGACGGCCCAGGGCGCGTTGGATGGATTCGATGAGGTCTTTGATCTTGAAGGGCTTGGGGAAGAAGTCGTGGACCTGTCCCCGGAAGGCTTCGATGGCGGTATCGAGGTGGGCGAAGGCGGTGATCATGATGACCTGGATGTCGGGGTAGAGGCTTTTGACGGTCTTGAGCAGTTCCATGCCGTCCATGCCTTTCATTTTGAAGTCCGTGACGACCAGGTCGAAGGGCGTTTCCTCGAGCCTGGCCAGGGCGGGGGCGGCGGACAGGAACGTCTCCACCACGCAGCCGTGCTTGGTCAGGTGGATGCGCAGCATGTCGCCGACCACTTTCTCGTCGTCGATAACCATGATTCTAGGCGGTTGTGCTTGCATGGGATTCCTCCGTGGGGATCAGGGCCGGCAGGTCGATGAAGCAGGTGGTGCCGGCGCCGACCGTGCTTTCCACCCGCAGCCGTCCCTGATGGTTTTTGACGATGCCGTAGCTGACCGAGAGCCCGAGCCCGGTACCTTCGGTACCTTTGGTGCTGAAGAACGGATCGAAGATATGGGGCAGGATGTCGGGTGGGATGCCCTTGCCGGTATCGGACACCACGATGCGGGCCGTGCCGTCGTCGGCGCGCGTGGCGATGCGCAGGCTGCCGCCCGGGCTCATGGACTGGATGGCGTTGGTGATGCAGTTGATGAGCACCTGGTGCATTTGCGACACGTCGGCCTTGACCATGGGCGCGTCCGGGGCGAGGTCGAGGCGCAGGTCGATGTTGGAGACGTGGAGCATGTTGCGCACGAGCGGCAGCGTGCCCTGCACGAGGTCGTTGAGGCATATCTGGCGCATGCTGGCCGTCTTGGGCTTGGAGAAGTCGAGCAGGTTGGTGACGATGCCGTGGATGCGGCCGCATTCCTCCTGGATCTGGCGCATCATGTCCTTGCGGTCGGCCGGGGACAGGTCCTCGTCCATGGTCTCGAAGGTCTCGGCCATCATGGAGATGTTGTTGACAGGGTTGGTGATCTCGTGGGCCACGCCGGCGGTCAGGGTGCCGAGGGAGGCGAGTTTTTTCGATTGCAGGATCTCGGCCTCGCGGGAGCTCAGGCGCTGCGACATGCTGTTGACGGCCCGGATGACCGAGGCGAGCTCGTCCTTGCTGTGGGGCTCTTCGATGCTTTCGAACTTGCCTTCGGCGATGGCCCCGGCCAGCCGCTCGACCTTGGCCAGGGAGAGCAGCACCTTGCGGAAAAGGAGCGGCGCGGCCAGCACGGCGGTGCAGACCACGGCGGCCAGGGACACGGTCATGGTGCGCCGGGACAGGGCGATGATCTCGCTCACCTGCTCCCGTTCGCGGCTGACCAGGGCTGTGGAGAATTCCCGCAGGGCCCGGCCGGCCTCGCGCATGGACTGCTCCGATTCCGGGCCGGCGTTGCCGCTGGCGGCGGCCGTGTCCACGGCGGCAGCGTAGGCGTCCAGGCGGCGGCGCAGGGCCAGGTAATTGGCCTCGCCGGCCCCGCGCACGATGCGGTCGCGCGATCTGGCCAGGGTGTCGCGGGTCTCCTCGATCTTGCTCGCGATCTCCCGAAGCGCGCCCTTGTCCTTGAAGAGAAACAGGTTTTTTTCCGAAAGCCGCATCTCCAGGAAATCGGCGTTGAGGTCGTCCTGGACTTCCACGAAGCGCAGCTTGTCCACCACCCGGTTCATGTCGTTTTGGGCCAGCAGGGCCAAGACGAGGATGAGCGCGAGGCTGACGCAACTGCCGACGATCAGCTTGGTCTTGATCTTCATGCCGCGTCCCCTTCCGGGTCCATGCACCGGGGCGTGCGCACCGGCTCCTTGCGCACGGGCCAATACCAGAGCAGGCCATCGACGATCATGGCCACGCCGGCGACGACGAGCAGCCAGTCCACGATGGACAGGGCGCTGGTCCCGAAATAGCGCAAAAGTCCGAGCCCGAGGCCCAGGATGGCCACGCCGGTGCGGATGAAGGCCAGGCCGGTGCGGGCCCGGGCGGCGATGGTGCGGTAGCAGGCGCAGACCGTACGCTGGGCGGCCAGGACGTTGCGCTCCCGGGCCAGATGGATGCGTTCCGGCGCGCCGGAGGCGATTTCGAGGATGGTGGCGTGGTTTTCGAGCATGTCGCCGAGGCGCGCCAGCATGGTGTGCTTGGACACCGGACGCGGCCTGCCGGGCTCCTCGATAAAGTGGTATTCCTCCAGGAACTGGAGCGCGGCGGCCGAGACCTCGACCAGGGTCTGGATGCCGGGCAGGCGGTGCCGCGACAGGCGCAGGCCCAGGTAGGCCCGTACGGCAAAGGCGGCCAGGGTCAGGCCGACGGCCAGCCCGGCGGCGTCGAGGGCCGTCTGCCAGGGCGTTTTGGCCGAGCGCAAAAGCGTGTTGCCAAGGGCCGTGAGCCCGAGGCCGAAGCGCATGACGTTAAGCCAGGTGCGGCCCGTGGCCATGTCCGTGCGCCAGCAGGCCAGGCGCGTGCGCCAGTGGGCCATGGTGTTGCGCCAGTAGGCCAGATTGGTGCGCACGACGCCGACCGGCGCGCCGGTCACGGACGGGGCGAAATCGGCGGCCAGCCGGCGCAGGTCGAGCGGCGCGGCCGGCACGAAGCGCAGGGCGTATTCGGGAAAGGCGCCGGCGGCCTCCGCGCGCAGGGCGGCGTTGTCCGGGAGGAGAGCGGCCACGACCACGGTTTGGCCGTCGCAAAGGGCGACCGGCAGCCAGTCGGCCCTGGCGAAGGTTTCGGCCGGGACCCGGGCCAGAAGTTCCGCCGGAATGCGCAGGCGTTCGTCGAAAACGAGGGGGGTGGCGGCATCAGGCGGCATTGTCCCCTCCCAACCCGGCGCTGGCCCGGCCCCAGGTCTCTTCGGGCATGGTGTAGTCCGGTACGGCCAGTTCGAAGTCCGCCGTGCACACGTCCGTGGCTTGCCTGGCCCGTCTGGCCGCGAGGTAGGCGCGCAGGCCGTCGGTAAGCAGCACGATGCCGCCGGCAATCAGTACGAGGTTGAACACGGTCCAGCCGGTCGAACCCGTGCCGAACCAGGCGAGCAGGCCCAGGCCGACGGCCACGGCGTTGTTGCCGGTGCGAATAAGCGACAGACCGGTGCGGCCCCGGGCCATCTGGGTGCGCAGCCTTGCCAGGACGTTTCGTTCCTCGGCCAGGGTGGTGCGCTCAAGCGCCAGTCCGGTGGTTCCGAGCACGCCCGGCGCGGCGTCCGGCCAGGAGGGCGGGGGCGTGTCCGGGCCCGGGGGCGGGGCGGCCTCGGGCGACGCCATGGTGCGGGGGCTCGGGCAGGCTTCGGCACGGCAGACGGCGGCCTGGCACATGCGCCCGGCCCGTCTGGCCGGCAGATACCAGGACAGCCCTTCCAGGGCCATGACCGTGCCCACGGCGATAAGGCCGAAGCTGGCCACGTCCCAGGAACCGTGGTGAAACTGGCGGATCATGGCGATGCCGACGCCGGAGACGCCGATGCCGGTGCGCCCGAGGGCCAGACCGGTGCGGGAGCAGGCCATGACCGAACGCAGTTCGGCGAGCGTCGTGCGCTCCAGGGCCAGGCTCGTGCGATCCATGGCTAAAAAACGGCGTCGGGCCGTGGGGGACAAAAGCGCCCAGGCGGTCCGCAGCGCCCTGGCCCCGGGCACGGCCGGCAGCCAGCGGAAGCACGGCCAGAGCGGATCGGCGGCGACGGCCAGAACGCCGGTGTTGCCAAGGGCCGGATCGGGCAGGGGCACGGGATCGGGCTGGCCGCGATGGGAGGCGCGCCGGGCCGGCAGGTACCAGATGATGCCGTCGATAATGAAGAAAATGCCGGCGCAAAGGACGATGGCCTCAAGCGGCAAAGTGTAGCCCAGGCCGAGGACCCGCAGCAGCACCAGGACCACGGTCAAAAAGGCGATGCCCGTGCGGAACATGGCCAGCCCGGTGCGGCCCCGGGCCAGGGTGGTGCGAAAGCCGGCCAGAAACGAGCGGCGCGCCGCCAGATAGGTGCGCACCTTGGCCAGGTCCGTTCGGGACGCCTCGGGCGGAAAGCCGGGGCACACGTCCAGGGTGTTGTTGACGATGTGGCGCACGATGGCGGGGTCGACCGCGATCAGGCGCACCTCGGCCACGCCAAGCGCCGCCTTGACGGTGGCCTCCAGGGCGTCGCTTACGCTGGCGGCCCAGATGACGGCCGTGTCGCCGTCGCTTGCGACCGGGGCCCACATTCCTTCCCGCATGGCGGCAAGCGCCCCCCGGCCGCGAAAAGCCTTGGGAACGGCGAAATCCTCGTCCAGACCGGCCGGATCAAAGGTCTCCGGCGTGAAAATCCTGTCGGTCATGGCTCCTCTCTTATGATGCTTCCTGCGCCGGGGCGTCGGCGGGTATGGCGGTTTCCCCGGCCTGGGCCCAAAAGGCGTCGGCCGCCCGGGCCGGGGCGTCATCGTCGGTCATGGCCGCGTCGAGGAGGCGCATGAAGGACAGCAGGCGGCCGAGCAACACGAGTCCCTTGGCGGCGTCGTCGCCGGAGACGTCGGTGAGGCTGGCGGTGACGAGGTCGCCGCGCCTGTCCACGTAAAACCCGGCCGCAGCCAGAATGTCGGCCAGGCAGGTGGCCCGGCGTTCGCGAAGCGGCGTGGCCGCGCCGCCGCCCTTGACGCGCAGCCGCACGTAATTGCCGCGCGTCCTCGGGCCGCACACGGCGTCGATCATGGCGAAATGAAATTCCACCCGGGCGTTGACGTTGACGTAGTCCCGCGCGGCCAGGGCGTAGTTGGGCTCGCCCACGGGCCTTTTGCCGCGCGCGTCGGTGATCCCCCGGCCCATGACCCCGCTAACGTCCCGGCCGTTCGGTCCGGAGGGCGGCGTGGCGTAGGGCGTCGCCCCGGCGTTGAGCCCCTGCCACAAGGCGGCCAGCGGCTGGCTCGTCAGGTCGCCGGCGGTGATGAACCGGCCGGTTGCGTCTTCGCGCACGCCGCCGCCGAGGTCGATGACCATGACCTCGAAGGGCGCGTTGCCGCGCAGGATGCGCACATGGCTGAAGGCTTCGTCGAGGAGCTCGTCCCCGGCCTCGAACAGGGCCAGGATGGCGGCCTCGTGGGCGAAGCGGATGATGTCGTGCAGGCTTTGGCATTCCACGGCCGCGAAGGTGGGGCCGTAGGCGTTGGTGAGGTTTAAGGGCACGGTCAGTTCGCGCACCCTGGCCCGGCCGGGCGTCAGGGCCACGCGCGGGGCCTTGGCCGTTTCCGGGCGCGGCGCGGCCAGGAGTTCCGACAGGTCGCCGATGACGGCGGGCATGGCCGAGACCGACCCGGCCGCGGCGTCCAACACCGCCGGCACGCCGTCCGGAATGGCGGTGATCGCCCCGGTGGCCCGGGTGAGCATGGGCCGGCCCAGTTCCCGGGCCACGGTGGAAAGATGATCGGTGGGGTTGCCCCCGGCCGCGACCACGCCCTGCCAGGACGGGAGCAGCCGGGCCGCCTCGGGCGTGGCCGCCGCCAGCACCGCGATGACCGGGCCGGCAATGGGCGTGTCGAGGTTCTCCGGGCCGCGTACATGCCGGGTGCGGCCCAGGCACCGGCCGGGACAGGCGGCCATGCCGCCATGGAAATATTCGCCGCCGGCGATGTCGGGCGTCGCGCCGCCGGCCTGCCCGGTCAGGCGCACCGGCCGGGACTGGAGCACGCGCAGCTCTCCCGAGGCGGTCACGGCCCATTCCATGTCCTGGGGCGCTCCGGCCAACGCCTCGGAGGCCAGACCCAGCCGGCACAACCGGGCGAGGGTCTCGGGGGAGACGACCGGACGTTCCCGCTCGTCTTCCGGCACGGCCTCGCGGCGCACGCCGCCGGCCGGATCGGGCACGGCCCGGATGGTCTTTGTCGCCGGCCGGGCGAGCACGTCGGCGAGGTCGTCGCGGGAGACGCGGAAAATATCGGTCGGGGCCTCGCCGTCCACGGCCAGGATGCCGAGCCCCGGCACGGCCGAGACCAGCAGGCGCCCGGAGGCGGGGCGCACCGGGTCCAGGGTGAAGAGCACCCCGGCGCCCACGGCCGGCACCATCTCCTGGACGAGCACGGCCATGTCGCAGGCGGCGGCGGGAAGCCCGGCTTGCAGGCGGTAGGCTACGGCCCGCTGGCCGAAGACCCCGGCCATGACCTCGAGAAAGCCGTTCTCCAGGGTATCCGGGGTGAGGTTTAAAACGGTGACGTACTGGCCGGCGAAGGAGTGCTCCAGCATGTCCTCGGTGAGCGCGCTGCTGCGGGCGGCCAGCCTGGCGGAGCCGTTTGCCGCGAGCCGTTCCCCGGCTTGGCGCAGGTCTTCGCGCAACCAATCGGGAAGCGTCGCGTCCATGACGGCCTGGCGCGCCCTTTCGCAGGCGTCGGCCAGTCCCGGGCCTTCGGAACCGGCGGCGTGGAACATTTTGCGGATGCGCCCGTCAAGGCCGGCTTCGCGCAGGAAATCCCGGCAGGCCCTGGCCGTGACCGCGAAGCCGTCCGGCACGGGAAAGCCGTTTTGCTTAAGCAGCGACAGGCTCGCCGCCTTGCCGCCCACGCGCTTGGGGGCAAGGTTGCGGCCGAGCGGCTGGCACGACGGCTGGCGGGCCGTTTCCTCCATGGTCTCGAGCGCAACGCGAAGGGCCTCTTCCAGGCGCAACTGCCGGGCGTAGAGGAGTTGATGCCCGCCGTCGGTCAGGCGGCTGACCCCGTCGACCAGTTCGAAGGTCACGGCCTGCAAGTCTTCCACAAGGCCCGTCAGTTCGGCCGTGGCGGCCCCGGTTTCCAGGGCCGCCTCGACCTTGGCCAACCTATCGAGGGCCCGTTCGTTGTTGGCGAGCAGGATGCGGAAGGTATGGTAGCGCACCTTGAGCGCGTCCAGGGCGGCCCGCCGCCTGGCTTCGCGTCGGTCCTTGAGCGCTCCCCAGGGGGTCCACATCACGCCCCCCTCCCGGCGGCTTCGAAATCGGCTTCCAGCGCGTCCACGTCGCCCGGGCCGGAAAGCCCCACGTCGCGCTGGCGGGTAAAGGCGGTCAGCCGGCCAAGCAGGGTCAGCGCCGCTTCCGCGACCTCGGCCTCGACCATCTTGAGCCGCGCCACCACCAGATCGCCCTCGGCCGAAGCCTTGAAATCGAACCGGGACAGCAGGCGCAGCAAAAAGGCCGCCCGGGCCGCCCGGGCCGTGGCGTGGGCCATGCCGCCCACGAACCGGAAGTAGACGGAATTCTTGTCCGGGTTGTCGCCGCAGTAGGCGTCCACCACGCTGAAATGGTAGCCCAGGCGCAGGCTGATGTTGCAATAGGAGCGGGCGGCGATGGCCAGGTTGCCGCCCCCCTTGCCGGCCATGCCCGTCATGGCGGCCATGGTGCGGTCCATGCCGCCGAGGATCTCGCGCAGCCCCACCCGGGCCGGGGACTGGTCCCACATGCCCGGGGCGACGACGCCGGCCAGGAAGGCGCGAAGCGGCCGGCTGCGCACGGCGTCGATGCCCTCGCCGTCCTCGGCTCCGGAGGCGAGCCCGCCGCCGATGTCGAGCACGCGCAGGAAAAGGGGCACCGGCAAGGGCAGCGGCTTGGCCAACGACTGCGACACCCCGGCGAGGCGCATCTCGGCCAGGGCGGTGACGGCTTTCTCGTGGGAAAAATGGATGAGGTCGTGAAAGGTGCGGCAGCCTTCTTCCGTGAAGTTCGGCGCGTCGGGATCGGTCAGGTTGAGCCCGGCGATGCGGCGCAGAAGCCGCCGCAGGGTCAGGTATTCGGGATCGTCAGGGCTCAGCCCCGCGTCCTGGGCGACGCGTCCGGTGCTGGCTCCCTTGCGCACCTCGCCCATCTCGGCGTCCACGGTGACGACCAGGCCCTCGGGCAGGGCGGCCAGCGCCCCGGGCAGGCCGAAAAGGGCCGGCGTGCGAAATTCGCGGGCCACGGCGGCCAGATGGCCGGCCGCGTCGCCCACCTCGGCCACCATGGCCCCGGCCCGGCGCAGCACCGGGGCCAGGACCGGCGAGGCCGACCGGGTCACGGCCACGGCCCCGAAGGGAAAATCCGCCGGATCGGTGCGGTCGGTGACGTGGATGACCGCGCCGCTGCCGCGTCCCAGGCAGGCGGCCTCGCCGCCGTAAAGGAGCAGCTCGCCTTCGGGACGTGCGGCTTCGCCACAGGACTGGCAGGCGCGCATGGCCACCCGGGTGAAATGAAACGCGCCCCCGGTATCCCGGAAAAAATCGAGGACAAGCGGCCCGCCGAGGAGCCGTTCGGCGGCGAGAGCCAGGCCGGCCAGGGCGGCGGCCGCGTCGAACGGGAGCAGGGCCGTGCCGCGCAGGTGGCCGTTTGGGGCCGGGGACAGGGGCTTTTCGCCGTCGGGCAGGGGCCTGTCCAGGTCCTTTGGGGCAAGGCGCGAGCGGCGCACGGCAAAAGGATGGGCCCGCTCCAGGTAAAAGACATCCGGCGCGTCCGGGTGCTCGGGCGAGGCGACCTCGATGACCAGGAACTCCCCGCCGTCCGGGGCGGTGTCCAGGGTGCGGACAAGGCCGGTCATGACGGCCGGCGTTTCGGCCAGGATCAGGGCCGTGGGCTGCTCCTGCGGCGCGTGCTGCCGTGCCTTTTGCATTTCCCGTGTCAGGGCCGGGATGACGGCTTCGGGGGTGGCCGCGCCGCGCCAGAACCCGAGGCCTTCGCCGGAGGCGGCTTCGACGCGGACCATGACGTCCGCCGGGGCGTCCTTGTCGCCAAAAGCGGCCAGGGCCTGGGTGAGCGCCCGACCCGCCGCGTCGGTCGGACCGGCGTCGTCGAAGGCGGCGGTGGTCAGGGCCACGCCTTGCGGCACGGGCAGGCCCAGGTGGCCGGAAAGTTCGCCCAGGGCCGCCGGGCCGAAGCCGACCTTGGGCCGGTCCTCCAGGCGCAGGCCGGCGAGGTCGCGCACCGTGTCCTCGTCGCCCGCCGGCGGACGCCCGGCCAGGATGTCCTCCACGGCGGCGTTTATGGCCATGTAGCGGTCGTAAAGGGCCACGTGGGCGTTCCCGGTCATGGCGTTCAGGGCATACACGGTCTGGTGGGTCAGTTCCGCCACTTCCCGGGCGGCCTTGTCCAGAAAGCTGCGGTCGAAGATGTATTCGCCGCCGAGCATGCGTTCCATTTCCGCCATCTTGGCCAGGGCGGCGGTGTTGGATTCCAGCAGCGACCGGAACTTGGAGAAAAGCGAGCGCGCGGTGCGGCTCGGGTCCGCCCCGGCCGGTCCGACGGACGGGGGGGCGAATTCAGCCGGCATGACGCGCGCCCGGCAGGGTGGTCTCGAGCCGCCTGACCACGTCCAGGATGTCGGCCAGTTTGAACGGCTTGGCCACGAAATCGAAGGCCCCCTTGTGGAAGGACTCCTTGGCCGTCTCCAGGGTGGCGAAGCCGGTGATGACGATGCAGCCGACGGTTGGCGAGACGGCCTTGACCTTTTCCAGAAAGCCCATGCCGTCGAGGCCGTCCATCTTGAGGTCCGTGATGACGATGTCGGCCGGGGCCTCGGCGAACCGGGCCAGGGCGGCCTCGCTTTCGGTGAAGGTCTCCACGTCGTAGCCGGCCTTCTGGAAGGCGGGTCTCAAGCGTTTGACCACGATGGGCTCGTCGTCGAGGATGAGGATGCGGCGTTTCTTGGCGGTTGCGGCGTCGTTGGCGTCGATCATTTGATATCCTCCATCACCGGTTTGATGGCGGCCAGGAATTCCTCGGCAAAGCAGTGCGCGTCGCCCTCGCGGCTCATGCGCACGTCGAGCTGGCGCGTAAATCCGACCAGGCCGCCGAGCAGGCGCAGTTTGGCCCGCATGGCTTCCTTGTCAAGGGACTTGATGCGGCCGACCACCAGGTCGCCGTGCAGTTCCACCCGGAAATCCGAGCGTTCGAGGATCTTGCCGATGCAGCCCGCGCGCCGGGCCCGCCGGCGGAAATCCGTTACCCCGCCGAGAAAGCGGAAGTACAGGCTGTTGTCGGCCGGCACCTCGCCGACGTAGGCGTCGACGAGCACGAAGTGGTAGCCCAGGTGCAGATTCAGGTTCATGTACTCCCGGGACACCACGGCCAGATTGCGCCCGAGCTTGGCCGTGGCCCCGTCCCGGGGGCCGTAGGTGCGCGTGAGGCTCGCCATGAAGCTGCCCATGTCCACGGACACGGGTTCGGTGCTCCACATGCCGGAGTCGTCGAGTCCCCGCAACAGTTCCGAAAGCGGCAGGGAGGCCAGGGCGGCGGGTTCGATCTCGCCCATGCCGCCGCGGGCCTCACCGTCGAGGTCGATGATGAAGAGGTTTAAGGGCAGGGAGGTCTTGAGCCGGGCGGCCGCGGCGTCGAGCAGGCCCTGGCCGGATTCGCTCAGTTCGATCAGCTCGGCCACGGATTTTTCGTGAATGAACCGCGTGATGTCATGGTAGGTGCGGCAGGAGGCCGGGGCGAAGTCCCGCGAATGGGGATCGACCAGGGCCAGGGGCGTGATCTTCTTGAGCAGCCGGCGCAGCAGCCGGTATTCGTAGGAGTCCTCGTAGACGTCCTCCTCGGTCAGCTCGAAAAAGCGCAGTTCCTTGATGAGCCCCCGGTAGACCACGTTCTGGGTGGCGTCCACGGTGATCTCGTCGCCGGTTTTGAGCAGTTCCGTGGCCACGCCGCAGCCGACGATGGTGGGCACGCGGAATTCCCGGGCCACGGTGGCCATGTGCCCGGCCGGGGAACCGATGTCGGTCAGGATGCCCTGGGCCCGGGACATGATGCGCGAATAGCGCGGCGAGGTGTGGCGCGAGACGAGGATGGCCCCGAAGGGGAAGTCGTCGAGATCCTCCTCGTTCTGGACCACCTGCACCTTGCCCATGGCCACGCCGCGCTGGACCACGTCGCCGCGTCCGGAAAAGACGGCCTCGGCCTGGCTGGTGGCCGCGTCGATGGCCCCGGTGCGCTTTTCCGGCCGGCCGGAAAAGACCAGGGCCCGGCTTTGCAGGATGTAGAGCCGGCCGGCGGCGTCGAAAGTCCATTCCACGTCCTGGGGCCGCTTGAAATATTTTTCCAGGGTCAGCGCCGCTTCGCCAAGCAGGCTCAGGTCCGCTTCGCTCAAGCAGGAAACCCCGGCCAGTTCCTCGGGCACGGGCACGAAATCCGCGCCGCCGCCGGGAGTGAGCACCATCTGCCGGGTCTTTTGGGCAATATCCCGGGAGGTGGCGGCAAAGGGGGAATGGCGCTGGAGCAGGAAGGTGTCGGTCTCGATCTCGCCGCCGACCACGGGCGCGCACTGGCCCCAGGCGGCGCTGACGAAAACGCCTTCCTCTTTTTCGGTCATGGGCGCGTAGGTGTAGAGCGCGCCGCTGACGCGGGAGTCGATCATGACCTGGCAGCCCACGGCCATGACCGCCTCGTGTTCCTTGAATCCCCGGCGGCGGCGGTACAGCCAGGCTTCCGGGGAATAGAGGCTGGCCACGACTTTCTTGAAGGCGGTGTGGATCTCCGTCGGAGCCACGCCGATGACGCTCTCGTACTGGCCGGCGAAGGTGGTCTCGCCGTCCTCGTCCCAGGCGCTGCTGCGAAGGGCCAGTGCCTCGGGCGCGCGGCCGAGCCGTTCGGTGAGTTCGTCCAGGGATGCGGCCAGACTGCGGGCCAGGCCACGGGGAATGCTGGCCGCGAGGATATGGGCGGTGACGGCCCAGGACACGCCCCGGATGTTTTTTTCCTCGTCGAGGTCCAGAAGCTTGGCCTGCTCGCGGATGAATTCCGGCAGATTGTTTTTGGCCATGAAATCGGCGAACGCGCCGGTGGTGACGACAAAGCCGTCGGGCACGGGCAGGGCGAGCCTGTTTTTGAGCTCCCCGAGCATGGCGAACTTGCCGCCCACGGCCTCGCCCATGTCCGCGCGAAGCGCCGACAGGGGCAGGGTGGGGGGGGTGTCCGGGAAGCGGTGCCGGCCGGCGAGCTCGTCCTGCATTTCCTGGCGGATGCGCTCGAAGGCGGCGAAAAGTTCGACGTTTTTGCCCTGGTCGAGGATGGACAGGTCGGAGACGAGCTTGAAGACCTGGTCGGAGAGTTCCTCGCAGGCGGATTCGATGTAGCGGCGGTCGAAGACGTATTCGCCGCCGAGCTTGTCGGCCATGTCGGCCATGAGCGTGAGAATGCGGTTGTTGCGCTCGAGGACGCTCTTGAACTTCTTGAAGAGCACCACGAAGGGAACCGGGGCCTTGCCCCGCCGCCAGAAGCATACCGCGTCGCGGATACCGCTTAACACGCCCATGACCGTTTTGCCTTTCTAGTCGCAGGGCCCGGCTAGTGCGCCCCGCTTTTGGAACCGCTGCACAGCTGGCCGATGATGAAGCCGCCGAGGATGGCGATGATCGAGGCCAGGACGCCGAAAAGCAGCCCATGGTTGAAGGCCATGTTGGCCATGAACGCCGGAATGCCCACGAACGAGGCTGCCACGTCCACCTCGCCGAGCGCCGTCTCGGTCCCGCCGGCGACGGCAAAGGCCTCCACGGCATAGGCGCCGGGGGAAAGCCGGGAAGGCACGTGGAGCACGGCGGTAAACGGCCGCATGCCGTCGGCCTCCGGGCCGAAGGTGACCGTGCCGGCATGGTCCTTATATAGCTTTTCGGCCCGCTGGTAATGCAGGAATTCCTTGATGAGCCCGGCCTTGTCCGGGGACTTGGCCTCCGCGGTGATGCGCTCGGCCAGCCCGGGAATGCCCAGATGGTCCAGGCTTGCTTCCGGCAGGCCGTCCGAGGCGGCGATGAGAAACACCTTGGGCGCGCCGGTGAAGGTCACCTTGTCGAGGTTCATCCACAAGACGCCAAGCGCCTTGCCCTTCTGCTTCATGTGGAAGGTGTCGGGTTCGCCGGACAGGCGCACGGCCACTTGGGCGCCGGCCGGGGCCTTGCCCGTGACCGTCAGGTCGATGCCGTCATAGAGCGCGCCGATGCGGATAGCCGGGGGCGTGACCGCAAGCGCCGGGTCCTCGGCGGCGAAGGCCGAAGCCGGGGCCAGAAGACAACACAAGGTCAGGAGGAGAAGTACGCGCCGCATGCTAGTGTCCTCCAATGGCCGCCAGCAGCACATTGGGGCGGGCCAGCAGTTCGTAGAGCATCTTGAACATGACGATCAGCACGATGCCGGCCAGGTAGACCTTCAGCTGGTCGCCCTGCAGCTTGCGGCCGATGCGGGCGCCGATCTGGGCCCCCAGGGCCGAGCCGATCAGCAGGATGAGCGCCAGGACGAAGTCCACGGTGTGGTTGGTCCAGGCCTGCATGATGGTGACGTTAAGGCAGGTGAAAAGCACCTGAAAGAGGCTCGTGCCCACGACCACGTGCATGGGCATGCGCAGCATGTAGACCATGACCGGAACCATGATGAAGCCGCCGCCGACGCCCATGATGGCGGAGAGCACGCCGACCAGGCTGCCCAAAAACAGGGGCATGATCAGCGACATGCGCACGCCCGAGCGGGGGAATTCCATCTGGAAGGGCAGGCTGGCCATCATCCTGGCGTAGCCGGAGGGCTTTTTGGGCGCGGCCGGCTTTTGCGACGGATTCTTGGCCTTGCGCATGGAGGTGATGGACTCGATGAACATGTAGGAGCCCACGCTGCCGAGCATGAGCACGTAGGTGATGCTGATGAGAAAGTCGGCGTTGCCCATGGCCCGCAGGACCTTGATCAGCTGGACGCCCAGCGTGCCGCCGACGACGCCGCCGATCAGCAGCAGCAGGCCCATCTTGACGTCGACGTTGCCGAGCCGCAGGTGGATGAGCGTGCCCGAGGTGGAGGCGCCCACGATCTGGTTGGAGTCCGAAGCCGCGGCCACGGTGGGCGGAATGCCCATCATCATCAGAAGCGGCGTCATCAGGAAGCCCCCTCCGACGCCGAAGATGCCCGAGAGAAGTCCCACACCCCCACCCAGGCCGAGTACGGCCAGGATGTTCACCGAGTTTCCGGCGATGGGCAGGTACATGGTCATGGGAATGCTCATGTCGCCTTTCCTTTTGGCTGCGTTGCCGTTTCGTCCTTGCGCGGACTGACAAGCTCCACCCGGCACGAAACCCGGTGCAGGATCTGGCGCAGGGACTGTGTTTCCCGCTCCGATTGCCGCCCCTCGGCGTCGGTTGTTTCCGCCACCAGCAGCGTGACCTTGCGGTCCTTGGCGAATCGGATCACCTCATCCTCGAAGATCCCCTCGGCCACGAACCACTCGATGGCGACGCCCTCGGACCGGGCCCGTTCGACGAGCAGGCGCAGCTGCCGCCGCGCCTCCACTTCGGCCAGCGGCGGGGTCGCCTGTCCCTCGGGCGGGGCCGTGACGAAGAGCACGGACACCTTGGCCGGAATGCGCCGGGCCAGGGCAACGGCCCGTCCCAGCGCTCCGAAGGCCCCATGCCGGGGCGTCATGCAAACGAGTATGTGTTCCATGGCGTTTCTCGCCCTCCCTGCAGCAACCTGCGGGCCAACTTTGCTGAAAAAGGACAACATGGCGGGAATGCGGGCATTTCCTCTACGCGGCCGGCAGCGGTCGCCACGGTCGTGTTTCAGATTGGAAGAAACGGCGGACGGCGGGCCGGACTTTGTTCCGAAGTGGAACATGCGGCCCCAGGCGACCGGGACGGGTTCAATGAAATGAGCAGGTTATGTTTGGAATGGGGATTGCTAACCCTGCCCTGGCCGGTCCGTCGGGGTTGGCGGCTTTGCGGGGCGGTCGAAAAAGGGTAGCTTGTCGCTTCCCGGCAACAAGGATTGAGGCCATGCTGCGCACCATCCGTTCCAAAATGATCTTCACTTTCGCGGTGAGTCTGTTCTCCGTGCTGGTTTTGGCCGTCTTTCACCTGGGCAGCCTGTCGGCGCTTCGGGAGCGCTATCTGGTCAGCGAACGGGTCGAGGACCTGCAGAACGACATTCTGGAAGTCCGGCGCTTCGAAAAAAATTTCCTGTTATATCACGATATTTCCAGCTTGCGCGAGGGCCTCGACTACCTCGACGAGGTGGACCGTCTGGCCGGCGGCCTCACCGGCGGCATGGCCCACGAACTGGGTGAAAAGGCCTATCGTGAATTTTTAAACGACCTGGAAGCCTACCGCACGGCCCTGTCCCGGCTGTCGGAGCAGGGCAAGCCCACGCCCGAGGAAACCGAGGCCGTGCGCAACAAGGGCAAGGCCCTCACCGACTTCGCCACCAGGCTCCTTTCGGCCAAGCGGGCCCGCATCCATGAGACCATCCGCCAGTCCCTGGCTTTGCCCTTCGCCTTTGTCGGCGTGTTTCTGGCCGTGACCATCGCCGTGGTGGCGCTCGTTTCCACCCGGGTGCTGCGGCCGCTGGCTCTGTTGCGCGAGACCACGCGCCGGGTGGGCGACGGCGATTTCCGGCCGGTGGCCTTGCGTTCCGATCTGTCCGACGAGATTTCCGGGCTCATGGGGGCGTTTAACCGCATGGCCCACCAGATCGAGGTCAATCAGGAGGATTTGCTCCAGGCCCGCAAGATGGCGGCGCTCGGCACCTTTACCGCCGGCGTGGCCCACGAGCTCAACAACCCGCTCAACAACATCGCGCTGACCGCCGACGCCCTGCGCGAGGATTATGCAGACACCCTCGACGCCGACGGCCGGGAGCTTGTGGACGACATCACGGGGCAGGCCGACCGGGCGGCGGACATCGTGCGCAACCTGCTCGATTTTTCCCGCACCGAGCGACCGCCCTTGGTGCCGCTTTCCCCGGCCGAAGTGGTGCGCTCGAGCCTCAATCTGGTTAAAAACCAGATACAGGCTGCGGGCGTGCGCCTGGAAACGGAGTATGCCCCGGAGCTGCCCCCCATCCGGGGGGATTTGCGCAGCCTCCAGCAGGTGCTGGTCAACATCGTGCAAAACGCCGCCCAGGCCACGCCTCCCGGCGGCGTCGTGCGCGTGGAAACCTGCCTCGGCCGGGACGCCGGCCATATCCGCATCAGCGTGGCCGATACCGGCCCCGGCATCCCCCCGAGCGTGCGGGAGCACATCTTCGAACCGTTTTTCACCACCAAGGGCGTGGGCAAGGGCACGGGCCTGGGGCTGGCCGTGGCCTATTCCCTGGTCAAGCGCCATGGCGGCCGCATCGAGGTCGAGTCCCCGGAGGACGGCGGCGCGGTCTTTACCGTGCGCCTGCCCGTCGCGCCGCCCGCCACGCCCGAAGACGCCCCGGAGCAAGGGACCTCATGAAGCATCGCATCGCCGTGGTGGATGACGAGACCATCGTGTGCAACCGCCTCAGCCGCGCCCTGGCCAAGGACGGCGACGCGGTGGAGGCCTTCACCGAGGGCCGGTCGTTTCTGGCCCGTCAGGCCGAGGACCCGTTCGACCTGGTCTTTCTGGATTTGCGCCTGCCGGACGAGGACGGCATTTCGCTTTTGCCCCGCATCAAGGCGGCCTCGCGCGACACCGAAGTGATCCTCGTGACCGGGTTCGGCTCCATCGAGACGGCGGTGGAGGCGGTCAAGGAGGGGGCGTTCCACTACGTCCAAAAGCCGGTGAAGCTGGCCGAAGTGCGAAGCCTCGCCGGCGCGGCCCTGGAGCGCATCGACCTGCGCCGGGAAAACGCCCGGCTGCGCGAGGCACTGCGCGACGGTTCCGAGGGCAAGGCCATGATCGGCACCTCGCCGGCCATCCGCAAGGTCTTCGCCATGATCGACAAGGTGGCCCCCATCGACTGCAACGTCCTGCTGCTTGGGGCCAGCGGCACGGGCAAGGAGCTGGTGGCACGGGCGCTGCACAGCCAGAGCAAGCGCAGCGACCGCCCGTTCGTGTCGTTTAACTGCGGCGGGTTTACCGACGAACTCATCAGCAGCGAGCTGTTCGGCTACGAGAAGGGGGCCTTTACCGGCGCGACGGCAACCCGCATCGGGCTCTTCGAATCCGCGGCCGGGGGCACGGTCTTTCTCGACGAGATCGGCGAGATGCCCCTTTCCATGCAGGTCAAGCTCCTGCGCGTCATCCAGGAGCGCAAGCTCCTGCGCGTCGGCGGCACCAAGCCCATCGACCTCGACGTGCGCCTCATTGCCGCCACCAACAAGGACCTCAAGCACGAGGCCGCGGTCGGCGCGTTTCGCGAGGACCTGTTTTTTCGCTTAAACGTCGTGACCATCCACCTGCCGCGCCTGGACGAGCGCCGCGACGACATCGCCCCCCTGACCACCCACTTCCTGGAAAAATACAGCCTGGCCTTCCACAAGGCCGTCACCCGGGTCGAGCCCGAGGCCATGCGCATCCTTTGTGCCTACAGCTACCCGGGCAATGTCCGGGAGCTGGAAAACATCGTGGAGCGCGGCGTGGCCCTGGCCGAGGGCGAGACGCTGCGGGTCCAGGACCTGCCCTCGGACCTGCGCCAGCTCTCCTTCGACTCCATCGAGGGCGAGGGGCTCATGTCGCTTGAAGAGATGGAGCGGCGCTACATCATGCGGGTGCTTGAGCGCACGGGCTACAACAAGGGGCTTTCGGCCCAGATTCTGGACGTGCCCCGCACCACGCTGTGGCGCAAGCTCAAGCAGTACGGCCTGGACTAGGGCCGGTTCGCGGCCGACGGCGCGCGCTGCTCGGGGCCTGTCGCGGGGCGGGGAGGCGGGGCGCTCAGTCCCTGGCGTGGGCGGTCAGGAAGATGTCGAGCTGGTTGGCGAATGCCGCCTTGTCGCGGTTGCCGAGCGGCGGGGGGCCCCCGGTGACCACGCCGCTGCTGCGCAAATCATACAGCAGATTCCGCATAGCCAGACGGCCCTGGATGTTGTCCTTGCCGTAGAGCTCCCCTCTGGGGCTCAGGGCGTGGGCGTCTTTTTCGATGACCAGGGCGGCCAGCGGGATATCCGCCGTGATCACCAGATCGCCGGGCGCGACCCGGGCGACGATGGCCGCGTCCACCACGTCGAAGCCCTGGCCCACCCGGATGGCGCTGATGCGGGGCGAGGCCGGCACGGCCAGGGACTTGTTGGCGATAAGAGTCAGCCCGAGGTCCAGGCGTATGGCCGCGCGGAACAGGATTTCCTTGATGGGGGTCGGCAAGGCGTCGGCATCGACATAGATGTGCATGGAAATGTTCCTCAGGAATCCCGGCCCAGGGCCCCGGAGCGCTTGATGGCCCGCAAAAGCCGCAGTCCGAGCCCCAAGGACCAGAAGCCGCCCAGGGCGCCGAAAAGCGACACGCCGAAGAGGATGGGCGGCACCCGGTTGGCGAGAAGCAGACACGAGCCCAGAAAGAGCGCCGCGCAGAGCATGCCGTAGACGAGGCGGTTTATGGGCGCGTCCAGGCCCTTGTGGGAAAGCTGCACGTCGAGGCGGCCTTCCCGGCCCCGGCGCAGGATTTCCAAAACGTCGCGGGGAAAGGCGTCGAAAAGTGCGCTCCAGTCCCGGGAGCTGCGCCTAAGCCGCCCGAAAAGTTCGCCCGGCGAAAAGCGGCGCATGAGGATTTTCGAGGCATAGGGCGTGATGACCTCGATCAGGGAAAAGCCGGGATTGAGCGTGGCTGCCGCGCCCTCGAGCACGATGAAGACCTTGATGAGCATGGCCACGCTCGGCGGCAGCAAAATGCCGTGGCGGCGCACGAGCCCCATGACGTCGCCAAGGGCTCCGGACAGATCGAATTCCCCCACGGACTGGCCGGCGTAGTCGGCCACGAACTCCTCGATGTCGGCCCGAAGCGCCTCGCGGTCGAGCCCCGGCGGCACCCGGCCAAGGCGAGTGACCTGTTCGGTCATGGCCTCGGCGTCGCCGGTCGCCACGGCCACCAGCACCTCCTCCAGCGCCCGGCGGGTGCGCTCGTCGATGCGCCCCACCATGCCGCAGTCGAGCAGCCCCAGCCGGTCTTCGCCAAGGATCAGGATGTTGCCCGGATGCGGGTCGGCATGAAAGAAATTGTCGCGGAAGATCATCTCGAAAAAGATGTCCGCCGCGTTTCGGGCCAGGGTTGCCCGGCGGGCGTTTTCCTCGGGTGTCTTCGGCCCGGCCGCCATCTCGGCCACGGTGCGGCCTGAAAGCTCCTCCATGGTCAGCACCCGGCGGGCGCTGCGTTCCGGAAAGGAGCGGGGAAAGGCCACCCGGGCGTCGCCGGCGAAATTGGCCGCGAAATGGCGGAGATTTTTCTCCTCGCGGGTAAAATCCAGTTCGCGAAGGATGGTGCGGCGTATTTCCGTCGCCACGGCCAGGGGCTGGTACAGGCGCAGGTGCACGATGCCCCGTTCGGCCAGCTCGGCCAGGCCCATGGCGATGTCCAGGTCGGCCCGCACGTCGTCCTCGATGCCGGCGTGCTGCACCTTGACCACCACGGCCGTGCCGTCGGGCAGCGTCGCCCGGTGCACCTGGCCGATGGAAGCCGAGGCGATGGGCGTTTCCTGGAAGTCGGCGAAAAGATCCGCGATGGGCGCGCCGAGTTCGGCCTCGATGGTGCGGCGCACGCTCTCCGGCGCGTCGGGCGCGGTGTCGTCGCGCAGTTTGGCCAGCTCACTGGCCAGGTCCGGGCCGACCAGATCGGCCCGGGTGCTCAGTATCTGGCCCAGCTTGATGGCCGTGGGCCCCAGTTCGCCGAGCGCCAGGCGCAGCCGCTCGTCGCGGCGCATGGCGGCCAGGCTTCTCCCGGCCGGTCCCGTCAAATGGTCCTTGAAAAAGGACGGGTCGATGACCGCCAGGAACTCGGCCAAGCCGTACTTGGCCAAAACGCCGGCGATTTCCTTGAACCGCCGGGCGTTTCGGGCCAGATGCGGAATGCTGGCCAGGGAGAACACGGCCACGCCTACTCCACCGGGCAAAGCGGCTTTTCCCGCCGCCAGCGAAACGCCTCCACGGTGTTGGACATGAGCGTGGCGATGGTCATGGGGCCCACGCCGCCGGGCACCGGGGTGATGGCCGAAACGACGTCCTTGACCCCGTCGAAATCCACGTCGCCGGACAGCTTGCCGTCGGGCAGGCGGTTCATGCCCACGTCCACGATCACCGCGCCGGGCTTGACCATGTCCCGGGTGATGAGCCTGGCCTTGCCGATGGCCGGCACGATGAGATCGGCCTGCCGGCAGACCGCGCCGAGGTCCGGGGTGCGCGAATGGCACACCGTGACCGTGGCGTTGCCGAAGGGGGAATGGGCGGACAGCAGCATGGCCATGGGCTTGCCCACGATGTTGCTGCGCCCGACCACCACGGCGTTTTTGCCGGCCGGGGACAGGCCGTAGTATTCGAGCAGCTTGATGACGCCGTAGGGCGTGCAGGGCTTGAGTCCCGGCAGGCCGATGGAGAGCCGGCCGACGTTTTCCGGGTGGAAGCCGTCCACGTCCTTTTTGGGGTCGACCAGGGACAGGCAGCGGCCCACGTCCAGGCCCCGGGGCAGGGGAAGCTGGAGCAGGATGCCGTCGATGTCGTCGCTGCCGCTCAGTTCCGTGATGAGCTTTTCCAGGGCGCACTGGCCGGTCGCGCCGTCGAGGCGCCAGATGCGCGACACGATGCCCACTTCCTCGCAGGCTTTTTCCTTGTAGCGGACGTAGATCTGGGACGCGGGGTCCTCGCCGACCAGGATCACGGCCAGATGGGGCGCCCGGCCGTATTCCCGGACAATGGCGTCCACGTCGTCCTTGACCTTCTGGCGCAACTCGGCCGCGACTTTTTTCCCGTCGATAAGCAGCATGGTGGGTCCTCCTTCGGAAGGCAGGAACCGGGGAGGAACCCCCTTTTGCAAAAGGGGGTTCCTCCCCGGACCCCTCCTCCCCGAAAACTCTTAGCTGGAGAGCCGGGCCTCCGTCCACCCGAATTGACGCGGCCTGGTCGTTGTCCGGCGAGGCCATGCCTCGCCGGACAACGCCCAGGCCGCGCGAATGAGGGGTCCGGGGAGGCCATGCCTCCCCGGCGGGGTCGAGGGGCAGCGCCCCTCGCTCTTCGTTTTGTCTTACTCCGCGTCGTCCTCGACGACATCGTACCACTGGCCGGCCATGACCGGGCCGTAGAAGATGGCCATGTCCTCGAGCTCCTCTTCGATGCGCAGGAGCTGGTTGTACTTGGACAGCCGGTCGGAGCGCGACAGCGATCCGGACTTGATCTGGCCGGCGTTGACGGCCACGGCCAGGTCCGCGATGAAGCTGTCCTCGGTCTCGCCCGAGCGGTGGGACACGACCGTGGTGTAGGCGGCCTGCTTGGCCATCTCGATGGTGTCCAGGGTCTCGGTCACGGTGCCGATCTGGTTGAGCTTGATGAGGATGGAGTTGGCCACGCCCTGGTCGATGCCCTCGGCCAGGATGTCGGGGTTGGTGACGAAGATGTCGTCGCCGACCAGCTGGATGCGTTCGCCAAGCTCCATGGTGAGCTTCTTCCAGCCGTCCCAGTCGCCTTCGGCCAGGCCGTCCTCGATGGAGATGATGGGGTAGCGGTCGACGAAGCCCGAGAGGTAGGCGATCATTTCGTCGGCGCTCATGGTGCGCTTTTCACCGCCAAGGACGTATTTGCCGTTCTTGAAGAACTCGGAAGCGGCGGCGTCGATGGCCAGCGAGATCTCGTCGCCCGGCCGGTAGCCGGCTTCCTCGATGGCCTTGATGATGTACTTGAAGGCCTCGTCGTGGTCCTTGAGATTGGGGGCGAAGCCGCCTTCGTCGCCCACGGCGGTCATGAGCCCGTCGGCGGCCAGGATGCTCTTCAGGGTGTGGAAGGTCTCGGCCCCCATGCGCAGGGCGTCGGCGAAGGTGCGCGCGCCGAGCGGCACGATCATGAATTCCTGGATGTCCAGGTTGTTGGGGGCGTGCATGCCGCCGTTGATGATGTTCATCATCGGCACGGGCAGCACCTTGGAGTTGACGCCGCCGATGTACTGGTACAGCGGCAGGCCGAGGAAGGAGGACGCGGCGCGGGCGGTGGCCAGGGACACGCCGAGGATGGCGTTGGCGCCCAGGCGCGACTTGTTCTCCGTGCCGTCGGTGTCGATCATCAGGTTGTCGATAGCCACCTGTTGCAGGGCGTCCATGCCGATGACGGCCTCGGCCAGTTCGCCCTGGACGTTCTCCACGGCCTTGGCGACGCCCTTTCCGCCGTAGCGGGAAGCGTCCTGGTCGCGCAGCTCCAGGGCCTCACGCGAGCCGGTGGAGGCTCCGGAGGGAACGGCGGCCCGGCCGGAGGCGCCGGATTCCAGAGTGACTTCCACTTCGACGGTGGGATTGCCGCGGGAATCGAGGATTTCCCTGGCCCAGACGGCGGCAATAGTGCTCATGAGCGTCTCCTTGTTGGTATGTTGGTGCGTTTGGTGCGATGGAAAAGCGGGCCGGGCGGCCCGGCACGTCAGTATGTAACGCAATTCGCGGCGATTTATAACCCCCGCCGTCAAAGGGGGTTGCGGCCGGAAAGCAAGTCTTGGCGGGCCTTGGGGCGGCAGGCGGCGAGAGCGTCGCCGCAGCGACGTCAAATTGTGATGTCCGGAAAATCGCGGAGATCGGCGCGTCCTTCCCGCCGTTCGATATAGCGCAGGAATTTTTTCGCCTCGCTAAACTCCGCGTCGAGGCCCACGGCCTGGGTCAGGATATCGCGGCAGGCGGCCAGATCGCCCTTTTCGAAAAGCACCCGGGCCAGGTTGAACATGAGCCGTTCGTCGCCCGGCGCCAGTTCCAGGGCCTTGCGGTAGTAGGCGATGGCGGTGTCGTAGTTTTTTTGTTTGCGCAGGCGGATGCCGAAGGCGTTGATGGCGGCTTTCTGGCCATGGCCCTCCGGGTCGCTGGCGCCGGCCTGTCGCAACACGGACAAGGCGGTGGCGTCGTCGTCGGGCGCGCCCGCGGCGGCCAGGGCCACGAGGATGACCGTGAACAGGGCGCGTTCGGCGTCGGGCAGGGCGTTTTGGTCCACCGTCGCGCCGGCGTCGCGCAAAAGGCGCGAGAGCACCAAAGCGGCCGGGGCCAGCCGTTCCTTGAACACGAGCGGGGCCGGCAGGAAGTGGGCCAGGAATTCCTCCGAGGTGACGGTTTTTTGCAAGGGCATGGGCAGGGTCTTGTCGTCCAGGGGAAAGATGAGGATGCGGGCCGTGTCCAGGCGCATGGCCAGCCAGTCGATGCGCTGGGTGAAGTCGCGGGTGGCGGCTCCGGCCTTGCCCATCCGTTCGAGCTTTTGCGACTGATAGCAACCGAGAATTTCCGGCAGCATGAATCGGTCCCCCGGAGCCGGCGGCATGGATGCCCGGCGGCTATGGCAGGCGTTTGTCGCGCCGGGCGCGGCCCTGGTCCCGGCCGAGCCAGAGTTGGCGCAATCCCTCGAGCAACAGTTCCGGCCGCACGTCGCGGATGGCCGGGCAGATGGGGGCAAGCTTCTCGGCGAAGCCGCCGGTGGCGATGACGTGGGTCTCGCCGCCCAGATGGGCCATCAGGCGGGCGGTGATGCCCGATACCATATCGGCAAAGCCGAACACAAATCCCTGGTTGATGCAATCCGTGGTGGAACGTCCGATGGAGAGCGCGCCGTCGCCCGGGTCGAGGGCCACGTGGGGCAGCTTGGCCGTCTTGCTGACTAGGCCGGACAGCGAGGTGCGCATGCCGGGGCAGATGAGCCCGCCGAGAAAGGCGTCGTCCCGCACGCAGTCGAAGTTGGTGGCCGTGCCGAAATCGACCACGATGACCGAGGGCGTGGAAACGGCCAGCCGGCCGGCATAGGCCGTGACGAGGCGGTCCGCGCCGACTTCGTGGGGCCGGCCGTAGAGATTTTTGAGCGGCACCGGGATGTCGACGGACACGAAATGCAGCCGGGAGCCGATGTAGCGCGAGACGGCCTGGGAAAGGACGGGGTTCAGGGGCGGCACCACGCTCGAGGCGATGGCGGTTTCCACGTCGGCCGGCCGCACGCCGTGGATGGACAGGGCCGTGACCAGGGAGAGTCCCAGGCTGTCCGGGGTGGCCGAATGGTTGGTCGGCAGGGCGAACGACGGCCCCAGCCCCGAACGCTCGGCCAGACCGAACTTGATGTTGGTGTTGCCAACGTCGATGAGCAGGGCGGGCATGGCGCGCTTACCGGGTCGCGGCGGCCTGGGCTGCCTTGGCGGCCGGGGCGGCGGTTACGTGTTTGAGGAACGTTTCGACGTCGGGCAGGATGCGTCCCACGATGACGTCCACGCCCTTGGCGGTCGGGTGTAGGCCGTCAGGCAGGGTCAGGCCGTAATGGCCGGTGACGCCGTCGAGGAAAAAGGGATAGAGCACGGCGTGGTATTTTTGGGCCAGCGCCGGATAAATGGCGTCAAAGGCGGCGGCGTAGTCCGCGCCGTAGTTTTTGGCCGAGCGCATGCCGCATAACAGCACCGGAATGCCGGCCTTGGCGAGCCTGGCCATGATGGTGTCCAGGTTCGCCTTGGCCGCCTCGGGGTCCTGGCCGCGCAGCATGTCGTTGGCCCCGAGCTCGAGGATGACGCCGTCGGGGGCGGTCTTCATGACGCCTTCCAGGCGGGACAGGCCGCCGATGGTCGTGTCGCCCGAGACACCGAAATTGTCGATGACCACATGGTAGCCCCTGGCCGCAAGCGCCGCCTGGAGCTTGGCCGGAAAGGCGTCGTCGGCGGGCAGGCCGTAGCCGGCGGTCAGGCTGTCGCCAAGGGCGGCCAGACGGATTTCGGCGGCCGGGGCGGGGAACGTCATAAGCCCTCCGAAAAGCAGGAAGACCAGCAGCGCCAAGGCCGCCACGGCTCTGAATTGTCTTTTCCGGGCAAGTTGGTATCGTACCAGTTCGGCAACAAGGGAAGGAGCATTTTGCATGGGTGGTCCGGCTGATAACATGATTGCGCTGTCGGATGTGCGCCTGACGTTACAAAGCCGGGCCGGCCGGGTCAACATCCTGCGCGGCGTGGATCTGGCCGCCGCTCCGGGCGAGCGGCTGGCCGTCATGGGGCCTTCGGGCGCGGGCAAAACCTCGCTTCTGATGCTCCTGGCCGGGCTGGAGCGGGCCACGTCGGGCTCGGTGCGCGTTGCCGGCCACGATCTTTCGGCCATGGACGAGGACGCCCTGGCCGCCTTTCGCCGGGAAAACGTGGGCATTGTCTTTCAAGGTTTTCATCTGGTGCCGGCCATGACCGCCCTGGAAAACGCGGCCCTGTCCCTGGAATTCGCCGGCCGTCGCGACGCCTTCGACCGGGCCCGGGAGGCTCTGGCGGACGTGGGCCTGTCCGACAGGCTGGACCATTTCCCGGCCGAGCTTTCCGGCGGCGAACAGCAGCGGGTGGCCCTGGCCCGGGCCCTGGCTCCCCGGCCGCGCCTGCTCCTCGCCGACGAACCCACGGGCAACCTCGACAGCGAGACCGGACTTCGGGTGATGGACCTGCTTTTCTCCCTGGCCGCCGGCACGACCCTGGTGCTGGTCACCCACGACCCGGGTCTGGCCGGACGCTGCGGCCGGGTGGCCAGGCTGCGCGACGGTCGCATGGAAGACGGAGTGGCGGCGTAAGTGAAGCGCCTCTTTTTCGCCCCGCGCGGCCACAGCCCCCTGGAGCGACTGGCCCGGGCGCTGCTCCTCGCCGGGGTGTTCGCCCTGGCCATGGTGGCCTACCGGAAACATTTCGACCACGTGATCGAACAGGCCGAAGCCCAGGGCACCATTGCCGACCCCGGCCATGTCCTGGCCAATGCCGACCGGGCCCTGGCCCTTGGCGCGGCCCAGGACCTTCGGCGGCGCTACGGCCTGGATTTGCGCCTGCGCCTGGGTGGAAAGCCCACCCCCCCGTCCCCGGACGATCCCCAAACCGTGTGGTTTTACCTGGCCCCCGATTGCCGGGGAAGCCGCGTGGTCGCTCCGGCCCTGGTGGCTTCCGCCCTGCCGGAAAACCTGTTGAACGATCTGGGCAGCGGGCATATGGACGCGGCCTGCCGGGAAGGACGCCCCCGCGAGGGCGTGCTCGGCGCGCTCGGAGTCTTTATCGACGCCCTCGGCCACGCGGCGGGCCGAGGCAAAGGAGTACAGCATGAATGAAGAAGCGAAAACGCCGCGCCAGGCGGTGACCATTCACACCGACGGAGCCTGTCTGGGCAATCCCGGCCCCGGCGGCTACAGCGCCATCTGGGAGATCGACGGGGAACGCGTCGAAATCTGCGGCGGGCGCAAGCTCACCACCAACAACCGCATGGAACTTCTCGCCGCCATCGAGGCGCTGGAAGCCCTGGAAAGCCCGACCGACGTGACGCTCATCACCGACTCGCGCTACGTCCACGACGCCATCGAAAAACGCTGGCTGGCCGGCTGGCAAAAACGCGGCTGGGTCAACGCCGAAAAAAAGCCGGTCAAAAACCAGGACCTCTGGCGACGCCTCATCCCGCTGCTCAAAATCCACAATATCAAATTCCACTGGGTGCGCGGCCATACCGGCAACCCGGACAACGAACGCTGCGACGTGCTGGCCAAACAAGCCGCCAATTCCAGAGACCTGCCCGTTGATGAAGGGTATCCGGGATAGAGGGGAGAAGAACCGGGGGAGGGAACCCCTTTTTGAAAAAAGGGGTTCCCTCCCCCGGACCCCCACCCTCCCGAAAAACTTTCATAGGGTGGTGAGTCGAGACTTTCTGCAAGGCTTCGGAAAGTAAAATTCCTTCTTTTTTCGCCCCGAAGGGGCGACGGCGTGGTGGAGGCGGGATTTGCCCGGGACGAGCTTGTCGCGAAGCGACATGCACCGTGCCGGCAAATGCCGCCTCCATCTTCACTCCTCCGGCCTCCCGCCAGCCAATCCCGCTCCCGCCCGACTAGAGCCGGGAAGGGGGGACCGGGGGGCCCTCGGCCTCCCGGCGAAGGGGTGCAGGGGAGGCGGAGCCTCCCCGCGTTTCCCGTCCCTATCCGCGCCCTATCCGCGTTCCCGTCCGCGCCCGGGGCCTGCGCCCCTGGCCGCGTCCAGATAGACCCTCGCCGCCGGCGTGCCGGAAAGGGCTTCGGCCCAGTGCAGGTAGAGCGGGCGCAGGTAGCGGCCGTGCACAAGGTCCACCGTGGCGCGGCGCTCGGCGACAAGGGCGTCCAGGGACTGGGAGGCGAACCAGTCGGCAAAGGCCCGGGCGCGGTGCACGGCGCGGTGGCCGGCGTCGATCTTGGCCAGGCCCGAGGCGGCCACGCGGCGGCAGCGCGCCGGATCGGCCAGAAGCCGGTCGACGAGGGCGCACAAGCCTTCGAAATCCTCCTGGTCGTAGAGAAAAAAGTCCTTCCCGTCGGTGAAAAGCCTGTCCTGGCCGTGGCCGATGCGCGGCGTCACCAGCGCGCAGCCGCAGCCGAGCGCCTCGAACAGGCGGTAGTTCATGTCGCCGCCTTCGGCGATATTGAGCACCAGCCTGGCTGTGGGGAAAATCGCCCGGAAATCGCCCGTGCGCGAGGCAAATCCCGGGAAGCGTTGCCGCAATCGGGCCAGCAGGGCGCTTCGAAACGGGGTGAGCGCCGGGTCGTCCTTGCCCACGAACACCATGTCCAGGGTCTTGGCCGCCTCGCGGGGGACGTCGGCCGGCGCGGCGAAGGGCGGGGACCACAACAGCCGCGAGGCGTCGAGACGGGGGGCGGCGAAACGTGGCAGATGGTCGCCGAGGCTCACGCAGCACAGGTCGAAGGCCTGGGCGTAGAGCGGATACCAGGAGTGGATGTGGGAATCGATGCAGTGAAAGACCGTGGGGCAGGGATAGGACTCGAGGCCCAGCAGAAAGGGCGCGCTGCTCTTGTCGCCGTAGACCAGGGCGTCGGGCGCGAAGCCGAAAAACGCGGTCAGGTCGTCCCAGGTGAAAAAGCGTTCCCCGGCCACGGGCCGGGCCTGGACCTCCCATCCCTGGGGCGCGAGATACGGGCCCAGGGAGGCGGCGAAGAGCCCGTTGGCCAGCCAGGCCAGCCGTTTCACGGCAGCGCCTCGCTGGCCGCGCGCCAGGGAAAGGCGGCCGCGTAGCGGCGCAGGCTTTCCGGGTCCATGGCCAGCACGCGCTCGTATTCCCGGCAGTTGGCGGCATAATGCGGATTGCGCTCCGGGTGGCTGTCGCGCTGTCGGGGATGGCGCAGGTGGTAGATGTGCCCCGGGACCGTCTCCAGGCGGTAGCCGAGACCCTGCATGCGCCGGAGCACTTCCCGGTCCTCATGGCCCCAGGATTTGAAATATTCGTTGTAGCCGCCGGCGGAAAGCAGGCTTTGCCGGCGAAAAACCACCACTCCGCCCGTGGCGTCGGGGTAGAGCACCCGCAGTTCCCCGCGTCCCGGGAAATCCCTGGGCTCGCCCATGAGCCGGGGGATCTCGGGCTCCGGCACGTCCAGGCACACGCCGCTGTAGGGCAGGGCGATGTCGCAGCCTGGCCGCACCAGGGCGCAGGCGCGCCGGATGTTGGCTGGGTGGCACAGGATGTCGGCGTCATAGACCACGGCCAGGTCGGTGTCGCAGGCGGCGAGCAGGCGATTGAGGAGCCGGGTCTTGTAGAAAAAGGGGCTGTCGTCCGGGAGGAAATCGTAGCGGATATGGGGCAGGTGCTCGGCGATGTGGTCCTTGAACACGGGCGCGGGGCCGGCTTCGAGAACATGGACGCCGGCGTCGAAGGAGGTCCGCAGGAAGCGCAGCACGATCTTGAGATTGCGCACGCGCTCCAGGCTGTCGCAGGTGACGGCGAGCAGAAAGGTCGCCTGGCGCAGGTCGTAGCGGTCCATGGGCTCCTTGCCCCGCCTTTCAGGCGGCGGGCTCCCCGATGCCGAGCACGGGCAGGCCGGCCCGGCGGAAATTGGCGCTCCAGGGAAGCGGGCTGACCGATTTCGGAAAGACGATCGGCGTCTCCCGGCCGGCGCGCGCCCTGGCCGCCTCGATGGCCTGGGCCAGGACGTCCGCCGCCCGTTTCGGGTCGGTCGGGTCGATGTTGCGGATGCGCGGATGTTCCCGGGACAGGTCCTTGGCCGGGGGATAGGCGTTGGTAAGGACTTCCAGGCCGAAGCAGGCCATTTCCAGCGGCGGATAGGACGGATGGGGCGAGGCCATAAGCGCCATGCCGACATGGCTTTGGAGCAGGGCGGCGGCGTAGTCGGCCATGGACAGGGTGCCGAGGCTATGCAGCACCGTGCCGTGGCCGAAATCCACGTCCTCGTGGGGCGTGCCGGCGCTTAAAAAGGTGACGTTGCGGCCCTGGGTCGGGCCATAGGTTGCGGCATAGGCGGCGATGACGGCCATCAGCGCCGGAAAGCAGTTGCGGTGGTGTCCGGGGCGGCCGTAGACGAGCACGTTTATGCGTTCGCCCTGCCGGGCGGGAACGTTGCCGCCAAGGCTCCCGAGCACGGTGCCGAGCAGCGCGTCCAGGGAGGGTTTGACCACGATGGGGTTTGGGAAGGCATAGTTTCTGGCGGCGAAAAACCGGTACAGTTCCCGGGAATGGAAGATGGCCTGGCAGGCCTCGCCATGGCGGTAGGTCCCTTCGGCGGCCAGGTGCTTGAGCCCCATGGGATAAAAGCCCGGCTCCCAGTCCAGGATGAAATAGTAGAAGGGAATGGGGGGCAGACCGGCGGCGGCGAAAAGCGCGGCCGCCCGCTCCCAGACGAGCACCGTGCGCCAGTTGGGGCAAAGGAGCACGTCGGCCGGGTGAAAGACGATTTCCGCGCCGTCGTGCAGGGAAACGGTCTCGACGATTTCCCCGGGTCGGCGCAGCAAGGCCGCGCCGCAGTCGATGCGCCCGGAAGCTTCCGGCAGGGGCGTGAGGACAAGGCAGCGCACGGCCGCGTAATGGGGGGCCAGATGGGCGGCCAGGGCCAGAGCCGAGGCCATGCCGCCGAACAGGTGTTCCCGGTGCAGATGGGGCAGGCAGATATTCAGGCGCGGCGGCCCGGGCTCGCGGCGCACGGCGAAGCGGGCGCGCGGGGGAAGCAGGTCGTCGAAGGCGTCGGGATCGTAGGGGACGGATGCTGACATGGAGCTATCCGGCGTTGGCGGGCGGCTTGGGGGCCGCCTCCGGCTCCGGGGAGGGCGCATCCTCCTTGACGGCCTGTCCGCCGTTCTTGAGTATTTCCGCATCGGCCAGGATCATGATCAGGCGCTTGAACATGGCCTTGTCCAGGGTATCCTTGCGGGCCTCCATCTTGCGCAGGGCCTCGAAGGGCGGATAGGCCGGCCGCCAGACGCAGGCCCGGGTCAGGGCGTCGTAGGTGTTGCAGACGCAAAGCGCCTTGACGTAGGCCGGGATGCCGGCGCCGGGCAGCCCGGCGGGAAAGCCCCGGCCGTCCTCCTGCTCGTGGTGGAATAAAATGCAGTGCATGGTCTCGGGCGGCAGCGGCAGGCCCATGCAAAATCCGACCCCGAGCGCCGGATGGGAGCGGAACTGGGTTTCCTCCTCGGGCGTCCAGGAGTCCGGCCGACGCTCGACGAGTCCGGGGGGCAGGCCGAGCTTGCCCACGTCGTGCAACAGCGCCCCGACCCCGACCTTGACGAGCAATGCCTCGTTAAAGCCCTTGCGGTCCATGAGCATAAGCGAGGTGAGCACCATGACGGCCAGGCCGTGCTGGTATTCCTGGTAGCCCTTGGAAACCAGCCGGGCCACGTTTTGCACCGCGCCCGGATCCTGTAAAAAGCCCACGGTCTGGCGCACGAGCTTGCCGATCTGTTCGAACCGGGCGCGGCTTATGGAATGGGGTAGCTTTTCCTCGAGCACGCATTTGGCCAGGGAAACGGCGCTTTCGTGCCAAACCTCGGCTCGCTCGGACAGGGGAATGGATTCGTCGAGGAGCAGTTCGCCGAGGCTTTCGCGCAGGTAATTCTCGTAATGGCGCAGCTCACCCTGGTGGATGTAGACTGTCGGCGTGCCCGTGGACCGCAGCCGGCCCAGTTGTTCCTTGCTGAAGGCGGCCCCGCGCGAGGCGTAGAGCACGAGCCCGGACCCCTTGCGCACGTAGACGGAGAACCGGCCGTTGCCCCAGGGGCGCAGGGAGAGGGTCTTTACCGGAAAATACGACTTGAGTTCCGGGGACGGGAGGGCGTCTTCGGGGGCGGTGTTCATGCGGGAGCCGCCTCCCCGGGGCCGGGATCGTTTAAGGGCAGCCGCATTTCCGCCACTTCCTCGTCGTAGTTGCGCACCACCGAAAAGCCGAGCTTGTCGGCCAGGCCCTGCATGCCGCCGTTTTCCATGAGCGCCTGCCCGGTCAGCTCCCGCGTGCCGCGTTCCTTGCAGTAGCGGATGATTTTTTCCATGAGCAGCCGCCCGAGTCCCTGGCCTTTGAGGTCCGAGCGCACGATGACCGCGAATTCGGCCGAGGAATTGTCCGGCCTTGTCGAGGCCCGCACCACGCCCAGGGTCTCGGGCGCGTCGTCGTCGCCCGGAGCGGTGGCGATAAAGGCCATCTCCCGCTCGTAGTCGATCTGGGTCAGCCGGGCCATCTCGGTATGGGTGAGCTCACGCACCACGCCGAAAAACCGGAAGCGCAGGTCCTCGGGCGAGAGGTGCTTGAAAAAGGCGAAATGGGCCGGCTCGTCCTCGGGCCGGATGGGGCGCAGCATGACGTGGCGGCCGGATTTGAGGGTCACGCACTCCTCGAGTTCCCGGGGGTAGGGCCGGATGGCCAGGCGGTGCGGATTGGGCTGCGCCTCCGGGGTGAGCCGGATGGCCGCGCCGATGACCTGCACGCCTTCGGGCGTGGCCAGGATGGGGTTCAAGTCGATGGCCGCGATGCGCTCCAGGTCGGCCACGCATTGGGAAATCTGGTTGAGCGTCAGACAGATGGCGTCGATGTTCGCGCCGGGCTGGCCGGCCGCGCCCTTGAGCGTCGCCGCGACGCGGGTGCGGAAGATGAGGTCGCGGGCCAGGGACATGTTGAGCGGGGTGAGGGCCACGGCCTTGTCCCGCGTCACCCTGGCGGCGATGCCCCCCTGGCCGAAGATGACGTACGGTCCGAAGACCGGGTCCACCCGGGCCTGGATGGTCACCTCGTGGGCGCCGGTCCGTTTGCCCATCTCCTGGATCACGTAGCCCTCGATGTGGGCCTCGGGCACATGGGCCAGGGCGCGCGACCGGACCGCCTCGGCCGCTTCGAGCACGGCCTCCCCGCCGGAAATGTCCAGGGCGATGCCGCCTACGTCGAAGGGCTGGGGAATGTCCGGGGAGACGATCTTGACCGCCACGGGATAGCCCAGGGCCTCGGCGGCGGCCACGGCGTCGTCGGCGTCTTCGGTGAACTGGGAGGCCACGGCCGTCACGCCATAGTAGCCGAGCACTTCCTTGGCCTCGGGATCGGTCAGCGTGAGGCGCCCCTCGGCAAAGGCGCGTTCCACCACGGCCCTGGCCGCGTCCGGGTCCGGGGCGAATTCGCTCGGCAGGCTCGCCGGCATCTCCATGAGCAGTTCCTGGTTGCGGCGGTAGCGCAGCAGATGCACGAAGGCGGAGACGGCCTGGTCCGGCGTCTCGTAGGTGGGCACGCCGGCGTCGTTTAAGGTCTTCAGCGCCCCGCCCGAAGCCGGGTCGTAGCCCATCCAGCAGGCCAGCACCGTGCGGTTGGTCTTGGCCAGCACATCGGCCATGGCCGAGGCGGCGTCGTCGGCCGAGATGCCGGGAAAGGGCACGTGGATGACGAGCACGGCGCTTATGTGCGGCGAGCGCAAAAGCGCCCGCAAGGCTTCGGCGTAATCGGCCGGGGCGGCGTCGAAGCTCATGTCCACCACGCCGTGGCGCAGCCAGTTGGGGCCGAGCAGGGCGGAAAGCGACTCGCTGGCCTCGGCGTCGAAATTGGCGAGTCCCCCGCCGCCTTCGAGCAGGGCGTCGGCGGCCATGATGCCGATGGAGCCGCCGTTGGTCAGGATGGCGAGCGTGTCCCCGCGCAGGGGGCGCGAGCGGGCCAGTGTCTGGGCGGCGTCGAACAGCGCGTCGATTTCGCCCACGCGCAGCATGCCGGCCCGGCGAAAAGCCTCGTCGTAGACCTCGTCGCGGCCCTCGGACGGATCCGGCGGGTAGATGCTCCAGAGCTTGCGCCCGGGTTTTATCACCAGCACCGGCTTGTTGCGCGCCGCCGCCCGGGAGGCGCTCATGAACGACCGCGCGTCGGTGACGGACTCGATATAGAGCAGGATCGAGCGCGTATGCGGGTCCTGGGCCATGTAGTCAAGGATGTCGGCGTACTTGAGGTCCACCCGGTCGCCAAGCGACAAAATATGGGAAAAGCCGATGCCCTTGGTGCCGGCCCAGTCGAGGACGGCGGAAAAAAGCGAGGCGGACTGGGAAATAAAGGCGATGCGGCCGGGGATGGCTTCGGAAGTGGCCAGGGAACAGTTGAGCCCGAGCCCCGGCACGACCAGCCCGAGCCCCGACGGCCCCAGGATGCGCAGGCCCGACGGCGCGGCGGCCTCGAGCATGCGGGCGCTTAAGGCGCGCTTGGCCTCGCGCGGCAACTTGGCCCAGCCCGGAGGCAGCACCACGGCCGCGCCCACGCCCCGGCGGCCGAGGTCGCGCAGGTATTCCGGCACGGACTCCGGATCGGTGGCGATGACGGCGAGGTCCGGAGTCAGGGGCAGCGTGTCCACCGACTTGTAGCAAAGCACCCCGGAGATGGCGTCATGGGCGGGATTGACCGGCATGACCGGCCCCAGGAACTTGCCGCCAAGCAGGTTTTTCATGATCACCGCGCCCACGTGGCCGGGATCGGCGGAGGCGCCAATGACGGCCACGGAATTGGGCCGGAACAGGGCGTCAAGGCTTCGGGCGCTCAAACAAAGCTCCGCGGCAGAGGTTAGGGAGGGTTCGGGCAAGGATAGAAGGCTCGCCCGGCCAAGGCAAGGGGTTTTGGCGTTTTCGGGCTGCCGGCGTGGGGGAGGCGCGGTCGTGTTGACAGGTCGTGGCGGCGATGGCAGGTTCCAATAAAGCCGGCGGTTTGACGCCGGGAACCGGCGGCCGGACGCCACGGCTTCCCGCCGCGCGCCAGCAAGGAGGTTTCCATGGAAGTCGCCACCAGCTTGGTTACCGACAACGAGTTTTTTTCTTCCGAACGCCGGGACAACATGCTGATCGTGCGGGCCAAGCCCCACTTCGTCACGCACGCCCGGGACCTCAAAAAAATCGACACCTTTTTCGATCACCTGGAGATCATCGCCCATACCGACCAGGTGAGTGTGGTCATTTTCGTCGGCCCCCACCAGCCGAGCGGCGCCGGCGACACCTTGAAGTTTTTCGACGACTTCCTGACCTCGCGGCGGGAGGATTTCCTCATCCAGCGCCTGTTCAATCTCGTCAACAACTATACCGTGACCATGGCCGGCCTCAACAAGGTCACCATCCACGCCGACAGGGGCCATGTTTCGTTTTTCCACTTAAACGGCGCGCTGTCGTGCGACTACCGTATCGTGGGCGAAGGCACGTTGTTCGAGAACGCCTTTGCCGAGCTCGGCACGGTTCCCAAGGGCGGCGGCGGCTATTTTCTGTCGCGCCTGCTCGGCGGCGGCAAGGCGGGCGAAGTGCTCCAATGGCCGCGTTTTTCCGCCGAAGAGGCGCTCGACCTCGGCATCGTGGACAAGATCGTGCCCGCCGACCGCATCGAGGAAGAAGCGATCAAGGTCGCCCACAATTACCGGGAGCCGCAGGTTTCCACCATGCTGGCCATCCGCAAGCTGCTCAAAAGCGACCTGGGCGATTTGCGCCGGTCCCTGGAACTCGAGGATCTGTTGATTCTCAACCGCGTGAATTCGCCGGAATTCAAGAAGGCCATGGCCGAACGACGGGCCGCCCGGGAGGCCGCCGGAGCGTGAAATGGGGATGCCTCCGGCGGCCAGGGGGAAACTTTTTGAAAAAAGTTTCCCCCTGGACCCCCTTCAAAAACTTTCAAAGGGGATCGAGGGGCGCGTAGCTTCACCCCATGCGGGGGTGGAGGCTTTTCCGAATTCGAAAAGAAGGCAGACTTTTTTCAAGAAGGGCGGGAACGCATTGTTCCGGTGCGCGGAAGCGTTCGATGCGGCCGAAAGTCTTTACCGACAGGCCGTAACGGTATTGCATTGCGCGTTGGGAGGATTTCCATCCGAGCCTGAGGCGCGATCGGGAAACAGGATACTTCCAGGAAGGGACGCGTGACCTGGGTCGGCGGGGGCGGGTGGAGCGGACGCGAAGGCGTATTCTTCAAATATGCGCCGCACGCGGCCGACCTGCCCGCCCCCGCCGACCAGCAGAGAAGTTCTAAGGGTATTTCCGCATACCTGGCAGCCTCGCCGGGCTAGAAATAGCGCATACTGACTTTCTTGAGTTCCTTGAGGCTGAAAAGCATGGCGTAGTCGTCGAGGCCCGTCTCGCGGCAAAGCGCCTCGACCACGGCCTGGCAATCGTCCTGGTTGCGGCCGTGGATCATGGTGTAAAGATTGTACGGCCAGTCCAGGCAGTTGATCCGGTGGTAGCAGTGGCTGATTTCCGGACGCTTGGACATGATGGCGCCCATGCGGTCCACGTCTTCCTCGGACACGTACCAGGCCACCATGACGTTGGCCCCGAACCCGGCTTTCTGGTGCTTGAGCGTGGCCCCGAACCGCCGGATCTCCCCGGACGCGGTCATGCGGGAGAGCAGGGCGATGACATGGGCTTCGTCCGTGCCCGCGGCCGCGGCAATGTCGGCATAGGGCGTGGCCGAGTCGGGCAGGCTGCCCTGCACCCGTTTGAGAATTTCCCTGTCGGTGTCCGTCAGTTCGGTTTTCGCCGCTTTCGTGGTCATGGCCGCTCCCGCTTGCGTCGTTGGAAAGCCTTTGTCTCTACCGGCTTTGTATGCTAGAGGCAACTCCACGCGGCGTCGCGCCTGGGGGCATATTTCGGACCTTGGGCGGACGATCGGCGATTATGAAACGGGGGGGGCCGGCCAGGGGCGCGCGCGACAGGCGCGACGCCCGGGGGCGTACCCGTCGGAGGCGCATTTCATGAAGATAGCGGTGTTGGGCGGCGGCAGCTGGGGCACCACCCTGGCCGACCTGCTGGCGAAAAAGGGCCACGATGCCCGGCTTTGGGTGCGCGAACAGGCGGTCATGAGCGAGATCCGCACCACCCGGGAGAATTCCTGGTATCTGCCCGGCCGCAAACTGGCCGACAACCTCGAGGTCAGCACCGACGCGGCGGCCGTATCCGACGGGGTCAAGCACTTCGTTTTCGCCGTCCCCTGCCAGTTCATCCGCAATGCCTACCAGCGCTATCTCAAGTACCTGCCCAAGGGCGCAGTGATCATCTGCGCGAGCAAGGGCATCGAGCTCGACAGCCTCATGACCATGTCCCAGGTGTGCGAGGACGCCCTGGCGGCGGTCAAGCCCCGTTTCGCCATGCTTTCGGGGCCGTCTTTCGCCTACGAGGTCATCCGCGAAATGCCGACGGCCGTGACGCTTGCCTGCAAGGACAAAAAGGCGGCCAAAGAGGTGCAGGAGGCGCTGTCCACGTCCTATTTCCGGGTCTACACCTCCACGGACGTGCGCGGGGTGGAACTTGGCGGGGCGATCAAGAACATCATCGCCATCGCCGCCGGCGTGGCCGACGGGCTGGGGTTCGGCGGCAATGCCCGGGCGGCGCTCATCACGCGGGGGCTTAGCGAAATGAGCCGGCTCGGCAAGGCCATGGGCGGCGAGCGGCAGACCTTCATGGGGCTTTCGGGCATGGGCGATCTGGTGCTCACCTGCACCGGCGACCTGTCCCGCAACCGGCAGGTCGGCCTGCGCCTGGCCAAGGGCCAAAAACTCCTCGACATCCTGGCCGAGATGAAGATGGTGGCCGAGGGCGTCAAGACCACCGAGGCGGTCCATGCCCTGTGCGGCAAGCTCGGCATCGACATGCCGCTGAGCGAGCAGGTCTATGCCATCTTATATAAAGACAAGGACCCGTCCGAGGCCGTCTACGAGCTGATGACCCGTTCGCTCAAGGACGAATAGGTTTAAGTCTTTTCCGATTGGGTTGATTGGGTTGGTCGCTCGATTGGCCGATGACTTGATTTGATTGGTTGGGTGGTCGGCGGGGGCGGGCAGGGCAGCCGCGTGCGGCGCATATTTGAAGAATACGCCTTCGCGTCCGACCTGCCCGCCCCCGTCGGCCCTGGTCACGCGTCCCATCTCCGGCAGCCGTCCTCTTGCCCCGGCCACGTGTCCCCATCACTGGAAGCCGTTCTATTCCCCGGCCGCGCGTCCCCATCGCTAGGACGCCATCCTGTTGTCCCGGCCGCGCGTCCCATCTCCGGAAGCCGTCCAGTCGCCTCGGCCGCGCGTCAGGACCGAATGGCGAATGTCCCTGCACGCAAGACATCGGCTGCGGTTTGTCGGCAAACGCGCCCCCCGCACGAACATCCCTTCGCCAGAAACGACGCCTTCCTGCCCTCGTTCAGGACAAGCCTCCCACCATCTCACGGCACTGAAGAATATCCCTCTTTTCCTGGGAGTTATGCCCCCCCCTTTGAAAGTTTTTGAAGGGGGTCCAGGGGGAAACTTTTTTTAAAAAGTTTCCCCCTGGCCGCCGGAGGCATTTCTTCCCTCTCCCTCCCTCCATCTATTATAATGGCCTGGTTGCCTGGCGGCGGTCATAGACGGCCCGGATGGCGCCTTCGAGTTCCTCGGTGGGGCAGGGTTTGAGCAGGTAATCGGCCGCGCCGCCGGCGATCATGGCCGAGGCGATGTCGACCGAGGCATGGCCGGTGAGCACCAGCACTTCGGCTTCGGGGCAGGCCTGGCGCAAAAGCGGCAGGGCTTCTTCGCCCGAGAGTCCGGGCATCTTCACGTCCAGCACGATCACGTCGCAGGGGGATTGGCCCAGAAGGGCGAGCGCCGCTTCGCCGCCGCCGGCGGCGCGCACGGAAAAGCCGTGGCGCGAGAGCAGCTTGGCCAGGGTTTCGCGAAAGCGTTCCTCGTCGTCCACAATGAGCACACGGATGGGGTCGGCCATTGGGGGGCTCCGTTTTTTGGGGGGACGTAGCGTTACAGGGGCAGGGTCACGGTGAAGGTCGCGCCTTCTCCGGGCGGGCTTGCGGCGGCGAGCGTTCCGCCAAGGCGCGCCACGATGCCGTGGGAGAGCGACAGGCCCAGTCCCGTGCCCTGGCCGGGTTGTTTGGTGGTGAAAAAGGGATCGAAGATCTTGTCCATGTTTGCCGGGGCGATGCCGCTGCCGGTATCGCGCACGGCGACGACGGCCCATTTCCCTTCGCGTCGCGTGGACAGGGTGATGGAGCCGCCTTTCGGCGTGGCGTGCAGGGCATTGGTCAGGAGGTTCAAAATCACCTGTCGCAGGAGCGGCACGTCGGTGCGCACCGGCGGCAGATCGGCCGAGTAGTCGCGCACGATGACCACGTCCCGGCCCCGGGCCTCGCGTTCGACCAAAAGCGCCATGTCCTCGATGACCCGGTCCAGGGCCTCTTCCTGGAGCACGGGGTCCATCTTGCGGGCGAAATTGAGAAGCTTGTGGGTGATCTGGCGGCAACGGTCCACCTGGCTGGCGATTTCGCGCAGGCTGTCGCGGGCGTCGACCAGATCCGCCTCGGCGAGGCAGGGCCCGCCGGCCAGAAGCTCCCGGGCCAGGTCGAGCTCCTGGGTGATGATGGCCAGCGGATTGTTGATCTCGTGGGCTATGCCCGAGGACAGTTCGCCTATCGAGGCGAGCTTTTGGGACTGGAGCAGGCGCAGGTCCATTTCGCGCAGTTCGTGTTCGTGGCGGCGGGTGCGCCGGGCCAGCATCAGGGCCGAGCCGATGCACACGGCGCCGGCGAAAAGGGCCAGGGCGACGTCCACGGCCGGGGGTGTGGCCAAGGTGGCCACCACCGCCGCGCCGGCCAGGGCAGGGGACAGCACGGTGTAGGGCCAAAGGGGCGCGAACGCGCCCGGGTCAACCCTGCCGGGTACGGGCTTCGGTGAGGTTTTTGCGTTCATAGGCTTTGCGGGCCTTTCCCAGCAGTTCCTCGAAGTCCACGGGCTTGAGCACGTAATCGTAAGCCCCGAGCGACATCCCTTCCATGCCGGCCTCCACCGAGGCGTGGCCGGTCAGGATAATGACCTCGACCAGGGGATGGCGTTTTTTTATTTCCCGAAGCACCGTCATCCCGTCCATGCCCGGCATGCGCATGTCGAGGATGACCACATCGAAGTCCTGGCTTTCCATCAGCTCCAGGGCCTGGGCGCCGCTTGCGGCGGCGGTGACCGGAATCTGGCGATAGGTGAAGCGTTTGACCAGGGTTTCGATGAAATCGGCCTCGTCGTCCACGGCCAGTACGCGAAGTCCCATCCGTTCCTCCCCTGCCGCGCTTACAGTTCCTTCCCACGGCGCGGTGCGCTCGGCGTTTTCAGGGAACAGCCGCCATTGGAATCCATCGTTTTTTTTAACCAATGCCTTTTAAAAACACGGCCTCAGGCGTGCAGCGGCAGCGTGATGTGGAAGGTGGTGCCCTGGCCTTCCTCGCTGGTCACATGGATATGGCCGCCCAGTTTCTCGATGATGCTGTAGCTGATAGTGAGCCCGAGCCCGGTTCCCTCGCCGACCTTCTTGGTGGTGAAGAAGGGGTCGAAGATCTTTTCCAGGGCTTCCTTGCCGATGCCCTTGCCGGTGTCGGCGATGGCGATGTCCACCTCGCCGGATTCGGGCAGGGACCGCGTGGTCACGGTGATGGTCCCGTTTTTATCGATGGCGTCTATGGCGTTGTCCATGATGTTGAGGAAGACCTGCTGGAGCTGGGAGGTGTCGGATTCGATGCGGGGCAGGTCGCTTTGGTAGTTGCTGACAAAGGCGATGCCCCGGAAACTGGCCTCGTTTTCCAGAAACGAGCGGGTCTGGTTCAAGAGCAGGTTGACGTCGATGTCCTCCTGGGTGGGCTCCATGCGGCGGGCGAAGCCGAGCAGGCGGTGGGTGACGTCCTTGGCCCGGCGCACGTGGAATTCGATCTTGCTCACGGCGTCGGCGAATTCCTGGAAGTTGGGGCTGGCCTTGATGTCCTCCTCGCTTAGGAGGTCGCGCATCCAGCCGGCCTTTTCCATGATGATGGCCAGGGGGTTGTTGACCTCGTGGGCCACGCCGGCGGCCAGCTTGCCCAGGGCGGCCATTTTGCTCGACTGGGTCAGCGACGCGTCGAGGGCCGCTTTTTCCCGCTCGGCCGAAATCAGCGCCTTGACCGTGCCGCCGGCCACCAGCACCGCCCCGCCGATGATGAGCAGCGTGCCGCCGGCCAGAAGCAGGACGAGCAGCCAGCGCGCCCGGGTCACGGGCAAAAGCTCCTCGCGGGGATCGTCCTTGATCACCAGCAGCCAGTCCTTGTGGTTGAGCCAGGTCATGGCGAAAAGCGAGGTCTGGCCGTCGATGTTCAGGCTGCTCACGCGGGTGCCGGCGAAGCGGGGAATGTCCGGAAAATCGAGGGTGTCGAACATGGCGTGGTCGAAGCGCGGCTTGGTCTGGAACACGTGGTCGGCGGAGAGCAGAAAGGCGTCGCCGGATTTGCCCAGATGGATGCTGCGCACCAGCGAATCGAAAATGTCCGAGTCGATGGCCGCCCGCAGCACCCAGGTCCGGTTGCCTTCGCGGCGGCTGACGGCGATGTTGAAGTGGGGGTATTTGCGAAAGCCCAGAAAGACATCGCTGACGTGAATGCCCTTGGCCATGACCTTTTTGAACCACTCTTCGTGGCCGTAATTGACGCCGAGCAGCTTGTAGGGGCCGATGTAGGAGACGCAGATGCCGTTCTGGTCGATGACCTGCAAATCGAGGAAGGATTTGCTGTGCAGCTGGAGCACGCTGAAGATGTGCTCCAGGTAGTCTTCCTGGGACAGGTCGCGGTAGGATTCGGTCTGGGCCAGATTGGAGAGCTGGGCCACGCGTTCGGCCAGAAAAAGGTCGATGGTGACCTTCTTGTTCTCCACCAGGTTGCTTAAATTGTCGTAGACCTTGTCGGTGTAGGTCACATAAAAGCGATCGTAGAGGACGAGGCCGAGACTGAAGAGGGGAATAAACGAGAACGCCAATGTTATGGCGATGAGTTTCAGGCGTAATTTGCTGAGTTGATCCTGTATCATACGGACGCCTCGCTGGTTATGCCGCCTGGGACGAAAATAGCCCAGGCCCGCCGCGATGGAAAGCGGAGTCGCTTACGCGGCTTCGGCCAGCGGTACGGTGACGGATACCGTACTGCCTTTTCCGGGTTCGCCGGAGATTCGGATGGAGCCTCCGTGGTACTCGACCACGGCCCGCGCTGCCGCCAGGCCGATGCCGAGCCCCGGCATCTTGCCGGTGAGATTGTCGCCGAGCTGGAGAAATTTTTCGAAAACCGCCTCGCGCTTTTCCGGGGGAATGCCGGGGCCGCTGTCCTCCACGCTGATGACGGCCATGGGCCCTTCGCGCGTCACCCGGCAGGCGATGTGCCCGGAGTCGGTGAACTTGACGGCGTTGGAAAAAAGATGGCGCAGCACGTAGACGAGGCGTTCACGGTCGCAGCGAAGCGGCGGCAGGTTGATAGGGATCTCGCTGGCGTACTGCAGCCCCTTTTCCGCGATGGCCCCGGCGAAGGGTGAAACGGCCCGCTCCACGACTTCGGCCGCGTGGACCAAACCTATGGCGAGCGGCGTTTCCCCGGCTTCCAGAGAGGACAGCTCCAGCACGTTGTCGATCATCTGGGCCAGCCGTCGTCCCTCGCCGAGCATGATGTCCAGGTTCTCGCGAAACCGGGCCAGCTCGGCGTCGAGTTCCGGCCGGCCGGCTACGGCCTGGGGCAGGGGGCGGCCGCGTTCCAGGCGTTTGCGCATGACCTGGGCGAAGCCGACCATGGATGTCAGCGGCGTTTTGAGCTCGTGGGAGACGAGGCTTAAGAAATTGGCCTTGACCCGGCCGAGATCCTCGGCGCGCTGGCAGGCCTCCCGGGCGCGCCTGGCCTCTTCGGCTGCCTCGCGCTCCTTGCGGGCCAGATCGAGAATGGTGGCGAGCAGATGGGTTTCCATGCGGCCGATGTCCTCGGCCAGGGCGTGAAATTCCCCTGTGAACGCGGTCGGATTCAGGTCGGACGCCTCGCCCCGGGCCACCCGGCGGGCATGTTCGCCGATGGCGGCAAGCGGCATGGCCACGGACCGGAACACGGCCCAGGCGGCCAGGCCCACCAGGATAAGGACCGCGCCCTGGATGCTCCAGCCGATCAGGGCGGATTGCCGCACGATGTCCCGGCGGTGGGTTTCATAGTGCTGCTCGAGCGCCTCGGTCATGGGTTCGAGGGCCCGGGCGGCGGCTACGAAGGCGGTGGTGGTGGAGCCGACCTGTTCCAGGCGGCCGGCATAGGTGGCCAGGGCTTCGCGGTAGCGCGCAAGCGCGGTGGCGGCGGCCTCGCCGGCCGGGCCGTTGTCCCGGGCCTTGGCGGTCAGCTCGTCCACTGCCGTCTCCAGGCCCTGCAACGGCACCCCGGTACCCGAGACGAGCCAGCGCTTTTCCAGCAGACGCAGCCGGGCGAGGCCGCCGGCGAGCGCCGGGTCGGCGCGTTCCAGGTGCTCCAGGTCCAGGGAGCGATCCAGAAAAAGCGTGGCCGGCGTATCGACGCCCGTGGCGTCGGGATTGCCGGTCATGGCGTGGAAGCTGGTCAGATAGTCGCGCAACAGGTGCAGGGCCGCGTCGCAGGAGGCGGCATGGGCCGGGTCGAGTCCGCGGATGGCTTCCACGTCCCGGATGGCCGTTTGCTGATTGCGGCGCACGGCGGCCAGGGATTCCTGGTCGTGGCGCAGGAAGTAGTTCTTTTCCTGGCGCCGCATGCCGAGCACCGCGATCTTGGCGGACACGGCCAGACGTTCCAGCTCCAGGGTGCGCTCGGTAAGACGGGTTTCCAGATGGTCAACAGTAAAGACCAGCAGGAAGCCCGCCAGAATGCAGCCGAAAAGCGCCAGCAGCTTATGCTTGACGCTTATGGCCGCGAATGTCGCCCCGGGTGCTCTCACGACCGTCTCCCTCCCCGCCTGGGGGCCGATGGCGGTTGCCGCCGGTCCCGGCCGCGCGGCGTTGCAGTCGCAACTGCTCGGTAAACCGTAGCGCAACCGGCCTGGGTTAGCCAGTGGATTGTTCCCTGTTTCACATGCGACGGCAGGGCTGACGGAAAACGTCCCGAAGCGGCGGGGGCCGTTCCGGGACGTTTGGGGAAAGGCGGAGGCGGTGGCGGGTTACTGCACGTCCTTTTCGAATGCGCCGTAGCCGTCGGCCGCCATGTCCTTGGCGGGAATGAAGCGCAGGGCGGCGGAATTCATGCAGTAGCGAAGGCCGGTCGGCGCGGGGCCGTCCTTGAAGACGTGGCCCAGGTGCGAATCGCCGTGGCGGCTGCGCACTTCGGTGCGCGTGGTGAAAAGGCGTTTGTCCTCGCGCGTGACGATGTTGTCCGGGACCAGCGGCCGGGTGAAGCTCGGCCAGCCCGTGCCCGAATCGTACTTGTCGCGGGAGCTGAAGAGCGGCTCGCCGGACACGACGTCCACGTAGATGCCGGGGGCCTTGTTGTTCCAGTAGGCATTGTCGAAAGGCCGTTCCGTGCCTTCGTTTTGGGTGACCTCGAACTGCAGGGGCGTCAGGCGCTTTTGCAGGGCGGCGGCGTCGGGCTTCTTGAACTGCCGCCAGTCGCCGTTGGCCTTCGGTTCCGGCGCGTCGGGCTTTTTATCCCAGACCTGGGCCAGAAACTGGTCGCGGCCGGAAAAGCGCCGGTAGGTCTGGTACTGGAGCTTGTGGGTCTTGTAATAGTTCTGGTGGTAGGCCTCGGCGTTGGTGAAGAAGGTAAAAGGCAAGACGGCCGTGGTCAGCGGCTTGTCGAAACGGCCCGTGGCGGCCAGGTCGGCCAGGGCTGCTTCGGCTTCCTTTTTTTGGGCCTCGGTGTGGTAGAAAATGGCTGTGCGGTATTGCCGGCCCCGGTCGGCGAACTGGCCGTCCGGGTCGGTGGGATCGATGTGGCGCAAAAATGCGTCGAGAATCTGGCGGTAGCTTACGCGCGCGGGATCGTAAAAGACCTGGACGGCCTCGTAGTGGCCGGTGCGGCCGGAGGAGACCTGTTCGTAGTCGGGGTGGGGCTCCTCCCCGCCGGTATAGCCCGAAACGACGTCCAGGACGCCGGGGAGCTTTTCCAGGTCCGATTCCACGCACCAGAAGCAGCCGCCGGCAAGGGTCGCCACGTGTTGCGTGGCATCGTTGTGGCTGGTCATGGCGGTTTCTGTCCTGGTTGCGGTTTGGCCGGCTCCGAAGACGGAGACGGCGGAAAAAAGCAATGCCAAAAGGCCCAGGGCCAGGGCGGCGGTCCGGGACCGTATGGGCAACATGTATTTTCGGAGGGGCATGGCGACCTCCTTGGCGGCATTCCGTTGGGCGGTAAATTCCTACGCCGCAGGTTCCATACCCTGGAATAAGACAGAAAACGGCGCAGGGAAGGGGGAGGCTGGTCGCAATGGGGGGCTTAGGAATCCTTGGCGGTGACGTAGGGGTGGGCGCGCACGACCCCGAGCACGGTGGCCAGCTCGCTGTCGGCCAGGCTGTAGCGGGCGCGGCAGGTATCCAGATCGCCCATCAGGCAGGCTTCCTGGACCGCTTTCATGCTCTTGAGCAGCTGATTGGCCCGTATGGGGCCGGCCATGCCGGCCAGATCATGGGACGCGGCCACGGCGGCTTCCAGGTTGCCGCTCTCCAGGGCCTGGCGCAGGGCGCATCGCCGGGACTCGGCCAGTTCCAGAAAAAGCGTCAGCATTTCCGTGGCGAATTCCCGCCGGCTTTCGCGGATGAAGGCGGTCAGGTCGAAGGCGGCTTGCGGGCCGGTCCCTTTGCCCTGGGGCATGGATGCCCAGCGATCGAGGGCCTGGCGCAGATCGTCGGCGTGCAGGGGTTTGGGCAGGTGGTCGTTCATGCCCGCGTCCAGGCACCGGGCACGGTCGTCCCGCATGGCAAAGGCGGTGGTGGCCAGAATGGGGATGTTCGGCGCATTGACGGTTCCGGCCTTGCCGTCGCGGATGATCCGGGTCAGTTCTAGGCCGTTGGTGTCCGGCAACTGGATATCCATGAGAATGATGTCGAAACGCTGGGAAGCCAGGATGGAGAGCGCCTGCCGTCCGTCGCAGGCCGCGGCCGGGACGTGGCCGAGCCTGCGCAACAGATGCAGCATGTAGAGTTGGTTGACGTCGTTGTCATCCACCACCAGCACGGACAGGGAAGATTTGGCCTGATCCGGCCCGCTTGCGCTCATACGCGTGTCCTGAAATCCTTCGCCAACCGTACGATCGGCCGGCTGCTCAGTTGCGAGGACCAAATGATAGCATAAAGCCGAATGAATTCAAGCGGGGGGCAAACCGGTGTTCCCGGCCTGGGCGATGGCGGTGTCAGCCGTGGCACACGTGAAGCCGGCGGCGAGCAGGGCGGCCTTGCCCCGGACGCTTAAGTCGGTGAGGAAGTCGAACTGGTCGCGGGAGTCCACGGGATAGGCCTTGAGCGCATAGCGGGTGCCGAGCGGGGTTTCCGCCACGATCACGGACACCGGGCGGTCACAGTCGAGAAAGGGGCTGGAAAGGGCCGTATCGCGCAGGATCTCCCTGGCCCGGACGCTGTCGTGCTCCGGCACGAGGCGCCAGGTGGCCACGCACAGGAGCGTGCGTTTGCCGTCGTTGGCGTTATAGACCGGGTCCTTCCAAATGACGCCGTGGGGGATGGTCACCACGGTGTCGTCGGGGGTGACGAGGCGCAGGCTGCGGTGGTTGACGGCCAGCACCTCGCCGTAGGCGTCGCCGATGCGCACGAAATCGCCCGGCCGGTACGGTTTTTCGAAAACGACCACCACCCCGGCCAGCAGGTTGGTGGCGTATTCCTTGAACGCGAAGCCGAGCACGATGCCGAATATCGAGGCCAGGGCGATCAGGTTGGCGGCCGTGGGGCGAACGACCATGGGGAGGATGAGCAGGGCGCTGCCGAGGATGATGACCAGCCGCAGGAACGGGATCAGGGGCAAAAGCCGCAGTCGCCACCCCGGGGCCAGGCGGCCGGTCACCCAGGGGATGGCGATGTCGACCAGCTTTTTGAGAATCCAGGCGCTGCAGAGAACGGCTGCAATGGCCAGGTAGTTGATGGAGTCCAGGTCGCGCAGGATGGACAGGGCGTGCTCTCGTATCTGGTCCATGGCGGTCCTTACGCGTCGTCGGCCAGGTAGCCCTGCTCGGCAAGCAGCCGGCGGCAGGCGGGCAGGGCCACGGGCGTCACGCGGCAGCGGCCGGCCGTGGCGGCAATGATGCCCGCCCGGCGCAATCGGGCCAAAACACCCGGTATGGCGTCGGCCAGAAGCGGCAGCAGCCGGGCCAGCCAGTCCGGCGTCAGTCCGCCGTGGACAAGCAGGGCGGACACGATGAACACCGTTTCGCGTCGGGCCTTGCCCGGCACTTCCGACGCGGTGGTCTGGGCGAAGGGGCGCACCCACAGCGGGCGAGCCATGGGGTCCGGGTCAAGTTGCGGATGTCGCAGGGCCAGGGGATCGGCGCCGAAAAGGATGTTTCGCCGCCAAAAGGCCAGGGCCGCGCCCGGCTGGCCCAGGACGTAAAAAGCCAGGTTCTTGAGAAAATCCGAGGTCGGCGCGTCAGGGTCGTCGGCCTCCGGCAGGACCGGTGCGCCGGTGTCGGACTGGAGCACCGTCACATGGCCGGTCAGGGCCGGGGCGGTGGCGAGCCAGCGGCCAAGGGCCTGGCCGTCGAATGGCGCCAGGGTCAGCGGCTTGGGGAAAAACGCCTCCAGGTCCGTGGCGCGGCGCAGGTAGGCCCAGGCGAACGAGCCGCAGCCGCAAAAAACCGCGCGGCCGCCGGCGGCAAGCCGCGCGCCAAGCCGGCGCAGCAGCGTCAACCCGTCGGCGTGGCGCAAAAAGAGCCGTTCCAGCCGGGGAATGCACACCGGCCCTCCCCGGTGGCTGTCCAGGCGCGACAGCCATTCCCCGCCCCCGGCCAGGATTGCCTCGGGTGTGGGCGGGGCGAGGATCGGCATGTCGCAACGCCTGGCGGCCAGGGCCAGGGCGGTGATGCCCGCGCCACCCGGCGGATCCACCACCAGCACGTTGTCGGAAGGGTGCTCCATGGCCACGGTGCAGGTGGGGAGCAGGTCTTCGGCGGCCAGATCCGGCCGCAGGGACGGGGAGATGGCGTCGGTGAGGCGGGTCGGCGGCGGGTAGAGCTTTTCCGGTCCGGAAAAGGGCTCGACCTGCCGGGGGCGGCCGAGAAAACCGTGGAAGATGGACCGAAGCTCCCGCCGCACCGTGGCCGTGGTCGGCCCATGGGGACGGGCGTAATCGGCCAGGGCGATAAAACGCCAGGGACCGGGGGCGTGCTCGCCAGCCGGAGCGGAGGGTCGGGACATAATCGGACGTTAGCCCAAGGCCGGCGCGCCGGCAATCCCGGACGCGGCCGGCGAGAGCGGAAACAGCGGTTGGCGAGTCGGCCTGGGGAAGGTCCCGCATGCGGGTGCCCGGAGGGGGGCGCGTGCCGGAAACGTGAAGAGAATTTCATGATGGAACCCGGGGGAAACGACGACCTGTCCGCGACGTCCCATGCGTCGCTGCGGAAAGCCGTTCCGAATCCCCCCCCGAGCGGCTCTGAAAAAGGAGGCACAGCCCTGGGTTTGCCCCCGGGGGACTTGCCATCTCGACGGTTAACCCTTACCTGATGGCGTGGCTGGGATGCTGCATACTACGAACACCGCGTGGTGCGGAGACCTCGCCTGGAGGTGCCCCGATTGGCGTCCCGGCTGGCGTAATGTTCCGGGGCGCTTGTGCGTTGCGGCGTCGGGCGTGAAGCGGCGCAAACCGCGCGGCTTCGATGACGCGGCCGGCCCGGAACCGTTCCCACCACGGTTTTTCCCGTAACCTCGTCCCCGTCGTGCCGCCGTCCCCGCAACCGTTGGGAATGGGACGGTTTCGGTCATGGCCCGACGGACCGCTCACTCGGCAAGGCAGAAGAGACCCTCCTATGGATAACCCGCAAGACAACGACGCGACCGAAGCCAAGGGCGGCGCAGCCAGCCTGGGCGGCTTCGGCATGACCCTGTCCGACAGGGAAAAAAAGAACCTGCTGACCTTCCTCTCCATCGGGGTCATCCTGGTGGAATTCGCCGTCACCATCGCGGCCGTGTGCTACGGCATCATCAACTCCCACAAGCTCCCGGACGGCACGACCCAGTTCCGCTTCCCCTGGATTCCCTACGGCGTGGCCCTGATCCTCGCTCCGGCGGCCATCATGCTCGTGGTCAACATCATCGGCCAGGGCTTCAACCGCTTCTTCAAGGGCGATCCGGCCATGGACGAGGAACACCTGCGCTATATGCCCGAACGGCTGCGGAAAATCATCAGCCTGTCGCGCGGCCTGCCCACCATCATCCTGCTCGGCGGCCTGATGCTCCTCGGCGTGGCGCTCTATTACCTCGACGCGGTCATCCAGATGCTCCTGCGCATCGGCGACCACGTGGAGGTCATCGCGCCGTGGGTCATGCTCGGACTCGTGGCAGCCTGGTGCCTAAGCTACCTCGTGCGCATGTGGTTTCTTTACAAAACCCGGCGCATGCAGGAGGAATACGCCTTCCGCCGCGAGGTCCTCGAACGCACGGGCATCGTCATCGTCGACGGCCAAAAGCATATCACCGCCGATGGCCGGACCGTGTGCGACCAAAAGGCCCTGCCCGGTCGCGTCATCGACGTGCTGCCGCCCGGTGAGTCCGATGTGGACAAGGAGGCCCCATGACAACAACATCCGATAATGCCGCCGCCGGTCTGCGGGAAAAAGCCCGCGTGGCGCTCCTTCGCCGCGTGGCCAGGACCGACGACGTCGGCCGCGCCGAAGCCCTGTCCGCCTTCGTCAACCTGGCCCGGCCCGACCTCGGGCCCGAGGCGGCCCGGGTCCTGGCCGAAAAAACGCCCCGCCTGCTGCCGCAACTAACGGAAAAGTGGATCGGCATGTTCGTGGACCGGCTTTTCGAAACCGTGCCCCTGCCCCAGCTCGAAATTCTCTGCGACGAGAGCGAGGAAAACGAGGCCGCCCTGGCCCTGGCCTACGTGATGTTTCTCGAATCCGAACGCATGGAAAAACAGATGGCCGAAGACCTGGCCGCCTGCGACCTGCCGCCCGGCAAGGACGGCAGCGACCTGGCCGCCGAAGTCTGCCGCCGCCTGACTACGGCCGAGGAAAAACGACGCCAGGAAGGACGCCGCAAGGCCGCGGAATACCAGCGCACACACGGACGTCGTAGTAAGTTGAACTAGGCGCGTTTTTCGGTCGGGGGAGGCGCTGCCTCCCCCGAACCCCCTCCGCCGGGAGGCCATGGGCCCCCCGGACCCCCCTTTACGCTTTGATCGAGCGGGACTTCGCGGGTTGGCGGACGATCGGGTAATTGTTGCGGCAATCGGCCCGGCGACATGAGGCGCTTTCGCGCCTCGACGCCGGACGCGATTGCCGCAACAACCACGCCAGCGGCGAAGCGCCGCATTTCAAGAAGAACTTTTTTCTGAATGTCGCCCCAAAGGGGCGACCGGCGCGGTGGGGGCGGAATTTGCCCGGGACGAGCCTGCCGCGAAGCGGCGGCAGCGTCCCGACAAATTCCGCCCCCATCTTCTCCACTCTCCGCCCTCCCGCCAGCCAACGCCTCCCTCGCCCAACCAAAGCACACCGGAAGGGGGGCCCGGGGGGCCCATGGCCTCCCGGCGGGGTCTGGGGCAGAGCCCCAGCCAGCTCCTGCCTCTGCTCCTACCTCTACCTCATGCCTGCGCCCGCGCCTACGCGAGGTAGCCTTCGCGTTCGAGGTAGAGCAGCACTTCCTGGGCGGCTTCGCCGGGGGCGAGGCTGGTGGTGTCGAGGGTGATTTCCGGGTGTTCGGGGATTTCATAGGGGTCGTCGATGCCGGTGACGCCTTTGACGATGCCGGCCCGGGCCTTGGCGTAGAGGCCTTTGCGGTCGCGTTGTTCGCAGACGGCAAGCGGGGTGGCCATGTGGATTTCGACAAATCCGCCGTGGGGCGCGACGAGGCTGCGGGCTTCGTTGCGCGAGCTTGCGTAGGGGGCGATGGGGGCGCAGATGGCGATGCCGCCGTTTTTGGTGATTTCGCTGGCCACGAAGCCGATGCGGGCGATGTTGAGGTTGCGGTGTTCCTTGGTGAAGGTCAGTTCGCTGGAGAGGTGGCGGCGCACGATGTCGCCGTCGAGCAGGGTGACGGGCCGGGTGCGCAGTTCCATGAACTTGACGTAGAGGATTTTGGCCAGGGTGGATTTTCCGGCTCCGGAGAGGCCGGTCATGAAGAGGGTGAAGCCCTGCCGGGACCGTGGGGGAAAGACGGCGCGCAGTTCGGCTGTCACCTCGGGCATGGTGAACCAGTCCGGGATATCCAGGTCGAATTCCAGCCGGCGGCGGAATTCCGCGGCGTCGATGGTTTTGACGGTCATTTCCGGCCCGACCTGGGCGCGGGGCATATACTGGGCCTTTTCCTCCACGTAATCCATGCAGGTTTCCGGAATCATGGCGATGCCGGTTTCGTCGGCGAAGTCGGCCACCAAGCGTTGGGCCTGCCCGGCGGGATAGAGCGGCTCGGCCTCCGGGGGCATGGGGTCGGCGTGGCGGCCTCCGATGAGGGCGTGGGTGCAGCCGTGGTTTTTCTGGATCAGCGCCTCGAACAGGGCCTGCCGGGGGCCGGCCGTGCGCAGGGGCAGGGGCAGCAGGTTTAAAAGCAGCATGTTTTTGGGGAAGGCGTCGGCGAAGATGCGGGCGCAGCGGATGCCGGCGAAGTGGGCCGCGCCTTCGGCCATGGCGTCGCCCACCGCCCGCAGCAGCAGGACGCTTGCCCCGGCGTCCATGGCGGCCTGACGGAGCATGGCCCTCTGGCGGCAGTGGAGCAGGGAGCCCGTCTGGTAGCCGAGAACCTTGCGCCAGCCGCGTTGCTGCAGGACGGCCTGGACTTCGGCCGGGCTGCGGCGCATCTCGGGAAAATCGACATGGGGCGGCAGGGACAGGCCGACCACGGGGCCGGCCACCCGGTACGCGCCTGTGCGCCGGACATGGGCGCGGGCTCCCGGATGGGACGCGATATCCTGGACGGCGAAAATGGCCCGGGCCTCGCCTTCGGGGTCGGCCGGCCAGACCTCGGCGACGGTCATGGCGGCCAGCATGAAGCCTTCCTGGTCGCGCAGGGCCAGCTTGTCCCCGGATTCGAGGCTTTCGCCGAGGGGGCCGGGCACGTCGAGGCTCACCGGCATGGGCCAGGGTGTGCCGTCGGCCAGGCGCATGGAGGCCAGTACCGCTTCGAAGTCGTCCTTTCCGAGATATCCCGTCAGCGGGTAGTAGGCCCGCGACAGCAGGAGCTCCAGATCGAGCAGTTGGAGCGGGGAGAGGTTAAAGGATTTGTAGGAGAGGGATTCGGCCTTGATTTCCTCGGCACGTCGAAAATGCACGAGGAGATTTTGCGCGTGATTGTCCATACGTTTCTCGCTGGTGCTATGGTGGAAAGGCAGGGAGGAATGCGGTGGGACGGAAGATGTTTTACAAATATGTCGGAACCTGGTGCATGTCCAGGACTTTCTCGTCGTTTTCGACGCTAGGCGGCGCTCAGGCGAACATGGCGCAGACGACCTCGAGGTGGCTTTCGGCCATGGCCACGATTTCGGGCAGGTCGGAGGGGGAAATCGCGGCCAGTCGCCAGGCTTGCGGAATGAACTCGGGGATGAGGCGTTCGCCGCTGCCGCCGGCCAGGGTGGCCACAGCCACCATGTCGGCCACGTTGATGATGGCCGGTTCCAGGGGCACGTCCGCGGCCATGGGGTCGTGGTGCCGCCAGACGGTCTGTTCCAGGCTTTCGGGGAAGCGCCATTTGCGCAACAGCATGCCGCCAAGTTCCGCGTGGTCGAAGCCGAAGGTCTCGCGTTCCACCACGACCAGATGCCTGTTCGATTCGGCGGCCCGGGCCAACGCCTCTCCGGATACGTCGGGAATGCGCTTGTAGAGCACCAGCCGGCCGATGTCGTGGAGCAGCCCGGCCACGAAATAACGTTCCGGGCTGGGGTCGCCCAGGCGGGCGGACAGGATTTTGGCCACGAGGCCGACGCCGATGCTGTGCTGCCAGAATTGGCGCAGATCCACGCAGTCCGGCGGAATGTCCCGGAAAAGCGGCAGCACGGAAACGCCCATGGCCAGGGTGGAAAGCTGGTTGAGCCCAAGCAGCATGACCGCCCTTGTCAGGGTGTCGACGGAGGCGGGGGGCAGAGAGCCGGAGACGCGCAGGGTGCGGGCGTAAAAGGCGCTGTTGACGAGCTTTAAGAGCTTGGCCGTCAGGCTCGGGTCCTTGCCGATGACCGCCGCCGCCTCTTCGATGGTGGAGGAGGGGTCGCTGAGGACTTCCCGGATGCGCATGAAGACTTCGGGCAGCGAGACGAGGACCGGATCGCCGGTGAGGATTTTTTCCGGCGCGGGCACGCCGGCCGGGGCATCGGGTTTGCGGCGCGCCGGCCGACAGGCCTTGGGCGGGACGCGGGTGTCCGCCCGGGCCAGGGCCTGGCGGCGCAACTCGATCACGAAGGGGTTGTCCCCGGGCAGATGGACGAACCGGGACAGGACGGCTTGCGCGGCATCCTCGGGCGCGTCATCCGTCGGCGCGTCCTGAGGCGGGGGCGGGGCTTCCACCTCGATTTCCCGGAGGTGCCAGCCGCGCAGCATGCGGATGTGCGTTTCCGTCAGGGAGGTGCCGCCGGTCAGGCGGTGATTGCCGTCGGGGCTTTCGGCATCTGCCGCCAGGACCATGCCCGGCTGCAGGTCGGCAAGGGAACGTAATGGCATGGGCCGTCACCTGGCCGGGCGTGCCGCCGGCCTGGGTCGTGAAGGTTTGCGGCCGAACCGGCCAATGTTCTTTGCATTTCATTATCAACGTCAAGCCGGATGGGCAAGCGGGGGCGCGGACGGGGCTTTCCCCGCGAAGGCGCTTGGCCTATAAGGGAGGTCCGTATTCCCTCCGCCGCAACCACGCCATCTTTCGGAGGCATCATGCTCACATCCCCGCTCGTTACCGGAGACGGTCAACTCGTCAGCGTCGGCGAGGTTCATTTCAACGAGGAACTGGCCGCGCCCCAGGCGCTTGGCGTCATGCGGTTTTCCCATACCAGCGACGCCTTGCGCGGGCTGGTGCGCGATTTGCGCGACCGGGCCGCCCGCGATTCCCTGCCGCTGCATCGGTTCATGGAAATAAGCGGCCGTAGCGGCCACTCCCGCATCGGCCTCGACGTAAGCCTGACCGGCGAACCGCCGGAGGTTTCGGACGGGCAACGGACCGTGGACGTGTCGGTGGCGCTGACGGCGCTCAACGCCGTTCTGGCCGAGTCCCTGGCCGACCTGCGCTGCTTGTGCGACGCCGGGGGCGTGGACTTCGGCCGCCTGTTCATCCCGCGCGGGCCGGCGCTCGGCCGGGACGAGATCGAGGAGGCGCTCGATCGCGGCTGGCTGCTTTTGCCCGAGGGGCACCGCATCGACGCGGACGGCGTGATGGAAATTCCGCTGCTCGACATGCGCTACGTGCTTTCCTCGCGTCTGCTCGGCGTGGGGCGCAATTTCGCGGAGATGCTGATCAAGGGCAAGCACGGCCTGACCATTTTCCAGTGCCTTTCGCCGACCGGCATGCCGCCGGCTCTGGCCGCCAAGGAGTTTCTGGTCGGGGCCATGCACATCGCCATTGGTCCTTTCGTGGCCCTGATCGAGCGTCAGACGTCGTCGCCGGACGTGTTCCATCTGGCCTCGCGGCTGCTCGACGGCGTACGCACCACGGGCATCACCACGCCGCGCCAGGTGGAACTCTACAACGGCGGCGAGGATGCCGTGCCAACCGCAGGCCTGGCCATGCGGATGCGGCTGTACCCACCGGATGTGCGGCTGGCCGGGCTGGCCGAACGGGTGCTGCCGCCCGGGCGGGCCAGGGATGTGCTGGCGGCCGGGGTGGATTTCGCGGACCTGACCGGCATTTTCGATCCGGCCGTCGCCCGGGGGCTTTTGGACGAGATCACGGCCGGACCGGACGAAGGCGGCAGCTACGGCCGGATATTCATGCCCGGCCGGATGCTCGCCATCCCCTGGGAACAGGAGGAAGGGGGCTGGCTCCAGGAGTTCCAGTGGCGGCTGGTCTACGAGTACGCCCGGGGCAACATCCCGGAAGGCGTGCTCATGGGCGAGGAGATCCCCAAGCGGCTGCGGCCGTTTCTGGAGGGGCTGCGCTATGTCGGCGGCGAGCAGAACCTGTCCAAGGTGTTCGTGGCCGAGTCCTTGCCGCCGGTGGACACGTTGCGGGTGCTCAAACGAAACGGCATCGGCGTGGTGGCGGCCCGGGGCATGGGCTGTTCGGTCGGCGAACTCTGCCGGCTGCCGCATTTCCGCATGGACCAGACGCTTTACGAGGAGCTGGTGCGCCTGGAAAACGAGAGCATGCGGTTCTACCTGCTGCTCGACTACAACGGCCACGCCCAGGTGCGGGAATTTTTCCGGGGCCTGTGGGTGACGCGCGAAGGCAAGGAACGCCTGCCGGGCGTGCACACCACCATGGCCATGTTCGGCTCGTCCTGCGACGTGCTGGGGCCGGTGCTCGAGGCGCCGATCACGGAATTTCTGCGTCGGCTGCGGGATCATCCGCGCCTTGGCGAGGGCTTTGCCGTGGCCCACGGTTCCGGGCCGGGGGTCATGCAGACCGTGGACAACGCGGCGGCCGCCCTCGGCATCTTTCGCATGGGCGTCGGCATCAATGCCGAGGAAATCGGGCAGAAGACCAATTTCGAGCCCGAAGCCGTGGCCCAGTTCACCAACCTGGCCATGAATACGCGCCAGGACATCCTGGATCGGCGTTCGGTGTTCAAGGTCTTCAACCTCGGCGGCTTCGGCACCAGCTACGAGGTCAACATGGCGCTCACCTTCATGAAGATCGGCCAGTGCCTGCCCGCGCCGTACATCTTCGTCGATCCGGTGGGGCTCGGGCCCGGGGGCGAGCCGTTCTGGCGGCAGACGCTGAGCCAGTTCCGCACGCTTTCGAGCGACCTGTCCGGGGGCGGCTACGACCTCGGGCCGCTCGGGCCACGCTGGATCGTCAACTGCTGCCACGAGGTGACGAGCTACGAGCAGGGCTACGACGTCATCGCCGCCTTTCTGGACGACCCGGCCGCCTACTGGCGCGAACGCGAAATCCCGATGGAAAAGGTGCGACAGGCCCGGGATAACCTCCACCGGGCCGGCATGCCCATCCCCCCCTGCATCGACGAAGCGCTTGGAGAGTGAGGGTAGAGAGGAAGGAGGAAGAGTGAAGAAAGTGCGAGAGGGGAACCCTTTTTGAAAAAAGGGTTCCCCTCTCGCGCTCTCCCCTCCCCAAAACTTTTACCCGGTTATGGCAATGGTGACGATAACATGCTGTAACCGTTAAAAGTCTTTTCCTATGTGGCCCGAAGTCAAGCCGGCTGACGCAGTCTAACCGCCCGTTTCCTATTCGCGCCCGAAGCGCCAAGTACCGATTCGGTAGTTTTCGGATTTTCGCCATTTGAGAAACGCCGCCATGCGGCCAGACTTTTCCGCGACCAATCCGAAAAATTGTTGGCTGTTAGGCTTTCAGTCTTCCCTACTCGTTGCCACAGGTCCTTGTTGGCGCTGCAATACCCTCTTGGCGGGCGAGGAGCACGGGGCTTCCCAGAGCCGGCGTGATCCTCGCCCGCCGCCGTTTCACGCCATAACCGCCTCAAATCGGTACGCTCGTTTCTCCAGGCTCAGCCGCCACAAAATGATGGCCAGTTTTCGAGCTAAGGCTGTGATGGCCTTTTGGGCCAGGCCGCTTTTCCCCAGCAACTTGTGATACCAGGCCTGAGCCTTCGGATCGTGTGCGCGCCATTTCCAGGCCGCCTCCACTAAAAGACTTCGCAGTTTGGTCTGCCCCACGGGCCGTAACCTGGCCCGGCCCTTGCTCTCGCCGCTCTGGCGCACCATGGGGGCAAGTCCCAGATAGCTTGTCACCTCTTCGGCCCGGCTGAAACGTTCCGGCTGAAACAACTCCAGACGGAAGGTCGCGGCGATGAGCGGCCCCACACCGGGCACGGTGCGCAGGCACTTGATGACTTTGTCATGCTCTCCCTGGCGGCAAATTGTCTCAAGTTGCTGTTCAACGAGGGACAATTCGCTGGTGATGGCATGCATCTCCCGCACAAAACTTTCCAGCGTATACCGGGCAGCCTGATGCATGGGCAGTTTAAGCAGGGATGCTACAGCGACCTTGCTCCAGTATTTCAGATTGGGTGGTTCGGTAAGGCCCAAAAAAAGCAGATGGGAATGGATGCGCAGTTTCACACGACGCAGGTCGTCGGCCAGATCGTGTCGTCGGCGCTCCAGGCTCCTCTGGGCTTCTTGCTCCTCGGTCGGCACGGCGATGGGACGCAGCATCCCCTTGGCGGCGTAATCGGCCAGTTTGACGCAATCGAGCCGGTCTGTTTTTGCGCCCCAGACCACGGGGCGGGGAATCCGACTGGGAGCCGCCACGAGATTGGGAATCCCTGCCTTTGTGAGCGCTCTGGACAGGGTGAATCCGGTCGGCCCGGATTCACTGGCCGCCATGGCCACGGTGACGCCCACCGCGGCCAATTTGTCGATCAGAGCCTGCGGGCTCGCCGACATCACCAAGGTGTGGACGACTCCATCAAACCGACGTAACGCAACAAAATAACTATTTTTATGGACATCCAATCCGACAAAAAAAGATCGACCTTGTGAAGCCTCCACAAACGCTTGAAGTTGGGATAACGCTTGTCCTGCCATGTTGGTCTCCTCGCCTCGTTTGTGTCTACGAGCACATTTACTGGCACTATCAGCCAGTTTGAGGGTCGAGGCCAACATGGTATTTGGGAAGGGGGTCCGGGGGGGAACCCTTTCTCCAGAAAGGGTTCCCCCCGGCTCGTTTCGGAAAATTTTCCCTACTCCATACTGCGGTGGGCGACGATGACTTCGCTGCGGATGCGTTCGTAGCGGTTGGCGTGGTCGCGGATGGCCCACCAGACCGAGCCCGCGATGCGGGCCTGCCAGCCCGGGCCGGCGTCGAGCATGTTGGCGATAACGGCCGCGCTGTCGCCGGATTCCGCCGTGCCGCCGAGCCAGTTTTCCGGTCTGGCCACGGTTTCGGACCAGGAGAAGGGGTCGGCCACGAGCAGGGTCGCCGTCTGTGCGCACACGCGTCTGGCCTCGACTAGGTGGAGCATCGGGCGCGGCAGCTTGTCCACGACATTGAGCGAGGCGACAAGGCCGAAGCTTGCGGCGCGAAACGGCAGGCGCGCGACGTCGGCCCGCACGAATTCCACCGTGCCCTGTTGCAGCCGCTTGGGCAGGGAAAAGCCGAAGCGCGTGGTCAGAAGCCCCTGCCTCGGGGCGGTGAAGACCATTTCCTTTTTCCTGGCGATCCGTCGGGCCAGGGTGATGAAGGGCCGCGACAGGTCGACACCCACGGCGAAACCGGTTTTCGCGGCCATCTCGAAGGTGAAACGCCCCACGGCGCAGCCGGCGTCCAGGGCCGGCCCCGCGCAGTCTCCGGCCATCTCCAGCCAGCGCGGATAGGCGTCCGTGGCTTCGCGGTCCTCCCACAAATCGGCGTAGTGGCTCCACAGGTAGGAGGCGGCCAGCCTGTCCGTGTCGTAACGTTCCTGGGCCGTGGGCACGGCCTTTTCGGGCGGGGCCAGATCGGCCAGCCCGTCGGTGATGGCATAGGCCGCGCCGCAGCCGGGGCAGACGAGGGTCCCGGAGGTGATATCGTCGCCGGAATGGCCCTTGTCTTTAAGCTGTAGCGGATGTTCCTCGGGCAGACAGACCGGACAGACGAGCATATCGAGCAGGCTGGTGTGCATGCGGTTTCCCCCTTTTGTTCTACGGCGGATGGGGGCTCGCTAGCCTTGCCCCCCGACCAGTTTGGCGATGGCGGCCATGAGCGGCCCGGGCCAGACGCCGAGCCAGAGCAGGCCGGCGGCCACGGCCCACAGGGTGAGACCGGCGGCCGGGCCGGCCGGGGCGGGAACGGCCGGGTAGGCTTCCACGCTCTCGCGCATGTAGAGGGTGGCCACGAGGCGCAGGGCGTAAAAGATGCCGATGACGGCCATGAGGATGCCGAAGACGGCCAACCCCGTGTAGCCGGCCCGAAGCGCCGCGCCGAAGACCAGAAATTTGCCAATGAACCCGGCCGTTGGCGGCAGCCCGGCCAGGGACAGCAGACAGAAGGCGAGGGCGCCGGCCAGCCAGGGATGGTCGTAGCCGAGGCCCTGGTAGGAGGTGATGGCGTCGCGGTCGGCGGCGTCGCCGGAAAGCGCCCCCACCGCGCCGAAGGCGCCGAGGTCCATGAGCGCATAGGCGGCCAGATAGAAAAGCGCGGCCTCGCCCCCGCCGGACTCGACGGCCAGGGCGGCCATGGCGATGTAGCCCATCTGGGCGATGGAGGAATAGGCCAGCAGGCGTTTGACGCTTTTTTGCCGCAACGCGCCGATATTGCCCACGGCCATGGAGAGGCCCGAAATGGCGACCAGGGCCGGAGAGAGGACCCCCATGGCGTCAGGCGAAGCGTCGGCGCACAGATGGAGCAGCGCGGCGGCCGTGGCGGCCTTGGAGCCGGTGGAGAGGAAGGCGGCTACCGGGGCCGGCGCGCCTTGATAGGTGTCCGGCGTCCAGAGATGGATCGGGGCAAGGGAAAGCTTGAAGCCGATGCCGACCAGGGCCAGCGCCAGCCCGGCGGTGACGATGGGGCCGCCGGCGGCCAGGGAGTCGGCGATGTCGAGGGTGCCGCTGCCGGCGTAGATCAGGCTGATGCCGAAGGTGAGGGTGGCCAGGGCCACGGCTCCGGGCAGGAAGTACTTGAGCGCCGCTTCGGCCCCGAGCCTGTCGTTTAGGCGCGCGGCCACCAGGGCGTAGAGGCAAAGGGACGCCAGCTCGAGCCCCAAAAGGAGCATCAGCCAGTCGGTCGCCTCGGCCAAAAGCAGCATGCCGAGGGCCGACCACAAGGTCAGGCCGTACAGGGCGTCGCCGGAAAATTTGCGCTCGTCGGCATAGCGGGCCAGCAGGCCGATCGTGCCCAGGGTGATGGCGCTTAGGAGCCCGGCGTAAAAGCGCGTCATGCCGCTGGCGTCCGGGCCGGACTGGAAGGCCCAGATGCCCGGCACGAGGGCGAAGAGCGCGGCCAGGATCGGGAGCAGTCCCTTGGGCGCGCCCCGGCGGAAAATGGCCGCGCCAAGGGTGGCCAGTCCCCCGGCGGCCAGGGCCATGTGGGGAATCAGGTCGGGAAAAAGTCCGGTGAGTTGGGCGGGCATGGGGAGTCCTTTTCTGTCTTACAGGCCAAGCCCGGTTGTCACTGTCGCCACCGCTGGCCAGACCTGTCCGGCGATGATGTCGAGGGGGGCGCTGATGATCGACAGGACGGGGCCGGGAAAAAGCCCGATCCAGAGCATGGCCAGGACCAGGGCGGCCATGAGCGCGGTTTCCCGGGGCGACAGGTCGGCAAAGGGGGCGTCCGAGCGGGGCGGGCCGAAGAGCGTGTCCCGGGCCAGACGCAGCAGGTAGATGAGCGTCGCGGCCATGCCGAGCACGGCGAAAGCGCCCGTGACGACATCGACCCGGAACAGCCCGAAGACGATCATGGCCTCGCCCACGAATCCGGACAGCCCCGGCAAGGCGGCCGAGGCCAGCACGCACACCAGAAAGGCCGCGCCGAACCGGGGGGCCTTGTTCCAGATGCCGCCCAGCACCGCGAAGCGGCGGCTGCCCATGCGTTCGCCGATCATGCCGGCCTGGGCGAACAGTCCGCCCGAGGTCAGGCCGTGGCTGACCATCATGACGACCGCGCCGCCGAGGGCCAGCCGGCTGCCGGAGACGATGGCGGCCACGGCCAGGCCCATATGTCCGATGCTCGAATAGGCGACGAGCCGTTTGACGTCCTCCTGGGCCAGGGCAACCCACGAGGCGTAGAAGAGTCCGATCAGGCCAAGCACGGTCAGGACCGGGGCATAGGCCACGGCCGCTTCCGGGAAAAGGGGCAGGGCGAAGCGAATGAGCGCGTAGCCGCCGGTTTTCAGCAGCAGCCCGGCCAGGATGAGGCTGCCGGCCGTGGGGGCTTCGGTGTGGGCGTCGGGCAGCCACATGTGCACCGGCACGAGGGGAATTTTTATGGCAAACGACAGCACGAAGGCGGCGAAGAGCCAGCGCGCCGTGGCAAGCGGCAAATGGAGCCGCGTCAGGTCGTAGAGGGCGAAGGTGGGGCCGGTGGGGCCGTCGGCGGCGTAAATGCCGAGAGCGATGACGGCCAGGAACATGAGCAGGCCGCCCACGGCCGAGAACAGGAAGAATTTGATGGCCACCCGCATGCGGTCGCCATGGCCGAAGATGCCGATGAGGAAAAAGACCGGGATGAGCTGGGCTTCCCAGAAGAGCGCGAAAAGAAAGAGGTCCGTGGCCAGGAACACGCCCTGGACGGTTGCCAGCGAACAAAGGATCAGGGCGTAATAAAGGGCCGGACGTTTCATATCGTCATGACGCGAGGCCAGCATGCAGCACACGCCGATAAAGGCGGTCAGCGCCACGAAGACGAGGCTCAATCCGTCGCAGGTCAGCGTATAGCGGATGCCGAGCGCCGGTATCCAGGCGACGTCCTCGGTGGCCGGCAGGGAGGAGCGGCCCACGGCGAAAAGGAGGATCACCAGCAAGGCCATCGCGGCTTCGATCAGGGCGGCGGCCAGGGCGTAGGAGCGGCAGGCCTCCCGGGAGCGCCGGAAAAGCGGCATGGCCACGGCCGCGGCCAGGGGCCAGAAAATGAGCAGGGTTAGCCAGGGGAGGTCCCGCAGCATGGACAGCATGGACGTCGTGGGCATCATGGCTGCGTTTCCTTATCCTTGTGTCCAGCCCACCGCGAGCCAGGTCAAAATGACGGCGGCCAGGGCGAAGACGGTGACCAGGGAGACGGCGATGCGCCCGCCTCCCAGCCGGCGCAGGCCGTTCGACAGGCCGGAGATGCCGGCTGTGGCGGCCAGGACCGTGCCGTTTAACATATCCTCATCCACGCCGCGCCACAGGAAGGCCGCCGCCCGCACATACGGCGCGGCCAGCCATTTCCGGTAAAAGCCGTCCAGGCCGAGTCCGGCCGTGAGGCACCCGTCCGGCGCGGCCTTGGGCCGGCGCGCGGGCCGGTAGATGGCCCAGGCGATAAACAGGCCGCCGATGGCGATGACCGCGTCCAGGACCATGACCACCACCTCGGCGTTTTCCACTTCGGGCGGGTTGGGGGCGACGGTCCCGGCCAGGAAGCTGTCGAGAAGTGGCTTTATGTGGAAAAATTCCGGCAGGTTGATGAACCCGTACACCAGGGCCAGGACGCCCAGGGGCCACAGCGGGCGCTCCATGCGGAAGAGGGCCGGATCGTCGCTTAAGCGGGCCGGGTCGGCCGGATCGGCGAAAAAGGCCACGAAGTACATGCGGAAGACGTAGATGGCGGTTAAAAGCGCGGCCACGGTCCCGAGCACGAAGGACAGCAGGAAAATGTCATTGGGGTGGGCCAGGGCGTCGGCCAGGGTCCGGCCCTTGCTGAAGTAGCCGGAGGTGGGCGGCAGGGCGGCCAACGCGGCCGCGCCACAGGTGAAAAGAACGAACAGGCCGGGCATCTTTTTGCGCAGCCGCGCGCCCATGCGGAAGATGTCGTGCTCCTCGTGAAAGGCCTGGATCATGACGCCGGAGCACATGAAGAGCAGGGACTTGAAAAAGGCGTGGCTTTGCAGGTGAAACATCGCGCCCGCCACGTCGCCGCAGCCGGCGGCCAGGAACATGTACCCGACCTGGCTTATGGTCGAATAGGCCAGGATGCGTTTGACGTCGCGTTGCCCGAGGGCGCAGATCGCGCCGTAAAGCGCCGTGGTCGCGCCGATGAAAGCTGCCGCCGCGCCGACGTCCGGGGCGAAGGCGAGCAGCGGGTCCAGGCGCATGAGCAGGTACACGCCGGCCGTGACCATTGTCGCGGCGTGAATCAGCGCCGAGACCGGGGTCGGGCCGGCCATGGCGTCGGGCAACCAGGCCGAAAGCGGCAGCTGGGCCGATTTCCCGAGCGCCGCAAAGAGGAAGCAAAAGCCGATGGCGGCGGCCATGCCCGGCGAAAGGGTCTCGGCCCTGGCGGCGAGGTCGGAAAGCGAGGCGTGGCCGAAAAGCGCGATGACGAGGCCGAGCGCCGCCACGTAGCCCAGGTCGCCGATGCGGGTCATGATGAACGCCTTGCGCCCGGCGTCCACGTTGGGCAGCTCCTCGTGCCAGAAGCCGATGAGCGCGAACGAGCAAAATCCCACGCCTTCCCAGCCCATGAAAAGAAAGATCAGGTCGTCGGCCAGGGCTATGACCAGCATGAAGAAGACGAAGAGGTTCAAGTAGCAGAAATAGCGCGCAAAGGATTTGTCCTCGCGCATGTAGGTGGCGGAGTAGAGGTGGATGAGCAGGGCCACGAAGGTGACGGTGACGGTCATGACCCCGGCCACGCGGTCGTAGAGGAGCGAAAAGGCCGAGGAAAAGCCGTCGAAGGCGAACCAGGAGCCGTAGCTTATCCGGTGCGGCGCGACGCCAAGGCCCCAGATGGCGACGACGGCCATGGCCAGGGCTCCGGCGATGGCGGCCGCGGCGGCCATGTTGCTGGCCCGACGGCCGCATTTCGCTCCCCAGCCGGCCTGGAACACCGCCCCGGCCAGGGGAAAGAGGAGCATGAGCGCAAGGAGTTCGGCCATCATTCCCCCGTAAGCCGGTTGTAGTCGTCGATGGAGGCGGTCCCGCCCGAGCGCCGGCCGTGGACGAGCAGGGCCAGCCCGAGGCCGGCCTCGGCCGCGGCCAGCCCCATGACGATCAGCACCGCCGCCTGGCCGTCCAGGTTGCCCCAGGCCAGCGACGCGCCGACAAAGGCGATCCCGGCGGCGGTGAGCATGAATTCCACGCCGACGAGGATCATGAGGATCGAACGCCGGGAAACGGCGCAAAGCGCCCCGATGGCGAAAAGCAGGCTGGCCACGGCCAGGACGTGGGACAAGGGCACGTTCATGCGGCGCTGCCTCCCTGCTGCCCGGCGTCGCGTTCGGCCCGGCCCAAAAGCAGCACGGCGGCCAGCGCGGCGAAAAGGATGATGGAAACGGCCTCCACCGCCAGCCAGTAGGTGCCGAAAAGCACCGTGCCCACGGCCGCCGGGCTGGCCATGGCCGCCGGCAGCAGGCCCCGGCCCACGGGATCGACGCCGATCAGGGCGAAAAGCGCCACAAGGGTCGCGGCGGCGATGACGCCCGGAACGACCAGCCGCGCCGCCGGCACCGCGCCAACGCCGACCGGCAGCCCGAGCAGCATGATGATGAAAAGAAAGAGCACCATGATGGCCCCGGCGTAGACCACCACCTCCAGTACGCCGGGCAGCGGCGCGCCGAGGACCACGAACACGCCGGCCGTGGCGATAAAGGCCACCACGGCGCAGCACACGGCATGGACGGGATTGCGCCGCGTGGCGGCAAGTCCCGCCGCGATGAGCAGCACGGCGGAGAGAAGGTAGAAAAGTGCGCCAAGAGCGGTCATGATGTGATCCTACGGCAGAATGCTTTTGACATCCACGGGTTCGTCCTCGCCGATGTGTTCGCCTTTGGGCCTGCCGGCGGCCACGCCGGCATGGGCGTAGAAGTCGTAATCCGGGTCCTTGCCGCCGTGATCCACCAGCAAGTCCTCTTTTTCATAGACGAACGCCTCGATGGAATCCTTGGAAAAGGCGAATTCGGGCGTGAGTTGGATGGCGAGCGTGGGGCAGGCCTCCTCGCACAGGCCGCAGTAAATGCAGCGGGCGAAGTTGATGCGAAACCAGGCCGCGCGTCGCCGGCTGTCCGGGCCCTCCTCGGACTGCATGGAGATGCAGTTGACCGGACAGACGCCGGAACAGAGGTAGCAGGCCACGCAGCGTTCCTTGCCGTCCGGGGAGCGGGTGAGAATGATGCGGCCGCGCGTGCGGGCCGGCATGGGCCGCTTGTATTCCGGGTACTGCTCGGTGACGGGCTTGCGGAAAAGGTGGGTCAGCGTCGCGGCGTAGGACCCGATGATCCCGGTCGCGCCGTCGACGACCTCGCGCAACAGGCCCGGCTTGTCGTTTTTATCTTCCATCGGCACGACTCCTTACATCCCGGCGGCTAAAATCGCGCCGGTGACGAGGATGTTGACCAGCCCGAGCGGCACCAGGAACTTCCAACCCACGGCCATGAGCTGGTCGTAGCGAAGGCGCGGCAGCGAGGCCCGGGTCCAGATGAGAAAGACCGGCACGGCCAGGACCTTGAGCATGAACCAGACGATCGGCGGCAAAAAGGGCCCATGCCAGCCGCCCAGGAAAAAGACGGCGGTGATGGACCCCAAAAGAATCATGTTGACGTACTCGCCGACGAAAAAAAGCGCGAAGCGCATGCCGGAATATTCGGTGTGGTAGCCGGCTTGCAACTCGTTTTCGGCCTCGGGCAGGTCGAAGGGGATACGGTTGGTCTCGGCCAGGGCGCTGACAATGAAGATGGCGAAGGCCACGGGCTGGAGGAGGGCGAAGGGAAGCCGCGCCTGGGCGGCCACGATGTCGGAGAGGCTCAAGGAGTGGGAGAGCATGACCACCGGGACCAGGGAGAGGCCGAGCGCCAGTTCGTAGCTGATCATCTGGGCCGCGCCGCGAAGGCCGCCCAAAAGGCTGTACTTGTTGTCCGAGGTCCAGCCGCCAAGGGCCACGCCGTACACGGCCAGCGACGACAGGCCGAAGATGACGAGCAGCCCCACGTTGGCGTCGGCGATCACCTGCCGGATGGTCACGCCGAACACGGTGAAATCCGGGCCGAAGGGCACCACGGCAAAGGCGAAAAGGGCGGTGCCGGCGACGATGGCCGGAGCAATGAGGAAGATGCGCCTGTCCACGCCGTCGGGGATGATGTCTTCCTTCAGCAGCATCTTGAGGCCGTCGGCGATGGGCTGGAGCAGGCCGAAGATGCCGACACGGTTGGGGCCGTAGCGCACCTGCATGCGGCCAAGGAGCTTTCGTTCCAGCAGGATCATGTAGGCGGCGAGCCCGAAGACCACGGCCAAAACGAGGCCCATCTTGACCAGCATGACCAGGACGCCGACGAGGATACTGAGCATGGCCTATCTCCGGCGCAGGTCGCTGGGACCCAGGGTTGCGGTCAGGCCGGCGAATTGCGGCAGTCGGGGAAGAATGGCCACGCCCCGGGCCGCATCCGGGGTGACGCGCGCCACGGCCTGGATGAAGCGGTCGAGCACGGCCACGGCGACGTTGTCGCCGTCGACAAAACCCAGGGAAGCGGCGTCCTCGGGATGGAGCGTCAGCGTCGGCTCGGTCGCGGCCAGTTTCGCCGCCAGCGGGGCGTAGCGGCCAAGCTCCTCGGTGCCGAAAAGGGCGTCGGCAAAGACCACGGCCAATCCTTCGGCGGCGGGGAAGGATTCCTCGCCGGTTTCTTTGGCCAGGCCGGCCAGGGCGGCAAAATCCGCGCGGCTTCCTTCCGGGCCGAGCCCGGCGATGCCTTCCAAGGGAGTTTCGGGCATGTCCACGGCCAGCGCGGCGGCCAGTTCGCGGCAAAGCCGGTCCGCCGGGCGCGGGTCCGTGCCGGGGAGCCTGCGGTCGTAGGCCCGGGGCGGATGGTTGCCGCCGCCGTCGCGGGAAACGGGATCGCCGGCGGGTTGCACCGGGGCGGCGCGCTGGAGCCGGCCTTCGTTATTCAGGAAAAGCCCGCCGGACTCGAACAGTGTGGTCGTGGGCAGAAAAATCGTGGCCTTGGCCGCGCTCGGCGTGGGCAGGCAGTCGCACACGGCAAGAGTGTCCAATCCGGCGCAGGCGGCGAAGAGCCTGGGCGAAAGCGTGGCCGGATCCGCCTCGACCACGAGCAGGCTTTTCACGCGCCCGGCGGTGATGGCGGCGGCCAGATCGGCCAGTCCCGGCGCGTCCGATGCGGCGCAGAGAGCCGCTCCGGCGGCGCCCGGGCCGGCAAAAACCGGGAACAGGCCGAATCGGTCATCGGTCGGCAAGGCTCCGGCCAGGGATGGGGCGAAGACCACGGCCGGGCGCTTGGCATCGGCCAGGGCCTTGGCCGCCTGTTCCAGCACCGGCCAAAGCTGGGGCGCAAGCGGCAGGCGTTTTTGGGCCAGGGCGGCGGCCTCGGTCGGGCCGGCGGTGACGATGGCGGCCACGGCCCCAAGTTGTCCCGGCGCGACCGGCAGGTGCGTGAAAGGCAGCGGCAGGGACACGGGCCTCGGGTCGGCCACGATGACGGTCCCGCCGTTTCGTGTGGCCTGACGCAGGGCGAGCGCCAGCATGGGCGCGTCGAAAAGCGGCGAAACGCCAAGCGTCAGCACAGCGTCGCAGCGGCCGATGTCGGCCAGGGACAGGGCGCGCGTTGGCGTCAGGGCGGCCAGGGAAGCGGTCACGGCAGCTTGCTGCGCGCGACTTTCGAAAAAGACCGGGCCGGTCCAGCCGGTGACCTTGGCCAGGGCCGTCAGCGCGGCCTGGGTCTCGAGGGTGGAGCGGGCCGAACCCACCACGGCCACGCTTGCCGGGCCGTTAGCCTTGGCCGTTTCCGCAAGCCGCGCGGCCACGGCGGCAATAGCGTCGTCCACGGCCGCTGTCGCGCCGTCGATTTTCGCTTCGCGCGGCCGCTCGGGGCTCGACTCGAAGCCGTGGGAGAACCGGCCCCGGTCGCAGATGAAAAAGCCGTTTACCGCCTCGTTTTCCCGGGCTTCGATCCGGGCCACGGCCCGGTAGCGCGACAGGGCCACGGTGTTGCAGCCAAGCGAACAATGCGGACACACCGAGGGCGCGCGTTCACAGTCCCAACGCCGCGACGTGAAGCGCGCGGTCTTGTCGGTCAGTGTCCCGGTGGGGCAGATGTCGGCCAGGTTGCCGGCAAAGGGGCTTGTAAGCGCGCCGTTTTCGAACCGCCCGAAATAGACCCGGTTGGCGTTTTGCATGGGGCCGAAATCGCGGTAGCCGCAGTAGTCCTGGTAGAACCGTACGCAACGGTAGCAGTGGATGCAGCGGTTCATCTCGTGCTGGATGAACGGCCCCAGGTCCTGGTCCAGGTAGGTGCGCTTGGTCCCCGGCCAGCGGCGCAGGCTGTGGCCGCCGGAGATCGTCTCGTCCTGGAGCAGGCAATGGCCGCCCTCGTCGCACACCGGGCAGTCGTGGGGATGGTTGGCCATGAGCAGTTCGATGATACGCCGGCGAAAGGCCATGGCCTCGGGGTGGAACGTCTCCACCACCATGCCGTCGGCGGCCGGGGTCATGCAGCTCATTTCCAGCCCCTTGACCGGGCCGCCGGTGAACATCACCGCGCACATGCGGCAGGCCCCGGCCGCGCCCAGGGCCGGATGCCAGCAAAAGCGGGGGATGACGATGCCGAGCGCCTCGGCCGCCTCGATGACCATTTTCCCCTTGGCGACCGTGACGGGGCGTCCGTCGATAATCAGATCGGGCATTGGTCCTCCGGACAGGGAGTCGGGCCGAAAGCAATGGGGCGCGTGCCGCAGGCCTTGCCGTGCAGGGCTGGCGGCGGGTTGCCGAAGGGGCATTTGTGCTGGTGCAGGTGCTCGCGCACTTCCGCCTCGAAATGGGTCAAAAGGCTCAGGATCGGTTCGGCGGCCCCGGGCGCGAAGGCGCAGTAGGCCGACTGCATGACCTTGGCCATGTCGCGGATCATGCCGATGTGCTCTTCCCGGCCCTCGCCGGATTCGATGAGCCGCAGCAGATGGCGCACGTAGGGCAGGCCCTCGCGGCACGGCGTGCACCAGCCGCAGGACTCGCGGGTGAAAAATTCGATCAGGTTCAGCGTGGCCCCGACCAGACAGGTGTTCTGGTCGAAGACCATGATGGAAGCCGTGCCCAGGCGCTGGCCGGCTTTTTTCATGGAGTCGAAGTCCATGGGCAGGTCGAGCAGCCTTTCGGGCATGAAGGGGGTCGAGGCCCCGCCCGGAATGACGGCCTTGATGGTCCGCCCGGGCGGCATGCCGCCGGCGTGCTCGAAGAGGATCTCCCGCAAGGGGATGCCCATGGGCAGCTCGTAGCAATCCGGCTTGGCGATGCGGCCGGACACGCTGAAAAGCTTGGTGCCGGCGCTTCCCGGCGTGCGGGCCAGGGACTTGAACCAGTCCGCGCCGTTGCGCACAATCCCCGGCAGGTTGGCCAGGGTTTCCAGGTTGTTGACGATGGTCGGGCAGTCCCAGAGTCCTTTGACGCTGGTGCGCGGTCCGCCTTTTCTCGGATTGGGGCGCAGGCCGGAGATGGCCTTGATCTGGGCCGAGGCCTCGCCGCAGATGTAGCGGCCGGCGCTTCGGTGCACGTGGATGTCGAAGGAAAAATCCGTGCCCAGGATGTTTTTGCCGAGGAGTCCCTTTTCCCGGGCGACCTGGGTTTCGCGCTCCAGCAGCACCGCGTCGGATTCGTAGGAGGGCCGGATGAAGCAGACGCCGAGCGTCGCCGAGACGGCATAGGCGCACAGGAGGATGCCCTCGATGACAAGGTGCGGGTCCACGTTGACCAGCACGCGGTCTTTGAAGGTGCCGGGCTCCATCTCGTCGGTGTTGACCACCACGTAGCGCGGCCCGACGTAGCCGGCCGGGATGCCCTGCCATTTGCGCCCGGCCGGAAACCCCGCCCCGCCCCGGCCGCGCAAATCCGAGGCCAGGACGATGTCCAGCACTTCCTCCGGCGTGCGCTTGCCGATGGTGGCGTAAAGCGCCTCGTAGCCGCCGCCGGCCCGGTATTCGTCGAAGGTGGCCGGCCGGCCGAGGTGGCGGTTTTTGAAAAGCACCTGCGGCGCGTCTACTTGCATCGAACCGGCTCCTCGGTGGTCTCGCGCAGTTCCCTAAGGACCGCATCAATGCGCTCGGGGGTGAGCTTGTTGTAGAAGCGGCCGTTGATGAGCATCGTCGGCGCGTTGTGGCAGTTGCCGATGCAGGCCGAAGGCAGCACCGTGAACAGGCCGTCGTCGGTGGTGCCGCCGGGCGGTACGCCGAGCGTGCGGCACAGATAGTCGAAGATGGAATCCTGGTGGAACATCCAGCACACCACCGAGTCGCACACGTGGATGACGTAATGCCCCACCGGCCGGCGGTAGAGGTAGTCGTAAAAGGTGGCCAGGGACTCCAGCTCCAGCGTGGTCATGCCAAGCAGCGTCGAGGCGTAATGCATGGCCTCGTCGCACAAATAGCCGTAGTGGCGCTGCAAGGCGTACATCACGTCCACCGCCGCCTCGCGGGGATGCTCCGCCTGGGCGATCATGCGCTTGAGGTCGCTTACGAGTGCATCAGGCAATGCCATGGCGAGTGCCTCCGGCGGCCGGAAGGGGCTCTGCCCCTTCCGGACTTCCCTGCCAGGGGCGCTGCCCCTGGACCCCGCCGAGGGGCTGTGGCGGACGCGAAGGCGTATTCTTCAAATATGCGCCGCGCGCGGCCGTCACAGCCCCTCGCCGGCCAACCAACCCATATTTTTCCAATATTTTCATATCACTATCACTATGTCTCATCTGTCGATGTCCGGCAAAATATAATCGTACGACGCGAGCACGGACACGAAGTCGGCCACCCGCAGTCCCTCGGCCAGAAGCGGCAGGGCCTGGATGTTGGCGAAGCCCGGGGTGCGCACCCGCATGCGGTAGGCGTGGCAGCCGCCGTCGGAGACGACGTAATAGCCCTGCTCGCCGCGCGGGGCTTCGGTCGCGGCGTAGGCCTGCCCGGCCGGGAGCCTGGGGCCGCGCGTGACGTTGACGAAATGGTGGATCAGGCTTTCGATGTCGGTGAGCGCCTCGCGCTTCTGGGGCAGGCTGTAGCGGGCGTCTTCGGCCAGCCAGCGGCCGCCCGGCATGTTATCCGCCGCCTGCTTGATGATGCGCAGGCTTTCGAGCATCTCGTCCATGCGCACGAGATAGCGGGCGAAGCAGTCGCCGGCGTCGCGGGTCGGCACGTCGAAATCGAAATCGGCATAGGCGCCGTAGGGCATCTTCTTGCGCCGGTCCCAGGCGACCCCCGTAGCCCGCAGGTTGGGGCCGGTCACGCCCCAGTCGATGGCCTCGGCGGCGGTGATGGTCCCCACGCCTCGGCAGCGGGCCTTGACGATGGGGTTCTTGGTCACCCCGGCGTGGTATTCCCGCACCCGGCCCGGAAAGATCTTGATGAAGGCGTCGACCTGCTCCTTCCAGCCCTCGGGCAGATCGGCCGCCATGCCGCCGATGCGCAGCCACGACGGATGGAGCCGGCCGCCGGTGATGGTCTCGATGATGTCGAGGACCATCTCGCGTTCCCGCAGGGCGTAGAAAATCGGGCTCATCATGCCGAGATCCTGCAGGAACGTGCCGAAATACATGAGGTGGTTGGAGATGCGGAAAAGCTCCGACAGCATGACCCGGGCATAGGCGGCGCGCGGCGGCACCTCGATGCCGGCCAGCGTCTCCACGGCCGTGACGTAGGACAGGTTGTTGGCCACGCCCGAAAGGTAGTCCACCCGGTCGGTGTAGGGGATGAACTGGTGCCAGGTCTGGCGCTCGCCGATTTTTTCCACGCCCCGGTGGTGGTAGCCGATGTCCATGCCGAGGGCCTTGATCCGCTCGCCGCGCATGGCCAGGACGTAGCGGAAGATGCCGTGGGTGGCGTAGTGGTGCGGCCCGAAATTGAGCAGGTAGTCCCCGGCGTCGGCACGGGCCCCAAGGATTTCCCGGGCGTCCACGGGCTCCAGGCGGCGGCAGTCGTCCTCGGTGAAGGGCGGCATGTTGGTGGCCCGGCCTTCGTAGTCCTTGCGCAGGGGATGGCCGACCCAGTCGCGATGGGTGAGCAGCCGTCTGGGGTCGGGGTGCCCGGTAAAGCGCAGGCCGAACATCTCGGCCGCTTCGCGTTCGTACCAGGAAGCGCTCGGCCACACGTCGGTCGCCGTGGCGATGGCGCTGTCGCGGGTGGGGAGCGCGCAGGTCAGGCGCACCATGCCCGGGGTGGACAGCGAGGTGAGCGTGTAGACCACGCTGGCCTCGTGGCCGGGTGGCGTGCGGCGCATGGTCTCGTCGACGGCGGTCAGGTCCTCCAGGCGCTCGAAGCGGGTGGGCGCTTGCGTCTTGAGATGGGTCAGCACTGCGGTGATGCGCTCCGGGGCCACGGCATAGGTCGGCATGTCCGGGGTGTCGGGGACGGGCGTTACGGCGTCGCCGAACGCGGCGGCAAGGTTGGACGCCACGGCCTGCTGGTCGTCGCGAAGGGACAGGCGCGGCGCGGGCGGGGTCCACATGCCGTCCGCCCGGGAGCCGTAGAAGCGGGGTTCGGTCGCGGCCGTGCCCCGGACGGGGATGCCGGCGTAGCCGGGGCCGCGCGTGTCGCGGCATTTGCTCACCCCGTCCACGAGGTGGTCGCGCCGGCCGCCTTCGCTGCCGCCCGGCAGGTGCAGCACGGGGCGTGTGGGTTTTTCGCCGGCCGCGATTTTTTTCTGGAGCAGCAGCAGCCCGTCGAAAAGCGCTTCGGGCCGGGGCGGACAGCCCGGGATATAGACGTCCACGGGCAGGATCTGGTCCGAGCCCTGGACCACGGAATAGACGTCGTACATGCCGCCGGAATTGCTGCACGAGCCCATGGAGATGACCCACTTGGGGTCGCTCATCTGCTCATAGAGCCGCAGGGCCACCGGGGCGATTTTTTTGAACATCGTGCCCGAGACGATGAGCACGTCGGCCTGCCGTGGCGAGCCCCGGAAGACTTCCGAACCGTAGCGGGCGATGTCGTAGCGCGGCCCCCAGGCCGTGGCCTCCTCCACGAAACAACAGGAAAGGCCGAAGAAAAAGGGCCAGAGGCTATTCTTGCGCGCCCAGTTGATGATGTAATCCGTGGGCGAGAAAATGGCGTCGAGGGGACCGGTCACAAGCCTTCCTCCTCGTTCCAGTCGAGCCCGCCCTTTATCCAGGCATAGGCCAGGCCAAGGCCCAGGATCACGATGAACACGGCCATGCGCAGGTAGCCGGGGAGCCCCAGTTCCGGCCAGGCCACGGCCCAGGACACGATATAGGCGGTTTCCACGTCGAAGATGAGGAAAAAGACGGCCATGAGGAAAAACGGCACCGGATAGCGAAACCGGGCGTCGCCCGTGGGCAGGATGCCGCATTCGTAGGGGCGCTGCTTGTCCGGGGTGGGCCGGCGGCGCACCAGGAAGCCCGAAAGAAAAAGGATGAGCCCCAGGACTGCCAGCACCAGGACGAAAAAGACCAGAAAGGCCAGCGCGCCCGGCTCCCAGGGGGAAAAGGGGGAGGCCAGGGGGGTAAATGATATCTGCGGCTGCATGGGCCCTCGTGTGCCGGCTCCGGATGCGCTCCCGAATGAAGCTTACAGGGCCGATTGCAGGCGATAATACCCGCAACGCTTTTTTTTGCAAGCCGCCATGGTCGGAAAGGGAGGAAGATCGGCGGGATGGCGTGCCGCATGGGCGACGGGTCGGTCACGGTCCCGCGACGGACGCCTTGCCGGGGGGGATCGGCGGTCGTGGCCTGGCGTCATGAAAACGTCATGGCAATGTCGGAAAGGCGCGGCCAAGCACGATGGGGAGCGGGGTAGCGAAAGACGATTCCGCCCAAGGTCTTGCCGGGCGCCCGGGCCGCAGCGCACGCGAAGGAAGTTTATGCAGTTCTCGCCGTGTCTTAAAGAAGATGTACGTATTCCGGATGGTGGTCCCCTCGACGGCTGCCAACTCCTTGGCCTCTTGCAGCGGGAGCACCGGGAGCGCGTGGCCGGGCATGTCGCCAAAGGCGGCTTCCTCGGCCTCGTTTTGCTGGAGATCCAGGACTTTTCCTTGCTCCGCCGGCTGTTTCGGCCCGAGGTGGCCGAGTCCCTGGCCGGAACCATGGCCCGGGAGGTTCTGCGAGTGGCCGAGCGGCGCACCCGGGAGCATCCCCTGGGACTCATGGAGGTGCTCGAACCGTCCCGGGTGTTGGTGGTTGTCGGCTGCGAGGATGACGACGCCGAGGCCCTCGAACGCCTGGCCGCGGTGCTGCGCCTGGAGGCGCGGGGCCGGCTGCGCCAGGAGTCGGTGCGTTTGACCGGTCAGGCCCTGGAACTGCGTTGCGGCGCGGCCAGGGTCATAAGCCGGGGGCCGGTCGGGCTCGACATGGCCTTGGCCGCGGCCGTGGCCGAGGCGTCGCGTCGGGCCGGCGGAGGCGGCGCGCTGGCCCCCGCCTTGCGCGAATTTCGCGAGATTCTCGAGTTGCGCCGGGTGCGGGCCGTTTTCCAGCCCATCGTCAACCTGCGGGCCGGTTCGGTCTTCGCCTGGGAGGCGCTGGCCCGGGGACCCCGGGACAGCACGCTGGAATCCCCGGCCATGCTCTTCGACGTGGCCGAGGAGGCCGGGGCCATCTTCGCCCTGGAGAAAATCTGCCGGGAGGCGGCCATCCGGGGATTCGCCAAACGCGAGCCCGGGGCCAAGCTTTTCTGCAACGTCCATCCCCGCACCCTGCTCGATCCCCAGTTCACCCCCGGCGAGACGCGGCGGCTGCTGGACAAGTACGGCATGGAGCCCCACGACGTGGTGCTGGAGATCACCGAGCGCCACAGCGTCAAGGATTTCAACCTGTTCCACCGAACGCTGGCCCATTACCGCGACGCCGGCTACGGCGTGGCCGTGGACGACGTGGGCACGGGCTATTCCGGGCTCGTGTCCATCGCCGAGATCCAGCCGGATTTCATGAAGATCGACATGTCGCTGGTGCGCGGCATCGACGCCAATCCGGTCAAACGGGCGCTCATGGAGACGCTGCTCACTTTTTCGGAAAAGGTCGGCTGCCGCATCGTGGCCGAGGGCATCGAAACCGAGGCGGAGCTGGCCTGCCTGATCCGGCTCGGCGCGCATTTCGGCCAGGGCTTTTTCCTGGGCCGGCCGGCGGAAACGCCCGCGCCCCTTGCCGAGGAGCCGCGCCTGGCCATCGTGCGCGGCGCGAACCGGGCCGCCGACGGGCTCAAATGTTCCTCGCCCATCAACGATCTGGCCGAGCGGCCCCATCAAGTGGAGCGGAACGCCACCATCGGCGAGGTCAAACACTTTTTCGACGGCAACGAATCCGTGCACGCCGTGGTGGTGACCCAGGCCGGCCGGCCCGAGGGGCTCATCATGGGCCAGCACCTGGATAAGCTCTTGAGTTCCCAGTACGGGCTGTCCCTGTTCCTGCGCCGCGACGTGAGCCGCATCATGGACCCCTCGCCCCTGGCCGTGGAGTGGGACACGCCGGTGGAGGTGGCGGCCCAGGCGGCCATGGCCCGGGATCGGGACAAACTGTACGATCCGATCCTGGTCACCTGCCGGGGCCGGCTGTCCGGGCTGGTCTCGGTGCAAAAAATCCTCGACGCCCTGGCCAGCGTCCAGGTGGAGATGGCCAAGGGGGCCAATCCGCTCACCGGCCTTCCCGGCAACGTGGCCATCGAGCGCGAGATCGCACGGCGCGCCGCCGCCGGCCGGCCGACCTGCTTCGTCTACGCCGATCTCGACAACTTCAAGGTCTTCAACGACGTCTACGGCTTCAAGGACGGGGACAAGGCCATCCTGCTGACGGCCCGCATCCTGGGCGAGGCGCTGTGCGCCCATGGCGGCCAGGACGATTTCCTGGGCCACGTCGGCGGGGACGATTTCATCATCCTGTGCGACGGCCCTGCGGCGGAACCGATCTGCCACGCCGTGGCCCAATCCTTCGCCGCCGCCTCCTCGGCCCTTTACAGCGCCGAGGACCGCGAGCGCGGCTACATCGAGGGCCAGGGCCGCGACGGCCGGGTGGGCCGGTTCGACCTGCTTACCATCTCCATGGGCGTCATCGACTGCGCCTTTGCCGTGCCCGTGACCATGGACGAGCTGGGGCTGCGGGCGGCGGCGGTGAAAAAATACGCCAAGTCCCAGTCCGGCAATTCCTTCGTGCGTGACCGCCGCGCCCCCTTGGGACTGCCTGATGCGCCGGGGCAGGAGGCCGAAAGGGCCGCCTGTCCGCCTCCACACGATACGATCTGATTGGCTTTGGCCTGTCCGTCGCCGGAGAATGGGCGGCTGCGTTTTCCGGGCGTCGCCGCCTCGGGGGGCGCGGCCGCTCTCTGGTGGCTGCGTTTGGGGGGCGCGTTTGGCGGCTGCGGCTACAGGCCGGGTTGGGCGGCCTTCAGGGAACGCGGCGTTTCGGTGGTTTCCCTGGTGGCCAGCATGTCCCAGGACACCATGTCGTCCTGGCGCGCCGGGCAGGTGAGCAGGCAGCCGGCCACGGCGTCGAGCAAAAGCGGCGACAGCCCGGTGCCCGGGCATTTGACGGTCAGGTCCTCGGGGGCAAGCACGTGTCCGGCCGGCAGGTCGCGGGAAAAGACCACGGACTTGCGCAGTTTGGCCGCCGCGCCTGCCTCGCCGGGAAAAACGCGCTTGCGCGAGACGCGCATGGCCGCCTCGGCCTCGCGCACCATGGCGGCCATGGCCGCGAATTCCGTGGGCGACAGCGACGCTTGGTGGTCGGTGCCCGGCAGCGTCTTGTCCAGGGTGAAATGGCGTTCGATGACGGCCGGGGCGAAGGCCGTGGCGGCGATCGTCGGGCCAAGGCCGCGCTCGTGGCCGGAATAGCCCACCGGCAGGCCGTAGCGGCGGCGCAGGGCGTCGATCAGCGGCAGCCCCACCTGCTCGTCGGGGCAGGGGTAGGAGCTGTTGCAGTGCAGCAGCACGATGCGGTCGTGGTAGCGGCGCAGTTCGGCCACGGCCGCGTCCACCTCGGGCAGGCCGCTCATGCCGGTGGACAGGATCACGGGCAGGCCGGTCTCGCCGGCCTGGCGCAAAAGCGGCAGGTTGACCAGGTCGGCCGAGGGGATCTTCAGTAGTTCCACGCCGAGATCCACCAAAAGGGCCAGGCTGGGCGCGTCCCAGGCCGAGGCGAAAAAGGTGAGTCCCAGCGACTCGGCCAGGGTTTTGAGTTCGGCGAGGGCTTCGCCGGAAAGCTCCAACGCGGCCCGGTGGCGGCCATAGGTCGGACCGAAGCTGTTTTTGCCGTTATACGGCGCATCCAGGCCGGCCTTGGTGAAAAGGGCGGCCATGTCGCGTTTCTGGAATTTGACGGCGCAGGCGCCGCTTGCGGCCGCGGCGCGGACCATCTCCCGGGCCATGTCCAGGCTGCCCTGGTGGTTGTTGCCGATTTCGGCCACCAGAAAGGCGGGACAGCCCGGGCCGATCAGCTGGCCGGAACGGAGGCGGATAAGCGGTGCGGCGGTGGGCATGAAGCGTTTGTCTCCCAAGCGGCGGCGAACGCGCCGCGCCTTGTGATGCTAGCCTCGAAACGGGGCCAGCACAAGCCGGGCCTGTGAAACGGCGGAAATTGCCGCCCGGCCATGAATTTTGCAAGCCTCGTGCCGTGCCGGGGGTTCTTGCCTTTGGCCGCGTTTGCGTTCAAGATGCTTCGATTTCGCCAAACGGACGCAAAAAACGCCATGACAAAACCCTTCATCGAAATACGCGGCCTCAAAAAGGCCTTCGCCGGACAACCCGTGCTTTGCGGCGTGGACATGACCGTGCCCGAAGGGGAAGTCACGGCGGTCATCGGCAAGTCGGGCGAGGGCAAGAGCGTGCTTTTAAAGCACATCATCGGTCTGCTTGCCCCCGACAGCGGCGACATCCTTTTTAACGGCGCGCCCCTGGCCGCGGCCAGCCATGCCGACCAGCGGGAATTCCGCCGGCGGTGCAGCTACATGTTTCAGAACATGGCGCTTTTTGATTCCATGACCGTCTACGACAACATCGCCTTGCCGCTTCGGGAAACCGCCCGGCTGTCCGAAACGGATACCGGGGAGCGGGTGCGGGCCATGGCCGAGCGGCTGGAACTGACCGGCATCCTCGGCAAGTATCCGTCCCAGATTTCCGGCGGCATGCAAAAACGCGTCGCCCTGGCCCGGGCGCTGGTTACCGAGCCCCGGCTGATCCTCTTCGACGAACCGACCACCGGTCTCGATCCCATCCGCAAGGCCTCGGTTCTGGCGCTCATCGACCAGTCCCGGCGACAATTCGGATTCACGGCCATCCTGGTCAGCCACGACATCCCCGACGTGTTCGAGGTGGCCGGCCATGTGGCCATGCTCGACGGCGGCCGCATCGTCTGGGAGGGCTCTCCCCAGGCCATCACCGCCTGCGACGATCCGGTGGTGCGGCGGTTCCTGGCCGGCGAGCCGGAACCGGAAGAGGCGGAGCGGATCGCCCAGGCCGGCTGACAGGGGGCTTTATGCGAAACGGTGCGCACTGTCGGCGCGTGGCGATTCTTGCCGCCGCCCTCTGGCTTGTTCTTTCGGTCCCGGCCCTTGCCGCCGTCCTGTACCAGGTCGGCACCATCGCCTCCCTGGCCGCCGGGGACTACGAAGGCCGGGAGACTTTCGCCACCCTGGCCCGCCACGGCGATTTCGGGCTTGGCACCTTCGAAAACCTCGACGGCGAGATGGTGGCCGTGGACGGCGGGTTTTACCAGGTGACGAGCGACGGCCTGGCCCGGCCCGTTGCTCCCGACCGCAAGACGCCCTTTGCCCAGGTGACCTTTTCCCGGGGCAGCCTCGATTGCGGCCGGCTGGACGGCCTGGACCTCAAGGCGATCGCCGCCGCCCTGACCAAGCGGCTGCCCGACCCGGCCCGCCAGTACGTGGTCCGGGCGGACGGGCTTTTTGCCGCCATCACGACCAGAAGCGTGCGGGCCCAGGCCAAGCCCTGGCCGCCCCTGACCACGGCCATCAAGGGCCAGGCCAGCTTCCCCATGGAAAACGTCCAGGGCACGCTCGTCGGCATTTACACGCCCCCGGGGATGCAGGCGCTTTCGCCCACGGGCTGGCATTTCCATTTCCTGACCGTCGACCGGCGGCACGGCGGCCATGTGCTGGCGGCCCGGGCCGAGGCCGTCAAGGCGCGCGGCGACCGCATCGACGCCATGACCGTTGTTTTCCCGGAGCATCCCGCCCCCTGTCCCGACGCGCCTCGGCCGGAGGCCGGAGCCGAATAGATGGCCTGGGATTTTTTCGCCTTTTTCATGCCTGGCGAGCGTCGTCCGGCCCCGGCCGCCCGCGATGCCGGGATACTGGCCGCCCGCTCCATGGCCGGGGAGTATCTGTCCCGGGCCAGACTGCGGCTGGACGGCCTTTCCGCCCTGCTCGAAACCGACGACCGGCGCGACGCCGCCCTGGTGGCCGCGCTTTTGGCCGAGGACCTGGACGCGGCCGGGGATATCCTGACCCGGGATGCCGGCCTGCCCCTGGCCGAGGCCCGGGCCATGCTCGGGCCCTTGCCTGCCGCCGCCGATCTGGCCGCTTTCGCCGCCAAGGCGCGGGCGCGGCTGACGTTTCTGGAAAAAGAGCTGGTCGGCCGTGTCGCCGGCCCCTGGCGCACGGACGCCGACCGCTTCACCGCCCGGGCCATGCGCCGGGCCAGACTGTCCCTGGTCGTGCTGGTGCTTGTCCTGGCCGGGGCGATCCTTTTTGGCGACGCCGTGGCCAAGAAACGCCGCGCCTTTATCGCCGGGGTGACCCTGGAGCATCAGCGCGCCGCGGCGACCGAGGCCCTGGCTGCCTTGTCCAGGCTGGCCGTGCGGGCCAAGACCGCCACGGGCCAACCCCTTTGGGTGGTGACCGGTCGCAACTGTTCCCGCTGCGGCTGCCAGGGCCGCGACCTGCGCACCGTCCCGGACGGCGACAAGTGTGTGCGTCAGTGGCGCGAGGCGCTTGGCCGCATCGGTCATGCCGCCGGCGCCTCGGACAAGGAGCTGGCCCGGTTTGCGCGCGATCCCTGGGGCGCGCCCTATCTGCTCAATGAAAACGAAGGCGAAAGCCCGGATTTCCCCTGCCTGCCCGATACCTTCGCCACGGCCGGGCAAAACGGGCTGGCCGGCGACGGCGACGACATCCAGGTGGCCGTCCCCAACGCCTTTTGCCCGAAGTAGGGGCCCGGCGCATGGACGCTTCTTCCTCCGTTGCCGGCGCCCAGGGCGCATCCCCCTTTTCCCGGGCCGTCGCCGGGGCCGGATTTTTCGCCGGCCTGCTGCTCGTGGCCCCGCACGCCTTGCTCACCTCCCTGACCCTCGTTCGGGCCGGCTGGTCGGCTGCGGGACTCGTGGCCTTTTTGTGGCTGTGGGGGCTGGCCATGGCCGTCTCCCGGCGCGGCCTCGCCTTCGGGCTGACGTTGCTCGGCTTTTCCCCGTTTCTTTTCGGCGCCCAGTCCTACGTCTATCCGGGCGTGGCCTTCGGCCTGCTGGCCGATGTGGCGGCCCTGGCCTTTTGCTGGCGAAACGCCGGCCGGGATGCCGCGACGCCTGGCCGTGCCGGCCCCACGGGCGCGCTCCTGGCCGCCCTGGCCGCCCTGGCCCTTGGTTCCACGCTGCTGTTGCCCTGGGCCAGGTTTGGGCAGGAGCTGTCCCTTTTCGGGCCGGGCGGCTTTTTCGCGGCCATGGCCTTTTCCCCGGCCGCCGCTCCGGGCTACGCCCTGGCCGGGGCCTGGCGGCTGGCCATTTTCGCCGTGCTGGCTTGGCAGCTTGCCCGGCTCGATTTTCCGGACCGCTTCGGCTGCCTGATCCGGGGACTTGTGGGCGGACTCCTTACCGCCATCGTCTTCGGCCTCTACGAGCATTTCCAGGGCGACCATTATCTGCTGCACTACCGGTTCACGTCGCTTTTCGCCAATCCGGGCTGGTTTGCCGAATACGCCGCCGTGGCCGCGCCGTATCTGCTCACGCTGCTGGCGGGCTCCGGCTGGCGGCGGCGCTGCCTGGCCGCGTCGGGGCTGGCCCTTTGCGGCGCGGCATTGGTCCTGACACTGGCCCGGGCCGGCTGGATCGCCGGCAGCCTGACCTTTTTCGCGGCCGGCTGGCTGTATTTTCGCGAGAACCGCTTTGTGCATTTTCGCCGGCCCTATGGCCATCTGCCGACCCTGGCCGTGGCCGGGGCGCTGGTGGTGGGAATCGCTTTATGGGGCGCGGGCCGGGAGTTCTCGGCCATAAGCCGGCCCATCAACGCGCTTTTGGCCCAGCGGGTGGACAATTTCACCGATTCGCCGCGCCCGGCGCTTTTCCGCTCCGGGCTTTTGATCGCGGCCGAGCGGCCGGTCTTCGGCATGGGCTTTACGAGCTACGCCCGGCACTATCCGGTGCTTCTGGCCACGCCCGGGGCCTGGCTCAACCGCTACGGCGACGCCGGGGCCGAGGTGTTCGAGACGCCGCACAGCCTGTACGTGCAGCTAGTGGCCGGGCTCGGCGTGGCCGGGCTTCTCGTCTGGCTGGCCATGGCCGGCCGGGCGGGCTGGGTGCTGTGGCGGCGGGCGCGCGACTATGCCAGCTTGCCGGACGCGGCCATGCTGCTTTCCCTGGTCGCCTTCCACATCTATGCGTTTTTCCAGGAAATGTTTTACGTGCCGGCGGTCTTGTTTCTGCTGTTCGTTCCCCTGGCCCGGGCCATGGCCCTGGAGGCCAGGGCGGTGCGCCTGGGCCGGGCTGGCCGGGCGGACAGGAGGGGCTGGGTCGGGGCGGCGGCCACGGGCGTGGCCCTGTGCGGCATCCTGGCCTACGGCCTGGATATCGGGCTTGGCGGCACGGCGGCGCGCCTGGGGCTCTACGACTGGCTGCCGCCCGGAGAGAAGGTCGTTTTCGAGGGGTTTTATCCGCCCGAGCAGGGGCGGGGGCGGACCTTTCGCTGGAGCGCCGGGGACGCGGTGCTGCTCGTGCCGCCGGGAAGAGGCAGCCTGACGCTGTCCCTTGCGGCCGTGTCACCGACCGAAGCGACGTTTTTTTCGCCGGCCGGACTGTGGGCCACGGTCCGCCTCGACAGCCGGCCGGTGACGTTGACCCTGCCCGTGCCCGAGGCGGGCGGCGGCCGGGCCGTACCGCTTTTCCTCACGCCCGCCCGGACGTATCTGCCCCAGGCGATTTCCGGCGCGCCCGATCCCAGGCGTCTCGGCTTGGCGGTTGGCGTCGCCTGCGATCACTGATTGTCGGTATTGCGCTCGAACACCCGCATTTCGTTGACCACCAGGTTGCCGATCGCGCGCACCTGCTCGTTGTCCTGGTTTTCCACCAGATCGCCCAACAGCTTGATGTCCTGGGGAATGCCGGCCAGGATCACCTTGCGCACGTCGTCGAGCCGGGCCTTGACGTATGTCCGGTCGCGCTTGGCGGCCATGTGCTCGAGGACATCGGCCAGATTCAGGATCACGTAGGCTTTTTCGGCGTAGATGGCGGAAACGGCGGTCAGGTGGGACAGGATGTTCTTCTCGCTGGTCTGGGACGCCTTGAAGTAGAGGTCGGCGGCCTTGGTGGCGTATTCGTTGAAGTGCTCGTAGGAGGCGCGGAAGTGCCTGGACGCGCCGAGAACCGGGGGCGCGGCGGCCAGGAGCATGGCCAGGCACAGGGCGCAGGAAGATGACAATTGTGTACGCATGCGGACTCCGTTGACAAAGGGGCCGCCAGAGAACGTGCTCCAGGCGGCAAGCGCCACATACCAGTTTTTGCTCAGGCGTCAAAGCGCCGGGACTCCGGGGGGGCCGGCCGGCGGCGCATTGACTTTTGGCGCTTTTGGGATAGGAATGCCGCGATTTCCACGCGTCACGACTTTTACGCCGTCTGGACCAGTCATGAAAAATACCGCCTTATGCCGCGTCGTCGGCCTGTTGTTCTTGGTTGCCCTGCTGTCGTCGTCGCCTGCCCCGGCCCGGGCGGGCATGGTCTCGATCGTTTTCGACGACGGCCTGGAAAGCGTCTACCAATATGCCTTTCCGGTCCTCGAAAAATTCGGCCTGCCGGCCACCGTCGGCATCATCGCCAACCGGGTGGACCGGGGCGATCCCGACTTCATGACCGTGGGGCAGATCCGCGATCTGGCCAAGGCCGGCTGGGAAGTGGCCTCCCACAGCCTGACCCACAAGCGGCCCATCGACATCCCCAAGTTCTACGCCCAGGAGAACTGCCTGCTCCTTAAGCCCGTTCGCGGCCAGCGCGCCATGTACGAGGCGAAATACAAGTACGAGGAACTGGCCGGACTGGTCGAAAACGGGAAGCTGCTGCGGGAACGCTCCAGCGATGCCCTGGTGCGCGCCGAACCGGGGAGCTACTACTTCGACGGACTGATCGGCGAGGTCCTCGTGCATCCCTTCGAGCCGGCCGAGGCCGCAAAACAGCAGATTCGGGCCATCTCCTACGAAAGAGAGATGGACCAGTCCAAGACCAAGCTCGCCGCGATGGGCTTTGCCGTTACGACCTACATCACCCCGCACAACTATTGGACGCCTGAGATGAGCGCGCTCTCCAAGAAGTTCTATTCCCAGGTGGCCGACGGCGGGGACGACTGCAACCGCAAGGGGGCGACCGACCGCTTCTGGCTCAAGCGCTATACCGTGCACTCCGACGATACGGCGGTCTCCCTCATCGACTTGGTCAAAAAGCACGCCATTCGCGAGGACGCCTGGGTCATCTTCTGCATGCACGGCATCGGTTCGGACCTGGGCTGGGAGCCCTGGGATGCGAGCAAACTGGCCGAACTTGCGGAATTCCTCAAAAAGCAGGCCGTGCCCGTGGTCACCATCGATCAGGGCGTCAAACTCTGGTTCGCGGGCAAGGGAACTCCCCGCATTTAAAAAAAAGGACGGATAGGTGAAACGCCCCCTTCGCATCCTGGTCGCCGGTTTTGCCATTGGATTTCCCTTGGGCGGCCAATTGTGGATGATGCTGCATTTCCTCTCCGGCTTACGCCGCCTCGGCCATGAGGTGGTTTTCCTCGAAGATACGTCCAACTGGGCCTACCCCTTCGATCCGGTGCTCGGCTATCCGGTGTGCGAGTCGTCGCGCGGCCGCGCCACCGTGGAGCGGCTGTTCGGCCGGGCGGGGCTGGCCGGATGCTGGGCCTATGTCAGCGAGATCGAGGACAAGCTTTACGGCATGGACCGGGCCACCCTGGACCGCCATTTGCGCGAAGCCGACTTTTTCCTCAACATCTCGGGCATCGCGCCCCTCAAGGAAGAGTACTTCCAGGCCCCGGTCAAGGCCGTCATCGACACCGACCCGGTCTTCACCCAGGTCAAGGTGGAGCGCGACGCCTGGACCCGCGACTATTACGCCGCCCACGACGTCTGCTTCACCTACGGCTACAACCTGCCGGCCGGCAAAACGGACGTGCCGCTTTCGGGCGTGGACTGGAAGCCGCTGCTGCCGCCGGTGGTCCTCGACGAATGGCCGGTGGGGGAGGGGGCTGGCGACAGCTACACCACCATCGGCACCTGGGAGGCCAAGGACCGGGACGTGGAGATCGCCGGGCGCAAGCTCTCCTGGCGCAAGAACGTGAAATACGAGGCCATTCTCGATTTGCCGACCACGCTGCGCGACATCCCCCTCGGCATGGCCATGGGCGGCATGTGCGACGACGCCTGGCGCTACGCCAACGCCGGCTGGATCGTGCGCGACGCCCTCGACGTTTCGCGCGACCCCGACGTGTACCGCGACTACATCCGGGGCTCGCGGGGCGAGTTCACCATTGCCAAGGACCAGAACGTGGTGCTCAAAAGCGGCTGGTTTTCCGACCGCACGGCCACGTATCTGGCGGCCGGCCGGCCGGCGGTGGTGGAGGACACGGGCTTTGGCGACTACCTGCCGGTGGGGGAGGGGCTTTTCCCCTTCGAAGGCCCCGATGCCGCCGTGGAGGCGCTTCGGACGGTCGAGGCCGACCCCATTCGGGCGGGCAAAGCGGCCCGGGAGATCGCCGGCGACTATTTCGACAGCGACAAGGTCCTCACCGGACTTTTGCGGGAATGCGGGCTGGCCTGAGGCCCGCTTTGCGACGATTGGGGGGAATTGTTCCCGAATTGATTGAAAACCGTTTGACTTCGGGCTAATAGGTCGCCGATGGCGGAAAAGACGATACTTTTTGTCGCCCCGGCCCAGGCGGTGACCCAATTCTTCCCGTATTTCAAGGAAGCGGGCATCGCCGCAGGCATCGCCGATTCCCTGTCCGCCGCCCTGGCCTCCATCCGCAAGTCGTCGCCCTGCCTCATCTTTTCCCAAGCCAAGATGGGCATCTACACCGCCGAGGCCCTGCTTGCCGCCGGGCAACAGGACGAGGCCTTTCCGCCGGTCATCGTTTTTACCGACCGGGGCACCGCCGCCGAGGCCGCCCGCTGCCTGGAACTCGGGGCCAGGGACTACTGGCTCGAACCGCTGACCTGGGAGAAAATCCAGGCCGTCATGCCGGAGAAGGCCGCGCCGCCCGAACCGGCCCCGGCCCCGGAAGCCGCGCCCGCCCGCCACGGCGCGGGAGCCGCGCCCTCCGGCAAGGGCTTCGCCATCGTCGGTGAACACCCGGCCATCCTCCGGGTTCTGGCCCTGGCCCGGCAGGTGGCCCGGTCCAAGGCCACGGTGCTCATTTCCGGCGAATCCGGCACCGGCAAGGAGATGTTCGCCCGCTACCTGCACGCCAGTTCCGACCGGGCCGAAGGCCCCTTTATCGCCATCAACTGCGCCGCCCTGCCCGAACATCTGCTCGAATCCGAGCTGTTCGGCCACGAAAAGGGCGCCTTTACCGGAGCCATCGCCCGCAAGCTCGGCAAGTTCGAGATGGCCTCGGGCGGCACGCTGCTCCTCGACGAGATTTCCGAGATGGACCTCGGGCTCCAGGCCAAGCTCTTGCGCGTGTTGCAGGAAAGCGAGTTCGACCGGGTCGGCGGCACCGAGACGGTGCATGTGGACGTGCGGGTGTTGGCCACCACCAACCGGCGCATGGAAGACGCCGTGGCCGAAGGGAAATTTCGCCAGGACCTCTATTACCGCCTGAACGTCATCCCGCTCAAGCTCCCGCCGCTGCGCGAACGCGGCCAGGACGTGCCGAGGCTCGCCGCCTTTTTCGTGGACAAGTTTCGCAAGTCCTACGAACTGCCACCGCTGGCTTTTGCCGCCGACGCCAAGGAGTGGCTGCTCTCCTACGATTGGCCGGGCAACGTGCGCGAGCTGCAAAATCTCATGGAGCGGGCCGTGCTGCTGGCCGGCGCCGGCCCCATCCACAAGTCCCATTTCCTGCTCGACGGCGACAGCGACGGCTGGCAGGACGGCGCCGGCGAGGCCTGCGAGGATACGCCCGAAAACGCTTCCGGCGCAGCCGAGGGCGAAGGCGCGGCCGGGGGGGCCGGGGGGGACGACGGTTTCGCCGCGGCCTCCCGCCTGTTCGACCAGACGCCGGCGGCCGGCGTGGGCGAATTGATGCCGCTTGATGTCATGGAACGCCACATGATCATCAAAAGCCTGGACCGCACCGAGGGCAACCGCACCCAGGCCGCCCAACTGCTCGGCATTTCCGTGCGCACGCTCCGCAACAAATTAAACGAATACCGCAAGCTCGGCATCGAAGTTCCCTGACGTTTTCGATGGGCGCCCCCACCACCTACAATATCCTGATGTATTCCCACGACACCTACGGTCTGGGGCATCTGCGGCGAACCATGGCCATCGCCGAGCATCTGCGCCAGCGTGGGGTCAATATCCTGATCCTCACCGGCTCGCCCCTGGCCGGCCGCTACGAGACGCCCGAAGGCGTGGACTTCGTGCGCATTCCGGGCATGATCAAAAAGACCAACGAGGAATACCTGCCCCTTTCGATCAAGATCAACGCCCGCCATGCCCTGAACATCCGGCGCAACATCATCGTGGCCACGGCCAAGGCCTTCCAGCCCCATCTTTTCATCGTGGACAAGGCGCCCATGGGACTGCGGCGCGAGGTGATGCCGACGCTCAAGTGGCTCAAACGCTGCATGCCGCGCACGCGCACCATCCTCGGGCTTCGCGACATCATGGACGACGCCGCCTCCACCACCAGGGAGTGGCGCGAGAAGGGCGTCTACGAGGTGCTCGACCAGTATTATTCGGAAATCTGGGTCTACGGGGACCGGGACCTCTACGATCCCATCGCCGAATATGCCATCCCGGAGAGTATCAGCCGCAAGATGGTCTTTACCGGCTACATCCCGCGCCATGTGCCCACGAGCCAGGCCATGGCCCGCACCAGGCGCGAGGAGCGGCTTTCCAGCCACGACCGGCTGGTGGTGGTCACCACCGGCGGCGGCGGGGACGGCTTTCCGCTCATGGACGCGTATCTCTCGATGCTGGAGGCCGGCAACGCCCCGGCCCACCGGGTGATTTTCGTGACCGGCCCCTTCATGCCGCGCCCCGAACGGGAAAACGTGGCCAAACGGGCCGGCCGGCTGCGGGCCCGGTTCTACCACTTCTACCGCCGCATGGAGACGCTGATCGGCCTGGCCGACGCGGTGGTGACCATGGGCGGCTACAACACCACCTGCGAGATTCTGTGCCAGGGCAAGCCGTCGCTGGTCGTGCCCCGGGAGGTGCCGCGCCTGGAGCAGCGCATCCGGGCCGAGGTCCTGAGCGCTCGCGGGCTGCTCGAATACCTGCCCTGGGACAGCCTCGCGCCCGAGACCCTGCGCGAGAAGCTCACCCGGCTTCTCGACGCGCCGGAGCCCTACAAGGCGGCCATGGCGGGTTTCCCTTTTACCGGCCTGTCCGTCATTTCCGAACGCCTGGCCTGCTTTCGCCAAGGCCTGCGCCGCGCGGGCGAAGAGCCGGGGGGAAACCTTTCTTGCAGAAAGGTTCTCCCCCCGGACCCCCTTTCCAAAGACGCTTGACGGTTACGGCGCATCAGCGTCACCGCATCCGTACCCGGTAAAAGTTTTGGGGAGGGGAGAGCGCGAGAGGGGAACCCTTTTTTCAAAAAGGGTTCCCCTCTCGCACATCTTCTCCCTCTCTCTCCCGTCCTAATGCGCGAAAAAGACCGCCCAGAGGCCGAAGGCGGCGATCAGCCAGCCCGAGACGCGCTTGATGGAGCGCATGTGGGCCAGGAGCCGCAATCGCAGCAGCTTGCCGCCGCAGGCGATGGCCGCCCACCAGATCATGGAGCCGCAGAAAACGCCGGCCACCACGGTCGCGGCCTCGCTGGCGTGGGCGTTGACCTGGCCCAGGCCGAATCCGGCGAAAATGGCCAGAAAGGCCACCACGGTCAAAGGGTTGGTCAGCGTCAGCAGGAAGATGGAGGCGAACGCTCCGGCATAACGTTTTTTGGGGGGCGCTTCCGCCGGCCGGGGCGGGGCCTTGGAGAGGGCCAGACGCAACCCCATGCCCACCAGGAAAAGTCCGCCCCCGGCCTGGAGCACCGTTGCATGCGCGGCCAGGAAATCCGACACGAAGGTCAGGCCGAACGCGGCGACGGCGCCGTAAAAGGCGTCCGCCGCGGCCGCACCCACGCCCGAGAGCAGGCCCACCCGCAGCCCCATGGTGATGGCCCGGCCAAGGCACAGCATACCGACCGGGCCGAAGGGCATGGCGATAATGGCCCCGATGGCCACGCCTTTGAGGAAGAATGCAAGCATGTTAAAGGGCTATCGGGTTTTCAGCCAGGGGGCAAGGCGCAGTGGTCGCGAGGCGCTGCCGCAAACGTGGCGTCACTCCGGGGCTTCCCGCGTGTAGCCGAGCAGGTCGATGTCCGCCGCCTTGATGCCGCAGACGCCGAGCAAGCCGTGGAGCTGGCCCCGGTGGTGCGTCTGGTGGTTGAAGAAGTGGGCCAGGCACAGGGCTAGGGGCGTGGCCATGGCCGTGCCTTCGGTGGTGGTGTAGCGCAGGATGTCCTCCAGGCGGGCCGGATCGAGGCCGCGCACGAAGGCCACGGCGCGCTCCTCCTCGATGTTCCGGGCGGCGGCCAGATCGGCGAGGTCCGGGTAGGGCACGGCGTCCACGGTCGTCACGGGCGCGCCCTGGCCGGTCAGGCGGTTGAGCCACAGCCGGTCGGCCAGCACGAGGTGGTTGGCGATGGCGAGCATGGACCCGAAATTGACTTCGCTTTTGGCTGTGAGCTGTTCGGGCGCGAGCTTGGCCAACTCGGCGTACAGCCGTGCATTGGCCCAGCGGTTGTAGCGGGAAAGGGTCACGAAAATATCTTTCACGGGTGCGGCTCCTCAGCGGCGGGCGCGGGTCGGCGGCGGCCCGTCCCGGCTTCCCGCAGCACGCGGGCGATGGTTTCCTTCAGGACTTCCTTTTCCATGGGCTTGGCGATGTAGTCGTCCATTCCGGCGGCCAGGAAGCGCTGCCCGTCGCCATCCATGGCATAGGCCGTCATGGCCACGATAGGCGTGTCCGCCTTGTCGCCGAAAGCGTCGCGGTCCCGAATTTCCTGCGTTGCCCGCACGCCGTCAAGGGTCGGCATCTGGATGTCCATGAAGACGAGGTCGAAATCCTCCTTGGCGAACAGGTCCAGTGCCTGTCGGCCGTCCGCGGCCGTCACCACCGTATGCCCCATGTGTTCCAGGAGATGCCGGCAGGCGATGGCGCTTATTCGGTCGTCTTCGGCCAGGAGAATCCGCAGCCCCGGTGTGGGTATCTCGGCGGGGCGGAGCGCGTCGCGGGGCACGGCCGTTCCCGGCTGCCGGGGGAGTTCCAGCGGCAGGGACAGGGAAGCGGTCGTGCCATGGCCTTCCCGGCTTTCGAGCGTGATTTCGCCGTCCATGAGGCGGGTGAGCTTCCGCACGATGGAAAGCCCCAGTCCCACGCCCTGGGTGGGGGGGAGCGTGTCCGGATGGGCCTGGGTGAAGGGTTCGCAGATCCGGGCCATGATCGTTTCCGGGATGCCGATGCCGGTGTCGGCCACGGTGAAAAGCAGGCGGATGCGCTGTTGCCCGATCCGTATGGGTTCGATGGCCAGGGAGACCGAACCCTGGCTGGTGAATTTGATGGCGTTGCCGATAAGGTTGAACAGAATCTGCCTGATCCGGACCGCGTCGCCCAGGAGGCCGTCCGGAATGCCGGGGGCTACGGAAAAGGACAGGGGCAGCCCTTTTTTCTGGGCCGAGAAGCTGAAGAGCTCTTCGATGGAGGCGACGAGTTCGCTCAACTTGAAGGGGGCCGGCGTGATCCGGATCTTTCCTGTCTCGATGCGCGAGAGGTCCAGGATGTCGTTTAAAAGCTGGGTCAGCCGCCGGGAGGCGCGTATGGCGGCCCCGATAAACCGCTGCTGTTCGGCCGAGGGCGTCGTATCCTCGAGCGCCTGGAGCATGCCCAGGATGCCGTTTAAGGGTGTGCGGATCTCGTGGCTCATGTTGGCCAGGAATTCGGTCTTGGCGCTGTTGGCCAGCTCCGCCCGCTGCCGGGATTCGATCAGGTCGGCTTCGATCTGCTTTTGCGCGGTCACGTCCTGGATGGTGCCGAAAATCTTGTTGTCCGTGGAATCATAGGTGGCGCGCGAGTTGATGTCGATGACGGCGTTATCCACCGGGCGGCGTATCTTGAACGTGACGTCGTAGGGGATGCCCCGGGCCACGAGGTCCGTCAGGGCCGCGTCGAGCATGGGGCGGTATCGGGGCAGCGGAATGTGCTGCACCTCCCGAAGCGTATAGTGGCGGTTCGGGTCCATGCCGTAGATGCGTCGCGCCCCTTCCGAGGTGGAGAGGGTGCCGTCCGTGAGGGCGACTTCCCAGTTTCCCGTCTCGGCCACGAGTTCGGCGCGTTGCAGCCGTGTTTTGCTTTCTTCCAGCTCCCTGGTCTTCTCTTCGATCTCGAACAGTTTCGTCCTGTTTTTTTTCTCCAGCGCGCCGACCAGGAAGGCCATGGCCGGCATGGTCATGAGGAAAACGGCCAGCCGGGAGACGTCGCGTGGGGCGTAGACGAGAAAATGGCCGGGTTGTGACCAGTAATAGAGGAGAAACAGGAAGGCGATGACCACACTGAGCGTCCCCGCGGCATACCCGCCGAGGTAGGCGGACAGGACTATGGCCAGTGACAGGAAAAGGACCGGGTTGGGCACGACGACGCCGTTTATCGCCAAAAAAGTCAGCACGGCCTCGATGCCGAGGATGAGCAGGGGGCCGGCCAGTATTATTGTCCAGGACGTTTTTTTCTGCATGCCTGTGCCTGCGGCGTGGATGCGGTCCGTCGTCCCGGGAAAAAAAGGACGTTGTGCACTGCTGCAACGAAGACGGCTATTGTCATAGTCGTAGCGGATAACTTGTCAAAGCGAAAGGGGAAAGGGGGGGCGTCTGCCCGGCGACTGCGCGCGGTCCCCGGGATGCGTCGGGCAGACGTGTCGGCCCGACTGGCCGTCGCGGCTTGCCTCGGGGCGTCCCGGACGCTATCCCTGTCCGGTCGCGCGGGAAATCGTCCGTGCGTTCGTTCGTTAAGGAGTACCCTGCCATGTCCACCCGCTATGTCCACACCAACATCGTTGCCCGCGACTGGCGGGCGCTGACCTCCTTCTACATCCGCCTGTTCGATTGCCGGCCCGTGCCGCCGGAACGCGACCTGTCCGGCGACTGGCTCGATGCCGCGACCGGGCTTGACGGCGCGCATATCACCGGCCTCCACTTGCGCCTGCCCGGGCATGGCGACACCGGCCCCACACTGGAAATCTTCTCCTACGACGCCCTGGACGAACGCCCCGAGGTGGGCGCCAATACCCCGGGGTTCGCCCATATCGCCTTTCTCGTGGACGACGTGGCGGCCAAGGCGCGCGAGATGCTCGACGCCGGCGGATCGGCCGTGGGGGAGCTGGTCTCGCGCGAGGTGCCGGGCGTCGGCAAACTGACCTTTCGTTACATGCGCGACCCCGAGGGCAACATGATCGAGATCCAAAGCTGGGGCTAGTGGCGGGCCTCCATGCATTCCGCGATCAACCAACTAAGATAATTGATTTTTTCGTGAAAAACGGACGTACCCTTTACCGGGCGCGACACGGAGTCGCCCGGTAAAGGGAGTGATTTCCGGGCCGTTTCCAGAAGCGCCCGGGTGCGCTATATCGCCCTGGGGCGGAGTATCCCGCGCCCAGGATTTTTACCCCCAAAAGTACCCATGTCCGATTTCGTCCATCTGCACTGCCATACCGAGTACAGCCTCCTCGACGGGGCCATCCGCATCGGCGATCTCGTCAAGACCGCCAAGGGTTTCGGCTGTCCGGCCGCGGCCATAACCGACCACGGCAACCTTCACGGCGCCTTGATGTTCTACGACTACGCCAAGAAGGCGGACCTCAAGCCCATCATCGGCTGCGAGGTCTACGTGGCCAAGGAGGACCGGCGCAAGAAAGACGCCCGCTCCCCCCGCGACGCCGGCTACCACCTGGTGCTCCTGGCCAAGGACATGACCGGCTACCACAATCTGCTCAAGCTCGTTTCCAAGGGCCACCTCGAGGGCTTTCACTACAAGCCCCGCGTGGACAAGGAACTGCTCGGCCAGTACGGCGAGGGGCTCATCGCCCTGTCCGCCTGCCTCAAGGGCGAGATCAACCAGAAGCTTCTGCGGGAGAGCCGGGATGCGGCCGTGGCCACGGCCAAGGAGTACGCGGCCCTGTTTCCGGACCGGTTCTACCTGGAAATCCAGGCCAACGGTATCCCCGAGCAGACCACGGTCAACAATTTCCTCATCGAGTTGTCCGACGACCTCAGGCTGCCGCTTGTCGCCACCAACGACTGCCACTACCTCCACGCCGACGACGCCGAGGCCCACGACATCCTGCTGTGCATCCAGACCGCCGCCTGCGTGGACGACGTCAAGCGCATGCGGTTTACCTCCAACGACCTCTACTACCGCTCCCCCGAGGAGATGGCCGAGGCCTTCAAGGATGTGCCCCAGGCCCTGGCCAACACCTGCGAGATCGCCGACCGCATCGACGTGAAGCTCGATTTCGAGGGCTACCATTTCCCGGTCTACAAGGCCCCGCCCGGCAAGTCCCTGGACGACGTCATGAGCGGCATGGCCCGGGAAGGCCTCAAAAAGCGCCTGGCCAAGATGCCGGACGTGGACGCGAAGAAATATTGGGACCGCCTGGAGCTCGAACTCGACGTCATCACGAAGATGGGCTTCCCGGGCTACTTCCTCATCGTCCAGGACTTCATCAACTGGGCCAAGGACCACGATATCCCCGTCGGGCCGGGACGCGGTTCGGCGGCCGGTTCCCTGGTCGCCTATTCGCTGCGGATCACCAACCTCGATCCGATGCCCTACGACCTCTTTTTCGAGCGCTTCCTCAATATCGAGCGCGTGAGCATGCCCGATATCGACGTGGACTTCTGCGAACGCCGCCGCCACGAGGTCATCCGCTACGTCACGGAGCATTACGGCGCGGACGCCGTGGCCCAGATCACCACCTTCGGCACCATGAAGGCCAAGGGCGTGGTGCGCGACGTGGGCCGGGCGCTCGGCATGACCTTCGGCGAGACCGACCGCATCGCCAAGCTCATTCCCGAAGACCTCAAGATGACCATCGACAAGGCGCTGGAGCTCGAGCCGGAACTCAAGACTCTTGTCCGCACCGATCCGCGCATTGCCCACCTCATCGATATTTCCCGTCGCCTGGAAGGCCTGGCCCGCCACGCCTCCACCCATGCCGCCGGCGTGGTCGTGTCCGACAAGGCCATGACCGAGTACGTGCCGCTCTATAAGGGAAAAAACAACGAAACCGTGACCCAGTGGGACATGAAGCGCGTGGAGAAGTCCGGACTGGTCAAGTTCGACTTCCTGGGGCTCAAAACCATCACGGTCATCGACGATGCGCTGAAAATCATCCGCGAGATGGGGGAGGAGCCGCCCGACTTCGAAACCCTGCCCATGACCGATCCGGCCACCTACGAACTCTTCGCCCGGGGCGACACCGACGGCATCTTCCAGGTGGAAAGCCAGGGCATGCGCAAGTATCTGCGCATGCTCAAGCCCAACTGCTTTGAAGACCTGATCGCCATGCTCGCCCTCTACCGCCCGGGGCCGCTCGGGTCCGGCATGGTCGAGCTGTTCATCCGCCGCAAGCACGGCCTGGACCCGGTCGAGTATCCGCATCCGCTCCTGGAGGAGACGCTCAAGTCCACCTACGGCGTCATCGTGTACCAGGAACAGGTCATGAAGATCGCCCAGGTGCTGGCCAACTATTCCCTTGGCGGCGGCGATCTGCTGCGGCGGGCCATGGGCAAGAAAAATGCCGAGGAAATGTCCCGGCAGCGCACCATTTTCGTGGAGGGCTGCGCCCAAAACAAGATCGACGCCAAAAAAGCCAACGAAATTTTCGACTTGATGGAGAAGTTCGCGGAGTACGGCTTCAACAAGTCCCACAGCGCCGCCTACGCCCAGATTTCCTATCAGACCGCCTATCTGAAGGCCCATTACCCCGTGGCCTTCATGGCGGCGCTCATGACCTCGGACATGGAAAACCAGGACAAGCTCCTGCAATACATCGCCGCCTGCCGCGACAACGACATCGAACTGTGCCCCCCGGACGTCAATGCCGGCCTGCCGCACTTTTCCGTCAAGAACAACAAGATCCTCTACGGCCTGGCCGCCGTCAAAAACATCGGCCGCGACGCCGTGCTCGAAATCGTGGCCGAGCGCGAGCAAAACGGCCCCTTTTCCTCGCTGCTCGACCTGACCAGCCGCGTGAACATGCGCAAGGTCACCAAGCGCGTCATCGAATATCTCATCAAATGCGGGGCCTGCGACGGCTTCGGCTGCACCCGGGCCGGACTTTTCGCCGGGCTCGATCAGGCGGCCACGGCAGGCCAGCGGCGGGCGGCTGATAAGAACGAAGGTCGCCTGTCGCTGATGGAGCTTATGCCCGACAAGCCCAAGCCCACCGTGGGCCTGGGGTTTTCCTGCTCCGAGGCCGATCTGCCCGAATGGCTCCACGAAGAAATGATGGCCTACGAAAAGGAAGCCCTCGGCTTCTACCTCACCAGCCATCCGCTTCTGGCCTACGAGCGCGACCTGCGTGCCATGCGCGTCACGACCCTGGCCCAGTGCGCCGGCCTGGAACCCGGCGTCGAGGTCAAGGTCCCCTGCATCTGCGTCACCACCAAGGAAATCATCACCAAGAAAGGCCAGAAGATGGCCTTCTGCAAGCTTGAGGACCATCTCGGCGGCGAAGCCGAAGTGGTCGTTTTTTCCGATTGCTACGCCCTTTGCCGCGAAAATCTGGCCGCCGACGCGCCGCTTTTCATCACGGCCAAGATCGGCCAGACCGAACAGACCGAAGGCGAGGGCAAGCAACTTATCAAGTTGCAGGCCGTGCGCATCGACCCCCTGTCCAAGATTATCGGCGGCAGCGACGAGCCCGTGGAAGTGTTGGTGGCCTGCCCCGAGGAAAAGGCCGTGCCCCTGGACCCCCTTGCCGACATCCTGCGCCGCTATCCCGGCCAGTGTTCCGTGCATCTGGTGCTGCATCTCCCCAAGGCCGTCTGCCGGCTGCGCCTGGGGCCGGGCTACGGGGTGCGGCGCTGCCCGGAACTGCGCCGCGAACTGGACGATTTCGAGCACGGCATGGCGCCGGCCCGGCCGTCTGCCGTGCGGTAGCGCGGCAGGGAAGGCGGAGGGAAGGCGGAGGGGAGAGAACCGGGCTCTGCCCGGACCCGCCGGGAGGCCACGGGCCCCCCGGACCCCCCGTCCGGTATGCTCTAGCGGGCGGAGGTAGGGCTGGACGGCCGGAGGCCGGAGAGTGGAAGATGGCGGCGGAATTTGCCGGGACGCTGCCGCCGCTTGCGCGGCAGGCTCGTCCCGAGCAAATTCCGCCGCCACCACGCCGTCGCCCCTGCGGGGCGAAAGGGGTGGAGGAAGATTTTCCAGAGCCTTCTGATGTCGGCTACTGGGGTGGACTCTCAAAGGTTTTAAGAAAGTTTGGTCCAGCCCCCCGTTAAAATTTTTCGGGGGGGTGGGGGCCTGGGGGAGGGGACCCCTTTTTTTAAAAAGGGGTCCCCTCCCCCAGTTCTCCCTCCTCTCCCAAAGGGAACTTTATGACGACGAATAAGCGTGGGATATGGCGGTTGACGGTGACGGAGTCGTTTAGCGCTTCGCATTGTCTGCGGGGCTATGAGGGGCCGTGCGAGAATCTGCATGGCCACAATTTCGGCGTCGAGGCTGTGGTGGAGGGCGAGCGGCTCGATCCGAAGATCGAGTATCTGATCGACTTCAAGAAACTGCGGGGGCGCTTGCGCGAGATATTGGCCCCCCTGGATCATCATCATTTAAATGAGGTGCCGCCGTTTGACGTGGAGAATCCTTCGTCCGAGAATCTGGCCCGGTATATTTACCGGAAGTTGGAGGCCGCCTTGGCTGGGGAAGTGGCCCGGCTGGTGAGCGTGTCGGTTCTGGAAAAGGAAGCCAGCAAGGCGACCTACATGGAATTGTAAGCAGCACGATTGAGGTTTGGTCATGTCGGCGGTCTCCTTTGAGGTGGATTTGGCGGAGGCGTTTGAGGCCAAGGTGTCGCGTCGCGTCCGGGAATTGGACGCGGGGGCGCTTTGGCGGCTGGAGCGGCAGGTGGCGGCCAAGCGCGAGGCCTGGTTTGAAAGCGCCGCAGGCCGGGATTTCCTGGGCAAGCGCATGACGCCCCGGCAGGCTTTTGAGACGCTCTTTTTTTCCTATATGGGCCTGCATTCCGAGGATTTGCCGGTTGTGGCCGAATCCGAGGACGAGATCGTCTGGCATTCGAAAAATTCCTGTCCGACCTTGGAGGCTTGCCTGCGGTCGGGGAGGGACACCCGGCAGGTCTGCCGGGCGGTTTACGAACGTCCGACCCAGCGTTTTCTATCGCGCCTGGACCCGCAATTGCGCTTCATGCGCGACTACTGCACGATCCGGCCCCATGCGCCGTATTGCCTGGAGCGCATCGTGCGCGTTGATTTCGACGGCATGATGCGCACCGCCATAGCCGAGGCCAAAGCCTCTTTTGCCGAGGGCAACAAAGGTTACGGAGCCGTGGTGGCCATGGGCGGGGACATCCTGGCCGTAGGACACGACACGGCCGCGACAGACGGCGATCCGAGCCGTCATGCCGAGTTCAAGATGCTGGGGGAAGCCGTCAAGGCGTATGGCGACACGAATCTTTGCGGCGCGGTCCTGGTGAGCACCTGCGAGCCGTGTCCGATGTGCGCGGCCATGGCTGTGTGGTGCAACGTGACGTCCATCGTCTACGGAGCGTCCATCGCGGACACCGTGGCCATCGGGCGTACCCGCATCGAGGTGGACACCCGGACCATTGTGGACAACGCGCCGGCGACCATAGAGGTAATCGGCGGCGTGCTTAAGGACGATTGCCTGGATTTGTATCGCTACTGAAGGTTGGAATCCTTTATGCGTCTTTTGCTCCAGCGGGTGCGGCGGGCATCGGTGACGGTGGCCGGGGAGGGCGTGTCCGCCATCGGCCCGGGTATTTTGGCCTTGGTGGGATTTGGGAAAGCCGACGGCTCGGATTTTGCCGACGGCCCTGTGTGCCGGATGATGCTGGAGAAGGTTTGCGACCTGCGTATTTTTCCCGATGCCGCCGGCAAGTTCGATGTCAGCCTGCGCGAAACCGGCGGGGAGCTTTTGCTGGTGTCGCAGTTCACGCTCTACGCCGCCTGTCGCAAGGGCCGCCGGCCGTCCTTTTCCGACGCCGCCCCGCCGGAGGTGGCCAGGCAATTGTATGACCGCCTCCTCGTCCTGGCCGGGGAAGTGTTGCCCGGGCGGGTGGCTTCCGGCGTCTTCGGCGCGGACATGGACGTTTCCCTGGTCAACTGGGGGCCTGTGACCATTCCCCTCGACAGCGCGACCTTTGGGGCATCCCGGCCTCTTGACGGCGCTTGAGGTTTCAGCGCAAAGCGTAATCGGGCTCACACGCGGCAAGCGGCCGCAAGCCATCCGGAGCGGGATTTTGAAACAGCCGGTGATTCACAAGGTCTTTGGCGCCATCTCCCATCCTGGCGACAGCCGTCGGCTGGCCAAGGACGTGGTGGAGTATCTGGCCCGCGAGCATCTGGCCGATCCGGAGGCCCTGCACGACCTCGACATCATCCTGACCGAGGCCTGCGCCAATGTCTGCCGGCACGCCTACGGCGGTGCCCCGGGCCGGGTGGAAGTCCGGCTGGATGTGCTGCCGGGAGAGTGGGTGGAGCTTGAGATCGTGGATTGGGGCAAGGGATTTGCCTCGGACGCCCGCTTCGAGAATCCGGGACCGGATTCCGAGGGCGGCCGGGGCCTTTACATCATGCGCATGCTCTCGACGCACTGCCGGGTGCATAAGCGGGACGGCGAAAACGTGGTCTTCATCCATAAGGACATAGGGACGACGCGGTGGAAAAGCTGACCATCATGCATGTTGGAAACGCCTTGATGCTGCGCTACGTCGGCGAAATCACCCTGGAGATCACAGGGGACCTCAAGCGCAGCCTGGACGCGGAACTCGACGGGAACAGCGTGGCCACGGTCGTCATCGACCTTTCCGAAGTCACGTTCATGGACTCCTCCGGCATCGGCTTCCTGGTGTCGGTCAATACCCGGATGCGCAGCGCCGGACGGTCTTTCTACCTGTATCGGCTGAGCAGACCCGTTGAGAAGACCCTGGGTCTGGTCCAGTTGCTCCAGTTCTTCCAGATTCTCGCCGACGAAACCGCCCTGGCCGCCGTCTGCGGCTGACGGGGCGTCATGGCTTCTTCCCGGCATGTCGCCACGCCTGGTTCCCGAAGGCCGCTTTTCCGTCAAAAGCTGCCCCGGGTGCTGTGCCTGACCAGCCGGTTGTTTCTTTTGGGCGAGGTGACGGCCGCTTGCAAGCGGCTTGGCGCGCCGTGCCGTTATCTCGAAACCGGCGACAGCATGGACCTCGACGCCTTCGTGGCCCTGGTGCGCGGCGCGGTGGCCGAATTCCGTCCGGATTTTCTGTTGACCGTCAACCATCTGGGCGTGGACCGCGAGGGCGTGCTGCTTTCGCTGCTTGCCGAGATGCGCCTGCCCTTGGCCTCGTGGTTCGTGGACAGCCCGGAACTGACCCTGCCGCTCTATGCGCCGGCGGCGACGGCCGACACGGTTCTTTTCACCTGGGACACGGACAGCATCGAACCGCTTGTCGCGGCCGGGTTTCCCCACGTCCATTATCTGCCGCTGGCCGCCGACGAGACGCGTTTCGCGCCGCGCCCTCCCGAGCCGGCGGACCATCCCTGGCGGGCGCGGGTGTCTTTCGTCGGCAATTCCATGCGCGTCAAGACCGCCTTGCGCCTGGCCGCCGCCAGACCGCCGCAGACGCTTCTCGACGCCTTTGGCGAGCTGGCCGCCGGGTTTGGCGCGTCGCATCATCGGTTGGTGCGCGCCTACATGGCCGAGGCCCGTCCCGAGCTCCTGCCGGCCTATGCGGCCCTTGGGACCGTGGAGCGGGGCCTGGCCTTCGAGACGGCCGTGATCTGGGAATCCACCCGCCGCTACCGGGCCGGGTGCGTGGCGCGCACCATGGCGTACAAGCCGTTGCTTGTCGGCGATCCCGGCTGGCGCGACACCTTTGGCGGCGAGGGAGCGGACTGGCGCTACCAGCCGGAGCTGGCCTATTACAACCAGTTGCCGCTTTTTTATCCGCTCTCCGAAGTCAATTTCAACGCCACCAGCCTGCAAATGAAGGGCGCGGTCAACCAGCGCGTCTTCGACGTGCCGGCCTGCGGCGCGTTTGTGCTTACCGACGCGCGGGCCCAGATGGAGCGGCTTTTCGAGCCCGGCCGCGAGGTGGCCATATATAGTGATGCCGAGGAGATTCCCGAACTCCTCGCCCGCTACCTGGCCGATCCCGCCGCCCGGCAGGCCATTGCTGCGGCCGGCCGCCGCCGGGTGCTGGCCGAGCACACCTATCCCCGGCGCATGACAGAGCTTTTCGCCGTCATGCGCCAGACCTTCGGGGGCGGCGCCTGATGGTGGTGGGGCAGGCGCCGTTTGCCCGGTTGCCGGAAGCGGTCTGCCGCCTGCTGCTCGTCGGCGGGCGCGGTCCCGGACTGGTGGCGGCCCGGGACGCGGCCATGGCCGCCGGGGGGGCGTGTCCGTCCCTGGCCGATGCCCTGGCCCTGGCCGTGTGGCAGGACGCGCCGCTTTGGCCCGAGGCGGCGGCGGTGCTCGCGACCCGCAATGCCAGCCGTACTTTTTTGCCGCCGGAGACGACCCACCTCGCGGCCCAGGTGGCCGCATATGCCGGGAAAAGCGTTCCCGAGCCCTATTTCGAGCGTCTGGCCGCCAGGCGCGAGACGGCCAGGATGCTGGCCTATCTGCTGACCCGGCACGGGAAGTCCCCGGACGATCCCGGCCTGGCCCACAGGATCGCCTGCCTGGCCCCCATGGTCGGGCAATTTGACGAAGCCGTGGATGTCTTGGCTGCGCTGCCGGAGCCGCTTGCGCCGCTTGGGCGGCAGGCGGCCGGCGAACTGGCCCTGCTTGCCGGCCGGGCCGGTGCGGCTGCGACATTGTTTCAGGGCACGTTGCCGACGCCGGCCGTGGACAAGCGTCTGGCCGAGGCGCTTGTGGCCGCCGGGAACCGGGAAGGGGGGCTAGCCGCGCTTTCCCGGGCGGTTTCGGCCCGGCCCTTCGACGCCTTGGGACTGGCCCGGCTGCACGATCTGGCCGTCGGCTTCGATTGGCGCACCGTCCCGCTCCCGGGTTCGGTCGCGGTGCTGGTCTATTCCTATAATAACGCCCGGCTGCTGGAGCGCACCCTGGACGCCCTGTCCCGGACCGACTGGACCTTTGCCGCCGACGGGGCGCGGCTGACGGTGCTGGACAACGGCTCGGGCGACGACACGGCCGCGCTGCTTCGCGGCTGGCGCGAACGCCTGGCCGGGCGCCTGGACGTCGTGGCGCTGCCGGTCAATATCGGCGCGCCCGCCGCCCGCAACTGGCTGGCCGCCCTGCCCGGGACCCGAAGCGCCGGATTCGTGGCCTTTCTCGACGACGACGCCTTGCCGCCGCCGGACTGGCTGGGGCGGTTCGGCGCGGCCGTTGCCGCGCATCCCGGGGCGGGTGTGTGGGGCGCGATGATCCGGGGCATCGGCAGCCCGCATTTCGTCCAAAGCGCGGACACGCACCTGCTCCCCACGCCGCGCTTGCAGGGGGAGTGGGGCAGGGGCTTCGATCTGGCCCGGCCCTGGCTGGCCACGGCCGATGACGGCGCGTACGGCGTGTGCCGGCCGTGCGCCTCGGTGACGGGCTGCTGCCATCTGTTTCGCGCGTCCGTTTTGGCCGATCTCGGCGGCTTCGACCTGCGCTTTTCCCCCACCCAGTACGACGACCTGGATATGGACCTGCGCCAGTTGCTCGCCGGCCGGCCGGCCGTGTGCCAGGGGCATTTGCGGGTGGTCCACGCCAAGGCCACGGGCGCGGCCTCGGGCCAGGGCGGCGGGCAGTACGGCTCGGGTTTCGCCAACCAGTTCAAGCTCCACCACAAATATGATGACGGGCAGTTTGCCGCCGCCGCCGAAACGGCCTTTGCCGCCCTGGCCGGGGACTGCGCCGCCAAGGCCGAGGCCCTAGCCGGCATGGGGCGCATCGCGCCGGAAACGGCGGCCTTGTGGCGCGTTGCGGAGGACGGCCGTGGCGGCTGAAAAACTCCCCATCGCCGTGCTCCAGACCCAGCGTATGGGAGACTTGATTCTCACCTATCCGCTGCTTTTGTGGCTGGCCCGGCGCTACCCCGGTCATCCTGTCACGGTGGTGGCCGAGCCAGATTTCGCCGCGCCCCTGGCTCCCCTGAGTCCCCCGGCCGGCTATTGGCCGCTGTCGCGCGGGGACGAGTTGGCCCGGCGCGAACACGCCCTTGTCGTCAACCTGAGCATCCGGCCCGAGGCGGCAAGGCTTGCCAGCCTGATCCCGGCGGAAACGACCCTGGGCCCGGTCGCCGATGCGGCCGGCGTGGTGCGGGTGGCCGGCGACTGGCAGCTCTACCGGGCCTCGGTGGTCGGCAACAACCGCCACAACCGCTTCCACTGGGCCGAGCTCAATGCCCTGGACCTGATCCCGGCCGGCGACATGGCGGCAACGGTCTGGCCTGCCCCGCGCGGCGGTCGGCCCGACCGGTCCAAGGTCGGGGTGTTCGTGGGCGCAAGCGAGCGCGACAAACGGCCGTCCGCGGCGTTTAGCGGGGCGCTTTGCCGGGAACTGGCCCGGCGGGGGCTGGTGCCGGTGCTCCTTGGCGGTCCGGGCGAGGTGGCGCTCGGGGCCGAGGCGGCAAAATGCGCCGGCATTGCGGTCGCCAACCTGTGCGGCAAGCTGGGGCTCATGGAACTGGCCGTGCTCGGCCAGGAACTTTCCCTGCTCATCACCCCGGACACCGGCCCCATGCACCTGGCCGCCTGGACCGGGCTGCGCACGCTCAACATTTCCGTCGGGCCGGTCAGCGCCTACGAAACCGGGCCGTACCAGCCCGGCCATTTCGTGCTGCGGCCCCGCATGTCCTGCCGGGGCTGCTGGGGCTGCGGGCGGGATCGGCCGTATTGCCGGGAACGCCTGGACGCGGCCCGGGTGGCCTACGTGGCCTCCCGGCTGGCCCGGGGCGAAACGGACCGGCTGGCCGGGGCGGTGGTCCCCGGCTACGAACTGCTTACCACGGGCCGCGACGGGTTGGGGCTCTACGCGCTGACGCCCCTTTGCCGGGGGGAGCGTCCCGACGCCCGGGAGGCGTTGGGGGCCTTTTGGCGGGCCCAGTTCGGCTGGCTGCTCGGGGCCTTTGACGCGGCCGCGCCCCGGGTCGCCCTGGACGCCCTTGCCCAGGACCATTCCCGGCTCCTTGTCGCCCTGTCCCGGGGGCTGGCCGGCCTTGGCGCCCGGCTTGTCCGGCTGGCTCGCCAGGGAGACGTGCCCGATGCCGGCTTTGCCCTTACCTTTGCCCCGGTGGTGCGCCCCCTGGCCGGATTTGTCGAACGCCTGCTGCAAAACGCCGACGGCGACCGGGCCTCGCGCCTGCGCTGCCTGGCCTTGCTCGAGCGCACCGCGTCCCTCGTTTCCCGGTCCTGAGCACTCCCCGCTGGGCCGTTTCCCGCCCCTTCCATTTGTCTCCGCCGCCCTTGCTCTTGTCCCGATTTTTCGGGTCCGGGGCCGCGTATCGGCCCGGCAAGGCGGAAAAAAACTCCCTGCCGCCTTTCTTTCAAATCGGTAAGATGCCGCCACTGCTCCTTTTTTCAAAATGGAACGGGTCTTGAACAATGTCAGGCGTCAGGAGGCCCAGTATGCAGATTCTTCCGCTTGTCACCCCGCGCGCGCAGGCAGCCGCAGACGCCAAGCAGCAAAACGCCGCGCTCACCTCGCGCCAGTCCGCGATGTTCGCGAGCCTTATGCAAAGCGTCCGCGACACTACCCAGGCAAGCGCCACGCAGGCTGGCGCCGATCGAACGAGCGCCTCTTCCGCCGCCGCCAGCACCAGCACCAGCACCGATCCGCTCTCGGCGTCCGACACCCCCAGCCGCCAGGACCTGATGGATCTGCCCCTGACCCGGGAAGATCTTGCCGCCCTGCATGACGACCTGGTGGATCAGGGCTTTTCCGACGACGAACTCGCCGCCATGGAGCAAAAGGTCGACAGCCCGGAGGGGCTGACCTGGGGCGAGATGATGCACGAGGTGGAGAAGAAGGTTTCCAAGACCAAGAGCAACGAGAAGAAGGAAGTGTCCAACGAGGATACGGTCCAGCTGCTCGGTCTTTTCGGCAAGCTCGGCTTCACCGCCGACGAGTCGCAGTCCATGGTGGATTCGCTCGGTAAGGGCGAATCCGAGGGCGTCTGGTCCAAGATCAGCGACAAGGTGGCGAGCCTCGGCGACGATAGTTCCGTCAGCCTCAGCTCTTCCGAAATGGCCACCCTCGGCCGGACCATGAACCTGTCCGAGGCCGCCCAGAAGCGTCTGACCGCCCTGTTCGACCAATCCAATGCCGAATCCGGGCTGTCCGGCCAGGGCCTGCGCACGGCCTTCGGCCTGGTAAAAAACGAAGTCTTGTCCCAGCTGGGCCAGGAAGCGCAGTCCATGCAGGCGTTTCGCCAGGCCGCTTCGGTGGTGCTGGACAAGGCCTGGCAGCGCCAGCAGACCAAGATCAGCTCCGACCTGCATCAGGACGACGTGGCCCGCAAGGCCGCCCAGGTCGTGGCCATGGGCGGCGAAAAGAAGGCCAAGCCCCAGGACGTGCCCACGGCCAGCCAGCCCGGCATCGACGTGCTGGCCGACGTGCCCGACGCCGGGACCTCGCCCCTGACCACGGATGCCGCCAAGGATGGCCAGGACTCCGGCCAGGCGCGCCAAGCGCAGCAGGGTGGCCGGGCCACCGGGCAAAGCGCCCAGGCGGCGGCTTCCGAGCTGCACGGCAAGGCCGGTGCGGTGGCCACCGAACAGGCGGTCGCGACCGGTAACCAGGCCGCGACGACCGGCGTCGGCACTCAGACCGCTTCTTCGGGCGATACGGCGCAACAAGCCCAGGCTTCGCCCAAGCAGACAGCGGCCACGCCCCAGTTCGCCGCCGGGAATTCGAACGGCAACGCGGCCGGCAACGCGGGCGGCTTTGCCGCCGGACAGCAGGGCGGCGGCGCGGGCGGTTCTTTCGAGCAAAACGGCCAGGAAGGCGGCTGGGGAGAATTTTGGAGCAAGGTGCGGGTGGACAAGTCCGGCGGGCAGGCGACCACCGGCACGGGCGGCAATACCGCCCAGACCATGGCCGCCATGGACGCGGTCAACGGTTCGCGCCAGGCCTCGCAGGCCAAGCCCTTTGACGCCGCCCTGGCGGCCCGGGCCGCCAGGCAACTCGAAACCGGCATCCTGCGCAACGTCGGCCAGGACGCCAAGCAGCTGACCCTCAATCTTTCGCCTGACGAGCTCGGCAAGCTGAGCGTCACGCTGACGGTCAAGGACAAGGAAGTCAAGGCGATCATCAAGGCCGACAATGCCGACACGGCCGCCATGCTGCACGATCAGGCGGCGCACATCAAGAAGACCCTGGAGGACCAGGGGTTTAAGGTGACCAAACTCGAGGTGCAGACCGGCGCCGCCCAGGACAACCAGACCGCCTGGCAAAGCCCCGAGCAGCACAATCAGGCCCGCGAACAGCGCGAGGCCATGGAACGGATGCGTTCCTCCCAGCGCCTGGCCCGTTCCGGCGGCAGTATCGCCCTGGACGCCGACGCTTCGGGATTCGTGCCCCAGGCCGCGACATCCGCCGCCTCCGGGCTCGACCTTTTCGCGTAACAACGGAGCACAGCCATGAGCTACATCAGCAGCATCCTCGGCGCCGATAAGTCGACCACGTCGACCACGTCGAAGACCGGCACCTCCAGCCTCGGCCAGGACGCTTTCCTGCAACTGCTTGTGACCCAGTTGCAGCACCAGGATCCCCTGAGCCCCATGGACGACAAGGAGTTCGTGGCCGAACTGGCCCAGTTCTCCAGCCTCGAGCAGCTCACCGAGATCAATTCCGGCATCGATAACCTGGCCACCCTCAACGAGAAGTCGCAGGTCATGGGCGCGGTCAACTTCATCGGCAAGACCATCGAGGCCACCGGCACCGCCGTGAGCCTCACCAAGGGCAAGGCCACCTCCGTGACCTTCACCCTGCCCGAGGATGCGCAAACCTGCATGGTCAACGTGCTCGACAGCTCGGGCACCATCGTGCGCACCAAGGACCTTGACGCAACGAAGGCCGGGGATGTGGAATTTACCTGGGACGGCAAGGATTACGACGGCAACGTCTGTGACGACGGCCAGTATCAGATCGCGGTGACCGCCACCAACGCCGACAGCGAAGTCATGAAGGTGTCGAGCACCATGAGCGGCACCGTGGTCGGCATCACCCAGCAAAACGGAACATACTACCTCAATATCGGCAATGATCGGTACGTGGCTTTCAACGACATCACCAATGTGATCGACAAGACCCCGACGACGACCAGCGATTCAGGCAGCGATTCAGGCAGTAAGTCAGGCTCCTAGCCGCGCGGACACGGGACGAAAGGAGGAGGTTTATATGGGCGTTGGATTAAATACCGCCATGTGGTCGGGAGTGTCCGGTCTGATGGCCAACTCGACGAAGATGACCAGCATCGGCAACAACCTGGCCAACGTGAATACCTACGGCTTCAAGTCGGCGCGCACGGACTTCGTGACGCTCATGAGCGCCACCATCGGCACGGCTTCGGGCGTGGACCAGGTCGGACGCGGCGTGCGCGTCGGCTCCGTGGTGACGGATTACTCCCAGGGCGGCCTGGAGACCACCAGCATCAACACCGACATGGCCATAAGCGGCAACGGCTTTTTCATGGTCAAGCAGAAGAGCTCGGTGGGCTCCAACGGCAAGATGCTCAATACCGGCAACCAGACCATGTATTACACCCGGGCCGGCGACTTCCACTTCGACGAGAACGGCTACCTGGTGAGCACCACCGGACTGGCCGTACAGGGCTGGAAGGTGGATCAGGACAAGCTCGACACTGCCAATGCCTCTGGTACGACCCTGAGCAACACCCCGATCACCGGGCAGATCCGGGACATCGTCCTCGATTCGTACTCCAGTCCGGCCAAGGCCACCACCAGCGTTACCGTCATCACCAACCTGGATTCCGATTCCACCAGCGCCACCACCCGCGACTCCAACGCCGGGTCCAGCTTCTACGCCATGAGTGCCACCTGGGATGGCACCAAGGACCCGGCCATGGCCTCCACCGCCTACAGTTATCAGACCACCGTCAAGGTGTACGATGCCAACGGTTCGCCCCATACCCTGACCACCTACTACGACAAGATCAAGAATAAGGACGGGAAGGAGTACTGGGAATACGCCGTGACCTGCAACCCGTCGGAGGACGGCCGGGTGGACGCCGCAGGCAACCCCCTTGCCAATACCGCGGTGGCCGGCTTGCTCATGGTCGGCACCATGACCTTCGACTCCTCGGGGTCCATGGAGAACATGAGTGCCTATACGCTGAAGGCCAGCAACGCCACCGCCGGTGCCTTCGACCCGGATGCATGGAGTGTGGCCGGCATCTCGTCCAGCGGCTATCCCGAATTCACGGCCAACTTCAAGTCGGTTTCCAACGGCAGCTTCACGGACCAGAGCGGCGCCACCAACATCTCGCTCAACCTCGGCATGCGCAGCACCTCAGGCTGGGCCACCGGCACCACCCTGGGCGACATCGACCCGACCGACCCGACCACCCTCGGTTCCTTCAACCCGGCGAAACTGAAGATCAACAGCAACGTGACCACCAACTACGCCACGTCCTCCTCCACGGTGTTCAGCTCCCAAAACGGCTATACCGCGGGGCTTTTGACCAGCGTCTCGGTGGACAGCGACGGCGTGCTGACCGGCACCTTCTCCAACGGCGTGAGCCTGCAACTGTGGGTGCTGGCCCTGGCCAACTTCACCAACCTGCAAGGACTCGACAACGCCGGCAACAGCCTCTACACCGCCACCCTGGAATCCGGCGAGGGGACGACCAACCGGCCCAACAGCGGCTCCGTGGGCTCCATCTCCGGCAACACCCTGGAATCCTCCAACGTGGACATGGCCACGGAGATGGTCAACATGATCGTGACCCAGCGCGGCTTCGAAGGCAACAGCAAGACCATCACCACCGTGGACTCCATGCTCTCCGAGATTATCCAGCTCAAGCGTTAGTCCCGTCCCTTCTCCTAGCCTGCGTCCAAGGCCGCCCCTGTCCGGGGGCGGCCTTTTTTCGTCGGTCGGAAAACCTTGCCCGGCTTCCGATCCGGCCGTGGCCGCCCGGGTGCGTCAATGGCGCGGGAGAATTGACTTTCGCGGGAGGAATTTTTTTCCCGCACCTGCCAATCGAATGTCTATCTTGTTGTTATTCATTTGAAAATGAGTGTTGGTACGGTGTCTGCTTACTCCAAGAAAAACCAACAAGGAATGTCTGGTTGCAACAAGGAGGTTTTTTATGGCCCTGACCATCAACACGAACATGATGGCGATGAACGCCGCCAGGAATCTGTCCAATTCCTATGGCGCCCTGTCGACCTCGACCCAGCGCCTGTCGTCGGGCCTTCGCATCAACACCGCGGCCGATGACGCCGCCGGCCTGGCCATTCGTGAGCTCATGCGCGCAGATATCTCCACCCTGAACCAAGGGGTGCGCAACGCCAACGACGCCATTTCCATGATCCAGACCGCCGACGGCGCGCTCCAGGTCGTGGACGAAAAGCTCATCCGCATGAAGGAACTGGCCGAACAGGCGGCCACCGGCACGTACACGTCCGACCAGCGCCTGATCATCGACTCCGAATATCAGGCCATGGCTTCGGAAATTACCCGTATCGCCATGGCGACCGACTTCAACGGCATTTATCTGCTTAACGGCAACCTTTCCGGCGCCGCCCACGACGGTACCGGCATCAACTCCGTGGGCAAGCTCAAGGTCCACTTCGGCACCGGCAACTCCAGCGCCGAGGACTACTACTACGTCCAGATCGGCAACTCCACGGCTTCCGCCCTGGGCGTGGGCATGGGCGCCGTATCCGGGGCTTCCGGCCGCAGTATCTCCACCCAGGCACTGGCCCAGAAGGCCCTCGACGCCCTCCAGTCGGCCATTGTTTCCAAGGACAAGATCCGCGCCAACCTGGGTGCCTTGCAAAACCGCCTGGAAAACACCGTTTCCAACCTGCAGATCCAGGCCGAGAACCTGCAGTCGGCCGAATCCCAGATTTCCGACGTGGATGTGGCCACGGAAATGACCAATTTCGTGAAGAACCAGATTCTCACCCAGTCGGCCGTGGCCATGCTGTCCCAGGCCAACTCGCTGCCGAAGATGGCCATGCAGCTTATCAGCGGCTAGGCCTGACGCGCGGAGTGTAGCATGAAAAAGGACCAGGGAGGCGGGGACTGCGGACGTCGGTCCCTCCCTGGTCCGAAACGGTTCGTTGGCGGTCGCGGCAAAGAATTGACGCTGCCCGCGCAAGCGCCTTGGCCCGGATGGAAGCATGCGCCGCCCCCGGGCGGAGGTTCTCCGGGAACCCGGCGACGGACGAAACGTCGCTTCTTCGGGCTACCAGATCGAGGTGGCGTCGGCGATTTTTTCCAGGGCCAGTCTGGCGGCCATCTGCTCGGCCTTTTTCACGCTTTTTTCCACGGCTTTTAGCGCGCGTCCGTCCGGCAGCTCCAGGCGTACGGTAAAGCGCTTGTCGTGCTCCGGCCCCTCGCTGCCGAGCAGGGTGTAGACGGGGCGCGCCTTGTGGACCTTCTGGGTGTATTCCTGAAGCCGGCTTTTATAGTCCCTGGTTTTGGGCGCAACGGACCTGACCGGCCAGACGTCGGCAAAGGTCGCGTCCACGAAGCGTTTGGCCGCTTTGTAGCCTCCGTCCAGAAAAAGCGCGCCGATGACGGCCTCGAAGGCGTCGCTCAAAAGCGACGGCCGGGTCCGGCCCCCCTGATTTTCCTCCCCCTTGCCGAGCAGGATGTGGTCCTCCAGGGACAGGCGCAAGGCCATGGCGGCCAGACTCGATTCGTTGACGAGTTGGGAGCGCAGGAGCGTCAGCTCGCCTTCGGGGGATTCCGGAAAGCGGGCGAAGAGTTCCTCGGAAACGGACAACTCCAGTACCGCATCGCCCAGAAATTCCAGACGTTCGTTGTGTTTGGCGGCTTCGCCGCGTTCATTGGCATAGGAACTGTGGGTCAGCGCCGTGGTCAGCAGTTCAGGCCGGGCAAAAACATGCCCCAGGGTGTTTTCCAGGGCGGTGGCTTCAGACATTGGGCAGGCTCCGGATGGCGGCGGGTCGTGACATGGGCAGGGATATTAGCGCGTTCGGACGCCATTTCCAAGGCACGGGCCGAACGTGATCGTGTTTTTACGCTCTCCCGGGCCAATTGTCTTGATTATCCCGGCCGGCGCAGGCATTTTATGGGGAGGACGTCCGTGATCGGCGCCAGGCGCGGCGGCTGCGGACGAGCCGCACAGGAGGGCAGCCATGGCTGGACTGTATGTTGGCGCGACAGCCGGATATTCCGGTAAAAATATGGTGGTCATGGGGCTTGGGCTCCGGTTCCAGAAGGAAGGCTACTCCGTCGGCTACCTGAAGCCCGTGGGGGCCATGCCGCGCGAGATCGACGGCCGGCTCTGGGACGACGACGCCTACCACGTCCAGCGCATCCTGCGCACCAACGAGGAACCCGAAACGCTGACCCCGGTCATCGCGTCCCATGATTTCCAGGTCAAGGCCTTTCGCAACCAGACCGGCGACGTCATGGGGCTTATCCGCGCCTCCTACGAGAAAGTCTCCGCCGGCAAGGACATCACCATCGTCGGCGGCTCGGGCGGCATGCACACCGGCAAATACTGCAACGCCGACGGCGTGCGGGTGGTGCGCGAGCTGGGGCTGACGGCCGTGGTCATCGACCGCTATTCCAAGGAACTCAACTACGACTACCTGCTCGTGCTCAAGGAGCAGCTTGGCGACCATCTGGCCGGCGTCATCCTAAACGACGTGGCCCAGAATTTCCTGGACGAGACCCAGACGCTCATCGCGCCCTTTTTAAGCGACCGGGGCATCCGGGTGCTCGGCGTCATTCCCAAGGACCCGCTCATGGGGGCGATCAAGGTCTCGGACCTGGCCGACCGGCTCGGCGGCAAGGTCATTTCGGCCCACCACAAGGCCGACCGCATCGTGGAGAATTTTCTGATCGGCACCATGCAGGTGGAAAATTTCATGACGCATTTCCGGCGGCAGAAAAATTCCGCCATCATCGTCGGCGGCGACCGCTCCGACGTCCACCTGGTGGCCCTGGAAGGCGACAGCCCCTGCCTGGTGCTGACCGGCAATCTTTACCCCAACGACATCATCCTCACCCGCTCGGAGGTCCTGGAGATCCCCATCATCGTGGTGCGCGAGGATACCTACACCGTGGCCAAAAAGATGGAGACACTCCTTTTGCGCCACAAGCTGCGCGACGAAATCAAGATCCGCCAGGGAGCGCAGCTGATAAACGCCAATCTCGATTTCCCCCTGCTGCTCGATATTTTGGGCCTCAAGCGTTAGGGAAGAGGCCAACGAGGATGCGAGAGGGGGACCCTTTTTGAAAAAAGGGTCCCCCTCTCGCGCTCTCCCCTCCTAAAAACTTTTAACGATTACAGCTGGGTGACGATAACACCCTGTAGCCGCCAAAAGTCTTTTGAAAGGGGGTCCGGGGGGAAACTTTTCGGAAGACAAAGTTTCCCCCCGGTTGCTTCCTCTCTCTTCTTCCCCGTCCTTAATTCCGTCGATGTTCGTGGCAACTGATGAGGAAAAGCGCGGCGCGAAGGCGCAGCACCTCGCGGGGCGCTCGGTCCATGAGGGCGTGTCCCGGCATGGGGGCCATGGTGGCAAAGGAGGTCGCCTCCCGGGAGGGCTGGTCGGCGTAACGCATGGTGGCGAGTTCGGCCAGGGCGGCCTGGACCTCGTTGCGTTCCCGGGCGAAGGCTTCAGTCAAGCGGGCGGCGTGTTCGGGCCGGTGGATATCGAGAATGCGGTCGGGTTGTTCGTGGCGGAGGACGGCGGCGTCTTTCATGGCGGACTCCTTGCCCGGTTCTCTTCGGCCGTCCGGGCGCAAGTCTTAGGGAAGGGCGGCCGATTTTTCCTGGCACGAAAGCTGCTTTGTGTCTGGAAAACGCAGGGAAGCGCCATCGTGAAAGAGCTCGTACCTATTTTCCGCCTGATTCGCCCCGCCCGGCTGCTGCTGGTGTTGCTAGCCATCGCGCCGTGCTGGCTTGGCGCGGCGGCAACCGAGGCCCTGGCGACCGACGCGGCCCAGGCCGCCGTGCGTGAGCCACAGCCGCCCCAGGTCGACCCATTGTCGCCCGGCGCATCGGGCGATGAAACCGCCGCCGGCCAGGGATTCCGGGTGGAGCTGGCCAAAAGCGCGCCGCCCGCCGGGACCATGCGGGTCGGCGGCGCGGCCTCGTTCGCGGCCCGTCTTTTTGACGGCGAACGGGAGCTGGACCGGGAAAACTACGTCTGCCGCTGGCGCTCCGACAGCGAAGCCCGGTTTCTGGAAACCGAGGGGCCTTTCACCAACACGGCTGTTTTTTTGCGTCCGGGACGCCAGCGGGTCTGGGTCGAGGTAGTGCCCCGGTCCGGCCCGTCCAAGGGGTTGGCGGCGGTTTCCGCCCCGGTGGAGTTGGACGTGGCCCAGCCGGCCTTTTCGCTTGCCGTGACGCCGCCGTCGCCGCTTGTCGGCGAGGAGACCACGGTCGCCATCCGGGACTTTCCGATCCATGACGGCGTGGAATTTCGCTGGGACCCGTTGCCGGCGTCGGCCAAGCTGGTGCGGGTGGGCGAGCGCAGCCTGACCTTTTACCCCACGGCGGCCGGGGAGATTCCCGTGCGGGTGTCGGCCACGGCCGGCGCGGGCGCGGGCGATGCGGCGGATCTGGGCGCGTCCACGGCCCGGGTGCGGGCAAAGGAATACACTGTCGCCGTGGCCGATAAGGGGCTTACCGGGCCACCGGCCACGGTCTGGCGCGAGGGTGAGGGGCCGGTTGCGGCCTCGGGCGTGGCCGTGCGGCAAAACGTGCGGCTTTTGGCCCGGATTTCCCCGTCCCCGCACAATCCGCCCCTGGCCTATGCCTGGAGTTTGTGTCCCGGGGCGCGGGCCCGGGGCGGGACGGATGGCCGTGAGATCGAGGCCTCGCGCGACGCCCTGGGGCCGTGCAAGGCTTTGGTCGAAGTCCGCGACGCCAGGGGCCTGCTTCTTGGCCGGGGGGAGGGCGGGTTTACCGTTTCCGTCTCCCAGGACGAACTCGACGCGGCCGTGGCCAACGCCCGCGAGACGGACAGGCTCACCCGGGCGGCGACCGACGCCTGGGAGGCCGGCGATGCGGCCGGGGCGCTGGCGGCGGCCGGACAAGCCGTGCGCAAAAGCCCCCATGATGCGCCGGCCCTGACCGCCTATGACCGCATCAGCCGCGACAAGGCCCGTCTGGATGACGCCTTGGCCAAAGCCGACGCGGCCCTTGGCGTGGACGATTTCGGCGAAGCGGCGGCCATGCTCGGCGAAGCGGCCAAGGTCTGCCCCCGGGCCGGGGCCATCGGGGCCATGCGCCAGGCGGCGGCCGCCCGTCGCGCGATCCTGGACAAGGTGGCGAAACTGCTGGCCGACGCCCGGGACAAATGGGACGCCGGCGCGGTGGACGACGCCTTGCGGCAAACCGGCCAGGCCCTTTCCCTCGATCCGAACCATGCCGCGGCCAAGGCCGAGCGCGAACGCATGGTGGCCGACCGCGACAGGCTGCTCGCCGCGCTCAAGCAATCCGCCAGTTATCTTGCGGCCAAACGCTTCGACAGCGCCGATGAGGCGCTGGCCGAGGCGCGGGCCATAAGCCCCCGTTTCCCGCCCATCGCTGAGCTGACGCGGGCCATTGCCGCCCGCAAGGATAAGGCCTGGCGCATGGATGAGCGTCTGGCTCGGGCCCGGGACCAGTGGAACGCCGGGGACGTCGACGGGGCCTTGGCGACGCTGACCGAGGCGTCCAATCTTGATCCCGAACATGCCGGCGCGGCCGGGGCCAAGAAGAAGCTGGGCCAGGCCCGGGAAAATCTCGCGTTGGCCGAGGATCGGGCCGAGGCGGCCTTGCGTGACGGGAAAATCGACGCCACCAAGGCGGCCCTGGCCGGTGCGGCCAGGATCAACCCGCGCCATGCGCGCCTGAAGCAATTGCAGGCGGCCCTGGCTCACCGGATCGACCGCGACCGGCGTGTGGCCGGGCTCGCTTCCGAGGCCGCGCGCCGCAGCGCCGCCGGCGATATGGACGGGGCGATTCTGGCCTTAAACGACCTGCTGGCTCTGGTCCCGACCGACGCCAAGGCGACGGCGACCCGTGATGCGCTGGTGCGCGCCCGCGACGCGGTCAACGAAGCCCTTTCCCGGGCCAGGGACGCCCTGGCCGCCGGCCGCTTCGACCTGGCCCTCGGGGCCGTGGCCGAGGCGCAAAAGGCCAATCCCAAACTGCCGGCCCTGGCCGGCTGGCGCGACAAGATCCAGGCCGCCCGGAAGCAGGCGGAAACCGAGGCTGCATCGCGTCTGGCCACGGCGGAAAAGTTGTACGCCAAAAAGGACATCCCCGGGGCGGACGCGGCCTTGCGCGCGGCCCGGGAGGCAGGGCCCATGCCGTCGGCCCTGGCCGGCAAGGCCCGGGACCTGTCCCGGCGCATCGAGGCCGGGCTGGCCCGCGAAGCGGCCGCCCGTCGCGAGCAGGCCAACCGTGTCCAAACGGCCGCCCAGCCCTCCCGTGGCGCCGACGCCGACCGCCGCGCGCGGTGCGCCGCCATCGGCCGGCAGGCCGCGGCCAAGCGGACCCAGGGGGATCACGCCGGAGCCATCCGCGACTACCAGTCCCTGCTCAACCAGTGTCCCGACACCTGCCAGGCCTATAATAATGTCGGGGCCTCGCTTTTCTCCCTGGGCTACGCCGCCGAGTCCCTGCCCTGGTTTGACGAGGCGGTCAAATGCGCGCCGGACGAGCGGCTTTACCGGGACAATGTGACGCTCACCCGCAAGCGGCTGGCCCAAAACCATCGTCCCGATCCCGGGAAAGCGGCGACCTGCCAGGCCGCTTTTGAAACCGCCGAATCCCGGCGCGTGGGCGGGGATCTCTCCGGGGCCATGGAAGGCTACCGCAGCGTGGTGGCGACCTGTCCGGATTTTTGCGCCGCCTACAACAACATGGGCCTGGCCCTGCACAAGCTCGGCCAGACGGCCCAGGCGCTGCCGCTTTTCGAGCGGGCGCTTCGCTGCAATCCCAGGGACAATCTTTTCCGGGACAACTACGAGCTGACGGTGAAGCGGCTGCGCACGGCCGAGCGGCGGCCCTGACGCATTGCGTTCCGGTCGGGTGGGCGGCTATGCTCGGCCCATGGAAAACGATGATGCGGGTGTGGTCGAGGCCGTGGTCCCCGGGGAACTGGCCGGTGAGCGCCTGGACCGGGCGGCGGCGCTTGTGCTGCCGGACACGGGCCTTCGCGGCCGGCGGCGGCTGATCGAGGCGGGACGGCTGCTTGTCGACGGGCGGTCGAAGGCCGCCGCTTACCGGGTCCGGGCCGGGGAAAAACTTGCCGCCCGCATCGCCACGCGTCCGCAAGGGGAGTTCCGGGCCTCTGACGTTCCGATTCTTTTTGCCGAGGCCGCCTATGCCGCCGTGGCCAAGCCCGCCGGGCTCCACAGCGCCGCCATCGCCTGCGGCGGCGGCCAAAGCCTCGAAGACCTGCTGCCGGAGCTTTTTCCCGGCCGCACGGCGATGCTGCTCTCCCGCCTGGACAGGCTCACCTCGGGCATTGTGCCCGTCGCCTTCGACGCCGTGGCCGGGGAAGGCTATCGTCGTCTGGAGAACGCCGGCCACGTGGCCAAGACCTACCTGGCCGTGGTCCACGGCAGCCTCTCTTCCCCGTTCGTGGTGGATTTTCGTCTGGACATGGCCGACCGGGCCAAGACCCGGGTGGGCCGGACAGCCGATCCCGATCCCTTGCGCCACACCCATGTCGCCCCGCACCGGACCGAAAGCGGCCTGACCCTGGTCGCCTGCCGCATCGCCAAGGGGGCGCGACACCAGATCCGGGCCCATCTGGCCGCCTCGGGCCATCCTTTGGTCGGGGACCCGGTCTATGGGCGGGGAGAGGGGACCCGGCTCTACCTGCACTGCGCCCGGCTCGAAAGCCCGGTGCTCACGGCCGCCAACGAACCGCCCTGGTCGCTTGCGGAAGCGGCTCGAACAGTCGGAAGCGATGCGCTGGAAAGAAACGCGGAAAAGGAGTGCGGATAAGGCCGGCTACTCGGCGTCGGTGCCAAGCGCGTCGAGCAGGCCCTCGATGATTTCGTAGCGTTGGATGAGGTACGTGCCGGACTCAACGCGGCGCTTGAGGTCCGCGATGCGACGGGCGCGGGCGGCCGGGTCCTCGCGGGGCGGGGCCGCGCCTGGTGGTCGGGAAGTGCTTTCTGGTACGGTCATGGCTGACATCCTTGTCTGCGCCGTCCGGCTGTGGCCGGGAAGGCATTTTGCTTCGTCAAACTTATCGGCCCTCACGACGGGGAACTTTAGCATGCCGGGAAAAATCCAGACCGAGCGCCGGCGGGGAAAAAACACTTGCCCATTGGGACCGGGTCGTTTATAAGAATAAACATGATGCAACGACATGACGCCGCGTTTGCGAGTTCAGGGGGGTTCGAGGGTTTTTTCGCCCGGGCCTCGCAAGCGGCGGACATCGTTTCCCAGGCCGAACTGGCCGCCCTGCTCGGGGTGCACCGTTCGGCCGTGACCCAGGCCAAGAAGAAGGATGCCGTGCCCAAGGCCTGGGTGCTGGCCGTTTCCCGAAAGACAGGGGCCGACGCCGACTGGCTGGAATACGGTCGGCCGGCCAGGGCGGTCGAAAAGGGCGCGGCGACCGATGACGGGCCGTATGTCGGCGTGCCCAAGGTCCGGGCCAGGCTTTCGGCCGGCGGCGGTTCCTTCGAGACCCGGGGCGAGGTCGAGGTTGTTTTGCCGTTTCGCCGGGACTGGCTGCGGCGCAAGGGCAATGTCTCGGGCATGGTGCTCATGGATGTCGTCGGAAACAGCATGGAGCCGGATATCCACCACGGCGACACGGTGCTGATCGACCAGGGCCAGACCTCCATAGTGGCCCATGGCGTCTACGCCGTGGGCGTCGAGGACACGGTGCTGGTGAAGAGGGTGGAAAAGCGCCCGGGTGCGCTGGTGCTTCTAAGCGACAACCGGGATTATGCGCCCATCGTTCTTTCCGGCGACGAACTCGACGCCTTGCGGGTCATCGGGCGGGTGTTGTGGGTGGGGCGGGAGTTGTAGGGGGAAATTTTTTTCTCCGCAGTGTTTATACTTATAAACTAATTGTTGTGCGGTTGCGCAACACGGAGGCTCATCATGCAACGTCGCTATTGCCGCTGCGGCATGTCCATCCTGGTGGAATTCAAACCGACCGGTCCGACCTGGCGGGCGCTTTTCTTCCGGCCGAGCCGGCTGTTTCGGGCCCGGCTGTCGCGCTGCCCGCATTGCGGCGAGCCCCTGGACATCGACCGGCTGTCCTAGGCGGCAAATTTGTTTTGAAAAGGAAGCCGCGTGAGGGGGAACCCTCGGCAAAGGGATTTTCCTTCGCCTGCGTTTCGCTTCCAATCCAAAACGCTTTGCTGCGGCGGGCGTCTTGGCCGGGCTTCCCTGCAATAACTGGTCGGACCCTTTTCCGGCGCACAACCGAGCAGGTCAGCGGTCATCGGACCCGTCGCCAGAGGGCGGCCTTCCCCCCGATCGGTCGTCCGGTGACGTTCCCCGTCCCGTGGCCGCATACCCCACGCCTTCGGCGTCGCACCCGCTCCCGCGACGCCGAAGGCATTTGTCGCGGTGCGACGGTTTTTTACTTTCCCGCGGCAAGCATTGCGCGTATAATAACAGTTGGCGCGTCGCCACAGGGAGCATGACACATGGGGAAATGGACACTGTTCGTGTTGTATGCCGCCACGGTCAGCGGCATCTCCTCCATCTACGCGCCCCAGCCGCTGCTGCCGGTCCTGGCTTCGACCTTCGGCGTGTCCGAGTCCACGGCCGGGCTGACCATCACCGCCACCATGCTGCCCCTCGGCCTTGCCCCCCTGGCCTACGGCTTTTTTCTCGACGCCGTGCCGGCACGCCCGCTGATCGGCATTTCTCTGGCCTTGCTGGCCGTCTGCGCCGGCGGCTTGTGCCTCGCGCCCAATTTCGGCTGGTTTCTGGCCGTGCGCGTGGGGCAGGGCCTGCTCGTGCCGGCGCTTTTGACGGCCCTTATGACCTATCTGGCCACCGCCGCGCCACCGTCCCAGGTGCGACGGGTCATGGCCGCCTATATCGCGGTCACGGTGTTCGGGGGCTTCTTCGGCCGTTTTTTTTCCGGCCTGACCGCCCAGGCCTTTGGCTGGCGCATTCCTTTCGCCGGACTGGGCATTTTTTTGGCCCTTTGCGCCGCGGCCTGCCTGACCCTGCCGCCGGATGCGCGCACGGCCTTTTCGCCCATCCGTCTGGCCTATGCGCCCCAGGTGCTGAGGAAACCCGGTTTTGCCGCGACATACGCCGTCGTCGCCCTGCTTTTCTTCGTTTTTTCCGGCATGCTCAATCTGCTGCCGTTTCGCCTGGGCCACCTTTCGGGCGGCTATTCGCCGCTTCGCGCCGGAATCATGTATTCCGGCTATCTCATGGGCATCATCGTCAGCCTCACCTCCCACCGGTTTTCCAAAAACTTCGGTGGGCCGACCCGGGCCATGAGCGTGGGCGCCGCCATTGTCATCGCGGCAGCGGCCGTTTTTTCCCTTCCCGCCCAGTCGGCGATCTTCGCCAGCGTCTTCGTGCTGTGTTCGGGCATGTTTCTGGCCCATTCCGTTGCGCCGGGCGTGCTCAACGGCGCGGAAAACGAGCACAAGGGACTTGTCAACGGCCTCTATATTTCCTTTTATTATTCAGGCGGGTCGCTTGGGACCTATCTGCCCGGGCTCATGCTCGCCGAGTTCGGCTTTTTCGCCGCGGCCGGGCTGCTGCTCTTGTCGGCCACCGCGGCCACGTGTATCGCCTTGCGGTTGCGTACGACGGCGTTCCGTTGACGGCGGCCGTCGAAAGGCGGAGATGTAGGCATGCGACGATACTTTGCACTGTTTCTTCTGGCCGCCAGCCTGCTGTGCGGGCTGTTTGCGGCCCGTAACGCCCCGGCGCAGCAGGGGGGGACGTTCGCCAGGGGTGGCACGGCCGTTTACTCCGGCATCGACGTCAACGTCGCCGACGGCGCGCGCCTGGCCCGACTGCATCTGGCCTTCGAGGCCCAGTGCATCAGCGAGGAGGCGGCGCGCATGGCGGCAAGCCCGGGAACGCGCGAGGCTGTCCTGCTTTTTTTGCGCGACCAGACCGTGGCCGGGCTGTCCACCCCCCTGGGCAAGCGCGCGTTTAAGCGCAACCTGCTTGCGGTCATGAACAAGGCCGTGGGCGGTCCGCGCGTGGTGCGCCTCTATTTTCTGCAATTCGTCATTGAATAAAGGGAGAAGGGATACCCCGCCATGCCGCTTTTCCGCCTGATCCGTCACGGACAAAGCGCTTCCAACGCCGGGCATGTGACGGACTATCCCGACACCATTCCCCTGACCGACCTGGGCCATGGGCAGGCCGCCCTGGTGGCCTCCTGCTTTCGTCGCGCGCCCCGGCTGATCGTTTTTTCCTCCTTCGACCGGGCCGTGCAGACGGCAACGCCCCTTTGCGAGCGTTTCCCCGAGACGCCCGTCGCGGTTTGGCCGGTGCAGGAGTTCACCTACCTGGCGCCGCGCCGCTACATGGGCACGACACGCCAGGAGCGGGGCGAGGCCGTGGCCGCCTATTGGAAGCGCCTGGACCCGCGCTGGCATGATGGCGACGGGGCCGAATCGTTCGTCAATTTCTGGGACCGCGTGGAAGCCTTCATGGAGCGGGCCGCCGGGACCCGGGGGCCGGTGGTCGTTTTTTCCCACGGCCAGTTTCTGCGCGGCGTGCTGTTGCGGGTGTTGTCCGGGCCGCTCGGGGCCCAGGAAGCCATGGTCCGCTTCCGTGCCCTGCGTCAGGCCGTCACCTGGCCCAACGCGGCCATGGCCGTGCTGGCGTTCTCGCCTTCCATGCCGCTTGTCGGTCCGGTCACGGCCGGACATTTGCCGCCGGAAATGCTCTCCACATAAAAAACCGTTGTCTTTTTGCACAATCCATTGAATCGGGGTCCCTCTTGCTCTACAACGTTGGCGCAACAAAAAATGCCCGCCCGGACAACCGGAGGGAGAAGTGAAATGACGCAAAGACGAAAGGCACGATCGGCCGGCATGGCGGCCATGATCGGGGCGATCGCCCTGGCGGCCCTCCTTTGCGTTCCGTCGCGGGGATTGGCGGTCAAACGGGCCGGAGTTTTCTGGTCCGGGCTCTCGCGCGAGCAGAAAACCGACCTGATCCTCGGCATCTTCGACGGCTTCAACCTCAACGAGAACATTTTGGGGATCACCCTCAAAAACGAATACACCATCTGCACCGACATCATGGAAAGCATCATGCGCCAGTCCGACGCTTTTTTCGCCGGCATGCCCGCCGGCAAGATCGTCACGGCGCTGGATACGTTTTATACCGACAAGAAAAATAAAAATATTCCGGTGTCTTGGGGCTTGTGGGTGGTCGTGCGCCAAAATCGTAAGGACCCGACCGTGGGGGATTTTCTGGGCGAATTGCGCGGCTTGTATCCGTAGGGCCGCGCGCCTTGCTTTTTTGCGCCGCGCGATTAAAAGGTCTTGCGCCGACGGACCGGGCGGCGCAAAGGAGACGGCATGCAGGCACCTATCGAAACGTACTACGCCAAACGCCTCGAAGATGTGGCGCAGGCCCTGCGGGACAATCATTTCAAGGCCCACGTCGTCGCTGATGCGGCGGCGGCGCGCGACCTCTTTTTGCAAGAGATCCTTCCCGCTGCCGGGGCCAAAACAGTGGCCTACGGCGGTTCGGGCACCATGCTGGCAACCGGCCTGCCGACGGATCTGGCCGCCATGCCGGATATCGACGTCATCGATACCCTGGATAAGACGCTCACCGCCGAGCAGGCCTATGAGCGGCGGCGGCAGGCGCTGTTGACCGACCTCTTTCTCACCGGTACCAACGCCGTGACCGAGGACGGCATGCTGGTCAACCTGGACATGATCGGCAACCGGGCCTGCGCCATCGCCTTCGGCCCCAGGCAGGTCGTGGTGTTTGTCGGCCGCAACAAGATCGTGCCGGACCTGACCGCCGCCATGTGCCGCATCAAGGAATACGCCGCCCCGACAAACGCCATGCGCCTGTCGAAGAAGACGCCCTGCGTGCGCACCTCCCGTTGCGAGGACTGCGGTAGCCCGGAGCGTATTTGCAACGTTTGGACCATCACCGAAAAGTCCTTTCCCAGGGGACGCGTCACGGTGATATGCATCAATCAGGATTTGGGACTGTAACAGAGCCGCTTGCGGCTAAACGAGGGTCCGGCTTTGGCTTGGAAGAAGATACCCCCCGAGGCGGATTATTTTCACTGCGAACCCGGTACGGAGTACTATATCTGCGAGGAGGGGCTTGTCGTCGAGGGGCGCTACCTCCAGGACGGCGAGGCCAATCTGGATAAGGCCATCTGGCCCACGGTGCAGGGCAGCCGGGCCTATATCCGGGTGCGGCGCAAGGGCGTGGACAAGAAGTTCCAGCTGGTGCGCATTTTCGCGGAGCTTTTTCCCGATCTGCTGGGGGGCGAGACCCAGGTGCGTACCCGCAAGGGCTCGTTTTCCCTGCGCGTGGAGACCGACGTCCGCGAAGCCGAGTCGCCCGCCCGACCGGTTGCCGCCAAGCCGCGCCGGGAAAAAGTCCATCGGCACGAGCACGAGGAGGCCGTCGAGGAACAAAGCGAAGTCGACGAGCCCGGCCTGGTGGACGAGGATGAGGACGAGGAGGCGACAACCACGCTGTCCGACGCCCGCATCTGCAAGGTGTGCAACCTGCGCAAGCGCGCGTCGGAGTTCAGCCCGCGCGACGACATGTGCATGGACTGCTACATGGGCCGCGACGAGCTCTTGAAGGAAATCATCGCCCGGCGTCGTCGCAAGAACCGGGCGGCCGCACCCCGAGCCAACGAGGAAGGCGGGTCGGGTGGCAACTCCGAAGAAAGCATGGACTCCTTCGGGCGGATGGATTTTCGCATCAACCTGCCCGAGTAGGGCCTGCCGGTTTTCCTTGGGGGAGCCGACTTCGGGGCGGGCGGTCCACGGTTTTTTGAACCGGCCGTCCGCCCCGTGCCGTTTCGTCGTGGCGCTCCCGGCTTTCTTGACAGCCTTCCCCAATCCCTTATGATCGTCGGATAGCAGGAATGCATCGCGTTGGCGCGGGCTTGGGGGACAATTGGTCAGATGCAACGTTTCCGAATTGCGGGAGGGCATGGTCCTGGCCGAGGATGTGCTCACAGCCGGCGGGCGTTTTCTCATGCCCAAGGGGACGACGCTTGACCACGGCCACCTGAAGTCCTTGCAGGCCTGGAACTTAAGCGCCGTATCCGTGGCCGCCGAGGCCACGCCTTCTGCGCCCGGGGCCTCGGACGACGGCGCGGTCGCGGCCAGGGAAGCGGCCGAAACCGTCGTGCGGGAGCGACTTTGCCGGCTCGACTGCGAGCACGAGGCCGGACGGGTGCTGTGGCGTCTGGCCCTGGAACGGGAGACGCGCCACCGGCTGGCCGGAGAGGCCGTATCCCCCGGTCAGGGCGAATCCGGGCCGCACCACCCGGGTGACGGCACCGTGGGCCGCCCGGAAGAGCTGCCGCCGCCGCTGTCCTCGCCCGAGGCGCTTTTGCGCGACGAGCCCAAGCTTGTCTCGCCCCCGGAAGTCTATCTGCGCATAAACGACGTCCTGCGCGACCCCAAAAGCACCGTCGAGGACGCAGCCGAAAGCATCCGCCATGACCCGAGTCTGGCCGCCAAGCTCCTGCGGCTGGTCAACAGTTCCTTTTACGCCCGCACCCTGCGGGCCGTTCGCGGCCGCTTTCCGGCCAAGGTGGACAGCCTGTCCCGGGCCGTGATGGTGGTCGGTGGCCGCCAACTGGCCACGTTGGCTCTTGGCGTGTCCGTGCTGCCGCTTTTTCAGGACATTCCCCCCCACTGGGTCAACATGCGCGTATTCTGGGAGCACAGCGTGGGCTGCGCCGCCGCCGCCCAGGCCATTGCCGGGGCCTGCTCCCGGGGCAATCCCGAAACGGCCTTCGTGGCCGGGCTGCTCCACGACATCGGCCGCATCATCGTGTTCAAGCAGGCCTCGACCCACATGGCGGCGGCCATGCGCCAGGCCGCCGACGCCAGGGAACCGCTATATAAGGCCGAACGCGACCTGCTCGGCTTCGACCACGCCGAACTCGGCGGGCATCTGCTCCACAAATGGCAGTTCCCGGCCAATCTGGAAAAGATGGTCCGCTACCACCACGACCTCGGGGAGCCGCTTTTCATCGACGAGCCGGCCGTGATCCATCTGGCCGACTGCGTGGCCACGGCCATGGGCTGGGGGGCCAGCGGCAACCGCCATGCGCCGCCGCTCGATCCCGCCGCCTGGCAGGCGCTGGGGCTGACCGGCGAGGAATTGGCCGGGCTGGTGCCGGCCATGGAGGCGCGCCTGGCCGAAACCATGCACAGTTTTTTTCCGGACAGGGACGGGCGGGCATGAGGGCCCGGCGGCAAGACAACCTGGAGCGGTGATGCCTGCGCGCATTCTGGTCATCGAAGACGACGCGGCTTTTCAGGCCATGCTGTTGGAGGCGCTTTCCTCCAAGGGCTACGATCCGGTCGGCGTGGGCTCGGCCGAGGAGGGCGTGGCCCGGGCCAGGGCCGAAGCCTTCGACCTGGTCATCACCGACGTCATGCTGCCCGGCATGGACGGCATCGAGGGCCTGTCCAGGATCAAGGAGGCCAGCCCCCAAAGCGAGGTCATCGTCATGACCGGCTACTCGGCCCGGGAAAAGGCCTTGCAGGCGGTCAGACTCGGGGCCTACGATTTTTTCACCAAGCCCTTTTCCCTGGCCGAGATGGAGGTCGTCATCCACCGGGCCCTGGAGCGCCGGGAGCTGGTCATGGAACTCTCCCGCCTCAAGTCGGCCATGGCCGCCGGGCGCGGACCGGTCATCGTGGGCCAGTCGCCGGTCATGCGGGACGTGGTGGACATGGTGCGCCGGGTGGCCCCGCTCGATTCCACGGTGCTCATTACCGGCGAATCCGGCGCGGGCAAGGAGGTGGTGGCCGACGCGGTCCAGGCGCTGAGCCTGCGGGCCGACGCCCCGTTTATCAAGGTCAATTGCGCCGCCATTCCGGAAAACCTGCTGGAGTCGGAGCTGTTCGGCCACGAGAAGGGCGCCTTTACCGGCGCGGTGGCGCTCAAAAAGGGCAAGTTCGAGCTGGCCAACGGCGGCACCCTCATGCTCGACGAAATCGGGGACATGCCGCTTTTCCTCCAACCCAAGCTGTTGCGCGCCGTGGAGCAAAAGCAGATCGAACGCGTGGGTGGAGCGCGGCCCATCGATATCGACATCCGCATCATCGCCGCCACCAACCAGGATCTCCAGACCCTGGTCGCCGCAAAGCAGTTCCGGGCCGATCTCTACTACCGCCTGAGCGTGGCCGCCATTCCCCTGCCGCCGCTGCGCGACCGCAAGGAGGACCTGCCCCTTCTGGTCGGGCATTTCCTGGAACGCATCAACCCGCGCGTGGGTGTCAATTTGCGCGGCGTCTCCCGCGAGGGCATGCAGCTCCTGTATGCCTGCGACTGGCCGGGCAACGTCCGCCAGCTGGCCAACGCCCTGGAACGGGCGGCCATTCTCAGCTCCGGGGATGTGCTGACCGCCGCGGAAATCTCCCGGGCTCTGGACGGCACGCCCCGCCGTCCGCCCGAGGAAGCGCAGGCGCCGGTGGTCGCCGACCGGATCGGCAACCTGCGCCAGACGCTCCAGGACATGGAGCGCGGCATGATCGTGGCCGCGCTGCAAAAATCCGGCGGTTCCCAGAAGGACGCGGCCAGGCTTTTGGGGGTCAGCCCCAAAAACCTGTGGAATAAGATACAAAAGCATCGCATTGGGGCGACCGACTACGGCGCCCTGCCGGCTTCCTGATCGTTTTCGGCCTTGCCGCAGCGGCGAAAATCGGGCATCGCCCCCTGCTGACTTCCACCTTGTTGCGTACGCTGCCCGAGGAGGTTTCATGGGCGACAGACGCTTGGCCGAAATCGTCTCACCCGACGTCATCGCCATTGCCCCGACCGAGACCATGCGCGCGGCCCTGGCCGTCATGCGCGACCACGGCATTTCCTGTCTTGTCGCCACCGAGGACGGCGCGCCCGTCGGCATCGTCACCGAGCGCGACATCCTGTGGGCGGCGGCCCATCGCGGCCTGGATTTCCCGGACCGGCCCGTGCGCGACGTCATGACCGCGCCGGTGGTGACCGTGGCCGGGGACACCATGCTTGTCGATGCCTACCATCTGATGGTCAAAAAGCGCCTGCGTCATCTGGTCATGGTGGACGCGGCCGGCAAGATCGGCGGCGTGCTGACCCAGTCGGATCTGGTCGAGGGGCTGGGCCATGAGGGCCTTTCGGAAATAAAGCGCGTCGGCGCCATCATGACCCGCGACGTGGTGACCGCGCCGGGAGGCATTTCCGTGCGCGAGGCCGTCGGGCGCATGGCCGGGCGGTCCATCTCCTGTCTGGTCGTGGTCCGCGACGGCCGTCCGGCCGGCATCATCACCGAGCGCGACGTGGTGCGGCTTTTGGCCGACAATCCCCGGCTCGGCCGGCTGACGCTGTACGACATCATGAGCTGTCCGGTGGTGTGCGTGGAGGCCGACCAGCCCGTGTTCGAGGCGGCCATGCTCATGAAAAAGCGCCGCATGCGCCGACTGGTGGTGGTCGATGACGACCGCCGCCTGATGGGGCTCGTCACCCAGTCGGACATCGTGCGGGGCCTCGAAAGCCGCTACGTGCGCAGCCTCAAGTCGGCCCTGGACGAGAAGGACCAGGCGCTGCGGCACGTGGGCGACTGCCTGGGCGAAAAGACCCTCTTTCTCGACAACCTGCTGCGCAGCGCCGAAACGGGCGTCATCGCCGCCGACGAGCACTGGCGCGTCACCTATGTCAACCCGGCGGCCGAGGACATCTTTTCCATTTGCGGCACGGCCCTTGTCGGCAGGGACATCCGCGAGGTGCACGTCCAGTACGGCGTGGACCTCGGGTCGCTGGCCCGGGGGCTCGACGCCATTTCCGCCAGCCGCAGCCACGAATTTTCCTTCTCCCTTCCCGCAGGCGACGGCCCCCGCCATTATGCCGCCCGGGCCTCGGGCATCTACGACACGCAGGGGGCCCCCGTCGGCTTCATGCTCGTGGTGCGCGACGATACCGAACGCTGCCGGGCCGGGGAGCATCTCGAACGCCTCACCCGCAACCTCGAGCGGCTCGTCATCGAACGCACGAGCGACCTGACCGCCAAGGCCCGGGAGTTGACGGAAGCCAACGAGCGCCTGCGCGATATGGACGCCATCAAAAGCGCCTTTCTCTCCTCGGTCTCCCACGAGCTGCGCACGCCGCTGACCTCGCTTTTGGGCTTTTCCAAGCTTATCGGCCGGGATTTCGGCCGGCATTTTCTGCCCCTGGCCGCTGGCGACGCCGTCCTGGCCAAGCGCGGGGCGCGCATCGTCGAGAACCTGCGCGTGCTTGCGGCCGAGGGCGAGCGCCTGGCCCGGCTGTTAAACGACTTTCTCGACCTGTCCCGCATCGAGTCCGGCCGCATGGAGTGGCGCGACCGTCCGGTGGATCTGGCCGAGGTGATCCGTAACGCGCTGGCCGCCGTGTCCGGGCTCTTCGCTTCCCGGCCGGAGGTGGATCTGGAGTCGCGGCTGCCGGAAGTCTCGCCGGTGGTGGTGGCCGATCCGGACCGGCTGGAGCAGGTCCTTTTGAATCTCATCGGCAATGCGGCCAAATTCACCACCGTGGGCGCGGTTACGGTGATGCTCGACGTGCCCCGTCCCGGGCTGGCCCGGGTGTCGGTGCGCGACACGGGACCCGGCATCGCCCCGCAGGATCGGGAACGCATCTTCGACAAATTCCGCCAGGTCGGGCGCGATCCCGAAGGCTCGGCCCCGGCCAAGGGCACGGGCCTGGGCCTGGCCATCTGCCGGGAGATCGTGACCCATTACGGCGGGCGCATCTGGGTGGAGCCTGCTCCGGCGCGCGGGGCGGCCTTCATCTTCGAACTGCCCACCGCAGCGTCCGGGGACGCGGACGCACCCGCCTCGCCGGGCAAGACGCGGCTGCGGGAAAAGCCGCTGGTCCTCGTGGTCGACGACGATCCGGCCGTGTCCTCGTTTCTCATCCAGTTCCTGGAAGGGGAGGGCTACCGGGTGGCCTCGGCCCATGACGGGGAATCGGCGCTGGCGGCGGCGGAAAAGCTGCGCCCCGGAGTGATCACCATGGATATGGCCATGCCGGGCATGGACGGCCGGGCGGCCATGGAAGCCTTGCGCCGGGACCCGGCCCTGGCCGCCATTCCCATCCTGGTCATCACCGGGCATGGCGACGCGCCGTTTGCGGCCGCCGACGCGGTGCTGCCGAAGCCCCTCGACCCCGACAAGCTGTTGACCGCCATCGAGACGCTTTTGGCCCGGAAGTGAGGGGCCGGCTCTTTACAACGGGACGGGGATGCTTATTTGGAAGGTGTAAGGGGAGCGGTTCTCCAAGCGATATGGGAGCAACGGAAACGGAGGGCAGCGCGAAATAAACAATATCTACCATACCCAGCGCATCGAGGCGCGATTTTCCGAGATTCGCCAGACGTACTAGGAAGAGTTCCCGAAGCAAGCTTCGGAACCGGTTGTGTAAGCAACTCCTGCGTCGACGGCGAATCTCTTTTTATATGGTTCGTTCGAAAGATTCCGGGGGGAAACTTTGTCTTTCGAAAAGTTTCCCCCCGGACCCCCTTTCCAAAGACTTTTAACGATAACAGCTTGTCACCGTTGAAAGTTTTTGGGAGGGGAGAGCGCGAGAGGGGAACCCTTTTTTCAAAAAGGGTTCCCCTCTCGCATCGCTTTCCATTTCCGCCCCTCTAGATCGTACCGTCAGCGGGTGGGGTGATGTTCCATTTCTTGCCCACCAGGGCGTCGAGGTTCTCGCCGGGCACGGGCTTGGAAAAGTAGAATCCCTGGGCGCTTTCGCACCGCAGATCCGACAGGGCCGTGCGATGCTCGGCCAGCTCCACCCCCTCGGCCACCACCTCCAGCCCCAGCTTGTGCGCCATGGCGATGATCGTGCGCACGATCTCCATGTTTTGTTCCGCCTCGTTCATGTTGCCCACGAACGAGCGGTCGACCTTGAGGCTGTCGAAGGGGAAGCGCTGGATATAGGACAGCGAGGAATAGCCCGTGCCGAAGTCGTCGATGACCACCTTGACCGACAGGGCCTTGAGCCGCTTGATGGTGGCCACGGCCTCGTCGGCGTTGTCCATGAGCACGGATTCGGTCAGTTCGAGCTTGACCAGCGACGGATCGATTTCGGTCTCGGTCAGAATGGCGGCCACTTCCTCCACGAAATCCGGTCGCTTGAACTGGCGTCCCGAAATGTTGACGGAAAGCGTCAGGTTTGCGCCGTCCGGGTGCTTCCTGCCCAGGTCCACCATGCACCGGCAGGCCTGGCGCAGGACCATGGCCCCCAATTCGTTGATGAGTCCGGTTTCCTCGGCGATGGGAATGAATTCGCTTGGCGGGATGGTTCCCTTGGCGGGATGGAACCAGCGGGCCAGGGCCTCGACGCCGGTGATCTCGCCCGTGGAAAGCGACACGATGGGCTGGTAGTGGACCGTCATCTCGCCCGACTCCAGGGCATGGCGTAGCGCCAGCTCCATCTCCATGCGGCGCTGGGTGAGCACCCGCATGCCGGCGTCGAACACGGTGTAGTGGTCGCCGCCGTGCTCCTTGGAGCTGTACATGGCGTTGTCCGCGTCGCGAAGCACCTGGTCGGGGTGTTCGTAGGCCCCGGAGCCAAGCACCACCCCGATGCTGCAGGTGACGAAAATTTCCTGTTTTTTGAGGCGAAACGGCGCGGCCAGATGCCGCAGCACATTGTCGGCCATGGCGCTGACGTCGGCCAGGCCGGCCAGATCCTCCACCAGGATGGCGAATTCGTCGCCGCCGAAGCGGGCCAGGGTGTCCACGTCGCGCAGCAGTTTTTGCAGCCGGTTGGCGATGATCATGAGCAGCCGGTCGCCGGTGACGTGGCCGAACGTCTTGTTGACCAGCTTGAAGCGGTCGATGTCGAGGTACACCACCGCGTACAGGGCTTCGGGGTTGCGCTTGAGGCGCTTTATGGCCTGCTCCAGGCGGTTGAGGAACAGGGCCCGGTTGAAGAGCCCGGTCAGGGTGTCGTGGAAGGCGTCGTGGAGGATGTGCTCCTCGAGCTGCTTTTGCCGCGAAATGTCCGTGAGAACGATCAGCGCCCCGGGCATCGCCCCGGCCAGCGGGGTCACGACCAGGGAGCGCCAGCTCGTGGATTGCGACTTGCCGCAGGGCAGGTCCATGGCGTAGCGGGGCGCTTTTCCCGCAAGCACCGAGGCCAGTCCTTCGCGTACGGCCGTCGCGGCCGCAGGCTGGAACAGGGCGTTGCAATACTCGGCGAAGGCGCGTCCCACGGGCTCGCCCGGAACGATCTCGCGCAACTGGGACAGGCAGGAGGCATTGGCCGCGACGACGACCCCCGCCGCATTGAGAACGGCGGTATGTGATGGAAGGGATTCCAGGAGGTCGGAAGGTTCGGGAAGCATGACCCTCGGTCGCCGGTTGCTTTGGTGGGGGAGCAATTGGCCGCCGTTTGTCGAAAAATTATACAGTTTTTGCAATCAAGCGTAAAGGCAAATCGCCGTCCGCGCGTCCTCCCTCAAGGCACCTGACGGGCTCGCCACAATCCAGGAATTTTCTGTTTGGCATAATATGCAAGCAAACACAATGCCTTGACCAGAGCTTTCGAAAGGGCGCTCCGCCTGGGCCGTTCTTGACTTTTCGCGGACGCCCCGTCATAGACGAGCTTCCCGGGCAATGTGCCTTGCCTGGGCGTTGGGGGGACAAGGTCCCGTGTACGTGACCATTTTTCTCCAACAACCGCGGAGTGTTGAGGCATCTTCCAGGGTGAGCGCTTCTCCCTGGAGCGGCAGAGGGTTTAGTGACGACATCCTGGCAACATAGGGTTTACAAGTCGGCTTGACGCCGCCCAGGGGTTTTTCCGGAAAACCGGGCAAGGCGGCTTCGAGCCAAACCTTTTAAGGAGGACCGGTCATGGCCATTGTTATCGACGACGACGCTTGCATGGGTTGTGAAGCCTGCGTGGAAACCTGCCCCGACGCCTTCGAGATGAATGGCGACGGCGACAAGGCCGTTGTGAAAGACGCCGATTCCGACGCCGAATGCGTGGACGAAGCCATCGACGCCTGTCCGGCCGAAGCCATCAGCAAGTCCTGAATCCGTTCGCCCGTTACGGGCAAAACCGCGCCGGGAAACCGGCGCGGTTTTTTTTTGTGGCGCGGCTAAGCCCTTCCCGGGATCGTCCGATAAGAACGGCGAAGGCCTCCCCGGAGAAGGGAGGAGAAATAAAAAAGGAACGCTTCTTGCTTATGAAAAAGCGTCAGGGGGCTCCCCCCCATCCGAGGTGCCATCATGAAGCGCTTTCGAAACTACCTGCAACATCGGCTCAACCCCGTGCATATGTACTGCCGGCTTGTGGATTTCGGTCTGGCCAGCGTCCGCGCCAAGCGTGTGTGCTCCGTCTACGAGCGCTTCATCTACAAAGCCTTGCTGTTTCATTAGGAAACGCCGTCCCCTGGTCGTAAGCCGGCCGCGACTCCCCGCCGCCGGCCTTACGGCTGGCCATCCCTCGACAATTCCCTCGCCTCGGCCCGAGTGCAATTTTTTCTCACTCCGATCACCAATTGTATCATTTTCGTAACCGGAACCGTCGGGCGCGTCCCTATCCGTCTCGCGCCTGCCTTGAAGCGCGGCCGGTTTGGGCGTACGTACGGGCACTTTCATAGCCAAGGAGGCGTCGATGGCCGAACGCACGCTGTGCCTGGATATCGGCTCCGGTACCCAGGACGTCTACTACCACCTGCCCGACCTGGAACCGGAAAACTGCCCCAAATTCGTGCTGCCCTCGCCAGCCCGTCGCGTTGCGGCAAGACTTGCCGCGCTGACCGCCGCCGCCAAGCCCGTCTACCTGTGCGGGCACAATATGGGGGGAGGTTTTTTCAAGGCGTTTCGCGCCCATAGAAAGGCCGACCTGCCCCTTGCCGCCCACCCCGACGCCGTCTGGGCCCTGACCGACGACCCCAAACGCCTCGAAGACACCATGGGCGTCACCATTACCGAACACCGCCCCGACGGCTACGTGCCCCTGCCGCTGTCCGATTACGACCCCGGTTTCTGGTCCTGTTTCCTGGCCGCCGCCGGACTGCCCGAACCCGAATGCGTCATGGCCTGCGCCCAGGACCACGGCCTGCACCCCGGCAAAAGCAGCCGCGAAGGCCGCTTCAAACTCTGGGAACGCTTCCTGCGCGAGGCCGACGGACACCCCGAAGCCCTGGTCTACGAAACGCCGCCCCCGGAACTCACCCGGCTGGCCACCCTCCAGACCGCCATCGGTGGCGGCCCCGTGGCCGACACCGCCGCCGCCGCCGTGCTCGGCATGCTCACCGACCCGGCCATCAAAGCCCGCTCCGCCGAGACCGGCGTCATGCTCGTCAACGTCGGCAACAGCCATACCGTCGCCGCCCTGGTCCACCGCCAGCGCATCTACGGCATCTACGAACACCACACCGGCATGCTGCCCGCCGATGACGTCTGGAACGACCTCGAACGCTTCCGACGCGGCGACCTTACCAACGCCGAAGTCTTCGACAAAGGCGGACACGGCAGCCTCACCCTGGCCTTCCCCGAAACCGCCGGCATTTTCCCCCATACCTGCGTCATCGGCCCCAAACGCGCACTGCTCAAAGGCTTCGATGTTACTTTCCCCAGCCCCGGCGCCGACATGATGCTCACCGCCTGCTTCGGCTTGGTGGATTGGCTGCGCCGTCGTCGGTAACGGGCGGGGGCTCTGCCCCCGTACCCCCGGCAGGGCGCTGCCCTGCACCCCACCGCCGGGCTCTGCCCGGACCCGCCGGGAGGCCATGGGCCCCCCGGACCCCCCTTCCGGTGTGCTTTGGCCAGGCTGGAGGTTTGGTTGGTTGGCGGAAGGGCGGAGAGTGGAAGATGGCGGCGGAATTTGTCGGGACGCTGCCGCCGCTTCGCGGCAGGCTCGTCCCAGGCAAATTCCGCCGCCACCACGCCGGTCGCCCCAAGGGGGCGACATTCGGAGAACATCTCTTCTTTTTTTAATGCGGCGCTTCGCCGCTGGCGCGGTTGTCGCCGCAATCGCGTCCGGCGTCGAGGGGCGTAAGCCCCTCGTGCCGCCGGGCCGATTGCGGCGACAAGCATTCGTCGTTCCGCCCCCCGACTCCACCTCCACCCACCATCCCAACCCGGTAAAAGGGGGTCCGGGGGACATCAAGTCCCCCGGCGGTGGGGGCCAGGGGAGGCAGAGCCTCCCCTGGCCGTCTATCCTTCCTCCTCCGCGAACGCTTCCCTGGCCACGGCCAGGCCGTTGAGGGCGGAGGGGAAGCCGGCGTAGACGGCCATCTGGATGAGCACCTCGGTGATTTGTTCACGGCTGACGCCGACGCTGCGGGCGGCCTTGATGTGAACTTTGAGTTGCGGGGCCATGGTGCCCCGGGCTGTGGCGGCGGCGATCATGGCGATTTCCTTTTGGGCCGGGGTGAGAACGGCGCGGGAGATGACGTCGCCGTAGGAGAAGTCGAGGATGAAGCCGGCCATGTCGGGTGCGATGTCGGCCAGGGAATCGACGACGCGTTGTCCGGCGGATTGGCTGGTGATGGCCAGGGCGGCGAGGCCGCGTGCGTGCCGGTCGGGATTTTCGGGCGCGGGCGGTGGCGTGGGGACGACGCCCTGGGCGGTGAAGACCTCGCGGGCGGCGGCCAGGGCGTTGAGCCCGGCGGGGAAGCCGGCGAAGACGGTGGTCACGTAGATGATGTCCACGATGGCTTGCGGCGTAAGTCCGGTGGCCAGACCGGCTTCGATGTGGAAGCGCAATTGGGGCGCGGCGTTGCCAAGGGCGGCCAGGGCGGCGATGGTGGCGGTCTGGCGCGAGGCCGGGTCCAGCCCGGGCCGGGTGAAGACGTCGCCGTAGCCGAATTCCACGACGAACCGGGCCATGTCCGGGGCGATGTCGGCCAGGCCATCCTGGACGGCCTGGGCTTTTTGGGGGGCCAGGGCGACAAGCGCCTTCCAGCCGCGTGCGTAGCGTTCGCTTTCCATGGTCGCACCTCCGCAAAGGGTTGTGGTTGTGAGGGTGAGCAAAAGGGCCAGGGCGGCCCGGATGCCGGTTACGGGTGATCGGATCATGGTCGCCTCCCTGGGGTTGTTTCCGGCAGGGTAGGCGGGCTGGATTGATATGTGAAATATAATTTCACATTCTGATTGATATGTGGAAGATATCGATCCATGGAATTGCGGGATTGTCGGTGTTTCGTGGCCGTGGCCGAGGAGCTGCATTTCGGCCGGGCGGCGGCGCGACTGGGCATGGCGCAGCCGCCGCTCAGTCAGCGGATTCGGGCGCTCGAGGCGGAACTTGGAGCGGCGCTTTTCGTGCGCACCAGCCGCATGGTGGCGCTGACTCCGGCCGGGGAGGCGTTTTGGCGCGAGGCGCGGGCGCTTCTGGCGCTGGCCGGAGAGGCGGCGGCGGTGCCACGGCGGGTGGCGGCCGGGCTTTGCGGGCGGCTCCGGGTGGGGTTCGTCAATCCGGCCATGGACGCGTTTTTATCCGCGACGCTGGCCATATTTCGGCAAAATGCCCCGGATGTGGAACTGGTGCTTCGGGAAATGGGCAGCCGGGAGCAGGGCGAGGCCTTGGCCGCCGGACGTCTGGATGTGGGGTTTCTGCGCCTTGGCGGGCCGGAGCCGCCGGGGGTGGAGGTGAGCGTCATTTCCCGGGAGCCGTATCTGCTGGCGGTGCCGGCCGGCCATGTCCTGGCCGGGAAGAAGCGGATCGCGCTGGCCGATCTTGGCGGGACAGCCATGATTTTGCCGCAACGGCGGCAGGCCTCGGGGCTTGTGGCGGCCATCGAGGCGGCGTTCGCGGCGGCCGGGAGCAGGCCGCGGGTGGTGCAGGAAGCGGCGTCCAAGTTCACCATGCTGTCGCTGGTCGCGGCCGGCGTGGGCGTGGCGCTGTTGCCGGCCTCGGTACGGGTGTGGCGGCGGCGTGGGGTGGTGTTCCGGGACCTTGAGCCGGGGTTGCCGGAGGTCTTGCTGGCGGCTGCCGTGCCCCGGGGGCGCGGAGATGCGGCAGTCGGGCGTCTGGTCGCCCTGGCCCGGGCCTGCGCTTCGGGCGATCAGTAGATCTTGCGCCGGGCGAAGCCTTCTCCGAGCACGTTGAAGGTGTTTTCCACCACGAAGAAGGCGTTGGGGTCGTGCTTGAAGACGAGTTCCTCCAGGCGTTTGATCTGCACGGTGTTGGTGATGGTGAGGATGACCCGCTTGGATTTGCCGGTATAGGCGCCCCAGCCGTGGAGGAAGGTGGCCCCGCGCCGCAGCTTGTGGATGATTTCCCAGGCGATGGCGTCGGCCTGGTCGGAAATGATGAAGACCATCTTGCGCTGGTTGAAAAGCGACAGGAAGTAGTCCATGACCTGGGAGTAGGTATAGGACAGGATGATGGAGTACAGGACCAGGGTCGGTTCGTAGAAGGCGAAGCCGGCGGCGAACACGGCCAGATTGAAAAAGAAATTGAATTGGCCGATGCGCAGGTTGTATTTCTGGTTGAGCCAGATAGCCAGGATGTCCGTGCCGCCGGCGGAGCCCATCGAGCGCAGCATGATGCCCGAGCCCGCGCCGAGGACCGCGCCGCCGAAAATGGCGGCCAGAAGCGGGTCGGCGATGAGGACGCGTTCAGGCAGGACCTGCATGAAGAGGCTGACGATGCCCATGCCGAAACAGGTGTACAGGAAGAAGCGGCGCGACAGGCTGTGCCAGCCGAGCAGCAGCAGCGGCACGTTGAGCAGGAAGTAGAGCGGACCCGGACCGAAGATTCCGGTCAGGTAGTAGACGAGCAGGGCCAGGCCCGAGATGCCGCCGGACATGAGTCCTTTGCCAACGGCGAATTCGTTGATGCCAAGGCTGAAGATCAGGCCCCCGAAAGTAAGCAGGCCGAGGTTCCAGGATACGGCGCGGATGTTTGTGGGCATATCCCCCTGTAGCCTTGCCGGCTTGCCCGGGCAAGGGGATTGTTGCCACTGCGGTGGGGTGGGTGTAGCCCTGGCTTGGCGTGGCCGACAACCGACCGGACGTGCGGGATTTTTTAACATGGCGTGTGGTGAGCAAGCGTATGGATGACGCCCTGCTGCAGCATCTCAAAGTCGCCTTGCTGGGGTATCTGGGCAAGGCGGTCGATTTCTGCCTGGGGCTGCTGGAAGCGGCCCTGGGCAGGCTCCTTGACGCGGCGGCCGCGCTGGCCGGCTGGACCGAGCACCTGCTTGCCCGAATCGCGGCCATGCCCTTGTGGATCACCATTCCGGCCGCCCTGGCCCTCATCGCCCTGGCGACCGCCTACGCCATGCGCCAGAAGCTCTACGACCGGCTCCTCCTTTATTACGATGTCTGGCTGCTGCGCGAAGGCTACCGCCGGCTGACGTTTTCGGTGCGTCGCGGCGCGGTGCGGCTGCGGCGGGTGCTCATGGCCCGGCCGGTGGCGCTGCCGGATCGCTTTGACGCCGTGGCGCTCTATGAGGCCGCGCCGGATCGCTATGCCGTGGCCTACGGCCCCGTCGACGGGACGGCCGAGGACGTGCGGCTGTACCGACGCGACAGACGCGCGGGCCTGCGGGACATGGGCGAGGACCTGATCCGGCATTTTCGGGCCAATGTGCACATGCTGCGCGCCGACGGGGAACTGCGGGCGCTTTTCGCCGTGCTCGATGCCCGGGACCAGGATTTCGCCGCCTGCCGGCCGGTGCTGCCCGGGGAGGAAGTGGAAAAGAGGGGGAAGATAAAGGAAGAAAGTGCGAGAGGGGAAACCCTTTGAAAAGGGTTCTCCCCTCTCGCGCTCTCCCCTTCCTAAATTTTTTACCTGTGAGGGGTTACGTCGGACATTCCCCCTTTATAGAGTCTTTGGAAAGGGGGTCCGGGGGGAGAACCTTTCTGCAAGAAAGGTTTCCCCCCGGTTCCTCCCTCGCGCCTAACGGCGGACGTTGGACCTGTTGGTGCAGGTGACGAAGCGGGCGTTGCACTGGTTGTAGCACATGTTGCGCGATTGCCCGAAGGTGGCGTGGTTGCAGCGCTGGGCGCAGTCGGCCTGCATCTGGTTGCAGCGGGCCACGTCGGCGACCCTGGCCCGTTCGGACCGTCCGGGTTGCCGCACGACAGCGCCCGGGGGCACGATCACCGACCCCGGAGGGGCGACCACCGGCGCACCGGGCTGGACCACGCCCTGGGAACGCGGCACGTACTTGGGGCGCGGCTTGTACCCCGGGGCCTTGGGCACGGGCGTGGTGGGCGCGGCTCTCGGGGGCTTGGGCACGGGTGCTGTGGGCGGGGTCACTTTGGGGACTGTGTTTCTGAATATGGGCTTGCCCGGCGCGTTGGGATTGACTGGCTGCCCGGGCGCGGGGCCGGACTGGAGCTGCACGAGCGGCTCGGCGGCAAGGGCCGGCGCGGCGGCGGGCAGGGTAAGCGCCAGGCAGAAAAGAAACGTCCTGATGCATGGCTGCATGGGCGAAAGCCTCCTTTGGCAAATGAAACATAATGCCGTTTGACAGCATAACGCGATCCTGCGAGAAAATACATCCGCCAAGGGATATGCAGGGAGTATGCCGTGGATGATGCCGCGCTTGAAAAGGCGGCCGGGCTTCTGGCCCGGTCGAGGACCGCCATTGCCCTGACCGGAGCCGGCATTTCGGTCGCCAGCGGCATTCCCGATTTCCGCAGTCCCGGCGGCCTGTGGGACCGCTACGACCCCATGGCCGTGGCCACGGTGACGGCCCTTGACCGTGCCCCGCGCCAGGTCTGGGAGTTTCTGCTCGACGCCATATCGGTCATCGGCCCGGCAAGGCCCAATCCGGCCCACGACGCCCTGGCCCGGCTGGAGGCGGCCGGGCGGCTCTCCGGCATCGTGACCCAAAATATTGACGGGCTGCACCAGGCCGCCGGCTCGAAAAACGTGGTCGAATTTCACGGTGGCATGGAGCGTTATTTCTGCATGGGCTGCGGCCGGGCCCACGCCCCGGAAACGGCGCTATCGCTGACCCGGGCGGACATCCCCTGGCGCTGCGGAGCCTGCGGCGGGGTGGTGCGGCCGGATATCGTGTTCTTCGGTGAGGCCATACCACTTGACGCCCTTGATAAAAGCGGTCAATTGGCCTTGGCCGCTGACATGATTATCGTGGCCGGAACATCGGGGGAGGTCGCCCCGGCCAACCTCCTGCCCAGGGAGGTCAAGGCCAAGGGCGGAACGGTCGTGGAAATCAATCTGACGGAAAGCGCCATAACGGGGCTCGCCGACGTCTCGATCTTCGCCGCGGCGGAGATCGCCCTGCCGGCCCTGGCCGGGCGCGCACTTTCCTAACCTCTTACATTTCCCACAGGTGGGTCGCAATGGATGCGCTTACGCCGCATGGCGGCTTTTGGGCCATGATGGCCAATGCCACGCCGACGGTCATGTTCGTCTTGTGTGTCCTTGGTTTCATGTCCCTTGGTTGTTGGAGCATCATCTTCGTCAAGATCTTCACGCTGACCTCGGCCAAGCGTGAAACCGCCAGGGATTTCGTCCGGTTCCAGGAAGCCGAAACCTTGCGCACGGCCATGCAGTCGCTTGGCCAGTCCCGCCAGTCCCCGGCGTTTCACGTCGGACGGCTGGCCTTCGAGGAACTCGTGCGCATGGAGCAGGCCGATCTCGATCCGGTGGAAAAAGGCCACGTCGCCATGGACAACATCCGCCGGGTGTTGCGCCAGGGCGTGTCCCAGGAACTGGCCAAGCTTTCGAGTTCCCTGCCCTTTCTGGCCACAAGCGCCAACGCCACGCCCTTTATCGGCCTTTTCGGCACGGTCTGGGGCATCATGAACTCGTTTCACTCCATCGGACTCATGCAGTCCGCCGCCCTGGCCGCCGTGGCCCCGGGCATCTCCGAGGCGTTGATCGCCACGGCCATCGGCTTGGCCGTGGCCATCCCGGCCGTCATCTCCTACAACTTCTTCCTGGGCTACATCCAGGCCATCGAGGGCGAGCTGGTCAACTTCGCCGGCGCGTTTCTCAACCGCATCCAGCGCGAAGTGACCTGGACCCCGCGCGAGGCCCAGGCCGACGCCCCGGCGGCGGCCCGTCGCCGGCCGGCCCCGGAGAGGTTCTAAGCCATGGGCATGCAGGTCGGCGGCAAGGGCCGCTTCATGGCCGACGTCAACGTGACGCCCTTTGTGGACGTCATGTTGGTGCTCCTTATCATCTTCATGGTCACCGCGCCCATGATGACCCAGGGGTTGCAGGTCGATCTGCCCCAGACCCGCGCGGTTTCCGTCCTGCCCAAGGAAAGCGACAGCGTGGTGTTGACCATCAAGGCCGACGGTGCCCTCTACCTGGATAAATACCAGGTGGAGCTCGGCGATCTGGGGGGACAGGTGCAACAGCTGGTGACCGCCCAGAAAAAGCAGCTTTTCCTGCGGGCCGACAAGTCCGTGCCCTATGGCACGGTGGTTGCCGTCATGGGTGTGGTCAAAGAGGCCGGCGTGGATAAGCTCGGCGTCGTGGCCGAAGAAGAAAAAACGGCCGCGCCCTCCTCAGCCGCCAAAAAGAAATAGGATCCGGACGCGTCGCCCGGCGTGTCACAGCGAGTGCCCCCATGCGCGTTCTTGGCTGGATATTTTCCATCTTCCTGCACCTGACGGTGGTGCTGGCAAGCCTCGTCTTCATCAATATCGAGCCGGTCAAATTCCAGCTCAACGTTCCCGTGTACGAAGTCGACCTCGTCTCGCTTGGCGCGCCCGGCCTGCCCCCCGGCGAGGCCGGCCTGCCGCCGGGGCCCAAGGGTCCGGGAGACCGGCCCCAGCCCGGTCCGCCCGAACCCGAGGGAGGACCCGGCGATGCCGCCGAGGCGCAACTGCCCGAGCCGGCCAAGGCTCCGGCCGAACCGGCCAAGCCCACCACACCCGAACCCGTGGCCGCCGTGCCCCAGGCGCCGGAACCGGAGCCCAAATCCGAGCCCAAGACCGAACCGAAGCCCGAGCCCAAGGTCGAGCCCAAGACGGATTTTAAAAAGCTCGAGGAAGCGACGAAGAAGGCCGAGGAAATCCAAAAGAAGGCCGCCGAGGCCAAAAAGATCGAGGAAATCAAAAAGGCCGAGTTGCTCAAAAAGGCCGAGGATGCCAAGAAGGCCGAAGAGAAAAAGAAAGCCGACGAGGCCAGGAAAGCCGAAGAGGCCAAGAAGAAGGTAGAGGAAGCTAAAAAGGCCGAGGAAGCCAAGAAAAAGGCGGACGAGGCGAAAAAGAAGGCCGAGGACGCCAAGAAGGCTGAAGAGGCCAAGAAGGCCGCTGACGCCAAAAAAGCCGAGGACGCGAAAAAAGCCGCTGACGCCAAGAAAGCGGCGGAAGCGGCCAAGGCGGCCGCGGCGGCCAAGGATGCGGCTTCCGCCAAGGACGTCCTGGCCAAGGCGCTCAAGGAGGCCAAGGCCAAGGCCGGACAGGGCGGCGGCAAAGGCACGGGCAAGGGCTCGGCTGGCGGTGATCCCCTGGCCAAGGCCCTGGCGGACGCCCGTCGCATGGCCGGCGGAGGCGGCGGTGGCGGTGGCAGCGGAGGAGGCGGCGGCGGCAGCGGCGTCACCATGGGGGTCTACGCCCAGATCGTCAACCGCGAGGTCAAAAAGAACTGGCGCTTCCCGCAAAGCGGCGCCCGGCAGCCGCTTATAGCCGTCGTGGAAGTGCACATCGACAAGAACGGGCGTATCCTCGAATATCGGCTGGTGCAGTCCTCCGGCCAGACCAGTTTCGACGCTTCGACCGTCAAGGCCGCGTCCGAGACGGACACGCTGCCGCCGCCGCCGCCGGGGCTGAACGTCCTGCAACTGCGGTTCAGCTCCCAGGAGCTTGGGCGGTAGAAATTCGATGGACGAGAGTTTTTTCCCCGGCCGGCATTTGCCTGGGACCCGGGAACACGGTATAGGCCGAAACGTGGGAATACCCATGCCGGCCATGAGGGCAGGCTCCCCGGCGCGGCGTCGGGGCTTAACGACAAACCGGCAAGCAGCGAGCTTCAGGGACTTGGACAATGACCACGCGCGTGCATAAGCGAATCATCAGTGTTTTCGGGGCACTCTTTATGCTTTTGGGCATCCTGTCCGGACGGGCCCCGGCCCAGACTTCCCTGGCCGTGGATATCCAGGGGCCGGGACAGGCCAAGATGAACCTGGTCCAGGCCAGGCCTTTTGCCGACGGCGGACAGCTCACACCGGCCGACAAACTGCAGGACCTTATCAACAAGGACCTGCAGTTTCTGCCATTCTTGCAACTGGTGCCGCCTTCCAACATCCCCGGCCAGATCGGCGGGGCCAAGGCGGAACAGATCGATTTCAAGCCCTTCGGCATGGCCAAGATCGACGTGCTCGTCACCTCCCAATGGTCACCCGGCGGCAACCTCGGCAATGTGGAGCTGCGCGCTTTCGAGGTCTATTCCCAGAAAGTGATCGTCGGCAAAGGCTATGACAGCGTCACCGACGCCCAATTGCCCGATATCGCCGATCGGTTCTGCATGGAACTCATGGCCGCGCTCACCGGCCAGGGCGGCTTCTTCAATTCCCAGATCGCCTTCGTGAAACCCAGCTCCGGCAAGGGCACCGACATCTGGACCGTGCGCCCCACCGGCCGGGGGCTGACCCGCGTCACCCACTACAACGAGCTCGGTATGGCCGAAAGCCCGTCCTGGTCTTTCGACGGCCGGCGCATCGCGTTTACCCTCATCGGCTCGCGCTCCCATTACCTGGGCGTCTGGTCCGGCGGCGGCAAGCCCCAGGTCTACACCCTGCCCAGCACCAATGTGGTGAGCCCGCGCTTTCTGCCGAGCGGCCAGATCGCCGTCAGCCTGCGCGTGCACGGCAAGGCGGACATTTACCTCCTGAATGCCAACCACCAGCCCGGACGGGTACTGGCCGGCGGCCCGGGCATCAACGTCTCCCCGAGCTTCGACGCCTCGGGCCGGCTCATGGCCTTTGTCAACGACCAGGCCGGCAACCCCAACATCTACCTTCAGGATGTCGGCGGCGGCTCCCCCAGGCGCATCACCACCTCGGGCTACAACACCAACCCGTCCATAAGCCCCGACGGCAAGCTCATCGCCTTCACCAAACAGCTTGGCGGCGGTCAGAAGGTCTTCGTCCACGATATGACCACCGGCCAGGAGACCCAGGTGACCTCGGGCGGTGGTTCGGATGAAAACCCCAGCTTTTCGCCGGACGGCTACTTTATCGTGTTTTCCTCGACCCGAAGCGGCCAGAAAAAGCTCTATGTCACGACCCGGCACGGCACACCGCCGATTAAGATTCCCACCGGTGACGGCGTAGCCCAAATGCCTTGCTGGGGGCCGCTGCCGCAGTAGTGTCACGGTTTTTTTCATTCCATGACGATCCTGTAATGGTCTGGCCAATGTGGAAAAGAACGGGATAAATGGAGTCCAGGGGTTAGCAAAAGCACTCAACCATGCAGAAAGCCCATAATTTCCCTGTTGCATTTTATTGCAGGAGGCGTAATTGGAGGCGCGTTCCGGTTGGTGCTTCGCCAGCCCCATCGAGAACACGGCCAGGGGTAAAGCTCCTGGCTTTGTAAAGCCCGGGCGGGCTATGTGAGGAGGAAGAAAAATGACGCGTTCGAGGATTTTGACTTTGGCGGTACTGGTGTTGATGCTTTCCCTTATGGGTTTTGGCTGTGCCAAAAAAGCCGGCGGCCCCGGCGATGGTTCCGGAACGAGCTGGGAAGACCAGGAAAAGGCTCGTCTGGAACAAGAGCGTGCCCTGCGGGAAAAGATGGGACAGGCCGCTAACGAACTGGCCCAGATGATTCACTTCGCCTTTAACAGCTCCAACCTGACGGCCGAATCCCGGCAGATCCTGACCCGCAAGGCCGAGATCATGCGGCAGTACCCGCAGATCAAGGTGATCGTGGAAGGGAACTGTGACCAGCGCGGCACGGCTGAGTACAACCTGGCCCTCGGCGAACGCCGTGCCCAGGCTGCCGCTCAGTACCTGAGCAAGCTGGGCATCCCCGCCGATCGGCTGTCCACCGTCAGCTACGGTAAGGAACGCCCCTTGGATCCGGCAACCACTGAGGCCGCATACGCCCAGAACCGCCGCGACGAATTCCGCGCCACCTACTAGTTTCTGTTGATTTCACGCCCACAAGGCGCAAAAGGCTGCCGGGTTTTCCCGGCGGCCTTTTTTTTTGTGTGTGTGTACGGATGCGGTTACAGGGGAGGCCGGCAGGGGAGGCTCTGCCTCCCCTGGACCCCACCGCCGGGGGACTTGATGTCCCCCGGACCCCCTTTTACCGGGTTGGGATGGTGGGTGGAGGTGGAGTCGGATGGCGGAACGACGAATGCTTGTCGCCGCAATCGGCCCGGCGACACGAGGGGCTTACGCCCCTCGACGCCGGACGCGATTGCGGCGACAACCGCGCCAGCGGCGAAGCGCCGCATTTTAAGAACAAACAGTTTTTCTGAAATGTCGCCCCAACGGGGCGACCGGCGTGGTGGCGGCGGAATTTGCTTGGGACGAGCTTGTCGCGAAGCGACATGCACCGTCCCGACAAATTCCGCCGCCATCTTCACCCAACCGACCCCCGCCCACCAACCCTGCTCCCGCCCAACCAAAGCACACCGGAAGGGGGGCCCGGGGGGCCCATGGCCTCCCGGCGGGTCCGGGCAGAGCCCGGCGGTGGGGTGCAGGGCAGCGCCCTGCCGGGGGTGCGGGGGCGGAGCCCCCGCCCGTTACGACCGGAGCCAGTGAAAGATGGCGAGGCAGATGCAGGCGTAGATGCCGGCCAGCACGTCGTCGATCATGACGCCGTAGCCGGCGGGCAGCCAGTTTTCGGAGGCGCGCACGGGGCGCGGCTTGAGGATATCGAAGGCGCGGAAGAGGAGGAATCCGGCGGCCAGTTCCAGTGGCGGCAGGCTGGCGAAGGGCAGGTAGGTGATCCACTGGCCGACGAGTTCGTCGATGACCACGTGGCTGGGGTCTTTTTTGTGGAGCAGGATTTCGGTTCGGGTGGCGGTGACGCTGCCGATAAAAAACAGGGCGACGAGGACGATGATGCGCCAGAAGCCGGGCAGCGGCAGGAAGAGGGCAGGTGCGGCGATGGCGGCCGCGGCCGAGCCCCAGGTTCCCGAGGCGTAGGGGATTTTGCCGATGGGGCCGAGCCCTGAAACGAGCAGGGACAGGCGGTCGCCTGAGGTCATGATCGAGGCCTCCGTGGAGTGGATGAATGAATCGGGGCAAGCTACACCGGGGCACGGAGCGGGGCAAGGGGTTGGGCATCTTGAGTTCGGGCGCGAAGTGTGGGAAAAAACAGGCGGCGGGCCATGGGCGCGCCACAACCCGAAAGGAAGGTGTCGATGTTGAGCCTGCGCTATACCATGGTGCTCTTTGTTATGTACTTTATGTTTTTTTGGCTCTTTTATCGTTTTTATTTCCGCCCACGGATTTATCTGCTGTTGTTGACCGAGCCATCCTACATGGATCATTATATTGATAAACTGCCGCATATGTACGACCGCCCTGACGAGCGGCTTGGCATGATCGAATTCATGCTGGCCAAGCGGAAGCGGTTTGTTCGTACCATGCGGCAATTCGTCTTTACCGTCACGGCCGCTTATGTGGCCCTGCTTATTCTCGGCGCAACGCTGTAACGCTCCGGCGGACTCTTTTCGATTCTACTATGAAAGATGAAAGTTTTTCGCTCCCGGCCACGGACGATGCGGCTGCATCCTTAGCGCAACGGGTGGTCGAGGCGGCGCGGCAGATTGCCGTGCATTACGGGCTATGGCTGGCCGAAACCGCGCATCAGTTGGGCCCGGAACAGGCCGTGGCCTTGGAATCCCAGGTCGGGGACGCCTATATTCCGCTGCTCACGCGCCGCATCGAGCGGGCGCTGGGGCTTTCCGGGGATATCAACGGCGTCTTGGCGGGGCTGGGCGAGGAAAAGCTCGGCAAGCTGCTCGACGCCCTGGCCGTTTCCTGGCTGGCGGCGGACGGGGTCTGGTTCCGCAAGGTCGAGGACGCGCGTGGCATGCATGACGCCAAGCGGGTCAACGACACCTGCTGGTCGCGCCTGGGCTATTACGAGGCCCTGCGGGCCAAGGCCGCTCTGGGACTGCCCGAGCGGGGCGGCCTCCCCGCGCTCAAGGCCGCCTTTGGCGCGCGGCTGGTTTCGCGCATCAACCAGTGGGAGATCGCGGACGAGACGCCGGATTCCTTCGTCCTGCGCATGGTGCGTTGCCGGGTGCAGTCCTCGCGCGAACGCCAGGGACTGCCGCCCTATCCGTGCGTCTCCGGCGGTTCGGTGGAGTACACGGCCTTCGCCGCCGGCATCGACCCCGCCATAGCCACCACCTGCGTCAGCTGCCCGCCGGATATCACACTTCCCGCCTGCGCCTGTGCGTGGAGATTTTCGACGAAATGAAAGTGTTAGGATGAGGAAGAGAATGCGAGAGGGGAACCCTTTTTGAAAAAAGGGTTCCCCTCTCGCGTTCTCCCCTCCCAAAAACTTTCAACGGTGACAAGCTGTTGCCGGTAAAAGTCTTTGGAAAGGGGGCCTGGGGGGAAACTTTTCTGCAGAAAAGTTTCCCCCCGGTCTCTTTACTCCTTGCTGATGCCGAGCTTGCGCAGGCGGGAGTCGAAGGTGGAGCGGTTGACGCCGGCGGCCCGGGCGGCCTTGGTCACGTTCCATTTGTGTTTTTCAAGCAGCGCCAGGGCGTAAGTCCGCTCGAGGGCTTCCCAGGTATAGTCCGTCAGGTCGAGGCTGGGGGCGTTGGCTATGGCTGTCTCGGGCGCGGCGGGCATGGCGTCGCGGTGCTGGCCGATCTCGTGTGGCGGCGGGATGTCGCCGGCCTCGATGACCGGGCCGGAAACGGTGGCGAGCAGGTAGCGCACCAGGTTTTCCATCTCCCGGACGTTGCCCTGGAAGTTGCGGCGCTTGAGGGCGGCCAGGGCGTCGCGCGAGAGGGCCTTTTGCGGAATGCACAGCCGACCGGCGTCGCGGGCCAGGAAATAGTCCAGCAGTTCCGGGATGTCCTCGGGCCGTTCACGCAGAGGCGGCAGCTTGAGCGGCAGGACGTTCAAGCGGTAAAAGAGATCCTCGCGGAAGGTCCCTTCGGCGATGGCCCGGGTGAGGTCCCGGTTGGTGGCGGAGATGACGCGCACGTCCACGGTGCGGGTCTTGGCGTCGCCAAGGGGTTTGACCTCGTTTTCCTGGAGCACGCGCAGGATGCGGGCCTGCAAGGAAAGCGGCATGTCGCCGATCTCGTCGAGGAAGACCGTGCCGCCGTCCGCCGCCTCGAAAAGACCTATCTTGTCCTTGTCCGCGCCGGTAAACGCGCCTTTCTTGTAGCCGAAAAGTTCCGATTCAAGCAGGGCGTCGGGGATGGCCGACACGTTTTGGACCAGGAACGGCTTGTCCTTGCGGTCGCTTTGGGCGTGGATCTCCCGGGCGAAAAGCTCCTTGCCCGTGCCGGACTCGCCGGTGATGAGCACCGGAAAATCGGTGCGCGAGTAGTTTTTGGCCGCTTCCAGGGCCGCGCGAAAGGCCGGGCTTTTGCCGACGAGCGGGGTCTCGCCCTTGATGCCGCCCAGGAGTTTCTTGAGTTTCTGGGCTTCGTTTTTCTGGTCGGCGAAGGCCAGGGCGTTGCCCAGGGCGATGGAGCCGATGGCCACGAATTCTTCCAGGAGCTCCAGGTATTCCTTGCCCAGGTTCAGCCGGCTGCCGCCGTGGGCCGTGTCGATGATCTCGACCGCGCCGTAGACATCGCCGTTCTTGAGTACCAGCGGAAAGCAGAGAATGAGGGTGGATTTGACGTCCAGGCCCGATTCCGCATCCTTGAAATGGCGTTTGTCCTTGCCCGGCTCGGCGATGGTCATGCGGCCGTTTTCGATGGCCCAGCCGACGATGCTCGGCTTGTCCTTGGGCACGACAAAGCCCACGAGCTGTTCGCTCTGGCCACCGCCGATGGCCTCGATGCACTGGTAGCCGTCTTCGCGCTTGATCCAAAGCGAACCGCGCTCGACGTTCTGGAATTCCACCAGCGCTTCCAGAAAACGACGCTGGAGCTTGTCGGTTTCCAGCTCCTCGAACAGGGCCTTGGGAAAATTGGGAGTGTGGGGGGGCATGGCGCGTTCCGGCGAAATCATGGTTGTCCGCAGCGCGTCGGGACGCGCAAGGCGGAAGGACTGACCGGAACATGCCGGAAAAGCGGCAATGGAGCAAGCCGGAGGGGGACTCGCCAAGCGGACGCTGGGCGGGGACCTGCGCCGCCCACGACAGGCTGCTATTTTGGAGGAAGGCGGAGCGCGGGCGGGGAACCCTCCTTCAAAAAGGGTTCCCCGCCCGCATGGTTTAATGGGTCGCCTGGGACAATTCGCGGATGCGCCAGAAATCCTCGGGAATTTCCAGGTACAGATCGTTTTCGGGCAGAGGGATGACGCAGACGAGCACCCCCGTGGAAGCGACCCAGTACATATGGCCGCTTAGGCCGCGCATGACGTCTTCGTAGCTGACGCCCGTCTGGGCCGCCACTTCCTTCATGGCGCGTTTCATGGTGGACATGGCCCCGTGGCCGATTTCCACTTCCAGGGCGGAGACGCGGTGAATGGCGTGGCTTTGTTCGGACAACTCGGGAGGAGCGGTTTTGCGCAATGTCAGAGCCGATTCCATGGCAACCTCCTAGAAGAATTAGGGCCCGGCCCGACAAGGGTCCGATCCGGGCTATCGCTTGTTATAAGCAATAGCCGTGCAAAGTACACCAATCTCGTGGAGAAAGTTGGTGTCTTTTTTTAATAGGCCGATTTTACTCAATGAATTTGTGGGGAGAAAATGTCGTGGCTGCGACACGCGGTACTGCCGACGTCAGGCTTGCTGCAAAAACGAAGGAAACAAAACAAAAGTGTCGCAAAATAGGGAGATGTCGTGACTGCCGTGGGTCAGAGCGATACGTCCGGCAGGGCGTCGTAGAGCGCGTTCCATGTTGTGTGGCGCGTCAGAGCCTCCATGACCACGGGCAATGGTGCGGCGTGGATGCCGGGCAGGTCGGCCTCGCCGGGAGCCATGACGGGAAAGGCCAACCGTTCCGTCGGCGGCGTGAACCGGGCATCGACGCCGGCTTTGTTGCCGCGCGGATCGATCCGGTACCAGCCCCAATCCTTGAGGCGCACGGCGGCAAGGCCATGGAGGCAGTAGCGCGTGGCGTCCTTGCCGGGATCGAGCACGAGGCGCTGGTAGCACAAGCCGGCCGGGATGCCGCTTGCCCGCAGCAGGGCGGTAAGCAGGTGGGCCTTGGCGTAGCAATAGCCCGTGCCATGGGCGAGCACCTCGGAGGCGGCGCGGGTGACGGGATTTTGGCGGTAGTCGGCGCTGTGGTGGATGGCGTCGCGCACAAAGGCGAAGACGGCTTCGGCCACGGCGGCGTCCGTGTCCAGCCCGGCGGCAAGCGCGGCGGCCTTGGCCGCGACGGCCGGATGGTCGCTGTCGATCCAGGCGGACGGGGCAAGGTAGGCGGCAAGGGGCGAAAGCGGCTCTAGCATGGGTGTGGCTCCGTTATGTTCCGGTGCTGTGCGTCCAGGAAAAGGTCCGTATACGCGCGGGGGCACTCCCGCCTGAGGCCAAGGGATGCGCCGTAGGCCCGGATGACGGGCAGGGCGGCCAGCCCGCGGGCGCGGTCCGGAGCCTGGTGTTCGATCTCGACGAACGCCTCGTCGGCAAAATCCACCGTGACCCGGGTGAGCTCCAGGGCGAGGCCGTCATGCACGACCCGGGAGCGCCGGCAATGCTTGACGTAGGCCATGCGCCGCACGAACCCCAGGCCGGCAAGAATGGCCTCCATGGCCTGGGCGTCGGCAACGGTCGTCTCCAGCTCTTCCTTGGAGGCCGTGGCCATGTCGAAGGGAGGATTCTTGCAGGTGAAAAGCGTCTGGCCGTCCGCCTGTCGCAGCCGCAGTTCCCGGCCCGAGGCGTAAAACGTCCCGTCGGGCGTATCGAAATAGACGTCATGATAGACCGCGTCGGCCAGACGCGTTCCCGGCAACCGGAACCCGGGCGGGGCGATGAACTTGATTTCGGCTTCGTACATGGGGCGCACGGTTAGCTGTTTACGACAGACTGATTTTGATCCATTATGACGCCATGTTACGCAAAATATCCGCAAACGGCAATCCCGGCCCGGCACCGGGGGCGGCTTCCGATCCGATGGCCGGCCAGGGACGGGCGGCCGCCGGGCTTTTGGCCGTCACGGCGCTTTTGTGGAGTACCGGGGGGCTTGCCATAAAGCTCGTGCCCATGCCTCCCATGGCGGTCACGGGCGGGCGCAGTCTGCTTGCCGCACTGCTGCTTGTGGCGCTTTTTCGGAGCAGGCTCGACTTTCGTCCGACAAAGCCCTTTTTGTGCGCGGCCCTGGGCTATGCCGGCCTGCTTGTCACCAACGTGGTCGCCACTCGGCTGACAACAGCCGCCAACGCCATCCTGCTGGCCTACACCGCGCCGGTCTACGTGGCGCTTTTGGCTCCGGCGGTGCTCGGCGAACGCACGCGCCCGGCGGACTGGGCCTTTGTCGCGGTCACGGTGGGGGGCATGGCGCTTTTTTTCCTGGACAGGCTGTCGCCGGAAGGCTTCTGGGGCAACGTGCTGGCCGTGGGCACGGGGCTGTCCTACGCGGTTTTCACCCTCGGCATGCGGGCCGGCCGGGCGGGATCGCCGGTTTCGGCGGTCATTGCCGGCCATTTGCTGACCGCCGCCGTGGGCCTGCCCTTTCTGGTGCGCGAACTGCCGCTTTCCGGGGAGGCGCTTTTGGGGCTGTCCTATCTCGGCATCGTGCAGCAGGGGCTGTCGTTGGCGCTTTACGTCTGGTGCATCAAGCGGTTGCGGGCCTTGACCGCGATTTGCATCATGACCCTGGAGCCGATTTTCAACCCGGTGTTCGTCGCCCTGGGCTACGGTGAACTGCCCGGCAAATGGGCCATGGTCGGCGGCATGGTGGTTGTCGGCGCGGTGACGCTGCGCAGTCTGGCCGCCGCGCGTCGGTAGGCTGTCCGCGCCCGGCCCGGCGGAAATACGCTATTCGGTAAATCCTTTTTCCCGCATGGCCTCGGCCTTTACAAACTTTGCCATGCCTGTCCGCATGTTGCTGAAGCCCTGTTTTCGATAAAAGCCTTCTTTCCCGGGGGCGGCATAGAGAATGACATTGCACCCGGCAACGGCGTCCAGGAGGTTTCGCATGATCATGGCGCCGATTTTCCGGCCCTGGTATTCCGGCAGGACCGCGCAGTCATATATTGCGGCCTGATAGGCCCCATCGGAAATCGCCCGACCAAATCCGATCAGCTTCCCCGCATCGTAAATAAACACGGTTGCCTGGCTCGCTTCAAACGCTTTGGCATGGACTTCCGGCGCATAGGAGGCCATGCCGACGCGTTTGAGAATATCCGCAATGGCTTGCCAGTCGACGCCGGAGCATTCATTTATAGTTTGTAATTGCATTCTATTTCCTTTTGAATTCGCGAGACAAGCTCCTCATACGAACTGGCAACCGGAATTGGAAGATTTATCTTGAATGCATAGCATGGGAATTTTTACGAAAATGGCGCACGCCAGCGCCTGCAAGGAGATTCAGGCCAGCTTCATGTGCAGTAAGGGAAAGGGCTTTCCCTGGCCATCGACCGATGAACGTCCGATGCGTCGGAAACCAATGTGCTCATAGAATGCGATTGCCTGCGGATTCTGCTCGTTTACATCAACGTAGGCAATATCCATATTTTCGATTGCATGCTTGCACAGAAAAGAACCGATGCCTTGCCCTCTGTTTTGGGGCAACACAAAGAGCATTTCAAGTTTCTTCTCGGAGACGCCGCAGAAGCCAAGAATGTTGCCTTGCTCATTTTTGACGCATCGTAATTTTACAGCATCAAAATATTGCTCAAGAAGCAATGGCTTTAAAAAGGCAATATCTGCATCTTTCAGGAAATGATGCGTCGCCCGAACGGAAGATTCCCATACTTCCACCAATTCGGGATAGTCTTTTTTGTCAGCATATTTGATCTTCATGCAACTTTCCTCCAAGCGGATACCTTGAAACTCTTCCGACAAGGGAATTCTGTTTCCTTTGAAACAAGAGCATCCAAACGTATGAGAAAATCCAGCAGTTCGCCAAGGGAAATTTCATGACGTCGATCAAGGTTGTGTCTCTATAACCGTCTTGTTCAATTGTAGGCGACCTTGCGACTCGCGCCTGGTGGGAGCTTTAGTGGGAATTGGGGGCGCATCCGTTCTTGGATACGTCACTACTCCTATTCTTACCTATTCCATTGTACTTTATTCATGTTGTGTTCTCGTTGTCAAGCAAGCAACTCCTTGAATATAAATATTTTTGTGTATTACTGAAAGTATGGGCAAGGATTTTGACCTGAATGTTTTGGGAGGAAAAGAGCGTATGAAACAGCAGCTGACCAGGAAAGGTATCAAATATCTTCTGGCACCATTTCGCTGGACCTTATTCATGATGATCGTATTTTTTGTCGCTGCGGGAAGATTGGATATCCCCAGGGCATGGCTTGCTTTCGGCCTTCATTTTATTGGAGCGGTGTTGGGGGCGTTGCTCATGTATCGCTTCGCGCCTGAACTGGCGAATCAGAGAGCGTCGGCCGGGCATGGAACGAAAGGTTGGGACAAAGCGATCCTGACGATCTATTTCTTTCTGTTGCTGGTGGGGATTCCGCTTACGGCAGGATTGGATGTCGGGAGATATCAGTGGTCCGAGTTGCATGACATGGGTCTTGGGCTTATATGCTATCTTCTTTTCTTCCTTCTCTTCTACTGGGCAATGCTGACAAATAAATTTTTCGAGGGGACCTCTCGAATTCAGACGGATCGAGATCATAGGGTCATTCGTTTTGGCCCGTATGCGTATGTGCGACATCCCGGTTATCTCGCAATGCTCTTCGCCAGCGTGTCGGATGCGTTGATCATCGGTTCGCTCTATGCCTTGATCCCGAGCTGCCTTGCCGTCGGCGTCACGATTGTGCGCACAAGCCTTGAGGATAAAATGCTCCGGAGTGAATTGGACGGTTACGCCGAATATGCCGCGACAGTAAAATATCGCTTGATTCCTGGCCTATGGTAGATGGCGTCAGCTCGCCTCGGAAATGCTTTTTGGGGGGAGTCGAGGGCTTTCGGCTCCCAGAGCGTTTCGGTGTCTTCAACTTCTTCGGCGCTCTGAGAACCCGGCCCAGTCATGGACCGAGAAAACGGGATCGCGGCTTTGCATCAGTCCCGGAGAGCCAGCGGAACCCTTTGAGGGCATCCGCTCTGATTTGACAAATTCGGGATGGAAAAATTATGGATCGATCTTACACATAGCTCATGCAGGACCCATACAATGTTTGACTACTCTTTCGGCCATTGGTCGACTTTTTTTCTCGCCGCTTTTTTGCTGAATATTTCACCAGGCCCGGATATGGCCTTTATTTTGAGCCATACGGTGAAAGGCGGGAAAAAAGCCGGGACCGCCGCGATGTTTGGGATTTGGACAGGAGCGTTCTGTCACGTCCTGCTGGCCGCATTGGGGCTCACGGCGATCGTCGCCACTTCCGCCACGGCCTTTTCCGTCGTCAAGTGGGCTGGCGTCGCCTATTTGCTCTGGCTCGGCGTACACGCCCTTCGTTCCGACGGCGGCTCGCTGCTCATAGACAAGAAGGCCAAGCCCAAAAGTATCGGTGCGGTGTTTCGGCAAGGCGTTTTTATTGATTTGCTCAATCCAAAAGTCGCCACCTTTTTTCTGGCTTTTCTGCCCCAGTTTGTCGTGAACGGCGCGGGTCCCGTCTGGGCGCAACTCATGATCCACGGCGTCCTGATCATTGCCGTCGCCGTGTTTGTGGAGCCTCCGATAATTCTGCTGAGCGACAGGGTCGCGGAAAGATTGCGCCAAAGCCATTCCCTCAGACTTTGGCTGGACCGCGTTCTCGGGCTCGTGCTCGTTTCTCTTGGAATCAAGCTGGCAATGTCCGAGCGGTGAATCGACCACTGCGCGGTTCGTGGAAAATCCTGCGGATGTACGGTTTTTTCAGCCTCTCCGCGGAACGAGAATACACCAAGATACTGAGACCTCTAATACACGAGGCAGGGGTAAGCCGACGACGTTGATCAGAATGGTAAAGTGGTAACCACTTGTCGTCGATTAACTTTGACTGCACCAGATGCCGTTGAGTGGGGAGTTGCGTGGGAGGTCTCTGGGCGCAACTCCTTGTGTTTTTGCCGCATTATTTTATTAGTCTTGAGAAGTGGTTGAGCTAGGCATAGCCCGCAACATATTATGACCAAGCGCCTTATTTTCATACCGGTAGTTCTCTTCTTCGTTATGGTCCTGTTCCTCGCAGGAGTCATATTTCACACCAAGGGGACTATCCGTGAATCCTTCAGATTGAATCAGTTGCGCAAAAGCGAGGGATATTACCTTGCTGAGTTCGAATGGAACATGCTTGCTTGCGTCAAGTATCTTGACACCGGGCAGTACGTTCGAGCCCTGACTGTCATGCATGCAATACATGACAGTCTTTCTGACCCCAAGCTGTTGGCACGGGCTCCGGCTTCGCCCGAGCCGCTGGAACGGCTGCGCTTCTACCAGTCCATGCAGAATCCGAGGACAGGAGCCTTCATCAGAGACGATTCCCTGCCCTTGTTCACCTACATCGGCCCAACCGCGAACATGATCACCCTTATCGAGGAACTGTCAGCCAAAGCGAAAAAACCGTTTGAGCTGAAATACTCACTTTCATTTCTCGATAAGATCAACACTCCTGAACGGCTCAAGGAATTACTTGATGACGCTTCCCGCGTCGGTTGGATAGGAGCTCAATTCAAAACTCCCTATGTCTGCGTTGCGGAACTCGGAGAGTTGGCGGCGAGTTGCGAACGGCTGGGAATCTACGAGTTTACTCCGGAGTGGAAAAAGTCCCTGTTCGATTGGTTTTACGAAAATCAGGATCCCGACACGGGACTTTGGGGACCTCGCTCGCGGTCTGACGACAGTCTGCTTCATGGCGGTTCTCTCACGGAGAGCGAACGGGTGATCAAGATGTTTGTGGATCGGGAGGGCAACCAGATTCACCATGCCTACCCTCTCAGATATGTGGATAACATCATTGCATCCTCGCTGGAAAAACTCGCCACCCCTATGCCCGACGATCTTGACGAACTCCACGAATGGATTTTGGCGCGGGACCATGGGACGCGGTTCATCACGCGGTATCTTTGGAGTTTCGCATCGTTGGAAAGCAGGGAAAAGGCAAAGGGCCTGATGGAGGATTTTATACAGCTCCGATTCAAAAAGTACTATGCTGAAAAGGACGGAGCATTCAGCTTATACCCCAATTCGGAAACCGCCGATCTGGACGGTACCGGCGAGGCCATAGGGATGTTCGGCTACCTGGGCATACTGGACAGCCTCAAGCAGCAACGTTTGTGGGGCGACTACGAAACGATTGTTGAAAACTTCGGTCGGCGAATAATCGCCAGGACATCCCAGGTGTCTTTCGAGTCAGTCAGCGGCTATTCCGGGGTCAACTCGATACGGGTTTACATTGCTCCCCCGGGTACGCGTTTCTTGGACAAGGTTGCTCTGATCTACTATCCAAGGAAAACCGTCGTGCCGGACGCAGTGCAAATCTTGGCAAATGTTAATGATTGGCTCGGTAAGACCCCGCAGCAGATGGGGAACTGGGTAACAAAGGACAGTATTCGAAAATTACTTGCAAACATTGCCGTCCAATCCGTCCCGACATTCATGTACCCTCCCGTTGATGAGGTGAACAGAATTCTCCAGGATAATGGGCAGGTAGTCTTGGTCGGATTCGATCTACTGCAAATTCCCCTCTGTATGATCGCATATCAGGGTGAAGGTCGAGAGAGAGAGAGAACTCCGAATTCAAAGCCCCGACGGGACAACTACACCCCAGGATGACAACACTTCTACCAGCCTTGCCAGGGGCAACCCCACGACGTTGGTGTACGAGCCGTTGATCGCGGTGACAAACGCCGCCGCCTTGCCCTGGATGGCGTAAGCCCCGGCCTTGTCCATGGGCTCGCCGGTCGCCACGTAAGCGGCGATGGCCACATTGGAAAGCGCCGCCATGGCCACGTCCGTGGACACGGTGAATATCTCCGGCTCCGGGCCGCAGCCGAAAATCGCGCAGCCGGTCACCACCTGATGCGTGCGGCCGGAAAGCAGCCCCAGCATGCGTTCGGCGTCGGCCGCATCGCGCGGCTTGCCCAAAATCACATGCCCCACGGCCACCACCGAATCCGCGCCGATGACCGCCGCTTCCGGATGCTCCCGGGCCACAGGCGCGGCCTTGAGCCGGGCCATGCGCGCGGCATAGGCCGACGGCAACTCGCCCATGTCCGGTTCGGGTTCCTCGGCCGGACTCGGAACGACCGAAAACGGCACCCCCGCCAAATCAAGCAACTCGCGCCGGCGTGGTGACGTCGAGGCCAGAATGATGCGTCGCTGTGTCGTGTACATAGTATGATGTTGGAAGAGCCGGGGGAGGGAACCCCTTTTTGAAAAAAGGGGTTCCCTCCCCCGGACCCCCACCCTCCCGAAAAACTTTAAAAGGGGAATAACGGCTCAAATTCCATCTTTATTCGCCCCGAAGGGGCGACGGCGTGGTGGATGCGGCATTTGCCGGGACGCGCCTGCCGCGAAGCGGCGGCATCGTCCCGATAAATGCCGCATCCATCTTCCACACATCCGCCTGACCGCCAGCCAACCCAGCCTCCGCCCGGCCAAAGCCGAGAAGGGGGGACCGGGGGGCCCGTGGCCCCCCGGCGAAGGGGTCCAGGGGAGGCCGCGCCTCCCCTGGACCCCGGAGGCATCATTTAGCTGTGGAAGTGGGGCACTTCGGTGTCCCAGTTCTGGGTGACGGGGCGGCCGCGTTTGTAGCGGAAATCGCACAGCGCGTCGCCCTGGGCCAGGGTGTGCCTGCGTTCGAGGCCGGTGTCCTGGGCGCGGGAGGCCAGGAAGTCGTTGAGGCAGAAGTAGGGGGCGACTTCGGCCACGCCCTGAGCTTTGAAATAGAGGACCGCGCCGCACTGGGTGTAGTCGTAGCCGAGGTCGAAGGTCTTGCCGTCGCCGGGGATGGCCTTGCCGACCCAGTCGCCGGGATACTGGCGTTTCTGGCTGGCGGCGGCCCATTCCTTGAGCGACGCGAAGTAGGCCGGCGAGAAAAGCGCCGCGCCCATGGCCTTGGCTTTTTGGGGCGGCACGGCGGTCCAGTCGGCGGCGTCGAGGTCGTAGAGGAGCCGGCCGGCGTCCTTGGCGGGCATGCCCTTTTCGCCCATGGCCTGGGTCAGCGCCGTGAGCCAGCCGGCCATGATGAGAAAGGGCTGGTTGCGGTTGGTCGTGCCGCCGATTTCCGGCATGCCGGGAAGCAGAAGGGCGTAGCGGCGCTCGGCGTCGGCGGTGATGGCCTTGGCCGTGGGTTCGGCGGTGCGGGCGGCGAGCCAGTGTTCGGCCCCGGCGCACACGCCCCGGAAATCAGCCAGTAGCTTGTCGCGGTTGGCGACGTAGAAATTCGGCTTCACCGTGGCGGCGGCCAGCGCCCGCCAGGGGAACAGGCAGGCGCAAGCGCCGACAAGCCCGGCGCGCAGGAGATGACGCCTGGTGATTCCTTGTTGCATCGTGGCATCTCCCATACTTCTCAAGACCCTTTTATCCTGCTTTCTTCAATGAACTGCCCCGTTGAAAGTTCTTGAAGGGGGGCGCGGGGGGAAACTTCTTTCAAGAAGTTTCCCCCCGCGTTCATTCTTTAATCTTTCGTCTTCATTTCACCCAACAGCGCCGCGCGCAGGGTCTCGTCCAGGCCCGGGTGGGGGAAGACGAGGGCCTCGCATTGGGCGCGGGTCCAGCCCTGGGACACGATGGCCGTGGCCAGGGTGCCCATGGCGGACGCGCCGTGTCCCACGGCGGTGAGTCCCGCCACCTTGCCGTCCTTCCAGGTGACGCGGGCGAACCCGGCCGTGTCGGCGTAGGCCTGGGCCATGGGGTTGGCCACGAAGGGGGCTTCGGAGACGGCGTCGCCGGGCTGGGCGATCTCTCCCACGCGCATGATCTCGGGGGCGCCGTAGTAGCAGCCCGGGATGGGGCCGGGCGCGTAGGGGCCGGATTCGAGGCCGGCGGCGTGGCGGGCGGCGTAGGTTCCCTGGCTGGAGGCGGCGTGGGCCAGGAGCACCCGGCCGTTGCAGTCGCCCACGGCATAGATGCCGGGCGCGGTTTGCAGGGTTTCGTCGGTGGAAATGAAGGCCCGGTTGGGCGAGGGATTGGCGAAGGTCGCGCCAAGCTCGGCCAGTCCCGGCACGGCGGTGGGGGCGAAGCGGCCGATGGCCACCAGCGCCTTGGCGGCGGTCACGACCTCGCCGCCGGCCAGGGTCATGCGGGCCAGACCGTCCTCGTCCGTGACCAGGCTTTCCACCTTGACCCCGGCCCGGGCGTCGATGCCTTTGCGGCGCATGACCTGGGCCACGACCTTGGACACGTCCGGGTCCTCGGCCGGAGCCAGGCGCGGGGCCGCGTCGACCAGGGTCACCTTGGTGCCGAGCCGATGGTAGATTTCGGAAATCTCGATGCCGATGGCCCCGCCGCCGATGATGATGAGGCTTTCCGGGGCTTCGGTGAAATCGAGCACCGGGGCCACGCCGAGCACGGCCTTGCCATCGGGCTTAACGCCCGGAAAGGCGGCGGCGCGCGAGCCGAGGGCCAGGATCAGCGTGTCGAAGGGAATGTCTTCGGTTTTCCCGCCGGCGGCCACCTGGGCGACGCTTGGCTTGAGGCCGGCGAGGTTGCCGGTCACAAGGCGCACGCCGGCCGATTCCAGGCGTTTGGCCATGGCGGAGTGGGTGGCGGAAAGGAGTTTTTTCTTCTTGGCCTGGATGGCGGCCAGATCCGGCCGGACTTCGCCGGCCACCAGCTTCTGTTTGGCCTGATCGGCCAGGGCGGCCACGGCCTGGGTCGTGGCCAAAAGATGCTTGGTCGGGATGCAGCCCCAGTTGAGGCAGGTGCCCCCGAGTTTGCCGCGCTCGACCAGGGTCACGGCCAGCCCGGCCGCCGCGCCGGTCAGGGCCGCGTCATAGCCGCCGGGCCCGGCGCCGACCACGACAAGGCGTTTGGCTTGGCTCATGTTTTGTCCTTGGGCTGTGCCCATGGGAAGGGCGTGTTTTGGGAGATGGCAAGGCTAGAGGTCATCGGTAATTTCCATGGCCCGGGCGGCGTACGTTTCGTCCAGACGGCCCACGGGCAACGTGGTGGGGCAGGCCCGCACGGCCTCGGGGTCGGTTTCGGCCAGGGCCAGGATGTCGCACAGATCGGCCACGAAGGCGTCGAGGGTGTCCTTGCTCTCGGTCTCGGTCGGCTCGATCATGAGCGCTTCCTTGATGATGAGCGGAAAGTAGATGGTCGGCGCGTGGTAGCCTTTATCCAGCAGCGCCTTGGCGATATCCAGGGCGCGCACGTTTTTTTCGGTCGCGAGCCTGGCGGCCGAGGCCACGAATTCGTGCATGCAGGTGCGGGCGTAGGGCACCTCGATGACGTCGGCCAGGCGCTTGCGCAGATAGTTGGCCGCCAGCACCGCAGCTTCCGACACCCGCGTCAGCCCCTCGCGCCCCAGGCGCAGGATGTAGGCATAGGCGCGCAGCACGATGCCGAAATTGCCGTAGAACGGGGCCACGTAGCCGATGGACTTGGGATGGTCGTAGCTTAGGGAATAGCGGCCGGCCTCGTCGCGCGTGACCCGGGAGATGGGCAGGTAGGGAATAAGCCGTTGCGACACGCCGACCGGTCCCGAGCCCGGGCCGCCGCCGCCGTGGGGCGTGGCAAAGGTCTTGTGCAGGTTGACGTGGACCACGTCGAAGCCGGCGTCGCCCACCCGCAGCTTGCCGAGGATAGCGTTGAGGTTGGCCCCATCGTAGTAGAGCAGCGCATCCACCTTGCGGCAAAGGGCCACGATCTCGGGCAGGTGGCGTTCGAAAAGTCCGAGCGTGTTGGGCACGGTCATCATCACGCCGGCGGTCTCGTCGTCGATGGCCGCGGCCAGGGCTTCGGGGTCGATGATGCCGTCCTTCGAGGCGATGGACACCACCTCGAAGCCGGCGATGTGGGCCGAAGCGGGGTTGGTGCCGTGGGCCGAGTCCGGGCAGATGATCTTGGTCTTCTTGTTGCCTTTGTCGGCGTGGTAGGCCGCGATCATGAGCGCCCCGGTCAGCTCGCCGTGGGCTCCGGCCATGGGGTGCAGGGTGAAGGCGTCCATGCCCGTGATCTCGCACAGAAACCGCTCCATCTCGTACATGACCTCAAGGGCGCCGGAGGTCATGTCGCCGCCGCCGGGCAGTTGGGGCGTCAGCGGATGGAGCCGGGCGAAGCCGGGCAGGGCGGCCACTTCCTCGGTGAACTTGGGGTTGTACTTCATGGTGCACGACCCCAGGGGATAGAAATTGCCGTCCACGCCGTAGTTCTTGCGCGAAAGCTCGGTGAAGTGGCGCACCACGTCGAGTTCGGACAGCGACGGCAGCCGGGGCGAGCCCTCGCGCAACAGTCCGCCGGGCAGAAAGTCGATGGGCTCGGTCTTGGGTTTTTCCGGCCACACACCTTCCCGGCCGGGGCGGGATTTGGAAAAAACGGTGCTCATAGGATTTTCCCCAGCCGTCTGGCCAGACGGTCGATTTCGGAGCGCTCGTGCTTTTCGGTGCAGCAGATCAGGAGCGCGTTTTCCAGGCCCTTGTAGTAGCGGCCCAGCGGAAAGCCCGGGATGATGCCGTCGTCCATGAGCGTGCGGGCCGCGAGCTTGGCGTTGACCGGCAGCACGGCGGCGAACTCGTTGCCGAAGGGGGCGTCGTTTATAAGCCGCACGCCGGGAATGGCTTCGAGCTTCATGGCGGCATAGTGGGCGTTTTCGATGGACAGCGCCGCCTGGCGGGTGAGCCCCTCCTCGCCGGCCAGACACAGGTTGATAAGCGCGCGCAGGGCGCACAAAGCCTGGTTGGAGCAGATGTTGGAGGTGGCCTTTTGCCGCCGGATGTGCTGTTCGCGGGCTTGCAGGGTCAGCACGTAGCCGGTGCGGCCGGCGGCGTCCCTGGTGCGGCCGGCGATGCGGCCGGGCATCTGGCGCACCAGCGACTTCCGGCAGGTCATGATGCCGAGGTACGGGCCGCCGAAAGAGAGCGGCAGCCCCAGGCTCTGTCCCTCGGCCGTGGCGATGTCCGCGCCCATGGCACCGGGGGTTTTGAGCACGGTCTGGAGCACCGGATAGCAGGACATGATGGACACGGCTCCGGCCGCCGCCGCTTTGGCGAAAAGCCCGGTGAAGTCCTGGACCTGGCCGAAGAAGTTGGGGTTTTGCACCACCACCGCCGCAGTCTGGTCGTCGATGGCCTCGGCCAGCCCGTCCATGTCGTCGCAGCCGGCCTTGTGGGGCACGGTGACGAGCTCGAGGTGGAGGTTCTTGGTGTAGGTGGCCAGCACGATGCGGTAGATGGGACTCACCGTCTCGCTGACCACGGCTTTTTTGCGCTTGGTGTGGCGCACGGCCATCATCAGCGCTTCGTACAGCGCCGTGCCGCCGTCGTAGCCCCCGGCATTGGCGCATTCCATGCCGAGCAGCCGGGTGACGGCGGTCTGGTATTCGAAGATGGCCTGCAGCGTGCCCTGGGAGGCCTCGGGCTGGTAGGGCGTATAGGCGGTGTAGAATTCCCCGCGCGAAAGGAGCAGGTCCGACGCGGCGGGCACGTAGTGGTCGTAAAAGCCGCCGCCGAGAAAGCTCGTCATGTCGGTCCGGTTCTTGGCGGCCAGACGTTCCATGGTCGCGCGAACGGCCATCTCCGTCCCGCCCCGGGGCAGGTCGAACCGTTTGGGCCGCAAGGCCGGCGGAATTTCGGCGAAAAGTTCGGCAACGTCGCGGGCGCCGACAACAGCCAGCATCTCCCGGACTTCTTCAGGCGTATGGGGGACGTAGGGCATGTCCTTCTCCCGCGATCAGTGCTCGGCCTTGGAAATTTCCTCGTATTCCTCGGGCGAAAGCAGCCCTGCCGGCTCGGCCGACAGGCGCACCCGGAGCATCCAGCCTTCGCCGAAGGGATCGGCGTTGATCTTCTCCGGAGTGGCGTCAAGCTCTCCATTGATTTCGATAACTTCACCGGCTACCGGGCTGTAAAGCTCGCTGGCCGCCTTGACGGATTCCACGGAACCCATCTCCTGGCCGGGTTCGAGCTCGGTGCCCACGGCGGGCAGCTCCACATACGTGATGTCGCCGAGCTGTTCCTGGGCGAAGTCGGTGATGCCGATCACCGCGATTTCATCCTCGACCCGTACCCACTCGTGGGTCTTGGTGTAGAGCAGGTCCTTTAACATGGCGCGTGTCCCTCCATGACGTGTGCGGCTTGGCCCGCCGTGGCAAGGTTGGCGGGCTGGCTTCGAATACCCCTTTGCGCAGCCTGGGGCAAGACATGGGGCCGACCGGGGTGACTGTGTCAGCGAATAATCGTCGTCGCCGGGCCCGGTTGCGCTGGCGGGGCTTTCGCGGTAACACGGTTGATGCGGTCAATTGCACGAATGGTCCGCTATGGAGTCTTGTGTGTCCGCTAATTATGCCGCCATGCCACTTTTGGCCGCCAATTCGACCCCACCGGACTGGCGCGGCAATCAGTTGCGGCTTTCCATCGGCGGTTACGATTTCGATCTGCGCCGTGACCAGGACATGGACGCGCTGTGGGAGTCCCTGGGCCGGGACGGTTTCGGCTCGGACGAGCGCATGCCGTACTGGGCCGAAATATGGCCGGCGAGCCTGCTGTTGACCGCCTGGCTGGCGGTGCGGCAGGGCGACATTGCCGGCAGGCGCTGCCTGGACCTCGGCTGCGGCATGGGACTGTCGGCCCTGGCCGGGGCGGCCGTCGGCGGGCGCGTCGTGGCCGTGGATTACGAGGAGGCCGCCATCGTCCATGCCGCCCGCAACGCCGGGCAAAACGGCCTGAGCCTGGATCTGGCCGTCATGGACTGGCGCAGGCCCTGTTTTACGGCCGGGAGCTTCGATCGGATATGGGGCAGCGACATTTTATACGAAACCCGGTTTTACGCGCCCCTGGTTTCGCTTTTCCGGGAGCTTCTGGCTCCGGGCGGCCGTATCTGGCTGTCCCAGCCCTGGCGGCAGGTGTCGGAGCCGGTGTGGGAGCGTCTTTCCGGCGACGGCTTTACCGTCGTCAAGGCGCATGAGGAATCGGTGTCCTTTTCCACGTACCGCTCCACGGTGAGCCTTTACGAGATCAGTCTGTAAAAGGGGGAGGAACATGGGCCAGACGATTCGCTTCGGCGTGTCGCTCAATTCCGAGTTGCTCGAGAAGTTCGACGCGCTTTGCGACGAGAAAAGCTACCAGACCCGTTCCGAAGCCATCCGCGACCTGATCCGGGGCGTTCTGGTCCAGAAGGAGTGGGAACAGACCGACAAGGAAGTTGCCGGCGTGCTCACCCTGGTCTACGACCACCATACCTCGGATCTCGCCCAGCGGCTCATCGAGATCCAGCACGAGGACCACGAGGTGATCCTTTGCACCATGCATGTGCACATCGACCACCACAACTGCCTGGAAGCCCTGGCCCTGAAGGGGGCCGGCGAGGCCGTGCAAAAACTCTCCCAACGCCTCATCTCCACCCGGGGCGTCAAATACGGCAAGCTCACCCTGGCCACCACCGGCCAGGAAATCGTGTAGGAGCGAAGCGCGTGGGAGGGGCGTCGCCCCTCCCACACCCTCCCCATTGGGGGGGATAATCCCCCCCAAACCCCTTTTAACGATGGGTTTCTCTCTTCCACTTTACACTGCCGTCGCCGCACAGTATTGACGATTTCCCGTCCCTTTAATTTTTGCAGGGGGGTCCGGGGGGCCCTCGGCCTCCCGGCGGGGTGCAGGGGCAGCGCCCCTGTCGGAAGGGTCCAGGGGAGGCGCCGCCTCCCCTGGCCGCCGGAGGCATACGAATCCATGCGCGATGTACAGAGCGGACCGCCGGATGTGGCTATTGCCGTGGACCGGGTCGGCATAAAAGATTTCAAGCTGCCCCTGGTGGTGCGCGACCGGGCCAAGGGCCGCCAGCACACCGTGGCTGAGGTTGAGCTGTCGGTCGATTTGCCGGCGCGGTTCAAGGGCACGCACATGAGCCGGTTCGTCGAGGCGCTTTCGGGCTTTGCCGGCGAGCTGGACCTCGTGTCCTTCCGCACCCTGCTTACGGACGTGCGTTCGCGCCTCGAGGCGGAAAACGCCCATCTGACCCTGCGTTTCCCGTATTTCCTGGCCAAGGCCTCGCCGGCTTCCGGGGCGCGTTCGCTCATGGATTACGCCTGCCAGTTGTCCGGGGAATTCGTGGGCGAGAAGTTTCGCCAGACGCTGACCGTGTCCGTGCCGGTGATGACGGTGTGCCCGTGCTCCCTGGCCATCTCCGACCAGGGGGCGCACAGCCAGCGAGCCCTGGTGACGCTGCGCTGCCGGTTTTCGGGCTTCGTGTGGCTGGAGGAGCTCATCGAACTGGCCGAGGCGGCCGGGTCCTCGCCGGTCTACGCGCTTTTGAAGCGCGAGGACGAAAAGCACGTCACCGAGCAGGCCTTTGCCAACCCGACCTTTGTCGAGGACGTGGCCCGGCGGGCGGCCAGCGCCCTGGCCGCGCACCCCAAGGTCACCTGGTACCAGGTGGACGTGGAGAGCTTCGAGTCCATCCACAACCACAGCGCCTTTGCCGGCATCGAGGGTGTGAACGCGCCTGGAAACGGGGCATGATGCATCTTTCTTTGAAATAGGTTCACCTATAACTCTCGCTGCCCCGGCTTCCCTGGTTCGAAAGACGGCTCCGGGACCATGATTCGTCCCGGTTTGGGCCCGAAAGAGTGCGATTTCGGCAGAAATCGTGGCATAAAACGTCATTTGTTCGCTGGATGGCCTTGCCGGGCGGGGGAGGCCCGGGTATTGGTAACCCCATGACGCTCCCCGGTTTGCCCCTAACCGAATGCGAGAGGATTTTGCAGCTCGCCCCGGTGTCCATCATGACCGTGGACGCCGCGGGGACCATCCTCTTCGTCAACGACTGGCATCTGGCCAATTTCGCCCGGGGCAAGCGCGGCCGGGATTTTTTTATCGGCCGCAAGCTGCAGGAACTGCCCGGCATCGTGTCCGCCGGCATCGTCGAGGACATCAAGGCCGTGCTGGCCGGAAAGCCCATCCATCTGGAAAGCGTCTACACCGACGAATGCAGCGGCGGCCAGTCGGCCTATCAGAACATCCGGGGCATTCCCCTTTGCGACGCCGGCAAGGTGACCGGCGCCATTTTCATTCGCGAGGACGTGACCAAGCTCGTCATGGCCCAGCACCTGCTTGGGGAAAACCAGGCCATCTTCAAGGCGCTTTTAAACGCCACGCACGATTCCATCATCCTGTCCGACCTCGACGGCTACATCCTTGTGCTCAATGAGGAAGCGGCCCGGCGGCGCGGCCATCCCGTCGACGCCCTGGTCGGGACGAGCCTTTTCAAGTTCATGCCCGCCGCCCAGGCCGAGGCGCGCCGCACGTACCTGAAGGAGTCGGTGGAGAAGGGCACGCTCGTTTCCTACGAGGAGCGCCACGAGGACCGCTACTTCCTGGTGAGCCTGTGCCCCATCGCCGACGACCATGGCCGGGTGATATTTATGGCCAGCTATTCCCGGGACATCACCATGCTCAAAGAGACCGAGGCCCAGCTGCGCCGGGAACGGGAGCTGGCTTTCTCGGCCAGCCAGGCCAAGTCGCAGTTTCTCGGCAACATCACCCACGAGTTGCGCACGCCCTTAAACGGCATCATGGGTGCGACCCAGCTGGCCCAGCAAGGCAGCGGCGAGGAAGAGCAGGCCGAGCTGTGGGACATTGTCGCGGATTCGGGGCAGCGGCTGCTGGCCATCGTCAACAATGTGCTGGAGCTGGCCGACATCGACGCGGCGGCCATCGAGCCGGTGCTTTCGGGCTGCGACGTGCGGGGACTCATGGAGAATCTGGCCCGGAATTATTCCATACGGGCCAAGGCCAAAAATATCGATTTCGCCGCGCGCGTCGATCCCCGCATCCCGCGACGGCTGATCGGCGACGTTTTCCGGCTGCGCCAGATCCTGTCCAACCTGGTCGACAATGCGCTCAAGTGCACGAACCAGGGACGCATCGACATCCGGGTGAAGCTGATCTCCACCAGCCGCATCGCCTTCGCTCCCAACTACCGCAACCTGCTTTTCATGGTCCGCGACACCGGCATTGGCATCGCCAAGGATTTGCAGGACAGGATTTTCGAGGATTTCGAACTGGCCGAGCACTACCTGACCAAGCGGGTGAGCGGGGCGGGCCTGGGGCTTTCCATCGCGCGCCATCTGGTCGAGATGCTCGGGGGGCGCATCTGGGTCAAAAGCGCGCCCGACCGGGGCAGCACGTTTTATTTCACCATCCCCTTCGCCCTGCCGGACTACGAGTGCCGGGACGCTTCGGTGGTCTATGCCAGCGAGGACGCGGTGTTCCATCCGGGCGAGTACACGGTGCTCCTGGTCGAGGACGAGCGCATCAACCGGCTGACCACCGGCCGCACGCTCGCCCGGCTCGGCTACAAGGTGCTGGAGGCGGCCAACGGCCAGGAGGCCCTGGCGACGCTGGCCAGGGACAAGGCCGACATCATCCTCATGGACATCCAGATGCCGGTCATGGACGGCATCGAATGCACCCACCACATCCGAAACGGCGAGGTGCCGGGGCTGGCCAAACGCATCCCCATCGTGGCGCTCACCGCCTACGCCAGCGAAAAGGACCGGGAACGGTTCCTGCGCCTGGGCATGAACGACTACCTGGCCAAGCCCCATACCATCGAACAACTTGGCGAAGTGCTGGAAGCCAATTTGAAGGCGAACGAGGAGAGAAAGGAAGATGCGAGAGGGGAACCCTTTTTGAAAAAAGGGTTCCCCTCTCGCGCTCTCCCCTCCTAAAAACTTTTAGCGGTGACAGGCTGTTATCGTTAAAGGTCTTTCCTATGTGGCCCGAAGTCAAGCCGGCTGACGCAGTCTAACCGCCCGTTTCCTATTCGCGCCCGAAGCGCCAAGTACCGATTCGGTAGTTTTCGGATTTTCGCCATTTGAGAAACGCCGCCATGCGGCCAGACTTTTCCGCGACCAATCCGAAAAATTGTTGGCTGTTAGGCTTTCAGTCTTCCCTACTCGTTGCCACAGGTCCTTGTTGGCGCTGCAATACCCTCTTGGCGGGCGAGGAGCACGGGGCTTCCCAGAGCCGGCGTGATCCTCGCCCGCCGCCGTTTCACGCCATAACCGCCTCAAATCGGTACGCTCGTTTCTCCAGGCTCAGCCGCCACAAAATGATGGCCAGTTTTCGAGCTAAGGCTGTGATGGCCTTTTGGGCCAGGCCGCTTTTCCCCAGCAACTTGTGATACCAGGCCTGAGCCTTCGGATCGTGTGCGCGCCATTTCCAGGCCGCCTCCACTAAAAGACTTCGCAGTTTGGTCTGCCCCACGGGCCGTAACCTGGCCCGGCCCTTGCTCTCGCCGCTCTGGCGCACCATGGGGGCAAGTCCCAGATAGCTTGTCACCTCTTCGGCCCGGCTGAAACGTTCCGGCTGAAACAACTCCAGACGGAAGGTCGCGGCGATGAGCGGCCCCACACCGGGCACGGTGCGCAGGCACTTGATGACTTTGTCATGCTCTCCCTGGCGGCAAATTGTCTCAAGTTGCTGTTCAACGAGGGACAATTCGCTGGTGATGGCATGCATCTCCCGCACAAAACTTTCCAGCGTATACCGGGCAGCCTGATGCATGGGCAGTTTAAGCAGGGATGCTACAGCGACCTTGCTCCAGTATTTCAGATTGGGTGGTTCGGTAAGGCCCAAAAAAAGCAGATGGGAATGGATGCGCAGTTTCACACGACGCAGGTCGTCGGCCAGATCGTGTCGTCGGCGCTCCAGGCTCCTCTGGGCTTCTTGCTCCTCGGTCGGCACGGCGATGGGACGCAGCATCCCCTTGGCGGCGTAATCGGCCAGTTTGACGCAATCGAGCCGGTCTGTTTTTGCGCCCCAGACCACGGGGCGGGGAATCCGACTGGGAGCCGCCACGAGATTGGGAATCCCTGCCTTTGTGAGCGCTCTGGACAGGGTGAATCCGGTCGGCCCGGATTCACTGGCCGCCATGGCCACGGTGACGCCCACCGCGGCCAATTTGTCGATCAGAGCCTGCGGGCTCGCCGACATCACCAAGGTGTGGACGACTCCATCAAACCGACGTAACGCAACAAAATAACTATTTTTATGGACATCCAATCCGACAAAAAAAGATCGACCTTGTGAAGCCTCCACAAACGCTTGAAGTTGGGATAACGCTTGTCCTGCCATGTTGGTCTCCTCGCCTCGTTTGTGTCTACGAGCACATTTACTGGCACTATCAGCCAGTTTGAGGGTCGAGGCCAACATGGTATTTGGAAAGGGGGGCTGGGGGGAGAACCTTTCTGCAAGAAAGGTTTCCCCCCAGGTGGCTTCTCTCCTCTATTTTTCCCTCGACGGCGGTTGGTGCAGGAAGAAGGTGCCTTCGGAGCGCAGGATGTCGGCGTTGCAGGGCGAGACGGCGGCCTTAAGTTCCGCTTCCGAGTTGCCGAATACATAATTAGTGAGGGTATAGAGCAGCTTGCCCCGGGCCAGGAACGTCTGGCGCACGAGCTGGTAGCGCACCACACCCTGCTCGTCGGCCACGTTGCGCAGGTAGATGGCGTCGTAGGCCCGTCTGCCTTGTAGCAGCGACGGCCGGCACATGACGTTGTAGCCCTTGAGCTTGTCCGCGACGTAGGCCTTGACCAGCTCGCAGTTGGCGAAGTCCGAGGCGGTGGGCAGGAAATCATCGGGGCGTTCGCTGACGCACACGTAGAAGCTGCATTCCCCGTTTTTCGCCGTGACCGAGGTCAGGCAGGACGGCGTTTGCTCGGCCGTGACTTCCCAGCCCCGGGGCGGTACGAAGCTGAAGAGATACTGTTTGTTGACGTAGCGTTTGAGCTGTTGCGGTTCCTTGCATCCCCAAAGCGGGGCCAGACAGGCGCAAAGCAGGCAGGCGGAAGCGAAAAGGCGCATGGCCGGGCTGTAGCATGGCCTTTGCGCTCCGGCAACCGGATGGTCCTTGCCAAGGGTCCGGGGCTGCTTTATCGTGGATAAGTCGGGAAACGGTTTTTTCGGAGGCAGGTCATGACAGACGCCATATCCGCCGCCCAGTCGGCCCTCGGAGCCATGTCCACGTCCATGGCGGTCACGGCCAACAACGTGGCCAACGTCAATACCGACGGCTACACGTCCAAGGAAGCCCGCCTGTCCACCGGTCCCGACGGCCAGGGCACGCAGGTGTCCGCCATCGTCGAGGAGACTGCCGACGCCGGCCTTCGCGCGGAAACCGTGGGCGTCGAAAACCAGGCCGGCGCGTACGAGCCCACCGAGGATATGGTGGCGATGAGCAACGTCGACCTGGTCCGTCAAAACGTCAACATGATCCAGGATTCGCGCGCCTTCGAGGCCAATGTGGCCGTGATCCGCACCGCCGACGACATGGCCGGCACGCTGCTCGACCTGCGCGTCTGATCCCCGGGCCGCGCCTGGGCGGCCGTCTGGCCCCTTTCCCGATACGATCCGCTTCCGTTGCCGCCTGCCATCCGCAAGGCGGCGCGCCAAACCGCCGGCTGCCTGGGTGGCGGTGTCTTTTCCAGGACGCTTCGTATCAGGCGTCATGCCGGTAATCTCCCGCTGTCCTTCTTCCACGCGCCATTGCCGCGTCTTTTTTGGTGTCTTTTTCCGTCAGGAAATTGACTGTGCCGCGCCGACGCTATAGGAAATGGAAAGCCGCCAGGAATGCGGTCTTTTTTCCGGAGGCCAGATGGAACTGAACCTTTCCGGCATGGTGGGCCAGAGTCCCTGCCTGGGCGAAGTCATACGCGTGCTCGCCAAAGTCGCGCCCACCGACAGCACGGTGCTGGTCACCGGCGAGTCGGGTACGGGCAAGGAACTGCTCGTGCGCGCCCTGCACAACAACAGCGGCCGGGCCGGCAAGCCGTTTGTTCCGGTCAACTGCGGGGCCATCCCCCGCGAACTCCTCGAATCCGAACTCTTCGGCCACGAAAAGGGGGCCTTCACCTCGGCCGTGCGTTCACGCCAGGGCCGCTTCGAGCTGGCCGAAGGCGGCACCATCTTTCTCGACGAAATCGGGGAAATGGACCTGAGCCTCCAGGTGAAGATCCTGCGGGCGCTGCAGGAAAAGGAATTCGAGCGCGTGGGCGGCGGCAAGACGCTCAAGGCCGACGTGCGCATCGTGGCCGCCACCAACCGCGACCTGGAAGTCGAGGTCGAGGCCGGCCGTTTTCGCGAGGACCTCTATTACCGCCTGAACGTCATTCCCCTGCATCTGCCGCCGCTGCGCGATCGGGGGGAGGACATCCTGCTTCTGGCCGATCATTTCCTGCGCCGCTTCTGCCAGCAAAAAAAACGGACCACCCTGACCTTTACCGACGAAGCCCGTTCCATGATCCTGTCCTATCCCTGGCCGGGCAATGTGCGGGAGCTGGAAAATTTCATGGAGCGGTTGTCGATCCTGTGCGAGCACGACGTGATCGTCGTTTCCGATCTGCCGCGCAAGATTCTCGACAACGCCGGGGTTGCCCCGCCGGTGGTGCCTGTGGTGACCGTGCCGGCGGGCTTTCGCTGGCCGCGCCTGGGCGATATGGTGGAACAGGGCATGGGGCTGAAGGAATTCTTCGACGTCATGGAGGAAAAGCTCCTCCTCGAAGCCCTGGAAAAGGCCGGCGGCGTAAAGAACCAGGCGGCGGAACTGCTTGGCATCAAGCGCACGACGCTGATCGAAAAGCTCAAAAAGCGCGACCTGGCGGGAGACTAGGCGTCGGTGGCGGCACCGGCGCATCGTGTCGCAGCACGTTCCTTGCAAGGGGATGCGGCGTGAGCCTTACCCTGCCTGCCGGTCTCCGGCGTCTTTTCCTCGCGGCCTTGCTGGTCGCACTCTGGGCCGGCCCGGCCCAGGCCTTGTCCGTTTCCACCATTACGCGTCCCGACACCGACTCGCTGATTCTCCAGTTTTCCAGGCCCGGGGCCTATCCGACCATCGCCCGGACCGGCCCGGCCGAAATCACCCTGACCTTTCCGCCCGGCATTCTGGCCAAGGAGGACAAGCCCGAGGCCGTCGATTTCAAGTCCTCGCGCCTGATCGAGGCGATGCGCGAAAGCGGCGACACGCTGGTGGTGCGCCTGAAAACCGACGCTTTCGGCTTCGTGGGCTGGCCCCAGGGTGAGCAGGAACTCAAGCTGCAGGTCTACCGCGATCCGGCAGGGGCCAACTGGACGCCCGCGTCAAAGGCGCAGCAGGGGCCGGATACCACCATGCCGCCCCGCGCCGCCGCTGCGCCGGCCGCTTCGTCCCTGAAGCTGCCCGTCACGCCGCCGAACAACAAGCCCGGCCCGTTGCATCTGCCGCCGCTGCCGGCCACCCTGGCGGACAACAAAGGCCCTGGGCCGGCCCGCCCCGGCGGTCCGCTGCCGGCACCTGAGCGCGCCGGCAAGAAGCCCGATGCGCCCAAGGAGCCGTTTTACGCCGTGCCCTATTCGATGCGGGCCACGGCCATGCATGTTTCCGCCGACAAATCCCCGACGCTGCGTCCGGCCGGCATGGAAGCCCCGACCCTGGCCGACGCGCGCGCCCCCTCGGCCCTGCCGCCGTCGACGCCGTCCCGGACGCCGGGCGGCAGCGGGGCGGGGGAATACCGCGTCAAATTGCCGCCGATTCCGCCGGCCGTGGCCGCCGCCGGCGAGGCGCGCGGGGCCGTGGCGCCGCCCGGTCCGACGCCGTCCGCCCCGAACAAGACCGCTGCCGCGCCACCGCCCGATGCGGCGCATGGCGGCGCGTCCCATGGCGACGTGGCCAAGGCCGAAGCGCCTGCGGGCAAGCCGCACGGGGCCGAAGGCGAAACGCCGCCTCCCATGGAGGAGGACCACGACGCCAACAGCCTCGTCGCCGCCCAGGCCGAGAAACTGGCCGGCAACTACGAAGCGGCCAGGAACATGCTGACGAGCCTCAAGAATGCGCCCGGCCTCAAGCCCGATCTGTACGAAGAAACGCTGCAAACCCTGGCCGGCCTCTACGTCGATATGTACAAGGACGACCCGGCCGCCCATTACGACGAAATCCAGGGCGCGCTGCTCGAGGCCATGAATGCCAACACCAACTCCTACCGGGTACCGCAGGATCTGCTCCAGCTCGGCATGCTGAATCTGCGGGTGGGCAACCTGCCCGAGGCCAAGGGCTATTTCAATGTCCTGACCCGCAAGTATCCGACGGACGCCAACGTGCCGCTGATCAACTTCTATTGGGGCGAGTATTATTTCGATCGCGGCGAGTACAAGAAGGCGGCCAAGGAGTACCAGCAGCTCATCGAGAAGTATCCGGAGAGCAAATACGTGCGCGAGGGGGCCATGGGCCTGGCCAAGACCCTGGTGCGGCTGGAACAGTACAAGGAAGCGGCCCAGATCGCCGACTACATCAACAAGCGCTGGCCCCGGTATTATGTGGAGTTCCCGCCCATCTTGCGCATAGACGGCGACATTGCCTATAAAAACGGCGATTTCAAGAAGGCGCGCGAGGACTATCTGACCTTTTACAATATGACCCCCAAGGCCAAGGACACCGATCTTGTCCTGGCCCGGCTCGGCGACATCTACGCCAAGCTCGGCAACCGTCCGGCGGCGGTGGATTTCTACAACATGGCCATCAAGGACTATCCCAACCAGGAAGGCGGGCTTATTGCCAAGATGCGCCTGGCCGAGCAGGGGGTGCACGACCAGCCCACCGTCTCCGAGATGTTCTCGCTTTTCGACAAGCCCCAGCAGGAGAGCCCCGAGACCATCTACGAGGGGATCATCCGCGACCATCCCAACAGCCCGCTGGCTCCCCTGGCCCAGATCAAGCTGGCCATGTGGCATCTGTATCGCCAGAACTATCCCGAGAGCCTCAAGGCGGCGGCCCGGTTCCTGGAGCGTTATCCCCAAAACGAGCTGGCCTCCAAGGCCGAGGAAGTGGCGGTCACGGCCTTCGAAAAGATGGCCGGCGACCTGATCGACCACAAGGACTATCCCCGGCTGGTGGCGGCCTACAAGGACAACCCCGTCCTGGCCGCCAACAGGGGCCTTTTATCCGACAAGACCCGGCTCGGGCTGGCGCTGGCCTATCTGCGCACGGGCGACGAGCGTTCCGCCCTGGCCGAGGCGCTGCCCTATATCGGGCCCAGGGAAAACGACAACGGCAACATGGCCTTGGCCCTTTCCATGAACGTGTACCGCAAGGAAAAGGCCTGGCGGGACATCGTCGAGCTGGCCAGGAAGGTCAAGGACTGGAAGTTCGGTCCGACGCGGCGGCGGGAACTCGAATACAACGTGGCCGAGGCCCTGGAAAACCTGGGCGATTCCAGGCGCGCCCGGGAACTGTGGCGACGGCTGGCCGGGGACGAGCTGCTGGAGACGGAAAAGCGCTGTTATGCCATGTATTTCATGGCCAAGGCGGCCATGGCCGACAAGGATCTGGAAAATGCCGAACTGTATGCCGGGGAGGCCGCCTTCATGTTCAAGGAGACGGGGCAGGACCCGGACAAGCGCAAGGCCTCGCTCAACATCCTGGTCGAATCGACCCGGGGGCTCGGCCAGTACGGCAAGGCGCTCAAGTGGGCCGGGGAATACGCTTCGCTGTGCAAGGAAGGCGACGACGACTGGGCCAGCAACCGGCTGCGCATCGCCGCCATCCAGCGGGCCATGGGCGATGTGGACGGCTGGCGCAAGACGCTGACCGCCATGCGCGATGCCGCCCCGGATTCCCTCTACGGCCGCATGGCCGCTTCCGATCTGGCCACAAGCGGCCTACAGCAAAGCCTCAACGCCCTCACCCAGAAGCCGTAAGACGTCGGCTTCGCCATCGCCTCCCTTGTCAAGGCGGCCCGAAGCAGGCTAGGACATCCATACTGCCCTGTGTCCCGACGTCCTGTCCGCCGCGCGGGGCGAGGAGGGAGCCATGTCCGTTGCGTCGTCCTCTTCCGTTTCGTCCATGATCCGCCAGCCCGTCGTGGCCGGCCGTTTCTATCCTGGCGATCCGGCCGGGTTGCGCCGCGAGGTGGCCGGCTATCTGGGGCAAGCCGCTCCCCGGTCCGAAAAGCCGACCCTCCTGGCCATGGTGCCCCACGCCGGCTACGTCTTCAGCGGTTCCGTGGCCGGGCGCACCCTCGGCGCGGCCAGGCTTGCCGACACGATCCTGCTCCTTGGCCCCAACCATACCGGGCGCGGCGCGCGGCTTGCCGTCTGGCCCGAGGGGGCGTGGCTGGTCCCGGGCTGCGAAGTGCCGGTGGACGCCGGGCTGGCCGGCCAACTGCTCGCCGCCGAGCCGCGTCTGACGCCCGATGTCGCCGCCCATCTGGGCGAGCATTCCCTGGAAGTGGAGCTGCCGTTCTTGTGCGCGGTCAACCCCGGGGCGCGCATCGTGCCGGTGTGCGTGGCCGAGCCCGACCCCGCCGTGCTGCGCGAGGTGGCCGGGTCCATCGTTGCGGTCCTTGGCGCGCTGGAGCGGCCGGTTTCCATCGTGGTCAGCTCGGACATGAGCCACTATATTTCCCATAACGCTGCCAAAAAGCGCGATTCCATGGCGCTCTCCCGCGTCCTGGCCCTCGATCCCGAGGGACTTTGCCAGGTGGTGCGCCGTGAAGGCATCACCATGTGCGGCGTGATGCCCATGGCCCTGGGCCTTTTCGTGGCCCTGGGGCTTGGCGCGCGGGAGGCGACCCTTGCCGCCTATGCCACGTCCGGGGAGGTGACGGGCGACATGGAGCAGGTTGTGGGCTATGCCGGAGTACTTGTTTCCTGACAACCGCCAACCGCCCGGTGCAAGGAGATGCCGTATGCGACGTATCCTTTGCGTGCTGCCGTTGACGAGCGCCTTGATCCTGATTCTTTCCACCTTTGCCGGTGCCCAGTTCGGCCTGCTCAAGCAGGGCATCGACGCCGTAACCAGCGGCAAGCAAGCCGCGACGCCGGGAGCGGGGTCGGCCGCCGCGCCGGCGACCGGCGGGGCCGGAGTGCTCGCCAGCGACACCACCTACAAGAACACGGCCCGCAATTTCGCCTTTACCATCCCGGCCGGCTGGAAGCTGGAAAACGGCGATCCGGCCAGCGAATCGGTGCTCTTTATGAAACCCGGCACCACCTGGTCGTTTCAGTTCCACCTCGAGCAGATGGTGCCGAGCTTTCCGCGCAAGGCTTCGGTTGCCGCGTCGCTTAAGCAGGCCAAGGAAATGGTGCAGATCAAGAAGTACCTGGAGGCCCGGCGGCGCGATGACGGCGACGCCAAGCGCAAATGCGGCGTCATCGGCTGGGAGGTTGTGGAAGCGCCCCAGAAAAACGGCTACCAGCGCATCATCTGGCAGGCCTATGACGGGGAGAACTTCTACATGAATTTCATGGCCGCCAGCGAAAACGGCCAGTTCGAGGCGGCCAGGGACACCCTGCGCCGCATCATGGACTCGATCCGGTTCTGCCGGTAGAAGCAATCACCGGCCGGCGTTTGCCGGTCCGGAATATCATCAAGAGGACCTATGAAACGCACCACCCTTTCCATGCCGGTTGGCCGGCTGGCGACGGCTTTGGCCCTTTGTTTCCTGCTTGCCTCCTGCGCGGTCTACACACCGCCGAATCCGCAAATATCGAACGTGGTCAACCCGGCCGCCCTGCCCGGCGCGGCGCGCACGGCCGACTGGGACATCGGGGCGGTGCGCTACCAATGGCAGGGCCGGGGGCTCAATTATTATGACGCCGGCCTTGCCCCGGTGCTGCTTCTGGTCAGCAACCATTCCGGCCGCTATCCGGTCATCTATGCCCAGGAATGCCGGGGGATCGGCGTCGGCGGGGCGGAGTACGCGCCGTATTCCGTGGACCAGGCGGCCGAACTGGTTTTCGCCTCCACGGCCTATCGGAAAAGCGCCGAGGCGGCGGTGGTCGGGGGCCTTACCGGCGCGGCAGTCGGAGCCGGGCTCGGGGCGCTGATCGGCTCGGGTTTCAACCACGGCTGGGGCGCGGGACCGGGGGCCCTGATCGGGGCCGGCGCCGGGGCCATCGGCGGCGCGGCGCTTTCCCAGCAGCCCTCCATGGACCAGTACCGGGCCTCGCTGTACCAGGAGATGGGCACCTATGCCTGGCGGCCGTCGCCGGTGCCGCCGGGCGGCCTCATGCCCGGCTACCTCTACTTTCCGGTCTCGGCCGGCGTCCATTCGCTGCGGGTGATCGTGCACGCGGAAAACCAGGTCCAGACCTTCATCATCCCCGTGGACATGCCGGTCTGGTAGACTGGGCCGGCTTCCAAACGATCGCAAACCGGCTCCGGGCCTTCGCCCGGAGCCGGTTTTTTCATGGAACGCGGCGACAAAAAAAGAGCCTCCCGTTCGGAAGGCTCCCTTGTATTGGTGTAGCTGCGGTGAGACGAGAAAGTTTAGGAAAGGGAGAGCGCGAGAGGGGAGAACCCTTTTCAAAGGGTTTCCCCTCTCGCACTGTAAACGCTAGTCGCGGTCGCGATGGCCGCGGTCACGGCCGCCGCGGTCGCGGTCGAACCCGCCGCGACGGTCGCCGCCGGGACGACGCGGACCGCTGGTCTTGGCATAATCGGCCGGATCGTAGGGGATGCCGCGTTCTTCGTTGAGAACCGCCTTGCGCGACAGGCGGATGCGGCCCGAAGGCTCCTGGTCCAGGACCTTGACCTCGATCTCCTGGCCGAGCTTGACCACGTCGGCCGGGCTGGCCACCCGCTCGACGTCGAGCTGGGACACGTGGCACAGGCCCTCGAGGCCGGGCAGGATCTCGATGATGGCGCCGCAGTCGATGACCTTGCGGACGATGCCCTTGTAGTTGGCGCCGACCTCGGCGTGCTGGTCGTAGTACGCGACGCGCGCCTTGGCCTTTTCCAGGGACTCCAGGGTGGGGGCGAAGATGGAGATCTTGCCCGAATCCTCGATGTCGATGGAAGCGCCGGTATCGGCCGTGATGGCCTTGATGTTCTTGCCGCCGGGTCCGATCACTTCACGGATTTTTTCCGGATTGATGTTGACCACGGCCAGTTGCGGCGCCAGGGGCGACAACTCCGGACGCGGCGCGGCCAGTTCCTCGGCCATGCGGCCGAGGATGTGCAGCCGGGCGTCCTTGGCCTGGGACAGCGCTTGGCGCATGACGGCCTGGGGAATGCCGGTGATCTTGATGTCCATCTGGATGCCGGTGACGCCGTTGGCCGTGCCGGCAACCTTGAAGTCCATGTCGCCCATGGCGTCCTCGTCGCCGAGGATATCGGTCAAGATGAGGAAGTCGTCGCCTTCCTTGATGAGGCCCATGGCGATGCCGGCCACGGGCTCCTTGACCGGAACGCCGGCGTCCATGAGCGCCAGCGACGCGCCGCACACCGAAGCCATGGACGAGGAACCGTTGGACTCCATCACCTGGGACACCACGCGCATGGTGAAGGGAAATTCGTCCGGACCGGGCAGCACGGGCAGGATGGAGCGCTCGGCCAGGGCCCCGTGGCCGATTTCACGGCGCGACGGGCCGCGCATGGGCTTGACCTCGCCCACGCAATAGGGCGGGAAGTTATAGTGGAGCATGAAACGCTTGTAGGTCTCGCCGTTTAACGTCTCGATTTTCTGCTCGTCGCCGGTGGAGCCGAGAGTGGCCACGCACAGGGACTTGGTCTCGCCACGGGCGAAGATGGTCGAGCCGTGGGTGCGGGGCAAAACGCCCACTTCGATGGCGATGGGGCGCACGGTCTTGGTGTCGCGGCCGTCGAGGCGGATGCCGGTTTCCTTGATAAGCTTGCGCAGGAGCTTCTTCTCCATGTCCGCGAGGATATCGCCGGCCTTGGCCTTGTAGGTCGGCTCGTCCGGGAAGGCGGCCAGCACGGCCTCGATGACGGTCTGCTTGACGGCCTTTCTGGCATCGCGCCGGGGCATCTTGTCCTTGATGGAGAAGGCTTCCCTGAGTCCGGCCTCGGCCGTCTCGTGGACGAGCTTTTCCAGTTCCGCGATGGGGGCTGGCGGGACGAAGGCGATCTTCGGCTTGCCGGCTTTCTCGCGCAGCTCCTCCTGGAGGTCGATTAAGGGCAGCACGCTTTTGTGCCCCCACTCCAGGGCATCGGCCAGCATGTCCTCGGAGACGAACTTGCCGCCGCCTTCGACCATGACCACCGCGTCGCGCGAGGCGGCGAAGGTCAGGTTGAGCGTGCTCTCGCCGGCCATCTGCTGGACGGTGGGGTTGAAGACGAACTGGCCATCCACGAAGCCCACCCGGCCGCCGGCGATGGGGCCTTCGAAGGGGATCTTGGAGATGTGCAGGGCGGCCGAGGCGGCGGTCAGGGCCAGCACGTCGGGCTCGACCACGCCGTCGGCGGAGAGCACCGTGGCGATGATCTGGACCTCGTCACGGAAGCCCTTGGGGAAAAGCGGCCGGCAGGGGCGGTCGATCAGCCGGCACACCAGCACCTCGCGCTCGGAGGGACGGCCGATCTCGCGGCGGAAGTACGAGCCGGGGATGCGGCCGGCGGCGTAGGACATTTCCTGGTAGTCGACGGTGAGCGGGAAAAAGCCTTTTTCCTCGGGCAGGACCTGGGTGCAGGCCGTGACCAGGACCACCGTGCCGCCGGACTGGACCCAGATGGCGCCGTCGGCCTGGTTGGCCAGGCGTCCGGTTTCCAGAATGATGGCGTTGCCGCCGATGTTCGCTTCGAGTCGGATGGGAGAAAATGGGGATGTCATGGGCACCTCGCTGAAAAAGGGGGGAATGCGGCGTATCGTGGCCGGCCCTCCCGCCATGCAGCAGGCGCGACGGCCACCGGGACCGGTGTCCCGAGGGCGGGCGCGCATAATGCATGTGCGGGAAGGCGGGAACCGGCCCGGAAAGGCCGGCTCCCGACGTGGCGGCGCTACTTGCGCAATCCAAGCTTAGCGATCAGGTCGCGGTAGCGCTGGATGTCCTTTTTCTTCAAATAGTTTAAGAGTTTCCGGCGCTGGCCGACCATTTTGAGCAAACCCGTCCGGGAATGGTAATCCTTGGGATGGGCCTTGAAATGGTCGGTCAGGTAGGTGATGCGCGCCGTCAGCAGGGCGACCTGGACCTCGGGAGATCCGGTGTCGCCTTCGTGCTTCTTGTGCTCCGTGATGACGCTTGCCTTGTCTTCGGCGGTCATAACCACAGCGTTATCCTCCATGGTTGGGGGTGGTTGTTCGCTCGGGGACGGTTTGTCCGCCGCGCCGGGCCGGCTGCGGGTCGCCGAAAAGACCGCGCAAAATGGCCCACCTTCGCGTGCCTTCCGTTTCTTCGACTTTGGCCAACGCCAGTGGCTGTCCGGCGTCGTCGGTCAGCAGGGCGCATCCGCCGGGAGCAACCGAGGCCCCGGCCCGCACACGCACGCCCTGGCGTACCAGGGCGGCCGTATCGGCGGGCAGGGCAATGGTGGCCCAGTGGGGAAGCGCCTGCCCGATGGGAATGATCCGTTCAGGCAGGGTTTCCGGGGCGGCCAGGATGTCATCCAGGCCATGCGCCTGCGTCAGGTCGAAGGGACGGCTGGCTTCCCGGGTCAGGGCGGTAAGTGCGGCGCCGCAGCCAAGTCGCTTCCCCAGGCTGTGGACCAGGGAGCGTATATAGACGCCAGCGGAAACCCGGACCCGAAATGTCGCCGACGGCAGGTCGATGGCAACGGCCTGCGCGTCGAAAACGGAAATTTTCTTGTGTTTGACAGGGGCGGCCAGACCCTGGCGGGCCAGGGCGTAAAGCGGCTTCCCCTGGTGCTTGGCCGCCGAGTAGGGCGGCACCTCCTGGCTTTCTTCCTGCGTCCAGGCGGCGATGGCCTCGGCCAGTTCGGCCGGGGCGATATGATCCCAGGCCGCTTCGGCGGTCACCGCGCCCTGGATGTCGTAGGTGTCCGTGGAAAGCCCCAGGCGCAATTGCCCCAGATAGGTCTTCTCGCCCTCCATGACGTAGGAGGCGAGTTTGGTCGCCTCGCCCAAAAGCACCACCAACACGCCGGCGGCCAGGGGATCGAGAGTCCCGGCATGGCCGATCTTCTTTTGTCCCAGGCGTTTGATGGCCGTCAGGCAGGCGGTGGAGGTCGGGCCCGACGGCTTGTCGAGCACCAGCACCCCGTGCAGTTGGGGCAGAGCGTTCCTAGGCGTCAATCGAATATTCCTTTGCCCCGGCAACGGCCTTGGACACGGCCGCAACGAGGATATCGGCGGATTCTTCCAGGGGATAGGCGAGTCTGCCGCCAGCGGCGTTTTTGTGCCCGCCGCCGCCAAACGAGGCGGCAACGGCCTGGATGTCGACGGCGCCGACCGAACGCAGGGAAAATTTTACGCCGCCCTCGGGCAGCTCACGCGCCAGGATGGCGGCGCGTACGCCCCGAACCCGGAGCGCGTTGTTGATCAGCCCCTCGCAGTCCTCGGGCCCTGTGCCCGTGCGGCGGAACATTTCCTGGGATATCCTGATAAGCCCCACCTGTCCATGGTCGGCCAGGCAAAGCTCGCCCAGCACCTCGGACCACAGCCGTATCCGGTTCATGGTCCACTGGTTTTTGATGCGCGCGCCAATGGCCCCGACGTCGAGGCCGTTCCGGATCAGTTCGGCCACGATCTCCATGCACACGGCCGAGGTGCCGCTGAAGCTGAAAAAGCCCGTGTCCGTGGCCAGGGCGGTGTAGAGGGCCTCGGCCAGGGGGCCGGAGAGCGGCACGCCCAGGTCCTTGGCGAGCAAGGCCACCATCTCGCCCGTGGCGCAACGGACCGGATCGACCCAGTTGATCAGGCCGAAGCCGGGATTGCCGAGGTGGTGGTCGATGACGATCATGCGGGCCGGATCGAGCACGGTTTCCAGGCGGCCCAGCCGGGGGCCGTCGCCGCAGTCGAGGACCACGGCCAGATCGTAGTCGTCGGCCGGCGGGACGTCGAGCAGGGGGGCCGGCAGTTCCAGCCAGCCGTACTGGGGCGGCACGGGGGAATCGTTTACCAGGGCGAACGACTTGCCGAGCGCTTCCAGAACGAATCCCATGGCGGCGGTCGATCCCAACGCGTCGCCGTCCGGGGCGGCATGGGCGGCGACCACGAAGGTGTGGCCTTCGCGGATCCGACGGGCGATTTCACGCCTCGGGTCGGGCATAGACCATGTCCTCCAGATAGGTGTCGCGGGCAAACCGCAGCTGGGGCACGGAGCGCAGGCGCAACCGCTTGCCAAGCAGCGTGCGCAAGAATCCCTTGGCCTGCTCGAGGCCTTCGGCCGCTTCGGCCAGCCGGGCCTCGTCGCCGCTTAGGGTGTAGTAGACCCGGGCGATGGAAAGGTCGGCATTCAAGGCCACGCCGCTTATGGTGACAAGCATGAGGCGGGGGTCCTGCACGTCCTCGACCAGGGCCGTGGCCATTTCCCGGGCGATCTGGTCGGCAAGGCGCGCCGAGCGGCGCGTAGGTTTGGCTTTCATGGCAGTATTTGCGCCTTACAGGAAAAGTATATCGATGTCGTCATCGACAAGTTCGGCCTCGGCCGTGGCCACGACCATGTTGAGCGCTTTTTGGAGCAGACCCCGGGCATGGGCTGCGTCGGAGGAGACGGTCACCGCGGCCAGAACGAGGGTGTCCCAGGATTCCTGCATGGCCGTCTCGGCGGCGGCCACGTTGAATTTGTTGCGCAGTTTGCGCTTGAGGCTTTGGGCCACGCGGCGCTTGCCCTTGAGCGAATCGTTGCCGTGCAACGTGAACTGGAGGGTCAGCACGCCTACGACCATGGTCATTCCGCATGCGGCGCGGGACGCGTGGGCGTCCCGCGCCGTCATCCGTTACAGGGTGGCCTTTTCCTCCACCGACTCGAAGGCCTCGATCACGTCGCCGACCTTGATGTCGTTGAAGTTTTCCAGGCCGACGCCGCATTCGTAACCCTTGGTGACTTCCTTGACGTCGTCCTTGAAGCGCCGCAGCGATGCGAGCTTGCCGGTGTAGACCACCACGCCGTCGCGCACGAGGCGCACGCCGGCGTTTCGGGTCAGCTTGCCGTCGAGCACGCCGCAGCCGGCGACCGTGCCGATCTTGGGCACGCTGAAGGTGTCTCGCACCTCGGCCTGGCCCAGGTACTGCTCGCGGATGACCGGGGCCAGCATGCCGGACATGGCGTCCTTGATCTCGCCCACGAGCTTGTAGATAATGTCGTAGAAGCGGATGTCCACGCTCTCGCGCTCGGCCATCTCCTTGACCTTGATGGTCGGGCGCACATTGAAGCCGATGATGATGGCGTCGGAAGCCGAAGCCAGCAGGATATCGGACTCGGTGATGGCGCCGGCGCCGGTGTGGATGATCTCCACCTTGACCTTGTCCGTGGAGAGCTTGTGGAGCGCGTCGGTGATGGCCTCGAGGGAGCCCTGCACGTCGGCCTTGAGCACGAGGTTGAGGGTTTGGGCCTCGGCCTCGGGCTTGCTGGCCAGGAAGGTTTCGAGGGTCACCTTGCTGGCCTTGCCGAGTTCGCGCTCGCGCTGTTTGGTGGCGCGGCCCTCGGCGATGCGGCGGGCGACCTTGTCGTCCTCGAGCCCGGCAAATTCGTCGCCGGCCTCGGGCACGCCTTCGAAGCCCTGCACTTCCACCGGGATGGCCGGTCCGGCTTCCTTGATCTTGCGGCCCTGGTCATCGAAGAGGGCCCGCACGCGGCCGGAGAACACGCCGCACACGAAGGCGTCGCCCTGGTGCAGGGTGCCTTCCTGGATGAGCACCGTGGCCACCGGGCCGCGACCCTTGTCCAGGCGCGCTTCGACGATGTGGCCGCGGGCGCGCTTGTCCGGGTTGGCCTTCAGCTGCAACACTTCGGCCTGGAGCAGGATCATTTCGAGCAGTTCGTCGAGGCCGATCTTCTGCTTGGCCGAGACGCTGGCGAAGATGGTGTCGCCGCCCCAGTCCTCGGGCACAAGGCCGAGCTCGCCCAGTTCGCGCTTGACGCGGTCGGGGTTGGCGTCGGGCTTGTCGATCTTGTTGACCGCGACCACGATGGGGACGCCGGCGGCCTTGGAGTGGTTGACCGCCTCGCGGGTCTGATCCATCACGCCGTCATCGGCGGCAACCACCAGGACCACGATGTCCGTGACCTGGGCGCCGCGGGCGCGCATGGCCGTAAACGCCTCGTGGCCCGGCGTATCGAGGAACACGATGTCCCCGCGCTTGGTGCTCACGTGGTAGGCGCCGATGTGCTGCGTAATGCCGCCGGCCTCGCCGGAGACCACGTTGGAGGCCCGGATGGCGTCGAGAAGCGACGTCTTGCCGTGGTCGACGTGGCCCATGATGGTGACGACCGGAGGACGGGGCTTCAGGTCTTCGGGCTTGTCCGTCTCGGAGGCGATGAGGTAGTCGTCCTCGGAGAAGCCGAATTTTTCCACTTCGAAGCCGAATTCGGACGCGGCCAGGGTGGCGGTCTCGACGTCGAGGGACTGGTTGATGGTCACCAGCGCCCCGAGGCCGAGCAGGACCTTGATGAGGTCCTGGGCCTTGGCGCCCATCTGCTTGGCCAGATCGGAAACCCGGATGGTTTCCTCCATGCGGATCTTGCGCTTGGCCGCCTTCATGGGCTGGGCGCCGGCGTCGACCTTGGTCTGGAGGAAATCGTCGCGGTTTTTCTTGCGCTTGAATTTGCCGCCCATGCGGCCGCCGGTGCGGTCCTGGATGTCGCCGGCCTTGCGCTTGCCGCCCTTGCCCGCGCCGAGACCGGCCCTGCGGCGATCGCCTTCGTTGGCCTGGGGCGTGAATTCCACCACGCGGCGGTCTTTCTTGCGCTTTTTCGCAGCGTCGTCGGTGCCGGGCTGCGGCGGCATGCCGGGCACGGGACGTCCGGTGGGACGGGGAGCGCCGGGACCGGGACGCATGCCGGGACGGGGCGAATCGCCGGCCGGGCGCCGGGGGGGCGCGGGGGGCGTTTTCTTCGGGTCCGGCATGGAAATGATACGCACCTTGGGCGCGGAAGAGGGCTCGGGCCGGCGGGGCTTGCGGCGGTCCTTCCCGGCGGCGTCGGCCCCGGCGGCGGGCGCCTCGGCCTTCTCGGGTTCCGGGGACTCTGGCGCGACCGGCGCCGGCGCTTCCTCCACCGGGGCCTCGACGGCTTCGGCGGCAGCTTGCGCTTCCTGCGTTTCGGGTGCCGCAACGGCTTGCGATTCCTCGGTCACGACCTCGGCCTCTGCTGTGACCGCGACTTCGACTTCGGCAGTCGGCGTCTCGGGTTGGGGCTCTTCGGCAGCCGGCGCACCGGCCGGGCGCACGACCCGGGCGGTTTCCATGATGACCGGCCTGGCCTCCTCGCGGGGCGCTTCGGGGGCCTCCGGCCGGGACTCCGGCGTTTCGCTCGCGGCTTGCGGCATCTCTTGCTCCACGGGCTCCACGACCTCCGTCTCCGGCGCCTCGGGGGCGGGGGGGGGCGTCACGGGCTCGGGCGCTTGTTCGCTTACGGTCGGCGCGGGGGGCGGGGTCGGGGCGGCCTTGCGGCGACGGACGATGACGCCGGGCTGCACTTCGGTATCAATGATCTGGGTACGGGCGGTCTGTCCCTGCTGCACGCGGGCGCGCACCTGGGCGGCTTCCTCGTCGGTCAACGTGCCCATCTGGCTTTTGACCTGGATGCCGAGCTCCCGCAGGATCTGCAGCAATTCCTTGTTGCCGATGCCCAGATCCTTGGTAATGTCCTTCAGTCTGATTTTATTCACCATTCCCCCCCCTCCGGCGCCTGGGCCGCCCGGAGTATTTCGAAAATTTCTCGGCGCATTCGGGGTTGGCGCAGAGATAGTGCCCCCGTCCCGGCATGACGGCCCGGGGATCGGGCACCAGGCGGGCGTCGCCGGTCGCGGCCGCAACATGGCGGCGCAACGCGCTTTTAGGATATCGGCCACGGCAGATGACGCACATGCGCGTGGGGCCGGCGCGGCGACCGGTCGTTTCGTTTTGCATCATCGGGTCGTATCCGTCTCCGGTTCATTGTCTGCCGCATCCACCGCCTTGGCGGTTTCAGGGGACGCTTCGGGAGCGGCCGCCTCGGCTTCGGGAGTTGCCGCCACGTCGGCCTCGGGCGGCGTTTGCGCCGCGTCCTCGACCGGAGTGTCCGCATCTTCGGCCTCGGGCGACGCCGGGGTCGCCTCCTCGGCCGGGGCGTCGGCGTCCTCGACCGGGGCTTCCCCGGCTTCGTCCGCATCGTCCTCGGTGTGGGCAGCCACCGCGCCCATGAGCTTGAGCGCCGCGCGCAGGTCGTCGCGCTTGGCCGGCGTCATGCCGTTTATGGCGTCGATGGCCTCATCGGGCGCTCCGGCCAGTTCCTCCATGGACTCGAAGCCGGCGGCCAGGATGTTGTCCACGGGGATCTCGGCCACGCTCGCCAGCTGCTCCAGGAATTTCTTGGAGGCGTTGACCTCGCGGAAGCGGGACTCGGTGAAGATGTCGATCTTCCAGCCGAGAAGCTTGGCCGCGAGTTTGACGTTTTGGCCCTTGCGGCCGATGGCCAGGTTGAGCTGGTCGTCGGAAACCACGACTTCCAGGGCTTTTTCGTCCTCGTCGACGGAAATTCGGGTCACCCGGGCCGGGGACAGGGCGTTGGCGGCGTAGCTGGCGATTTCGGGGTTCCAGACCACGATGTCGATGCGTTCGCCGCGCAGCTCCTGCACGATGTTCTGGATGCGCGAGCCCCGGATGCCGACGCACGCGCCCACCGGGTCGACGTCGCGGTCCTTGGACACCACGGCCACCTTGGCCCGGGAACCGGGATCGCGGGCCACGCCCACGATTTTGACCGTGCCGTCGGAGACTTCCGGCACCTCGCGCGAGAAAAGCGCCTTCATGTATTCGGCGTGGGTGCGCGACACGATGATCTGGGGGCCGCGTCCGGAGGGCAGGACTTCGATGATATAGGCCTGGACCCGGTCGCCGCGCTTGTAGCGCTCGCGGGGAATCTGCTCTTCCTTGGGAAGAAGCGCCTCGGTGCGGCCGAGGTTGATGATCCAGCCGGTACGGTCGCGGCGCTGGATGATGCCGGAAATGATCTCGCCCTTGCGGTCCTTGTATTCCTCGTAGATGATCTCCTGCTCCGCGTCGCGCATGCGCTGGATGATCACCTGTTTGGCCGACTGGGCGGCGATGCGGCCGAGGTTCTCCACCGTGAGCTTGAAGCCCATCTCGTCGTCGAGGGCCACGTTGGGATCGATGGCCTTGGCGTCGGACAGGCAGATCTCCACCGCCGGATCGGCCACGTCGTCGTCTTCCACCACGACTTTGAACTGGTACACCTCGATCTCGCCCTGTTCGTCGTTGTAGCTGACCTCGACGTCGAGGTTCTCTCCGTATTTGCGGATGACCGACGAGCGTACGGCCTCCTCCAGGGTATCAACCAGCAAGTCGCGGTCGATGCCCCGGTCCTTGCTGATCTGATCGATGGCTTTTTTGAGTTCCGTCATGGGGTTCCCTCCGAGGTCCCGGACGACGCTAGGCGTCGCCCTCCGTGGCCTCTCCTTCGGAAATGGCGTCAAAGGCGTGGATGAGACGGACCTTGTCCGCTTCGTCGAAATCAAAAGACAGCGAGAACGCCTGCGGCCCGGGATCCACCGTCAGGGTGACGCGCGTATCCGCAACCGCCGCCAGTTTCCCCCGGAATCGCTTGCGCCCGTCCCGGGGCGCGGCGAGCTTGGCCTCGATGGTCTCCCCGATGTAGGCCGGCAGTTGTCCGGCCGAGAAAAAACGGCGGCCAAGGCCCGGCGAGGACACCTCCAGCACGTAGGGACCGTGAAAGATGTCTTCCATCTCGAGCAGCGAGCCCAGGTGGCGGCTGACCGTGGCGCATTCGTCGATGGTCACGCCGCGACGCTCCGGCGTACGCGGGACGTCATCGGCGAGGTCGAGGTAGAGGCGCACAAGCTGGCGATGTCCGGACGCAGCCAGTTCCACGCCCCAGACGACAAGGCCCTTGGCGGCGAGGAACGGGGAAATCAGTTCCCGAATTTTTTCCGGCGCTACGCTTGTTCGCTGCATGTTGTCCTTTGTCAGCAAAAAAAAAGTGGACCGATCGTCAGGCCCACCTCGTCACGACAACCGTTGGGTTGGGAGACTCAGGTTGGAGCGGGCGACGAGGATCGAACTCGCGACACCAAGCTTGGGAAGCTTGTACTCTACCAGCTGAGCTACGCCCGCTCGAATTGGAGGGAATACCATCTCCCCCGTATTTGTCAAGCGAATGGGGCCAGCCTCGGAAAAAAGTACACAGTCCCCCGCCCGGCGTCTCCGGGAGCGGTTTTGGCCGTTGGCCCGCATGTTGCAACCGTGTCGGCCGAGGAGGGCCGCACCCCATGGAAATGAGCATGCTGAGCGCTGTCTTCGGGGCTTTGTCCACGGAATTGCGCCTGAATATGTCCGCCAATAATTTGGCGAACGTCAACACCACCGGCTATAAGCGCGACCGGGTGTCCTTCGAGGACACCTTCCTGCGCTACGCCCACGACTACCATATGGACCCGCGCGGCAACCTCCGGGAAAAGGAGATCTTCCCCCGGGCGGACCTCGTGGCCACGCCCCGGCTGGCCGAACAGAAAATCGATTTCGGCCAGGGCGCGCTGCAACTCACCGGCAACCCTCTCGACGTGGCCATCCAGGGGGAGGGCTTTTTCAAGGTCTCCTCCGGCGGCTCCACCTACTACACGCGCAACGGGGCCTTTCACCGCGATGCCCAGGGCATGCTCGTCACCGATCAGAATTATCCCGTCCTCGGCAACGGCGGTCCCATCCAGATTCCCGACGGCCGGGACATTTCCATCGACGGGACCGGGGCGATCCATGTCGACGGGGCCCAGGTGGGCCAGATCGACGTGGTGACCGTGCAAAATCCCGAGGCTCTGCAAAAATACGGCGCCAACCTCTACATGCCCCAGGACGGCGTCACCGTCCGGGAAGGGGCGGTGGTGGACGGCCAAAGTCAGGTCGCCCAGGGATACCTGGAAAAACCCAATGTCCAGGTGGTCGAGGAGATGGTCAACATGATCGAGACGCAACGTACCTACGAAGCCTATCAGAAGGTCATGACCAACACCAGCGATCTCGACACCAAGTCCATCCGCATGGGCACGGACAAGTCGTAACGCTCGAGAGGAGAAAGACGCCATGATGCGATCCCTTTGGACCGCCACCACCGGCATGGTGGCCATGCAGATGCAGATAGACACCATGTCCAACAACCTGGCCAACGTGAACACCGTGGGCTTTAAAAAAAGCCGGGCCGAGTTCGAGGACCTCATGTACCAGACGCTCCAGGTGGCCGGCACGGAAACCGCCGGCGGCAACCGCATCCCCACCGGCCTGCAGGTGGGCCTGGGCGTCAAACCGACGACGGTGCACAAGTTCTTCACCCAGGGCGACCTGCAAAATACCGGCAACCAGCTCGACATCGCCATCCAGGGCCAGGGCTTTTTCAAGATCGACGTCAACGGCCGGGAACTCTACACCCGGGCCGGCTCGTTCAAGCTCAACCAGGACGGCACCATCGTCAATGCCGGCGGCTATCCGCTCCAGCCGACCTTTTCCGTGCCCACCGAGACCAAGACCATCACCATCACCGAAAACGGTCACGTCTCCTGCCTCGACCAGGACGGCGCCGAACTGGCTTCGACCGATATCCCGCTTTACACCTTCATCAACCCGTCCGGACTCACCGCCGAGGGCAGAAACCTCTATTCCACCACCCAGGCCTCGGGCACGGCCAACGAAGTGACGCCCGGCGACCAGAACGCCGGCACCCTGGCCCAGGGCTACCTGGAAATGTCCAACGTGGAGCTCGTCGACGAAATGGTCGGACTGATCGTCGGCCAGCGCGCCTATGAAGCCAACTCCAAGGCCATCACCACAGCCGACGGCATGTTGCAGACCGCCGTCAACGTGAAGCGGTAAACGCCGTCGGGAACTTCCCCGGGAGGATGCCATGACACGCCTGATCAAAACCGCCGTCGCCGCCGCCCTGGCCTCGGTGCTGCTTTTCGCCGCCGCGACGGCCGGGGCCGCCTTGTGGCGGCTTTCCGTCAAGGAAGCGGCCACCGCCGCCGGCGAGCGGGTGCTTTTATCCGAAATCGCCGAGCCCCAGGGCCAGTTCCCGCCCGACGCCTGGGCGACGCTCGGGGCCACGCCCCTTTGGTATTCCCCGGAGACGGTGGGCACGCAGACGATCATTCCCGCGGCCAAGATCCTGGAGGGGCTTCGCTACTACCTGCGCGACGCGCCGGTGGAATACGCCCTGCCCAACCAGCTCGTGCTTTCGCGCGGGGGCAAGGTGCTCTCCCACGAGGAACTGCGGACCATGGCCGTCGAAACATTGACGCCCAAGGTGGCGGCCCTTGGCGGCGAGGCCCGGCTCGTGTCGGTGTCCGTGCCCGACCATCTTTTCATCGATGACCGGAGCACCGGCGTCCACGTGGAATGCGGGGAAGCAGTGCCCGGAAAAATGCCCTTCCGGTTCGTCGTGGCCGGTCCGGGGGCAAAGATATTGCAACAGATCCCGGCAGAGGCCGTGGTCGAACAGTTCGCCCGCGTGCCCGTGGCCATAAAGCCCATCCTCCCCAGGGACGGAGCAGCCAGGGAACAGGTCGCCTATGTTTGGGAACGCCGCAACATGGCCCACATCAAGGGCCGGGTGTTCGAACCCGGCGACGGCCAGTGGCGGGCGCGCCGGGGCGTCGGCGCGGGCCAGATCATCATGGCCGACGACATGGAGCCCATGCCGCTTATCCTGCGCGGCGACCAGGTCCGGGTGGTCTACCAGGGGCGCGGCGTGCGCTTGACGCTGCTGGCCGAAGCCCTGACCGACGGGGCCCCGGGCGGCAAGATCACCGTGAAGAGCCCCAAGGGCAACAGGGAACTCATGGGCATCGTCCGGGACAGGTCCACGGTCATGGTCCAGTAGCCTGAGAAAAAAATACGCGAGTATTCTTAAGAAAAAAGAGTGATCCGAATGCGCCGCATGCGGGATGCGCCGGAAAGCATCCCGAGGGCGCGACACGGGGCTGGCGTGGCACAAGGATGTGTTTTCGCAAACGCCGAGGACGGAAAGGACGGAGTCGTCATGATACGCAAGCACTATATTCCCCTGCTTCTGGTCGCCGGCCTTGCCGCCTGCGCGCCGGCCTCCAAGAAGGCCACGCCCATGCCCCAGGTCACGCCGACCGTGGCCAAGGCCCCGCCGCCGGCCCAGAATCCCGGCTCGGTCTTCAGCCAGAACCAGCCCACCTTTTTGTTCGACGACACCCGGGCCCGGCGCATCGGCGACATTTTGACCGTCAACATCGTGGATACGTCGAAGTCCGACCTCAAGGCCGAGACGAAAAACGACAAGACCAGCAGCCAGCAGCTCGGCGTGTCCAACTACTTCGGCAACAAGACCATCACCGGCAACCTGCCCGGGCAGCTCGGCGGGCCGGACTTCGGCATGAAGGGATACACCGGCTCCACGCCGCTGGTTGGCGTCAATAACGCCGAGAAGTTTCAGAGCAAGGGCGAGACCAAGCGGGAATCCGCCGTCACCGCCTCCATCGGCTGCCGCATCGTCAACATCCTGCCCGGCGGGGTGATGCAGCTGGAAGGGGCGCGGCAGACCCGCGTCAACAACGAAAACCAGATCATCGTGGTCAAGGGGCTGGTGCGGCCCATCGACGTCGGCCCGAGCAACACCGTGGCCTCGACCCAGCTGGCCGACTGCCAGATCGAATACTACGGCGAGGGCGACCTGGCCGACCGCCAGAAGAGCGGTTGGCTGGCCCGCATCCTCGACAACGTCTGGCCGTTTTAAGGCCGTATCGCGGGAGCAAAAGGATATGCACCCCATCATCATGAGCACAAGCCTCGCCATGCGTCCGGTCCGAGTGTTGGCCGCCCTGGCCCTGGCCGCCCTCACCGTGCTTGCGGCCCTGCCCCTGACGGCCTCCCCGGCCCACGGCGCGCGCATCAAGGACATCGCCACCGTCTCGGGCATGCGCAAGAACCAGCTCGTGGGCTACGGCCTGGTGGTCGGGCTCTCCGGCACCGGCGACCAGCGCGGCTCGGATTTCACGGTCCAGTCCATCTTCAACATGCTCGACAAGATGGGCGTGCGCGTGGACAAGGCGACGCTCAAGCCGAAAAACGTGGCCGCGGTCATGGTCACGGCCCAGATGCCGGTTTCGTCCCGGCCCGGCAGCCGGCTGGACGTGACCGTGTCCTCCATCGGCGACGCCACGAGCCTGCTTGGCGGCGTGCTGCTGGTGACGCCCATGAAGGGCGTCGACGGCAACATCTACGCCATCGCCCAGGGCTCGGTGCTGGTCGGCGGCGTCTCGGCCCAGGGAGCCGGGGCCTCGGTGTCGAAAAACATCACCACCGTGGGCCTGCTTCCGGGCGGGGCCAACGTGGAGCGGGCCGTGGCCTTTTCCTTCAACGACCAGCCCGACCTGACCCTCTCCCTGCGCAACCCCGACTTTTCCACGGCCACCCGCGTGGCCAAGCGCGTCAACGAAACCATGGGCTCGGCCATGGCCGCGGCCATCGACGCCGGCACCATCCGCCTGTCCGTGCCGCCGGAGAACCAGGGCAACCTGGCGCCGCTCATGGCTTCCATCGAGAACATCGAGGTCACCCCGGACCACCGGGCCCGGGTGGTGGTGGACGAAAAGACCGGCACGGTCGTCCTTGGGCAAAACGTCCAGATCTCGCCCGTGGCCATCACCCACGGCAACCTGCAGATCCAGGTCCAGGAGTCCGCCGACGTGTCCCAGCCGCTGCCGTTTTCCAATGGCCAGACCGTGGTCACGCCCCAGACCAACATCGGGGTGACCGAGGAGAACCGCAAGCTCAAGATGATCGAAGGCGCCACGCTCCAGGAACTGGTGGAGGGCTTAAACGCCCTTGGCGCGACGCCGCGCGACCTCATAAGCATCCTGCGCACCCTGGAATCGTCCGGGGCGCTGGCCGCCGACCTGGAGGTCAACTAGCCGTGAGCCTTCCTTCCGGCATGGGCGACCTGGCCGCGACGGGGTCCTTGCAGGCCGATGTGGCGCAAAAGCTGCGCGTCGACGCCCTGCGAAAGACCCTCTCCGGGGGCAAGACCAAGGAGGCCAAGCTGCGCGAGGCCTGCAAGGGCTTCGAGTCGGTCTTCATCTCCCAGCTCTTCAAGGAGATGCGCGCCACCGTGCCGAAAGACGGGATTCTCCACGGCCACTACGAGGATCAGTATTATTCCATGTTCGACAAGGCCATGTGCGACCAGCTCGCGGACGACGGCGGCATCGGCCTGGCCGACATGATGTACCGCCAGCTCAAGGGCCAGGTGACGGGCCAGGACGGCAAGGCCGGGCCGGGCGACATCCTGCCGGCCAACCGGCCCGTGGCCGCCCACGGATCGTCCTTGTCCGGCGTGGCGCGCATTCCTGTTCCGGGCGGCGCCGCCCCGGCCGGCAAGCGCGGCATCCCGGCCGACCATTTCTCGCCGGAAATGGCCGCCGCCATGGCCCGCCCCGGCGTCCCCCCCCTGGCCAGCGCCCATGCGCCGACGGACGGCGCGACCGACCAGGCCGCCGCCGCGACCCAGGCCGTGACGCCCATGGCCGCGCCGGTCAATGGCGAAATCACCTCGGAATACGGCTGGCGCGCCGATCCGTTCAAGGGCGACCGGGCCTGGCACGCCGGCATGGACATCGCCGCGGCCCAAGGGTCGTCGGTTTCCGCCTGCTGGGGCGGCACGGTCGTTTTTGCCGGGACGAAGGGGGGGTACGGCAACGTGGTCGAGGTGGAGCATCCCGGCGGATGGAAGAGTGTTTACGGGCACTTGAGCAGTTATTCGGTCAAGGCGGGCGATCCTGTCGCGGCTGGCGGAAAAATTGCAGAGGTTGGCAGTACCGGACGTTCCACCGGGCCGCATCTGCACTTCGAACTGCGCCGGGGAAGCGAGACGGTCGATCCGGAGCGGCTGCTGGCCGCGTCGGGACTTGTCCAGGATGCTTCGTAGAAACCGTATATTTCAAGGTGGTTAAGGAGGCGCAGCCATGATCGCGGGCATACTGTCCAACCTCGAACGCCAGCTCAAGGCCGTTTTGCTGCTGGATACGCTGCAAAAGGAAGAATTTTCCCACCTCTCCGCCCGTAATCCGGGTGGGGTCGCCTCCGCCGAGTTTTCCATCCAGGAGCTCCTGCGCCAACTGACCGTGGAGCGCCACAGCCTGCACGCGATTTACGCGGCGCTCGATCCCGGGGCCACGCGCCTTGGCGACGTCATCGGCCGCTTTTCCCCCGAGGATGCGGAAAAGGCCGGCGGGCTCGTGGCGGCCATCGACGCCGGCCAGCAGCGTTGCGCCAAGCAGGCCAGCCGCAACTACGCCATGGCGCTTGGGCTTTACGACGTGGCCAAGGGCAGCCTCGACACCCTGCGCAAACTGCTCGTGCCCAAAAAGGGCGTCTACGGGGCCACGGGACGCATGGCCACCGGTACGTCCGGGCCGGGGATCATCAGCGGGAGACTCTAATGTCGAGCTTAAGCTCCATCCTGTCCATCGGGCGATCGGGCCTTACCGCCTCGCAGGCCGCCCTGCAGGTGACGGGCAACAACATCGCCAATGTCGACACCGAAGGCTACAGCAAGCAGTCGGTGGTGCTCGTCGACGGGCAGTACATCACGTCCTCGCCCGGCCAGCTCGGTTCCGGCGTGGTGGCCCAGGAAGTGGTGCGCTCCTACGACTCCCTGACCGAATCCCAGTACGTGTCCCAGATTTCCGTGCGCGACCGCTGGAAGGCGCTGTATAACGGCCTCACCTCCATCCAGAACTATTTCAACGAGTCCAACACGAACGGGGCCAACGCGGCTTTGTCGAAGTTTTTCGGGGATTGGGGCGACCTGACCGCCAACACCGACGATACGGCCACGCGCCAGACCATGCTCGAGGACACGGACACGCTGCTTTCCATCTACCGGTCCATGGCCTCGTCCCTGGAGGGCCAGAAGACGGCCCTCGATACGGCCATCACCGACGACGTGGGCACTCTCAACCAGCTGGCCTCGGATGTGGCCGACATCAACCGGCGGATCAACCAGTACCAGATCGACGGTAAGAGCATTCCCAACAGCCTTTACGACCTGCGCGACTCCAAGGTCGAGGACCTCGCCTCCCTCGTGGACGTCAATGTGGTGGACAACGGCAAGGGCAACTACACCGTCTACACCAAGTCCGGGCAGACCGTCGTGGACGGCACCGAGGCCTACAGCTTCAAATACAAGCAAGGGCAGACCGTCCGCCAGCTGAGCGCGGCCTCGATAACGGCCGACTCGAACGCCCAGTGTTACTACGACGGCTCGGATTCCCACGAATACACGATCCAGGTGGTGGACTCCGGGGGCGTCGGCGCCGGGGCGACGTTTAAGGCTTCCCTCGACGGCGGCAAGTCCTGGCTGACCGCTTCCAACGGCAGCACCGCCATTTTTCAGGCCGACGGCACATCGGGAAAAGTCAAGGTCGGGGACCTGGATATTTGGTTCGACAAAGCGGATGCCTCGGACCCTTCGCCGTTAAGCGATCTCAACGCCGGCGACACCTTCACCCTGGTCCCCAAAAAGGCCCTCTACTGGCACACCACGACCGGCACCGAGGAAAACGTCACCCCGCAGTTGCATGCCGACGGCACGGACAACGAGCGTCGGCTGACCGGTGGGGCGCTTTCCGGCGCGTTTTTGCTGCGCGACGTGAATCTGGCCGGCTATCAGGATTCCCTCGACGCCATGGCCAACAGCCTGGTCTGGGAGATCAACCGCGTCCATTCGCAAGGCGCGGGGCTCACGAATTTTTCCTCGGTCCAGGGCACCTACGGCGTGGAGGATGCGGACGCGGCGCTCGGCAGCAACCAGGCCCACCTGACCTACGGCGACCGCCTGGCCTCGGGCGCGGCCATGATCTACGTCTACGGGCCGGACGGCGCATTGAATACCAAGGACAGCATCTGGGTGGACCCGACGGCCACCACGCTCAACGACTTCGTCACGTCGATCAACACCGCCTTCAGCGGCAAGCTGAACGCCACCGTGGTCAACGGCCAGCTCAACCTCAGCGCCGCCAGCGGCTACTCCTTCCAGTTCGGCGACGATTCCTCGGGCATTCTGGCCGCCCTTGGCGTCAATACGCTCCTGACCGGCTCCACGGCCTCGGATGTGGCCATAAACCACGTGGTGACAAGCGACACCAACCGGGTCAACGTGGGCCATGTCGGCTCGGCCGGGCTGACGGCTGCGGGTGATAACACCACGGCCACGGCCATAACCGCGCTGGCGGCCAAGGACGTCAATTTCTTCGTGACCGGCAAGGCCACCTCCAGCCAGACCTTGAGCGGGTATTACAACTCCCTGGTCGGGCAGGTGGGCTCGGACACCTCGAGCGCCAACTACCAGGCCACCTACCAGACGGCCCTGGCTTCCCAGGTCCAGGCCCAGAAGCTTTCGATTTCCGGCGTTAGCCTCGACGAGGAGCTGACCAACCTCATCAAGTTCCAGCACGCCTACCAGGCGGCGGCCAAGCTCATCAGCACGGCCGATTCCTTGTTCCAGACGGTTCTGGGGCTCAAAAACTAGCTCCAGGAGGTTGCATCATGGCCCTGCGCGTCACCCAGCAAATGCTCTATGGCACCGTCATCAATCAGAACAACGCCTCCCTCGCCAAGCTGATGGCGACCAACGAACAGGCGTCCACCCAAAAGCGCATCAACGCGCCGTCCGACGACCCCAACGGCGCGGTGCAGGTGCTCGGGACCCGGAGCGATTTGAGCCAGCTGACCCAGTACCAGAGCAACATCACCTCGGCCACGGGCTGGCTCAACCAGTCCGACAGCACCCTAAGTTCCGTCAGTTCGCTTATAAGCACCATCAAGGGCTACGCCGAGCAGGCGGCCACGGGCACGGTCACCGACGAGAACCGCAACGAGATCGCCACCCAGATCCGCCAGTACTTCGGCCAGCTCATCTCCTTGTCCAACACCACCTACAACGGCAAATCGCTTTTCGCCGGCCAGAAGACCGACTCCGCGGCCTACGAGGAAGGCCTGTGGATGAACAGCAACGACGCGACCTTCGACGCGGCCGTCGGCGCAAGCGGCGGGTTCACTATTTCGGGGAGCTCGGATTCGACGGTGCTGGTGCAGTTCATGGGCACCGACACCACGAACTATCAGCCAGCCTTCCAATATTCCACCGATGGCGGCACGACCTGGAACAACGGAACGTACGCCACGGCCCCGGGCGCGGCCAGCCAGACGCTGAACCTCGGTTCGGGCCTGTCCATGGACCTCGATGCCAATGCGCTGACCAACGTGACCGCCTGCGCCGACCATAACGATTCCAAAGGCACCTGGATGTGGATCCGGCCGACCGCCGTCTACCAGGGCAACACCAACGAGGACGTCACGGTATTTAGCGTGGACACCGGCGGCGGTACGGCCACGGCCTCGGCCTCGGGCGTATTCAGCGGCAACGTCATGGTGCGCATGGACGACACGGCCGGTGCCAAATACCAGTATTCCTACAGCACCGACGGCGGGACGTCCTGGGTGACGGGCAACACGTCGAGCGACATCGGGCCACCGACGACCATGGCCGTTCCCGGCGGGCTTTTGACGATCACGGGCGGCGCGCCCGCCGACGGCGACCAGTTCTTCATCCAACCGGGCACGGCCGACATTTCCATCGGCATCTCGCCGACGGATTCGGTGGTGGTCAACGGAGTGGGCACGGAGATATTCGGCGGCATCGACGACAAAACGGCCGTGACGTTTAGCGGTTCCAACGCCGGCAACCTCTTCGAGACGGTGGGCAAGCTCGTCGGCTATCTGGAGACCAACAATCAGGGCGGCATCCAGGATTGCCTGGACAACCTGACCACTGCGCAAAACCAGGTGCTGGTGGCGGCCTCGTCGGTTGGCGCCCGGGAGAACAGGGTGACCGCGGCCGGGACCATGATCACGACGCTTAAGGAGAACGCCACCTCGACGCTCAGCAATGTCGAGGACGCGGACCTGACGACGCTTATCACCACGCTGTCGGAGCAGGAGCTGGCCTATCAGGCGGTGCTCAAGTCTTCCAGCATGGTCATGGACATGTCCCTGGTCAAGTACATTTAGCCCCGGGCGCCGGCCAGCCGTTGACAAACGGCGGCAACGGCGCGTAAGGGTCATCGTAACAGGGCGCGAAGATGGAATTTTTCACGTCTGAAACATAAGTGGGGGCGCGGGCGTTCATGCTCATTTTGACCCGAAGGCCGGGCGAGAGCCTGCACCTCGGCGACAACATCAAGATTACGGTGCTGGGCGTCCAGGGCAAGCAGATCAAGATCGGGCTGGAAGTGCCCGACGATATGCAGGTGTATCGCGAAGAGGTTTATCTGCGGGTGCTGGAGCAGAATCGGCAGGCGCTTTGCGCCATGGATTCCGATGTCCTGGCGGCGGCGAAGTTATGGCCAAAAAAGACGAACGAGTAGTGGAAACGCGGCTCGGGAGCATAACGCTGCCCGAGGACCGCGTGCTCAACTTTCCCCGTGGGCTCATCGGCTTCATGGGACACCGCGAGTTCACCCTGATCCGGCTGCGCGAAGAGTCGCCGTTCATGGTGCTGCAAAGCCTAAGCGACCCCAAGCTCGGACTGCTCGTGACCGACCCCTACAGCTTCATGACCGAATACGAGGTGGTCATAGGCGAGCCCGACCGCCGGCTGCTCGGCATCGAGAGGCGGGAACAGACCGCCGTCCTCGTCACCGTGACCATCCCCCAGGGCATGCCCGAACGCACCACGCTCAATTTGAGCGGTCCCATCATCATCAACAACGAGACCCGCATCGGTCTGCAAATCCCGCAAACCGACTCCCGTTATCCGGCCCACTTTATCCCGGGCATGGTCCCGGTGGAAAAATAGCCCGGTTGCCCGCGGCCTTCGGCGGCCCGCTGGCGAGGCTTCCTCTCCATCAAAAAAAAGCCTTCCCGACGCAACGGCATCGGGAAGGCTTTCGTTTCTGCGTGATGGACCAACGTTAGCCGAACAGGTCGGACTCCATGGTCAGCATCTTTTCGGCGATCTTTTTGGAGTCCGGCTGGTAGGTACCGGCCTGGACCTGGGCCTTGAGGGTGGCCACCCGGTCGGAGCGGACCTCCGGGGCTTCCTTGGCCTGGCTTGCGGCCAGGGAAACCAGCCTGGCATCGCCGGAAAGGGTCACCCGATCCGATGCGGAACCCGCTTCGGTCTCGGAAGCGGAGCCGCGCGTCACGCCCGAGGTCTCGCCCGAGCCGCTGCGGCCGATTCGGCCCTGGCCGTACGCCTGATTGATTCCGAGTATGTTCTTGATGTCCATGGTGCCAACCCCCCTCCCGCGTTATCCCTCGCAATGTACGTATCGGTAGCGGGGGGACCGAAATTTAGAGCATGGTCGCGTCAACTTTTTCCAGGGCCAATTCCCACAACCGCTGAAACACGGCCGTCTTGACCTCACCTGTCAGTTCCTCATGGCCGTTTTCCGGGTCCGCCCGGAATATCTGCATTTCCTGATCCTCGGGCGGATAGGCGAACACCAAGGGGTATCCGAGCTCTTCTTCCAGCTCCGCCTTGATGTCCTCGACCACCGGCGTGTCCGAGCCCGTCACGATGCAGTTCTCGACGATCTCGGCCGCCACCCGACCCACCAGTTCCCGTCGTTTGGCCTCGCGGGAAATGCTGATTTCGTCTTCGGCGCCGGCGGCCATCAGCGACCGTCGGTAGCGGGCCAGGCGCCTGGCCGTGGTCACCTGCCGTCCGTAGGTGCGCAACATGGCGCGGACCTGGTAGGGGATCGCGGTCAAGGCGTGTAACTCCTTCTCACGGAACTTATCGGATGCTTGTCCCATACCTTTAGTGGCAATCGGGAAAAAAATCCATTGCCTGCCGTGGCGAGTCCCGGGCCGCGTCTTTCTTGTGTCATGACCGCCTTTGCCTTATAAGTGGCGTCCTCCCCGGACCGCAAGGGGATACAACCCGAAACGGAGACCGGGCATGGGCCACGACATCAAAACCATTCTCATTATTTATAAAGCCGAGCACACCCTGGCCCGGGATACGGCCTGGACCGTGGCCGACTGGCTGGCCGGGCAGGGCGTGACCGTGCTGGTCCGGGAAAACCTCCCCGACGCCCCAAGCTCCGTGGTGCCGCCCGGTGCGGTGCTGGCCGCCCGGCCGCAACTGGCCCTGATCCTCGGCGGCGACGGCACCATGCTTTCGGCCGCCCGGCAGACCGTGGCCGACGGCGTGCCCTTTTTGGGCATCAATCTCGGCCGGGTGGGGTTTATGACTTCGGCCGGCCTCGACGACTGGCGGACGATCCTGGCCGACGTTCTGGAAAACGGCTTCATCCCGGCCCGGCGCATCATGATCGACGTGGCCGTGATCCGGGGCGGGCAGCGCGTGTACGAGACGACATCGCTCAACGACGCGGTGGTCAGCCGCGGGGCCATGGCCCGGCTCGCCGCCTTCAACGTGAGCCTAGACGACGTCGACGTCTGCACGCTTCGGGCCGACGGCGTGGTCATCTCCACCCCGACAGGGTCCACGGCCTACTGCGTCTCGGCCGGCGGGCCGCTCATCTATCCCGGCCTCGACGTGTTGTGCGTGGTGCCCATCTGCCCGTTTTTAAGCGATTTCAAGCCGGTCATCGTGCCGGCCGAGTCCTCGGTGCGCCTGGCCCTGTCCGCGCCGGAAACCAACATGTACCTGACCTGCGACGGCCAGGAGCTTTTCCCCCTCGACGACAACGACGTGGTGGAGGTGCGCAAGTCGCCCCGGTCCCTGATCCTGGCCACGCGAAAGGACGACAGTTATTTCGGCCGGTTGCGGCTTAAAGGATTCATCAGCTGCCCATGACGGAAAAATCCCTCGAACCGGCGCTGCCGGCCGCGTCCCTGGAGCCGGGCCAGGCCCCGCGTTACGGCCTCGATCCCGTCCTCGACGCCTGGCTTTTGCACTTCATGACCGAGAACAATCTGGAGCATTCCATCGCTCCGGAAAAAAAACGCCTCGCCCGAACAACTGCGCTTCATGGTGGCGCTTGCGCCCGAGGAAATCTACGTGCCGTGCTCGGACGCCATGTTCGCCCATCTTTTCAGCGCCCGGGCCGACCCCATGGTCGTGGCCGAATACGACGGCCGGCTGGCCCGCATCGACGGGCTCATCGACGCCTCCGTGCCCGACGCCTACACCCGGACCAAGATCCGCACCCTGTGCCGGCTCAAGTACCGGCAGGCCCTGGTCAAGCCGACCATGATCCCCTCGCGCCTGGCCAAGCGGCTGTGCACCATCCTCCTGACCCAGTCCGGGCTCGACGACCCGCACCGGGAGCGCAAGCGGGCCTTCAACCGCCGGGCTTTTTCCTTCATCCAGAGCGAGGCGTTTTCGACCATGCTCTACGCCTGTCCGGACGATCTGCCGGGCTGCCGGGCGCTGCCCGACCTGCGTTTCGCCCTGGACATGCTGGAGCTGCGACGGCTTTTGGCCTTGGGCGCCATGCCCGCCATCTGGACGGGCGAGGGCGCGTTTCCCGGCCGGGGCGAACTGGACGCCGCCCTGGCCCGCTTCCCGGCCGATTTCGCCAAGCTTGAGGCGCTGCTCGATCCCCGGCGCGGCGGGCTCAAAATCCTTTTTTTGCCGGACAGCGCCGGCGGGGTGCTCTTCGACCTGCTGGCCGTGCGCACGCTCCTGCGCCTGGGCCACCGGGTGATCGTGGCCGTCAAGGACGGGTTTTATTACGACGCGCCCACGTTCTGGGACCCCGAGGGCGATCCCATTCTCGACGCGGCCCTGTCCGGGGCCCGTTTCGTCAGCGACCCGCGTCTGGGAAAAAACGCGCTGCTCCAGATCATGCGCGAAAACCCGCTGACGGTCATTTCCGACGGCACCCGTGAACGGCTCAACCTTTACCGCGTCTCGGTCACCTTCGCCCGGGCCTGGAAGGAGGCCGACCTGGTCCTGGTCAAGGGGTCGCTCAGCCACAAGCGGCTCATCGAGACGAGCCATCTTTTCACCCGCGACGTGGTGTCCTTTTACGGCGACGGGGAGCGCGGCCTGCGCCTCGACTTCAAGCCCCGCGCCCCCGGAGCCCGCTCGCTGACCGAGGCCGAGATCACGGCCAAGGCCGAGGAGATCATCGCGGCCATGCGCGCGGCCAGGACGGCCGGCAAGATCGTCATGTTCTACAGCGCCGTCATCGGCTCCATCCCCGGCCAGACAAAGACGGCCATCGAGCTGGTGACCGCCTTCGTGGCCCATCTGCGCGAAAAGCTCGCCGATACCTACATCATCAATCCGGCCGAGCACTTCGAAGAGGGCATGGACGCCGACGACCTGATGTTCATGTGGGAAAAGGTGCAGCGCAGCGGCCTGATCGACGTGTGGCGCTTCCAGACCCACTTCGACATCGAAAAGAGCTTCGAACTGCTCGGGCGCAAGGTGCCCCCGGCCTGGTCCGGCAAGGACGCCACCTTCTCCACGGGCTGCACCAAGGAGATGCGCATCGCGCTGTCCATGCAGGCCCGTCAGCCCGAAATGCAGATCATCGGCCCGGACCCGGAAAAATTCCTGCGCCGCCGCGAATACGGCGTGGGCAAGTTCTGCGACGCCGGCATCGAGTGCCGGTGACAGGCGAAAAGCGAACCGGGGGGAAACCTTTCTTGCAGAAAGGTTCTCCCCCCGGACCCCCTTTCCAAAGACTCTTCAAAGGGTAGGCGGTTACCGCCTGTAACTGTTGAAAGTTTTGGGGAGGGGAGAGCGCGAGAGGGGGACCCTTTTTTCAAAAAGGGTCCCCCTCTCGCACGTTCTTCCCCGCTCCTCTCCTACTCTTTCGGCTTGTGGCTGGCGCGGCAGACGACCTTGACCGGGGCCATGGTGATGCCGAAGAGCTTGCGCAGGCCGTTTTCCAGGTATCGCATGTAGGAGTCGCGCACCCGCTCGGTGTCGCTGACGAAAAAGACGAAGGTCGGTGGTGGATCGGAAGCCTGGGTCAGGTAGTAGAACTTGGCCCGGCGTCCGTTGACCAGCGGCGGCTGGTGCTTGTCCAGCACCTCGCGCATGGCCCTGTTGAGCGCGCCGGTGCCGACCCGGATCTGGCATTCCTTCCAGATTTCCTCGGCCATCGGCAGGATCTTGCCGATCCCCTTCCGTTGGGCGGCCGAGATGTAGAGCACCGGCACGTGGCCGCACATGCGCAGTTCGTCCTGGATGTCCTTGCGCAGCGCGATCATGTCCTTCTGGGGGACGAGGTCGATCTTGTTGACCGCGATGAGAAATGGCGTGCGTTCCTTGTCGAGGTAGGAAATGAGCCGTTTGTCCTGCACGCCCACGCCGCCCGTGGCGTCGATGACCACCACGGCCACGTTGGCGCGCTTGGCGCTGCCAAGCGCCTTGCCCACGCTGTAGCGCTCCAGCCCGTCGGTGATGCGGGTGCGCTTGCGCACCCCGGCCGTGTCCACGAACACGTAACGCCGGCCGTTTTTCACCAGCGCCACGTCCACGGCGTCACGGGTGGTGCCGGCCACGTCGCTGACGATGAGGCGTTCCTGGCCGAGCAGTTCGTTGACCAGCGACGACTTGCCGGCGTTGGGCCTTCCGAGCACGGCCAGACGGATGCCGGCTTCGGGCGCGGGCAGGCCTTCTTCCCCGGAGGCTTCTTTCTCGGGCAGGGCCTTGGCCAGGGTCTCGGCCAGATCCTGCAGGCCATGGCCGTGAGCGGCGGAGAGCGGCAGTATCGGAAAGCCCCAGGCGTGGAAATCGCCGGTCAGGGCCGTGATGCGTTCGCTTCCGTCAACCTTGTTGACGGCGACGATGACGGGCTTGCCCGCCCGGCGCAGCCGCTCGGCCATCTCGTCATCAATCGCCGTGCGTCCGGACTTGCCGTCGACGAGAAAAAGCACCACGTCGGCCATGGTCAGGGCGATTTCCGCCTGAACGACGATTTGCCGTTCAAGGCCTTCCGGGGCGTCGAAATCCATGCCGCCGGTGTCGATCAGGGTCACGATCCGGTCGTCCAGTTCGACGGTCGCCTCCAGACGGTCACGGGTGACGCCGGGACGGTCGTGGGTGATGGCTTTTGGGCGTTTGGCCAAGCGGTTGAAAAGGGTGGACTTGCCTACGTTGGGGCGTCCGACGATGGCCACGATAGGGGGCATGGGGCTGGTTTCTCCTTGGACGGGGCTCAAAAAGCGGAACGGCGCGAAGTGCGCGCAAAGGGGAGCTAGTGGCTTGACCACGACTTTCCCGCCATGTCAACCGCTAATACGAAAAGCGTCGTGCCCGGTCAATCATCCGGCAGGGAGGGGGAGGGCTCAGGACGCGGCGGCGGCCCGCTCCAGGGCGTCCACGTCCGCGCCGGCGATACGGGGCAGATGGCGGGCGATTTTTTCGTAGGGCCAGTTCCACCAGGCCACGGCCAGCAGCCGCTCGATCACGGCGTCGGGAAAACGCTGGCGGATGACGCGGGCCGGGTTGCCGCCGACGATGGCGTAGGGCGGCACGTCTTTGGCGACAAGGCTGCCGGAGCCGACGATCGCGCCGTGGCCGATGGTGCGCCCCGGCATGATCGTGGCGTTATAACCGATCCAGACGTCGTTGCCGACTACGGTGTCGCCCCGGCTTTGGCACAGCGGCGCGGCGGCGTCCCAGCCGTTGTCGCCGAAGATGCCGAAGGGGTAGGTGGAAACCGGGGAAAGCTCGTGGTTGGCTCCGTTCATGATGAAGCGCAGGCCGCTGCCCAGCGCGCAAAAGGAGCCGATCAGGAGTTTGTCGCCGATGAAATCGAAATGGTAGAGCACGTTGCGGGTCTCGAAGTCCTCGGCCCGCGCTCCGGGCGTGCCCGTGACGTCGAAGTAGGTGAACGCGCCGACCTTGATGGTGGGGCGGGTGATGCAGTTTTTGAGGAAGACGAGCTTGTCGTAGCCCGTGATCGGGTAGAGGGCATCCGGGTCCGGATAATGTACGATGGGCATGGCCACCCCTTGCCGGATGTGGTTGTTTTCTCTGCGCGGGAGAGGTGGTTCGGGAGGGGGCTTGCCCCTCCCGGCCGTCGGAGGCGTTACGCCCCGATTATCCCCGCAGCTTGGCGGCGATGTCCGCCGCGACTTTTTCGCCGGAAAGGAGCATGCCGCCGAAAATGGGCCCCATGCGGTAGGAGCCGAAGCTGGCGTTGGCGGCCATGCCGGCAACGTACAGGCCCGGGAAGATCTCCCGGGTGTTTTTCACGGTATTGGTCTCGGCCACATCGGCCCACATGGACTGTTCGCCCTCGATGCCGCCGGAAGGTGTATTGAGCTTGACGTCGTTCTTGCGCACCAGGGTGTGCAACACTTCCGTGGCGTGGCCCGTGGCCTCGATGAGGAACTTGCTGCCGAGCACCACCGGGTCCACATGCAGCCCGGCCATCTCCACCGGCGAGGAGTTGATGACGATGCCGGTGACGCGCTTGATGCCGTCCACCTCGCGCAGCACCACGTCCTCGACGCTCATGCAGTTGAACACCTTTACCCCGGCCAGGCAGGCGGCCGAAGCCAGTGTCGTGGTGGCGGCCACGGCGTCGGCGGTGAAGTAGTTGTCCTTGTAGCGGGCAACCGGAATGCCGACGTCGGTGAGGAGATGGGCGCTTTCCTCCTGCACCACGATGATATTGTAGGTCATGCCGCCGCCCCACATGCCGCCGCCAAGGGACAGCTTGCGTTCGAACAGGGCGACGTTGAACCCTTCCTTGGCCAGCAGCCGGGCGGCGGTCAGCCCCGAGGGGCCGCCGCCGACGATGGCGACATCGAGTTCGAGGCTGGATTTGAATTTGGCGAAATACCCGTCGACAATGGCTTCCGTGATGATGCGTTCGTCAAGAGGCATGAGACTTCCTTAACGGCTGTTGCGGTTGTGGTTGTGTTATTTTCCGCCGATGGCGGCACGGATGGCGTCGGTGTAGGGCGCGGTTAAGACGCCCTTTTCGGTGATGATGCCGGCGATAAGCTCGGCCGGGGTGACGTCGAAGGCGAAATTGTAGACCGGCACGCCCTCCGGGGTGATGCGGTGTTCGCCCACATGGGTGACCTCGCGGGGGGTGCGGTTTTCGATGGGAATCAGCTCGCCCGAGGGAAGCGTCAGGTCGAAGGTCGAGGCCGGGGCGGCGACGTAGAAGGGCACGCCGTGGGCCTTGGCGGCCAGGGCCACGGTGTAGGTGCCGATCTTGTTGGCGGCGTCGCCGTTGGCCGCGATGCGGTCCGCGCCGACCACCACTTTCTGGACCATGCCCTTTTTCATGAGGTGGCCCACGGCATTGTCGCAGGCGACGGTGACCGGGATGCCTTCCTTGGCCAGTTCGTAGGCGGTCAGGCGCGCGCCCTGGAGGAAGGGGCGGGTCTCGTTGGCGATGACCTTGATGCGCTTGCCCTGCTCGAAGGCGGCCCGGATGACGCCGAGCGCGGTGCCGTAGCCGGCCGTGGCCAGGGCGCCGGCGTTGCAATGGGTCATGACGGTGTCGCCGTCGTCGATCAGGACCGCGCCGTTTTTGCCCATGGCCTTGTTAATCTCGATATCCTCGGCCTGCATGGTCTCGGCCAGCCCCAGCCATTCCGACAGCAGCGCCGACAGCGAAATTTCGCCGAGATCCTGCCACTTTTGCCGCATGCGTTCGACGCCCCAGCGCAGGTTGACGGCCGTGGGACGGGCGTTTTCCAGCTCGGCCAGCAGTCCCGCCAGCTTTTCCTTCCAGCCGTCGCCGGCCGCGCCCGCTTCACGGGCGGCCAGGTAGCAGCCGTAGGCGGCCGTGACGCCGATGGCCGGCGCGCCGCGTACCACCATGGTCTGCAAGGCGTAGATGGTGTCGGCGGTGTTGCGGCACACGAAGGATTCCTCGCGGTCGGGCAGGAAACGCTGGTCGAGCAGGAGCAGGGCGTGCCTGTCCGGGGAAAAGGCGATGTGGTCGGTCATTGGCTACCATCCGTCTGCATGATGCGGCATAGGGTTAGAGCCTCTCGCGAGGAGATGTGGGGGACGATCCCCCGGGGGCGGCGGAAGCTACCCCAGTTTTTTGCGTAAAAGCTCGTTGACCAGTCCGGGGTTGGCCTGTCCTTTGGTGGCCTTCATGACCTGGCCGACGAAAAATCCCATGAGCTTGGTCTTACCGCCCCGGTAGGCTTCCACTTCGGCCGGGTTGGCGGCGAGCACCGCATCCACGGCCGTCTCCAGGGCGGAGGCGTCGGAAATCTGGACAAGGCCCTTGTCGCGGACGTAGGCGGCCGGATCGGCGCCGGTGGCGAAAAGATCCGGGAAAATCTGCTTGGCGATCTTGCCGGAAATGACGCCCTCGTCGATCAGGCGCAAAAGCCCGGCGAGGTGTTTAGGAGATAGCTTGCAGGCCCCGGGCGTCGTGCCGGACTGGTGGCACTCGCGCAACAGTTCCGTCTGCACCCAGTTGGCGGTCTGCTTCGGGTCGGCCCCGGCCGTAACGGCGGCCTCGAAGTAGTCGGCCATATCGCGTTCGGCCGTGAGCACGTCGGCGTCGTACTCGGAAAGCCCGAGCGCCGTGGCGAACCGTTCCCGGCGCGCGGCCGGCAGTTCGGGAAGCTCCGTGCCCCAGCGGGCGATGGTGTCCGTATCGAGATGCAGGGGAACGAGGTCCGGGTCCGGGAAGTAGCGGTAGTCGTTGGCCTCTTCCTTGCCGCGCATGGAGGCTGTGCTGTTTTTCGCGGCGTCGTAGAGCCTGGTTTCCTGGACGACCGTGCCGCCGTCGTCGAGGACGTCGCCCTGGCGCTCCACCTCGTATTCGATGGCCTTTTGCACGTGGCGGAAGCTGTTTAAGTTTTTCAGCTCCGTGCGGGTGCCGAAGGCCTCCTGGCCGACCGGCCGCAGGCTCACGTTGGCGTCGCAGCGAAACGAGCCTTCCTCCATGTTGCCGTCGCAGATGTCGAGGTAGACCAGGATGGCCCGCAGCGCCTTGAGGTAGGCCACGACCTCCTCGGGGCTGCGCATGTCCGGCTCGGAGACGATTTCGAGCAGCGGCACGCAGGCGCGGTTCAAATCCACGTAGCTTAGGTTGTCGGCCGCGGAGTGGATGTTCTTCCCGGCGTCCTCTTCCATGTGGATGCGGGTGATGCCGATGCGGCGGGGCTTGCCGTCGACCACCACGTCGATGTGGCCGTGCTCGCAGATGGGCTGCTCGAACTGGGAGATCTGATAGCCCTTGGGCAGGTCGGGATAGAAGTAGTTCTTGCGGGCGAAGACCGAAACGGGATTGACCGTGCAGTCCGTGGCCAGCCCCATCTTGGCGGCGAATTCCACGACCCTGGCGTTGAGCACCGGCAGCACGCCCGGCATGCCGGAGCATACGGGGCAGACATTTTCGTTGGGGTCGTCGCCGAAGCGGGTGGAGCAACCGCAAAAGATCTTGCTCTCGGTTTTCAGCTGGGCGTGCACCTCGACGCCGATGACCGTCTCGTACCTGGCCATGAAACGCTCCTTGGCATGGCGCGGTCCCGCCGGATCGCGCCACGAAATTTCGGTCGGGGGTGTACCCTGCTTCCGGCAGGTGGGTCAATGCCGCGCCGGGTGTGGGAAACGCAACGCAAGCGGTTGTATTTTCGGCGGGGGACGCCTACAACAGGAGTGTTCCGGGGCGGCCCGCGTCCGCAGGGTCCGGGACCATATTACCATACCGTGAGGCATGCCATGGCCAGTCACATTTTGTCGGCGGGGCGTTTCTTTCGCGTTGCCGTCCTCAGTTGTACGATGCTGTTCTCCGCTGTCCTGCCCGGCGTGATGCGTCCGGCGGTCTGCATGGCCCAGGATTACGAGGCCATGATGCCCGAGACCTTGCACCGTGAGTTGCGCAAGGCCGAGCACGCCTATCGCGACGCCATCGACAAGGTCAATGCCGCTGAAACGGAGCGTCTGGCCAGGAAGGCGGCCGGTGCGGCCCAAGGCGAGTTGCGCGCCTTGGACGAAAAGGTGGGCGAGCTTGTCAACAAGGCCGAGGACCTCAAGGTCCAGGCCGATTATCTCGAGGAACTCTACCAGGCCAAGAGTAAGGAATACAAGAACAAGTAGGTTGTTCGGGCCGGCCGCCCCAGCGCTGCCGGCCCTTTTTTTACGTTCCTTGCGACCCGGCTCCCGCCGCACGCGCCCCGCGCCGGGCGGCGGTGAAATCCAGATAGCCCCACACGTGGTTGCGGCGGTCGTAGCAGTGCGACTCCTCGGGCCGAGGGGCGATGTCCCATATCCAGGTCCGATCCGGCTCGGGCGGCTGCGCGCCTTCCAGGGCGTCGCGGCTTTCGACCACCGCCCCGTCGCCGTCCACTTCCTCCCACATCCGGTCACACACCAGCCCGACCCGTCCGGGCAGTCCTTCCAGCCAGGCGAAGTGGGCCTCGATCAGCCCCCGGCCGAACCGTTTGAGGTACTCGGCCGGAACCCGGCCGTCCAATACCTTATAAAAAGGGATGGGGAGCTGGGAGGCGAGGTTGAGCGAGATGGTGAAGTCCGCCCGCAGGCCGGGCAGGGGATCGGGCGGGGGCGTCGGGTCGGGCAGGGGGCGGCCGGCGGCGGCCGCGCGGGCGACGGTCTCGCCCATGCCGGTGACGTCGGCCGTGACCAGACGGAGATTGGGGTGGTTCCGGGCGAGCTTCCTGGCCGGCCGGGGGTGATGGGCGTCGACGAGAATCACCCGGCGGAAACGGGCGCAAAGCCCCTCCACGGGCACGTCCAGGCACAGGCCCGAGCCCAGGATGACGGCCGTATCCCGGCCGGGGGCCGTGTCGGCGGCCGTCAGCACGAGATCTTTGGCCGCTTCCAGATGGGGCTCCCAGGCGACGCGGCAGCGACGGTGCCGGGCGGCGATGGCCACGGCTTCGCGGTCATGGCCGAAACGCCTGGCTTGGCGCGAACCCCGGTCGCGCAGCAGTGTGATGCATTCCCACAACATGACGCCTCCCTCCGACGCCTTCGTCTTCTGGGTAAAACAGCCGGGCCGCGCAGGCAATGCCCGACTGCCCGCAACGTTGCGGTTTCGGGGCGGCGCGCGCCGTATCGACGGGGCGGCGCATGGTGCAATTCCGTTTTTTTGCCTGGCGTTGACAACACATGGGCCGTCCTCTAACAAAATGAAATAATCAAACGGTCCGTGCGGCGTGTTGCCCGACGGGCCGGCAAGGAGGTTTCCATGCGTCACCTGTATTGGATCCTCGGCCTGCTCGTCGCGCTGGCCGTTGCGCCGGCGGCCCATGCCGCCGCATCCGGGGATTCGGGGGCGAAACCGGCCCAGCCCGCGACGGCGGACATCACCCCGGCGGCATCCGGACCGATTACGGCCATGTGCGATTTCTTGAAGGCCCAGAAGAAATTTTCCTTTACCGCCGACATCCTCACCGAACTTGTCTATCCCAACGGCCAGACCATCCAGATTTCCCGAAAAGCCACCGTGGCTATCGAGCGCCCCAACAAGGCCTATTCCCATGTCGTCGGCGACGACTGCGATCGGGAGTACTTCTATGACGGCAAGACCGTGACCCTGGTCGACCGCGACCGGGGCGTTTACGCCGTGACCGAGGCTCCGGCAACCATCGACGCCACCACCGACATGCTGGCCGAAAAATACGGTCTTTCGGCGCCGCTGAGCGATTTCGTCGATGCCGCGCCCTGCGTCGCGCTTTTGCACAACGTGCGCACGGGCGACTTCGTGGGCAATCACATGGCCGCCGGCAAGGTCTGCGACCATCTGGCCTTCACCCAGAAGAGCGCCGATTGGCAGGTGTGGATCGAACAGGGCAAGATGCCGCTGCCGCGCAAGTTCGTCCTCAACGACAAGGACGTCCCGGGCTGGCCCCAGTACGCGGCGACGTTTTCGGACTGGAACCTGCATCCGAAACTGCCGTCCGGCCTTTTCACCTTCACCCCGGTCAAGGGCATGCAGCGGATAGAGTTCCTGCCCCTGGCAACCAAGGGCCAGGGCAAACCCGAGTAAGGAGGCGGTCGTGAGACGCTTACGCCTTTATCGAGGAATTTCGTCCGTTCTGGTGCTGGCCGCGGCCCTGAGTCTGGTGTTCGACGCCTCCAGGCTGTTGACGCTCACCGGGCTTTTCACCGGCAACGCCGAGGCCCGCCTGGGCGGAGGCGGTGGTCCGCATTTCGGCGGCGGGGGAGGGCCCCGCATGGGAGGGGGTGCGCCCCGTATGGGAGGGGCTCCTGGCGGCTTGCGTTTCGGCGGCGGCCCACCGGCCGCGCCGCGCCCGAGCGTGCGTCCGCCTGCGGCGCGTCCCGGCGGCCCGGGATTCGCGCCCATGCACGGTCCGGTTCCGGTCGCGCCCGGCTTCGGCCCGGGGCCCCGTGGCCCTGTGCCCGGACCTATTCCCGGTCCGCGCCCGGTGCCCGGTCCCGGTTGGGGGCCGCGTCCTGTCGGTCCGGTTCCGGTGCCCGGTCCTGGTTGGGGGCCGCGCCCCGTCGGTCCGGTTCCGGTTCCGGTGCCCGGTCCCGGTTGGGGACCTCGTCCCCCCCTCGGCCCCGGCCCCTGGCTGTGGGCCCTGCCTGCGGCGGCCGTGGCGCTCACCGTGGCCGGCATGACCTACTATAATTACAACAATACCTGCTATATCCAGCAGTTCCAGGGTGATCAGGTGGTCTACGTGCCGGTGCAGGGGCCCTGCCCGCCGCGTTGATCGCATTGATCTTGTTGATCGCGTTGCCAGCCAGGGGAGGCGTCGCCTCCCCTGGCCCCCTTCGAGGATAATCCTTAATCCTTCCCTTCCCCGGTTTGGTAGGCTTGTTTGTTGGCGATATGATATGGCAGGTTGGTCGGCCGGGGGGCTGGGCGGCCGCGTGCGGCGCATATTTGAAGAATACGCCTTCGCGCCCGACCAGCCCCCCGGCCGACTTTGGTGATGTGGCTGTTCTTCGGGGGCGCGTTTGGCCCATGATAGGCAAGTGGTAGTGGTCTGTGGATGGTCCGTTTTTGATCTCTGTTGGCAGGTTGGCAGGTTGGTCGGCGGGGGGCAGGGCGGCCACGTGCGGCGCATATTTGAAGAATACGCCTTCGTGCCCGGCCTGCCCCCCGCCGACCCTGCTCATACGGCCCATGTCGGGAACGATAAGCATCACCGGCCAAGGGGAGTCTTCAATCGTCAAGCCCCGTGGCGTTGCAGGCTTCACCCTCCCCAACATTCTTTCTTGTCGCTATTGCTCATCAAGAAAGAGAGCGGTCATTGTTTCCAAAGAAACGCCGACCGCTCTCTTCACATCGGGTGACTCCCCGATATTCCTCGATATCCCTTGTGAAAGTTTTTGAAGGGGGTCCAGGGGGAAACTTTTTTCAAAAAGTTTCCCCCTGGCCGCCGGAGGCATTGTTTTACTTCGCCTTGCCCTGGGCAGCGACGGCGGCCATGCTTTTGGCGATGGCGTCGGGGTCGCCGAGGTAGTGGTGGCGTATGGGCTTGAGGCTGTTGTCGAGTTCGTAGACCAGCGGCACGCCGGTTGGGATATTGAGCTGGCTGATATCCGCGTCGTCGATGTTGTCCAGGTATTTGACCAGGGCGCGCAGCGAGTTGCCGTGGGCGGCCACGAGCAGGCGTTTGCCAGCCTGGATGGCCGGGGCCATGACGTCGTGCCAGTAGGGCAGGACGCGGGCCACGGTGTCCTTGAGGCATTCGGTGCGCGGCAGTTCGGCGTCGGTCAGGCCGGCGTAGCGTCGGTCGTGGCCGGGGAAGCGCGGGTCATCGGGGGTCAGTTCCGGCGGGCGGGTGTCGAAGCTTCTGCGCCAGACGAAGACCTGTTCCTCGCCGTATTTGGCCGCCATCTCGGACTTGTTGAGGCCTTGCAGCGCCCCGTAGTGCCGTTCGTTTAAGCGCCAGGATTTCTCCACCGGGAGCCACAGCCGGTCCATGCCCTCGAGCACGATGTCGAGGGTCATGATGGCCCGGGAGAGCACCGAGGTCAGGCAGGCGTCGAAGTCGTAGCCGCCGTCCGTGAGCAGTTTGGCGGCGCTTTGGGCTTCGGCCCGGCCCTGGTCGGTCAGGCCCACGTCGGTCCAGCCGGTGAAGCGGTTTTCCAGGTTCCAGGCGCTTTGTCCGTGCCGCAGCAATACGAGGGTGTGCATGGCTCCTCCGCGGGGCGTTCGACCTTGGTTATTCGGACGTATCCTTGTCCTTTGCGTCGCAGGTGAAGCTGTCGCCGGTCATCATGCGCATGGCGCAAAGCGCGCCGCACATGGCGCATTCCTTTTCCTGGCTGTGCATGGCCCGGCGCTTGTGCAAGAGATCCGGGTCCAGGGCGAAGCCGGCCATGGCTTCCCAGTCCAGGTCGGCCCGGGCCTTGGACATGCCGAGGTCGCGGGCCACGGCGGCGGGGCGGCCAAGGGCCGTTTCGGCGCTTTGGGCGGCGACCAGGCTGGCCTTGATGCCGGCCCAGACGTCCTCCGGTCCGGGCAGGGTGAGGTGCTCGGCCGGGGTCAGGTAGCACAGAAAATCCGCGCCGAAATAGGCGGCCATGGCTCCGCCGATAGCCCCGGCGATGTGGTCGTAGCCCGGGGCGCAGTCCGTGGTCAGGGGCCCGAGCACGTAGAGCGGCGCGCCGTCGGTCAGGCGCTTGATGCCCTGGATCTGGCTCTGGACCAGATGGAGCGGCACGTGGCCGGGGCCTTCGATCATGACCTGGACGCCGCGCTCCCTGGCCCGGCGAGCCAGCCGGCCGAGGTTTATGACCTCTTCCCACTGGGCCGCGTCGCCGGCGTCGGCCCCGCAGCCGGGACGCAGGCCGTCGCCGAGGCTGATGGTCACGTTATGGGCCAGGCAGATGTCGAGAATGTCGTCGTAGCGCGTCAAAAAGGGGTTTTCCGCGTCGTGGCGGCGCATCCAGCGGCCGAGTATCGAGCCGCCGCGCGACACGATGCCGGTGATGCGTCCGGATTCGGCGGCAAGCTCGGCTCCGAGCCGCGTCACGCCGCAATGCAGCGTCATGAAATCCACACCGGCCGCGGCCTGTTCGGCAATCTCGGCGATGATCTCGGCCTCGGTGAAATCGCTCGGGTCCTTGCCCTTGGCCAGATGGCGCTGGGCCACGGCATAAAGCGGCACCGTGCCGAGCGGCAACTCCACGGCATCGAGGATCTGGCGGCGGATGGCGGTCAGGTCGCCGGCGGTGGACAGGTCCATCAGGGCGTGGGCCCCGGCTTTTTTGGCCAGGTTGGCTTTTTGCAATTCCATGGCCACGTCGGTGACGAGCATGGAGGTGCCGATGTTGGCGTTGACCTTGACTTTGGCCGGCTGGCCGATCAGCGTGGGGATGACGCCCTTGTGGGCGGGGTTGGCCAGGACGACCATGGTGCCGGCGTCCACGGCGGCGAAGATGGCCTGCGGAGTGAGCCCTTCGGCGTCGGCCAGTTCGGCCGCGCGGGCGCGCAGGATGTCGGAGCAAACGGTGTTTTTCGTGCGTATGGACATGCTTGATCCTTGGGTATGGAATGGGGACGCGTCTGGGTACCATGAAGGGCGGCAAAGCTCAAAGGCGGCCCGCACCGAAACGGTCAGTACCCCGGTGCGGAAAATCCGCTTCCGGGCGCTTGCCAACCCCGGGAAAAGGCGTTACTTGATTTCGCTTTCCCGAAAGGGTCACTTTCAAGGAGTCGGAAGATGAAAAAAGATATCCACCCGAAAGTCTACACTGCCACCATCCGCTGCAACTGCGGTTACGAAGAAAAGGCCCTGTCCACCAAGGGCGAGCTGATGCTCGTGGAAGTCTGCTCCAATTGCCATCCGTTTTACACCGGCAAGCAGCGTTTCCTCGACACCGCCGGCCGTATCGACCGTTTCCGCAAAAAGTACGCCAAGTTCGAGAAGAAGGACTAGTCCGCTGGAAAGTCCTGTTGCAGCCGCCGGGCGGCCAGCGCCCGGCGCAAGGTCTGGGAAATCTCCCATGAAACGCGCGCGTTTCCTTTTGCCTCTGCTCGTGGCCGCCCCGACCGTCGGCGGACAGGCCGTGATGGAAGGGGTCATGATGCGTGACCAGGAGCGTCTGGCCATTGCCGTGCGCAAGCCCGGCGGCGACATCCTGCTCGACGTGCGCCCGTGGTTTTCCCTGACCGCCGCCAAGTGGCTCAAAAAGCCCTTTGTGCGCGGCTTTCCCATCCTGCTCGAAACGCTGGTCAACGGCATCAAGGCCCTGAATTATTCGGCCCAGGTGGCGGTGGAAGACGATGAGGAGGAGCTCTCCCCCATGGCCATGGGGCTCACCCTGGCCGCATCCATCGGCTTCGCGCTGCTGCTTTTCGTCGTCACGCCGCACCTCTTTTCGCTCGGCATGAAGGCGGCCGGATTTTCCGGGGGAGTGGAGGCGTTAAGCTTCCACATCTGGGATGGCTTTTTCAAGATGGTCCTCTTCGTGGGCTACATCGCGGCCATCTCCTACCTGCCGGACGTGCGCCGGGTGTTTCAGTACCACGGGGCCGAGCACAAGGTCATCTGGGCCTACGAACAGGGCGCGCCCCTGACCCCGGCCGGGGCCCGCGACTTTTCCAGGCTCCATCCCCGCTGCGGTACGGCCTTTCTGCTCTTCGTCCTGGCCATCTCCATCGTGCTGTACGCCTTTCTGGTGCCCTGGCTGCTGACCTTTTACGCCCCGGCCACGACCTGGATCAAACAGGCCTACATCGTGGCCATGAAGCTCGTGCTCATGGTTCCCGTCAGCGCCGTGGCCTACGAAGTCATCAAGATCGCCGGAAAGTTTCGCACGAACGTCGTCTGCCGCCTGATCTCGGCCCCCGGGCTCTTCATGCAGCTGCTCACCACCAAGGAGCCGGACGACCGGCAACTCGAGGTGGCTCTGGCCGCGCTGCGCGGCGCGGTTGAGCGCCAGCCCGCTTCCTGACCCCGCGCCCGCACGGGCCGGTCTTTGCCAACCCCAAGCCGGGAGCGCTTTTTTTGAAAGCGTCCCGGTTCTTCGCTCCGGAGATGTCGCATGTTCGCCAAACTGGAAAGCCTTGAGCGCAAGTACGAGGATCTGGAAAAACAGCTCTCCGACCCTACGGTCGTGGACGACCAGGAGCGCTACCGCAAGCTGGCCAAGGCCCACGCCGACCTGGCCGAGGTGGTGGAGGGTTTCCGGGAGCACAAGCGCCTTACCCGGGACCTTGAGGAAAATACCGAGCTGGCCCAGGACCCGGACCCGGAAATGCGGGAACTGGCCATGGCCGAGGTCAAGACCATCAGGGAAGCGCTGCCGGAACTGGAAGCGCGCCTCAAGCTGCTGCTTTTGCCCAAGGACCCCATGGATGAGAAAAACATCCTGCTGGAAATCCGGGCCGGCACCGGCGGCGAGGAAGCAGCGCTTTTCGCCGGAGACCTCTTCCGCATGTACAGCCGCTACGCCGAAACGAAGCGTTGGAAGGTCGAGATCATGAGTTCCTCCGAAACCGGCTCCGGCGGGTTCAAGGAAGTCATCGCCAACATCTCCGGGGACAAGGTCTACAGCCGGCTCAAATACGAGTCCGGGGCGCACCGCGTGCAGCGCGTGCCGGCCACCGAATCCCAGGGCCGCATCCATACCTCGGCCGTGACCGTGGCCATCATGCCCGAAGCCGAGGAAGTCGACGTGGCCATCGACCCCAATGACCTGCGCATCGACGTCTACCGCTCGAGCGGCCCCGGCGGCCAGAGCGTCAACACCACCGACTCGGCCGTGCGCGTCACCCATATCCCCACAGGCCTCGTCGTCATCTGCCAGGACGAGAAGTCGCAGCACAAAAACAAGGCCAAGGCCCTCAAGGTGCTGCGTTCCCGGCTGCTTCAGGCCGAGCAGGAAAAGCAGCGCCTGGAACAGGAAGCCAACCGACGCTCCCAGGTCGGCTCCGGCGACCGCTCCGAACGTATCCGCACCTACAATTTTCCCCAAAGCCGCGTCACCGACCACCGCATCAACCTGACGCTCTACAAGCTCGAAGCCGTGCTCGAAGGCGACCTTGACGAGCTTTTCGACGGCCTCATCGCCCACTACCAGTCCGAAGCCCTCAAGGCCCAGGCCGACGCCGCCTAGTTGATGAAGGGATAAGGGATAGATGATGCCTCCGGCGGCCAGGGGGAAACTTTTTGAAAAAAGTTTCCCCCTGGACCCCCTTCAAAAACTTTTTGAAAGGTAGCTGGGGGCGTGCCTGAACAATGGTGGCTTTGAAGTGGGGTACGGCCTGCCTTCAAGTATGGGGCGTATGGCCGGAGTCGGCGGGGAAGGGGTTGGCGGACGCGAAGGCGTATTCTTCAAATATGCGCCGCGCGCGTCCGACAAACCCTCCCGCCGGCCGACAACAAAGAGACTTTTTCCCTGAGACGCTCTCCTTCCCGCCGACCGCCCGAGGCATTCTTCTTATGACTGTCCGCGAACTCCTCAAAAAAACGGAATCGTACCTGGCCGAAAAGGGCGTGGATGCGCCCCGGCTCTCGGCCCAGCTCCTCCTCGCCCATGCGTTGGGGCTCGACCGGTTGGGGCTGATTCTGGCCATGGACCGACCGCTTGTGCCCGCCGAGTTGGATGCCTACCGGCCTCTTGTCGCCCGGCGCGGCCAGGGCGAGCCCGTGGCCTATCTGCTCGGCGAGCGCGAATTCTACGGACTCTCCTTTGCCGTCTCCCCCGACACCCTCATCCCGCGCCCGGAGACTGAGGGCCTCGTCGACCGCGCCTTGGAGCTTTTTGCGGGCGACGGGCCGGGGAGCTTTACCGACCTCGGCACGGGCTCGGGCTGTCTGGCCGTGACCCTGGCCGTCAAGTGGCCGCTTGCAACCGGCTTGGCGTTGGATAAAAGCGCCGGGGCGCTGGCGGTTGCCCGGGGCAATGCCGCGCGCCATGGCGTGGACGGCCGGCTCGATTTCGTGGAAGCGGATTTTGCCGCCTTGCCGGTGCGCCAGGGCGGCTACGGGCTTGTCGTTTCCAACCCGCCGTATGTGAGCGCGGCCGAGTACCGGGCCTGTTCCTTCGAGGTGCGCGATTTCGAGCCGCAAGGAGCGCTGGTGCCCGGAGAAAGCGGGCTCGAGGCCGTGCCGGTGGTGGCGCGGACAGCCTTTGACCGGCTCGCCCCGGGCGGCTGGCTGCTCGTCGAAATCGGCTGGGAGCAGGGGCCGGATGCCGCCGCCATCCTGGTCGAAGCCGGTTTCGCGGATGTGACCGTGCGCCGCGATCTGGCCGGCCATGATCGGGTGGTGGAGGGGCGAAAGCCCACCTGAGCCCGGCCTCGCATGTTGCCTCGCCCCCAGGCCGTAAGCTAGGACCGGATATTCAGGTAACGGTCCGGTCCGGGCCGGGAAAGTGAGGTCCCATGCCGCCGCGTTCGACCAGGGAAAAAGTCCTGCTGGCCCTTGCCGTGGCCGTGCCGGCGCTGCTGGTGGCGGGCAGGCTGGCCCTGACCGCCGCCGACTTCGATCTTTGGGGCTACCTCGCCTTCGGCCGTCTCTTCTGGCAGCAGGGTTTTCCGTATAAGGACGTCTTTGCCTACACCCCGACGCTGACACCGTGGGTCTACCACGAGTGGCTGACCGGCGTCGTCTACTATCCGCTTTTGACCGCCTGCGGCATGGCCGGCATCCAGGCCCTGCGCTACCTCGCCGCTGCCGGGGTCTGCCTGGGCGTCTTCGCCGCTGCCCGGACCCGGCGGGCCGATGCCGTGACCAGCGGCCTGTTCTGCTTCGTTGCCGGCGAGCTGCTGGTGATCGGCTTCGCCCCGGCCCGGGCGCAGATTTTCACCTACCTGTTTTTCGCCGTGTTCCTGTGGCGGCTGGAAGCCTTTCGCGCGGACGGGAAGTGGAAGCGGCTGGCCTGGCTGCCGCTCATGATGCTCGTCTGGGCCAATCTGCACGGCGGCTTTCTGGCCGGGCTCGGGCTGGTCGGGCTGTACGCGGCCGGGGCGCTGCAAAAGCGGCGCGGCGTTTTCCCCATTGCCGTTTGCGCGCTCGCCTGCGCCCTGGCGACGCTGCTGAATCCGTATGGGCTCGACTATTGGACCTATCTGTTCGCGGCCATACGCCTTCCCCGGCCGGATGTGGCCGAGTGGGCCTCGGTCTGGCGGGCGCTCAGCATGGGCGGGCTGGCCGTAAACGCCTGGATATTTCTGGGCATGGCCGCGCTGGCCACGTTTTTCCTGATCAAACGCCGCCACCGCGACCTGACCGACTGGCTGGTCCTTGGCGTGACGGCCTGGATGGCCATGGGGCATCTGCGCCACCAGATATTTTTCATTCTGGCTTTTGCCGCGCTGCTTCCGTCGATCTTCGCCGACGGCAAGCGGCTGGAGGCCGGGCCGGGCCTGGCCCGGCTGGCCGAGCGCGTTCGCTGGCTGCCCGTGGCGCTCGGGGGGCTCGTGGCGGTCCTTGCCGTCAACCTCGTGCTGGCGACGCCCTGGCGCATCACGGCCCCGGACTGCGACGCGCCGGGGGCGGGGGCTTTTTCCTACCCCGTGGGCGCGGTCGCCTGGCTGCGGGAGCATCATCGTCTCAACGGTAGGGTGCTGGCCCATTTCAACTGGGGCGAGTGGCTGTCCTGGAACGACTATCCGGCGGTCAAGGTGGCCATGGACGGCCGCTACGAGACGGTCTATCCGCGCCCGGTCCATGAGGCCTATTTCCGCTTTATCAATGCCGAGCCGGGCTGGCGGGAATTTCTCGATGCCTACCCGCCGGACGTGATCCTTTTAAGCGTGCACGATCCGGTCACCGCCGCTCTGGCCGCCGACCCCGGCTGGCGGCTGGCGCGTCGCGGCCGGGGCAGCCTGCTTTTCCTGCGCCGAGACGCAGGGAGGAGCTGAAGGAACCCGCGGTCGCCTGCGACAATTTTTTTTGTGGGTTTTCATAGAGACGTATTTTCTATTTGATATAGGATATATGGTATGCCATGATAGTACCATGGGTCAGGGGGGCTTCTGGCCCGTTGGCCGGGGAAGGTGTGTCAAAGATGACGCCGACGCGCTGCCACTTGTGTGATTGGGCCGCGACCAACCGGCTCGAGGAGGCGTAATGGCGACGTATGAGGAACTGGCGAAAGCCGTGGAGGGGGAGGCGCCGTTTCTGGCCAGATGCCTGCGCATGGCCGGCAACGAGGCCTGCATCAAGTTGGCCGTGGATGTCTGGGCCAAGGCCTGCGGCGAGTCCTGCGACCTGGACAAGTTGCTTGCGGCCGCCGGCGATCCGAACAACAAGGAGAAACTGGCGGCGGCGAACAAGGACATTTTGCTGTGGCTGGAAAGGGTCAGCGCCTTGCAGGCGCTGGAGCAGCGTCAGGCCCGGATCAACATGGGCGCCATCGACGTGCGGGACTATGACAATCTCAAGGCGCTCAATTTATGGGCGAAAATGATTGTGGGCGGGTTGGTGGTGTTGGGGTTCTTTGTCGGATTGTACTTGTTTTATAAAATGGGCGATGCGCATAACAACAATCCGCAGTTTTCCTTCCTGGTCGGTGCGCTGGTCACGGCCTTCACCGCGGTCGTGCAATATTTCTTCGGATCGAGCGTGGGCAGTGCCGAGAAATCGCACATGATGCAGAGCAGGGAAAATGCAGCGGCCGCGCTCGCCTCGCCGGCTCCGACACCACCGGCTCCGACCCCGACGCCGCCAGTCACGACGCCGTCGACAGCGTCGTAGGGATCGTCCGCGCCCGGGCTGTTCCCTGCGCGGGCGGCCTGAAGCGCGAAGGCGGGCTTTCCCCAACCCGAAGGAGAGGAAAGCCCGCCTTTTTTATCGCCCGAAAGGAAGGCGCTAGGCCGCGGGGGCGCTTTCGGCCGCCTCCACCAGGGCCCTAAACTGCGTCTCGTCGATGGTTTCCGTTTCCAGCAGCGTCTTGGCGATATTTTCCAACAGCTCTTTCTTGTCGGCCAGAAGCTCGGCCACGCGGCCCTGCGACGCTTCCAGGATCTCCTTGATCTCGGCGTCGAGCTTGGCCGCCGTGGCTTCGGAATATTCCCGGCCGGCCAGCCCGCTTTGCTCGGTGCCCAGAAAGACCGGCCGACTCTGTCGCGGAAAGGTGGCCGGTCCGAGCGTCCTGCCCATGCCGTACTCGGCCACCATGGCCCGGGCGATGTCGGTTGCCCGTTGCAGGTCGTTGTGCGCCCCGGTGGAGATTTCCCCGAAAATCAGGCGCTCGGCCCCGCGTCCGCCAAGCAGCACGTCGATTTTGCCGAGCAGTTCCGTCTGGGTCATGAGGTAGCGGTCCTCGGTCGGTAGTTGCTGGGTCCAGCCAAGGGCCCCGATGCCGCGTGGTACGATGGAAATCTTGTGCACCGCGTCGGCTCCGGGCGTGCAGGTGGCCACCACGGCGTGGCCGGCCTCGTGGTAGGCCACCACCTGCTTCTCCTTGGGGTTGATGACGCGGTTCTTTTTTTCCAGGCCGCCCATGATGCGGTCCACGGCCTCCTCCAGGTCGGCCATGCCCACCGCGTCCTTGTCCTTGCGCGCGGCCAGAAGCGCCGCCTCGTTGATGGCGTTGGCCAGATCGGCCCCGGAAAATCCCGGCGTCTTGCGGGCGATGACCGAAAGGTCCACCTCGGGGGCCAGGATGACCTTGGCCGCGTGGACGCGCAGGATCGCCTCGCGCCCGGCCACGTCCGGCTTGTCCACCAGCACCTGCCGGTCGAAGCGCCCGGCCCGCAGCAGCGCCGGATCGAGGGTCTCGGGCCGGTTGGTGGCGGCCATGATGATGACCCCCACGCGCGGGTCGAAGCCGTCCATTTCGACCAGCAGCTGGTTTAAGGTCTGCTCCCGCTCGTCATGCCCCCCGACGATGGCCCCGGCCCGGGATTTGCCGATGGCGTCGAGCTCGTCGATAAAGATGATGCACGGGGCCTTTTCCTTGGCCTGGGTGAAAAGCTCGCGCACCCGGGCCGCGCCCACGCCCACGAACATTTCCACGAATTCCGAGCCGGAGATGGAGAAAAACGGCACACCGGCCTCGCCGGCCACGGCCCGGGCGAGGAGCGTCTTGCCCGTGCCCGGCGGGCCGATCAAAAGCACGCCCTTGGGCATCTCGCCGCCGAGCCGCCGGAAGCGGTCCGGGGTCTTCAGGTAGTCGACGATCTCCACGAGCTCGGCCTTGGCCTCGTCGCAGCCGGCCACGTCGGCAAAGCGGGTGGAGAGATCCTTCTCGGCGTAGACCCGGGCCTTGTTCTTGCCGAAGGCCATGACGCCGGCTCCCGGATTCATGCGCTGCATGAGGAAATACCAGATGCCGAAGAAGATCATGATGGGGATGATCCAGGACAGGATGTCGCGCAGGAAGGTGGATTCGGGCTGGGCCCGGAAATGGACGTTGTATTTGGCCAGTTCGTTGGACAGGTCCTGGGCGACCCGGCGGGTGACGAATTCCTCGTCCTTGGGTTCCTTGGTTTGCGCGTCCGGCACCTTCATGGTGCCGGCGATGACGTCGCCGGTGATGGACACCTCGGTGATGTCGCCGGCCTGGAGCTTTTTCAGGAATTCGGAATAGGGCAGGTTTTTGGGGCCGTAGGTGGTGACGATGAAGTTGTTGAGCAGCAAAACGCCCCATATGGCGATGAGCACGTACCAAAAGGAAAATCGATGATGCTTTTCCATGTTTTTCACGCAGCACTCGATGGGTGGAAGGTTTGGGTTCGGTCTTTATCGTTATGGTTCCTACGGAAAATCGCGCGCCTTGGCAACGCGGGCGGCAAAGGCGGTCGGCAGGGGAGACGAAAAAAAAAGCGGATTTGGAAAAAAGTTGTTGCCAAGGGTAAGGCTCCAGCGTAATAAACCCACTTCGCGTCCGCCTGAAGCGGATGTGGCCGTGAGCGAACGAAAAAGACTTGACAACCCGGCTTTGCCGAGCTAACTAGCTGCCTCTTGGGCGCTGGCGTAGCTCAACTGGCAGAGCAGCTGATTTGTAATCAGCAGGTTGCGGGTTCGAGTCCCATCGCCAGCTCCAGAGCGGAGGGGTTCCCGAGTGGCCAAAGGGAACAGACTGTAAATCTGTCGGCGTACGCCTTCGGTGGTTCAAATCCACCCCCCTCCACCATAACGCGCGAATGCTGTAGGAGACAGGTAGACCTGTCGCATGTACTACGTGTGATATACGCGGGAATAGCTCAATTGGCTAGAGCATCAGCCTTCCAAGCTGAGGGTTGCGAGTTCGAGTCTCGTTTCCCGCTCCAGTGCCGCCCGTGTCCTACGCATTTTATAAAGGCCCACGTAGCTCAGTCGGTAGAGCACTTCCTTGGTAAGGAAGAGGTCACCGGTTCAAATCCGGTCGTGGGCTCCATATCCAAATTCACCATAAAAATTCGAAGTCAAACCGCTGCTTAGGGGGACGACATGGGCAAGGCGAAATTTGAGCGGAAAAAGCCGCACGTCAACATCGGTACCATCGGGCACATCGACCACGGCAAGACCACGCTGACGGCCGCCATTACGCGCCTGGCCAGCCTCAAGGGTTTTGGCGAATACGTTCCTTTCGATCAGATCGACAAGGCCCCCGAGGAAAAGGAACGCGGCATTACCATTGCCACGGCCCACGTCGAATACGAGACCGAAAAGCGGCACTACGCGCACGTCGACTGCCCCGGTCACGCCGACTACATCAAGAACATGATCACCGGCGCCGCCCAGATGGACGGCGGCATCCTGGTGGTGGCCGCAACCGACGGCCCTATGCCCCAGACCCGTGAGCATATCCTGCTCGCCCGTCAGGTCGGCGTGCCCCAGCTCGTCGTCTTCATGAACAAGGTCGACTTGGTCGACGACCCCGAACTGCTCGAACTCGTCGAGCTCGAAGTGCGCGAGCTGCTCACCAAGTACGGCTTCCCCGGCGACGAGATCCCGATCATCAAGGGTTCGGCCCTGAAGGCCCTGGAGGCCGAAGGCCCGGACAGCCCGGACGCCAAGCCGATCTTCGAGCTGCTTGACGCCTGCGACACCTACATTCCTGAGCCCAAGCGCGACATCGACAAGCCGTACCTCATGCCCATCGAGGACGTGTTCTCCATCTCCGGTCGCGGCACCGTCGTCACTGGTCGTGTCGAGCGCGGCATCATCACCGTGGGCGACGAAGTGGCGATCGTCGGCATCAAGGACACGGTCAAGACCACCTGCACCGGCGTCGAGATGTTCCGCAAGATTCTCGACCAGGGCCAGGCCGGCGACAACGTCGGCGTGCTGCTGCGCGGTGTCAAGCGCGACGATGTCGTGCGCGGCCAGGTTCTGGCCAAGCCCGGCACCATCACCCCGCACCGCAAGTTCAAGGGCGAGGTCTACGTTCTCAACAAGGAAGAGGGCGGCCGCCACACCCCGTTCTTCACCGGCTACCGTCCCCAGTTCTATTTCCGCACGACCGACATCACGGGCGTCGTGACCCTGGCCGAGGGCGTCGAAATGGTGATGCCCGGCGACAACGCCACGTTCAACGTGGAGTTGATCGCCCCCATCGCCATGGAGAAGGGCCTGCGCTTCGCCATTCGCGAAGGCGGCCGGACCGTCGGTGCCGGCGTCGTCTCTGAAATCGTGGAGTAAGTGATGCGTATCAACATCCAGTTGCAGTGCACCGAGTGCAAGCGCAAGAATTATTCGACAGAAAAAAACAAGAAGAATACCACCGGCCGCCTCGAGGTGAAGAAGTATTGCCCGTTCGACCATAAGCATACGGTCCATCGGGAATCCAAGTAGGCGCCGGGTATTAACGCAGGGCAGTAGCTCCAACGGTAGAGCATCGGACTCCAAATCCGAGGGCTGGGGGTTCGAATCCCTCCTGCCCTGCCATTATTCGAGCAAGGCGAGGTCATGGCCAAAGAAAAGACACAGGCAGCCCAGGGCGCTGACAAGCCCCTCAAGGCTGCGGCTGGCAAGTCCACCGCCAAGGCGGAGGCCCCGGCCAAGTCCGGAAAATCCATGATGGGTTACGCCAAGGCGGCCCAGGAATTTTTCGAGCAGTCCAAGGTCGAACTGAAAAAGGTGACCTGGCCCACCCGCCAGGAAACCGTCAAGACCGGCGTCGCCGTATTGGTTTTCAGCGTCATAATGGCCATTTACCTCGGTGTCGTCGACATGGCCCTGTCCAGGCTTGTCGCGTTCATTCTATCGTAACGGGATCGATCATGACCGAACAGGAAGGCTCCGGCGAACAGCGCGTACCCGCGCGGTGGTATATAGTCCACACTTACTCGGGTTTCGAGAACCGTGTGGAGCAGACCATCCGCGAGATGATGCGCACCGGCCAGGATGGCGGGAGCATCGAGGAAGTCGTCGTTCCCACGGAAAAGGTCATCGAATTGGTCAAGGGGGAGAAGCGGACCTCCACCCGCAAGTTCTACCCGGGGTACGTCATGGTCAAGATGGCCATGAACGACAACTCCTGGCACCTTGTGCAGTCCATTCCCCGCGTGACCGGATTCATCGGCGGCAAGAACCAGCCCACGCCCATGCGCGACAGCGAGGCTGACAAGATTTTGAACCTGATGGTCAGCCGTCAGGAGCAGCCCAGACCCAAGTATCATTTCGAGCGGGGCGACGACGTCCGCGTCATCGACGGTCCCTTCGGCGGCTTCAACGGCGTTGTCGAGGACGTCAACTACGACAAGGGCAAACTTCGCGTCTCGGTATCCATCTTCGGGCGGCAGACGCCGGTGGAGCTCGATTTCGTGCAGGTGAGCAAAAACTAACGGGCGTCGCCCGTTTAAGGATACGCATCATGGCCAAGAAGATCGTCGCCAAGGTCAAATTGCAGCTTCCGGCCGGCTCGGCCAACCCGTCTCCGCCGGTCGGTCCGGCCCTGGGTCAGCACGGCGTCAACATCATGGAATTCTGCAAGGCGTTCAACGCCAAGACCATGGAGCAGAAGGGCACCATCATCCCGGCGCTCATCACCATCTACGCCGATCGCTCCTTTACGTTCATCACCAAGACGCCGCCGGCCTCGGTGCTGCTGGTCAAGGCCGCCAAGATCGACAAGGGATCGGGCGAGCCCAACAAGACCAAGGTGGGCAAGGTGACCAAGGCCCAGATCGAGGAAATAGCCAAACTCAAGCTCGTGGACATGACGGCCAAGGACGTGGAGGCGGCTTGCCGCACCATCTCCGGCACGGCCCGCAGCATGGGTATCGACATCGTCTAACCGGCACGACCGCGAGAGGATATTTCGAAATGGCCAAGCACGGCAAAAAATACCGCGAGGCGGTCAAAGACCTTGACCTCACGAACAAATACGAATTGAACGAAGCCATGGCTCTGACCGTCAAGACGGGCGTGGCCAAGTTCGACGAGACCGTCGACGTCGCCCTGTGCCTGGGCGTTAACCCCAAATACTCCGACCAGATGGTGCGCGGCGCCGTTTCGCTGCCCCATGGGCTCGGCAAGAACGTGCGCGTGGTCGCCTTCTGCAAGGGCGACAAGGAAGCCGAGGCCCGTGAGGCCGGAGCCGACTTCGCCGGCGGCGACGAGCTGATCGAGAAGATCAAGGGCGGTTTCCTCGACTTCGACAAGGCCGTGGCCACCCCGGACATGATGGCCTCGGTCGGCAAGATCGGCAAGATCCTCGGCCCCCGCGGACTCATGCCCAACGCCAAGACCGGCACCGTCACCTTCGACATCGCCAAGGCCGTTCAGGAACTCAAGGCCGGCAAGGTGGAGTTCAAGGTCGACAAGGCCGGCGTGCTCCACGTGTCGCTCGGCAAGCGTTCGTTCGGTCCCGAGAAGTTGCTCGACAATTTTCGGGCCCTGATCGACACGGTCATACGCCTCAAGCCCTCGGCCGCCAAGGGAACCTATCTGCAGGCCATGGCCCTGGCCACGACCATGGGCCCCGGCATCAAGGTGGACACCCAGTCGGTACGCAAGCTCCTCGAGGGCTAACTTTAGCCCCCCTTTAGGCAACCAATTGTCCCCGGCCAAAGGTGCGTCCTTTGGCCAGGGACGATTTTTCGATATAAAACAGGGCATGGAAGGCGAGTCAGAGACAGCGGGTGGGGACGTCCCCCTTAATTTCCCGCCGAGATTCGGCTTTGGCTCCCTTGAAGGCCCTCCAACCCGCATGTGGAGGTAGGTACCGTGCAACGTGCGCAAAAAAACGAGATTATCGAACAACTGCGCGCCAAGGCGGACCGTGCCGGCATTGCGGTGGTCACCGACTTTCGGACGATGACCGTCGAGGAGTTGACCGAACTGCGCGTCAAGCTCCGCGCCGCGGGCATCGACTACCAGGTTGTGAAAAACACCCTGGCCCGTCTGGCGGTGAAAGACGGCGCCCATGACATCCTGAAGGATCACCTGAAGGAAAACAATGCCATCGCCTTCGGCTACGACGATCCCGTCGTCGCCGCCAAGGCCCTGGTGGACTACGCCAAGACCAGCAAGAAGTTCACGGTCAAGCACGCCAGCCTCGGCGGCTCGCTCATCGATTCCAACGGGGTCGTCGAGCTGTCCAAGCTGCCGAGCAAGCCCGAACTTCTGGCCCATACCCTTGGCACCATGAACGCCGTTCCCACCAACTTTGTCAGCCTGTTTGCGAACGTCATCCGCGGCATGTTGTACGCGCTGACGGCCATCAAGGACAAAAAGGAAGCCGCGTAACCTGCCGGCTTTCGCCAAAGCGAACGTTTGAAGGAGAAACAGTCCATGTCCGACATCACCAAGGAACAAGTCGTCGATTTCATCGCCAATATGACCGTTCTCGAGCTCTCCCAGTTCATCAAGGAGCTTGAGGAGAAGTTCGGCGTTTCCGCCGCCGCCCCGGCCATGGGCATGATGATGGCCGCCCCCGCCGCCGGTGGCGATGCCGCCGCAGCCGAGGAAGAGAAGACCGAGTTCGACGTCGTGCTGACCGCCGCCGGCGGCAACAAGATTGCCGTCATCAAGGTCGTGCGCGCCCTGACCGGTCTGGGCCTCAAAGAAGCCAAGGCCAAGGTCGACGAGCTGCCCTCCACCATCAAGGAAGGCGTGGCCAAGGCCGACGCCGAGGAAGCCAAAAAGCAGCTGGATGAAGCCGGAGCGACCTGCGAAATCAAGTAACGCGCCGCGCGTTTTTGTTGTCGACGTGAAAGAGCGCCCCCTTTCCACAGGGGCGGGGGCGCTCTTTTTGCCTTTTTATCCTGTAAATGCTTTCCGTAGCCACCACCCCGGCGCAGCCTCGCCGGACCGGGGCGAAACCGGCGCCAGGCGCGCCTTGCAAGGCCGATGCGGGGCGCTGAGCCCCACTCCCTTCCAACGTCGTAGCCCTGCACAGAGGAAAAAATGGCCCAGCTGACCAAAAATTTCGGCAAGATCGTCAAAACGCTGACCATTCCCCATCTGCTCAACCTGCAGATCGACTCCTACGAGCTCTTTCTGCAAAAGGACATCCCCCCCACCAGCCGGGAGGATGCCGGGCTCGAGGGCGTGTTCCGTTCGGTCTTTCCCATCGAGGACTTCAATAAGACCGCCTCGCTGGAGTATGTCAGCTACGAAATCGGCGAGCCAAAATACGACGTTCCGGAGTGCATCGCCAAGGGGCTGACCTACGAAGCCCCGCTGCGCATCAAGGTCCGCCTCGTCGTCTACGACGTGGACGAGGAGACCGAAAACCGCACCATCCGCGACATCAAGGAACAGGTCATCTATTTTGGCACCGTTCCGCTGATGACGGAGAAGGGCACGTTCATCATCAACGGCACCGAGCGCGTCATCGTCAACCAGCTCCAGCGCTCCCCGGGCATCATTTTCGAGCACGATTCCGGCAAGAGCCACACCAGCCGCAAGGTGCTGTACTCCTGCCGCGTGATCCCCATGCGTGGCTCGTGGCTCGATTTCGACTACGACCACAAGGACATCCTGTACGTGCGCATCGACCGCCGCCGCAAGATGCCCGCCACCATCCTTTTCAAGGCCATGGGCATGTCGCGCGTCGACATCCTGCGCTATTTCTACGAAATCGAGCATTTCTTCGTCGAAGGCCCCCGTGTGTTCCGTCCGGTGCTGCCTGAGTTCTACCGGAAGGAAAAGGCCTACGCCGAAGTGCGCGACGCCGACGGCAACACCATCGTGGCCGTGGACAAGCCCATCACCAAGCGGGCCTGGCGCCTGATGCTCGAGGCCGGCATCGAGAAGATCGAGGTCGATCCCGCCACCCTGACCGGACAGTTCCTGGCCGAGGACATCGCCGATCCGGCCACGGGCGAGGTCCTGGTCGAGGCCGCCGACGAGCTGACCCCCGAAGTGATGGAAAAGCTCAAGGACGCCGGAATCGTCAATCTTCCGGTGCTGCATACCCGGGGCATCGACACCTCGTCATCGATCCGCGACACCTTGGTCCTCGACAAGACCACGGACACCATCACGGCCCAGGTCGAAATCTACCGTCGGTTGCGTCCGTCCTCGCCGCCGACCCCGGAAATCGCGGCCAATTTCTTCGAGAACCTGTTCCGCAATCCGGATTACTACGACCTGTCGCCCGTGGGCCGCTACAAGCTCAACGCCCGGCTCAAGATCGACCAGCCGCTCGATTTCCGCACCCTGGCCAACGACGACATCCTGAAGGCCGTCAAGCACCTGACCTTCCTCAAGGATTCCCACGGTCCGGCCGACGACATCGACCATCTGGGCAACCGCCGGGTGCGCCCGGTGGGCGAGTTGGTGGAAAACCAGTATCGCATCGGTCTGGTGCGCATGGAGCGGGCGATCAAGGAACGCATGAGCCTGCAGGAAGTGGCCACGCTCATGCCCCATGACCTGATCAACCCCAAGCCCGTGGCGGCTGTCCTCAAGGAGTTCTTCGGCACCTCCCAGCTGTCCCAGTTCATGGACCAGACCAACGCCCTGTCCGAGGTCACCCACAAGCGCCGCCTGTCGGCCCTGGGACCCGGCGGTCTGACCCGTGAGCGCGCCGGCTTCGAGGTCCGCGACGTCCACACCTCGCACTACGGCCGCATCTGCCCGATCGAAACGCCGGAAGGCCCGAACATCGGCCTGATCGTGTCCCTGACCACCCATTCCAAGGTCAACGACTTCGGCTTTATCGAAACGCCTTATCGGGTGGTGCGCGACGGCCAGGTGACCGACGAGGTCGTCTACCTGGACGCCACCCGCGAGATCGACGAGATCATCGCCGGCGCCAACGTCGAGCTCGACGCCGATTCGCGGTTCGTGCACCCCATGGTCGGCGCGCGTATCCGCGGCGACCTGATCATGACCCCGCGCGAGCAGATCACGCTCATGGACATTTCGCCGAGCCAGATCGTGTCCGTTTCCGCGGCGCTCATTCCCTTCCTCGAGCACGACGACGCCAACCGCGCGCTCATGGGCTCCAACATGCAGCGCCAGGCCGTACCGCTTCTGCGCTGCGAGCAGCCGCTGGTCGGCACGGGCATGGAAGGCCCGGTGGCCAAGGATTCCGGCGCCTGCCTGCTGGCCGAGGGCTCGGGCTTCGTCCATTACGCCGATGCCGAGCGCGTCGTCGTCTGCTACGACGGCGATGTGGCCGCGGCCTCCGGCGGCGCCAAGACCTATGTGTTGCTCAAGCACCACAAGTCCAACCAGAACACCTGCTTCGGCCAGGTGCCGCGCGTGCGGGTCGGACAGCATGTGGAAAAGGGCGATGTGCTGGCCGACGGGCCGGGCATCCGCGACGGTGAGCTGGCGCTCGGCAAGAACCTGCTGGTCGCGTTTATGCCCTGGTGCGGCTACAACTACGAGGACTCCATCCTGATCGCCGAAAAGACGGTCAAGGAGGACACCTTCACCTCGGTCCACATCGAGGAATTCGAGGTCGTGGCCCGCGACACCAAGCTCGGACCCGAGGAGATCACCCGCGATATCCCGAACGTCGGCGAGGAAATGTTAAACGACCTCGACGAATGCGGCATCATCCGCATCGGCGCCCGGGTCGCGCCGGACGACATCATGGTCGGCAAGATCACGCCCAAGGGCGAGACCCAGCTGACTCCGGAAGAAAAGCTTTTGCGCGCGATTTTCGGCGACAAGGCCCGCGATGTGAAAAACACGTCGCTGAAGGTCCCGCCCGGAATCGAGGGCACGGTCATCGACGTGCGCGTCTTCAACCGCCGCTCCGGCGAGAAGGACGATCGCACCCGCCAGATCGAGGATTTCGAGCTGGCCAGCATCGATGTCAAGGAAGGCCAGCACATCGACGCCATCGCCGACAACCTGCGTCGCCGTTTGTGGCCCGTGGTGTCCGGCAAGGCCGTGTTCCAGACCATCAAGGGGAACAAGAAAAACGAGGTGCTCCTCGAGGCCAACCACCCGCTGACCCAGGAAATCCTGGACCAGCTGCCGGTGAAAAAGCTCTCCGGCATCTTCGCCTCCAAGGAGACCAACGAGGCCGTGGCCGAGATGCTCGACGACTACGACCGCCACGTCCACTTCGTGAAGGGCGTCTACGACCAGAAGCGCGAGAAGGTGACCGAGGGCGACGATCTGCCCCCCGGCGTCATCAAGATGGTCAAGGTCTACGTGGCCGTCAAAAGAAAGCTCAACGTGGGCGATAAAATGGCCGGCCGTCACGGCAACAAGGGCGTCGTGTCCTGTATCCTGCCGGAAGAGGACATGCCCTTTTTCGCCGACGGCACCCCGGTCGATATCGTGCTCAACCCGCTGGGCGTCCCTTCGCGTATGAATATCGGCCAGATCATGGAGACCCACCTCGGCTGGGCCGGCATGGAGCTCGGCAAGCAGCTGGCCGCCCTGGTCGCCTCGGGCAAGCCCATGGAGGGCGTGCGCGCCGAGGCCAAGGCCGTCTTCCCGGAGGCGGCGACCGTGGCCATGATCGACGCCATGTCCGACGATGAGTTGCGCGTGGCGCTCAAGTCCCTCAAAAAGGGCATCGTGGCCAAGACGCCGGTCTTCGACGGCGCCACGGAAGACGAGATGTGGGGCTGGCTCAAGCAGGCGGGCCTGCCCGAGGACGGCAAGGTCACCCTCTACGACGGCCGCACCGGCGAAGCCTTCCACCGTCCCGTGACCGTGGGCTGCATGTACATGCTGAAGCTCCACCACCTGGTCGACGAAAAGATCCACGCCCGTTCGACCGGCCCCTACTCCCTGGTCACCCAGCAGCCGCTCGGCGGCAAGGCCCAGTTCGGCGGACAGCGTCTGGGTGAGATGGAAGTCTGGGCGCTGGAAGCCTACGGCGCGTCCTACCTCTTGCAGGAATTCCTGACCGTCAAGTCCGACGACGTCGGCGGGCGCGTCAAGATGTACGAAAAGATCGTCAAGGGCGATAACTTCCTGGAAGCCGGACTGCCCGAGTCCTTCAACGTCCTGGTCAAGGAGCTCATGTCCCTTGGCCTCGACGTGGACCTGATCCAGGACGAGAAGAAAATAGTCAAGGCCCCCCCTCGGCGCTAGGGCTGTGCGTCCGGGAGCCCGCCGCCCGTCCGGGTCCGATGCCGTGCATCGGATCCGGATGGGAGACACGGCAGGCCGACCCCGGGCCCGTATGCCATAGCCGACACTGGCCTTCGACAGCGTGTTTCGCCTAGCCAACGCCCGCCGGTTCCCCGGCCGGGCCCAGATGCGGGAAGGGTCCTCCCGCCATACGAGGTAACCGTATGTCTCTGGACGAACTGTTCAGCATGCGCGGCATTGGCCAGACCAGCGTGTCCAGCCGGTCGCTCAAATCCATCCGCATTTCCATTGCCGCGCCGGAAAAAATCCGCGAATGGTCTTTCGGGGAAGTCAAGAAGCCCGAAACCATCAACTACCGTACCTTCAAGCCCGAACGCGACGGGCTTTTCTGCGCCAAGATTTTCGGCCCGGTCAAGGACTACGAGTGCAACTGCGGCAAGTACAAGCGCATGAAGCACCGGGGCATCGTGTGCGAAAAGTGCGGCGTCGAGGTCATTGCCTCCAAGGTCCGCCGCGAGCGCATGGGCCATATCGAACTGGCCGCGCCCGTTGCTCATATCTGGTTCCTGAAGACCCTGCCGTCGAAAATCGGCACCCTGCTCGACATGACCATGGTCGACCTGGAAAAGGTCCTCTATTTCGACTCCTACATGGTGCTGGACCCGAAAGACACCAACCTCACCAAGTACCAGGTCATTTCCGAAGAGCAGTATATCCAGGTCATCGACCACTACGGCGGAGAGGACGCGTTGGAAGTGGGCATGGGCGCCGAGGCCGTGCGTTCGCTTTTGGAGGAGCTTGACCTCGTCAAGATCCGCGCCGAGCTGCGCGAAGAGTCCATGACCACCAAGTCGCAGACCAAGAAGAAAAAGATCATCAAGCGCCTCAAGATCGTCGAGGCTTTCCTCGATTCGGGCAACAAGCCCGAATGGATGATCATGGAGGTCATCCCGGTCATTCCGCCCGAGCTGCGCCCCCTGGTCCCCCTCGACGGCGGCCGGTTCGCCACCTCGGACTTAAACGACCTCTACCGCCGGGTGATCAACCGCAACAACCGCCTCAAACGCCTGATCGAGCTCGGCGCGCCGGACATCATCATCCGCAACGAAAAGCGCATGCTCCAGGAAGCCGTGGACGCGCTTTTCGACAACGGCCGCCGGGGCCGGGCCATCACCGGCACCAACGGCCGGCCGCTGAAGTCGCTGTCCGACATGATCAAGGGCAAGCAGGGCCGCTTCCGTCAGAACCTGCTCGGCAAGCGCGTCGACTACTCCGGCCGTTCGGTCATCGTGGTCGGCCCGAAGCTCCGGCTCCACCAGTGCGGCCTGCCGAAAAAGATGGCCCTGGAGCTCTTCAAGCCCTTCATCTATTCGAAGCTCGAGGAGCAGGGCCTGGCCACCACCATCAAGACGGCCAAGAAGATGGTCGAGCGCGAGGAATTGGTGGTCTGGGACATCCTGGAAGACGTGGTGCGCGAGTATCCGATCATGCTCAACCGCGCCCCGACGCTGCACCGCCTCGGCATCCAGTCCTTCGAGCCGACCCTGGTCGAGGGCAAGGCCATCCAGCTGCACCCGCTCGTCTGTTCGGCCTATAACGCCGACTTCGACGGCGACCAGATGGCCGTGCACGTGCCGCTGTCGGTCGAGGCGCAGATCGAGTGCCGCGTGCTCATGATGTCCACCAACAACATCCTGTCGCCGGCCAACGGCAATCCGATCATCGTGCCTTCCCAGGACATGGTGCTCGGGCTGTACTATTTGACCGTCGAGCGCAGCTTCGCCCAGGGCGAGGGCAAGATCTTCTCCGATCCCGGCGAGGTCATCTGCGCCGTGGACGCGGGTGTGGTCGATCTGCACGCCCGTATCGTCTGCCGCATCAGGGGCGAACGCATCCATACCACGCCGGGCCGCGTCATCGTGGGCGAGCTGTTGCCCGAGGGCGTGCCCTTCGAACTCGTCAATACGGTGCTCACCAAGCGCGCCATCGGCAAGCTCGTGGGCGACACCTACCGGATGCGCGGCACCAAGGCCACGGTCCTGCTGTGCGACCGCGTGAAGGGCCTGGGCTACGAATACGCCACCCGGGCCGGCGTCTCCATCGGCGTCAAGGACCTGACCATCCCGAAGGCCAAGGCCACGATCCTCGAGGCGGCCCAGAACGAGGTGGACGACATCGAGTTGCAGTACGGCGAGGGCATCATCACCCGCACCGAGAAGTACAACAAGGTCGTCGACGTCTGGACCAAGGCCACCAACGACGTCGCCTCCGAGATGATGAAGGAGATCTCCTGGGATATCGTCAAGGATCCCAAGACCGGCAAGGAAGAGCGCAACACCTCGGTCAACCCGATCTTCATGATGATCCACTCCGGAGCCCGTGGTAACCAGGACCAGATGCGCCAGCTCGCCGGCATGCGCGGCCTTATGGCCAAGCCTTCCGGTGAAATCATCGAGACGCCCATCACCTCGAACTTCCGTGAAGGCCTCTCGGTGACCCAGTACTTCAACTCGACTCACGGCGCCCGGAAAGGCTTGGCCGACACGGCGCTGAAGACCGCCAACTCCGGATACCTCACCCGCCGTCTGGTGGACGTGGTCCAGGACGTCATCATCACCGAGATCGACTGCGGCACGGTCGACGGCCTGGAGATCACCCACTACGTCAAGGCCGGCGACATCAAACAGCGCGTGCACGAGCGGGCTCTTGGCCGCGTGACCATGTTCGACGTGCTCGACCCCGAGACCGACGAGGTGATCATCCCGGCCAATACGATCATCGACGAGGCCTACGCCCAGTTGATCGAGGACAAGGGACTCAATTCGCTGACCATCCGTTCGACCCTCACCTGTCAGGCCAAGCACGGCGTGTGCGCCATGTGTTACGGCCGCGACCTGGCCCGGGGGCATCTGGTCAACGTCGGCGAGACGGTCGGCATCATCGCCGCCCAGTCCATCGGCGAGCCCGGCACCCAGCTGACCATGCGCACCTTCCACATCGGCGGCACGGCGGCCCGTGAAATCGCCCAGTCGTCGGTGACGGCCCAGCACAACGGCCGTGTCGCGCTCTCCCGCGTCAAGTCCATCGTCAACCGCCAGGGCCACACCATCATGATGGGCAAGTCCGGGCAGGTGTCGGTGGTCGACGACCAGGGCCGCGAACGCGAGCGCTACAGCCTGCCGTCCGGCGCCAAGCTCTATGCCGTGGCCGGGCAGGAGGTCAAAAAGGACCAGCTGCTGGCCGAGTGGGATCCCTTCAACGAACCCTTTGTCACGGACGTCGCCGGCATCATCAAGTTCACCGACATCGTCGAAGGCAAGACCTATCAGGAGAAGGTGGACGACGCGACCAAGCGGGCCACCCAGACGATCATCGAATACCGCACCACCTCGTTCAAGCCTGCCGTGTCCATCGTGGACGAGCGCGGCAACCCGAAGACCCGGCCCGGCACCAACAGTCTGGCCGTCTTCTCCATGCCCGTCGGCGCGCTGCTCATGGCGCGTGACGGCCAGGAGGTCTTCGAGGGCGACATCATCGCCCGTAAGCCCCGCGAATCGTCCAAGACCAAGGACATCGTCGGCGGTCTTCCGCGCGTGGCCGAGCTGTTCGAGGTCAGAAAGCCCAAGGAGATGGCCGTTGTCTCCGAGATCGACGGCATCGTCTCCTACGGCCCCGAGACCAAGGGCAAGCGCAAGATCATCGTCACCCCCGAGGCCGGCGACGCCAAGGAATACCTCATTCCGCGCGGCAAGCACATCACGGCCCAGGAAGGCGACTTCGTGGAGGCTGGCGAGCTTTTGACCGAAGGCTATCCGGAACTGCACGACATCCTGAAGATCAAGGGCGAGAAGTTCCTGGCCAAGTACCTCGTGGACGAAATCCAGGACGTGTACCGGTTCCAGGGCGTGGCCATCAACGACAAGCACATCGAAATCATCGTGCGCCAGATGCTCAAAAAGGTCTCGGTGCTCGATTCCGGCGAGACGACCTTCCTCATCGGCGAACAGGTCGACAAGATCCGCTTTATGGAGGAGAACCAGCGCTGCGTGGCCGAGGGGCTCAAGCCCGCCGTGGCCGAACCGCTGGTCCTGGGCATCACCCAGGCCTCCCTGTCCACGGATTCGTTCATCTCGGCCGCCTCCTTCCAGGAGACGACCAAGGTGCTGACCGAAGCCTCGCTCATGGGCAAGGACGATTCCCTGCGGGGCCTCAAGGAAAACGTCATCGTGGGCCGGCTCATCCCGGCCGGCACCGGATATCGCCGTTACATGGACAGCGAGATCGAGGTGCCGCGCCAGCCCGAGCGTCCCGACCGCTTCCTGGAGGAGCTGGAGGACAATCCGATCCTGGCCGAAACGAGCGCCAGCCCCGAAGAATAGGCTGTCGCGCCGCATCGCATCGCAACGAAAGGGGGCTCCATCCGGAGCCCCCTTTTTTTATCGGCATGGCTGGTTCCCTGGCGACGGCCTGGTTCCGATAAAGTGCCTTCTTGTTTCGCCCTGCCGCTCTGGTAAAAGGGTCGGCAAGGCATGGACGACAAGGAGGAAGACGGCCAATGCTCAACAGACGTGTCTTTATGAAGGGTGCGGCCGTAGCCGCCCTGGGGGCGACGGTCGGGTTGCCGACGCGGCAGGCGGTGGCCGGGCCTCCGGCCAAGGTGTCGCGTCAGGTCCCGGGCTATTTCCGCTTGCCGGTCGGCGACATCGAGGTCACGGCCCTCTACGACGGCGGCGTGACCATCCCGCCCAAGATCCTCCACGGCGCGACGCCCCGGGAGATCGACGATCTGGTGCGGCAGGCCTGCATCGACCTGGAACAGGGCCTGCCCACGGCGATCAACGCCTTTCTCATCAATACCGGAAACCATCTGCTGCTGGTGGATACCGGTGCCGGGGTGGCTTTCGGGAAAAAGGCGGGATTGCTGCCGGACAACATCCGGGCCGCCGGCTACGATCCCCATGAGATCGGTGTGGTGCTGCTCACCCATCTCCATTCCGACCACGCCCTGGGCCTGACCGACGGGGCCGGTAGCGCGGTTTTCCCCCAGGCCCGTGTGCGCGTGGCCGCGGCCGAGGCGGCCTATTGGCTGGGGCCGGATGCAGCGCAACGTATCCCCGAGGAAAAACGCAAAATGTTGCCGGCGATCAAGGCCGCCCTGGCGCCGTACCAGGAAGCGGGCCGCTTTTCGACGTTCGCCCCGGGCGAGACGCCGGCTCCGGGCGTGGAGGCCGTGGCGCTCCCCGGACACACGCCCGGCCACACCGGCTATCGTCTGGCCTCGAAAGGGCAGGGCATCCTTTTCTGGGGCGATATCGTCCACTGTCTGGCCGTGCAGTTTCCACGCCCGGAGGTGTCCATCGACTTCGACATCGACCAGCCGGCGGCCGTGGCCACGCGAACCGCGCTCATGAAATCCCTGGCGACGGGGAAGGAGTGGGTGGCCGGGGCGCATCTGCCCTTTCCCAGCCTCGGGCACGTGCGGCAAGCCGGTGCTGGCTACGCCTGGTGCCCCGCGTTGTATGCGGGGTGAAGAGAATAGAGAAGGGGTGAAGAGAATAGAGAATGAAGATGCGAGAGGGGAAACCCTTTCAAGAAAGGGTTCTCCCCTCTCGCGCTCTCCCCTTCCTCAAGTTTATAAAGGGGAGGCCGTTATTGCGGCCTGTTCCCTCTCTGAACCATGATCAGGAAGAGTTTCCGACATCAGACGCGTGTGCGTTTGATGAGGCAAAGCGACAGGTAGTGGGGCTTTTCCGGCGCGTCTTCCAGCTTGCGCACGATGGCCTCGCCGTCGTGGCCGATGCGGGTGGCGAAGGTGGTTGCCCGGGTCAGGCCCATGCGGCCGAGCAAGTCGCGCAGTCGGGGAAAGTTGCGGTAGGCTTTGAGGATGACGGCGTTGTCCGCCGCCGCCAGCCCCTTTTCCAGCCGGCCGCTCTCGTCCACGCCCGAGGCGATCAGCAGGTTCTCGCCGGATTCGACCAGCACGTCGCCGACCTTGGCCGCCGCCGCCTGAAACGAGGTGATCCCCGGCACGATGCTGACCGGAAGTCCCGGCAGGCGCGCGGTCAGGCGCGGCAGCACGTAGCCGAAGGTGCTGTAGAGCAGCGGATCGCCCAGGGTAATAAACGCCGCGTCGCGCCCGGCGGTAAGCACTGCGGCCATGGCGGCGGTGTTGGCCTCCCAGGCTGCGTCGAGGGCGGCCGGGTCCCGGGTCATGGGGAAGGGCAGGCGCACGATGGTCGCTTGCGGCGGCAGGTGCGGCGCGATGATGGCCTGGGCAATGGAATAGTCGTTCTTGCTCGACGAGGCGGCGAAGACCGTGTCCACCTCCCCGAGAATCCGGGCCGCCTTGAGGGTGAGAAGTTCCGGGTCCCCCGGGCCGACGCCAAGGCCATAGAGCGTTCCGAGTGTGCTCACGGACGTGCCTCCCGGGCCGGCGTCGCCGGCTTGCCGGCCAGTATCCGGGCAAGTTCCTCCGCCGCGTCCACGCTTCCCGGTCCGGGGCGGGAGAAAAGCGCCTCGTCGACGACGTAAGCCCGGCCGTTTTTGACGCAGGGCAGCGAGGCGTATTCCGGCCGGTCGGCCATGGACCGGGCTTCGGCGTTCATGGGGCCGCGCTGGGTCAGGCAGACGTCCGGAGCCAGGCGCAAGAGTTCCTCGTCGGTCAGCCGCACGAGTTTTTTGTCCAGGCTCACGGCGTTTTCCCCGCCGGCGGCGCGGATCACGGCATCGACCATGGAGCCTTTGCCGGCGGCCAGCAGGTTGCCGGAGCGGACCTCGAAAAAGACCTTGGGCTTCTTTCCCTCGGGAGCGTTCGCGGCCACGGCGGCGAGGCGCTTTTTGAGGCTTGCGTCAAGCGCTGCCGCCTGTTTTTGCGCGCCGGTCAGCACGCCGATGCGGTCGATGGCGGCAAAAAGCGAATCGAAATCGTGGAGGGAAAAAACGGCCACCGGCACGCCCAGTTTGGCCAGGTTGGCGGCCGCCTGCTCGGCTTCGCCGCGCCCGGCGGTTTGCAGCACGAGGTCGGGCCTAACCGCCAGCACGCGCTCCAGGTTGGGGCGCATGTGGGTGCCGATGACAGGCAGGGCGGCGATGGCGGCCGGCTTGTCGTCGGCTTCGGTGCGGGCCACGATGCGATCGGTGAGTCCCATACCGGCGAGAATTTCGTTGTACGCGCCGTAAAGGGCTACGATGCGTTTGGCTGGAGCCTTGAGCGTTATGACGTGGCCGAGGTCATCCGTGATGTCCGTTCCCGCCTGGGCCGCCAGGGCCGCCTGGGTCGTTACGAGCAGCGCCAGCAGCAGGAGCGGCAGGTACGGCCAACGCCTGGGGTAGGCCGCTTTTCGGATGGGTGATGACCAGGATTTCGGTTTCATAAATCCTCGACAATGTTTGGCTGGTAAAGACGGCGGCCACCGGGCCGTCGGCCTCGATGCGGCCGTTTTTAATAAATATCAGGCGACGGCAGAAAAGCGCCGCCAGGTTGATGTCGTGCAGCGCCGCCACGATGGTCGTGCCGGCGGCATTGCGGGCGGCCAGGAGCCCGTAGAGCTCCATTTTCCGGGCCATGTCCAGGCTGGCCGAGGCTTCGTCCAGGATCATGGCGCGCGCGTCCTGGGCCAGGGCCCGGGCCGTCAGCGCCCGCTGGAACTCGCCGCCGGAAAGCTCGTTCATGCGCCGGTCGGCGAGGTGGCTCACACCGACCGCCGCCATGGCCGCCTTGGTCGCGTCCGCGTCGGCCTCGCCGTAGCCGCCAAGGAAGGGCAGGTAGGGATAGCGGCCCATGCGCACCACCGTGCGCACGGTGAGCCCTCCCGCGCTTTCGGCCCGCTGGGGCACCACGGCCACAAGCCTGGCCCGCTCCCGGGCAGAGAGGCTGGCGATGTTTCGCCCGGCCAGGGAGACGCTTCCGGCCATTGGGGGAAGTATCCCGGTTGCGGCCAGAAGCAGCGTGGTCTTGCCCGCGCCGTTGGGGCCCAAGAGGCCCACCATCTCGCCTGGGGCGATGTGCAGGTCGATGTCGGCCAACACGTCGCGGCCGCCGTACCCGGCCCGAAGTCCCTCGATGCGGATCACGCCCGGCCACCGTCGCGGCCCGTGACGAGCAGGAAACAGAAAAACGGGCCGCCGAGAAGCGCCGTCACCACGCCCACGGGCAGCTCCGCGCCGCCGGGCAGGATGGTGCGGGCCAGTACGTCGGCAAAGACCAGGAGCGCCCCGCCGCACAGCGCGCTTTGCGGCAGCAGCGTGCCGTGTTCGGCGGAAAAAAGCCGGCGGCAGGCATGGGGGGCGATGAGCCCGACAAAGCCGATGACCCCGGAGACGGCCACGGCCCCGGCGGTCAGAAGACTCGCTCCGGTAAGGAGGGCAAGGCGTGCCCGGCCTGCGGCAACGCCCAATTGGCGCGCCTGGGTTTCGCCCAGAAGCAGGATGTCGCACTCGCGGATGTACAGGCGAATCAGGAGCGCGCCAGCCAGAAAGCAGGGCAGGAAAAGCGCCAGCTCGGCCTTGCCCCGTCCCTGGAAGCCGCCCATGATCCAAAAGACGATGCCGGCTACGGATTCCTCGTTGAGCGCCTTGGTGAGCGACAGCAGGGCCGAAAGGAAGGTGGCGGCGATGATGCCGGCCAGAACCACCGTCTCTCGGCGCAATCCGCCGCAGGCCCGGGCCAGGGCCAGCACGAAGGCCAGGGCCGCCCCACCGCCGGCCAGGGCGCAAAGCGGGGTGGCGATGACGCTTCCCGAGGCGGCGGCCAGGCCGAGGGTCAGGGAAAGGGCCGCGCCGAAGGCCGCGCCGCCCGAGACGCCAAGGGTAAAGGGATCGGCCAGGGGATTTCGCAGCACGCCCTGAAACACCCCGCCGGCCACGGCCAGGGCCGCGCCCACGCCGTAGGCCAGCACCCCCCGCCACAGACGCAGGTCGAGCACCACGGCGGTCAGCGCCGGATCGGCCGGGGCGGTCACGGGCAGGCCCATGGCCCGGCCAAGAACGGCGGCCACCTGCCCCGGGCTGGCCGGATAGGCCCCGGCCAGGCAGGCCGTCGCCAGGGAGGCCAGCCCGGCCAGGGCCGGGAGCAGGGCGCGCGCAGCCGCGCCTTGTGAGCGGTTTCGGGTCATTATTTTCCGGGCAGGGCGTCCACGGTCTTTTTCAGGTGGTCCATCCAGATGGCGGCCACGGCGTCACGATCGCCGTTGCCTTGCATCTGGGGCGTTGCGGCGATGCCGGCGACGGCGAGCTGCGAGGCCAGGGAATCCTCTTCCTTGCCGGCCATGTCGTTGTGGGCATGGTCCCCGGCCACGGCGAACATGGGCATGAGCCAGGCCTTTTTGATACCGCGCTTTTTGAGCTCCGCGATAAGGTCCTCGAAGCTCGGCGTGCCTTCGACCGTGGTCACGAAGGCGTTGGGATCGAGCTGCCACAGGCTGTATTGCAGGGCCGGGTAGGCCATGTTGGCCGGGTGGTCGGTGCCATGGCCGACGAGGACGAGCGCCTCGCCGGGCTTGCGGTCCTTGGGGGCCGAAGCGAGCAGCGCCTTGGCCACGCGCGGGAAATCCTCCTTGGCGTAGAGCAGCGGCGTGCTGACGGACACGTGGCTGAGTCCCTTGGGCAGGCCGGAGAAGGCCTCGGCCAGACGCACGAGGTCGTCGTACTCATGGCCGGGGATGGTTTGCAGGGAGAAAAGGGCCACGTCGGTGACACCCTTGTCGGGCAGCACGGCCAGGGCTTCGGCCGGCGAAGGCGGCACGGCCTTGCCTTCCCTGGCCAGTTTGTGGCGGATCATGGAGGCGGTGTAGCAAAGGGAAACGGGCACGCCGGGATAGGCGGCCTTGACGCGGTCGACCATTTTCTGGATAGCCGGCGCGGCTTCGGGAACACTGGTGCCGAAGGCGGCCACGACAATGGCTCTTTTGGGTTCCTTCTTGGCCTCATGACCGGCCAGGGCCGGCGCGGCCATGGCCAGACACAACCATAACGCCAAAAGCGCTCGCGGAAAACGGAGCATGGGAAAACCTCCATGGGCATGGAGGGCTCTTGATGAAAAGGACGGCGGGCAGCCCCCGCGCTGCGGGTTGACGCCCCGGTCCTTATGCCCGGCCGGCAAAAGCCCTCGTTGCCGACGGGTTGGCCTGTGATCGACCGGGCAGGTCTTCCGGCTCGTCCCATCGGCTCCGGCCTTCCCGGGATTTTTTTCCCAGTGGCGCGCGAGGAAGCCGACTGTGGCGGGACATACGGCGGCGGGACCGCTCCCGAATCAAACGGGATTCCCTATTAAGCCCATGCGGGCGCCCGAATCGTTTCCGCGCAGTACCGGGGGCGGGTGCGGCTGTCAAGGATAGGCGGGAGTTCGGGTGGGCTTGATGACGCCCCGGTCGACCAGGGGCTTGTAGTCGGCCCGCTTGGTGAGCAGTGTGGGGACATGGAGGCTTTCCAGGAGCTGGAGCAGGATCTGGATGGTGGTCGGGTTGGCCTTTTCCTCCATGACCACGATGGCCACGTCCTTGCTGACGGCGATTTTTTCGGCCACTTCCCAGGCACCGGTCACGGGCCTGCCGCCGTCGAGGCTGTAGGTGTTGCCGCGTATGGTGATGACGCCGGCCATGGCCGTGGCGGCGCACAGGGTCAGGGCCGCGAGCATTGTCAAAAGGGCCGGAACCGGGCGAGGCCGGCAGGGGTATCTGGACATCACGTCCCTTTGGGGTTAAAGATTTATTTCACGAAATACATCCGTTTGGGGGAGGTTCACCGTGACATTCGATTTCTCCGGCCTCATCGTTCTGTTCGGCTTTATTTCCGTGTTCATCGCCCTTCGGGTCATCAAGGCGCAGCAGGAAGCCAAACCCGAGAACCAGGACTGGTAGCACCGGCTCCTGGCGAGTCAGACTTTTCACGGCGGGCGGCTACGGCTTCCCGCCGTTTTGGTATTTTCCCCAGACGCCTTCCCGCCGAAATTCTCCCCTCTCCGCAGGCCCCCGGTGCCCCCCAATATCCCTTTGAAAGTTTTTGAAGGGGGTCCAGGGGGAAACTTTTTTCAAAAAGTTTCCCCCTGGCCGCCGGAGGCGTCCCCTATTTCCTGCGCAACTGGCGCTTGTCGCCGACGCGCACGGTCACCTTTTCCTTGTCCAGGTATTCGAGCAGGGCGATGAGGAACTTGCGGGACAGCCCCGTCAGTTCCCGAAATTCCGCCGGCCCCATGTCCGTGGCTCCGGCGGCGTAGTAGGCGCGCACCTTCTCGATGAGCCCCGTTATGGCCTCGGCGCAAAAATACATGTTTTCCTGGGCCTTGACGATAAGTCCTTCGTCCAGGAGCACCTTGTAGACGGGCTGGGCCTCCTTGAAGGTCAGGTCCAGGGGCTCCAGGATATCCTTGACGTTTGGCGGGGTGAGGCCGCCGGCGCGGTAGGCGGCAAGGAGCGTTTCGCGCAGCTTGGCCTGATCCGAGGCCAGGGAAACCTTGTGGTCGGGCAGGCGCAGCACGTCTTGGTCGGTGGCCAGCCTGCCGGCCCGAAGCTGGCGTTCGACCACGAAATGGAAAAGCTTGGGCGCAAGCGCCTTGCCCCAGGTGGAGGCCAGCTCGCTGCGCGAGATGCCGAGCTTAAGCGGTTCGCGCTTGTGGTAGGCGGCCACGAAATCGGTAAGGGTTTGCGTCAACGCCGTGACGACGTCGCCGTGGACGAAATGGCGTCCTTCCCTGCCTTCGCGGTCGACAAGCGCGGCCGCGCCCTTGTCGCACAGGCCGGAAAGCGCCTTGTCCAGGGACTTGGATTCGAGGTCGGTAAGCGTCATCAGCCGGGAAAATCCCAGTCCCTCGGCGCCGGCCCGGGCCAGTTGCAGGGCGACGAGTTCCGCTCCTTCGGCCGTGGCCAGGGCGGCAAGCGGCGCGGCCGCGTCGGCGTCGAAGCGTTTGACCTTGCGGGCAAGCGGCGAAAGGATGCGCCCGCCGGCCATGGTGCGTAGCGGCGCGCCCGAGCGGATGACCACCCGGTCGCCGTAGACCCCGGCCAGGGGCTCGGGAAAGCGGATCTGGCACACGGCCGTCTCGCCGGGCTCCAGCTTGTCGCGGTCGAGCAGATGCACCCGGGCCAGGACTTCCCGCGTGCCGTGGTGGAAATGCACCTCGGTGCGGTGCTTTATGCCGCGCGGGGCCGAGGCCAGACAGGAAAGCTCCACCTCCCAGGCGGTTTCCGGGAAAAGCGTGCCCGGCCGGGCCAGCACCTCGCCGCGCTCCACGTCCTCGACCTCGAGCCCGGCCAGGTTGACGGCCGTGCGCCGTCCGGCCGGCGATACTTCCACGGGTTGGCCGTGGGATTGCAGGCTACGGATTTTGCTGCGTTTGTCCGAGGGGTAGAGGCGCACGTCGTCGCCGATCGTGAACGTGCCGGCAATGAGCGTGCCCGTGACCACGGTGCCGTGGCCCTTGAGGGTAAAGACGCGGTCGATGGGCAGCCGGGCCAGATCGGAGCGCCGCTTCGGCGCGAAATTGGCGGCCAGCTCGGCCAGGGCCGCGCGCAGTTCGGGCAGGCCGGCCCCGGTATGGGACGAGACGGGAAAAATGGGGGCGTCGGCCAGGAACGTGCCGGCAAGCTCGGCGCGCACGTCGTCCGTGACCATCGCCAGCCAGTCCGCGTCCACCATGTCGGCCTTGGTCAGGGCCACGACGCCGGTCTCGATGCCGAGCAGGGTGCAGATGTCCAGGTGCTCGCGGGTCTGGGGCATGACGCCTTCGTCGGCGGCGATGACGAGGGTGACGAAATCGATGCCCGCCGCGCCGGCCACCATGTTCTTGACGAAGCGCTCATGGCCCGGCACGTCGATGATGCCGAGCCGCGCGCCGCCCGGCAGGTCCATGAAGGCAAAGCCCAGCTCGATGGTGATGCCGCGTTTTTTCTCCTCGGCCAGCCGGTCGCAGTCAATGCCCGTCAGCGCCTTGATCAGCGTCGTCTTGCCGTGGTCGATGTGCCCGGCCGTCCCCATGATGACTGGCATGGATGGTGCGCTCCTTGGTTGGGGTGGTGTGGAGAGGTGCCTCCGGCGGCCAGGGGAGGCGACGCCTCCCCTGGACCCCACCACCGGGGGGCTTGATGCCCCCCGGACCCCCCTTACAGGGGATCGGGGCTAGCTCGAAAGAAAGGCTTTGTAGGCCAGCACGGCGGTGTAGACGTCGGCCGCGCTGGTGATCTCGAAGGGGCTGTGCATGCTGAGCACGGCCGGGCCGAAGTCGATGATGTCCATGCCGTAGACGGCCAGGAACTTGGCCACCGTGCCGCCGCCGCCGAGGTCCACCTTGCCGAGTTCGGCCATCTGCCAGGGAATGCCGGCGCCGTCGAGGAGGTTGCGCAGCCAGGCCACGTACTCCGGATGGGCGTCGTTGGCCCCGACCTTGCCCCGGTGCCCGGTGAACTTGCAAAAGACCGGCCCATAACCAAGCGTCGCGGAATTGAGCTTTTCGTGCAGGTCCTGGTAGTCCGGGTCAAGGGCGGCATGCACGTCGGAAGACAGGGCCTTGCCGGCGGCCAGCACCCGGCTTTTGCGCGCGCCCGGGTCCCAGGCGTCGATCAGGTCTTCCAGGCAGTACTCGAAAAAGCGCGACTTGGCCCCGGTGGAGCCTTCGGAGCCGATCTCCTCCTTGTCCCAGAACAGCACGATCTGCGTGTGCTCCGGCGTCGGATTCTCGAGCAGGGCGGAAAGGGCGGTGAAGACGCACACCCGGTCGTCCTGGCCGTAGCCGCCGATGAGCGCCTTGTCCAAGCCCACGGGCCGGGCCGCCCCGGCCGGAACGGCCTGCAACTCGGCGCTGTAAAGGTCGGCTTCCTCGATGCCGTACTTGTCGTAGAGAAGCGAGAGGACCTTGGCCTTGATCGGGTCCTTGGCCTCTTTTTTCTCGCAGCCCTCGGCGGCCTCGGGCGCGGCTTCGGGGCTGTGGCCGATCAGGATGTTGAGCTTTTCCGCCTCGAAGGCGTCGGACAGCTTCTGCTCCACCTGCTTGTAGGCCAGATGCGGCAGCAGGTCCGGGATGGCGAAGACCGGATCGGACGGGTCCTCGCCGATGGTCACCGGGATGACCGTGCCGTCCTTTTTGGCCACCACGCCGTGCAGGGCGAGCGGCCGGGCCAGCCACTGGTGCTTGCGGATGCCGCCGTAGTAGTGGGTTTTGAGTTGGGCCACGCCGCAGGATTCGTAGAGCGGGCGCTGCTTGAGGTCGATGCGCGGCGTGTCGCAGTGGGCGCCGACCAGCCGGAAACCCTCGCGCAGGGGCTTTTTGCCCTTGCGGGCGATGAACACCGTCTTGCCCTTCATGACGCGAAAGACCGCGTCGCCGGTAAACTCTCCGTCCGGACATTCGACATAGCCCGCCTCGGCGAGGGCCTTGCGCGTGTAGGCAACGGTTTCGCGCTCGGTCTTGCAGGCGGTGATAAAGGCAATGTAGCGGTCGGCCAGCTCCCGCATGCCGGCGCGCTGCTCCGGGGAGGCGTAGGTCTCCCAGCAGCTTTTGGCCTCGATGGCGTGGGAGGAGGCACCGTTTTTCGTTTCGTTTGCATCGCTCATATCGCTAAGGCTCCTTCAATAATGGCAATGGGGACATAGTAAGCGCCCAGGCCCCTGGTGGGAAGCCCCCCGGACCTGTCGCGCAATGCACCTAGCCGGCCAGGGCCGCGTCCAGGACCCGGGCCACGAGTTTGAGTTCATCGTCGGCCAGGGTGCGCGGGTCCAGGAGAAAGGCGTCGCCCTCGATGCGCCCGACCAGCGGCGGGTCGGTGACGAGCAGCCGTTCCCGCAGGGCGTCCGGCGACGGCGCGCCGGCAAGGGGCGTCAGGGAGACCAGCGTGGTCGGCAGGTCGTGTTCCGGAAAGGCGCCGCCGCCGACCCGAGAAGCGCCGGGCAGGGCTTTGACGGCATAGCGTCCGGCCAGGGATTTTTTCAGGATCGCGGCCAGCCGCCGGGCTTTTTTGGCCAGCGCTTCCGGCGCGGCGGTGATCATGGCCAGGGTCGGGATTTCCTTTCTGGCGGTTGCCGGGTCGAGGTAGAGGCGCAGCGTGGCCTCGAGGGCGGCCAGCGTCATCTTGTCGATGCGCACGGCCCGGTTGAGCGGATTTTTGCGGATCGCCTCGATGTATTGGGCCTTGCCCACGAGGATGCCGGCCTGGGGGCCGCCGAGGACCTTGTCCCCGGAAAAGGTCACGATGTCCGCGCCCGAGGCCACGGCCTGCTGCACCGTCGGTTCGCCGGGCAGGCCGATGCCGGCGAAATCGGTCAGGTTGCCGCTGCCGAGGTCCTCCATCACGGGCAGGTCATGGGCGCGGCCGATGGCCACCAGTTCCGGCAGCGAGACTTCCTTGGTGAAGCCGATGATGCGGTAGTTGGAGGCGTGGACCTTGAGCAGAAGCGCCGTGTCCTCGGTGATGGCGTTTTCGTAGTCCCGGGGATGGGTGCGGTTGGTGGCCCCGACCTCGCGCAGGATGGCCCCGGATTTGGCCATGACCTCGGGGATGCGAAACGAGCCGCCGATTTCGACCAGCTGGCCGCGCGAGACGATGGCCTCGCGGCCCTTGGCCAGGGTTTCCAGGGCGATGAGCACGGCGGCGGCGTTGTTGTTGACCACGAGCGCCGCTTCGGCCCCGGTGAGCTTTTGCAGGATCGCCACCACGTGGCTGTAGCGGCTGCCGCGTTCGCCGGCGGCGAGGTCGAATTCCAGGTTGGAGTAGCGCCGACAGGCGGCGGCCGCGGCGTCGATGGCGGCGTCGGCCAGAAGCGACCGGCCGAGGTTGGTGTGCACCACCACGCCCGTGGCGTTGACCACGCGCCGGAAATGGGGCCGGCAGGCAGCCACGGCGAACCGGGCGCATTGACCCGAAAGCGCCTCGGGGGCGAGCTGGGCCGGATCGGTGATGCGGCCGGCCTTGATGTCGGCGCGCAGCCCGTCGAGGAAATCCGTGACCGCGTCATGCACGAGCGGGCGCGGCGCGGCGGCGAGATCGGGCAGGGCGGCCAGATCGGCCAGGACCGCGTCCACGGCGGGCAGCAGGCGAAAGAGGTTTTGCACGGGCGCTTCCGGGAAGTTCGGGTTGGCGGCGCGCGCAGCCAACCGGCAACGTCATAAGGATATTGCCGCAGGCGCGTCGCAGCCGCGTGGAAGCATCAGCCTAGCCGCAAACCCGGGCAAGATCAATTTTGCGGCGCGGCGAAGAGCGCTGCCAGCAGGTACATGGAGCCGCACACCAGCACCGTCCCTTCCAGGCGGCGCACGGCATCGAGGGCGGCGGCCGGATCGGCCACGGCCCTGGCCCGATCGCCCAGGGCGGCCACGACTTCCGCCGCAGGCCGCGCCCGGGACACGTCCAGCAGCTCGGGCACGTAGATGGGACCGGCGGTCAGTCTGGCGGCCAGGGGCGCGATGGCGGCAAGGTCCTTGTCGCCAAGGCAGGTGAAGATCAATCCCGCGGGGGCGATGCGCAGGGACGCGAGCGCCTCGGTCAGGGCGGCCAGCGCCGGCGGGTTGTGGGCGCAGTCCAAAAGCAGCCCCGGGGCCATGTCCGGGAGCTTGAGCAGATGGAGCCGGCCGGGGAGAAACGTTTCAGTCAGCGCCCGGGACAAGGCATCGGGGTCCGGCGCGATGCCGAGCAGGTCGGCGCACAGGGAGAATCCGGCCAGGGCCAGGGTGGCGTTGTCGGACTGGTGCGGTCCGGCCAGGCGCAGCCGGGCGGTGGGGATCTCCAGGCGCGGCCGTCTTTTGAGCACGGCATGACGGCTTGCGGCGTCGTGGTGGGCCAGTTCGCCGGCAAGGTAGAGCCGCGTGCCCCGCGTCGTGGCCTCTTCCCGAAGAATACGCATGACTTCCGTGGATTGCGGGCCGGTTATGGCGACGCCGCCCGGGACCATGGCCCCGGCCTTGTCCCGGGTGATGTCGGCCAGGGTCGGGCCGATGACCGCCGCATGGTCCATGCCGATGGGCGTGAAAAGCACTACATCGCGGCCAAGGACGGTGGTGGCGTCGCCCGCGCCGCCGAGTCCGGCCTCGTACACGGCGGCTTCCGCGCCCTGGTCGGTGAAAATCCGGGCGGCCATGGCGGTCAGCAGCTCGAAATAGGTGAGCCGGCCTTTTTCGCCGCCGCCGCGCGTGGCGCCAAGAACCGCGTTTGCCGCCGCCACCCAGTCGGCCGGGTCGAGCATGCGCCCGTTCATGAGGATGCGCTCGCGCACGTCCACGAAATGGGGCGACAGGTACAGCCCCGTGGGCAGGCCGTGGGCGGCCAGCATGGCAGCCAGAAAGGCGGCCGTCGAACCCTTGCCGTTGGTGCCGACGACCTGCACGGCCAGATGGGGCAGGGTGGTCAGCCGCATGCCGGCCAGGGCCGCCTGCATCCGGTCCGGCGTAAGCTCCATGTGGAAAAGCCCGAGACTGTCGAGATAGGCCGCAAACGCGGCAAAATCGGTGAAATCAGATGGTGATGCAGTCATGTTCGCGCAGCAGATGGTAGGAATGCCCGGCCAGTTCGCGTTCCAGTTCGTTCTCGATCTGGGCGGCGAAGGGGGCTTTCATATGGTAAATGTGGACTTCGGGGTTGGCGTGCAGCTTGGCCAGTTCGGCGTGCAACAGACGCGGGGTGAGGTGCTTGGAGGCGGTGGCCAGGGTCTCCATGTCGCTGGGGAAGGAGGCCTCGGTGATGAGGTGGCGCAGGGGGAAGGGCAGCGCGTCGCAAAAGCGCCACCAGGCGTCGCAGGGGCCGGTGTCGCCGGTATAGGCCAGATTCTTCGCGCCGCCGTCCTCCCACAACACGTAGCCCGAGGCCGCCTTGGCGTGGTTGACCGGATGGGTGGCCACGGTCAGCCCGTCGATGACGACCGGTTCGCCCGGCGTCATGGGGGCATAGGTCAAAACCGGTGAATTTTCCGGGATGACGGTGAAATCCGGCCAGATGGTGTCGTTTAAAAGATGCGCGGCGATGGCGTCGAGCACCTCGGGCAGGCCGTGGATTTGCAGAGGCGGCCGGTTTTTGCCGGCGAAAAATTCGATGAGGTTGTCGGCCAGAAACAGGATGTCCTTGATGTGGTCCAGGTGGGGATGGCTGACGAATATATGTTCGATGCGGGCCTGGGCGGCCAGATCGAGGGCGGAGGTGACGGTGCCGGCGTCGAGCAGGACGGTGTCGTTGACCAGAAAGGACGTCAGGTTGTGACCGGGGAGGTCCGAGCCGGAGCAGCCGAGCACGCGTAGATTCATGTCTCCCTCCTGGTTGCGGGGACGGCCGGGGTTAAGCAGTTTGGGCTTGCGGTGGTCTTTCGTCAAGAGCGACCTTGACCGCGTGCGGGGGCTTTATTAGGTATGCCTGCACGCGCCCGTAGCTCAGTTGGATAGAGCATCTGCCTTCTAAGCAGACGGCCACAGGTTCGAATCCTGTCGGGCGCACCAATATAGCAAATTTCAAGGGGTTGGGCAGTTTTTTGCCTGGCCCCTTTTTTTCGTGTGGCTCACCGGGGCGGATGACTTTTGGGCGGGCCGACGGGAGTGGGCCCGCAACGACCCTGCCTGGTTGTAGATCAGGAAACGCCTCGCGCTCCCTTGGAGCATGGCCACGGACACGGGCAGGTCACGGAGCCTCATAAACGGCCAGCCGCCGGGTCCGACCCAACCACAAATACTTCTCGACGACGCTCCCGTTCACCTTCTTGGCGATGCGCAGACCGGGCGGGGCGTGGGCGTACCCTGCCAGCGTGCCGCCTGGCAGGTCCATGCACCTCGCAAAAAAAAGTTCCCCGCCTCGTAATTTTACGAGTTGTTGGCTTTGTGAATTTTTTATTAATCCACAGCGAACGGGCACGGCTTGCCGGGCCTGGAAACTGTTACTTGCCGTTTTCGCTTTCTGTGCAGACACCAATGCTGCGGGCAATGAAAGCGAGGAGAAAGGAGGTTCGCATGGCGGACAAGAAAATCAAAAATGTCGTATTTATCATGCTGGATACATTGCAGCACAATTATTTGGGTTGCTATGGAAACAAGACTGTCAAAACACCAAACTTCGACAGATTCGCCCGCAACGGTTTTCTTTTCGAAAACGCCTACAGTGAAGGCCTGCCCACGGTGCCCGTGCGCCGCGCGCTCATGACCGGCCGGTTCACACTGCCGTTTGCCGGCTGGCAGCCGCTGTCCCCCGAGGACACCACGGTCACCGACATTCTCTGGGGCCGCAAGGTCCAGACCGCCCTGGTCTACGACACGCCGCCCATGCGCCTGCCCAAGTACGGCTATTCCCGGGGGTTCGACTACGTGAAGTTCTGCCCCGGCCATGAGCTCGACCACACCACCTACGCCGACGAGCCCCTCGATCCGGGCATGCGCCCCATCGATTACACCTCGCCGACCATGGTCTACAACGAAAAGGGCGAAATGATCGATGACGCGAGCCAGGCCCTGCTCGACGAAATCGAGTGCTTTCTCAAGTTCCGCCAGGAGTGGCGCAACGAGGACGACAACTACGTGAGCGTGGTGGCCCGCGAGGCCGACCGCTGGCTGCGCGACGTCCGCATCAAGACCCGCCCCTTCATGCTCTGGGTCGACTCCTTCGATCCGCACGAGCCTTGGGATCCGCCTTCGGTCTGGACCAAGGAACCGTGCCCCTACGACCCCGAATGGCAGGGCAACCCGCTCTTGCTCGCTCCCTGGACGCCCGTCGAGGGCCGCATCACCGACGAGGAGTGCGCGCACGTCCGCGCCCTGTACGCCGAGAACATCGAGCTCGTGGACAAGCAGATCGGCAAGCTCCTCGACTCCATCCGCGATCAGGGTCTGTGGGACGAGACCATGATCATCATCACCAGCGACCATGGCCAGCCCATGGGCAAGGGCGAGCACGGCCACGGCATCATGCGCAAGTGCCGGCCCTGGCCGTACGAGGAACTCGTGCATGTGCCGCTTATGATGCACGTTCCCGGCCTCGAAGGCGGCAAGCGCCTCAAGGGGTTCGTCCAGAACGTGGACATCGCCCCCACGATTTTAAACGCCCTCGGCCTGTACCAGGATATCAACGACCTGGACAGCGGACATGGCTTCCCGGTCTATGGCTGCATCGACATGCAGGGCAAGGACCTGCTCCCCATGATGCGCGGCGAGGTCGACAAGGTCCGCGATTTCGCCATCGCCGGTTACTACGGCATGTCCTGGTCCATCATCACCGAGGACCACACGTTCATCCATTGGCTGCTCAAGGACGCCAGCCAGCGCGATTACGTCAGCGCCGACAGCCCGGCCAAGGAAATCATGAAGGACGAGGCCATGTGGTCCTGCACCGCCGGGGCCAAGCAGGAAGTGCCGGACAGCGACGAGCTCTACGACCGCCGCGCCGACCCCTTCCAGCTCAACAACATCATCAACGACAACAAGGACCTGGCCGCCGATCTGCTGCAAAAGATCAAGCTCTACATCGGCGAGCTCAAGACGCTTTAATACCATGCCGGGCCGTAGGTGACTGCCTGCGGCCCTTCGAGGATATGCCATGATACAGGAAATCGCTCAGGACGATTACAAGGAAGCAATCGCGGCCACCCAGGCCGGCGTGCTCATCGTGTTCAAGGAGCTGTGCCCACACTGCAAGAACATGGAAAAGGTCATGGAGAAGTTTTCGGCGCTCCTGCCCGGCGTCGCGCTCCTCGGCCTGGACATCCAGAAAAATCCCGACGCGGCGGCCGCCCTCGAGGCCGAACGCGCGCCCACGCTGTTCGTGATCAAAAACGGCGCCGTGGCCCAGAAAAAGACCGGCCTCATGAACCCCAAGGAACTACTGGCCCTTTACAAGGCCTGCTAGGGGACGCGTCATGAAGCCGGTACACCACTACGACTGCATCATCCTCGGCGGCGGCCCCGCCGGCATGACCGCCGGCATCTACGCCGCCCGGGCCAAGCTCAAGGCGGTTGTCCTCGAGTCCAACATCACGGGCGGCCTGGTCAATTCCACCTACACCGTCGAGAACTATCCCTCGTATCCGTCCATCCACGGCATGGAGCTCATGCAACGCATGCGCGAGCATCTCGATTCCTTCGAAGTGCCGGTGGAGGAGGTCTGCGAAGTCGAGCGCCTGGACCTGACCGGAGTCGTCAAGGTCGTGGAGACCGACGAGGCCATCTACCAGGCCCGGGCCGTCATCCTGGCCACCGGCCGCAAGCCCGTGCCCCTGGAAACGCCCACGCCCTGCGATCAGGTGCACCACTGCGCCATCTGCGACGGCGCGCCCTACGCCGGAAAGCGGGTGCTCGTGTGCGGCGGCGGCAACAGCGCCTTCGATGAAAGCCTCTACCTGCTCTCTCTGGGCGTGGCCCATATCACCCTGATCGAGATCATGCCCCGGTTTTTCGCCGCGGCGGCCACCCAGGAATCCCTTCTGGGGTCCGGCAAGGCCGAGGGGCATACCGAAACCCGGGTGGTCGACCTCGAGGTCGCGGGCGACCTGCTGGTGGCGGCCATCCTGGAAAACGTCGCCACCGGCAAGACCTGGCGCGAGGAAGTGGACGGGGTCTTCGTCTTTTTGGGACAGCGCCCGAGCAACGAACTTTTCAAGGATCAGGTGACGCTGACCGAGGCCGGCTATGTGCCGGCCACGTCGGACATGTCCACGAACCTGCCCGGCGTGTTCGCCGCCGGCGACATCGTGGACAAGCCGTTTCGCCAGATCACCACGGCCGTGGCGGACGGCACCGTCGCGGCCCTGTCCGTGGAACGGTTCCTGCGCGCGCGCTAGGAACCGGACCGGCGGCCGGCGCGGCGTTCCGGGAGGCTCGGCCAGGCCCGATTCTCCCGCAGGCTCGGCGGGGAACCGCTCGGGAAGCCCCTTTGGGGCGGCGATACTGCCTTTTCCGCACGCGTTTTTTTAAGGAACGCGGCGCGAGGGCGGCGGGAGATCGGTCCCACCGCCAATCCCTAACGACGAAACGACGAAGCCCGGCGATTGGTCGGGATTCATCGGACGGCTCCACCTGGGGAACCTGCTGTCGGGGCTTGTGAAAAAAAGCGCTTCGCCCCGGGTCTCGAGTCGCGCCTTCGCGCCGGCCGGATCGGGAAGGGGGGATGCGCCGGACGATGCGCGACGGTTAGGACGGTTGGGGAAACGACATTGGCTCAAGCATTGAAAGGAGTGAGAAGCATCATGGCGGAAAGCACCTTGGAAAAAATGGCGGGCCCGGGCATGGGCGCGTCCTCCCTGCTGCCTCAGGGAGAAGCGTGCGTCGGCGTGCCGGGAGAGGCGACGTCGACCGGGCGGTTCGTCAACAACTACTTCGACGGCGTTCCTGTCAGCGGCGTCCACAAGTTTCTTTTTTTCATCATCATGGCCGCCTACTTCTTCGAGCAGCTCGACAACTGGAATTTCGGCTTTGTCGCCCCGGCCATGTCCCAGTCCTGGGGCCTCACGATGACCGACATCGCCACCATTGTTTTCTGGTATTTCATTGGCATGACCTCGGGCGGCTTTCTCGGCGGCGTCATTTCCGACCTGATCGGCCGGCGCAAGACCTTCTTGTGCTCCATCCTCGTCTTTTCCATCTCATCGATCATCACCGGCTTCACGGACAGCTTCGCGATCTTCACGATCTTCCGCGCCCTGACCGGGTTCGGCGTCTTCTGCATGATGGTCACCTCCCAGGCCTACATCGCGGAGATGGCTCCCTGCGAGAGTCGCGGCAAATGGCAGGGGAAGGTGGCGGCCGTGGGGTTTTGCGCGGTGCCGGTGGTCGCCTTTTTGTGCCGCATCATCATCCCCACGGGTCCCGAGGCCTGGCGCTTGGTCTTTTACGCCGGCGGCGTGGGGCTCGTCGCCTTCCTGTTCGGCCTGCGCTACCTCAAGGAATCGCCGCGCTGGCTGGTGTCCCGGGGCAGGATCGCCGAGGCGGAACAGGTCGTGGCCTTCATCACGCACAAGGATATCGACCTGTCCGAGGCGGCCAAGCGGGTGGAGCCCAAAGTGGACGTCATGAACGTGCTGACGGGCATGTTTGCCAGGCGCTATTTGTCTCGCACGATACTGCTCATCCTGCTTTTCATCACCATCACGCCGGCCGGCTTCCTGCTGACGACCTGGACCACGCAACTCATCAAGATGAAGGGTTTTTCCGTCACGGACAGCCTCACCGCCGCCACCATCATCAGCATCGGCGTGCCGCTCGGCTGCTTTCTGGCCTCCATCGTCTCGGACATGGGCGGCCGCAAGATTCCGCTGACGATCCTGTCCGCGCTCACCGGCTGCTGCGCCTTCGCCTTCGCCTTCATGGACGGTCTGGTCGGCCTCATCGCCGCCGGATTTTGCGTGACCGTGTTCAACCTCGCCCTGAACTTCATCCTCTTTTCCTATACGGCCGAGTCCTACCCGACCCGGATGCGCAACACGGCCACCGGATTCCACAACGGCCTGGCACGGCTGTCCGTGTCCGCCTCCCAGCCGCTCATTCCGATACTCCATCAGGCCTACGGCTTTGCCGGCGTGTTCGGCGCGGTGGGCACGCTGTACCTGCTCCCGGTCATTCCGGTGCTGCTTTGGGGCAAGCGCACAGGCGGCAAGAGCCTTGAGGAAATCGAGTAACCCTGGACTGTTGGAGACGGCCTTAACGAGCCGACGCGGGTGCATGACGCATCCGCGCCGGCTTGCGCGCCGTTGGAGCTGCGAGCGGGGGAGGGGACAGACGATGGGGGATGTCGGCTTCGCGGCGTATCATTGGGAGGATAATCCGCTGTGACACGAGGAAATGCAGTTGTTGTGAAAAAACTTGACTTGTTTTGTAGAAATTGGAGACGGTATCCGCCTGCCGCATCTTCTCGCCAGCGCTTTGCAAGCTCCGGGCTTTGCTCAGGCGGCAACCGCGGCCGACCCGGATGGCGGCTGCGCCCGACCTGCCGGTTCATTCCCGAGTGACGAGTTATGGCTTTTTCCCGCAATATCCGTCTGAGGCCTCTTCTGGCCGCCGTTTTCCTCGCTGCGCTCTTTGCGGCGGGAGGCATCTTCCCCTGCCGTGCCGCCGTGTTGCCCCAAGCGTCGCCAGTCAGGGGCGAGAAGCGGGTGGTGGTGCTCTATTCCATGCCGCTCGATTTTCCGGCTACAAAGCTGGCGGAGGAAGGCCTGCACGAGGTGCTTGCCAAGGAACACGGGCTTTCGGTGCAGTTTTTTTCCGAATATCTCGACCTGTCGCGCTTTCGCAACGCCAGCCAGCGGCAGGCGCTTTCCGACCTGTTGCACCAGCGCTACGGCAATATCGCCACCGACCTCGTCGTGACGGTCGATGTCCCGGCCACGCATTTTCTGATGGAAAAGGCGGAGGAAATTTTCCCTGGCGTGCCGGTCGTGGTTTGCGATATCCCGGACCTCTTCCAGAAGGATATCCTGGCGTCACCCATCAGCAAACGGGTCAGCGGCGTATTGGAGCCGGCCGGGCTGGCCGGCGACCTTGTCGCCTCGGCCCTGCGGCTGCGGCCGGAAAGCCGGCATGCCGTGCTCATCTCCGGGGCCTTCGAGAACGACCAGATGCGGGCGGCCACGCTGCGAAACGCGCTTTTGCGCCTGGAGCCGCGCGTAACGCTCATCAATCTGCGGGGGCTTTCTCTGGGCGAGATCGTGGACCAATGCCAGTCCCTGCCGTCGGATTCCCTGATTTTTTTTTCGACGCTCTTCGTGGACACCAGCGGTCGCTTTTACGTGCCGCGAAACGTCATCACGTCCATCTCCGCCTATACCAAGTCGCCCATCTGGGGACCGTACGATTCCTATTTCGGCAGCGGCATCGTCGGCGGCCCCATGCTCAGCATGCGACTGCAGGGCGAACATGCCGGCAGGATCGCCCTGCGCATCCTTTCGGGCCAGTCACCGGCCGATATCCCCTTCGATTCCGGGGAGGGGACCATGATCACCCAATACGACTGGCGTCAGCTCAACCGCTTTCATCTCGACATTTCCCAACTGCCGCCGGACGCCAAAATCCTGTACCGCGAGGCCACGACCTGGGATCGCTACAAGTACTACATCGTCGGCATCGCCACGCTCTTCGCCCTGGAATCCATGCTGGTGGTCGGGCTCTTTTTCAATCTGCGACAGCGCAAAAAGGCCGAGGAAGCGCTTTTGGCCAGCCAGCGCGAGCTGCGCACCCTGGCCGGGCGGCTCCTCTCCTCCCAGGAAGAGGAACTCAGCCGGCTGTCCCGGGAGTTTCACGACGATTTCGTGCAGCGTCTGGCGGCCATGGCCATCGAACTCGGGACGGTCGAGATGCATGCGCCGTGCCTCGACGCCGGCATGCGCGCCAAGATGCTCCATCTCAAGGATTCCATCATCAGTCTTTCCAACGACATGCATGCGCTGTCCCGGGAGCTCCATCCGTCGATTCTCAAGGATTTCGGCCTCGAAAGCGCGCTGGGCGCCTTGTGCCGCAATTTCGCCGACCGTGAAGGCATTCAGGTGGATTGTCGTCTCGGGGGGATTCCCGAGCGGCTGCACCTGGACACGGCGCTGTGTCTGTACCGTGTCACCCAGGAGGGGCTGCGCAATATCGCCAAACACGCCCGGGCGCGGTATGTGGGCATCAGCCTGGAATGCGGCGAAGGGCGCATGGTGCTGACCATTCGGGACGACGGCGCGGGGTTCAAGCCGCAATGCGCCAAACTCACGCCCGGAATCGGTCTGGCGAGCATGCGCGAGCGCGTGCAGTACGCCAAGGGCGCGTTTTTTATCCGATCCGAACCGGGGCAGGGGACCGTCATCACCGTTTCGGTTCCCGGGCGCAAGGAGCCTTATGATGAAACCGAAAATCCTGCTGGCTGACGACCACCGCCTGGTGGCCGAGGGCGTGCGCGGCCTGCTTGAGCCGGACTACCATCTGGTCGGCATTGTGGAGGACGGCCGCGCCTTGCTCGATGCCGTGGAAAAGCTGCGCCCGGACGTCGTCGTGGCCGACGTCTCCATGCCGCTCCTCAACGGCATCGACGCCGTGCGCCAGCTCAAAAAACGCCACGAGTCCCTGGTCGTCATCTTCCTCACCATGCACATGGACGTGCAATACGCGGCCAGCGCCTTTGACGCCGGCGCGTCGGGCTACGTGCTCAAACATTCCGCGCCGTCGGAACTGCTGACGGCGATCAGCTGCGGGCTTAAGGGCAAGACCTACATCACGCCGTTTCTGGCCGGCGACCTGCTCCAATATCAGCGGGACCGCCCGCCCGCATCCATGGATGCCCTGGCCCAGCTCACGACGCGGCAGCGCGAGGTGCTCCAGCTCCTTGCCGAAGGCCTTTCCGTCAAGGAAGCCGCTGTCGTGCTCGGCATCTCCTCGCGCACCGTGGAATTCCACAAGTACGCCATGATGGAGGCGCTCAGGCTCAAAAGTTCCGCCGAACTGATCCGTTTCGCCGTGGAGCACACCAAGGGCGTCTCCTCCGCGGACACTGCAGAGCGCCGCGGCACCGTCAAGCCGCAATCCTGAGTCGGACCGCGCTGGCGTTTTTCCCTGTGATCCTGCCTGGCGGCGCCGGTCGCATCCTGCCGTGCCGCGTGCGCCGCACGTGAAGCTTGCCCGCCGGCCCGTTGCATCTCCCTCCCCTCGAAAAGAAAAGAAGCAAGACTCGTAATTTTACGAGTTTTGCCGGTACCCGATTCCACGTACCCCTCGTGAAACAAAGAACAAGGTCATGGCGAAACGGCGGCACAAGCCGTTTTGCCGGAAACCGGGAGACCGTACGGCGTCATGCCGGCCGGCATCCGGGGCTCCCGTCACACCGGGGAACGCCCTCTCCCGCCTTGTCCGAAAGCGTGTGGCAAAGGGGTATTGGAATTTGTGAAAACGCATGTTTTGCGTCAACCGGGGAGTACTTGATGAAACGGTGGTTGTTGTGTGTGTTTCTGGGAATCGCGGTCTTGGGGATATCTTTGTCGGCGTGGGCGGAAACCAACGTCAAGATGCGCGGCGACGTGTTCATCATGGGGAATTTTCACGTCAACCATAACTACACGGGCTGGACGAAGACGGGAACCAAGACCGAGGACAACTTCGAGATCTGGCAACGGTACCGGTTGCGGGCCGACTTCGAGGCCAGCAAGTCCGTCTATTTCCGCCTGGGGCTGCGCATCATCGACACCTGGGGCGCGGGCACCTACACCGCCGCCAATCCGGCCGCGGCCATCCTGGTCGATGTGGCCTACCTGCAATTTCGGGTGCCGGACACGAAGATCCAGGTCCTCGCCGGTTACCAGTATGTGGGGCTGCCCCAAAACGACATCTTCAACGGCAGTGTCATCTACAGCGACCTCATGGCCGCTTTGACGGTCCAGGCCCCGCTCGTGCCGGACACCCTGTCGGTGATCGCCGGTTTCGGACGGCTCTTTGACGCCAACCGGACCTACGATACGTCCACGACCCAGGTCAGCGACGAATTCGACGCCTATTTCCTGGCCCTGCCCGTGACCGTGGAGGGTTTCAAGGCCACGCCCTGGGGCGCGTTTGCCCTGGCCGGTCGCGACGCCGTCTACACCTACAAGAACACCGCCGACTTCGCCGAACTCGGCAACAGCTTCAACAACGCGCTGTTTTCGGCCGCCAGCGTGGCCAACATGGCCGAACCGACCGGCCTGGGCCGTTGGAAGAATTCCCAGAATCCCTATTTCTGGGTCGGCGGCGCATTCGAGGTTTCGGCGCTTGATCCCCTGCGGTTTTACGCGGACGTGATTTACGGCGAAGGCGCGATGAACGACACCAAAGCGGCCAAGCGCCACGGCTGGATGGTCGATTTCGCCGCCCAGTACACGGGCCTGCCCTCCATGACGCCCCAGGTGTTCGGCTTCTGGTCCACGGGCGAGGACGCCTCCACCCGCAACGGCTCCGAGCGCATGCCGTATATGCGGTCGGCCTGGGGCCCGGGCAAGAGCTTCCTGTTTGAATGCGGCCAGGACCTGCCCCGCGACACCACCACCTACACGAGCCCGGTCGGCATCTACGGCTTCGGCGTTTCCCTCGACAACATCAACTTTGTGGAAAAGCTGAGCAACCGCGTGACGTTCGTCTACGTCCACGGCAACAACAGCCCCCGGGCCATCCGCGCGGCGCGGCTCTTAAATGCCTCCTACATGACCATGGGCCACGACTTGTCGGAAAACGAGCATCTCGTCGGGCTCAATCTGGACACCAAATACAACCTGTATGACTGCCTCGACCTCGTCAGCCAGATGGGCTGGGCGCACGGGCAGTTCCAGGAAAGCGTCTGGGGACACCGACTGGCCAGCCAGGCCGCAAGCAAAGGCGACAACACCTGGTTGCTGGCTGTGGGGCTGATCTACAAGTTCTGATTTTCCGACACGAAAAGGCATGATTGAAAGGGGTTGGGTCTTGTTTGGCCTGACCCCTTTTTCGTGTGGATGACCGGGGTGGATAACATTTTTTTGATAACAATTTTTGATAATTGAGAAATTTTTGACAACATTCGGGCAGACGTTGGCCCGCGTCGGGGCAGACGGCGGGCATTGCGCGGCGTACGCACAGTCGGGTTCCGCTTTCTTTGGTTCAACCGTCTCATAGTACGGTCGCCGACTCATGGGCGTATATCGGGATGGCCACTCGGCCCCCAAGGCGGCATGAGCACCAACCGGACGAGAGCTTGACTACGTCGCCAAACTGTCCAACCAATCCGGACCAGCTCACTGGAGCACCGTCTGGATGACCGAGCCCTGAAGATCGGGTGGGTAGCCGTATTTCCGCAGAATCCGTTTCACCAGCACACGCATTCGGTCGCGGGCGCTTTCCCGGTGCGCCCAATCGACGGTGATGCTGCCCTTCAGACTGATGAAAAACACATGGCGATGAGCCGCAACGACGCGTCCCCCATGACCTCGACTGTCCCTGGTTGCCGACCATAATGGAAAGCAATGGCGTCATGTTGACGGGCGCGCCTTCAAATGGGTACTGTTATTTTGTAAGAGCAGCTATATCTATCCATTTTTTATGGGTTTTATCAAAAAAATAAGAACGGTATGGTCCATGAAAATAATAATGCCGGACTCAGTGAGATTCAACCTTATGTTGGTGGTCTTGGCCGGGCTGCTGCCTGTTGTGGCGGCCATGGCCAGTTCGATTTTGGAGCGTTGGAACCATGAAATCGAGGGCACAGAGCTTACCAGTCTCCGCTTAGTTACATATTACGCTGCACAGCAGGATGAAGAAACCCGACGCATTAAAACGGTGCTTAACAACCTGGCGGGAACCTTGCCTGTGCGGGCCATGGACCCCGTGGCCTGCGATGGTTTGTTCCGAAGCTATCTTGCGGCCAATCCTGGCTATGTGAACTTTGCCCTTACGGATGCCCAAGGGAACGCTGTGGCCTCGGCCCTCCCATTTACAAAGCAGAACCTCATGGACCGGAAGGAGGTCAAGGAGGCCTTGTCCGCCGGGAAGTTTTCCGTCGGGGAGTTTGCCGTGGGCAAGGTGAGCGGGGTGGATATTCTTCCCTTTGCCCTGCCGGTGCGGGACGGCGGGGGTGGGGTGCGGGGTGTCCTGGTCGCAACGTTGCGGTTGCAAGACCTCAAGCCGTTTTTCGAACGGGCTCGATTGCCCCAAGACTCCTTCGCGGGGCTGGTCGATGCCAATGGCCACCGGCTCTTCAGATTTCCAGCCAAGGATTCTGACCCTATCGGGAAACCGATCGCCCCCGTTGTTTGGCGGGCGATTGAGTCCCTGGGACAAGAAGGCGTCTTCACGGGGCATGACGCCGACGGCCCGGAACGAATCTACGCGATACGCCGTATGGCGCTGGCTCCGGGTGACGCTCCCTACCTGAACCTATTTGTAGCCATCCCCAAAACCGTGGTTATGGACAACGCCAACGCGGCTATTCAGCGACAGGTCGGGTGGCTCCTTCTCTCTGTGGTGTTGGCTGGAAGCGCGGCTTGGCTGGTGTGCCAGTACGGTATCTACGAGCGGGTGGACGCGTTGTCCGTCATGGTCCGCCGTCTGGAGGGGGGTGACTTGTCCGCCAGGACAGAGCTCGACAATCCCCAGGGCACCTTCGGCGAACTGGGGGCCACCCTCAATACAATGGCCGCGGCCCTGCAACAGGATATGATCGAGCGCACCGAGGTACAGCGCAATTTGGAAATGGAAATCCTTCGCCGCAAGGCCCTGATGGAGAATGTCGGCGATGGCATCGTCGCCATCGATCAGGAACACCGGGTGGTGGAGGCGAACCGCAAGTTCGCGGAGATGCTCGGTTATACACCGGAAGAGTTGGTCGGGATGGCGACCTGGGACTACGAAGCCAGGTTGAGCGAGGAAGATATCCGCAATAATTTTGGTGCGGTAGACACGGTTAGGAATGTCTTTGAGTCCGAGCACCGACGCAAGGATGGTACAACCTTTCCCGTGGAGGTCAGTGCCAGCGGGACCAAGTTTCAAGGGCGGTCATTTGCCCTGGCCGTCGTGCGGGACATTGAGGAGCGAAAGCGCGGGGAGCAAACTCTGCGTAATTTCTACGCACTTCTGGAGAACTCAGAGCACGTGATGGTCTTCAAGGATACGGCCCTGCGTTATGTCATAGTCAACAGGGCCTACACGCAACTGACCGGGCATTTGCCGCAGGACGTCATCGGCCGAAGCGACCAGGAACTCTTCGCAGGCAAGTCCACCCCGGAGCAGATCGAAGCGTATATGGCCAACGACCGGCAGGCCTTGCCCCTGAAGCCGGGCCAGTCAGTCACTGCCGAGGAGGAGACGCTGGGGCCAAACGGAGAAGTGCGCACCTATCTGACCAAAAAGTTTCCAGTCTACGGCGAGGATGGCGGACTTATGGGCGTGGGGACAATTGCCTGGGAGATCACCGACCGCAAAAGAATCGAGGTGGAATTGCGGGAAGCCAAGGAGGTGGCCGAAGAGGCCACCCAGACCAAAAGCCGTTTCTTGGCCAACATGAGTCACGAGATCCGCACACCCATCAACGGGATCGTGGGCATGGTCCAGTTGTTGAAAACGACCGAGCTTGACCAGGAACAGATCGAGTATGTCGAGATGGCGCTCCGATCCTGTCGGCGGCTTGCCGGACTGGTCGCCGACATCCTTGATCTCTCCCGGATCGAGGCCGGGCGGCTTCAGATCAAGGCCACGCCATTCATGTTCATGGAACTGTTTCGGGCCGTTGAACAGCTTTTCGCCATGCCGGCACGCCAGAAAGGCATCCGCATAACCTTTTATGCGGATGCAAGAATCCCGGACCACGTGGTGGGAGACAGTTCCCGGCTGCAACAGGTGCTGAACAACTTGATCGGCAATGCCATCAAATTCACTCAGGCCGGGGAGATAAACGTTGAGGCCTACCTCTTGCCGCCTTCTGCCCCGGACAAGGTTCGGGTGCTGTTCTCCGTGGCCGACACTGGAGTCGGCATCGATGATGCGATACTTCCAGCCTTGTTTGAGCCCTTCACGCAGGCCGACGACAGCTTCACCCGGAAATACCAGGGCGCTGGTCTCGGGTTGTCCATCTGCAAAAATTTGGTGGAGCTCATGGGGGGAGGTGTCTCCATCGACAGCGCGAAGGGCGTCGGCACCACGGTGCATTTCTGCGTCGTGTTCGGAAAGGTCGTAGAGGGGGCTGGACAAGTCGAGGGCAAAACGGCCCCCCGGACGGATGCAGTCCATGAAGTCACGGTGCTCGTGGTCGAAGACGACAAGGTGAACGCGATAGCGCTCTCCCATCTCTTAAAAAAGGCTGGCCATCGCATCCGAAACGCTGAAAATGGGCGACAAGCACTGGATATCCTCCAATTCGAAACCTTCGATCTCATCCTCATGGACATCCAGATGCCGGTTATGGACGGCCTGGAGGCCACACGCCGCATCCGAGCCGGGGGAGCGGGAACGGACAAGGCCGACATCCCCATCGTCGCCCTTACCGCCCACGCCATGTCCGGTGACAGGGAAAAGTTCCTGGCTGCGGGGATGAGCGACTACCTCGCCAAGCCCGCTGAGATGGAGACGCTTAGGGAAGTCATTGCGAGGGTTGTTACAGGCGGTCCCGCCAACATTGGGAGCGCCTGAAGAACGTGGGGTCCATGCTTCTGTGGTCGACTTTCTCCGTCCAAATTCCTACGGGTTTGTGCTGAAAAGACCGGAGAACCGAGCTGGATGGCCTGAGGCGTTGGATAGACGCGTGTCGCCTCTTTCATGGCGCCGACAATGATTTTGCAGGCACCGCTTGCGGGCAAGACACCTTTCCACTGTGTGGCGTCGTCAAAAGTCGCAGCGGACTTATTCTCGTCAGTCTTTGCCTGCCGGGCACTTTGGCCATGAGCGTGTTGTTTCTCCTCGGTTTGCTCGAGATCTGCGACTTTTTCCTGCCCGACAGGGAGCGCGGGGAAATAAAAAGGCCCTGATAGGGAACTATCAGGGCCGGAAACAAAGCGGGAAAGGTCCTTTCCTGGTTACTGGAGCAGCATGTTCCAAAACGGCATGGCAATGAAGGTGACAAAAAGCCCGGCCAGGATCAGGCGCACACCGAGCACCTTGAACATATCCTTGGAGCGGATATAGCCGAAGCTGAAAAAATATAATAATACCGCGTATTCATAAGGGAAAATATAGTTGTCCAGGCCGTATTGAAAGGAGAAATACAAGGCGCGCGAATCCACGTGCATCTGCCTGCCCAACTCGGCCAGGGGCGAAGTCATGGTGGTGGTCGCCGCCAGGGGGGTCAGCAGGAAGTTGGCGGCCATGCCCAGGGTATACGCCGCTCCCCCTGCCGCATTGTCGCCGAGGCCATGCAGGTAGGGCAAGGCCATCTGCGCGATCCAGTCCGTCACCTTGAGCGCGCCGCCGGCGCTGCCGATGGCCATGCAGCCCATGATGAAGAACAGCGGGGCGAAGTTGATCTTGGAGAATCGCTGGCCGTCCATGAGCCGCACCCCGGGCAGGAAGGTGACGAACGTGATGATGATCAGCACGATGCCCGCACTGATGCCGTGCAGCTTGTCCGTGGCCAGCAACAGCAACGTGACAAGCATCAGGTAGGCCGCCCGCTTTTGTTCGGAAGTCGCCGGGCCGAGATCACAGCATTTTGCCAGCATGTTGGCTTTCATCTTTGCTTTGTTCGTGGACGAAGGCAGCAGGGCGATGACGAGTCCCACCGACAGGAAGGTGTAGATCATGCCGGGCAGGAAGTTGTACATGGCGTATTCGAGCCATGTGGTCTTTATGCCGAGCACTTTGTCGACCAGGGCCATGCCGAGAACGAGATCGGCCCCACCGGTGAGATAGCACAGCTTCGTCGATGCGACCGTCAGGAAACAGGTCAGCATGATGGCGGTCGCTTCTCGACTCTTGGCCTTGAAATCCAGTGCGTCGCACAGGCTGACGCCCAGGGCGCAGATGATGGCGGCCTTGCCCATGATGGAGGGAACAAGTGGTGCTATGATCGCGCCGGCCAGACATATCCCGATCAGTGTGCCGGAAAAGCTCCCACCCATGGCCCTAACACATAACAAACCGATGCGTTTTCCGAGGCCGGTTTCATGGAATATTTTGCCAAGCGTGAATCCACCTATCACAATAATGGGAACATCACTCAGCCATGGGCCGAAAACAACACGTTGTTTGACGCCGCATATCAAAATATAAAGAATAGGAAGCAGAATTCCGACAGCTACTTGGTCGACAACATCCATCGACCACATGGCAACGGCCCAAACGGTGATGGCCATGAATAACGCCATGTGGGGCGTTACGATGCCGTCGCCAACGGGCATGGCGATATAGGCAAGTATTGCCAAAATAAAACTTAAGCCCCACTTGCACAGTGAAGCCTTACAAAATCCGGCTGATGGCATAGCCAATCCTCCTGCGAGTATTGTGCTTGAGGCTTGGCGGACAATAGGTGAGGAGCATATTCTTCGCTGTAACGGTTGCTACAGTTTTCACAAATTATTTCTTGCATCTCTTTTGGGATAAGGCAAATATTTACCGAACGCCTGCCCTACATCATCTGTCGCCATAGGGAGAAAACCCCATGGATGAAGGGAAATGTTGTCTCCTTGATGAGGATAAATCTCTGGAATTCGTCAGGATTTCCTCTGTTGCCAAAGTATGGCGAAAAGTCCTGTGCTACGGAAAATGCTGTCGCTTTCCCAAAGGGACGGACATTCTTCCGGGGGGTGTGACCGGAGAACAGCTGTATTTCATTGAAAAAGGCGAGGTGCGCCTTATGCGCATCACGCGCGACGGACGGGAAAAGCTGCTGCTTTCCCTGTATCCCGGTGCCATTGTCGGTGAAACGCCTTTTTTTGACGAAGTGCCCGCCAGGAGCACTGTCGTTGCTGCAACAGACTGTGTTCTCTATGCTTTTTCACGGGATTGCGTCATCGGCGAGCTCATTCCCCGCTATCCGGAACTGGCCTTGGCCTTGCTGCGAACCCTGGCCGCCAAGGTCCGCGTCCTGTGCAACCAATCCGTCAGCCTGTGCCTGGAAGATCTCCCTTCCCGGATTTGCACGTTTTTGCGCGTGCGGGCCAACATTCACGACGACGGCACCATGGAGGCCAGGGTCAAGCCGTGCCTTAACCAGCAGGAGCTGGCCAATCTGCTCGGCGTGCACCGGGTGACGCTTAACAAGGCCCTGCGCGAACTGGAGCGGGAATCCATCCTCGGTCCCTATACCAAGGACGAGGTGTACATCCTCGATGAAAACCGCTTTCTGGCCCTTGTCCTGAAATAAAGCGCTTCCGGGCCGGGCTCCCCGGGCCGATCTCCCCGAGTCGGTCTCCCAGGGCCGGCTTGTTCTCCCCCCTCGCGGCGGCATGCCTGGCCTGTCCAGGCCAGGCATGCCAGGAAGTGCCCCCACGGCGTTTCCCCCTGCCCGCCGCCTTTGCCGCGGCGGGCAAGCCTTTCCTCGCCGTCCAGGGATGTTTGCGGCCCTTTTTATGGTCGGGACGCGCGGCAGGGCCCCGGCCAGGATTCCGTCCGCATCCCCCTCGCTGTTCCCCGGGTTCCCCGGGTTCCCCGGGTTCCCCGGAGCGAACTTCCTTTCCCTTCTCTCGGCCGCCCAGGCCTGCCCCCCCTTTTGCCGGTCCGTGCGACGAGCTCCTTGAAAGCGTTTTCGCATCAGGCTGATTTCCTGGCTTAAATACAAAGTTTGTCGCGAAAAAATCATTTCTTTGCGAAAAATGTAACGAGTGCAACAGCAGCGCGGGCGGGGACTTGCTAAAAGGGGTTCATGCTTGAGGCTAACGTGAGGAAGAGGCTGCTATTACTTTTGTAGAAAAAAAAGGAGTCCACACATGGGGCACCCGACAATTTACCCGACTGGAGTTACCGTTTACGACCCCGATAAATGCTGGAGTGGTTTCACCATTTATCAGGCACAGGAAGTCGGAGCCGTTCTTATGGATATGAACGGACACGAGGTCAACGTCTGGAAAGGCGTCCTCGGCATGCCGAACAAGATATTCCCCGGCGGCTATCTGATGTCCAGCCGTGGTCGTCGCAACGGAAAGTACAGCGTCCAGGACGGACTGGATGTGGTGCAGATCGACTGGGACGGCAAGATCGTCTGGAAGTTCGATCGCAATGAATACATTGAAGATCCAGGTGCGCCGGGACAGTGGATGGCGCGCTACCATCACGACTTTCAGCGTGAAGGCAATCCCGTGGGTTATTACGCCCCGGGCATGGAGCCCAAGACGGATTCCGGCAACACGCTGGTTCTGGCCCACCGCAATGCCCGCAATCCCAAGATTTCCGACAAGCAGCTGCTCGACGACGTCATTCTGGAAGTCGACTGGGACGGCGACATTGTCTGGGAATGGAATTGCCACGAGCATTTCGAGGAAATGGGCTTTCGGGAAGTCTCCAAGAACGCCCTGTGCCGCAACCCCAACTACCGTCCCACCGAACCCGAGGGCATGGGCGACTGGATGCACATCAACTCCATGTCCGTCCTTGGCCCCAACAAATGGTATGATGCCGGGGACGAGCGCTTCCATCCCGACAACATCATCGTGGACGGCCGCGAAGCCAACATCCTTTTCATCATCAGCAAAAAGACCGGCAAGATCACCTGGAAGCTCGGCCCCTATTTCGACGATTCCCCCGAGGCCAAGGCCATCGGCTGGATCATCGGCCAGCACCATGTCCACATGATCCCGGGCACCCTCCCGGGCGGCGGCAACATCCTGGTCTACGACAACGGCGGCTGGGGCGGCTACGACGCGCCCAACCCCGGGGCCCCCACCGGCGTCAAGGCGGCCCTTCGCGACTACTCGCGGGTGCTCGAAATCGACCCCGTGGCCATGAAGATCGTGTGGCAGTACACGCCGAGCGAAGCCGGTTTCCTGGCCCCCATGGACAGCAACCGCTTCTACAGCCCGTTTATCAGCGGCATGCAGCGCCTGCCCAACGGCAACACGCTCATCACCGAGGGCTCCGACGGCCGCGTCTTCGAAGTGACCCCTGACCACAAGATCGTCTGGGAGTTCATCTCTCCCTACATGGGCAAGCTCGTGCCCATGAACATGACCTACCGGGCCTACCGTGTGCCCTACGAGTGGGTGCCGCAGGTCGCAAAGCCCGTGGAAACCCCGGTCGCCCCCATGGACGTGGCTTCGTTTCGGGTGCCCGGCGCCGCCGCTTTGGGCGCGCGCGCCAAGGAAGTGTCCGTCGAGGGTTGCGTCCCTTACGCCGGCAGCAACGCGCTGTGCGTGGCTTCGGTGGAAGACGGCGACGCCTAAGCAACGCCGGGTGGGGAAGACCGCTTCCCCACCCGGAAACAGGAAGACCGCTTATGAGCATAACCTTGTACACCGCGCCGGATTGCCAGCGCTGCAAGATCGTCAAGGCGTTCCTCAAGGAGCGCGGCATCGCATACGGCGTGATCGACTTCAAGGGCGACGCCCAGGAATTCAACACGTTCTACCGCGCCAACCGCAAGCACATCTATCGCAATCCCGAGGGCGTGGAGTTTCCCCTGTTTTCCGACGGCGAGGTCATCAAGCAGGGCAGCGGCGAGGTCATTGCCTACCTCCTGGCCGGCCGCGCCCTGGAAGTGGCGGTGACGCGCAGCGAACTGCTGCACGGCTGGATTTCCGGGCTCTACGTGTCCCGGTGCCCGGCGGAGCAGGAAGACAACTTCGTCACCCTGGCGGAATATCTGGCCGCCGGCGGGCTATCGGTCCTCTTGCGCACCGACGGGCGCAATCCGGCCTTGCTGCGCCGCCTTGTCGCGGCCAAGACCGCGGCCAAGCTGTCCCTGGACATCCCCGGACCGGCCGACGTCTACCAGTCCCTGTACGGTCAGGCGCCGGACAGGGCGGCCCTGGCCGAAACCATCGAAATCGTGCGCGCTTTTCCGGACCACGAAATCCGCTTTTTCGCCACGCCGGTTCCCCGTGCCGACGGTTCCCTTTCCTGGCCGACCCGGGACGAGGCCGGTGCGGCGGCGGCCATGGTCTACGAGGCCTGCGGCGACCATCAGCTGCCGTATCGCATTGCCTGCGCCACGGCGGAAACGCCCGGGGGATTGCAAGGGCTTGCCCCGCTCGAAGACGCGGTGCTGCTCAAATATCGCTCGGCCTCCCGGAGCACGCTTTTCAAGGCCGATATCGCGCCCAGGTAGCGGCCGGCGAAAAGGTCAGCGACGCGCAAAACCATAGCCGCCCGGCCACGGGCCGGGATCGCGGCGGGGTGTCCCGTGGGTCGCGACAACCCGCTGTGCGGAGAAGAAAGGCGAATTTATGCAGTATGATGCCATCATCATCGGCGGCGGTCCCGGCGGAACCACCGCAGCGAAAATCCTGGCGGCCGGCGGCAAGAAGGTCGCCATAATCGAGGAAAAGCACTGGGGGGGGACCTGCCTCAATTGCGGCTGCATCCCCACCAAATTGCTCCTTGGGGCCGTTGCGCCCAAAAGCCAGCTTAACGCGTTGTCGCGGCTGCGGCTGGCCGCCGGGGACGTCAGCGTGGATTTCGGCGCCCTGCGCAACCGGGTCTCCCGGTTCCTCAAGGGCTCGGGCCAGGTGCTGGCCAAGTCCCTGGCCGACAGCGGCATCACGCTCCAGGGCGGCCAGGCCGTGTGCACCGGCCAGGGCCGCGTCGCCTGCCTCAAGGGCGAGGCCCGGCAGGACCTGGAAGCCGACGTCGTCATCCTGGCCGGCGGTTCCCACAACGCCGTTTTTTCCAGCATGGCCCCGGACGGTCAGGCCGTGCTCGACAGCACCGGGGCGCTTAACCTCGAGACCGTGCCTGAAAGCCTGATTATCGTCGGAGCCGGGGCCATCGGCCTGGAGCTCGGGGATTTCTACGCCGCCATGGGGACCAAGGTCACCATGGTGGAAGCCGCACCCCACATCGCGCCCACCGAAGACCCGGATATCGCCGCCGAACTGACCCGGGCCATCACCAAGGCCGGCCGGACCTGCCTCACCGGCGTCAAGGCCGTTTCCCTGGTGACCAGGGACGGCCAGGCCCGCCTCGAGCTGGAGGACGGCCGCGTCCTCACGGCGGAAAAGGCCCTGGTGGCCATCGGCCGCGCGCCCAACACCAAGGACCTGGACTGCGAAAAGTCGGGCTGCGCCCGCGACCGGCGGGGATTCGTCGTGGTCGACGACACGCTCCAGGCCGCGGCCACGGTCTACGCCATCGGCGACATCAACGGCCGGACCCTGCTCGCCCATGCGGCCGAGCACCAGGGCGCCTACGTGGCCCGCCGGATTCTGGGCGAGGAAACGGGACCGTACGTGCCCGGACCGGTGCCGTCCTGCATTTACGGCAGCACCGAGGCCATGCGCGTGGGCGAGACGGCCAAGGGGCTGCTCGCGGCGGGACGCCCGGTTTCGGTCTCCTCCGTGCCCCTAAGCCTCAACGCCATCGCCCAGGCCGGAGGCAATGCCACGGGCTGCGTCAAGGTGGTCTGGGACGGCGAGACGCTCGCCGGCATCGCGGCCGTGGGGCACGGCGTTTCCCATCTGGTCACCGTGGCCCAGCTGCTGCTCGTCGGCGGCTACACGCCGGCGCGGCTTAACGAGGTCATGTTCGCCCATCCGACCCTGGACGAAATCGTGCCCATGGCCATCCGGGCCCCGCGCAAGCCGGTCACGGCCGGTTGAAAACCGATTTTCCGCCTGATCCCAGGCAGGGAGCGTTTCCATGAGTCTGACTTATCCTGATGACCGTTTCTATCACGCCGAACACCTTTGGGCCCAGTCGAAGCCGGACGGAACCTTCCTGATCGGCATCACGGATTTTGCCCAAAGCCAGCTCGGCGACGTCGTTTTCGTCGATCTCCCCACTGTGGGGGATCATTTCGACCAGGGCACATCCTGCGCCTCCATCGAATCCGTCAAGGTGGTCTCCGAGGCGATCATCCCGGTTGCCGGCGAGATCGTGGCCGTAAACGAGGCCCTGGCCGACACGCCCGAACTGCTCAACCAGTCCCCGTACGCGGACGGCTGGCTTGTGGTCGTCCGGCCGGACAACGGGACGTGCGGACTGTTAAGCGCTGCGCAATACGCGCAGCAGGTCGGATAGCGCGAACGCGGCAGGCGCCGCTTTTGGGAAAGGCCCGGCGGGTGGGGACCCACCGGGACCGCATGGGGATATTGGGGGGTCATTTTGAGCATGCCGCGCGCGAAACGCCGCCGGGGCGGCGCGAAGACGCGGCGCAACATGAGAGAGGAGAGAGTCGTATGAAACGGTTGGCAAGGGCATGTGTTGTTACGGCGTGTCTTTTGGCCCTGTCGGTTCCGGCCCTGGCCTACGAGGCCATGGTGGGCCCGACGGGAGTGCTCAAGTACGACAAGGCCAAAGCGTACAACGGGTACACGCTCATTTCCCCTACGGTGAAAAGCAAGATCACCTATCTGATCGACATGGAAGGCAATGTTGTCCACGAGTGGCATTGCCAGTACACGGCCGGCCTGTACGCGGAACTGCTGCCCAACGGGCACTTGCTTCGCGGTGGGGTTATCCCGCAAAAGAACGTCGGCTTCGGCGGCGTCGGCGGCATCGTCCAGGAGCTCGACTGGGACGGCAACGTGGTCTGGGAATACAAGATGGCCGACCAGGACCATCTCCAGCACCACACCTTTCACCGCATGCCGAACGGCAACACCCTGATTCTCGGCTGGGAGCGCAAGACCAAGCAGGAAGCCTTGGCCAAGGGGCGTGATCCCAAGACCATCCCGACCAAGCCGGTCGAATGCAAGGGCGTCGAACACAACGACTTCTGGGTGGATTTCGTGCGCGAGGTGGACAAGGACGGCAAGACCGTCTGGGAATGGCACGCCTGGGACCATCTCGGCAAGGGGCCGAAAAATCTGGATATCAACTTCACCCTGCCGAGGCCCATGGGCAGCGTGTACCCCAACTTCGACTGGACCCACTTCAACACGGTGGATTATCTGCCCAAAACCGACCAGATTCTCGTCAATTCCCGCAACTTCAGCGAGTTCTACCTGATCGACCACAAGACCGGGGCCATCGAATACCGCTGGGGCAATCCCGCCGCCTACGGCGCGGGCAAGTCGCCTTCCTGGTATGACGACGGCGACCAGCAGGTCTTTGGCGAACACTGCGTGACCCCGCTTGAAAACGGCCACATGCTCATCTTCGACAACGGTTCCGAGCGCCCCGAGGGCAACCGGTCCCGGGCGGTGGAAATGGATCCCAAGACCGGCAAGGTCGTCTGGGAATACGGCTCCATGGACGTCAACAGCTTTTTCAGCTTCCGCCAGGGCGGCGTGCAGAAGCTGCCCAACGGCGACGTGCTCGTCACCTCGACCCACCACGGCCACATCTTCGAGGTCACTCCGGACAAGCGGATCGTCTGGGACTACGTGAACCCCGTCGCTGCCGGCGTGCCCAAGTGCGTGCTCGACGAGGACAAGGATGTCCTGCCAAACGCCCACCTCAAGATGATGACCAACGCCGTGCACCGCGCCTACCGCTACGGCCCGGACTATCCGGGGCTCAAAGGCCGGGACCTGGGCAAGAAAACCCCGATGGTCCCAGGCGGTTGCCCGCTGTTTTTCAAGCAAGGGAGCGCCAAGACGACCACCGCGACAGGCTCAGCTTCCTAAGCCGTTTTACGGCGCACTGCACAAGAACGATGGCGCGGGCCGAAGCTGTCGGCCTGCCTTGTCATAACGGCTTTGAGAACGCTTTTTTGAGAGGCGCGTCCGTTGCCGGGGCTCTGCTTTTGCCCTGAAGTGGATTCATATCGCCTATATTGGTGCTTTGATTCCACGATAATCAGGAAGCAAAAACGGGATGCCGCGGGGGGAGACACGTGAGGCGCTTGAAAGCTGTCGCGGAGCACATTGAGGAGTATCGCAAATGCAAAGGAAATGGCTTCATCTCGCCGTGGCGATCGTCGCGACGCTTGGGATTTGCACTTCGGCGCTTGCCGCAACCCAGGTGAGCATGCAGGGATCGTCCGATATCATGGGGACGTTTTACCTCAACCATAACTACACGGGCTGGACGAAAACAGGGAAAAAAACAGAAGATACCTTTCAGATCTGGCACCGGATTCTTCTGCTGAGCGATTTCAAGGCGAACAATGCGTTGAAGTTTCGCCTTGGCCTCAAAATAATGGATATCTGGGGGCATGGCACCTATACGGCCGCCAATCCGTCCGCCGTCATCCTGGTCAATAAGGCCTACCTGCAGTTCAAATGGCCGGATACGCCGATTCAAATCACGGCCGGTCTCCAACCCCTGGGCCTGCCCCAGTCGCCGCTGTATAACGGCAGCGCCATTTATTCCGATTGCGTGGCGGCATTGACCGTGAAGGCGCCGCTCATCCCCGACACGCTCTCGCTCGTGGCGGGGTTCGGACGGCTCTTCGACACCGACAGGACCTATGACGACACGACGACCCAGCGGGCCGATGAGCTGGACGCCTACTTTCTCACCCTGCCCGTCACATTGCCCGACTTCAAGTTCACGCCGTGGGGCATGGCTGTCGTGGCCGGCAAGAACACCGATTACAGCCGCAAGAATACCGCGGATGCCGCGGATTACGGCAACTCCTTCAACAATGCGATTCTTTCCGCCGCCAGCGTCGCCAATATCGCCGGCACCTCCGGGCTCGGACATTGGAAGAACGCGCAAAATCCGTATTTTTGGGCTGGCGGCTCTTTTCAGGTCTCCGCCCTGGACCCGGTGCGTTTCTACGCCGACGTGATTTATGGCGCCGGCGCCATGAACGATAGCAAAGCCGCCCAGCGTCACGGTTGGTTGGTCGATTTCGCGGCCGAATACACTGGCTGGACTGTGATGACTCCCCAGGTCTTCGCCTGGTGGTCCACGGGTGAAGACAAGTCCACGCTGAACGGTTCCGAACGCATGCCGTATCTTCGCTCCCGCTGGGGACCGGGCAGGACATTCCTGTTTGAAGGAAGCTATGATGTGATGCGTGGATCCAGCACGAATACGACTCCTGTGGGAAATTACGGCGTCGGCCTGTCCCTGGCCAATATATCCTTCATCGAGAAACTGACAAACTGCGTTACGATTGACTACCTTCGCGGAAACAACAGTGCGCGCGCCATACGGACTTCGCAGCTGCTTGACGATTCCTATATGACCATGGGGCATGACATGGCGGAGGGCGAATATGTCGTGGGCGTAAACCTCGATACGAAATACATGCTTTACGAAAACCTGGCCCTCGTTCTGGATACGGGCTGGGCGCATGGCAACTTCAAGGAGAGTGTCTGGGGACACCGCTTGTATAGCCAGGCGGAAAGCAACGGCAACAACACCTGGAAGGTCGCCATGGGCCTTTCCTACAAGTTCTAGCGAAGCGATAACGGGCGTTTTCCCCGTCCCCTCCGCAATGCCCAGGCAGAGGCCCGGGCGTTGCGGAGGTTTTTCCGTTGGGAATTCCGGCATGTTTTGCTTTCCCAGGTGCCGTTTCCCCTGCGAAACGCTGCCATGGCCCTTCGGCCGGGGCAGATGCTTCGCAGCGCAACTCCCAAGCAGAAGAAGTACCAGGAGCGTGCCATGCGTTTTCGAAGCATCACCACGGCCATGTCGCTTATCATCGGCGCTATCATCCTCGTTATTCAGGCGATATTCATTCTGACGGCGTCATCGTCGGTGTACAAGGAAAGCGTGACCGCCAAGCGGCATGAGATGGAAGTGCTGGTCAACACCATCGCGAAGTCGGCGGAGGATTTCGGCGAGCAGGAGATGCAGCTGGTGCGGGCCGCTTCGAACCTGCCGGCCCTGCGGGAATATCTGCGCACCGGTTCCGGCACGGCCCCGGAAATCCTGGCCGGCCTGTCCAGGGCTTCCGACGACGTCAACACCTTCTACCTGACCAACGCCCAGGGACGGCAGGTCATCCTCATGACCCAGGGCAAGACCGCGCCGCCGAACGATCTTGGCAAGAGCCCCACGATCCGGGCCGCCCTGGACGGCGCGGAATCGCGCAGCCGGATTCCGGGTAAAAGCAATGCCACCCAAAAGCTCATCGTGAGCCTCAACGTCCCGATCCGGGGGGAAGACGGCGCGGTACTCGGGGTGGTGGGCATGACCTATCCGCTCGACAGGCTCATTGAGCGCTATATCGAGGGCACCCGGCTGGGGAAGACCGGTTTCCCCTTCATTTTATCCGAAGCAGGCGTCATGATCGCCCATCCGGACAAACGGCTGATACTGCGTGACGTGGCCGGGGAACCCGGTGTCGCGGCCATGCTCAAGAAAAAAAACGGCACCGGGACCTGCGCCATGAACGGCAAGGAAAAGGAGATCGTCTGGGTTCATATCCCCGCTTGGCATTGGGTCATGGCCTTCTCCATGGAGCAGTCCGAGATCGTGGCCCCGGCCGTGCGCCAGCGCAACCAGCTCGTCTGGGCCGGCATAGCCTCCGTGGTGGCCCTGGTCGCCATCAGCATGCTGGCGCTCTCGCGCCTTGTCGTACGTCCCCTCAAACAGCTCGGGGCCTACGCGGCGGCGGTGGACGGCGGCCATCTCGACGCGCAATTGTCCTTTGCCCGGCCAAACGAATTGGGCCAGCTGGCCGAACGGTTGCGGCACATGGTGGCAAGCCTTAAAAGCACCATCGACGAGGCCCGGGAGAAGACCGAATTGGCCAATCAGGCCGTGGACCGGGCCAACAGTGCCCAGCAGGATGCCGAACAGGCCAGACGTGCCGCCGAGTCCGCCAGGACGGAGGGTATGCTGCAGGCGGCCGGCACCTTGGAAGGGGTGGTGGGTGTGGTCTCCCAGGTCTCCGAGGAGCTTTCGGCCCAGATCGGGCAATCCAACCAGGGGACGGAACTCCAGAGTACGCGGATGGGGGAAATCGCCACCGCCATGGAGGAGATGAACGCCACGGTGATCGAGGTGGCGAAAAACGCGGCCGATGCCGCGGCCGCCGCGGCCCATGCCGGCCAGAGCGCCAAGGACGGCGCGAGCGTGGTTTCCCAGGCCGTGGCCGGTATCGGCAAAGCGCGGCAGCAGGCGTTTGCGCTCAAGGAAACCATGTCCCTGCTCGGCGGGCAGGCCAAGGACATCGGGGCGGTTCTGAGCGTGATTTCCGACATCGCCGACCAGACCAATCTGCTGGCCTTAAACGCCGCCATCGAGGCCGCCCGGGCCGGCGAGGCCGGACGCGGATTCGCCGTGGTGGCCGACGAAGTCAGAAAGCTGGCGGAAAAAACCATGGCCGCCACGGCCGAGGTCGATCAGGCCATCCGGGATATCCAGAAGCGGACCACGGAAAGCCTTGATGGCGTGGAGCGGGCCGTGAACTCCATCGAGGAGGCGACCGGGCTGGCCGGGCAGTCCGGGGATTCCCTGCAAGGGATCGTGGCCCTGGTCGAGCAGACCTCGGGCCAGGTGCGGTCCATCGCCACGGCGGCGGAACAGCAATCCGCCACGAGTCAGGAGATCAGCCGCAGCGTGTCCGATGTGTCCCGCATCTCGGTGGAGCTTTCCGAGGCCATGCACCATTCCTCCCAGGCCGTGGAGGCGATGGTTGCCCAGGCGCAGACGTTGCAGGGACTTATCGACGACATGAAGCGGTCGTGACGTCGGCGCGAGGCCCGGCGGCAAGAAAACGTCATTGAACGGACAGATACAGGGTGTGCGCGTGCGTTATTTGCATCTGGAAACAACCGATCCGGCGGTGAATCTCGCCACCGAGGAATGGTTGTTGCGGCACGATACGGCGGATGTCTTCATGTTGTGGCGCAATGGGCCTTCCATCATCATCGGCCGCAACCAGAACGCGCACGCCCAGATCAATGAAGCGTATGTCCGTGAGCAGGGCATCCCGGTCGTCCGGCGGTTGACCGGCGGCGGCGCGGTCTTTCATGATCTCGGGAATGTGAATTTCACCTTCATCACGACCGGGCGGACAAGCACCGCGTTGGATTTCAAGCGGTTTACCGATCCCATTGTCGCGGCCTTGCAGAAAATCGGCGTGCCGTGCCGCCTGGACGGCCGCAACGACCTGACCGTGCATGGCCGCAAGATATCGGGCAATGCCCAGTTCGCCTTGGGAAATCGCGTATTGCATCATGGGACGTTGCTGTATGCCGCTTCGATGCCGGACATCGCCCAGGCGCTTGTCGTGAACCCGGTGAAATATCAGGACAGGGCCGTCAAAAGTGTCGCCGCGCGCGTGGCGAACATCCGCTCCTTTCTGCACGAACCGTTGTCCGTCGAGGACTTCATCCAATTCATGTTCACTGCAATAGTCCCACGTGGTCAAAGCGACGACAGGCGGCTGACGCCTGAGGAGCAGCAGGGAATACAGCTGCTCGCCGACAGAAAATACCGATCGTATGCGTGGAATTTCGGCTGTTCGCCCAAGTATGCCTTTTCGAAATCCATCCGGACGGCCGGTGGCGTGGTGGAGATCCATTTTGATGTCGCGGGGGGCGTGATACAGGCCCTGAAGATATTCGGGGAGTTTTTTTCCAAAAATGAATTGGTCTCATTGGAGAATAAAGTCAGAGGATGTTGTCATTCCCGCGAAGCTCTCTTGAAGCGCCTTGAGGATGTCAACTTGGACGACTACATGCTTGGTGTCGATACGGGGACATTCGTGGACTGTTTTTTTTGATGCGTTCGCAAGCCGTCCTGTTGGCGAACGCATGAAGCGGGATGCATACGCTTCATGGCTCGATCCCACGGCCATGGATGCGGGGGCGGGTCCACGTTTTGAGGTGGGGAGCGCGCGAGGGGCGCTCTTATTTTTACAAAGGGCTCCTGTGCTACTCAAACCCCGTCGACAGGGTGAGCGGATCGCGCAGGAAATCGATTTCCTCCTGGGTCAGGATGCAGGGCTCCTGCCCCGGCGGGTTGGGGGCGGGGCGCAGGCGGCAAAGGGTTTCGCGGGTCTGGGCCAGAAGCGACTCCGGCAGGATCGGCAGCTGGCAAAGCCCCTGGATGCGGCCTTTGGCCGTGGCCTGGCGCACCACGACCGGGCAGGGCGGATGGAAAAGCGCGATGACCTCCATGCCGCGCCGGCCCAGGACATACATGTCCGCCACGGCTTCGTCCGCATCCTGACCCACCTCGTAGTAGGCCAGGCGGCAGATCCGCCGGCTTCCCATCAAACGCAAGGCCTCGTCGCAGTCGCGGGCCGCGACCACGGGATATTTGCCCGACAGGACCCCGGCCATGACGGCGAGGTCGACGATGTCCGGGCTGATGATGCAAACGCTGGCGGCCGGCATGGGTCTCCTGGCGGATACGCTCCATACGTGTCCTTTATCCGATGGGGCAACGCCTCGGTTGGATTCCATTTTTATCATACCAAGGCACTTTTGGGGGAGTGCCGCTTTGATCGGCCGTGAAGTCGCGGATTTCATTTTTGAGAGGATAGACACATCGCTTTGTTGCGACAGTGTGTTGCCGGCCAAGAGGTTTCCAGTTTCCAGCTTATTGCTAGGAGGTCGTTCCGGAAGCGCTTCCGGTTACCACCAGGACTTTCCCGGCGGCGGGCGGCGGGGCACGGCCGTGTTGCCCCGGGGCGCGGGAGAGTTCATACTCGGTGAGGCGAGCGCGGCGTTCGGGAGGTTTTGCCAGCCGGCCGGCTGGGGGCGATCCGCTTGCCAAATCGTTTTCGACGGGAGCTCCCTTGGATTCGACCCGACCTCAGGACCGCACGCGCACCCCGGCGCTCATGATCCTCACTTCGCACCGCAGGGACTGTTTCGATCTGTGCGTCTGGTGTCTGGAACGCTTCACCCGGCTGGAGCGTTTTACAGCCGTCTATGTCCTGGCCAACGCCGTTTCGCCCGAGCACGAGGCGAGCATCACCGCCTTCGCCGCGCGCCATGCCCATGTCCGGGTGGTTCCCTGCCTGCCCGAGGGGCTGGTGCCGGCGGTCATGGAGGCGCAAAACACCATCCTGGCCAGACACGCCGATGACGGCGTGGTGAAAATCGACGAGGACGTCTTCGTGACTGAGCACTGGCTGGATCATCTGCTGGCGGCGCACCGGATGCACGCCGAAAATCCGGGGGTGCTGCTCGTCGCCTGCCCAACGCCCGTGAGCACCACGGGCAAACGGTGCCTCGGGGCTTTTTTCCGGGCGCATTTTCCCGATATCGTGGAGCGCTGTGCCGCGAGCCGGGTCTACGACGATCCGGTCTATCACCGGTTGGTGTGGGAGGCGGTGCTGACGCGGGACCTGATGGGGAAGTACGCCCGCTTCGCCAACGACGCCTACTTCTATTCCGCGAGCCTCATCATCCACTGCGTGCTCTACGACCGCAAGGCCCTGGAGGCGATCGGGCCGTTCCCCACCCAGGCCATAAAGGGCGCGCTGGTGACCGATGAAGTGGCGGTCAACATGGCGCTTCGCCGCACGGGGAAAAAGGCGGCCCTGCCCTCGGCCGGGCTGGTGCACCACTACAGTCACGCCGCCTGCCTGGCGGCCATGTTGCGCGACGTGCCCGTGGCGCGCATCGGGGCCTGGATGCGCGAGGCGGCGGGAAAATAGCGCCGTTACGGCGTCGGGACCCCGAGCAGGCGCAGCAGCCCGTCCAGGATGGTCAGCGGATGGGGCGGACAGCCCGGAACGTAGAGGTCCACGGGCACGACACCCGGCGCGCCGCCGCAGCTCTCGGCGCTGGCCGCGAAGATCCCGCCCGATATGGCGCAGGCCCCGACCGCGATGGCGAGCCTCGGGTCCGGCACGGCGTCGAAGGTGTCGCGGGTCGCCTGGCGCATATTTTCCGTCACCGGGCCGGTCACGGCCACGCCGTCGGCATGGCGGGGCGAGGCCACGAAATCGATGCCGAAGCGGCCGAGGTCGTAAACCACCGTGCCGAGCACGTTGATGTCCGCCTCGCAGGCGTTGCAGCCGCCGGCGCTTATCTGCCGCAGCTTGAGCGAACGGGCGAAGAGCCGGCGTCTGGCGGGCTCCAGGGGGTTGACTTCGGGTCTGGTTCCCGGGCGCAGGATCAGTCCCTCCCGGGAGGTTGCGGCCAGGCGGTGGTCGCCGGTGAAACGCACCCGGCCGCCGGGGCAGGCCGCGCAGGCCCCGCACAGGATGCAGCGGCCGAGATCGAGGTACAGACCGTCATGGTCGAAACCGAGGGCTCCGGTGGGGCACAGCCCGGCGCAGACGGCCTTGCAGTCCGAAACGCAGGGGCCGTCGACCAGCTCGGGCCGTCCCCGGTAGCGGGGCGGCAGCGGGGGGACGCTTTCGGGGAAGGCGACGGTGCGCCGGCCCTGTTGCAGGCGTTCGAGCAGAATGCGAAACATGGGCGCGTTCCTACAGGTCGTGTCCGCAGTACGACAGATTGAAGCTCTTGTTGCACAGGGGAAAATCCGAAATCTGCTGTCCCCGCAGCGCCACGGCCAGCCCGAACCAGTTGTGAAAGGACGGGTCGATGATCTTGTAGGCGGCGAAACGGCCGTCCGGGCCGGTCACGGCCACATGATGCACTTCGCCGCGCCAGCCCTCGACGATGCCGACGGCCAGGCGGTCCGGTGGCAGCCCGTCCGGCATGGGCCGGCCTATGGGGCCTGTGGGCGGATCGGCCAGGGCCTTATCCAGAAAATCGAGTGACGTTTCCAGCTCCAGCCGGCGCACCAGGGCCCGGGCGTAGACGTCGCCGAAATCGTGCAGCGACAGCGGAATGTCCTTGGGATCGGTCCCGGGCAGGGGGAAGGTGCGCCTTGCGTCCCGGGACAGGCCGCAGGCCCGGGCGGGGGGACCGACCAGCCCCAGCTCCTGGGCCGTCGTTGCGGTCAGCCGCCCCGTGCCTTCGAACCGGGCCAGGACCGTGGACGAGGCGAAGAGCAGTTCGCAGGCCCCGAAGGCGGCCCGGCGGCCGGCCTCCAGGCGCTTGGCCAGTTCCACGCGCGCTTCCTCGTCGAGGTCGACGGCCGCCCCGCCCGGGCGCACGATGCCCCGGCCGAAGCGGTTGCCGCAAAAAAGCGCGGTCATGTTGAGAAAATCGCCCCGGATGCGGCCGCAGTAGGACATGGTGGGCAAGAAGCCCACGTCGCCGGAAAGCGCGCCCAGGTCGCCGGTATGGTTGGCCAGGCGCTCCAGCTCCAGGGCCATACGGGCGATCCAGCGGCCGCGTGGCGCGGCGTCCCGGCCGGTCAGGCTTTCCACCACGGCGGCATGGGCCAGACTGTGCCCGATGGTGGTGTCGCCGGCGACCGTCTCCACGAGATGGGGCGTGCGGATGTCCGGGCCGCCGACAAGCAGGCGCTCGACGCCCCGGTGCTGGTAGCCGAGGCTTATTTCCAGGTGCAGGACGTTCTCGCCGGCGCACTGGAAGCGGAAATGGCCGGGCTCGATGATGCCGGCATGGACCGGCCCCACGGCCACCTCGTGGACTTCCTCGCCCTGGACCTTGAAAAAGTCGGTGATGCCCGGCCGGGGCCTCGGCCCTTCGGGATGGGGAAACGACGGGGCGAAGCGCACGGGTTTGAGCCAGGGATGGCCCTCGGGCCGGATTTCCCACTGCTCGAAAAGTTCGCGCTCGAAGAGATGGCACTGCGGGCACTCGGGGGTGAGCGACGGGTAGGCGGTCACGGGGCCGGTGCGAAAGACGGCCAGCTTGCCGTCGTGGTCGCGCCCGGTCAGGGCGACAAGTCCCACGCCGTCTTTGCCGGGCAGGCCGAAAAGGGCCGTCACCCGCCAACCGTCGGCAACGCGGTCGAGGACCCGCTGGCGAAAATCGTCGAGCGACAGCAGGGGAATGTCGGCCAGGGGCAGGCTTTGGGTATGGGAAAATTCCATGGCGTCAGCCTCCGATGGCCCCGGCCACCCGGGAAAGAAAGGCCTGCAAGGGCGCGGGCAGGAAAAGGCCCAGCACAAGGACCAGGGCCAACAGGGCGAAAGGCGGCCCCCAGGAGACCACCGGTTCCGAAACCGGCGGATGCACGGCCGGCGGCACCGGTCCCTGGACCATGCGCAGGACCGTCACGGACATGCCGACGAAAATGACCGCCAGAAAAACCAGGTAACATACGGCGGCGGCGATGGCCCCGGCGGCGAACATGGCCCGCAGGATCAGCAGTTCGCTGACGAAGAGGCCAAAGGGCGGCGAGCCGCAGATGGCCAGAAAGCCGGCCAGCCACAGCGCGCCCGTGACGGGCAGGGCCCGGGCCAGCCCCCGGGCGTCGTGGCAGGACCGCGTGTGGTACAGCGCCAGGATATTTCCCGAAACGAGAAAGAGCGCGCCCTTGGTCAGGGAATGGCAGGCGGCGTGGAGCATGGCCCCGAAAACGGCCCCGCCGCCGATGCCGACGCCCAGGGCCAGGATGCCCATATGCTCGACGCTGGAATAGGCGAGCAGGCGTTTGTAGTCGCCCTGGCCGACGATGAAGACGGCGGCCACGCCCATGGAGAGCAGACCGAAAAGGACCAGCAGCCCGCCGCTGAAATCGGCGATGCCGGCCGCGCCGAGCACTTGGTGGGCGCGCAGGATGCCGAGAAAGGCGCAGTTGAGAAGGGCTCCGGAGAGAAGCGCCGAAACGAGCGACGGCGACTGGCTGTGGGCGTCGGGCAGCCAGTTGTGCATGGGGGCCAGCCCCATCTTGGTGCCGTAGCCGACGAGCAGGAAAATAAAGGCCGCCTTGAGCCAGGGTTTCCCGGCCAACGCCGCCCGGGGCAGCATGGCGGCGATGTCCATGGAGGGGAGCGGACTGGCCGGATCGTAGAAGGCCACGGAAAAAAGGATGTTGCCGAGTAGGGCCAGGGCGATGCCCACCGAACAGATGAGCAGGTATTTCCAAGTCGCTTCCAGGGAGCGGCGGTGGCGGTGGAAGTAGATCAGCGGCGCGCTCGAAAGGGTGGTGGCCTCGATGCCGACCCAGAGCACGGACAGGTTGCGCGTGGTCGCGACCAGGGTCATGGAGGCCAGAAACAGGCACAGGCAGGCGGTGAAGATGCGCTCCGGGGCGTTTTGAAACACGGCCCCGTCCTGGAAATCGCGCTTGGCCCCGCCGCCTTCGGCGCGCAGGTAGCCGGTGGCGTAGATGGCGGCGGCCAGAAACAGCAGGCTGGCCAGGGTCAGGAAGAGCTGGCCGGGCGCGTCGAGTTCCAACAGCCCGCCAAAGGCCGGGGCCGGCGGATGGGCGAAGGTGGCCGCGACGAGGGCGGTATGGAGCATGGCCGCGACGACCAGCACGGCCCGGCGGGGCCGGTCGGCGGGCAGGGCCAGGGACAAAGCGGCGGCCAGGATCGGGACGAGAAGCAGGGCGTCGAGCATAGAGGATCAGTCCCGCAGGCTGCAAAACCGTCCGACGTCGATGGACTCGAAGGTCTTGTTGATGTGGTGGATGGCGATGCCCATGACGAACACGGCCACGAAAATGTCGAGCAGTACGGACAACTCCAGCCAGACCGATCCCTGGCCGGAAAGGGGCGTGCCCAAAAGGAATATGCCATTTTCCATGCCCAGGTAGCCGATGACCTGGGTCAGGGCCTTTTTGCGGGCCACGACCAGGGTCAGGCCGGCGAAGATGGTGGTCAGGGCCGTTGGGAAAAGAAGCGGCGGGAAAAGCCCCGGCGGAAAGGGCAGGCGCGTTTCCAGCCACAGGGAAAAGAGCAGCCCGGCCACCCCGGCCACCAGCGACAGGTGGAAGCCGATGGTCGGCTCCACCACCGGGTTGACCTCGAGGCGGGAAAGCGTGCGGGCCAGAAGCGCCGGAAAGCCCACGCCCTTGATGGCGAACACGGCCAACGACAGGGCCAGCGCATGGCCATGGGCGGCCGGGCCGGTGAAAAGGAGCGGCACGGCCGCCAAAAGCGCTCCCTGGATGGCGGTCAGGCGGATCAGCACCCGCAGCCGCGAAATGGCCAGATAGGCCAGGTTGCAGCACAGCAGGGCCACCAGGACGGATTCGAAAAGCTCCACGCGCCTACCTCCAGAGCGTCAGGACCAGGGACAGGGCGGCCAAGGCCCCGGCCCCGCCGAGAAGGCGCGGCACGCGCACAAGCCGCAGCCGGGCCATGATCGACTCCACCACGCCGACGACGACCGCCGCAGCCAGCATGGCGACAAGCCACCCTCCCCAGGCGGCCAGCGGCGGCAGGCCGGCCAAAGGCACCAGGCAGCCGACGACCAGGGCGCAGAAAAGCCAGAGTTTGAGCGCCGCGCCGTACACGATGGCGGCCATGTCCGGGCCGCTGTGGTCGAGGACCATGACCTCGTGGATCATGGTCAGCTCCAGGTGGGTGTTGGGATCGTCCACCGGCAGGCGGGAGTTTTCCGCCAGCAGCAGCACGAACAGCACGGCCGGGACGAAAAATTCCTCGGGCGCGAAAACCCGGCCCGGTCCGACGAGCATGGCCGAGAGCGACAAGCCGTCGGTCTGGCTGGCCAGACACAGAAAGCACAAAAAAAGCACCGGCTCGGCCAGGGCGGAAAAGACGGCCTCGCGGCTGGCGCCCATGCCCTCGAAGCTCGATCCCGTGTCCAGGGCGGCCAGCACCAGGGCCAGGCGGGAGAGCCCGAGCAGATAGGCCATCAGCATGAAATCCCCGGAAAAGCGCACGGGCGCGGGCTCGCCGCCGGCCGGGACCAGGGCCAGGGCACAGGCCACGGCGGCCAGGGACACGGTCGGGCCGGCGACGAACATCCAGGAGGCTGTGTTGCTTATGACCGCGCCTTTGCGCGCGAGTCTGGCCAGATCGAAGTAGGTCTGGAGCAGCGGCCGTCCCTGCCTGCCGGCGAACCGGGCCTTGACGCGGTTGATGACGCCAAGGAGCAGGGGGGCCAGAAGCAGGGCCAGGAGGGGATGGATGAAGGACTGCATGGCTTAGAGTTTCCAGGCCAGAAGCAGGACGACCGTGGCCAGGATGTAGAGGATGTAGAGGTGGACCCGGCCGTGCTGCACCACCTTGAGGCTGTCGCAGACCCGGGCCGCCAGCTCGAAAGCCGGCGCGAAGACCGATGTCTTGAGTCGGTCCGGGGCGGTGACCGTCAGCCGGGCCCGGGCCGGAAACCAGCCGGGGGCCATGTCCAGGCGGCTTTTGACGCCCATGGGGCCGGACAGGATTCTGGCCGCCGGCTCGACGAACGAGGCCGCGCCGTACTGGATGCGGGCGGTGGGGGCCAGGTAGCCGCAGCCCCAGGTGGGCTCCCGGCGCGTGCCGGCGCTGGCGAGCAGACGGTTGCGCAGAAAGAGGATGGCCAGGATCAGGACGAGCAGACCGCCCAGAACGGTCAGCACGCCCCACTGCATGCCCAGGGCGTCGGCCACGGCCTGCCGGGCCGGACCGGCGCTTTGGCCGGGAAAGGTGAGCGCGGCCTGGGCGGCAAGGTCGAAAAGCCGGGGGGCGCTTACGGCCGCTCCCAGGCAGCAGGCGGCCAGGGCGATGACCGGGACCAGGGCGCCCGGGCCCGGGGCATGGGCCGTTGCCGCCGCCTTGGTGCGGGGCTCGCCGAGAAAGGCCAGGCCGTCGGCCTTGGCCAGGGCGGCCAGGGCGAAACCGCCCACGGCGGCCAGGGCGGCCATGGCCGCGGCAAAACCGGCCCGGGGCAGCAGTCCCGGCAGATCGAGGCCGTGAAACATGGCCATGGCCAGGGTCAGTTCGCCGGCGAATCCGGCCAGGGGCGGGAGGCCCGCGATGCCGGCGGCGGCCAGGGCGAAGGCCGCGCCGACGACAGGCATGCGTTTGCCGAGGCCGCCGAGGTGGCTTAGGCGCACGCTGCCGACGCCGTGGAGCACCTCGCCGGCGCACAAAAAGAGCGTGCCCTTGAAGGCCGCGTGGTTGAGCATGTGGAAAAGCGCCCCGGCCAGCCCCAGCACGGCCACGGTCGGCGCGCCGGCCTGCAATCCCACGCAGCCGATGCCGAACCCGAGCAGGATGATGCCCATGTTTTCCACGCTGGAGTAGGCGAGCAGCCGCTTGAGGTTGCCCTGGGCCAGGGCCTGGAGGATGCCGGACAGGGCGGTGACCAGCCCCAGGGCGATGAGCACCCAGCCCTGCCAGGGCGCGGCCGGGCCGATCAGCTCCAGGGCGCGCCACAGGCCGTAGAGCCCGGCGTTGATCATGGCCCCGGACAGCATGGCCGAGACATGGCTCGGCGCGGCCGGATGGGCCTCGGGCAGCCAGACGTGGAAAGGAACGAAGCCGGCCTTGGCCCCGAACCCGACCAGGGCCAGCACGAAAAGGACGGCCGGTGCGGCAAGCCCGCCGTGGGACAGGGACAGGCGGATGGCCGCGAATTCCGTTGCGCCCGTGCCTGCCCACAGCAATGTGAAAAAGGCGATGACGCAGACCGCGCCGAGGTGGGCGGCTATCAGATAAACCCAGGAGGCTTCGCGCACGCTCGCCTCTTCGTCGTGATGGGCGATGAGGAAAAACGGGGCCAGGGACATGATTTCCCAGGCCAGAAGAAAGCAGATGGCGTCCCGGGCGGTCATGACCAGGACAAGGCCGGCCAGAAGCAGGTTGTAGAAAAACCAGTGGGAGCCGGTGCGATCCGTGCCGCCGTGTTCACCGGCCAGGGCGGCCGCGCCGGAGGCGGCGCAGATGGCGCCGAGCACGCATACCGGCAGCAGGAAAAGCCGGCTGACCGGATCGAGCCCCAGGGACAGCGCGCCCATGGGCAGGCCCCAGGGCAGACGCATGGCGAGGAAACTACTAAAGGGACCGGACAGCACGGCGGCCAGGGTGGCCAGACAGCCCAGCACCGCGCCCGCCGCGCCAACGGCATTGCCCTTTTGGCGCAGGCCCAGGGCGAGCAGGCCGCTTGCGATGAAAATCGCGACGGCGACGAGAAGCCACTCCACGGGAAAAACCTCGCATGAGGGCCTTTTCTCGCGGCAATGCGCCTTCGGCCCGGAATATGGAAAGAAGTAATCGCTATGCTTGTTGCCTGACGCTGTCAATGCGGCGGCTGCACCTGACGGGGAAAGGCGTGCGGTTGCAGGGGCCCCTGCGGTCAAAAGGCGCGTCGCTCCAGTCGGGCGGGCGAGCGTCGCAGAGGACTTGCGAGCACGCCAACTCCCGGATGTGGAAGTCCCGCGTACCGACGACGGCCGTTTTCACCTGCATCCTGCTCCCGTCCTTGGCGACAAAACCCCGGATGAACGCATCACCCTGGACGAAGAGACCAACAGCTTCCAGGGCCTCGCCGGCGTCTGCACAGCGGGGCGTTTTTTGCGTTTCGCATTTTTTCTTGGCAGGCTTCGCCGGCATGGTTATTTTAAAAAAAAAGCTTATATCTAACTCTCGAGTCCCCGAGGGATGGTCATAATCTTACCTGATCGAATACGGTCCGAGGGCCGCTCTATGCAGAAGAAAATTTTAGCTTTGTGTCTATGCAGCCTCCTGCTGTCGGCAAGCGCGGCTGTTGCGCAACCGAGATGGGGGCCAAGACATGGGTACGGTCCCGGTCCTGGTCCTGGTGTCGGCGTAGCACTCGGTGCCGGCATTCTGGGCGGAGTGGTTGGTGGACTGCTGGCAGCACCGTATTACGCTCCCCCGCCCCCGGTTTATGTAGCACCGCCGCCGCCTGGGTATTACCCACCTCCTCCTGGATATTACCCGCCACCTCCTGGGTATTACCCGCCGCCTGGGTATTATTATCCACCGCCACCTCCAAGATATGGGTGGTAGCGCAAATTTTTTATTGAAACGGCTCCTGATTCAGGGGCCGTTTCGTGTTTCTGACGGGAATTGCTCCCCTCTTCCCCGAGGCGCAAGAGGCCGCCCGCGAGGTCGGGCTTGCTGACAACCGATCCGCAATGCTTTGAGGCGCACAAAGAAAGACCTCGCCCAGCTTTTTTAGAGCCAAGCGAGGTCGTTATTTCGTCATTTTTCAGCGTTGCCGAAATATGGTGTAGCGCGTCTCGACAATTTCTCTATCGGTTCTTACCCGCATTCTAGACGATCAGAAAAGTCTTATCGTCTTCTCGGCCTTGGTGCAGCACCTCGGGGCCTTCTTGTCTGGGCGACTCATTTCGCCTGCTATGCAATTTCGTACCCCATCGGCTTCTAACCCCCATCTGGAGTTCCTTCATCGGCGCTCTCCTTCGAGGTCGCCTTCCACTGTAGAGATAAGACCCTCTGCTCCATTGTAAAGCGAAATCAGACAAATACTTTACACGGCAGGATGGGCACGCAGACCATCCGGGGACGGGGTTTTACACCGGGCACGGGCGCTCCATGCGGCCGGCATGGGTACCGGCCGCCGGCCGGTTGGAATAGCCCCGGCACGGACGATGATATCGCTCTCGCGGGCGCAGGCTGTGATCGCAAAAGGTGGACGTCAACGAGCACACTACCCACAGTGGCCAATAGCCAGGACTATGTTTTTTTGCAGGAATCCACAAGATACATTGTACTTTTAATGTAATATTTGAGGATATTGGATTGTGCACGCTAATAATACAATATCTATTAAAACTATGCGTTATATATGGCGTAAAAATAAAGTCGATAAATCTTGTCAAAACAGTGGCAATCCCCTCCAGTCGTGGTATGAAGAGGAAGTTTCCAGAAACAACGAACCAAAGGATTGAGCGATATGAAAGTTAGCGCCCGCAATCTTATTCCCGGCACCGTCAAAAAGGTTAACATCGGCATGGTCAATGCCGAAGTCATCATCGAGGCCGGGCACGGTGTCGAAATTATTTCCATCATCACGAAGGAATCGGCCGAGCGTATGGGCCTGAAAGAAGGCTCCAAGGTCAAAGCCATGGTCAAGGCCTCCAGCGTCATGGTCGTCACCGACTAGACACCTCGCCTTCCCCCGCCATGTGAAAGGTCCCGCAGCATTGAGTTGCGGGACCTTTTTCTCTGCGTCCCGGCCTGTCCGGTCGTTGAGGGAACGGCCCGTCCGGTTTTGAGACGCAAACGTGCGGAGAACGTACATTTGAACGTACCAACGTAAAAGGCCCCAGGGATGCTTTCCCTGAGGCCTTTGGAAGTGGTCGCAACCACTCTTGTGTCTGGCGGGGCCGACGAGACTCGAACTCGCGCCCTCCGGCGTGACAGGCCGGCGTTATAACCAACTTAACTACGACCCCGCATGATCTCTGGTAGGCGGAACAGGACTCGAACCTGTGACCCTCGGCTTGTAAGGCCGATGCTCTCCCAGCTGAGCTACCCGCCCGCCCGGCGAGACACGGTATCTACGCAGGGCCCGTCCCGACGTCAACAAGTTTTTTCAAGAAATTTTGACCCAGGTGCATTTTTATTGCGATTCCGGTAGGCTGGAAACATCATCCAACCGCTGCCGGAGGCGCTGCCGTGACGCTCGTCGTTTGGCTTTTGGCCGTTGTCTGCCTCGTATCCGCCGCCGTGACCGCGCTGACCACGGTTTTTTCCCTCTCCGAGGCCGCCCGCCATGGCGCGCCCGGATTCCTGCTGCGTCCGTGCCGTCATCGCCACGCCGTCTGTCGTCTCTACGGCATTGCCACCGGCCTGGCCAGCCAGTGCGTCATGCTGCTGACCTATCCCCTGGGGCCCTTTGTCGGCCGCCCGCCGGCGCAGGCCCTGGACCCGGGCGCGCCGACCGTGGTCTGCCTGCACGGGCTTTACCACAATGCCGCCGCCTTTCTCCTCATTCGACCCGTGTTGGCCCGGTATGGCTTTCGGCGCGTGCTGTGCCTGTCCTACCGGAGCCTGGGCCCGGATTTCGAGGCGGTGGCGACGGCGCTTGCCGCCCGGGTGCGCCGGGAAGCGCCCGGGGAGGGGCCGCTGCTCTTTCTCGGCCACAGCCTGGGCGGGCTTCTGGCCCGGCGGATCATGGCCGAGGCCGATATCGCCAAGCGCACCCGGGCCGCCGTCACCCTGGGCACGCCGCACGGGGGAAGCACGCTGGCCAGGCTGGCCCTGGGCCGGCTGGGTCGTGGGCTCGTTCCCGAAAGTCCGCTTTTTCCCGCCCTCGACGCCCTGCCCGATCCTCCGGGCGCGGCGCTTTTGTCCCTGGCCTCGCCGGTGGACAACATGGTCATGCCCCTTGCCGGGCTGGTCGTGGGGCGTCCGGGCTGGACCGAGGAGGCCTGCCCGCCGGTATCCCATGTGGCCATGCTCTATGCGCCCGCCGTGGCGTGTCGGGCGGCGGCTTTTCTCGCCGGCGCGGCCGCTTCCGTCCGGTAACATGTTCATGAGCCGCAGCTTGGGGTTGTCCTGCGCACGAATGTTGGGCTAGGCTCGTTTGTCCCAGCACTTTTATGATCCGTGATCGACGGGGATGCCCTCATGGGAAAAAACGAATCCGCCCGCATCGGCTTTCGTGTCTGGCTTTTGGTCCTGACGATCTTCGCCTGTGTCCCCATGCTGCTTTTTTCCGTCATCTCCCTGGGCCTGCTCCTGCGCAGCCAGGGCGAGGTCGAACGGGACCGGCTGCGCCGGGAGGCGGCCGCATTGGCCGGGACCCTGGAGCGCCATCTTGCCGCCAGGGTCAGCATGCTGACCGCCATCGCCAATTCGGCGGCCGCGAAAAAGGGCGACCTGCGCCTGATCTACGAGCATGCCGCCAGGCTGGTGCGGCAATACCCCCGGCTTGCCTCCATCACGCTGGCCGATGAATCCGGACGTACCGCCTTTAGCACGCTGCACGCGTTCGGCACCCCTTTGCCCGAAACCCAAAACATGGATTTGCTGCGGCATATCCTGCAAACGGGCCAGGCGCAGGTTTCGGGCGTCTTTGAAGGGACGATATCCCACCGCAAGGTCACGGTGCTGGGCGTTGCGCTCACGACGGATTCCGGAGCGCGGTATTGCCTGGAAAACGTCCTGCCCGTGCTCGAACTCGAGGCGATCCTGGCCCAACAGCATTTGGGCGAGGTCTGGACAAGCGCCGTTTACGGGCCGGGGGGCAACATCATTGCCTGCCATGGCCCGCGTCTTCTCGTCGGTGACGCCGCGGTGGACGACCAGGGAAACGCAACGGTCGCGAAGGGGCCGGTCGAGCATGTCTGCGAATCCCTGGACGGCACACTCGTGGAGACCTCCTTGGCCGGCGTGGGCCAGTGGGGCTGGACCGTTTCGGTAAGCGTCCCCCAACAGTCCTTTGCCGCGCCGCTTCGCCGTTTGCTGGTGAAGATCAGCCTGGCCGGCGCGCTTTGCCTCCTCTCCGCGATTTTGGCCTCGTTCTGGCTGGCCCGTCGCCTCAGTCGCGACGTGACCCGCCTGGCCACGGCCTCGGCCGCCCTGGCCGCCGGCTCGCCCGGCCTCGAGGGCCGTGTCCTCATCCGGGAAATGGGCGAGGTGCGGGCCTGCCTCTGGGCGGCTCACGAGCGGGAGGAGCTGGCCCTGCACGATCCCCTGACCGGGCTTGCCGGCAGGACGCGCTTCTGGGAACTGGCCCGCGAACTGGAACAAAAGGCCAGGGACAATCCGGAACTGGGGCTGGCCGTCATGTTCATCGACCTCGACGGCTTCAAGCACGTCAACGATCACCACGGCCATGCCCGGGGGGACTGGATACTGCAACGCACGGCCGCGGCCCTGCGCGAGAGCCTTCGCGACACGGACGTGGCCGGGCGGCTCGGCGGCGACGAATTCGTGGTTGGCCTGATCGCCGGCAGGGAGCAGTTGCGTCAGGCGGCCACCTCCATCGCCGAGCGCATCGTGTCCCGGGTCCGCAACCTCGGCTATGGCATCGGTTGCAGCATCGGCGTGTCGCTGGGCCGGCACTATCCTCCCAATCTGGAGCGCTCCCTCAGCTTGGCCGACCAGGCCATGTACGAGGCCAAGGCCCAGGGGAAGAACCGCTACGTCGTGCGCGAGGACACGGTCGGCGGCTGAGGCGGCCGCCTGTCGCGTTCCTTTGCGCTGTCGCCGCAATCCGGAGGCTTCCCTTTCAGGGACACGATCCTTCAGGGCATGGACTTGCGCATCTGGGCCACCAGTTCCTCCAGGGGCAGGTCGTCGTCGATGCGGTAGGGACCGTTTAGCGGGGCTTCGGGCGGCCGGGAGGGCGAGGCGGATGTCTGGCTGGCCGGAGGCTCGGGCGCGCCGTTTTGGGCCGGGGCCGGTTCGGGGCAGGGCGCTGCCGGGACGAACTGGGGCGCTTCCATGGGGCGTACGTGGGCCGGGGTGTTGGGGCTTGGCCGAAAGGCCAGGGTCGGGGGCGTGAGCCGTGCCTTCTGGTCCAGGAATTCCTCCCGGTAGCGCTCGAAGGTGAACATGCCTTCGTTTCGGCCGGCCTGTTGGATGCCTTCGAGCTGGTTGAGGCGGTTTTCCCGGATCACGTTTTTGACCGAACTGCTGGTGCGCACGATGGAAAGCACCGGCGCGCGAAATCCCACCCTGGCCAGCACCTCCATGCGTTGCACCACCACCGCCGCCAGGCATGAGGCGATCTGGGCCCGGGCGTATTCCTGGGAGCCTTCGCCGTAGGCGTTGCACAGCCGCAGGAGCGCCTCCTCGGAAGTGCCGGCGTGCAGGGTGGCGATGACCACGTGGCCGGCCTCGGCGGCGTTCACGGTCAGGCGCATGGTCTCGGGGTCGCGCAACTCGCCCACCATGATGACGTCGCCATCCTCGCGCAGCACGTCCTGCAATCCCTGCTCGAAGGAGAGGAAATGCGCGCCGAGCTCCCGCTGGTCCACCAGCGCCTTGCCCGAAGTGAAGCGGTATTCGATGGGGTCTTCCAGGGTGATGATGTGGCAGGAGCGGGTTTCGTTGATTTCCCGGATCATGGCCGCGATGGTGGTGGATTTGCCGTTGCCCGTCGGGCCGCAGATGAGGATCAGGCCATGGGGAAGCGAGCACAGGTCGCGCAGGGAAGGGTGGAGGTTCAGGGCCTCGAAGTCCGGGATGACCGAGGGCAGAAAGCGCACGGCCAGGCCCAGCCCGTCGGCGGAGTAGAAGGCGTTGAGCCGCATCTGGGCGTCATGAAGATAGGACGAGAAGTCGAGCGACCAGCGTTCGGCCAGCATCCTGCGCTGGCGGTCGGTTGTCAGTTCGCGCAGCAGGGCCTCCAATTCCGCCGGGTCGAAAACGATATCCCGTTGGAAGTGGAGATGGCCGTTGCGGCGCACGGCGACGGGCTGGCCGGCCCGGATATGCAGGTCGGTGATGCCGTTTTTGACGCAGGTGCTGACGAGTCGGGTGAATTTTTCCATGTCGGGCCTGATCATTTGGTCGGGGTGGTGACGGTGAGGCGGGACAACGCGCCGCTGGCCCGCAGTTCCGGGGCGTACATGGCCTCGGCCTGAGCCGGGGGCACGATGAAGCTGCCGGGGGTGACGGCCCGCAACAGGGCGTAATAGGCATGCCACTTGTCGTCGGGCAGGTCGGTGAAAAGGAGCGTGCGGTCGTCGCGCATGTCGAGGTAGCCCGCGTCCGTTTTTTCGTCGGCTTCCATCCAGGGCAGGCGCTCGGTGGTGGAAAGACGCGGGTTTTCCACCTCCAGCCCCGCCGGCAGCAGGTTTTCGAGCACCACGTTGGAGACCGGCCCGGCCGTGGCTCGCACGGCGAACTTGACCACGATGAGCGCGCCCTGGGGCACGGCGTCGAGGTTTACGGGCTGGCCGCTCCGGGTGAGGTAGGTCCTGTCGATGGCAAGCCCCGTGGCCTGGGGCGCGTAGGCCGCCTTGGTCGGGATGGCCCGGGTGCGCACGGAATAGGCGCAGGCCCCGGGGGTAAAGCCCTGCTTGACCACGAAGCGCAGGTCGCCGGACTGGGGCAGGCCATGCAGGCTTGCGACCTTGTTGCTGGAAAAATCCGACAGCACGCCCGTGCCGGCGTAGAGCACGCCGGAGAAGGGCGGCTTGGCCTTCTGCCTGGCGTAGAACTTGCCGAGGGCCAGCAGGGCGAAGGCGTTTTCCTGGGTGGAGGGGTACGGCTCGCCCTCGAGCAGCCGCCCCACGTCCTCGGCCAGGCTCACGATCCTCGGGTCCGCCGGCACGGCGTCGAGCAGGGCGGAGAGGAAAAGCGCCTTGTCGCGCAGCGTCGAACCCAGGTTGCCGCCGGTCTCCTTATGCTGTTCGCCGGCCGGGACGGGACCCGAAAGCAGCATGTCCGCGGTGCGCGTGTTGCCGACGGCCGCGTAGGCCGCGCCGAGAAGCCCCCGGGCCTCGGCCGGGAGCCTTTTGGCCTGGCTGTCGCGCAGGTTGTCCATGGCCCCGATGTCGGCCCGTCCAGCCTTGGCCTCAACGTAGAGGGCATAGGCGGCCAGGGTAAGCCCGGCCGGCTTGGACAGGTCCGCCTCGCGGCCGGTCTCTCCGGCGAAGGCCAGGGCCTGGGACATGACCCCCGGGTCCACCGGATAGCCGGCTCGTCCCGCCTCGGCCAGGAAGTTGGCGGCATAAAGGCTCATCCAGGCTTGCGGCTCGCTGCCGCCGGGCCACATGGAAAAGCCGCCGTTATAGAGCTGCATGCCGGTGACGCGGCGGATGGCCGACTGGACCATGGCCTGGGGCGTGGCCGACGTGAACGCGCCGGGCGCCATGCCCTGGGCCAGATCGGCGAAGTAGAGGAGCGGAAAGGCCCGGGACACGGTCTGCTCCAGGCAGCCGTACGGATAGCCGAGCAGGGCTTTCAGGTTGCCGGTGAAGCGGATGAGCGGAAAGCGGCCCACGGTGACGTCGATACGGGCCGTGCCGGGGAGAAATTCTCCGGAGGCGAGGTTCGGCACGGTCAGTTCGGCCGTTTCCAGGGCCCCGGAGCGCACGGAGGTGCGCGGCGGCAAGGGGGAGCGCACCGCGACTTGCGCCGTGTCCGCCGAGGATTCGCCCCCGCCGGAGACGGCCACGTCAAAGGCGGCCACGCCCTCGGCGTTGCCCACGGTCACGGGGAATTCCACGGTCGCCGTGCCGCCGGAGGCGATGTCCACGTTGCGGCTGGGATCGGTCACGGTGACCGGTCCGGCGGCGGTGAGGCGTATGGCGAAAGAGCCGGCCTTGCCGGTGTCGTTTCGTACCGTGACCGGAATCCTGGCCGCGTCGCCGAAGGAGAGAAAGCGCGGGAAGGACGGCAGCAGCACCAGCGGGCTTTTGACCAGCGTTTTGGCCTCTGCCCCGGCGAACCGCCGTCCCGAGATGCCGACGGCCATGAGCCGCACCTGTCCCTGGAATTCGGGGATGTCGAAGGCTACCTGGGCCTTGCCCGTGGGACCGACCGCCACCGGGCCGGACCAGTAGGCCACGGTGCGGCGGGCCGGGCTTTGGGTGCGCACGAAATTGGACAGGTCGTCCGTGCCGTCGCCGCCGCCGGCCAGCGCCTTGCCCATAAGCGGCGGCACCTCGGGCAGAAGCAGCGAGAAGGTGTCGTAGGTTTGCACCTGCAACTGGCGCTTGGCGTACAAGGCGGCGAAGGGGTCGGGCGTTTTCTGGGCGATGAGCTGCAAAATGCCTTCGTCCACGGCGGCCACGGTGACGAGGCTGCCGGGCGGGGCCGAGACTTCGGCCGTGAGCTTGCCGTTCGGGCGCATGGCCTCCGGAGCGGCGAGCGTCAGCGGCAGCCGGCCCGAGGCCCGGTCCACGAACATCGGGGCCGCGCCGTAGGCCCGCGACGGGGTGTCGGCGGTGACGTTCGCCGCCTGGCGCACCAGGGTCGCGGTCACGTACACGCCCGGCATATACGCGGCCTTGACCGGCACCTCGATCTGGCCGGTGTTGCCGGCGAGGTCGAGGATCTGCACGTCGTGCACGTCCGAACCTTCCACGGTGACCAGAAGCTTGCCGGCAAAGGGGGCGCGCACCTGGAACCGGGCGGTCTCGCCCGAGGCGTATTCGGTTTTGTCCGGGACAAGCTCCAGGCGGGCCGGATTTTCCACGGCCCAGGGCGAGTAGCCGAAGCCGCCGGCGTAGAATTCCAGCTGGGAGGTGGCCCCGGACTCGGGATCGGCCAGGGTCAGCCGGTAGCTGCCGAAGGACGGCGGCGTGAATTCCACGGCTCCCTTGCCGCCCGGGGCGTTCACGGTCTTGACGTCCACGGTCCGGGGATCGCGCACGGATTCGTACTTGAACGAGCCGTCCGGTCCCTTGCGCAGCACCGTCTGCCAGCGGTCGCGGTACAGCGTGGCCGTGAGTCCCTTGGCCGGGGTGGGCTTGCCCTCGGGGGTTACCACCACATACTCGAAACGCACGGGCTTGCCCGGGACGGTGGCGTCGCTTTTGAGGCGCTTTATGCCCGGAAACGTGGCGTAGACATGGACCGGCAGCTTGGCCATGCCCGTAACACCCCGGCCGCCGCCCTCGCGGACCCGGGCCGTGACGATGGCCGTCAGCGCCGCCGGCGGGTTCAGGTCGCCCGGCAATTCCGCCGTGTAGGAAGCCTTGCCCCCGGCGTCCAGGTTGCCGGTTTCCTCCAGAATTTCCGTGTCCTCGAAGCTGCGTTGCGGGTCGCCGAACACATAGTCGCCAAAGCCCTTGGGGGCAAAGGCCGCCTTGATCAGCCGCACCCGGGCCTCGACCGGCAGGTCGGAACCCGGCGCGCCGAAGAGGTAGCGTCCGGCCACCGTGAAGGTGAGCGGTTTGCCCGCCTGTCCCGCCTGTTCGTCGGGATTGACGGCAACGCTGATGCGGTCGGGAACGAAATCCTCCACCTGGAAGCGGTACTGGCCGATGACCGTGTCCGCGACCACCAGGTCGATGGTGTAGGCCCCGGTGAGCGTCTGGACGGGCAGGGGCTGGTGCAGGGAGATCGTGCCCTCGGCCCCGGTCACCACGGTCTTTTCGCTCAATTTGCGGCCCTGCGGGTCGCTCAGGCGCAGGGTCACGGGCATGGACGGCGGCAGGCCAAGCCGCGTGTCGCGCACCACGGCCAAGCCCTCGAGGGTCTCGCCCGGGCGGTAGATGTCGCGCTCGCCGTACACGAAGGCGGTGTAGCCGGCCTCGGGCATGACCTTGCCGGAAACGTCGAGGCCGGTGGTGTCCACCTGGAAGCGGTCGTAGAGCAGGTAGCTTCTGTCCGCGCCCTTTTGCACCATGATGAGGTAGGGCCGCTTGTCGCGAAGCGTCTTCGGGCTGATCCTGGCCCGGAAAAGCCCCTTGGCGTCGGTCGTGCCGGCGGCCAGCTCCTGGTTCTGGTAGGACAGCACCCGCACGTTGGCCCCGGCCACGGGAGCCAGCGTGGAATAGGAGGCCGTCCAGACGAGCAGGTCGCCAAGCCCCTGCTTGGCCACGATGCCGATGTCGGTCATGAGCACGTAGCGCTGGAAGCCCTGGAACTTGCCGGGCACATTGACGGCCACGCGGTAGAGGCCCGGCTCATGGCCCTGGATGTATTTCTCCAGATTGACCGGCGTGAGCACGGCGGCATTGCTTTTATAGCGCAGGGGAACGCGGCCGTTATAGATGCGGTCGCCCAGACTGCCGTTGACCGCGCCGCCGCCGGACTCGTCGTCGAAGACGGAGTAGTCCATGGAAAAAAGCGGAAACAGGTTGTTGTAATAGACGCGGTCCACGGAAAGCTCGGCCGCGTTGGTGTTGATGCTCTTGATGGCCAGATTCTTGTAGCCGTTTTTGGACAGGAAAATGCCCTGGTCCCGGAAATCCACGGACGGCTCCAGGTCGGGGATGCGCACCGTGCGGGAAACCTTCGCGTCGAGCACAGCGCCATCGGCCGCGACCAGGCCCTTGTCCACGGTCACGACGTACTCGCGTCCCGGCTCGAAGGCGCCGCTTATGACCAGATCCGCGCCGTCGGCGCTCAGGTTCGTTTCCAGCGGCGGCTCGATCCGGATGTGCCCGGCGGTCAGGTCGTTGGCCTCGACGGGCGTGGACAGGTTCAGCCGCAGGGTGGACGCGCTTTCTTCGGATTGTGCCTCGATGCGGCGCAGGCGCAGATGCGGGTCGAGCGCCACCGGGATGACGGCCACGGCTTCGGTTGCCAGCTCGATGTCGCCCTTTTGGGGCCGCAGGCCCGGCGTCACGACGATCTTGACGTCGCGCTGCTCGGCCGTCTTGATGATGGGTTCGGACACGAAGCCGATTTTCTTGCTGGTATAGGTGGTGGTCAGGGAAACGGACACGGGCTTTTTCGGATCGCGGGGATCGATCAGGGAAATGTGGTCGGCCAGGGCCTTGGGGTCGACGGCGCGATTGAAGGCCGCTTCCCCCCGGACCACGACCATGGCCCCGCCCTCGGGCGCGGGTTCCAGATGGCCCGTCAGGCGCGCCACCTCGAAGGAGCCGTAGGAGGCCTTCCAGACGTCCTGGCCGGCAAGCTCCTGGGGCGCGGCCAGAAAATCCTTGCCGGAAAAGGCGAAGGTGTAGCTTCTGGCCTGGGCGAAGCCGTCTGTGGGCGCGAAACGCAGCATGTACGGGGAAACCCAGGTCCAGGTGCCGGACAAGGGCGGCTCGACGGTTGCCGGGGCGGTCGACAGGACGGTTCCTTCCCTGGCCCCGGCCACGGGACGGTCGAACGCCACCAGCACGTAACGACCGCGTTCCGGGTCCATGCCAAGGCCGGCCACACGGACGGCGTCGTGCGCGGCCGGGGCTCCGGATGCGGGGGACTGCGCGGTCTGGCCCGGCTGCGGGGCCTTGGCCGGACCGGGCATCAGGAGGAAAAATTCCCCCAGGGCGATGCACAGGAGCACCACGATGATGGTGTTCTTCACGTTGGCGCGACGGTCGCCGGGGGTCTTTTCGTTCATGCCGTCCTCCCGTCTATCCAGTCATACCCATGCGCCGTTTTTTTTCAACCATGCGCCGGGGCACTTATTCGGTTGCAAAATAAACCCTGTCTGTTACCGAAAGCCATGCCCGCCAAGGAGGTTCCATGCGTCGCTTGCATTGCACTCTTTTGACTCTCACCCTTTTTGTCAGTGGCCTGTGCTGCGCTCCGGCCCTGGCCGTGACCGCCCAGGAATCCGGCAAGAAAACACTCTACGGAATGTTCAAGCAGACCACGGAAGGCAGCATTGTTTTTCTCGATCCGCAAGAGACCGGCGTGGTCTATCTGCCCTTCGATTCGTCCGCCAGTATGAGCGGCTCTCTCGATATCCAGGTTCAGGTCCAAGGCGAGATCCGCGATTCGTTCAATCGCAACGGCAAGACCTATCGCGTGCTGACCGTCAGTTCCATCCATCCTCTGACGGCGGAATACGGTTCCACGACAGCCCAATCCGGCCGGCACGTCGGCCTGCCCGGCGCCGAAACGGCCGATGTGCATACCTATCAGAACAAGACCTGCTACGTGTACGACCGCTACGCGGTGCTCGAAACCTTGGCGGATTATTCCGACGGCCATACGTTGCGGGTGGTCTCGCGCACGGCCGCCGACAATCCCTCGGCCGTGTGCGAAAACCTGCAAGGCACGCCACTTTTCGAGATCCCGAACGGCGGGGAATTCACCTTCGCCGGCCTGTCGGGCGACACGCTCTTCGTGGAAAACGGAAAGCCCAGCGCCCTGCACGGGCTCATGGCCGTCAACCTGGCCCGGCAAAAACAAACCCTCGACGCCACCGTCCTGCCCGGCGCGGCCGTGAACAAGGGAACCCTTCACTATACGGAAAAATTCAACGCGCTCAAATCCTGCCCGGCCGGCACCATGCCCATGCACAAGATGTCCCTCGATCTGGCCGCCGGGAAGACGCAAAGTTTGGGAAGCGGGTTTTGCAAGGCGTCGGGGGAGGGGACCCCTTTTTGAAAAAAGGGGTCCCCTCCCCCGAACCCCCTCCCTCCCCAAAAACTTTCAACGGGGTGGATAAAGGGGGTTTTTGAGACTTCCGAAAGTAGAAATCCATCCCCCTTCGCCCCGAAGGGGCGACGGCGTGGTGGCGGCGGAATTTGTCCGGGACGAGCTTGTCGCGAAGCGACATGCAGCGTCCCGGCAAATTCCGCCGCCATCTTCTCCACTCTCCGACTTCCCGCCAACCCACCGCACTCCCGCCCGACCAGAGCCGAATCGGGGGGACCGGGGGGCCCGTGGCCTCCCGGCGGGGTCTGGGGCAGAGCCCCAGCCGCCTTTGCCTTTCCCTTCGCCCAGCCTAACCGCTACTCGCCGGCCTTCGCCGCAAAGCCCTGCCTGACGAAGGACAGGGCGAGGCCGGCGCAGAGGGCGGCTTCGGTGGCGATGGTGGCCAGGGCCGCGCCTTTGGCGGCGAGGAGTGGGATCAAAAGCAGGTTGAGGCCGATGTTGAGGCCGGCGGCGGCGATGGTGACGCCGGCGTAGTAGCGTTCGCGGCCGAGGGCGACGAGGGCCTGGGTGAGGACGTAATTGGGGAGGATGAAGGGCAGGGAGGCGAGCAGCCAGGCGAGCAGGGGGATCGCTGCGGCATATTTGTGGCCGAAGGCCAGGGTGAGGATGAACGGGCCGAGGAGAAGCCCGCCGATGGTGGCGGCGGCGGCCAGGCCGATCATGACGGCGAGCATGAGGGTGAAGGAACGCTTGAAGGCCTGGGCGTCGTCCAGGGAGACGCGCAGTTTGCGGAAAAAGATGTGGGCCAGCGGCGTGGCCAGCATGATGACGCCTTCGATGAGGCGGTAGGCGGCGGCGTAGTTGCCGACCTCGGCCGGGTCCGGGGTGAGCAGGCGCAGCAGCACGATATCGCAGCGGAAGTAGATGGCCGTGGCGGCGGAGATGCACAGAAAGGCCAGACAGGGGGCGTAGATTTCGCGGCTGACGGCCAGGCGTGGCCGCACGGCCAGCGGCTTGGCAAAGGGAGTGGCCAGGGCGATGGCTTGTCCGACGAGCAGGCCGAGGAAGATGACGGTGGGGCCGGGTGACGGCACCAGCAGGGCGAGGCCGGCGCAGATGGCGGTGGCGGTGCGGGTGACGGCGCGCCAGACGGCCTCGGCGGCGAAATTGTTATGGCCCTTGAGGTGGGCGGAGACCAGGGCGGCGGCGGTGAAAAGGGCGTAGTAGAGCACGGCCGCGCCCAGGGACGAGCGCTCGCCCCGGGAAAAAAGGGGAAGCAGGCACAGGCCGAAAAGTGTCGTTGCGGCCAGATGTCCTATGGCCAGGGACATGAGCGGCGGCCGCCCCGTGGACGTTACGAGCCCGGCCTTGGCGGTTTCGCGGAAGATGAGCGTGGTGAAGCCGCCGTCCTGGAGAATGGCGAAGAGCGAGGCCAGGGTGAGGATGTAGGTGTACTGGCCGAAGCCGGCCGGTCCCAGGACGCGGCCGAGCAGGAAGGTGAGGCCCACGGAGACGGCGGCGGCGTAAAGCGTGGCCGCCCATTGGCTGGACAGGGCCTTGGCCAGGGCGCGGCTCATGGGCGGGGCGTCCCGGCCGTTTCCGCCTCGAGGAGAAAGGCCACGGCGGCGGGCAGGTCGCGGGCCAGGACATGGGGCCAGGCGGGTTGACGCTCGGCCAGGACCCAAACGTCGCCGGAAAGGTGCGGCAGCTGGAGTTTATCGGCATCCCGCCTGCCATGGCCGGTCATGACGAGGATGGTGACGGCCGCGCCGAAGGCCAGTCCGAAGGCGATGTCCGAAGCCGCGTCGCCGATCATCGCCGTGGCGGCCGGGTCGAGGCCGTGGCGGGCGGAGAGGGTCTCGAACAGGCCCGTGGCCGGCTTGCGGCAGGCGCAATTGTCGCCTGGCGCATGGGGGCAGAAGGCCGTTTCGGTAAATTTCGCGCCAAAGGGGACAAGGAGGTCCACCAGTCGCTTTTGGACAGCCTGGAAATGCGTTTGGGTATAATACCCACGGCCGATGCCGGATTGGTTGGTGACGCAAAAAAGCCGTTTCCCGGCCCGGACGAGCCGTCCCAGGGCTTCGCCGCCGCCGGGGACGAGCGCCACGCCGGCCGGGTCGCAGAGATAGTGGCGTTCCTCGATGATGGTGCCGTCCCGGTCGAGGAGCACGTCGCGAATGGCGGGCAGCGCCATCAGAAATCGTCCTGCAGGCCCGGCAGATAAGGCTGGGGCCGTGGCGAGAGGAATAGGGACAGGGACGCGCCGGCGTTGTCTTCGAGCTTGAGCGGGAAGGTCGGGGCGCTTTCGGTCAGACCGCGAAACCTGGATGCGTCGAGCACGGCCTCGATGCGCATGCGGGTCACGTCGCGCGACCAGAGCTGCGCGCCCTGGCCGGAAAGATCGAAGCGGACGAAGCCGTTGGTGATGGGGCGGCGAAAGCGCATGACCGACACGCGCCGCACCATGAGCCCCTGCCACAGGCCCGAGCGGTCGCTATGCAGGGTGTCCAGGGGCCTGAAATGGGTCCCGTCCGGGGAGAAGGACACGGTGACCGTATTTTTGCCGGCCTTGTCCGCGAACACGCGGGGATAGGACAGGATGCGCAGGGTCTTGATCGGGTAGGCGGAGCTTATGGGCACGGTGACCGAGCAAGGGCCCGGGGCCTTGCAGGACAGGCAGTCCTCGCCGTCGTTCTTGCGGATGTTCCAGGCCAGCGGAAAGGCGGCCAGGGCTTCCTTTTCCCGGGCGAAGCTCGGCTCGAAGCGCAGTACGCCGACGCCGTCCGTGCCGAGGAGCAGGGTCGTCGGCGGCGGGGCCAGCACCGGCACGGCAAGCTCCGTGTCGCCGATGCGCAGCCTGGGGCGGTTGAGCGCGCCGGAGAGCTTGATGGCCGGAACGTTGCGGGGCGGCGTTTCGCCCAGGCGGGCCGTGACCGGAACATTTTGCGCCAGGGCGACGAAGGGATCGGTCAGGTCCGGATCGTAAAAAAGATAGGCCGGTTCACCGTTTTCGCCGGGGATGGCAAACACGGGCTCGATGCCGGGATGGGCGGCCAGAAACGGGGCCAGGGCGCTTGCGGGATTGGCCGGGCCCTGGGGAATGTCCGGACCGGCTGGGAAAACGTAGAGTGCGTCGGCATCGACGAGGGGCTCCCCGGGATGCCACGTGGCCAGGGCGTTATGCCCGGCGGCGCGAAGAAGCGCGGCTTCGGCCGGGCCGGGACCGGTCGGCCGACCAGCCATGGTGGCGCTCGCCTCGATGCGGATGGCCTCGATGATGCCGGGGTTGGCCACCGGGCCGTAATCCAGGCGCAGGCGGACCTTTTCGGTGCCCGGATCGATGGCCGGCAGGTCATAGGTTTTGGTGATGAAGCGGCGCTTTTCATGATTGGGGGCGATCAGCTTGCCGTCCGGGCCGAGAAAGTCCTTGCCGGTCACCGTGCCGATTTCCGTAAAGGGCGCGTCGCCGACGGCCACGGACACGCCGATGCGCGAATCCGACGGCACGCCTTCAAGGAACGTGGCCGAGAACATCAGCGACAGCTTCGCGGCGGTAATGCGTGTTCCGGCGGCGGCCTGGAAGGTATAGGTCGCATGGCCGGGCTTTTCGTAATCATAGTGGGACAGGGTGTGGTAGCGGCTTTCGGGGCCGAGGTTCACCGCTTCGTCGCAGTCGGCGTAGAAGTTGTAGGTGGTGAAGTCCTCGACGAAGCGCGCCGCGCCTTTCGCGTCCGGGTAGAGCACCACCGGGGCCGTGCTGACAAGGCCGATGGCCGAGACCGTGGTATCCTGGATGGTGATGCGCTTGTGCGGGAAGAAGGGCGTTTGGGGCGGCGTCAGATCGCTTTGGATCAGATGATACGTGCGCTTGTAGCCCTGCGGCGTATAATGGGAAAGGTTTTCAAAGACGTGGGGCAGGTACCAGTCGGCAATGAGCTTGGGATTGCGGTTGCTCTGGTAGAACAGGTAGCGCACGTCGTTCTTGTTCCAGGCGAGATAATCGGCCAGTTCCTTGGAATAGGACGTTTCGCGGCGATAGTAGATCCCGAGCGAGCGCAGGTTGGGGATGTTGACGACAACGCACAGGCAGATGCCGACCAGGGGCACGGCCCAGGCGGTGCTTTTTTCGGACAGGTCCAGATGGGCGGCGATGCGATCGAGGAGTACGGCCATGGCCAGCCCGGCCATGGCCATGAGCAGGTAATAGGCGTTGAAGACGTAGCGGGAGCTGATTTCGAGCTGGGTGCCGGCGACGAGAAAGGCCACCACCGGCATGAAGGCAAAGGCCCCGAGCAGCACCAGCCCGTCGCGGTAGCGGCGTCTGGCGGCGATGACGCAGCCGGCCAGTCCCAGCAAGGCCAGGGGCAGCCAGGGCAGGCCGTGGCGTTCGGCCGCGTAGGCCCCGAATTCCGTCAGCACGGTGAGGGGGAAATCGGCCGGGATGCCGGGGGAAACGCCTTTGGACCGCAGCAATGTGAAGATGTTGCGATAGGCCGGAATCCACGGCAGGTAGCACAGCCCGACCACGGCCACGGCGGCCAACAGGGCCAGTCCTTTCTTGATCGCTGTCCGCAGCGGCAAGTCCTTTTTCGCCAGCCGGCCGCCCAGGAACCATACCGTGAACACGCCCTCGGCCGCGATGTTGGAGCTGGCCATGTAGGACGTGTAGCACATGGCCATGGTGACCAGGGCGTAGGCGACGTAGCGGAGAGCGCCGCCGCGCGAAAGCGCCCGGTAGAGCGCCCAAAGCGACAGCAGGGCCAGCAGCATGAAGAGGCTGTAGGGCCGCAGTTCCCGGGAATAATGAAGCTGGTAGACGGAAAAGGTGGTGAGCCCGGCGGCGAAAAGCCCGGCCCGGCGCGACAGGATTTCGCTGATCAGCCCGTAGAGCACGGCGATGGAGGCCGTGCCGCTGGCGACGCTCAAAAGTCGCAGCACGGCATCGTCATGGCTGACGGAGAGCACGAAGTGGGTGATCAGATGATAGAGCGGCGGGAAGAACTCGCCGCCGATGTCCGACGGGCCGACCACGGTCAGGATGTGGAGCATGCGGCCGATGGAAAGCTGGGAGATGCCGAGCGTGATGAATTCGTCCCACCACAGCGAGGGTTCGCCGAGATAGGCCAGACGCAAGACCGCCCCGGCCAGGAGCAGCAGGACGAGCAGCAGGGGATACAGACGACGGGCGGTGGTTGGCATACGGAAGGTTCCTGATCCCGAAACGCCGGGACCAACGCCATTTAGCCAAGCTTTCCGGGGAAGACAAGGCCGGGGGGAGGACTTGCCGCCCGCGCCGGTCAGGTTTTGCCCCTCTCCGGTACCGTCCCCTGCCCTATGAGAAGTTTTTGATAGGGGTCCCGGGGGAAACTTTTTTCAAAAAGTTTCCCCCGGGCCGCCGGAGGCTCCCCTCTTCCTTTGCCTACGCTACAATAACGCCGCCGGCGAGCACGCGGCCCGCCGCATCGTACAGGGTGGCCACCTGCCCGGGGGTGGGGCGGGGGAGCGGTGCTTCGAACACGATGTCCAGACTGCCGTCCGCCGCGATTACGGCCCGGGCCGGACGCGGGGCCATGCGGTAGCAGGTCTGCCCCAGGACCGTTTCCGGCCAGCGCTCCGGCGGGACGAGCACGTTGACCTCCCGGGCGCGGCAGGATGTGGCCAGGAGGTCCTTTTTCGGGCCGACGCGCAACGTGTTGGCGGCGGCGTCCTTGGCCAGGACGTAGAGCGGCTCGCGCCAGCCCACGCCAAGGCCCTTGCGTTGGCCGATGGTGTGCCGCCACAGACCCTGGTGCGCGCCGAGGATCGTGCCGTCCGGGAGCGCAATGGGGCCGGGGCCGGAGAGGGGAACGCCGCTTGCCTCCAGAAAGGCGCGGTAGTCGTCGCCGGGCACGAAGCAGACCTCGCGGGATTCCCGGGGCAGGGGCGGAGCCAGGCCCTGGGCGGCCAAGGCCTCGGGATTGTCGACTTTTTTGCGCCGGGCCAGGGGGAAAACGGCCCGGGCCAGGGCGCTTTGCGGCACCAGGGACAGGAAATAGCTCTGGTCGCGCGTGGCGTCCGCGCCGCGAAAAAGGGCCGTGCCCTCGGCAGTGTCCGCAAGCCGGGCATAGTGGCCGGTGGCGATCTTGTCCGCGCCAAGGGAGCGCGCGGCCTCGGCCAGCAGGCCGAATTTCAGGTCGCGGTTGCAGGCGGCGCAGGGATTGGGGGTCTCGCCGGCAACGTAGGCGGCGATGAAGGGCTCGATGACGCGGGCCCGGAAAGCCTTCGACAGGTCGAGGGCCTGGAAGGGGACGCCGATGGCCGCGCATTGGGCGGTAATGGCCGCCGCGAGAGCTGTTTGTTTGTCGTCCGGGGGCAGAAAATGGGCGTGGATCGCGAAGACCTCATGCCCTTCGGCGTGCAGCAGGCCCAGGGCAAGGAGGCTGTCCGCGCCGCCGGAAACGGCTACGGCTATGCGCATGAAAATCCTCCGGCTGGTTGGGTGGGGGGCAGGGGGCAGGGCGGCCGCGCGCGGCGCATATTTGAAGAATACGCCTTGGCGTCCGTCCTGCCCCCTGCCCCCCCTGGCGATCCGATTCATACCTGGGGAAAAAACATCCTTTCGGCTCTTGGGTATGGCCGAGAAGGATCATTTCACTGTACAGGGGGATTTATTGTGCTGTCCGACTGTCTGACTGTCTGCGTCCCTGGCTGACCGGCCGGCGTGGGGGCAGGGCAGCCGCGTGCGGCGCATATTTGAAGAATACGCCTTCGCGCCTGCTCTGCCCCCACGCCGGCCATGGCCACGCGTTTCAAGTCCGGAAGTAATGGTGGTTCGTTCCCGCATGATCGGACCGTGAAGGTCGCGTTATACAAGGGCAACGAGTCGCTCGTTTCTTACAGGCCTACCTTCTGAACATCACGGTCGCGGTGAAGTGAACACACCCACCCCGCCGAAAGTTTTTGAAGGGGGTCCAGGGGGAAACTTTTTTCAAAAAGTTTCCCCCTGGACGCCGGAGGCAATCGCTTACAATTACAATCCCGCCGGTTCGGGCAGTCCCGGCAAGGCGTCGCCGAGGACCTTGGCCGTGCGCAAGATGGTTGTTTCGTCGAAGGCCGGGCCGAAGAGCTGCATGCCGATGGGCATGTTCGAGTCCTTGCCGAGACCCACGGGCATGGAGAGTCCGGGCAGGCCGGCAAGGTTCAAGGAAATCGTAAAGATGTCGCTCAAGTACATCTTGAGTGGGTCGCCGGACATCTGGCCGATGGGGAAGGCGGCGAAGGGCGAGGTCGGGCCGCAGATGACGTCGCATTTGCTGAAGGCGTCGAGGAAATCCTGGCGGATGAGGCGTCGGACCTGGGCCGCCTTGCGGTAGTAGGCGTCGTAGTAGCCGGCCGAGAGCACGTAGGTGCCGATGACGATGCGGCGCTTGACTTCGTGGCCGAATCCCCGGGAGCGCGACAGTTCGTAGAGCTCTTCCAGCGACTTGGCGTCCGGGGCGCGGTAGCCGTAGCGCACGCCGTCGAACCGGGCCAGGTTGGAGGAGGCTTCGGCCATGGCCACGATGTAGTAGGTGGCCACGGCGTAGGGGGTGTGGGGCAGGGAGACGGGCACGACGTTGGCGCCGAGTTTTTGGGCCGTATCCACGGCCGACTGGCAGGCGGCGCGCACTTCCTCGTCCACACCGTCGCCCCAGTATTCGTCCGGCAGGCCGATGGTGAGGCCGGAGAGATCTTTGGCGTCGGCGATGGCGGCCTCGAAATCCGGGACCTCACGCGGGGCGGAGGTGGAATCCCGGGGATCGTGGCCGGAAATGACGGTGAGCATGGCGGCGGCGTCGGCGGCATTGCGGGCCAGGGGGCCGATCTGGTCGAGGCTCGAGCCGTAGGCGACCAGTCCGTAGCGCGACACGCGGCCGTAGGTGGGCTTTATGCCCAGCGTCCCGCAAAAGGCGGCGGGCTGGCGGATGGAGCCGCCGGTGTCGGTGCCGAGCGCCGCGAAGCATTGGCCGGAGGCCACGGCGGCGGCCGATCCGCCGCTCGATCCGCCGGGGACGCGGGAGGTGTCCCAGGGGTTGGCCGTGACCTTGAAAGCGGAATTTTCCGTGGAGGATCCCATGGCGAACTCGTCCATGTTGGCCTTGCCGAGGATGATCGCGCCGGCGTCCCGCAGCTTGGCAATGCAGGCGGCATCGTAGAAGGGAACGAAATTTTCCAGGATCTTGGAGGCGCAGGTGGTGGGGGCGTCGGCCACGCAGATGGCGTCCTTGATGAGCACCGGCACGCCCCACAGGCGTTTGCCGGTGTCCGGACCGGCGGCGTCCATGGTCTTGGCCTGCTCCTGGGCGGCCTCGGCGGTGAGGGTGAGGACGGCCTTGATCCTGGGCTCGGTGGCTTCGATGCGGCCCAGGCAGGCGGCGACGGCTTCCTCGGCCTTGATTTCCCCGGCGGCCAGTTTGTCGCGGACTCCGGTCAGGGACAGACGGCAAATCTCGGACATGACAAATCCTTTATGCGCGTACCCCCTTTCCCCTTGATGGGGGGACCGGGGGGCCCTTGGCCCCTCGGCGGGGTGCGGGGCAGCGCCCCGCTTTCTGTATCTTTTTTTCTTTACACAATCTTCGGCACGACGAAGAACTGGCCGTCGGTGGCCGGCGCGTTGGCCAGCACCTTGTCGCGGGGGCAGGTCTTTTGCGCCTTGTCCTCGCGCAGGGGCGTCGCGTGCAGCACCGGGCTGTAAAGCGGCTCCACGCCTTCGGTATCCACCGCGCCAAGGGTGTCCATGTAGGCCAGGATGTCTTCCATCTGGCCGGCGAATCCGGCCAGGGCCTCCTCGTCGAAACGAAGCCTCGCCAGTTTGGCCACCTTGGCCGCTTCTTCCGGGCTGATCTTCATACCTCGAACTCCCTTGGGTCAGGAGACCGACATGACCTGCTGGTGGGCCGGGACCGGCTCCAGCGGGGCGGGTTGTTGCTGTTGCGGCTTGGGCGCGGCCGGCTGCTGTTGTGGCTGCGCGGGCTGGACCGTGGCCGGGCTGGCCGGCTGTTGTTGGGCCGGCTGTTGTTGGGCCGGTGGGGTCGCAACGGGCGCGCCCGGCTGGGCGGCCGGCGCGGGATTGGGCGAATAGGACTGCTCGGTTTCGGGGGCCGGATTTTCCAGGGCCTTTTGCCTGATGGCGTTGAGGCGCTGGCGGAATCCCTCGGGATCGAGCAGCACCGGCCCGGCCACCGACGGACGGAAGAGATACATGGCCACATGGGCCCGGCCGTCCGGTCCATAGGACAGGGGGGCCATGCTGAAGTCCATGCCCTTGGCGGCCTGGGCGAGGCGGGAGCTGACGTCCTGGGGCGGCGTGCCCTGGGGCAGGCGTCCCAGGCGGGCGGCGAACCGGGTGAAGTCGTAGCCGAGGGCCTCCCACATGTCGGGATGGTCGTCGCCGGCGGCGCGCATGGCCGCGAGGAGGTCCTGGGTGGCCTTGCCCTGGCTCTCGGGCCACCAGGCCCCGGGGCACACGGCCAGACGGTAGTTGTTGATGTTGATCGGCGTCTTGTTGGCGGCCGCGCGGTAGAGCGCCTCGGTCCACAGCTGCGGGCCGAGAATGAGCAGGTCGTCGACCTTGTTGCGGAAGAAATTGGCCAGCACCTTGTCCGCCCGGGCCCAGTCGTCGGGGATGAACACGGCCCCGAAACCGGGCCGGCCGCCGCCGGTCTTGAGCATCTCCAGCACGGTCGCATCCCAGCCGGTTGCGTCCTGGGGCGAATACACGCCCGTGGCCGTGATCTGCCCGCCCAGCTGGGACGCAGCCAGGGCGAAGGCCTCGCCCATGGACTGGCCGTAGCGGTCGCCGGGGCGCAGGATGCCGAACTGGTTGATGCCGTAATTGGTCAGCGACAGGCGCAACAGCGCGTCGATCTCATCCGCCGCGCTGGGGAAAAACCGCCAGGCGTCGATACCTTCGCGGGCATCGCCCAGGTTGGACAGAAAAGCCAGGAAAACGCGGCTTTGCAGCAATCCGGTGGATTGCAGTTCCTTAAGCGTCAAGGGGTGCATCGGCCCGCCCACCACGCCGACTTCCGGCGGCAGGTTGCGCAGGGTGTTGACCCAGTCGGGCTGGGTGGCGTCGATGACGATGACGTCCAGGGGCGTGCCGGCCGCGGCCAGCTCGTCCTGGGCCGCCTTGATGCCCTTTTGCACCTTGCCGCCGAGTTCGCGGAACGGGCCGCCGAGGGGCAGCAGCACGGCCACGGTATTCTGGCTCACAGGCGTCGGCGGCGGGGCCGGCGTCACGACCGTCGGCGTCGGCGTTGGCGCTTGCGGCGTCGGCGGCGGTGTCTTGGATCCGGAGAAAAGACCGCCGCAACCCGAAAGGGTGGTCAGGACGAGACACAATACCAACCCCGCGGCAAGGCGGGGGGAGAGGCGGATAAGTGAGGTCTTGGCGTGCATGGGCGAACCGGGGGTTTGGCGGCCGTGCCGCCGTGGCCAGAGCATGAAAAAAGCCCGACCCGTCTGGGGACGGGTCAGGCTTTCAACTACGCGTGATCGGACGCGAAAGCAAGTACGCGCCCGGCGCGACTATTTTACTTCGGTGTAATCGGCGTCGACCACGTCCTCGTCGGGACCGGCCTTGCCGGCCTGGGCTCCGCCAGCGGGACCGGCCTCGGGACCGCCGGGCTGGGCGCCGCCGGCCTGGGCCTTCTGCTGGTAGAGGGTCTCGGCCAGCTTGTGCGAGGCCTGGGACAGGTCCTCGGTGGCGCGCTTGATGGCGTCGCCGTCATCGCCCTTCAAGGTTTCCTTGACGTGGTTGAGCTTGGCCTCGATATCGCCGCGGGTGGCGGCGTCGACCTTCTCGCCGAGCTCGGCCAGGGACTTCTCGGTGGTGTAGACCAGCGTGTCGGCCTGGTTGCGCACCTCGATGAGTTCCTGCTTCTTCTTGTCGTCCTCGGCATGGGACTCGGCATCCTTGATGAGATTCTGGATGTCGGATTCGGACAGGCCCGAGGAAGCGGTGATGCGGATGGACTGCTCCTTGCCGGTGCCGGTGTCCTTGGCTGAGACGTTGACGATGCCGTTGGCGTCGATGTCGAAGGTGACTTCGATCTGCGGGATGCCGCGGGCCGCCGGCGGCAGGCCGGCCAACTCGAAGCGCCCGAGCGTCATGTTGTCGTTCGCCATGGGCCGCTCGCCCTGGAGCACGTGGATGGACACGGACGGCTGGTTGTCGGCGGCCGTGGTGAACACCTGGCTCTTGCGGGTCGGAATGGTGGTGTTGCGGTCGATCAGCTTGGTGAACACGCCGCCCAGGGTCTCGATGCCAAGGGACAGCGGGGTCACGTCGAGCAGCAGCACATCTTTCACGTCGCCGGCCAGGATGCCGCCCTGGATGGCCGCGCCCATGGCCACGACCTCGTCCGGGTTGACCGAACGGTTGGGCTCCTTGCCGAAGAACTCCTGCACGCTCTTCTGGACCAGCGGCATACGGGTCATGCCGCCGACGAGCACGACCTCGTCGATCTCGGAGGCCTTGAGGCCGGCGTCGGCCAGGGCCTTGCGGCAGGGCTCCACGGTGCGCTGGACCAGGTCGTGGACCAGGGACTCCAGCTTGCTGCGGGTGAGCTTGACCATCATGTGCTTGGGACCGGAGGCATCGGCCGTGATGAAAGGCAGATTGACCTCGGTCTCCATGGCCGTGGAAAGTTCCTTCTTGGCCTTTTCGCCGGCTTCCTTGAGGCGCTGCAGGGCCATGCGGTCCTTGGCCAGGTCGATGCCGTTTTCCTTCTTGAATTCCTCGACCAGGAAGTTGATGACGCGCTGGTCGAAGTCTTCGCCGCCGAGGAAGGTGTCGCCGTTGGTGGCGCGCACTTCGACGACGTTGTCGCCGACTTCCAGGATGGAGATATCAAAGGTGCCGCCGCCAAGGTCGAACACGGCGATCTTCTCGTTGGACTTCTTGTCGAAGCCGTAGGCGAGCGAAGCGGCCGTGGGCTCGTTGATGATGCGCTTGACCTCGAGGCCGGCGATGCGGCCCGCGTCCTTGGTGGCCTGCCGCTGGGCGTCGTTGAAGTAGGCCGGCACGGTGATGACGGCTTCGGACACGGTCTCGCCCAGGTACGCCTCGGCGTCCTTTTTGAGCTTGCCGAGGATGATGGCCGAGATCTCGGCCGGGCTGTACTTCTTGCCCTCGACCTCGATATAGGCGTCGCCGCCGTTGCCCTCGACAATCTTATAGGGGCAGTGCTCCAGCCAGCGTTTGACTTCCGGGCCGTCGAACTTGCGGCCCATCAGGCGCTTGATGGCGAAAATGGTGCGCTCGGGGTTGGTGACGGCCTGGCGTTTGGCGATCTCGCCCACCAGCCGTTCCTTGGTAAAGGCCACGATGGACGGGGTGGTGCGGCCGCCCTCGGGGTTGGTGACGCACTTCGGGTCCTTGCCCTCCATGACGTAGACGCAGGAGTTGGTGGTCCCGAGGTCGATCCCGATTATCTTACCCATGATAGCCTTTCCTCCTTGGTGGTTCCGGTATGGTCTTTCGTCCTGCGGACGGATAATTTCCTGGTGACAGGCTGCTATATAAGGCCCGTTTCATTCGAGTAAAGGGGCTTTGGCGAAAAAAAGGCGTCCTAGCCGGCGCTTTGGGCCTTGTTGACCATGACCTTGGCCGGACGCAGCAGTCGGCCGCGCAGATTGTAGCCCTTCTGGACCACCTGGGCCACCGTATCGTCGGGCAGGTCGGGGCGGGAGGCCATGCCCAGGGCCTCGTGGGTCTCGGGGCTGAACGCCTCGCCCTCGGCGCCGAATTCGGCCACGCCGTGGCGGGCCAGGATGTCGACGAAGGCCTTTCTGGTCATGTCCACGCCGATGACGAAGTCCTTGCAGGCTTCGTTGCCCCGGCCGTGGGCCAGGGCCAGGTCGAGATGGTCGAGGACGGGCAGGAGTTCCGACACCAGGGATTCGGTGGCGTATTTCTGGAACTCTTCCTTTTCCTTCAGCAGGCGTTTTTTCAAATTTTCCGCTTCGGCCAGGCTGCGCAGGCGGTGGTCGGTTTCGGCGGCCAGTTCGGCGCGCAGTTTTTCGATCTCTTCCTCCGGGGAGCCGGCGGTTGCGGCCGCATCTTCCGGAGTGGGGACTTCTTCGGGATTTTTCTGCTCAGGGGACATGCTTCCTCCAGGACGTGAGCCACCTGGGCGCGAAAAAAGGCCGGCTTGGACCGGTCGCGCCGCAAGCGGAGGCTTTTTCGGTTAAAAACGCCGGTCCAGCAGCCGGCTTAAGGTGTCGGCGGTGAAATTCACCACAGGCACCAGCTTGGCGTAATCCATGCGCAGGGGGCCGATAAGGCCGATGGCCCCGAGTGGATGGGAGCCCGCGCCGTAGGGCGCGGTGATGACGCCGACGTCGACCAGGGCGACACGGTCCAGTTCGCCGCCGATGGTTATTACCGTTCTAAGCTCGTTTGCGGTTTTGTCCAGCAGTTCAAGCAGGATCGTGCGCTCTTCGAGCACGCGCATGAGTTCGCGCAGGTGTTCGGCGTCGGTGAATCCCGGCTGGCCCAGGATGTTGGGCGTGCCGTCCACGATGACCTCGCTTGCCGCCTCGCGTTCTCCGTCGAAGGCGGAGCTGGCCAGGGTCAGCGCTTCCCGGCACAGGGCGTTGACGGTCCGCTTGGCTTCCTCGAGCTCGCGCACGAGTCTGGCCCGGACCTCGCTTACGGTCATGTCCCCGAACAGCTCGTTTAAATAATTGGCGTAGCTGACCAGGTTGTCGGCCGTGACCTCGGGGGCGGTCTCAATGACCCGGGTGCGGACAAGGCCGCCCTGGAGCACCAGCAGGACCATGACCAGGCCGGGGTTTAAAAGGGAAAAGTCGATGCGCTTGAAGCGCGCGTCGGCTTGCTTCGGCGCGATGACCATGGCCACCTGGAGCGACAGCCCGGCCAGCACGCGCGAGGCCCGGCGCAACAGGTCGCCCACCTCGAGCCCGGCCGTGGCCAGGTCGTCGGCGATGCGGCGGCGCTCACGGGCGGCCAGCGGCGAGGGACGCATGACCGTGTCGAGGTAGAAGCGGAAGGCCTTGGCTGTGGGCACCCGCCCGGCCGAGGTGTGGGGCTGGTCCAGATAGCCGGCCTCGGTCAGGTCGGCCATGATGTTGCGGATGGAGGCCGGTGACAGCCCCAGGGGGCTGATTTTGGACACGGCCCGGGAGCCGACCGGCGAGGCCGTGGCGATATAGACCTCGATGATGGTGGTCAGTACTTCCCGTTCGCGATCCAAAAGCGTCATGATGGAGCATCCCCGGTTTGGCACTCGAATCAATAGAGTGCCAAACGAGTAACAATCCGATCACGGCGTGTCAAGGGAAGACGCGCAAATGAAGATGTATCTTCCCAAAATAACAGGGTGTTTCAAAAGGGGTGCAATCCTGGACAGCGACCGGAATCCCAGGGCCGGGCGGCTTACTGGGTGGCGAGCTCCTGGGCGTCGCTGCTGGTCCGGTCCATGGCTTCCAGGGCGAAACGCACGGCCGCATCGGGGTCCTTCTCGACGATGGCGGTCAAAAGGCCCGTGTGGATGCGGTTTTGGTACTGGTTGACGCCCCGGTCGGCGATCAGCGTGTCGAGAAAGTCCTGAAAGACCATGCAGAAGCTGCGGTAGAGGTCGGCCAGAAGGCCATTGCCGCTGGCCGCGGCCACGGCGGTGTGGAAGGCGATGTCGGCGGTCACGTAGCCGTGGGCATCGCCGGCGATCAGGGCGGTCTGCTTTTTCTCCAGGCATTCGCGCATGGTCTCGATATCGGCGGCGCTGCGATTGGCGGCGGCCAGCCGGACCGTCTCCACCTCGAGGATGCGGCGCACCTCGCTTATTTCTTCGGTCTTGGCCCGGCGCAGGCGGTATTCCAGGGGTTCGTGCCCCGAGTGGCGTTCCAGGACATAGGTGCCGTCGCCCTGGCGCACTTCCAAAAGCCCGGCGCTGACCAGCACGCGCACAGCTTCGCGCACGGTGGAGCGGCCGACGCCGAGTTGGGCCATGAGCGTGGGCTCGGTGGGAATCTTCGCCCCCGGAGGGAACACACCCAGGGAAATTTTCTCCTGGATCTGCTGGATGACGAGATCGCCAAGTTTGCGGCTGCGCACGGGGGTAAGACGGGAAGGCATCGTCTGATGATCTCCTTGGATTTCGTAGAGTCTTTTCGTGACCGTTGTCAACAGGTCGGCGGCTTTGAGCCCGAAGCATCGAGCCGGCGCGGCGGGCGTGAAACGGCCCGGCCGGCGGGGAATCCCTGGGGTATCGCTGTCGTCGATACCCCAAGCGCGCTTGGATAGGAACAGGATATTGGATTGTGCCGTGTCGATGCCGTAGGCTCGCCGCTTTCTGACATCCGGTCCGGAGAGGGACCAAAGGAGGGGGCGATGCGGGAAAAATCGGATTGTCCGGGGCGGCGCACATTTCTCAAGGCTGCCGCCGTTTCCGCCTGCGGGGCGCTTTGCGGCGTCGCGCCGGCGCGGGCGGCCGGAACCGGGGAGATGCTGCGGGTCTGGTCGTGCGGCGGACTGGCCGAGGCCATGATGCCGGCCAACCTGGAGTTCGAGGCCAAGGCGGGTGCCAAGGTGGCCTATACCGGGGCCTTTGCCGCGGCGCTCGGCAAATCCCTGCTCGGCTCGGCCACCACCGACGTGTTCGCCGCCCGGGTGCTGGCCCTGGCCCAAAAGCTGCGCGCCACCGGCAAGATGGCCTGGTTCAAGCCGCTTTGCTTCACCCAGTATGTGCTGGTGACCCCGCCGGGCAACCCGGCCGGCATCAAAAGCGTCGAGGATCTGGCCCGGCCCGGGGTCAAGGTGGTGTTGGCCCCGGAAGCCTCGCCGCCCGGGGGCGCGGCTTCCCTGGCCCTGCTCAAAAAGGCCGGTGTACTGGAGGCGGCCCGGAAAAACGCCGTCACCAACGGCACCTGCGTCCAGCGCGTCATGGACGACATTCTGTCCGGGCGCGGCGACGTGTCCGTGGTCGAATTGCGCGTGACGCGGCTGCCCCAGTTTGCCGGCCGCATGGACGTCGTGCCCATCGACGAAGGGTTTTTCCCGCCGCCGCCCATGACCTTCACCGTCGGCGTCATGACCAGCGCGCCCAACAAGGCCCTGGCCGAACGGTACGCCAATTTCCTGATTTCGCCCGAAGGCCAGGCCCATTTCGAACGACAGGGATTCATCGCGGCCACGTCGGACAAGGGCCGTCAACTGGTGGAAAAATACGGGGTGCGCGATGTCTGAGCTCGCCGTTGCCGGCAAGGTTTCCTCGGTGCGGGTGCGCCTGTGGCGGCGGATCGTGCAGATCGCCGGCCTGGCGGTGCTCGGCGAATGGTCGCTTTACGGCCTGCTGCGCTGTCCGTTCGTGGTGCCTTTCGTAAGCTGCCAGAACTGTCCGGTCATCACCTGTCCGGGCCGGGTGTTTTCCACCTACTGGGGCTTTTGGCTGCTTTTGCCGCTGTCGGTCCTGGCCGTGGGCCGGGCCTTTTGCGGCTGGCTCTGCCCCGGCGGGCTGGCCGTGCAGCTTTTGGGCAAGCTCGCCCCCTTTGGCCGCAAATACGGCGGCAAGGCCCTGCGCCTGGCCGGTTACGGCAAGTACCTGGCCCTCGCCGCCTGCCTTTACATCTATTATATCATGGGCCAGCCCCGGGCCGACGTGCCGATCCGGGTGGGGGCCTTTTTCGAATCCGCCATCCTGACCTTCGACCATGCCGGCCTGCTGTGGCTGGTGCGTTCCTTTCTCGTCCTGGGCTTTTTGGCTCTGGGACTCGCCTTGGCCGGGGCCTGGTGCCGGTTCGCCTGCCCCATGGGCGGCGCGCTGGAGGCGGTCAAGGGCGTGGCGGTCTGGAAGGTCTTCAAGACCAGCGCCTGCACCGGCTGCGGCAAATGCAACCGGCTCTGCGAACTGGCCACGCGACCCGAGGAAGCCAACTGCACCAACTGCGGCGACTGCCTGGGCGTGTGCCCCGTCGACGCTATCGGCTTCGGCCGCAAGCCGAAGGAAGAGGGGAGGAAGGGGTAGCTTTTAAGGAGAGGGAAGATGCGAGAGGGGAAACCCTTTAAAAAGGGTTCTCCCCTCTCGCGCTCTCCCCTTCCTAAAGTTTATTATAAGGGGATCGTGCGGGAATACGTTGTAATGTGAAATGCTGAGAAGGGAGCCTGGGGGAACGTGGTCGGAAGGCCGGGTTTCCCCGGGCTTTTTTTGTGTCCGGGCCTACTCAGGCAGTGGGGGATACGGTCAGCGTCAGGCCGCCCACCTTGGCCGTGGCCGTGATGAACGTGGTCACGTCGGTGGATGGGATGCCGGCCTTGGCCGCGTCGTAGCGGGCGGCGTCGTCGGCGAAAAGCGAAATGGAGTGGGTGGTGAGAAACGAGGCCGGATCGGTCAGCAGGGCCGAGAGGTCGAGGCCCGAGGACGTGCTGGTCTCGCCCGTCGCCACGGTGATGGTGAGCCCGGCCGTCTGGGTGCCGAGGGAATTGGTGAAATCCGAGCTGTCGGCGAAGGCCGTTATCCGGGCGTCCGTGCCCCAGGTCGCGTCGCCGCCGGAAAGGCCCAGGGAGCCGAACACCACGGCCGAGTAGTCGGTCGCGGCGGTGTCGGTATGCTCGGCCATGTAGGCCTGGGCGGCCGCGCCGCCGAGGCTGTGCCCGGTGACGTAGACCTGGCTTATGCCCAGGGCCGAGACCGCGGCGTCGAAGGCCTCCACGCCCTGATCGATCAGGTGGTAGTAGCCCTCGGTATCGAGCCAATAGGAGGCGTCGGTGCTGCTTACGTACGCACTGAGGCCGTCGAGGGAGTAGTTGATGTCGTCGGTGCCGCGAAAGGCGATGATCGCCGCCGGTTCGCCGTTTATGACCGTGGTCCAGGCGTCGAAGGCGGCATTGGCGGCCACGTAGGTCCCCGTGCCGCTGCCGGTCAGGTCGAGCTGGGTCAGCCCGTCGGTCGTGAGCGCCGCGACGAGGTTCCCGTCGTCGCGGTAGGCGGCGTCGGACACCACGGCCATCACTTCCTCCAGGTTGGCGGCGGTGATGGGGGTGGTCGTAAAAGCGGCGTCGGTCAGGCTGTTCATGTCCGGTCCCGGTTGTCGGAGTGTGGCCTATCACCTGCTCTCTACGCGGGTGGCCCACAGCCGTCAATGACGCCGGGAAAGCAGTGGCTGCCGTCTGGCCGCGAGATGCGTTCCTCCAGATTTCGAAGGCGGCGCATTCGCGGGTTCCGTGTCAGGCCACCCGCACCATGGAGCGGCGCATGACCTCGGCCGGCAGGATCTCCTTGACCTTGCCTTCGGCGTAGTGGACCACGTCGCCGCCGAAAAAGGCCACGTCGGCCGGGTCGTGGGTGACCATGACCAGCGGGATGTCCAGGCGGTTTAAAATGCCGGCCAGCTCCACCCGCAGCCGCTGGCGCAGCGGCACGTCCAGGGCGGAGAAGGGCTCGTCGAGGAGCAGGGCCTTGGGGTCGCCGACAAGGGCCCTGGCCAAGGCCACACGCTGCCGTTGCCCGCCGGAAATGCGGGACGGCCTGACCTCGGCCAGGGGGATGATGCCGAAAAGGTCCATGATCTGCGTCACACGCTTGGTGTTTTCCGGGCTCATTCGCCCGAAAAGCCGTTTCAGGCCGAATCCCACATTTTGGCGCACGGTGAGGTGGGGAAACAGGGCGTAATCCTGGAAGAGGTAGCCGATGTTGCGCGAGCGGGGCGGCACGAACACGCGGGCGGTCGTGTCCACAAGGACACGGCCGTCCACGGTGATGGTGCCGGCGTCGGGCCGCATGAGCCCGGCGATGGCGCGCAGCGTCAGCGTTTTCCCCGAACCGGAAGGGCCAAACAGCACCACCCGGTTGCCCGTGGTGGCGAATTCGGACTGCAGGTGGAAGTCCCGCTGGGCCGATTTGTAGGACTTGGTGATGTTGACGGTGATGCGCATGGACCAACCTTGCGTTACGGTTTCTTGAATCCAAACTTGCTCAGGATTTCCTGGCCCTTGGGGCTGGTGACAAAGGCGATGAAGGAGGCGGCGTCCTTCTTGTTGGCCGCATTGGAAAGCACGGCGATGGGGTAGCTCACCGGCTTTTCCAGCGGGATCTCGGCCATGATCGCGACCTTGTCCCCGCCCTGCTTGGCGTCGGTGCCGTACACGAAGCCGCAGTCGACCTCGCCCCGGGTGAGGTAGTTGAGCACCTGGCGCACGGACTCGGCCATGATGAACTTGGGCTTGAGGGCATCCCACACGCCGGCCTTGGTCAGCGCCGTCTTGGTGTAGGCGCCGGCGGGCACGGTTTCGGGGTTGCCCACGGCGATGGTCTTGACGCTGGCGCCCTTGAGGGAAGCGAGGTCCTTCACCTTGGCCGGGTTGGCGGCGGGCACGGCCAGGACCAGGGAGTTCTGGGCGAAGTTGACGCGGGTGGCGGTGTTGATGAGCTTTTTATCCACGGCCTTGTCCATGGTCTTCTGGTTGGCCGAGGCGAACACGTCGACGGGCGCGCCCTGTTCCATCTGGGAGAGCAAGGCTCCGGAAGCGGCGAAGTTCATGTTGAGGGTAACGCCGGGATGCTCTTTCTGGTAGGCGGTTTTCACCGCGTTGAAGGCGTCGGTGAGGCTGGCGGCGGCGGACACGGTCAACTGGGCGGCAGCGGCGGGCAGGGCCATGGCCAGAACCAGTGTCAGGGCCAGCAGGGTTTTTTTCAACATCGCGCTTCTCCTTCTCATGTTTTGGGTTTGATGACTTTTGCCACGATGACAAGCAGGCTGACGCACACCACGGAAATGATGAGCACCAGCGTGTTGGCCAGGGTTTCGTTGTTGGCGGCCATGGCGCTGTAGACAGCCAGCGACATGGTCTGGGTCTTGCCGGGCAGGTTGCCGGCGACCATGAGCGTGGCGCCGAATTCGCCCATGGCCCTGGCCTGGGCCAGCATGATGCCGGCCAAAAGACCGCGCAGGGCCAGCGGCAGGGACACCCGGAAAAAGATGGCCGTCTCCGTGGCCCCGAGCGTTCGGGCCGCGTTCTCCAGATTCTCGTCCACACCCTCGAAGGCGGCCCTGGCCGATCGGTAGACCAGGGGAAAGGCCACCACCGCCGCGGCGATGACCGCGCCCTCCCAGGTGAACATGATGTTGAAGCCGAAGTGCTCCCACAAATACTGGCCGACAATGCCCCGACGGCCGAGGAACACGATGATGTAGTAGCCGAGCACGGTCGGGGGCAGCACCATGGGCAGGGTCAGGACGGCGTCGGTGAGATCCCTGCCCGGAAATTTGCGCACCGTGGCCAGCCGGGCCAGGGCGATGGCCGGAATGCAGGCCGAGGCCGTGGCCAGGACGGAGATCTTGAGGGTCAACAGCAGGGGCGAGAGAACACTGGCGTCAAACATGCGGGGGCGTTTTCCTTGGCGCGTTGGGCGCGGCGGGCTGCGGCGCGCCGCACATCCCGGGCGCCATGATCCATAGTGCGGAGACGATAGGGAAAGGATGGCCTTCTGTATAGAGTCACACGGATTTTGTTGAATGGGTGCCAGTCGCTTCCCTGTAACGTATTTCAGATGCGGTTTGTGCCGGAACTGAACTGGCGCTGTGGGAACTTATGGCTCCAGCAGTGTCTCAGGCTGGGACATTTTGTCCCTGTCTCGAAGCAAGGGCTTTCCTTGTCCCAGGCCGGCCACAGCATTGGCGGACGACGCAGGGGACCGGGAAATAGGGGCCGGTGGGAGGAAAAAACAGGGACAGTAGGCGTACAAGCATGGCGCACTCCTTGTTTGCAAGAAGCGGGAAGCAAGAACAGTGCCTGTCGGAAGGAACCGCACCATGGGAAGGGAAGGCGCTGGCGATCCCCGTTGCAGCTTCGAACGAACAAAATTGAAGGAGGGCTTGCGACGTTTTCGTTGCGAGGGGAACCCGGCGGGCGGTCAGCCCAGCACCTGCAGGGCGGTATCGAGGTAGTTGGCCAGGGCTTCCCGGATCTCCCGGGGGACTTCCCTGAATTTGAGCCCGAGATCCACCCGGCGGGCCGAAGGGAGCACCCGTTTGACCGCGCAGGGAAGTGTGGCCTTGGCGTTTGAGCCGATCAGCTCGCAGGACAGTTCCACCAAGGCGTCGATGGCCGGCTGCGGTGCTGCGGCCTCGCGCGGAAAGGAAAACTGGCAGCCGGAAATGCTGACGTCCCTGAGCAGGCCGGCGACGGTGACGTCGCCATGCTTCATGCAACCGGGCAGGCAGCAGGTGATACGCTTGTGCTTGCGCAGGTCGCGGGATTCGAGATTGGCCGGGTAGGTGAGAAAGACCAGGGGAAAAGGGATCTGGATGTATTTGATGAGGCGGGAGGAGAATCCCACCACCGAGCCCTCATGCAGATAGCGGGCGATCACCGTGTTGTCGGGATAGAGCATCGGGTACAGGGCGTCGCGGGAGGTTTCGGTCGTCGACGGCATCTGCACGATCACGAACCGGCCCCGCTGATGGCCCACGCAGGTCGTGGCCAGTTTTTCCTCCAGGCCGGCAATTTCCAGCAGCACCTTGGTGCCGGGCGGGCAGTGCAGGGAGAAGGTCCCGGGAACGCTCATGCCGGCCCCGTGTCCTGGGCGGCGCCGTCGCCGGCGTCGGCGGCGAGCCCGTCGAGATGGGCCAGGAAGCGCCTGGCCTCGGCGAAGTCGGGGCGCAGGGCCAGGGCCTGGCGCAGATGCCCTTGGGCGGCCGGGATGTCGCCGCCTTCGGCCAGGGCCCGGGCCATGTTGAAGTGGAGGTTTTCGTCGTCGGCATTGCGCGAAAGGGCCTGTTCGTACAGGGCCAGCGCTTCGGCGAAGCGTTTTCCCTTGCGCAGGGCGATGGCGAAGGTGTTGAACAGGTGCCGCTCCTGTTCCTGGAACAGGGCGTCGATGCCGAGGATGCGCCGCATGGCCGAGGCCAGCTTTTTCCCGTCGCCCTTTTCCAGGGAGATTTTGCCCAGCTCGACGTTGGCCTTGGGGTGTTTTTCGTCCAGGAGCAGGGCCTTGACGAATTCCTTTTCGGCGGTGTCGAGTTCGCCCGCGTCCAGGTATTTGTCGGCCGTGGCGATTTTTTTCTTGAGGGATTCGAGAAACGGCAGACAGCGCTTTTCGTAATAGCCGGGGCGCGGCTGGTAGCTGCGAAGAAACTCGCCCTTGGTGAGCGTGGTTATGGGGCCGGATGGAATGGAATTGGCGTTTAAGGGTTGGACGCAATAGTCATCGTCGTTGATACGACGCACGAACCAGAGCGTCTCCTGGGCATAGCGTTTCTTTGTTCCGCCAAGGCCTGTCCGCGAATCCTGACTGAGTGCGTAGACGCCGAGGACATGACTTTCATCGGAAACGGGTTCGTCAGAACCTGTTTGCAGTTCGATACTGTCTATTATTTCGGTGTTCGCAGTGTTTTGCATGTCCTGTTACAGTGTCGACCAACGGAGGCATGCGCGGATCGAATGTATTTTTTGTCTATTTTCAACTTGCCGTATGGCCCATTTTAAGGTGTTGCCAGGGAAATGGCCATATACCATGGAATCATGGAACGATAAATATACCGACGCCACGCTGTTGTCAAAAAATGAACGGCGATCCACCCGGGAGTTTGGGTGAATCGCCGTTTTCATAAATATCGACGCCTGGATACGCTACAGGAGTTTTCCGGCGTGCTGCCGTCCGGCCGGGGATCAGCCGCAACCTTCGCCGCTGCCGCCGCTGCAGCCGCAGGCCTTGCCCAGGCCCTTGCGCCGGCTCTTGAGCAGGGACAGGTCCCCCGCGCCGTACACCTCGGTCAGGGCCGTTTCCAGGAATCCCGAGCATTCGTAGGGCAGCACCCCGGCCGCGGTCAGCACCTTGCGCGGCGTTTCGCCGTAAGCCGCCACCAGCACGGCCCGGCAGTCGGAGAGCACCTTGGCCAGTTCCTCCCAGCGTTTGGGGCCGGCCCCCGGGTCCGGGGCGTAGCGATCCTCGACGTAGGAGAATCCGATGCCTTCCTGTTTCCAGATCTGGAACTTGTGGGCCTCGCCCAGGTGCATGTTGACGAGCATGCCCTCGCGGGTGGCCACGGCCACGTAGGGGCGCTTGGACAGGTCGGCCCCGGGCACGGTGTGGGAGCATTCGCTTAGAAGCGGGGCCAGTTCGCCCGAGCGGTCGTTGCACAAGAGGCCCACGGCGTCGGCCCGGCAGCGCTTGCAATGGCTCATCTGGGGCAGCATCTCGCCGGCATTGGCCCGCAGCTCCTTGATCATCTCGGCCGTGGGCGCGGGCACTTCGGCAAAGGGCGTCTCGGCCACCGGGAAAAGCGGCATGATGTTTTGGATGTCCACCCCGAGTTCGGAGAGCTTTTTGGACACTTCCAGCACGTGCCGATCGTTGACCCCGGGGATGACGATGGTGTTGGATTTGACGATGACGCCATTTTCCTTAAGAATTTTGATTCCTTCCAGCTGCCGTTCGAGCAGCAGCCTGGCCGCGTCCTCGCCCCGGTGGATGACCTTGCCGTCCCGGGCCCAGGCATAGATCTTGGCCCCGATCTTCGGGTTTACGGCGTTGACCGTGACCGTGACGTGGGAGACGCCGAGTTCGGCCAGTTCCGCGGCCCGGGCCGGCAGGGCCAGGCCGTTGGTGGACAGGCAGAAAAGCATCTGGGGGAATTTTTCCTTGAGCAGGCGGATGGTCTCGATGGCTTCCGGATTGGCCATGGGGTCGCCCGGACCGGCGATGCCGGCCACCGTGATGCGGGGCTCTTTCTCCAGCACCTTTTCCATGTACAGGACGGCCTGTTCCGGAGTGAGCACGGCGCTGGTCACGCCGGGGCGCGATTCGCTCACGCAATCGTATTTGCGATTGCAGAAGTTGCACATGATGTTGCACTTGGGCGCAACGGGCAGGTGGACACGGCCGCAGGAGCCGGCGGATTCGCGGTTGAAGCAGGGGTGCTTGGAAAGGTCTTTGGTGGTGGTCATTGCGCGCTCCTTTTAAAGATAGCCGTATCCGACGCCGCTGTCGGCCTGCTTGCGTTCGAGGATGGTGTTGACGAGCCGGTCGAAAAGCGTCTGGGTGCCGCGGTAGCCCACATGGAGCAGGCGCGGGCCGCCGAAGCGGTCGTGGATGGGAAATCCGACGCGAAGAAGCGGCACGCCCATGTCCTTGGCGTAGCGGTACCCCTTGCTATGCCCGACGAGGATATCCGGAGCGAGGTCGGCGGCCTGTTCGGCGATGTCGTGGAAGTCCACGCCTTCCCTGGCCTCGGGCGGTTCGGGCAGGATGCCCTCGGTCACATCGGCCAGGGCCTGCTTGAAGTTGCGACAGGTGGCGCCGGTGGCGGCCAGGATGGGCTTGACGCCGATTTCGGCCAGAAAGGCCACCATGGCGATGACGAGATCTTCCTCGCCGTAGACGATGGCCCTTTTCCCGGCCACGTACTTGTGGCCGTCGACGTAGGCGTCGATGAGCCGGCCGCGCTCGGCGGCGTGCTTTTCCGGCAGGGGCGTGCCGGTCAGCTCTTCCAGGGCGGCGAAAAAGGCGTCGGATTCGCGCACGCCGATGGGCAGGCCGACGCGGATGTTGCGCACCTCGAAGCGGCGCTCCAGGTTGGTCCCGGCGCTTTCGGCCATGTGGTCGGCCCGGCCGCATTCGATGGAGCCGAGCGCGCCGGACATGGCCCGGATGGAGGCCACGGGCGTGCCGCCGGCCGGCAGCTTCTCGTAGTCGAGCAGGGCCGGGCGGTCCATGGCTTCGGAAATGTCGGGCAGGACCGTGTAGGCGACGCCGTAGTCGTCCAGGATTTCCTTGAAGTAGCGGATGTCGGCCGGGGAGACGAAGCCGGGGATGAGATTGACGCGGCGTTCGGCCGGGGCCTTTTCCCGCACGAGCTGGGAGGCCAGGGCCGCCGTTGCCGCGTGCCAGCCTTCCATGTGGGTGCCGGAGTAGCTCGGGGTGGAGACGTTGACGATCTCGGGCAGGGGCAGGTCGCTGAACTCCTTGCGGAACTCGTAGAGAAGGCGCGGCACGTCGTCGCCGATGGTCTCGGTCAGGCAGGTGGTGGCCACGCCGACCACCGTGGCCCCGTACTTGGACATGACGTTCAAGATGCCCTTTTTGAGGTTGGGGCCGCCGCCGAAGACCGCCTGCTTTTCGCCCAGCGCCGAGGAGGCGATGTCCATGGGCTCACGGAAATGGCTGATGATGTAGCGGCGCATGTAGGTGGCGCAACCCTGGGAGCCGTGCAGGAAGGGAATGGCCCCTTCCACGCCCCGGAAGGCCAGGGCCGCGCCGAGCGGCGTGCACAGCTTGCAGGCGTTGGTGGTGGAAACGTAGGGCGAATCGCTCATATGCCTTCTCCCCCGGCCGCGCGCTTGGCGGTCTCCTGTTCCTTCAGTGCCTTGGCCATGGCCTCGCGCCTGGGCACGAAGCGCCAGATGGGGCTGGTGGCCGAGGCGTGCACTTCCTTGGCGAAATTGAGCATGCCGACGAAGCCTTCCAGGGCCTCCTTGCGCTCGTGGTTGTGGTCGCAGAAGCCGACCCCGAGCTTGTGGGCGATGGGCCGTTCCTTGACCCCGCCGACAAAGAGATCCACGTCGAGTTCCCGGACGAATTTCGACAGCTCCAGCGGATTGGAGTCGTCGACGATGACCGTACCCGGGTCGCAGATGGAGGCCAGTTCCTCGTAGTCTTCCTTGGTGCCGGTCTGGGACCCGACCAGGACCACCTTCATGCCCAGGTGGCGAAAGGCCTTGATGAGCGAGAAGGCCTTGAACGCGCCGCCGACGTAGACGGCCGCCCGCTTGCCCTCGAGATCCTTGCGGTACTCCTTGAGCTTGGGCAAAAGCAGGCTCAGTTCCTCGCGCACGAGCTTCTGGGTGCGCTCGACGATGCCCGGATCGAGATGCTTGAAGCGGTCGGCCACGGCGTAGAGCGAGTCGGCCATGTCCTCGATGCCGAGGTAGGACACCCGCATGAAGGGCGTGCCGAACTTCTCTTCCATCATTTTGGCCAGTTCCATGGTGGAGCCGGAGCACTGTACGATATTGAGCCCCGCGCCGTGGCAGCGGCGGATGTCGGCCACCCGGCCGTCGCCAGTGATGTTGGCCACCACCTGGACGCCCATCTTCTCGAAATATTCCCGGATGATCCAGATTTCTCCGGCCAGGTTGAAGTCGCCCAGGATGTTGACCGACATGGGGCTGATGTCCGAGGTGTCGCCGGTGCCGGCCAGGGTGAAAAGGGCCTTGCAGGCGGCGGCGTAGCCTTCGCGCTTGTTGCCCTTGAAGCCTTCGGACTGGACCGGGATGACCGGAATGCCGGTCTTTGCGGCCACGTCGCGGCACACCGCGTTCACATCGTCGCCGATGATGCCCACGATGCAGGTGGCGTAGACGAAGGCGGCGTTGGGCTTATGGCGTTCGATGAGTTCGAGCAGGGCGGCCTTGAGCTTTTTCTCGCCGCCGAAGATGACGTCGCGTTCCTGGAGGTCGGTGGAGAAGCTTAGGCGATGCAGCTCGGGGCCGGAGGAAAGCGCGCCCCGGATATCCCATGTATAGACGGCGCAGCCGATGGGGCCATGGACCAGATGCAGGGCGTCGGCGATGGGGTAGAGCACCACGCGCGAACCGCAAAAGACGCAGGCCCGCTGGGACACCGCCCCGGCCAGGCTGTCGCGGTTGCAGGCCAGTTCAAAAGGCCCTTCCCCCTTGCGGTGGATCTGATCGCGCCGTTCTTCGAAAATGGCCTGTTCCATGAAGGCTCCTTTCCCCGGTCACCATCTGTCGGGGTCAGCGAGACTCTACAAGGATCATGCCAGGAAAGGTCTTGTTGATTTATAAGGATTTTTTGTCACGACCCTGCCTGGGTATTACAAAAATGTACGCGGGATGGCGACAGAAATGTAGAGACAGGCACGCTTGCCTGCAAAAGCGTGGCCGGAGCCGGCGCAACGTGTCTTGCCCCGGGTGTCAGGCCCTGGCCAGGCGCCGCGCCCAAAGCCGGCCGACGACCACCACGCCCACGGCCCCGACGACCTCGCCGGCGTACACGGCCGTTTGGCCGGGTCGGGCCAACGACGCCACCCAGGCGTCGGTCAGGATCATTTCGGCCGCCACCTTGCCGAGTACGGCCGCGCCAAGCGCGATGATGATCGGGAACCGGTCCATAAGGCGCGACAGGGCGTTCGCCGCGAAGACGACAAAGGGGATGGACAGCCCCAGGCCGAAGATCAGCAGGGCCAGGTTGCCCCGGGACGCGCCGGCCACGGCCAGGATGTTGTCCGTGGACATGACCAGGTCGGCCGCGACAATGGTCGTTATGGCCTGCAAAAAGGTCGTGCAGGACTTTTCCTTGTCCGCCGCGTCGCCCTCGGCGAAGAGCTTGACCGCGATCACGGCCACGAGCAGGCCTCCGGCAAGCTTCAAAAAGGGCAGGTCGAGGAGCTGCGCCGCGACGAAGGTGAGGGCCACGCGCAACACGACCGCCGCGCCGGCTCCCACGGCAATGCCCTTCGTGCGGGACCGGGGCGGCAGGTTGCGCACGGCCAGGGCGATGACCACGGCGTTGTCGCCGGCCAGGACCACGTCGATGGCCACGATGCTTAGAAGTTGCAGCAGGAAATCGAGGGAAAAGGAAAAACCGGAGAGAAAATCAGGCATGGGTGCTCCCTTGGCCAGCCGGCTCTAGCAAACCGGGCCGGCCGGGGCAATGCCCCCTGGGCGGCAGGATTGTCTCACGCCCGTCACTGTCCCGTCGCCTGCCGGGCCGGGGCCTTGCGTATAAGCGGCGGTCAACAGCGCATTTTCCAACCAACCGGCCGTCCAATCGGCCAACCGGAATCCGCCCGCACCCATGGCAAAAAAACTCCCCACCCGCGTCCAGGACGCCTTTTTCCGCCTCGTTCACGGCAACCGCCTCGTCTACAACACCTGCTGGGAAGACCCGCGTCTGGACCGGCAGCTGCTCAAGCTGACCCCCCATTCCCGCGTGGCGGTCATCACCTCGGCCGGGGACAACGCCCTGGATTACCTTCTCGAAGATCCGGCCCGAATCGACTGCGTGGACGTCAATTTTCGCCAAAACGCCCTGCTCGAGCTCAAGCGGGCCCTTTTCAGCCAGGCTTCCTTCGAGGAACTCTACGCCTTTTTCGGCGAGGGCGGCGGGGCGGCCTGCGCCGGCATCTACCAGCGTATCCGGGAGACGTTGCCGGCCTACGCCGCCGATTTCTGGGACCGCAACATCGACTATTTCAAAAACGGCCGCCTGTCGCGTTCCTTCTACTACCATGGTGCGTCCGGGGCGGTGGCCTTTGCCTTCTCGAAGATGCTCAGCGCACTCAAGCCCGGCCTGCGGCGAAACATCCCCCGGCTGCTTGGCGCGGCCAGCCTCGAAGAGCAGCGCCGCGTCTTTGCCGCAATCGAACCCGTCTTCTGGGATCGTTTCAGCCGCTGGCTGGTCGGGCGGCCCGAGACCATGGCCCTGCTCGGTGTGCCGCGCCCGCAAATCGACCTTATCCGCGCCTCCCATCCCGGCGGCCTGGAAGGCTTCGTGCGCGACAAGGTCAAGCAGGTCTTTACCGGCCCGCCCATGGCCGAGAATTATTTCTGGCGCGTCTACCTGACCGGCCGCTACACCCGGCGCTGTTGCCCCGAGTACCTCAAGGCGGACAATTTCGCGGCCATCCGCGACCGTCTGCCGCGCCTGGCCAGCCATACCGACACGTTAAGCGGTTTTCTGCGCCGCCATGACGGGCCCGGCTACAGCCACTTCATCCTGCTCGACCACCAGGACTGGCTGGCCAGCCACGCGCCGGCCGCCCTGGCCGAGGAATGGGAGCTCATCTTCGCCAACGCCGCTCCCGGCGCGCGCATCCTCATGCGCTCGGCCGGGCTAACCGTGGACTTTCTGCCCCGCGACGCCCGCCGGCGGTTGCGCTTTTTCCCGGAACTGACCGAACCGCTCCACGCCGCCGACCGCGTCGGCACCTACGGCAGCCAGCATCTGGCGGTGGTGGCATGAGCAGGAATGCCTGCGCCAACGAGGCGCTGCTCGGCTACTACAAGTGGCATTCGCGCATCTACGACGCCACGCGCTGGAGCTTTCTTTTCGGCCGCGACCGCATTGTGCGTCTGGCCGCTGCGGCCCTTGGCCCCCGTCGCGAAAAGCCCCTGCGCATCCTGGAGGTCGGCTGCGGCACCGGCCGCAATCTGACCCGCCTGCTGGCCACCTTTCCCGCCGCCCGCGTCACCGGCATCGACCTGTGCCCCTCCATGCTTAAGCGGGCGAGGAGCGCCACGGCCGGTCAGGCCGCGCGCGTGCGGCTCCTCTGCGCGCCCTATGCCCCCGAAAGCTTCGATCCCGCCAGCGCCGACCTCATCCTCTTTTCCTACAGCCTGACCATGTTCAACCCCGGCTTCGAGGCGGCCCTGGACGCGGCGCGCGGCCACCTCGCCGTGGACGGCCTTCTGGCCGTGGCCGACTTCCGCCGCAGCCGCTTCCCCTGGTTCGAGCGCTGGATGGGCGTCAACCACGTCCGCATGGACGACCACCTGCTTCCCGCCCTGGAGCGCCGCTTCATCGCCCGGTGCCAGGAATCCCGTCCGGCCTACGCCGGTTTCTGGGACTACTTCTGCTACCTGGGCCAGGCGCGGTAACGGCGCGGGCAGCGTCCGAGCCCCCGCAGAGCCCCGCCCTGGGGCCGCCGAAAGGCGAGCGTCTCCCCGGCATCGCTCGGGGTGTGTGATCTTCACTTTTTTCACAATTTCCGTGGCGTGTATCGCACGGCCAGTGCGTTGTTTGTGCGGCGAGGCGCAAACTTCGGCTCTTTTGCCGTTTGCATCATGCATCGGAGAAGTGAGGTTTAATGGATCCGGTGCGGGGAGAAAATTTTTCACGAATTGGAATTTTAAAAATAAATACAATAATATTAATATATTACATTTGTGCGTTTGCCTGCGGCCCAGGCATGGAGTCGTATTTCTATAATAGATGCTCTGGCGGCGGGTGAGGGGACATGCTACAATAAGGTAACTTTTTCATCCTTGACTGGCGTGGGGAAAGGGGTTTATAAGCTTCCGGCAGTCGTAACACAGATAGTAAAAATCATGACACGGCTAGCGCGATTGTTATTTGAAAATTGCAGCATGATACAAGCTACGCGGCAGCGTCGCTTCAATTCCAGGCGCAAATTGTGAAAAAAAGATCATAAAACGCCAGCCATGAAGGCTGGCGCTATTGTTGTTTTGAGTAACGCTGACTGTAAAAGGAAAGTAAAACATAGTGGCACTGGTTGCCAGAGTATGTTTGAATAGAAACTTGTAGAAAAGATTTGAAAGAATAAAACAAAAAAAGATACGGTCCGTGACAATTTCTAGATTGGATGTGCAAGTGGACATGCTGCTTTGACAAATATTGATGCTCAATGGCGTGTTTGATTTCTCAGGTATGGTTGTTTTTTAGTGTGGTTGACTGTTTTGTGGTGTCCATGTCCGGCTTTACCAACGGATGAGGCTTTTGACCGCTGGAAATCAGCTTGTTCGATTTCCAAAATGAGAGCAGCGGGGCGCTTATGAACGAAATGTATCTTGGCCAGTTCGCCTTCGCCTTTTACACCCTGATCGTCCTGGCCGGCGGCGGCCTTGCCGTTTCCGCCGCGAGCCTGGTCAGGGCCATGCTGGGGCTTGTCGTGGCCCTTTTTGGCGTGGCTGGACTGTATCTTCTGCTTTTGGCCGATTTCGTGGCCCTGATGCAGATCCTCATCTATGTCGGCGCGGTCACCGTCCTGATCTTCTTCGCCATCATGCTCACCCGGGCCGCCGCGGACGGCGGCGAGGCGGAAGGACCCGGGGCCGGCGGCATCCTGCGCGCCATCCCGGCCTTTCTCGTCCCGGCGGGCATCCTGGTGCCGCTTCTGGCCGTGTACGGCGCGACCGGATTCCCCACGCCCAAAAACGTCAGCCCGGCCCAGCTCGGCGCCGGGTTGCTCGGCCCCTACACCCTGGCCTTCGAGCTGATCTCCGTGGTGCTGCTCGCGGCCATGGCCGGGGCTGTCATTCTGGCCTTTGAAAAGCGAGAACCCAGATGAACAATCCGCTCGTGCTTTACCAGGTCGTGGCCGTGATGCTGCTGTGCCTGGGGCTTTATGCCCTGGTGGCCCGGCGCACCCTCATCGGCATGCTCATCGGCGTGGAACTGATGTTAAACGGCGCGGGACTTTCCATCGTGGCCGCCGCCCAGCTCACGCCCATGGACGCCGTCCTCGGCCAGCTCGGCGCGCTGCTGGTCATGGGGCTTGCCGCCGCCGAAGCCACGCTGGTCCTGGCCATTGTCCTGGTGGTCAACAAACGTTTCGGGGACGCCGCCGCCGACGGCCCCAGCGAACTGAAGGGGTAGCTCATGGCCGTTGCCGCTCAAACCGTTGAAAGCGCTCGGGTCCTCGCCCCGATCATCATCACCTTCCTGGCTCCGTTCGCCTTGTGGCTCCTGCGCAAGAACCAGGACCTGCGCGAGGGCGTGTCTTTCGCCGCCGCGGCCATGGCCTTCGCCGCCGTGGTGTCCATGGTGCCCGGGGTGCTTGATGGCGTCGTCTGGACCTACCACGTCGTCACCTTCTTCCCCGGCGTGTCCATCACCTTCGCCGTGGACGGGCTGTCCTGCATCTTCGCCATCGTCGCCACGTTTTTGTGGTTCTTCGCCACAAGCTACAACATCGGCTACATGCGCACGCTCAAGGAACACGCCCAGACCCGTTATTACTTCTGCTTCGCCGTGGCCATCTTCGGCGCCGTGGGCGTGGCCTTTTCCGGCACCATCGTGACGCTGTACCTCTTTTATGAGGTCATCACCGTCTTCACGTATCCTCTGGTCGCCCACCACCAGGACGCCGAAGGCTACCATGGGGCGCGCAAGTACCTCATCTACTTGATGGGCACCTCGAAGCTCTTCCTGCTGCCGGCCATGATCCTGACCTACGTCCAGTGTGGCACGCTCGACTTCAACCTGGTCGACATCAGCCACGGCATGTTCCCTCCGGGGGCCAACCCGACGCTCGTGACCATCACCTACTTCCTGTTCATCTTCGGTCTGGCCAAGGCCGCCATCATGCCGCTGCACAACTGGCTGCCCTCGGCCATGGTCGCGCCGACGCCCGTCTCGGCCCTGCTGCACGCGGTGGCCGTGGTCAAGGCCGGCGTGTTTTCGGTCGCGCGCGTCATGCTGTCCTGCTTCGGCGTGGACCTGCTCTCCCATCTGGGACTGGGGCTCATCACCGCCTATCTGGCCGCCTTCACCATCCTGGTGGCCTCGATCATCGCGCTCACCAAGACCGACCTCAAGGCGCGGCTGGCCTATTCCACGGTCAGCCAGCTCTCCTACATTATAATAGGCGTGGCCATGCTTTCGCCGCTGGCCATCAAGGGCGGTCTGCTGCACATCGCCAACCACGCCTTTGCCAAAATCACGCTCTTTTTCGCCGCCGGCGCGATCTTCGTGGCCACGAGTCTGCGGGAGATCCCACTCATGGACGGGCTTGGCCGCAAATTACCCTTTACCTTCGGCGCGTTTGCCGTGGCCTCGCTGTCCATGATCGGCGTGCCGCCGGTGTGTGGTTTTGTCAGCAAATGGTATCTGGTCAACGGAGCCGTCAGCATCCACCAGTATATTCTGCTGATCGCGCTTTTGGCCTCGACACTCTTAAACGCCGGCTACTTCGTGCCGGTGGTCTACCGGGCCTTTTTCCGGCCGCCGGTCGCCGGCATGGACCACTCGCAGTTCAAGGAAGCGCCGCTGGTCATGGTGGTGCCGCTTTGCCTGACGGCGCTCATCTCCGTGCTGATCGGCGTGTATCCGCAGTTTTTCCTGTCCTTCGTGGACGCTTTCGGCAGATTTTAATCGGCAACCGCAAGGAAATGCCGGTCGTTTGTAAATGATGGCAGGGCCGCGCGTCCCTTGGGGCGGGCGGACACAGAGAAGGGGAGATCGCCATGCAGGAACCGCAATCGCTTGGAAACTGGCTGGAGCGGGCCAGGGCCAACGCCGCCGGATGGAAAAAAGCGCTCTATGCCGTACTGGGCTTATGCGTGGTGCTCAACCTCTTCATCACGCCGCACCATCCCCATTTCCCCGGTGAAGGCATGCCCGGGTTCTGGGAGGTCTTCGCGCTCGTGGCCACGATCGTCATGGTCGTGGTGCTCAAAAAGGTGATCTACCCCATCTTGGCGCGCCCGGAGGACGACAATGGCCGGTCTTGAAAACATCGTGGGCATCCATTTTCTGCACCCGGCCATCGGCTTCCTGGCCTTGGCCCTGGTCATGGCCTTTTTGTCCAATGAAACCTACAAGACATGGCGCTGGCTGCTGCTGGCCCCGCCAATCATGGCCATCGCTTCGGTCGTTGCCCTGACGCTCGGCCCTGACGGCGTACGTAACCTGGCCTCCATTCCCTATCTCGGCCAGACGTTGGAGCTGGGCCGGGTGGACGCCCTGTCGCTCATTTTCGCCGACGTCTTCGCCATCCAGGCGCTTATAGGCTTCATCTACGCCCTGCACGTGCCGGATCGGGGCCAGCACATGGCCGCCTGCGCCTACGTCGCCGGTGGATTCGGCTGCGTGTTCGCCGGGGATTACATCACGCTCTTTATTTTCTGGGAACTGATGAGCGTCGCCTCGGTGTTCCTCATCTGGTTGCGCCAGACGCCCCAGGCCACGGCCGCCGGCTTCCGGTACTTCCTGTTCCACACCTTCGGCGGCTTGTTCCTCCTGGCCGGGCTGCTGCTGCGCTACGGGGCCATCGGCACCTTCGCCTTCACCCCGGTGGATCCGGCCACGGCCCACTACTACGACTACCTCATCATGCTCGGCTTCCTGGTCAACGCCGCCTTCGTGCCGCTGCACGCCTGGCTGCCCGACGCCTACCCCGAAGCCACGGTCACGGGCGCGGTGTTCATGAGCGCCTTTACCACCAAGACCGCCGTCTACGTGCTGGCCCGGGGCTTCGCCGGGTTCGAGATCCTGGCCGTCGGCGGCTGCATCATGGCGCTCTACGGCGTCTTTTACGCGACCATTGAGAACAATGCCCGGCGCATCCTGTCCTACCACATCGTTTCCCAGGTCGGGTACATGGTCTGCGGCATCGGCATCGGCACGGCCATGGCCGTGGACGGGGCCTGCGCCCACGCCTATGCCCACATCCTTTATAAGGGCCTGCTGTTCATGGGCACGGGCTGCCTGCTCTACGCCTGCGGCACGGCCAAGCTGTCCGAGCTTGGCGGTCTGGCCTCGCGGATGCCGCTGGTCATGATCGGCTACATGGTCGGCGCGGTCTCCATCTCCGGCATGCCGCTCTTCAACGGCTTCGTGACCAAGACCATGACCATCACCGCCGCCGCCGAGGCCCATCGCACCTGGTTGGCCCTCGGCATGGAACTGGCCGCCGTGGGCACGTTCCTCTCCGTCGGCATCAAGCTGCCGTACTTCGCTTTCTGGGCCAAGCCGAAGAGCACCATGGAGATCAAGCCCATCCCCTGGAACATGTACCTCGGCATGGCCATCTCTTCGTTCCTGTGCCTCTTTATCGGCCTGTTCCCGGGCACGCTCTATTCGCTGCTGCCCTTTCCCACGGACTACGTGCCCTACACCCCCTGGCATGTGTTGCAGGCCTGCTGCCTGCTCGGCTTCACCGGGCTCGGGTTCTACCTCATGCGCAAGATCATTCCGCCGCACCCCAGCCGCAACCTGGATTTCGACTTCCTGTACCGGGCCATTGGCCGGGGCTTTGTGAAGGTCGTTTCCGTGCCGGCTGCGGCTATCGATAACATCTGGACCGATGTCTACGAGAAGGTTGGGCTTAAGGCCCTGATCGAGGCCGGACACGGCACGAGCATCTTTGACGGCAAAGTCATCGACGGCGTGCTCGACGGCTCGGCCAGGAGCGTGCGTGAAGTCGGCGGGGCGACGGTCGCGCGCGGCCAGACCGGACGGCTGCAGGATTATCTCGCCGCGGCCGTGACCATAGGTCTTGTCATCTTCGCCATCGTCTGGTTCGTCGGCTGACCGCCAAGGGTCAAAGGGAGCTTTGCATGACGACGCAATACGGATTTCCGGTGGTGACGATGCTGATCGTCCTGCCTTTGGTGGTCGCGGCGGCCTTGCTGGTGCTGCGGCGAAACGAGCGCACCGTGCGGCTCGTGACGCTCGGCGCGGGCATTCTCGAATGCCTGCTCGCGTTGCCGCTACTCTCCTACGCGCCAAACGGCCCGGCCTTTCAGTTCGTGGAGCAGGCGCCCTGGCTGCCGGCCCTTGGCATGTCCTACCACATGGGCGTGGATGGCCTGAGCCTCTACATGATCCTCTTAACCGCCCTGATGCTGCCGCTTTGCGTACTCGGCTCCTGGACGTACATCAGTAAGCGCGTCACCGAGTTCCACTTCTGCCTGCTGCTGATGACCTCGGCCTGCATCGGCGTGTTCGCGGCGCTCGATTTCGTGCTCTTCTACGTCTTCTGGGAGGCCATGCTCGTCCCCATGTACCTGCTGATCGCGGTCTGGGGCGGGCCGAGACGGCGTTACGCCTCCATCAAGTTCTTCCTCTACACCCTGGCCGGCTCGACGCTCTTGCTCGCGGCCATCGTGGCCTTCCGCCACGTCGGCGGCACCTTCTCCATCCCCGAACTGATGGAGAAGAGCTATTCCTTCCGCTTCCAGATGTGGGCTTTCCTGGCCATGGCCCTGGCCTTTGCCATCAAGGTCCCCATGTTTCCGTTCCATACCTGGCTGCCGGCCGCCCACGTCGAGGCCCCGGCCGCGGGCAGCGTGCTGCTGGCCGCCATTTTGCTCAAAATGGGCACCTACGGCTTCCTGCGTTTCTGCCTGCCGCTGACCCCGGCCGCCTCGGTCACGGCCGCCCCGGTCATGATCGCCATCTCCATCGCCTCCATCATCTACGGCGGCTGCATCGCGCTCGGGCAGACCGACATCAAGAAACTGATCGCCTACTCGTCCGTGGGCCACATGGGCTTCGTGACGCTCGGCATCTTCCTTTTCAGCGTCAAGGGCGTCTCCGGGGCCATCCTCCAGATGCTCAACCACGGCATCACCACCGGCGGCCTCTTCATGATGGTCGGACTCATCTACGAACGCAGCCACAGCCGCGAGATCACCGACAACCAGGGACTCGGCAAGTTCATGCCGGCCTTCATGTTCCTCTTCGGCCTTTTTTCCTTCTCGTCCCTGGCCTTTCCGGGCACCAACAGTTTCGTGGGCGAGATCCTGGTCCTTATCGGGGCCTTCTCCAGCAATACCTGGGTCGGCTTCTGCGCCGTGCCCGGGGCCATGCTCGCCGCCGCCTACATGCTGCGCCTGCTGCAGCGCGTGACCTGGGGCGAGCCGAGCTCCTTCAAGAAGAGCTGGCATGACCTCGGCGCGCGGGAATGGGTGACGCTCATCCCGCTGGCCTTGCTCGTCTTCTATATCGGCCTGGCCCCGTCGTTGGCCATCAAGACCATCGAGCCCTCCATCGAGCGTGTGCTTTCCGTCATGCACCAAAAGAATCAGGCCATGGGCTTGACCAGTGACATGAAGTTCACCGAGCGCATGCGCCTTCCCGCGTCCATGACCGTGGCCACCGCCACGGACGCCGTCCGCAAGGAGCTTCCATGACCATCTTCAAACTGTTGCCGGAATTGTGGCTGCTGGGCATTGTCTGCGCCCTGTTCGTCGCCAGCGTGCGCGGCTCGCGGCGGGTGATGTCCTGGTTGCCCGTGGCCGCCGGAATCGGCGTGCTGGTCGCCGTGGCCGGGCTCTCGTCCCGGGGCGAGATGCTCTACGCCACCTACAAGCTGGATGCCCTGTCGCAGTTTTTCAAGCTCGCCATCGCCTTCGGCTTCGCCGTGGTGGCCGGCATCGCCGCCGGCAAGAAAGAAAGCCGGGACCTGACCCCTGACTACTTCATGCTGCTGGCGCTTTCGGCCTGGGGACTCATGCTTTTGGCCTCGTGCGTGGAGCTGGTCACGCTGTACCTGGCCCTGGAGCTTTCCTCCTACAGCCTCTACGCCCTTATTCCGCTGCGCGGCCAGGATCGGCGCGCGGCCGAAGCCGGCATCAAGTATATCCTTTTCGGCGCGGCGGTGACGGCCATTGCCCTTTTCGGCCTGTCCTACATCATGGCCGCCAAGCACACGACCTACATCGCCGCCTTGGCCGCCTCCTCCTGGAGCTTTGCCGACGCGCCCCTGGCCGTGGTCGGGTTGACCCTCTTTCTGGCCGGCTTCTTCTACAAGCTGGCGCTGTTCCCGTTCCACTTCTGGTGCCCTGACGTCTATCAGGGGACGAAAAACGAGACGGCCGCCTACGTGGCCACCATTCCCAAACTCGGCGCCGTGGTGGTGCTGGTGCGTCTGGCCGCCATTCTCACCCCGCACATGGAAGTGACCACCATCCTGGCCATCCTCGGCGCGATCTCCATGACCGGCGGCAACCTGGCCGCCCTGGTCCAGCGCGACGTCAAGCGCCTGCTCGGCTACTCCTCCGTGGCCCATGCCGGCTACGTCATGCTGGGCCTTGCCGCCGGATCGGCGGCGGGGCTGGCCGCCTCGGCCTTTTACAGCCTGGCCTACATCCTCATGAACCTGGCTGCCTTCTACGTCGTGTGCACCATCTCGAAAGACGGCGAGAATCCGAGCCTGGACGACCTCGACGGCCTGTATCACCGCGCGCCGGCCCTGGCCATGATCCTGGCCGTGGCCGCCTTCTCCCTGGTCGGCCTGCCGCCGACCGCCGGGTTCACGGGCAAGCTCTTCCTGCTCTCGGCCGCCTGGGATCAGGGCTTTTACTGGCTGGTGATCGTGGCCGTGCTCAATACGGCCATCTCCATCTACTACTACCTGGGTCTGGTGCGCCACGCCTACACCGGCGAATCCGACGCTCCGGCCCTGGTCATCCCCAAGGGCACGTTGGTCTTTGGCGGCGTGCTGGCGGCGCTGGTGCTCCTGGCCGGCATCATTCCCGCGCCGCTGTACGATCTGGCGGCCATGGCCGGGACCCAGCTGCACCCCTAGGGTGCGGCGGCAGTCAACGAAAGGAGGGAAAGGCGCATGGTCTTTACCTGGTTTCAAGCGGCGATACTGCTCTTCTTCCTGGGCGGGGTGCTCTTTGCCGCCGGCCCGCTTCTGGCCGAGCTGTTCCTCGCCCCCAAGGCCCGCGGCGGAGCCCTGGCCGAGACGTACGAATGCGGCGTGCCCACCCACGGCCGTTCCTGGGTCCGGTTCGGCATCAACTACTACTTCTACGCCCTGATCTTTTTGGCCTTCGAGGTGGATATCCTCTACCTCTTCCCCGTGGCGGCCCTTTTCGCCAAGCCCCAGGGGATGGTCGCGGCCATCAAGTTGCTGGTTTTCATCGCGGTGCTCGGCGCCGCCATCATCTACTTCATGCGTAAGGGAGTGTTCACATGGCCCCGCAGAATCCAGGTCCGTGTTGCGCCCCGGCCGTAAACACGGTCGAACCGGCGCTCGTCGCCACGCCTGCGGTCCAGAAGATCGTGGATGTGTGCCGGGCCATGTCCATCTGGCCCATGACCTTCGGCATCGCCTGCTGCGCCATCGAGATGATGGCCGTGGGCATGGCCCGGTTCGACATCGCGCGCTTCGGCGCGGAGGTTTTCCGGCCCTCGCCGCGCCAGTCCGATCTGATGATCGTGGCCGGTACGGTCAACAAGAAGCTCGCCCCGCTGGTGGTGCGGCTTTTCGAACAGATGCCCGCGCCGCGTTTCGTCATGGCCCTTGGCAACTGCGCCATCTCGGGCGGCCCGTTCAATATTGAGGGCCAGTACAACGTGGTCCAGGGCGTGGACACCCTCATCCCGGTCGACGTCTACGTGCCCGGCTGCCCGCCCCGTCCCGAGGGATTGCTGGAAGGCCTGTTCGCCATCCAGCAGAAGATGACCGGCCGGCGCTGGTGGCAGGTCCCCGCTGGAGGCGAACGATGAACCAGGCCCTTCTCGAAAAACTCCATCCGGCCTGCTCCGCGCCCCTGGATTTCAAGGCCACGGGCTGCGTGCTCTCCGTCACCCTGACGGCGGAAACCATCCACGACGCCGTGGCCGTGCTTTTCGCCGAAGGCTACCTGCTCGAGGACGTCATGGCCTCCGACCTGGAGGAGGGCTTCGAGGTGGCCTACCACCTGAGCCTGCTCGACGGCGCCAACCGCATCGTGCTGCGCCTGACCGTGCCCCACGACAACCCGACGGTACCGACGGTGAGCGACATTTATTCCGGGGCCGACTGGCACGAGCGGGAATGCTTCGATTTTTACGGCATCACTTTCACCGGCCATCCGAACCTGCACAATCTGCTTCTCCCCGAGAACAGCGATATCCATCCGCTGATCAAGGCGGAGAAGGCCCGCAAGTCCCTGGCCGATCTCGTGCCGCTTTCCTATCTCGTCGACTGCGGGCTGGCCGAGCCCGCTCCCGAGCCCAAGGAGAAGGCCAAACCCGCGCCGGTGGCCCCAAAAGCCGCCAAGGACGCCCAGGGCTAAGGAGGAAGCATGCAAGCCTTCGATCCGAATTCCTTGCGGGGTGATCTCGTCTCCGCGCGGTTCGAGCCCGGACCGACCGAGGACAAGCTCATTTTGAGCATGGGCCCGCAGCATCCCTCCACGCACGGCGTGTTGCGCATCATGCTCGAACTCGACGGCGAGTACATCGTGCGGGCCGAGCCGGTGCTCGGCTACATTCACCGCATGCACGAGTGGATGGCCGAGCAGAAGACCTACATGCAGTTCATGCCGAACATGGGCCGGGTGGACTATCTCCATCCCATGGCCTGGAACTGGGCCTTTGCCGGTGCGGTGGAACGGCTGATGGGGCTCGAGGTGCCGGAGCGCGCCGAGTACATCCGCGTGGCCGTGACGGAACTCAACCGCATCACCTCGCATTTGCTGTGGTGGGGCGCCTATCTGCTCGACCTCGGGGCGTTTACTCCCATCATGTACGCCTTCGACGATCGCGAGAAGATCCTCGACATCCTCCAGGACGTCACGGGTTCGCGCCTGACCTATTCCTACTTCACCATCGGCGGGCTGTACGGCGACGTGCCCGACGACTTCGCCTCGCGCTGCCTGGCCTTCACCCGGCACCTGCGGTCGCGGCTGCCCATGTACCGCGATCTGGTCACGGACAACGTGATCCTGCGCGGGCGCTGCGAGGGCATCGGCGTCATGGACGTGGAACTGGCCCGCCGCTACGGCGCGACCGGCCCCATGATCCGCGGTTCGGGCGCGCCCGTGGACACCCGCCGGGCCGAGCCCTACGGCGTCTACAACCGCTTCGACTTCCACATCCCGACCTACACCGAAGGCGACGCCATGGCCCGCTACATGGTGCGCCTCGACGAGCTGGTCACCAGCTGCGACATCATCGACCAGGCCGTGGCCAACCTGCCGGGCGGCCCGATTCAGACCAAGGTGCCGAAGACCATAAAGCCGCCCAAGGGCGAGGCCTCCTTCGCCGTCGAAGGCGCGCGCGGCAAGATCCTCGTCCACGTGCGTTCCGACGGCGGCCCCAAGCCGTACCGGGTCAAGCTGCGCGCCCCGGGTTTTTCCAACCTGCACGTGTTCAGCGAACTGGCCGAGGGCACGCTCCTGGCCGACGCCGTTTCCATCCTGGGCAGCCTTGACCTTGTCATCCCGGAGATCGACCGATGAACATGGACATGCTTTTAAGCCTCGATTATCCGCTGACGCGGCTGGTCATCGGCCTGCTGGGCATCTTCGCCTTTGTCGGCCTCAACGGCCTGATCCTGGTGTGGGTCGAACGCAAGGTGGCCGGCCATTGCCAGTACCGTCCCGGTCCCTTGCACGTGGGGCCTCACGGCCTGCTGCAGCCGCTGGTCGACGCGGTCAAGCTCATGGGCAAGCAGCTCGTGGCGCCGGCCCGGTGCGACCGGGTCCTTTTCTGGACCGCGCCGCTTCTGGCCTTCGCACCGGTGACCATCTGCCTGTTGCCGTTGCCCTACGGCCCCAGCCTTTCACCCATCCCCATGAACCTCGGGCTGGTGCTCATCCTGGCCTTTTCCGGGCTTGGCGTGCTGTCGCTGATCCTGGCCGGCTGGGGGTCCAACAACAAATACGGTCTGCTCGGCGCGGCCCGGGCCGTGGCCCAGTCGGTAGCCTACGAGGTGCCGCTGCTGCTGTCGGTCATGGCCGTGGCCCTGACCGCCGGTTCGCTCGACCTCTACACCATCTCGGCCCAGCAGGGCGGCTGGCCCTGGCAGTGGTACGGCGTCAAGAATCCGCTGGCCTTTTTCATCTTCCTCATCTGCGCCGTGGCCGAGACCAACCGCGCTCCCTTCGACCTGCCGGAAGCCGAATCGGAACTGACGGCCGGGTTCCACACCGAATACTCGGGCATGGGCTTCGGCCTGTTCTTCCTGGCCGAATACGCCAACATGATCGTGGTTTCGGGCGTTGCCGCCGCGCTGTTCCTGGGCGGCTGGCAGGGGCCGTTCCTGCCCGGCGTGTGGTGGTTTCTGGTCAAGATCTACTGCGTGCTCTTCTTCATCATCTGGCTGCGCTGGACGTATCCGCGCGTGCGCTTCGACCAGCTCCTTAACCTCAGCTGGAAGTGGCTTACGCCCCTGGCGCTGATCGACCTTGCCCTGACCGTGGTCGTGGCGGGACTTGGAGGCTGACATGTCGCAACTTTCGCAACTTATCGAAGAAGCCTACACGGGGCTCAAAAGCCTGGTCATCGGCCTTGGCGTGACGGGAAAGGCGCTGTGCGAGCCCGGCGTGACCGTGATCTATCCCAAAGAGGAAGTGGACAACCTGGCCACCTTTCGCGGCCATGTGGAGCTGATCGGCAAGGACGACGACCCGGCCGTGGCGCGTTGCGTGGCCTGCGGCGCCTGCGCCAAGGCCTGCCCGTCGAACTGCATCTCGGTGTTGTGCCCGGTGCCGGTCAAGGAAGGCGAGGCGGATACGGGCAAGCTGGGGCCGGCTCCCCAGAAGGGCAGCAAGACGCCGGCGCAATTCATTGTGGATTACTCGCTTTGCAGCCTGTGCGGCCAATGCGCCCGGGCCTGCCCCGTGGATTCGCTGCGCTTTTGCCACGACGCCTACACGGTGGCTTTTGACCGCAAGGCGTTTCAATTCGAACTGGTTTCCCGGCTGCGCCAGCAGGCGGAGCAGGCGCTCGAAGGCGGCGAGGAATAGAAACGCGACACGGCGTTTTCTTTCGCTGGATACGACAAGCGCCCGTGGTTGCCCACGGGCGTTTTTTTTTGTCCGCCGGGCACCTCTCGCCCGTTACGCATCGGCCGACGCGGCACTATCCCTTTGAAAGTTTTGGAAGGGGGTCCAGGGGGAAACTTTTTTCAAAAAGTTTCCCCCTGGCCGCCGGAGGCACGAGACATCCTCAACCTCTGTCGGGCAACACCTTGCCCGGGTTCATGACGCCCCGGGGATCGAACAGGTGTTTGAGGCCCTGTTGCAGGGCGATGGAGCGGGGTGAAAGTTCCATGTCGAGGAAGGGCTTTTTGGCCAGGCCGATGCCGTGTTCGCCGGACATGGTGCCGCCGAGTTCGAGGACGATGGCCACAAGCTCGCGCAAAAGCGCCTGGCCGCGCTCGCGGCTGCCGTCCTCGCCCGTGACGTTGACGTGGATGTTGCCGTCGCCGGCATGGCCGAAGGCGTAGACCGTCATGCCGAAGCGCTGTCCGAGCCCGGGCAGGCGGGCCACAAGCTCGGGGATGCGGGCTATCGGCACCACCGTGTCGTCGGAAAGGTAGACCGGCGCGCTTTCGTGGATGCGCGTGGAGGTCTGGCGGCGGATGTCCCAGAGCTTTTCGCGCTTGGCGGCGTCGTCGGCCGGCATGATGGCCAGGGCCCCGGCGTCGCGGCAGATGTCGGCGATGCGGGTGATGTCCCTGGCCGCCTCGTCCGGGTCGCCGTCGGCTTCGAGCAACAGCAGCGTCGGTTCGCCGTCCGGAAGGGGCAGGGGCAAAAGCTCCTCCACAAGCCCCAGACAGGCCCGGTCCATGAATTCCACGGCCGAGGGCGTGATGCCGCTGGTCATGATGGCGGACACGGTGGTCACGGCGGCGCGGGCGTCGGCGAAAAGCGCGGCAACCGCCCGCACCGCGCGCGGATGGGGAATGAGCTTGACGGTAAGCTCCGTGATGACGCCAAGGGTGCCTTCCGAGCCGACGAGCAGCCCGGTCAGGTCGTAGCCCACCACGCCCTTGCGCGTGGCCACGCCCGTCTTGAGGATTTCCCCGTCCGGCAGCACGCAGGTCGCGCCGAGCACATAGTCGCGGGTGACGCCGTATTTGACGCAGGCCGGGCCGCCGGCGTTGGTGGCGGCGTTGCCGCCCAGGGTGGAGGTGGCCAGGCTCGCCGGGTCCGGCGGGTAGAAAAGGCCGGTTTCGGCGGCGGCGTCGCGCAGGGTCTTGGTGACCACACCCGGCTCGACCACGGCCACGAGGTTGGCCGTATCGATGGCCAGGATGCGGTCCATGGCCGTGGTCGCCACCACCACGCCGCCGGCCGTGGCCACGCAGCCGGCGCACAGCCCGGTGCCGGCCCCGCGCGGGGTCACGGCAAAGCCGTGGCGATGGGCCAGACGCAGCAGGCAGCTGATCTCGTCGGCGTTTCGGGGGAAAAAGACGGCTTCGGGCGCGGCGGCAATGCCCGAATCATCGGTCGCGGCCCCATTGAGCACTTCGGGGTCCGTGCGAAAGCCCGGCCCCAGCTCGCGGGCCAGGGCGGCAAGCAGCGCGACGTCCACGGTCAATCCTTTTTGGCTTCGAATCCCGGCAGTTCCAGGCGCTTTTCCACCGCGCGCAGCACCAGGGTGGCCACGGTCACCAGCGCCAGATAGTAGACGCCGACCACGACGAAAACCTCGGTGTTGCGAAAGGTGGACTTGGCCAGGCTCCTGCCCATGCCGGTCAGGTCGCTGACCGTGATGATGGAGGCCAGCGACGAATATTTGATGAGGTAGATGATCTCGTTGCCGCAACCGGGCAGCGCCCGGCGAAAGGCCTGGGGCAGGACCACCGAGGTGATGGTGGTAAACGGCGTCATGCCGAGCGCCTGGGCGGCCCGCAGCTGGCCCCGCTTGATGGAGAGCAGCCCGCCCCGGATGTACTCGGACTGGTAGGCCCCGCTACACAGCGCAAACCCGATGATCGAGGCCCACATGGGCGACAGGATGCAGCGCCAGTCGCCGATGGAGACGTAGGGCAGGGCGAAGTACCAGAAGTAGAGCTGCACCACCAGCGGCGTGCCGCGAAAAAGCGACACGTACCATTCGAGGCCGCGCACCAGCGGCCGGGGGCCGTAGACCCGGGCCGTGCCCACGGTCACGCCGATGGCGATGCCCAGGAGCGAGGAGGGGATGATCAGGAGAATGCTCGTCCACAGGCCCGCATTGAGCGTCGGAATGATGCGGCTGGCCGCGAAATGAAAAAAGCTGTCCATGGCGTCAGGCGGCCGGGGAGGCGAGTTCGCAGGTGGCTTCGCCGGCAAGTTCGCTGAGCTTGGCGCAAAACGACTGGGTGCGGCTGCCCGAGCCCGGAGCGAGCAGGACCGCGGGCGAACCGCGCTCCACGATGCGCCCCTGTTCCATAAACAGGAACTCGTCGGCCAGGGCGGCCGAAAAACTGATCTGGTGCGTGGCCATGATCATGGTCATGCCCTCGTCGGCCAGGTCGCGGATGACGGTGAGCACTTCGCCGATAAGCTCCGGGTCCAGGGCCGAGGTCGGCTCGTCGAGGAGCAGTACCTTGGGGTCCAGGGCAAGCGCCCGGGCCACGGACACCCGCTGCTTCTGGCCGCCGGAAAGCTGGGCCGGGTAGAGCGAGGGTTTGTCGGCCAGACCCACCCGGGCCAGTTCCTCCATGGCCCGCGCGGTTGCGGCGCGCTTGTCCATGCCCTTGACCTTGATTAAGGCCACGCGCACGTTCTCCATGGCGGAGAGGTGGTCGAACAGGTTGAAATCCTGAAAGATCATGCCGACCTGCTGGCGCAGGGCGAGCAGTTCGCGCTTGCTTTTGCCGTCGATGGTCTTGCCTTCGAGGGAGATGGTGCCGGAGTCGGGTGGGGAGAGGAAGTTGATGCAGGCGAGCAGCGTGGATTTGCCCGCGCCCGAAGGACCGATGAGCACCTTGAGTCCGCCCCTTTTGACGGTAAGGGATACGTCGTCGAGGATGCGGTTCCCGCCGATGGTCTTGACGATGTTTTCGACGCGCAAAATGGGCTGGTCAACCATGCTACAATGATCCCTGGTGCGCGTATCCGGGGATGCGCACCTTGGCCTCGAGGCGTTTGAGGGCCTTGATGCCGGCCCAGGTGAGAAAGAAAAAGAGCGCCCCGGCCAAAAGGGAAAGGGGCAGCGGCTGGTGGGTGACGGCCGCCACCGACCGGGTGCGGGACATGACCTCGAGAACGCCGATGGTAAAGGCCAGGGCCGAGTCCTTGAGCAGAATGGAATATTCGTTGGACCAGGCCGGAATGGCCAGACGCAGCGCCTGGGGCAGGATGATGGCGCGGATGGCGGTGGCGTCGCTCATGCCGAGCGCCCGGGCGGCCTTGAGCTGTCCCGGCGGCAGGCCCTGGATGGCGCCCCGGAAAATCTGCGACTGGTAGGCGGCGCTGGTCAGGCCAAGGACCAGCACGGCGGACAGAAAGCCCGAGGACAGGGGCAGAAAGGACAGGGCTGGAATCTCGCTTAAGTAGGCCATGATGCCGAAGTAAAAGAGGTAGAGCTGGACCAGGATGGGAATGCCGCGAAAAAGCCAGATGTAGGCCGAGACGAAGCGGCGCATGGCCTTGCCGCCGTAGACGTGGGCCACGGCCAGGGGAATGCCGAAGAGGAGCCCCAGGCCCATGGCGCCGATGATAAGTCCCGCCGTCCACCACAGGCCGCCGAGGATGTAGGGCAGGCCTTCCCAAATGGCCAGGGCTGCCTTGACGTAACCGTCCATAATGATTTGTGTCCGGGAAAGGCGCGCCCGCGCCCGGAGCCGCCCGAAGAAGGACGTCCGGACGCGGGCGGCGCGGCGGATTACAGGCCGTACTTGGCCTTGAGTTCCTTCCAGTAGGGATCGGCCATAAGGAGCTTGAGCCCCTCGTTGATCTTCTTCTGGAATTCCTTGTCTTCCTTGCGCATGGCGTAACCGTACTTCTCCGGCTTGGCGTCGAAGGTGCCGGCGATCTTGTAGCCGGGGTTCTTCATGGCTTCCTTGGCGATGGTGCTGTCCATGCCGGAGCCGGCGATGCGGCCGATTTTCAGGTCCTCCAGGGACAGGTCCGTGGAGTCGTAGGGCACGACCTCGAACTTGTAGCCGGGCTTGGTGACCAGCTCCTCGAGCAGCTTGGCCGTGACCGTGCCGCGCTGTACGCCGATCTTCTTGCCGGAGTGCAGTATGTCGGCCAGGGAGGTGTTGTCCTTTTCCGGAACCACCAGAACCTGGGTGACTTCATAATAGGGGATGGAAAAATCGACCTTTTTGGCCCGCTCGGCCGTGGCGCTCATGCCCGAGGCGATGATGTCGATTTTTTTGGCCAGAAGCGCCGGGATGATGCCGTCCCAGTCCATGGGCTGGTGCTTGACCTTGAAGCCCATTTTCTTGGCGATCCAATTGAGCGACTCGACATCGAAGCCGGAGGGCTTGCCGTCCTTGTCCACGAAGCCGAACGGCGGAAAGCCGAAATCGATGCCGTTGATGTAGACTTTTTCCTCCGCCGCGGCCAGACCGCCGAAGCACAGGACAAAGACGGCCAGTGCGGCCAGAAGAAGGCCAAGACGCTTGCGCATGGTACGCTCCCGGGTTGAGGTGGCGAGGTGAGGGCCAGGGCCGAAACCGACGATGCCGGAACTTCCGGCGTGGACAGACGATGCGGCGTTACGGAACCGTAACCGGATAGCAGAGATGCCGCATCCGGGCAAGGGCGCGGCACATGGGGAAGCGGCTGTGGGAAGGCGTGGACGCGGCCTAAAGGGCCATTTCGCCAAGAACCCGGTTGCGGCCGGCCTGCTTGGCCGCATAGAGCATGCGGTCGGCGGCGCCGACGAGCGCCTCGGGGGTCATGCCGGCCTTGGGCGTGAGCGTTGCCGCCCCAAGGCTCACCGTGACCACCTCGGCGGCACGTGAATCCTCGTGCCCGATGTCGATGTCGATGACGGCTAAACGCATGCTCTCGGCCAGATGCAGCGCGCCGCGAAGGTCGGTGTTTTCGAGCACCACGGCGAATTCCTCGCCGCCGAAGCGCGCCACCAGATCGCCGGGGCGGCGCAAAGCGCCGGAAAGCGCCCGGGCCACGGAGCGCAGGCATTCGTCGCCGGCCATGTGGCCGTAGGCGTCGTTGTAGGCCTTGAAGTCGTCGATATCGGCCATGATCATCGACAGGGTAGTGTTGCAGCGCATGGCGTGACGCCAGGCCTGATCCAGGTATTCGTCGAAACGCCGCCGGTTGGGGATGCCGGTCAGCCCGTCGCGCATGGAAAGCGTTTCGAGCAGGTCCCCCCGGCGTTTGAGCTCCACATGGGCGCGTACCCGGGCCTGCACGATGGGCACGGTGATGGGCTTGGTGATGTAGTCCACCGCTCCAAGGGCCAGCCCCAGCGTCTCGTCGGACACCTCGTTTTTGGCGGTCAGAAAGATGATCGGGATGTTGCGGGTGGAAAAGTCGGCCTTGAGACGGCGGCAGACCTCGTAGCCGTCCATCTCCGGCATGAGGATGTCGAGCAGGATGAGGTCCGGCGGGGTGTCGCACACGAGGCGCAACGCCTCGGGACCGCTCGTGGCGATACGCACGGCGAATTCGTTCCGAAGCGTTTCGGTCAAAATGGCCAGGTTCGACGGGGCGTCGTCAACAACCAGGACATTGGCCGGGGTGGTGGGCGTATCCATGAACAAGGTCTCCGGGACGGAAAAAGTGGCTATGCTGTAGCCGCAAGCGGGTGAAAGCGCAAGACGGTTATCGGTTTTCATATGGTTTCATTTTCCGGTTGGTCAGCCAGACCCCGGCCAGCACCAGCGTGCCGCCAAGGGCCAGGGAGGAGGAGAGCGGCTCGCCGAGGAGCAGCCAGCCGAGAAAGACCGCCGTGACCGGCACCAGATTGATGAACACCCCGGCCTTGGTCGGGCCGATGGCGCGCACGCCTTCGTAGTACCAGGAGAAACCGAAGCCGGTGGCCAGGATGCCGAAAAAAAGCAGACAGCCCCAGGCAACGACGCCGGCGGCGGCCACGTCCCGGACGAGCCCCGTGGCCAGGGCCGGGGGCAAGAGCATCGCCGCGCCGAGAATGCACGACCAGGTGACCGCGCCGTAGGGGGCCACCCGCTCCATAGCTTTTTTCCCGGCCAGCGTATAGGCGGCCCAGGTCAGCACGCAGCCGAAAATGCAGACGTCGCCGAAGGAAAGCCCCTGGCGTAAAAGCGCCCCGGGATCGCCGCCGGAAACGATGAGCCCCACCCCGGCGAAGGAGACCGCGATGCCGCAGGCCTTGGCCACGGTGAAGCGTTCCTTGAAGAGTAGGGCGGAAAAAAGCGCCACCACGGCCGGAATCGAGGCCACGATCAAGGCCGCCCGGCCGGCCGGCACCGTGCGCAGCCCGGCGAAAAAAAGCGCGTTGTAGGCAAAGATGCCGGTCGCGGCCAGGAGCAGCAGCCAGGGCAGGGTCTGGCGGGTGAGCTTCGGCACCCGGCCTTCCAGGCGCGCCGTGAGAAAGACCAGGAAGATCGAAGCGAGCAGAAAGCGCATGAACGCGGCGGAAAAAGGCCCCATGTACCGGCCGAGAATCCGCCCGGCCACCCATGTGCCGCCCCAAAGCACGGCCGAACCGATCAGTTTGCAGTAGATGCCGGACATGGTCTCCTCCGATGGCTTCGGGTCTTTGACGCGTGGCAGGTCGTGGCACAAAGGCGGGGGAAAGTCATCCGGGCGTTGTGATGCCCCGGCCTTTCGCGTACCCTGGCATCGGAACCGGAGGCTTTCATGGACGCCATGAATTTCAATTTCCTGTGCGACGAGCCGCCCCCGCCGAGCGGGGCCTCGGTCGGCATCATCGGGGCCGGTCCGTCGGGACTGGCGGCGGCCGGGTATCTCTCGTGCCTCGGCCATGCGGTCGAGGTCTACGACAAGATGCCAAAGCCCGGCGGGCTCATGCTTTTCGGCATCCCCGGCTACCGCATCCCGCGCGAGCGCATCGAGGCCGGCACTTTGCGCATGGCCCGGCGCTACGGTGTGGTCTTTCACACCCACACGAAAATTTGTTGCAGCGCGCCGCTTTTCGAGGAAGAGGGCGACCATTTCGCAACCGAGGTCAAGGGCCTTGGCGACATGGTCAAAAAGCACGACGCCATCATGATCGCCACCGGCTCCTGGAAATCGCGCCGGCTGGAGATCCCGGGCGAGGAACTCCCGGGCGTGCTGTCCGGGCTGGAATTTCTCTTTCCCATCCGGGCCGCACACTACTGCGCCCCGAACGTCAAGGCCCCGGACGTGGCCGGCCGGCGGGTGGTGGTCATCGGGGCCGGGCATTCGGCCGTGGACGTGGCCCATGGGGCCGTGTCCCTGGGCGCGGCATCGGTCGACGTGCTCTACCGGCGCAGCCGCGCGGAGGCCCCCTGCGGCAGCCTCGAAATCGAACGCCTGGAGCGCGCCGGCGCCACCTGGAACGAAGGCTGCGTGCCGGTGCGCGTGGTGGGCGAAGAGGCGGTCGCCGGCATCGAATTCAGGCGCGGCGGGGCGCTGGAAAGCCTGCCGGCCGACCTGGTGGTGGCGGCCATCGGCGAGGTGGCCACGCCGCCCTTCGCCAAGGAACTCGGGCTCGAATCCGTGCGCAAGGGCGAGGTGCGCTGGCTCAATATGACGGCCATCGAAAACGTGTTCGTGGCCGGCGACGCCTTAACCGGCCCGAGCAAGATCGGCAAGGCCGTCTATTCCGGGCTGCGGGCGGCCCGTTCCCTTGGCAATTGGCTGGAGCTCAAGGCCCAGAACCGGCAGACGGAATTCGCCGCCGACGAGCTTATCAGCCGCGAGGCCGACCGCTTCCCGGGCGGCGGCTTTCGGGACGCGCCCCGGGTGCGCGGGCTGTAACGGACGGACGTCACCATGACCGCGCGCAAGACGCTTTACATCGACTATTCCAAATGCATCGGCTGCGAGACCTGCGAGTATGTCTGCCGGTTCGTCCACGACGTGCCGCGCATCCACATGATCCGGGCCGTCTCGGGCCTCATGGCCCCGTTGTACTGCCGGCACTGCGCCGAGCCCAATTGCGCCAAGGTCTGCAAGCGCGGGGCCATCCGCCGCGACGTGGACGGGGCCATGGTGCTCCAGCCCATGCTGTGCCGGGGCTGCGAGTCGCGCCAGTGCATGCTGGCCTGCCCGTACATGGCCGTTTTCGAGACGGACAAGGGCGTCATGGTGGTCAAATGCGACCTGTGCGCCGCCCGCCGGCAGATCGGCCAGGAACCGGCCTGCGCCCAGATGTGTCCCTGCGGGGCCATTCATTACGTCGCGCCGGACGACATCCCGGCTTTGGCCTGCGAAGCGGCCCAGGACGCCGAGGAGCGGGTGTTGGCCTGCCTGCGTCCCCCGAAAAAAAACGGGAATCCGGGCGGAGGCGGCCAAACGTCTTGACCTCGCCGGAAAAGACCGTCACCCCAGCCGTACAACGCAAGCATCAATCGTAATACCGGCCGGCAGCGGCCGGCGCGGGAGGACAGACGTGCACACACCCGAACAGGATGAAGCAGCCCTCGCCAAGGCCGAGGCCATCCACCAGACTGCCCTGGAAGCCCTGGAACGCAAGGAATTCGATGCCGCCCGGGACGGTTTTCTCAAGGCCCTCGAAGCCTTCCTTTCCCTGGACGATGCCGTGGGACAGGCCATGAGCCAGCATAACCTGGGATTGACCAGCCAGGAGATGGGTGATTTGGCCAAGGCTCGGGAATGGCTGGAAAAATCCCTGGCCATCAGCGAAAAGGAAGAACTCGAAGGCGGCATCACCGTCACCTGCCATCAGCTCGGCGTGGTGGCCCAGATGGCCGAGGACTACCCCAAGGCCGTCGAATGCTACGAGCGCGCCCTGGCCCTCGAGGAAAAAAGCGGCAACATCGCCGGAGAAGCCAGGACCTGCCACCAGCTCGGTCTCGTCGCCAACTACCAGGGCGATCTGGAAGCCGCCAAGGTCTGGTACGCCCGGGCCGTGGCCATCTTCGAGGAACTGGGCGACAAGGAAAACGCCGGCAAGACCAACAAACTGCTCGATTTTCTCACCGACTTCGAACGCAAGGGCAGCCACGAAGGCCACTCCGGCCCCTGCAGTCACGCCTAGCTGTCGAGCGGCGCGAGACTGGGGCTCTGCCCCAGACCCCGCCGGGAGGCCGAGGGCCCCCCGGGCCCCCCATCCGGTGTGCTTTGGCTGGGCGGAAGGCTTGGCTGGCGGCGGGGGGGGGGAAGTGCGGAGAAGATGGAGGCGGAATTTGTCGGGACGGTGCATGTCGCTTCGCGACAAGCTCGTCCCAGGCAAATTCCGCCTCCACCACGCCGGTCGCCCCTGCGGGGCGACATTCGGAGAACATCTCTTCTTAATTCTCTTAAAATGCGGCGCTTCGCCGCTGGCGTGGTTGTTGCCGCAATCGTGTCCGGCGTCGAGGGGCGAAAGCCCCTCGTGCCGCCGGGCCGATTGCGGCAACAAGCGTCTGGTCTCCCGCCGTCCCACCGCGCCTTCGCCCGGCAGAGCGTGAAGGGGGGACCGGGGGGCATCAAGCCCCCCGGCGGTGGGGTGCAGGGGAGGCAGCGCCTCCCCTGCCGGGGTCTGGGGCGGAGCCCCAGCCAGTGAGTGCGTGCTTTATTTCGGTGCGATGGCCCAGGCGGGCAGGTGGGACAGGTCGATGCCCCACAGCATCGGCATGAGGTAGAAGGTCATGCAGGTGATGATGAAGATGCCGAAGACATTGAGCCAGAATCCGGCCTTGCACATCTGTCCTATACTGACGCAGCCGCTGCCGAAGACGACGGCGTTTGGCGGCGTGGCCACGGGCAGCATGAAGGCGAAGGAGGCGGCCACGCAGGCGCCGATGATGGTGGCGTAGGGGTTGATGCCGAGCGCCACGGCGGCGCTGCCCATGATCGGGATGAGCAGGGTGGCGGTGGCGGTGTTGGAGGTCAGTTCGGTCATGAAGATGGTGATGGCCACCACGAGCATGACGAACAGCACCGGGGCCATGCCCTGCAGGGTGGACAGGTTGCCGGCGATCCAGTCGGCCAGGCCGGTCTTGGTGAAGCCGTTGGCGATGGCCAGGCCGCCGCCGAAGAGCAGGATCACGTCCCAGGGGATTTTCACGGCGGTCTTCCAGTCGAGGAGGAACTTGCCGTTCTTGAAGTCCGTGGGCAGGGCGAAGAGGATCAGCGCGCCGACGATGCCGATGGTGGCGTCGTGGACCATGCTGAGCGCGGGGATTTTGACGAATCCGCGCACGATCCAGCAAAAGCCCACGAAGCAGCCCACGGCCACGATCCACTTTTCCTCTTTCTTCATGGGGCCAAGCAGTTCGAGCTCGTGGTCGATGATCTGCTCGCCGCCGGCCAGGGTGAGCTCGCCCATGGGGAACAGGACGCGGGTGAGCAGGTACCAGCAGAAAAGCAGGGTGATGAGCGCCAGGGGCACGCCGAAGGCCATCCACTGGGCGAAGCCGATGTGCTGGCCGTACATCTTGCCGATCATGGCGACCATGATGACGTTGGGCGGAGTGCCGATGATGGTGGCCACGCCGCCGATGGAGGCGGCGTAGGCGATGCCGAGCATGAGCGCGGTGCCGAAGTTGTATTCCGGACCCGAGCCGGAGCCGTGCTTGAGGTCATGGCCTTCGAAGCCGAAGGCCTGCTGGATGACGGCCAGGCCGATGGGCACCATCATCATGGTGGTGGCGGTGTTGCTCACCCACATGGACAGGAAGGCCGTTGCCGCCATGAAGCCGAAGATCATGCGGCTTGGGCTCACGCCGACGAGTTTGATGGTCCTGAGCGCGATGCGCCGGTGCAGGTTCCAGCGCTCCATGGTGACGGCGATGAAAAAGCCGCCCATGAAGAGGTAGATGAGGTGGTCGGCGTAAGGCGCCGTGGCCGCTTTGGACGGCATGATCTTCAGGAGCGGAAACAGGGCGATGGGCAGCAAACTGGTGGCCGGAATGGGAATGGCTTCCGTGATCCACCAGATGGCCATCAATGCCGTTACGGCCGCCACGCGTTGGGCTTCCGGCTTCATGCCCGGCGGCAGCGGCATGAGCAGCAAGATGATGAACACCACGGGGCCAAGGAAGAAACCGACCTTGTTGGCTGTGTGATACTGACGCACAAAACCCCCCTCTACGTTAAGGAAACAATGCCATGCCGGCGGATTCCGCAGGGAACCGTCCGGCCTTCGCGTCCGCGCTCCGGAGTCTGCTTCCCGGGAGCGTCGGACACGTTCGCCTCATTGTCTGGGTGCGTTCTCACAGAACCGGACCGCGACTGCGCGCGGGGGCAATGCGCGGTCGCCATGTGGGGTGGCCGGAGCCGTCGGAGGCCGGGCGCTCTCCCGCAAACGGCATGGCGGGAAGGCGTGGCGGACGGATGCATTGCAGTGGAAAGAGCATAACATGGGTTGATTGATTGGTCAATCAGCCTAGAAAAAAAACTGGGGTTCCGGCTGATTGCGCCAGTCTTGCTAATGGCCGGCGAGTGCCCTAAGGTGCGACTCTCCATGAAACGATCTCAAAATGAAACGTCAAACGCGCCATCCGAACCCGACGCTTCCGCCCGGGAGATGGAGCCTTTCGTACCGAGTGCGGGAGGCGATGCGGTGTCGGGCGGGGCCGGCAAGAAGGAGCGCATCCTGCGCGCGGCCCAGGCCATGTTCGGCCGTCACGGCTTTGCCAACACGACCATGAAGATGATCGCCGAGGAGGCCGGGGTGGCTTTCGGGCTGGTGGCCCATCATTTCGGGGGCAAGGAGAACCTGTTCATCACCGCCGGGTTCGACATGATCGGGCGGCTACTGACCCGGGTACGGGAAGAAGCGAGCGATGCGGAGTCGGGCTATGACGCGCTGACCCGGTTCATACGGGCCTATCTGCGCTTTACCCTCGACAATCCCGAGACGTTTCCCGTGCTCATCCGGTGTTCGCCTTTCGGGGAGCTTGGCGGGGACGACCACAAAGCGCTTGTGGCGGAAAAATTCGACCTGATTTTCGACGAGATCGCCGGCCATTTGAAGCGCGGTATGGACGACGGTTCCATTCGTCTTTTGCCGGTGCGCAAGACGGCGCTGCTGCTCTATGGCAACATCCTGACCGCCGTGCGCACCCACTTCATCACGCCCTACAAGTTCGCCGGTCTCTACGAGGAGACGCTACGCTACGTGCAGCACGCCGTGGCCAATCCCGAGGGGCTCGGGCGCGAAGCGGTCTTTCGCCGCAAGTTCCAGCATTTGTCGCTGATCGACTAAGGGGCGTCGCGCAAGGCCTGTTGGGAATCCATTTTGAAAAATGGTTTCCCACAGTTTTCGTTAGAGCCCCATTCTCTCGCAACCGAGTTTCAATACAAGAAGTTGAGGAAGGGGAGAGCGCGAGAGGGGAGAACCCTTTTCAAAGGGTTTCCCCTCTCGCATTGTCTTCTCTATCTTCTCTTCTCTCTTATTTGCGGGGGGCCCATTGGCTGGCCATGGTCTTGATGGAGGCGATCTGGCGCTGGGTCAGCATGCCCTGGATCTGGTCGCGCAGGGCCTGGGCCCCGGGCTTGTCCTCGGGCGGCAGGTCGGCGGCGCCGGCGGCCAGGAGGGACCAAAAATAGGCTTTGACCGGATTTTGGGCCACGCCCTTGCCGTACAGGTACAGGGTGGCGAGCAGGTATTGGGCGCCGCCTTTGCCGGCAAGGGCGGCTTCGGTCAAAAGCTTGGCCGCGTCCTCGAAATTCTGGGGCACGCCCTGGCCGTAGTAGAGGAGCTTGCCCAGGCAGTACTGGCCGTCGGGATTGCCGGAAGCGGCGGATTTTTTGAACCACTCCGCAGCCTTGGCATAGTCCTGCGGGACGCCAAGACCGGTGTAGTACATGGCTGCCACCTGGTTTTGCACGGCGGCGTCGCCGGCATCGGCCAGGGGCAGGAATTCCTCGAGGGCCTTGGCGTAATCGCCGGCGCGATAGGCCTGCTTGCCTTCCTCGAGTCCGGCCCGGGCCAGGCCGGGCAGCGCCAGACACAGCACAACGACCAGCCCTTTCACCAGCCGGGGGAGATACCGTCGCATGCTTATTTTTTCCCGTGACCGGCTTTCGCTTTGGTGTCGTCCGGGCGGCAGTTGGCGCTTTTTTCCCCGGGCAGGCACTGTTGCAGGTCGTTGCCGAGGATGACGTAGCGGAAGATGAACACCGACACCGGCACCCCGAGCACCATGCCCCACAAGCCGAAGAGCTTGTGCCCCACGTAGAGGATCATCAGCGTGACCAGCGGGCTGATCTTGAACATGGCGGCCACGATGCGGGGGTTTAGGATGTAGGTCTCGATGGTGTGCACGATGATGATCATGACGATGGCCCACAGGGCGTGGTGGGGGCCCGTGGTGTTGACGGCCACGAGCACGATGGGGGCCGAGGAGATGAACGTGCCGAGCACCGGGATCAGGCCGCAGAAGAAAACCACCGTGGACAGGAGCATCACGGGTTGGATACCGAGGAAATGCATGCCGATGGCGGTCAGTATCGTGTTGACCGCGGCGATCAGCATCTGGGCGCGAAACCCCATGCCGACCACCACCGCGAAACGCACCACGCTGCGGGCCGTGACGTCGTAGATGTCGCGCAGCCGCGAATCGCGCATGGCGATGGTCTTGGCCCGGAGGTTGGGGAAGTCGAGCATGATGAGGAAGCTGAAAAGCGTGCCCAGGAGGAACGTCGAAACGTAGGTGGAAATCTGGTTGAAGGAGTTGACGGCGATGGTGAAAAGCGTCTGCGCCTTGACGCCGACCAGGGCCTCGATGCTCAGGTAATCCTTGACCTTGGCGATGGGCGCGGCCATGTCCGGGGCCAGCCAGGCCCAGTTGTCCAGGTGGCCGCGCAGGGTCTCCAGGGTGTCGGGCAGCTTTTTGAGGAACGACGTCGATTCGCTGCCGAGCTTGGGCAGCACCGAGGAGACGATGGTGAGCACCACGGTCACGAACACGATGTAGACCACGGCGGCCCACAGGGTGCGCGGCAACTTGGTTTTGACGGCCAGGGTGTGGATGAGGCCGTTAAAAAGGAAGCACAGGATGTAGGTGATGAAGACCAGTCCGAACAGGCCATAAAAGTTGGCCAGCCAGACCAGACCGAAAAAGGCGGCCCAAATGGTGAGGGTCTTGTTGGTGCGCAAGAACTGGACGATGTCGAATGCCATGGTGAAGGGCAGTCGCTAGCACAAAAAAGTGCGGTGGACAATCGCAACCATGCAGGAAACGCCGATTGTCATTTGCGGAAGATCCAGGCCAGAACCGTGAGGGCGATGCTCACCACAAGGCAGGTGACCCAGGGAAAATAAAAGGAAAAACCCTCGCCCCGGTAGCGGATGTCGCCGGGCAGCCGGAAAAGGGGAAAACGCTGCCACAGCCCCTGCCAGAATCCCGGCCGGTCGGCCAGGAGAAGGACCGCCAGCCCCAGGCAGGCCACAGCGAGGCCCACCACCAAAAGAACCTTGCCGACCGCGTGATTCATGGGTATGTCCGCTTGTTTTCGATTCCCCAACCTATCCATCCTTGAAAAGGAAAGCAAACGCCGTGCCCTTGCCCCCATTTCGCCTGGAACGTTTTTTCGCCTGTCATGAGTTCACCGCTCCAAGCCTGCTGTGCGCCTCGGACGGCGAGACCATAAGCGTGGCCGAACTGCTCGACCTCGTGCCCGGATCGGCCGAGGGCCTTTCCCGCCTGCGCCTGGGCTACACCGACTCCCGCGGCGCGCCCGAACTGCGGGAAGCCATTGCCGGACTCTATACGACCATATCCCCGGACGACGTGCTGGTTCACGTCGGGGCCGAGGAGGCCATCTACACCTTCATGCAGGCGGCGCTTGCCCCGGGCGACGAAGTCGTGGTGCCAACGCCGTGCTACCAGTCCCTGTCCGACGTGGCCGGGAGCCTGGGCTGCCGGGTGGCTCCCTGGCGTTGCGATCCGGCCTGGGGGTTCGCCCCGGACATGGGGGAACTCGGTGCACTGCTCGGGGACCGGGCCAGGGCGTTGGTGCTCAATTTTCCCCACAACCCGACGGGCTACCTGCCCTCGCCGGAAGTCTTCGCCGCCATGATCGGGCTGGCCCGGGAACGCGAGGCGCGGGTTTTCTCCGACGAGGTGTATCGTTTTTCCGAAGCCGAAGGTGTGGCGACGCTGCCTGCCGCCTGCGACCTCGATGCCGGGGCCGTTTCCCTTGGCGTGCTGTCGAAATCCTTCGGCCTGGCCGGACTGCGGGTGGGCTGGGTGGCCTGCCGCGACCGGGAGTTTCTGTCGCGCATGGCCATGGTCAAGGACTACCTGTCCATCTGCGGCTCGGCGCCGTCCGAGTATCTGGCCGTGTGCGCCCTTGCGGCCAAGGACGCCCTGCTTTCGCGCCTGCGGGCGCTTTTGGCCAAGAACCGTTCGTTGCTGGAAGCCTTTTTTCATGAACGCTCGGACCTTTTTCATTACGTTTCGCCGCGCGGCGGGTTGACCGCCTTTCCGGGACTCGTGTCCGGGGACGCCGACGGGTTTTGCCGGGCCGCCCTGGAGCGCGGCGGGCTGTTGCTCCTGCCGGGCCGTTTGTACGGCGAGGAGTGGCCGGACCGGTTTCGCATCGGGTTCGGCCGGGCGGATTTCCCCGATAATTTGGAGAAATTTGCTGATTTTTGTCAAAATTGGCAGCACGGGGCCAAGGCGTAAAATAGTCCGAAAGAGGTGAAATACGGAGTCCCACGGCTTGAATTTTGGTGTTTTTTCGGCCACAAGGGCGTGACACACAGTTCGTTGCGCTGGGGATGTCCCTTTTGCCTTGCCACTTCCAACAACAGGAGTTCTCCATGGTCAAAAAATTTGTTTTGGCCCTGGCCCTTGTGGCCATGACCGCCTCCCCGTCCCTGGCCAAGACCATCGTCTTCGCCACCGACGCCACTTGGCCGCCGATGGAATTCGTCAACGCCGACAAGCAGATTACCGGCTACGCCATCGAGTACATGAAGGCCGCCGCCAAGGAAGCCGGGTTCACGGCGGAATTCAAGGCCGTGGCCTGGGACGGCATCTTCGCGGGCCTTGCCTCGGGCAAGTACAACGCCATCTGCTCCTCGGTGTCCATCACCCCCGAGCGCAAAAAGACCATGGATTTCTCCATCCCCTATTTCAAGGTGCGCCAGGCCCTGGTCATCCCGGCCAAGTCCACGGCCAAGTGCATCGACGACATGAAGGGCAAGACGCTGGGCGCACAGATCAGCACCACTGGCCACTTCGCCATCAAGAAGGCCGAAGGCGTCAAGGACAAGTCCTATGACGAGGTCGGCCTGGCCTTCGAAGACCTGTACAACGGCCGCATCGACGGCGTGGTTTGCGACGATCCCGTCGCCGCCCAGTACGCTCTGCAAAACGAGAAGTACAAGGGCGCGCTCAAGATCGCCTGCATCATCGAAGCCGGCGACGAGTACTACGGCATCGCCGTGAAAAAGGGCGACAAGGAAGACCTCGACCTGATCAACAAGGGCATTGAGGCGGTCAAGAAAAAGGGCATCGACAAGCAGCTGCTTGCCAAGTGGATCGGCGGCGGCAAATAGCGCTCGCGTAAAACGCAACCTGACGTCCGCCGGCCCCGAAAGCCGGCGGACGTGTCTGGCGGAATCGTCTCATGACCAAGCAATGCAATGATCCTGGCGAGGAAGGGAATACCGTCATCGACGTGGGCGAGGGGGCGGCCATCCCCAAGCCCTCGGACAAGGGCCTGGTTTCGGCCTGGCGTATCTCGTTCGCCGGCGCGCTTCTCACCCTCGGCTGCCTGCTTTATTTCAAGCCCGATCCCTACCTGAAGATTTTCCGGTTCGTTCCCGACGGTATCCTGATCACCTTCCAGGTCACGGTCTACTCCATCGTCCTGGCCCTGATTTTCGGCCTCATCACAGGGCTTGGCCGCATCTCGCGCAACAAATACATCAACCTCATCGCCTCGACCTACGTGGAGGTCGTGCGCGGCGTGCCGCTGCTGGTCCAGCTCTTCTATATCTACTACGCGCTGGGACGCCTCGTGCAGGTCCCGGATCTGCTCGCGGCCGTCATTTCCATGAGCGTGTGCTACGGAGCCTACATGGGCGAGGTCTTCCGGGCCGGCATCACCGCCATCCCGGTCGGCCAGACCGAGGCGGCCCGGTCGCTTGGGTTCACCCGGGCCCAGACCATGTACTACGTCGTCCTGCCCCAGGCCTGGCGCACCATCCTGCCGCCGGTCGGCAACGAATTCATCGCGCTTTTGAAGGACACCTCGCTGGTCTCGATCCTGGGCGTGGCCGACCTGCTGCGACGCGGCCGCGAATACGCCTCGGAGTCCTTCGAGTACTTCGAGACCTTCACCATGGTGGCCGTGATCTACCTGATCATCACCCTGATCCTGTCCAAGCTCGTGAGCATCATGGAGGAGCGGTTGTCCAGCCATGTCAAACGATAGCCCGATCATCAGCATAAAGGACGTCAGCAAGTTCTTCGACCACGTCGTGGCGCTCAAAAACGTCAGCCTCGACGTGGCGCAGGGCGAAAAAGTGGTCATCATCGGCCCGAGCGGCTCCGGGAAATCCACGCTGCTGCGCACCATCAACCGGCTGGAGAACATCAGCCGGGGCCGGATCGTGGTGGACGGCCACGACCTCGACGACAAGACCGTCGACATCAACAAGGTGCGCATGGAAGTGGGCATGGTCTTCCAGAGCTTCAACCTGTTCCCGCACAAGACCGTGCTCCAGAACGTGACCCTCGCCCCGATCAAGATCAAGGGCATGGCCAAGGCCGAGGCCGAAGCCATGGCGCAACAACTCCTGGACAAGGTCGGCATCCTGGAAAAGTCCGACGTGTTCCCGGCCAAGCTCTCGGGCGGCCAGCAGCAGCGCGTGGCCATCGCCCGGGCCCTGGCCATGAGCCCCAAGATCATGCTCTTCGACGAGCCGACCTCGGCCCTGGACCCGGAAATGATCGGCGAAGTGCTCGACGTCATGGTCAAACTGGCCCGCGAAGGCATGACCATGGTCTGCGTGACCCACGAAATGGGATTTGCCCGCGAAGTGGCCGATCGCATCGTGTTCATGGCCGAAGGCGAAATCCTCGAAATCGCCTCGCCGGAAACCTTCTACACCAACCCCTCCCACCCCCGTACCCAGAAGTTTCTGGAACAGATTTTGTGAGGTGGGCTTGGGGGAACGGAACCGGGGGAGGGGACCCTTTTTTGAAAAAAAGGGTCCCCTCCCCCGGACCCCCACCCTCCCCAAAAACTTTCAAAGGGGTGGTTCCTTGTAAAGTTTTCGAAAGTAAAATTCCGTATTTCCTGAATGGAAAAGGGGGATTGGCTCGGGCCAATCCCCCTTTCATTTTTCGATCGCTCCTCTCGGAGACGCTCCGCATCCCCAACTCCTCCCCTATAAGAGTTTTTCGGGGAGGGTGGGGGGTGTGGGGGGCGGGAACCCCCTTTTTGCAAAAAGGGGGTTCCCGCCCCCCACATAGCTTACTCCACTTCCCAATGCGCCAAGGTCTGGTTGTCGGGGTGCGCTTCGCGCAGGCGGCGCAGTTCCTCGGTGAGGCGGCGTTTCTGGCCCAGGCGGGCGAGTTCTTCGAGCAGCACGATATCCGGTTCCATATCGCCGGGGGCGGCGGTGGCGCGCATTTGGGCCACTTGTTTTTCGACGGCGTCCAGGTCGGCGCGTTCGTCGTCGCTCAAGGTTTTGTCCTCGGGCACGGTGACGTCACGGGTGCGTACCTGGGCGGTGGCCTGTTCGCCGGCCTGGGTCAGGATGGACGAAGCCTGGCCGCCGGCGGGCTTGGTGCGCAGCGGCAGCTTGTCGATGACGGGCGGGGTGTCGCTGTCGGCGCTTTGGCCGCCGTCGGCGGTGATGACCACCTGGGCCGGGCCGGTCCAGGTTTCGCGCACGCCTTTTTGCAGGAAGGCGAGCTGGACGTCCGCGCCGCGCGGCAGGTCGAGCCTTTCGCCTTCGCGTAGCCGGGTGAAGACTTCCAGTGGTTTTTTCGGCCCGTCGACGGGCGACAGGGTTATCTGGCCGTTTAGGGCGGAAACGAGGCACACCAGGCGGGGCGCTTCGGCCGAGACCGACGTGCACAGGGCCGCCAGCAGCAGTGTGGTGAGAAGGAGTGTACGGCGACGCATGGATCGCTCCTTTTTATTGGTCGGCCAGCCCGAGGATTTCCAGGGCCGGCACGGGTTCGCTCTTGCCTTTCACTTGGGCCTGCTCGGCACGTCCCGTCAAGATGCCGGGCCCGGCCAGTTCCACCGTGGCCCGGCTGGCCACCACCGGGCAGCCCATGACCTTGGTGAAGCCTTCCAGGCGCGAGGCGGTGTTGACGGTGTCGCCGATGACCGTGAAATCGAGACGCTGGCGTGAGCCGATGTTGCCGACGACGGCCGGGCCGCTGTGCAGCCCCACGCCGATGTGAAATTCCCAGTCGCCGAGTTTGGGGAAGCGCTGCCGCATCCAGCCCTGGAATTCCCGGGCCGCTTCCACCATGCCGAGCGCCGTGGCCAACGCCTGCCGGGCGTGGCTGGGATCGGCCAGGGGCGCGCCGAAAACGGCCATGACCGCGTCACCGATGAATTTGTCGATCATGCCGCCGTGAGCCAGGATGATGTCGCAGACCTTGGAGAAGTAGGCGTTTAGCAGTTCGACGACTTCCTGCGCCGAGAGCTTCTCGCTCAAGGTCGTGAAATTGCGGATGTCGGAGAAAAGGATGGTGACCGTGGCCAGCGATCCGCCAAGGGCTGGCGGCTGGCCGCTTTTGAGGATGCCGGCGATGGCCGCCTCGGACACGTATCTGCCGAAGGCGTGGCGGATGTGGGCCTTTTCGCGTTCGCCTCGCGTCAGGCGCACCGCGTTGGCTCCGGCCCAGGTGAGCGTCAGGCCGACATCAAGCCCGGCCAGGGGCAAAAGCCAGCCGGTGCGAAACAGGCCGTAGCCCAGGCCGAAGGAGGCCAGGCCGCAGGCCATGGTTGCCAGCACCGACCGCCCGGGGCCGAGTCGGGCGCAGGCCAGGGCGCAAAGGGCCAGGAAGGGCAGCCAGAGGGCGGACGCCGTGACATGCCCGATGGGCTTCAGGCTGCGGCCGGTCAAAAGCGCCTCCACGATGTTGGCGTGGATTTCCGGGCCGGGCATGAATTCCTTGGGCGCGCCGAAAAGCGGCAGGGAGTAGGGGGAGGCCAGCCGGTCGTGAGCGCCGTGGATGTCGATGCCGAGGATGACCACCTTGCCGGCCAGCGCCTTCACTTCGGGATCGTCGGCCGCGTCCTTGGCCAGGAGTCTGGCGAAGCTTATGTGCTTGAAGGTCTCGGGCGGGCCGGAAAAGACGATGGGCCGCGGGGCCAGGGCCGCCGGCGTGTCGATGTCGGCCAGCCCCGGGGCCTTGGGATCGGCTTTTTGGGCCAGGGCGGCGGCGAACGACAGCCTGGGCTCTCCCTTGGAATAGAGCGCCGGGGCGAAGCGGCGCACCACGCCGTCGCGGTCGAGCGGCACGTTGGTGAGCCCCAGATCCGCCTCGTGTCCGGGCAGGGCGATCAGGTAATCGGCCGCCGGCAGGCTGAAGGCCGGTTCGCCGGATTCGTTGGAGACGCTGGCGGCCAGGATGACCTTGCCCTTGGCCAGCTCCAACATGAAGTCGCGGTCGAAGTCGCGGCTGGCATCGGAGCCGATGATGTCCATCCAGGTGACAGGGGAAAGGGCCGGCTGGATGTCCAGGCCGATGGCCGCCACGCCCACCTTGTGCAGCGTGGCCAGGATCTTGGCGTACAGCGGTCCCCAGAAGACCAGCGGCCGGTCCGGTTCGGCGGCGAGGGCCTCGTCGTCGAGCAGGGCCACGGCCACGCGCGTGGGCTCGTGGCGCTTGCCGGCGAGGACGTGCCACAGATCCGAGTTCCAGGCATCGACGCGCCTGGCCGGTTGCAGCGAGGAAAAGAAAAGCCCCGCCGTCAAGGCGGCGAGGATGAGGCAAACATAAAAAAAGGGCTTGAAGTGCATGGCGGTTCCGCGATTGCCGGCTCAAAGGCGCGGCGGGTGGGTTGGCCCGGGACGGGCGACGGAGCCCTTGTCGCGCGAACGGCTGCCGGCGTCCACGAAAAAATGCGGGGGTCCGCCCGGTCGGTGGCGGCCCGACTTTTTTGCGCGGACGGCTTGCCTAAGACGCGGGAGTGCTCCACAATTGGCAGGGCTTGCAACCGCTGCCGTGGCAGCGGTCGAAAAGGAGGATATCTATGCGCGTTGCCGACGATATGACGCAACTGACGGGCCATACCCCCATGGTCTGGCTGACCCGGCTGGCCGAGGGCTGCGTGGCCCGGGTGGCCGCCAAGCTGGAATCGTTCAACCCCTGTTCCTCGGTCAAGGACCGCATCGGCGTGGCCATGATCCTGGCCGCCGAGCGCGACGGCCGCGTGCGCCCCGGGACGGTCATCGTCGAGCCCACCTCGGGCAACACCGGCGTCGGACTGGCCTTTATGTGCGCCGTTCGCGGCTACAAGCTCGTCCTGACCATGCCGGAGTCCATGAGCGTGGAACGCCGGGCGCTTTTGCGCGGTTTCGGGGCCGAGCTGGTGCTGACCCCGGCGACTCAGGGCATGCGCGGGGCGGTGACCCGGGCCGAAGAGCTCGTGGCCGATCTGCCCGACGCCTTCATGCCCATGCAGTTTTCCAACCCGGCCAATCCCGATGCCCATTACCGGACGACCGGCGTCGAGATCTGGGAGGACACGGACGGGCTGGTGGATGTCTTCGTGGCCGGCGTGGGCACCGGCGGGACGCTGACGGGCGTGGCCAGGGCGCTCAAGGAGCGCAAGCCGGCGGTTCGGGCCGTGGCCGTGGAACCCGCCTCCTCGCCCGTGCTTTCCGGCGGCAAGCCCGGACTGCACGCCATCCAGGGCATCGGGGCCGGATTCGTGCCCGAAGTGCTGGACATGGGCGTGGTCGACGAGATCTTCCCCGTGGAAAACGAGGCGGCCATGACCACGGCCAAACGCCTCATGCGCGAAGAGGGCATCCTGTGCGGCATCTCTTCCGGGGCCAACGCCCATGCGGCGATCACCATCGCCAAGCGTCCGGAAAACGCCGGCAAGATCGTCGTGTTCGTGGTGTGCGACACCGGCGAACGCTACCTGTCCACGTCGCTTTTCGCCGAGGAGGCCTGATCGCCGTGAGTCCCATCACCCAGCCGCCGCGCCGTAAACCTTCGCCCGTGGAGTGGGTGGCCGAGATGCTGTGCGAGGAAGCCTCCTACCGCACGGTCTACCACCGGCCCCTGCACGACGAGCCCATGCCGGCCATCAAAACCCTGGCCGAGCTCATGGAACGCCTGCGGGCCGTCATCTTTCCGGGCTATTTCGGCCATTCCGACATCACCCCGGAAAACATGCGCTTTCACATCGGAGCCAACCTCGACGCCATCTACCGGTTGCTCACCGACCAGGTGCGCCGGGGCTTCTGCTTCTTTTGCGACCTCGACGGCACGGGCGACTGCCAGGAATGCGAGGAAAAGGCCCGGCGGCTGGCCGGCGACTTCCTCATGCGCCTGCCGGAAATCCGCGAGGCCCTGGCCGAGGACGCCCAGGCCGCCTACGAAGGCGACCCGGCCTCGCGTTCGCCCGGGGAAACCATCTTCTGCTACCCGAGCCTCACTGCGCTCACCCACCACCGCGTGGCCCATGAACTGCACCTGCTCGGCGTGGACCTCATCCCCCGCATCATCACCGAAATGGCCCATTCCGCCACGGGCATCGACATTCATCCCGGCGCCACCATCGGCCGGCGGTTTTTCATCGACCACGGCACCGGCACGGTCATCGGGGAAACCTGCATTATCGGCGACAACGTGCGCCTGTACCAGGGCGTGACCCTCGGGGCGAAAAGCTTTCCCAAGGACGAGGAGGGAATGCTCGTCAAAGGCATCGCGCGCCACCCGGTCGTGGAAGACGACGTGGTCATCTACTCCGGGGCCACCGTGCTTGGCCGCATCACCATCGGCAAAGGCTCGGTGGTCGGCGGCAACGTCTGGGTCACCCGCGACGTGCCTCCCTATTCGCGCCTGATCCAGCAGGGACCGGGCGGCGGCGTCAGTTGCGACGGCGGAGGGATTTGAGCGGGATGGAGAGGGTAGGGATAGGGCAGGGATAGGAAGGGAGAGGGCAGGGGCGCTGCCCCTGTACCCCGCCGGGGGACTTGATGTCCCCCGGACCCCCTTTTACCGGGTTGGGATGACGGGTGGAACTGCTGCTGGCAAGCGGCGAAGCGCCGCTTCCTCAGTCGTCGCGCAGCGATTCCGCCGCCTGTTGCCGATCGTCCGGTGGCGGGGCTGGGGGAGCGGCGCGGGGATATTCGCGGCCGAAAAGTTTGCGGTAGAGTTTGCGCCCTTCCTCGAATCCGGGGCTGCTGTCCAGGGCCTTTTCCACGCAAAGCTTGGCGTCCTCGGTATTGCCCATGAAGTAGTAGGCCTTGGACATGTTGAAGTGGATATTTTCGTCGCTTGGCGTGAGGGAAAGGGCCTGCTTGTAGGCGTGCAGGGCGCCGGCGAGGTCGCCGCTCTTGCGCAGCTTGACGCCGAGGGAGTTGAAGGGGTTCGGGGTGTTGGGATCGTATTTGAGGATCTCGATGAACAGTTCCTTGGTCTCTTCCATGTGGTTGAACTGGGCGTGGATTTCGGCGGCCTTTTGCAGGTTGCGCTTGAATTCGTCCAGGTCTCCCTTGCCCTTGTAGGCATCGGCCAGGCCTTTGTAGGCTTCGGCGTACAGGTCGTTTATCTTGATGGCCTTTTTGAAGGCGATGATGGCCTGGCCGTATTTCTGGCGCACCAGGCAGCGGCAGCCCATGTCGTAGTACTTCTGGGCCATGTTTTGTTCGGTGATGATTTCCTCGAAGGCCTCGATGGCGTCGTCGAAGTTGCCCATGGCCACCATTTCGCGGGCGTCTTCGATCTGCTGGCGTTCGATCTCGGTGACGCGTTCGACCTGGCAGCCGCGCAGCACGTGCTTGCGGAAGGTCTCCTCGGAGTAGGGGCGCAGGATGTAGCCGGCGCAGCCCACGGCGATGGCGTCGAGAACCTTGTCGCGCTGGCTCTGGGAGGTGACCATGACAATGGGCACGTCCTTGAGGCGCCGGTCGCGGCGGCTGGCGCGCAGGAACTGGGTGCCGTCCATGTCGTCGAGCTGGCTGTCGAGGAGCACGACGTCGGCGCGGTTGGCGGCGAGGAAGGCCAGGGCTTTTTCCCCGGAGGCGAACTGTTCCACGCACCGGGGGCGAAAGGGGGCCAGGGAGCGCCGGTCGCGTCGGACGTTTTCCTCGTTGCCGCTGACGATAACGACTGTATCGAAGAGGATCGGGGAGAAGTCCATGGCGCCTCCGTTCGTCAGGGGGAAACCGTTTCGCGTGGGGCGAACCGGTCGTGGTAGCGTGTCTTGAAGGCGAGCAGGTCGGGCAAGTCCGGCAGCGCGTCGAAAAGGCCGGCAACGAGGCCGCGGGTGAAGAATTCGCGCCGCGTCCGGGCGAAGTTCATGTCGTTGATCCAGCTTAAAAGCAGCAGGGCGAAGTCGTTGGTGGAGCCCATGGCGTAATAGTTTCCGATGCGGCCGGCTTCGATGTCTTCGAGGAAGACGGGGTTGTAGGCGTCCGGGATGTCGGGCAGCCCCAGGAACACCACGGCGTCCTTTTCCTTCGGGTCTTGAAAATGTTCGAGCATGACCCGGACGATATCGAGCTTGTCGGCGTCGCGCGCGATGCGGACAAGGGCCAGGGCGTCGGCATCCGCACCGGAGGCGACGCGCGCCGGAATGGCTCGTTTATTGTGGCAGATGATGGCCGTGCGCACAAGGGTTCGGGACCGTTTGTCCAGCTCGGCCAGGGCCTTTTCGCGGGCCAGGGCGATGGTGCCGAGGATGGCGTGGTTGGCGCTGTCGGCGTCGCGGAAGGTGTGAAAGCGCCGGTATTGGGGAAAACGGCCGGTATCGTGCAAAAGTCCCGTGATGACGGCTAGTTGGCGCATCTTCCCGGACAGGTCCAACGCTTCGGCCTGGGCCCCGGCCTCGTCCATGACATGCAGGCTGTGGGTGCGCTTGAGATCCAGATGGGCGTCGTGGTCGGGTGTTCCCTGGCGGTGCGCGTCGACAAAGGTCTCGAACCAGGCGCGAATGGCCGTGATCATTGTTCGCGCCGGTCCTTGTCCTGGTTTGCGGGGTCTTCCGGGTCCGGTTCGTCGAATTCCTTGTCGCGCATGGGGCCGCCGGGGCCGAAAAGATAGCGCAACAGCCAGGCCATGCCGCCGAGGATGGCCAGGATGAAAAGCCCTTTGAGGATGACCGAGAAAAAGCCTTCCTCGAGACCGGGGCCGAAAGGCCAGGTCTTGTGCCAGCTTGGTTCCACCTTGCTGGCGGCTTGGATTGCCAAGGCGTTCAAAAAAAACATGCGGTTGCTCCATGGCGCCGATAGCGCATCCCATGCGACTTACGCGGGATCGGGCCGTGTTGCAAGACGCGCCGGCCCATGGACGGAACGGGGAGCGGTTGATTACAGGATTAACGTCCCGGCGCATTGCTTTCCCCGCGCTTTGCGCTTACAAAAGACCACTAGGCTTCTTCGCGTCTTTTGTCCGCGAGGCCACTTCAGCACAGGGTTATTACAGGCGGTACGGTTGAGGAGGCGGCGATGCGAGTGTTGGTAGTCGAGGACGACTTTACGAGTCGGAAGATCCTCCAGAAAATTCTCGGCCCCTATGGCGAGGTCGACATCGCGGTCAACGGGCTTGAAGCCGTCGAGGCCTTCAGTCAGTCCCTCGAGGACGACAATCGCTACGACCTGATCTGCATGGACATCATGATGCCGGAGATGGACGGGCAGACGGCGCTCAAGACCATTCGCGCCATCGAGCGGGAGCGCGGCATCACGCCGGCCCAGGAAGCCAAGGTGGTCATGACCACGGCCCTGGACGATCCCAAAAACGTGGTGGAAGCCTATTACAAGGGCGGGGCCACCTCGTACGTCCCGAAGCCCATCGACAAGCACATGCTGCTGCATCTGCTCAAAAACCTCGGCATCATCGAATAGCCGGGGGCGGCCCCTCCCCTTGCCGGCGCGCGGACGGCGCTCTCCCCGTCCTCTTGCCCCACGGAACTCTTCGCGGCTTTCGCGGCGCGATGCGCGCCAGGCGGCTCTTTTTTGCCTTTTCCGCCATGGCGGCCGCGCAACCGCCCCTTCACAATACAAAACCCCGGCCCGCCACATGACGGACCGGGGTTTCGCCCTTTTGGGGGGCGGGGGGGTTACACTTCCTTCTTCATCTTGGACCGGGTCATGGAAAGCCCGATGCCGTTGAAGATGTCGAAGATGGCGAAGCCGTACCAGACGGTGTAGAGGAGGTAGAAGGCCAGCATCCCCGTGACGAGCAGCATCTTTTCGCTGACGTGCTCGGCCGGGATGCCGTAGAAGTTGTAGGCCGGCTCGATGGCCTTCTGGTTGACGTCGTTGACGACGTTGGCTTCATGGATGAGCTTTTGCTTTTGCAAGGGCTGGATCATGGCGGCCAGCATCGTGTACCAGGTCTCCATGGCCTTCTTCTCGTCCATGCCATAGAAGTCCGCCACGGGCTTGCCCTCGTCCTTGTACATGTAGTCCGAGTCGGTCAACACCTGCGACAGGATCTTGTGCAGGTTGCCCTTGATCTCATAGAGGTCGCCCTTGGCCTCGCCGCTCGCGCCGACCTTGGCCAGCAGGATATCGGCCGTCTTGGCGATAGTGGGGTCCTTGAACTTGACGGTGACGTCAAGCTGCTTGTCCATGACCGTGTCGACTTCCGCCTTGACCTTGGGGATGAAGTACGAGGACCCCTTGGCCAGCTTGTTGAAGAAATCGTCGGAGAATTCCAGCCCGTTTCGACCCTGGCCGAATATGGGCAGGAAAATCACTATGAGAACGCCGATGAAGGAGGCCATCAGGAGAATGCCTGTGGTCAGCTTTTTCTTGCTGGCGATCATGGCTAGTTCACCTCCTGGTGATGGAGATTGGCGAGGTTGGTGACGAACTTGCTGATGACCCAGACCATGAACACGGCCACCACGATCCAGAAGAGGATGTTGCCGACGAACTCGATATTGCCCACCACGGCCTTGGGCCAGTTGATATAGCCCATTTCCATGAACTTCTTCGGCAGCGCGGCGATCCGGTTGATGAAGCCGGCCAGGATGGTGATGGCGTAAAAGCCCCGGATATGGATGCCCTTGACCACCTTGGTGGTCAGCGCGCCGACCTGGATGCCGAGCAGGGAACCGAGCAGCATGCCGACGGCCAGGGAATAGAACACGTAGCCGTAAATGGCGTACTGGGCGATGGAGCCGACGCCGGCGGTGAAGATGATCTGGAAAATGTCCGTGCCCACGGTGGTCATGGAAGAGACGCCGAAGATGTAGACGAACATGGGGAAGGTGACGAAACCGCCGCCCATGCCCATCAGCGCGGACAGGATGCCGACGAGCAGGCCGCCCGAGGCCACGATCCAGCCGGAGATGCGCTTGCCGCCGGGCACGAAGTCCTCGTCGAAGGGGATCATGGGGGCGACGTTGAGATTTTGCAGTTTCGCGCCGATGCTGGTGACGCCCGTGGCTCCGCCGTGACTGTCAGTGCTGCTGCTGGCGGCCGGGGCCGTCTTGCGGGTGGCCCGGATGTAGTCCGTCATGGCGTAGATGCCCAGGAAGCCGAGTATCAACACGTAAATGATGCTGATGAAGGTATCGGAAAGGAGCGGGTCCTTGTTGTAAAACCATTTGTTGATGGCGCCGCCGACGAAGGTGCCGGAGATAGAGCCCACCAGAAAGGCGATGGCCAGTTTGACCGAGACGTTGCCAAGCTTCTTATGGACCGTGGTGCCCATGATGGCCTTGGCGAAGATGTGGAAGAGGTCGGTGCCGACGGCCAGGATGCCTTTGACGCCGACGGACATGAGCGCCGGAGTGATGATAAATCCGCCGCCCGCGCCGATGCAGCCGGTGATAAGCCCGGCGGCCAGGCCCACGGCGATGGAGGCAAAGAAGATCGTCGAGGTGTAAAAGGCCGGGGCATAGGCGTGCTTGCCGCCGAGATAACCGCCGGCTTCGGCAAAGGAGACCGCGATGATGGGCAGCAACAGGATCCCGAGAATGAGCAGCTTTTTACGATTTTTTATGATGGATGTGGATACTTCCAAATCCCATTGCGCATGAGCGATCGATCCTGCCTTGAGGAATTCATAGACCTGCCTGCCGAATCCCATTCCTTCTTCCTCCGTTTTGAAAGTCCGTGTTCGCGCGCTTTACGTCGCGCGATACCCCAACCCCGCGACGTTTGCTTCGCTTTCCCCTAGCCTGCCTTGCCGGGTTCGTCCTGTCCGGCCCGATTGGCGAGCACCTCGCGCACGACGTGCTTGAGGCGCTCGAAATCCCCTTCCTTGCGCACCCGCACCACGCTGCCTTCGTCGCCTTCCTGGCCGGCGAAGACGTGCAGCACGACGGGCAATCGGGGGAAGAGCCGGGTCAGGCGCGGCACAAGGCTTGCGCCGTCGCTGCCGCCGATCTCGGCGTCGAGCACGAGCAGATCCACCAACTCCGGTTCCCGCAGCAAGGCCAGGACTTCGGCGCCGGAGCTCGCCGTGGTGACGGCGTAGCCCTCGCGGCCGAATTCCCGGCGCAGCAGTTCCCGGATATTGGCGTTTCTCTCGGCTATGACGAGCGAGGCCTGGCAACGTTTCACCGCATGCTCCCTGACAAGGTTTTGTCAGGACATCGCAACTCCCGTGCCAGGGAGAGGGGAATCTGGGGAAGAGCTAGTTCGTTGTAATAAAACGATTTTTCAAAAACAGCCGATCAACGCCGCAAGCGTTGCGACATCCGGGCTGTCAGCTATTTTTACGGCTTGTAAAAGGGAACGGGATCAGGAGCGGCTGTCGCGCACGCGGGATTCGATGCGCAGGCCGTACTTTTCGATCTTGGCGATCAAGGTCGGTCGGGACAGGCCGAGGAGCCTGGCGGCCTGGGTGCGGTTGCCGCCCGTGGCTTCGAGGGCCTCGCGGATGACGAGCTGGCCGAAGTGGTCCATGAGCTCCTCGAACAGGCTTTCCCGGCCGGAGGCGAGTTGCCGGCGGATGAAATCCGCCAGGGCGTCGCCCGTGGCCTGGGCGGCGAGGTCGCCGTTTCGCAGCGGTTCGCCCGAGGCCTTCTGGATTTCCTCCGGGCCAAGGGTTGCTCCCCGGTTGAAGATGAGCGCCTTTTTGACCGTGTTGCCAAGTTCGCGCACATTGCCCGGCCAGGGATTGGCGGTGAGAAGCGCCATGGCCGCCTCGGACACGCCGGGATCGGGATGGCCCATCTCCTTGGCGTAGCGGGCCATGAAATAGCGCACCAGAAGCGCGATGTCGCTGGGGCGTTCGCGAAGCGGCGGCAGGGTGAGGCTGACGACCTTGAGCCGGTAGTAGAGGTCCTCGCGGAACTGCCCCTGGCGCACGGCCTCTTCCAGGTCGCGGTTGGTGGCGGCGATGATGCGCACGTCCACCGGGATGACCTGCCGTCCGCCGAGCCGCTCCACGTTTTGCTCCTGGAGCAGGCGCAGGATCTTGGCCTGGATGGCCAGCGGCATGTCGCCGATCTCGTCGAGGAAGACCGTACCGTGGTTGGCCTGCTCGATCTTGCCCACCTTGCGGCCGGTGGCCCCGGTGAAGGCGCCTTTTTCGTAGCCGAACAGCTCGGATTCCAGAAGGGTTTCGGGGATGGCCACGCAGTTGATGACCAGGAAGGGTTTGTCGGCCCGTAGCGAGTGCTGGTAGACGGCCCGGGCCACCAGCTCCTTGCCGGTGCCGGATTCGCCGCGGATGAGCACCGTGGCGTCCGTGGGCGCGGCGCGGCCGATGGCCTTGTAAAGCTCCTGCATGGCCGGGCTGCGGCCGATGATGGCGTCGGCGGCCAGGGCCTGCTCGCCTTCCTCGCCGACGGCCACGCGGCTGCGCATGGACCGGCCGGCGGCGATGGCCTTGTTGATGAGCTTCAGGATGTCCGGGATGTCGAAGGGCTTCAATATATAGTCGAAGGCCCCCAGCTTGGTGGCCTCGATGGCGATGTCCGTGGTGCCGTAGGCGGTCATGATGATGACCGGGAGCCTGGGCTCGATCTCGCGCATGGCGGCGTAGGCCTCGAGCCCGGAGATGCCGGGCATGCGCACGTCCATGATCACGACGTCGGGCGCGGCCTCGCGTACGGCCGTGATGCCGGCCTCGCCCGAGGAGGCGGTGCGCACCTCGAAGCCCTCGGCGGCCAGCAGCCGTTCGAAGCTCATCCGCAGCTGATGATCGTCGTCGACGATCAGGATCTGTTCCATTCGCCTGCCCCTTCGTACGGAAAGACCATGGTGAACGTGGCCCCCTTGCTCTCCGGGGACTGGACCGTGATCCAGCCGCCGTGCTCCTCGACGATGCGCTTGACGATGGGCAGCCCCAGGCCCGACCCCTCGCCCTTGGTGGTGAAAAACGGCTGGAAGATGTTCTCGATGAGCGCTTGCGGGATGCCTGGCCCGCTGTCCGAGATGCGCACGGCCAGGATATGGCCGTAGGAGTCGAGCACGCCCACCTCCTCGCGGATGTGAATCTCGCCGCCTTCGATCATGGCTTCGCAGGCGTTGAGCACGAGGTTGACGAGGGCTTCCTTGAGCTGGTCGGGATCGGCGTTGATCGGGGGCAGGGGGCGGACCCGGTCCAGGGTGACGGTGACGTTGTAGGATTCCAGGCGGTGCTTGAGCAGGGTCAGCGTCGTGTCGACCACGTCGGAGAGGCTGACGGGCTGGGCGGTGAGCTTGGGCGGCCGGGCGAACTCCAGGAAGTTGCGCACGATGGTGTCGATATGGCCGATCTCCTCGGCGATGACCTCGAAATCCTCCTTCTGGGTCGGGTCGAGCTTGAGCCCGCGCTCCAGGGAGAACAGCCGCATTTTGACCGAGGTCAGCGGATTGCGGATGGTATGCGCCACGCCGGCGGCGAGCCGTCCGGCCATGGCCAGCTTTTCGGACTGCATGAGGTGCCCCCGGCTTTGCTCCAGGTCCAGATGGGCCTGGTCCACGTCCTTTTCCAGGTCGCGGAACTTCTGGCCAATGGCCTTGACCTCGTTGGACACGCCGGCGAGCGCCTCCTTGCTCCGTTCGCCCCGGGCCAGCCGGCGGATGGGGTCGAGGATCTGGCTGACCAGGACGTAGGCCAGGAAAAAGCCCAGGCTGGCGTTTATCGCCACGCCGATGACGGCCACGCCCATGACCATGTCGGTCCGTTCCAGATAGATGCGGCCGGTGCGGCGCATGCGGTTGCGGAAGAAGTCCTTGAACCGCTCGCACAGGTCGCGCAGGTCGTCGAACTCGTCGCGCACCTCCCAGTGCTGGTCCTTGGCCGCCTCGATGCGTCCCTGCTGGTAGAGGTCGATGACGTTGTCCTTGGCGTCGGCGTATTTCTTGTACGCCCGGGTGATGGCGTCGAGCAGCTGGATTGCCTCGGGCGCGTCCACCTGCTGGCGGATGCGCTCCAGCCACTGGCTGAAGTTGCGCCGGCTTTCGTCGAGTTTGCCGAGCCAGGAGGCGTCATGGCTCAAATAATAGTAGGTGGCGTAGCCCTTCTGGTTGAGCAGGGCGTTTTCCAGCTCGTGGGCGGCGGTCAGGGCGGCCAGGTCCTTGTCGGCCGTGGCCGTGTAGAGGTCCCGGGCCATGGCCGCGTACCAGATCATGATGACCGGGCCGGTCATGTTGACCGCAAGCAGGCTTCCGAGCAGCAGATAGACCCGGGCGCGTAGGCCCAGGCGGGAGAGCGCGGCGAGTCCGAAGGCGGTTTTGGCGTCGGTCATGGGTGTTTGTCTTCTCGGCGTCCGCCGGTGCCGGGGGTAAGGCCATGGTTGCGACCCGCCGTATCGACGTCGATGCCGGTTAGGGTCTTACCGACGCCGGCCGGCCGTGGCAACGTTTTCCGTCACCGCGGCCGGGATCGGGCGCTTCCACGGGGTTTCCAAGGCACCGGCAGGCCGTTTGGGGCTGCGCGGTCAGGCGGCCAGGGCGCGGGGGCCGGGAAGCGCGGCCTGATCGCCGCGCAGCCGGGCAATGAGCGCCTTGAGCTCGTCGGCCATGGCGGCCAGGGAATGGGCGGCCTTGGCCGTGGCCTCGACGCCGGCCACATTGTCGTCGGCCACCTGGTTGATCTCGGTTATGGCCCGGCTGATCTGCTCCGAGGCGGCGGACTGCTCCTCGGCCGCCGTGGCGATGGACTGGACCTGACCGGTCGTGGCGTCGGCATGGCCCACGATGGCGAGGATGGCTTCGCCGGAGTGTCCGGCCAGGGCGTTGGCGTCGGCCACGGCGGAAACGGCCTGGTCCATGCTCTTGATGTTGCGCCCGGCGGCTTCCTGAATGGCCCGGATGCGCGATTCCACTTCCTTTGTCGCCACCATGGTCTTCTCGGCCAGCTTTCTGACCTCGTCGGCCACGACCGCGAATCCCCGTCCGGCCTCGCCGGCCCTGGCGGCCTCGATGGCGGCGTTTAGGGCCAGCAGGTTCGTCTGGTCGGCAATGTCGTTGATCACGCCGACGACCTCGCCGATGGACTGGGCTTCCTGGCCGAGGCTCCCCATGTCGGCCTTGAGCTCCATGGCGATGTCGTTGACCTTGGCCATGGACTGTCCGGCCTGCTTGACCACGTCCGCGCCCGTGGTGGCGTTGTCGCGGGTTTCCTCGGCGGTTTGCGCGGCGGCGCCGGCGTTCGAGGCGATTTCGAGGACGGTGGCGTTCATCTGGCTGACGGCGGTTGCGGTCTCGTCCACGCGGCGGCGTTGCAGCTCCACGCCGGAAGCCGACTGTTCGGTCTGGGCGGAGAGGTCCTTGGCGGCGGTGGACAGGCGGCGCGAGATATTGCCCGCTTCATCGGCCACGGCCTGCATCCGGGAAAGCGTGGCGGCCAGTTCCTCTTCCTTGCGCTTGGTTTCGAGCATGGCTTCCTCGGCGGCCCGGGCCTGCCGGCTGGCCTCGGCCTGCTTCTCGGCCACCTGACGCATCTTTTCCTTGAGGTTGGCCACCATGGCGGTGATGTCGTCGCGCAGCACCGCGCATTCGCGTTCGAAGTGGCCCTTGGGCCGGGCGTCCAGGTCGCCGGAAGCCACCTGTCTGGAATAGGCCCCGAGCGCCGAAAGTGAGCCGGTGATGCCGCGAATGATCCACAGGATCACGAACAGCACGACGACCCCAAGCGATCCCTGGACGGCCAGCATGGACCAGTCCACGATCGTCTGGACCTCGCCTCGGCGGGCGGCGTAGAAGCGCTCGATCTTTTCGAAATGGGGCATGAGATCCCGGCCGTTTTGCACCATGGCGGCGGCGATATTCTTGGCCTTGGCGCTGGCCGCGACGTAATCCTTGAAACTGCGCTGGTAGGTGTCGAGGACCGTGGTGAAACTCTTTTTCTGCTCCGGGGTCAGGTCCGGGTTGCCGGCGACCATGGTTCCGAGTTGCTTCACCGCCGCGTCCACCTTGCCCACGTAGGTCTCCGCGTCACGTAACTGCCAGTTTTTCTCATGGCGGCGGATGCTGAGCAAAACGATCTGGAAATCCTTGTCCGTCACCGGCTTGAACTTCGTATCCAGGTCCCTGGCGGCGTACACGAAATTGCGCATCAGCCCCTGGTTTTCATCGAATCCCTTGCTGCGCTGGGTGGCGACAAGATCCTCGAAGCCCTTGCGGTAAGCGGCCAGTTCCGTCAACGCTCCCCGGACCTCCTGCGCCATGGCCGCATCCAGGCCCGACAGCAGCGTGATGTCCTCCCTGACCTTGTCGGCATGGGCCAGGGTCGGCGCGACATACTTCGGGTCCAGGTGCAGCAGGAAGTTCTTCTCTTCCCGTCGGGCCTGCAACAGTTCGGTATAGGCATCCGCCGCCAGTCCCTCGAGGTTGCGGTATTTGGCGGCATAATACTTGCCGGTCCGGTCCGCGGCGACCGAGCAGAGAAAACCCAGCGCACATACGCCTATCAAGAGGAACAATTTCCGCCGGATACCCATTGCAACCCCCTCCGGTCCATCTCTATATGGACCGCATCCCGTATCGCCTTGCCCACACGCGCTCTGCCATGTTGTCGCAAAAGTCATGAAAACCCGCGGGACGACATGGCCCCGCCACAAGCATCACGCAAAGGACATGCCAACATGCAAAGCGTGAATGCTCATGTATTTCATATCGTACCGACCGGTTGCTCCATTTTCGGGGGAAGGGGGGTGTCAGGAATTTTTACAGGGCGTCAAGTCTTGCGCATTGACTTGGCCGGGCGGCTTTGACAAAAAAACAGTATGGAGAAGCACCCTCGTATCGCATTTCCCCTTGGCCGCTTCTGGCGCTGGCGCGGCCGTGCCGCCCTGGTCGGGGCCGGCTGCCTCGGTTTTGTTGCCGCCGCGCCCGGCGTGGCCCTGGCCGACCCGCTGACCGGGGGCGTGCTCGGCAGCGTTTTGCGCGGCGACGAGTTCACCGGGCCACGCGTCCTCGACCTGCTCGTGATCGGATTGGTCATCTTCCTGCTTCTGCGCCTGCTGCTCGGCCGTTCGCGCCGTTCCGGCCAAGGCCAGTCGCAGCCGCCCTACGACCGCTCCGGTCCCGCCGAACCCTACGACGCCACGCCGCCGCCGGCTCCCCCGCAACGGGCAAAACGCGACATGTACACCAATGCCCAGGCCACCTGGGATGCCCTGCGCTCGACGCCATCGGCCAAGACCGCGGCCCAGCCCGCCGGCCAACCCCCCGCAGACGCGACGCCGGACGAGGAATTCCTGGCCGGAGCAAAAATGGCCTACGGCCGCATTCTCCCCGCCATCGCCAAACGCGATTTCGACGATCTGGCTAATTTCACCACGCCCGGGTTTCTGGCCAACCTCAAAAACAGCCTGCCCCTGTCGCCGCCGCCCGCGCCGGACATCCTGCTCGTCGAGGCGACCCTGGCCGAACACCGCGAGGAAGGCTCCCAAACCGTCATGGTCGTGGATTACAAAGTGCTCATCCACGAGAAGGACGCCCCCCACAACACCGACCGCTTCGACCACTGGCGCTTCGTCCGCGACAACGCCTCGCCGGGAGCCAACTGGCTGCTCGACGCCATGGAGCAACGCTAGGCGTTAGGCGTTCTGCTGGCTGGCGGGCTGACGGGCTGGCGGCTGGGGCCCTGCCCCAGGCCCCGGCAGAGGCTCTGCCTCTGCATTCCGCCGGGGGGCGAGCGCGCCCCCCGTGCCCCCCGTCCGGTGTGCTTTGGTCGGGTGGAGGCGGGGATGGTTGCCGGCAAGGCGGAGAGTGGAGAAGATGGCGGCGGAATTTGTCGGGACGGTGCATGTCGCTTCGCGACAAGCTCGTCCCAGGCAAATTCCGCCGCCACCACGCCGTCGCCCCTGCGGGGCGAATGGATATGGAAGAAGACTCTCGGAAGCCTTGGAAGAGTGAGCGCTCTTCGACCCCGTTAAGAATTTTTGGGGAGGGTGGGGGTCCGGGGGAGGGAACCCTTTTTTGCAAAAAAGGGTTCCCTCCCCCGGTTCCTTCTCCTCCTCCTCTCCCCATAAAAAAAGCCCGGTCGCCTCGCGAGAGGCGGCCGGGCTTTTGGCTGGCGCGATAATGCTGTTAGTCGGTCACGATCATGACGCTGGTGGCCTTGACCATGGCCTTGACCTTGGCGCCGGCCTTGAGGCCCAGGCCTTCGGCGGATTCCTTGGTGATCACGGAAACGATCTCGACGCCGGGGGCGGCTTCGATGACGACCTCGGCGTTGACCATGCCGATGGAAACCTTCTTGACGGTGCCGGGGATCAGATTGCGAGCGCTGACTTTCATGGTATTTCTCCTTGAGTTTTTGGTCGGTTGTTTGCGGCGAAACTAGTCGGTGACGACCATGACGCTGGTGGCCTTGACCATGGCCTTGACCTTGGAACCGGCCTTGAGGCCCAGGCCTTCGGCGGATTCCTTGGTGATCACGGAAACGATCTCGACGCCGGGAGCGGCTTCGATGACGACCTCGGCGTTGACCATGCCGATGGAAACCTTCTTGACGGTGCCGGGGATCAGATTGCGGGCGCTGACTTTCATGGAGGTTCTCCTTGTTTTTATGGTGTTGCGGGGAGGGGCGAGTGCCTGATGCCTTCCTGCCGAAAAACTTTGTCCTCGTGGGAAAAGAGATAAGGCATTTCTAACTCACACGCAAATTATTTTTTTCGTGTAAGTAGTGTTATTTTTAACATTAAATAAAACAGCATATTAAACTTATTGAAACACGAAAACAATAAAAGCGTGACAGTATGGAAAAGAAAGGCACTTCCAATTTTGTGGCGAAATATCAGGCTGTTGGAAAGATATTTGGGGGGTCGCATCATGGCGGATTGTTACGAAAAAGTGTCATGAAGGCCTGCGCTATGGCCCGGACGGGCTTGGCGGCGATGGTGCGGGGCGGTCCGGCGGGGAGCCGGAGGGTCGGGGAAGGGGCGGGGCCGTTTCCGGCCGTATCCGTGAAGACACGGCCGAAAACGGCGACGGGGCTTCTTGCCGTCAGGCAAAAGCGGGCGTGTTATTTGTTCCGGTCCAGCCGCACCACCACGGTGGGGTCGAGCACCTGGAAAGTGAATGATTCCAGGAAGAAGAGCGCCACCTTTTCCGTGTCGTGGGAGGAATAGCCGATGGCGATGTCGCCGCCGAGGGTCATCTCCAGGTCGCCGCCCCGGGTCGAGAGCAGGTAGGCTTCCTCGATAAAGGGGCTGACGATGACTTCGCCGCCGAGCATGGTTTCGAGGTACTGCGACAGCGGATAGCCGCGCACGTGTCCCGACAGGGCCACCCACATCTCGGGGCCGACCACCAGGGCGTAAGGGCCTTCCACCGAGGTCTTGCGCAGGGCGGTAAGCCCCTTGGAGACGACTTCGGCGATGTCCTCGGGATTGTCGCCCACGCTCATGCGCGACTGGCTGGAGACTTCCGACAGGCCCTTGATGCCGGCCGGGGCGAAGCCGTGATAGAGGGCCTCTTCCTCGAACCGGACCAGTTTTTCCGCCGCTTCGTCGAGGCCGGCCAGATCGATGTCCTTGCCGCCCCGGGCCGCATTGTCGATTTCGGCGATGTCCAGGGTGAAGGGCACCTTGACCTCGACCAGCGGTTTGACCTGGTGCAGGCCGTAGGTGATGCCGGAGACGGACTGGGGATGGCTGTAGTCGATGCGGCCGAGCGGCACGGCGGCGTATTCCCAGCCGAGCGGACCGGTCACGTCCACCACCCGGCGGGCGGAAAGCATGCTGGTCAGCGTCTGGCGGGCGCGGCTGTCCACGGCGTCCCAGGCGGCTGCGGTGATGGGGGCGAGATCGCGTTTCAAGATATCCATGGCGTACTCCCGTAACGGTGCTTAACGGTTTCCTTTCAGGCTGCCGATGCCGAGGGACCCGCCGGAAGTCGCCTTGCCGGCGGGTGCGCCAGCGCCACCTTCACCGCCGGTGGCAGCGCCTTCCAGGGCGGTGATGTCGCCGCTGGTGAAGAAGTAGGTGCGCATGTTCTCGTCCCAGGCCGGCATGTTGCGGCGCAGCCATTCCAGGCCCATGACGGCGTGTTCGATCTCCTCGTCGCGGTTGTGGGCCATGATGGCCTTGATCTGGGGATCGGTGGCCGCGGCCACGCGCTGATGGTACCAGTTGATGGCTTCCAGCTCTTCCTTGACGCTGTTGAGCGCCCGGACGAAATCCCGGTCCTGGGGCGAAAGTTCGGCAACGGGCTCGTGATACTGATCCATACGTCCTCCGTATGACCCGTTTGAAACGGTCATAGTGATAATTGCCGACAGTATGCCACAGGCGCGAGGGATTGCAACGCCTTGGCCGGAAAAAAGGAAAAGTCCGGGAATGGAGCGGATCAGAGCAGGATAAGGTCCTTGAGCGTATTGGCGTCGCCGGGGCGCGGCGGATAGAGCGCGGCCAGGGCGGTGGCCAGATCGCCGATGACGGCGGTCAGCGCCTCGCAGGGGCGTCCCTGCCGGATGCCCGCGGAAAGCGCGGCCGTCCCCGCCTCGAGGATTCGGGGATCGATCCGACCGGCCAGGCCCGTGTCGGGCAGCACGAAGACCAGCCGTTCGAAAACGGAAATGTAGATGAGCAAGGCGTTGCGGTCGGCAGTGGCGCAAAGGCCCTGGGCGTAAAAGGCGGCTTGGGCCGCGACAAGCGTTTCGTGGCTGGCGCGCGGCTTGGAAACGAAAAGTCGTTTGAGAGAGGGCAGGCGTTTGACGGCCTGGAATCCGGCCAGGGCGAACAAGCCGAAATAAAGCAGGAAAAGCCACATGCCGCGCGTGCCGAAAACCAGCGCGCAAAGGACGCCGCCCACAAGCCCTAGGGCCAGGCCGCAGGCCAGCTCGGCCTTGGGATAGGAATCGCTGGCCCCGACCACCATGGGCACGATCTCGGCCGAGGTCGTGCCCTCGGCCGCGCGCACCGCCGCCACCACTTTTTCCCGGTCCCCGGCGGGCAAAAACGCATTCACCAGATGACGCATGAGAGCCTCCTACCAGCTTCCCGACGAGCCGCCGCCGCCAAAACCGCCGCCGCCCCCGGAGAAGCCGCCGCCTCCTCCACTTCCAAAGCCGCCGCCCCCGCCGCCGATGAAGAAACCGCCGCCGCCGCCCCGGCCGGAGCTGAACAGAAACGGCCCGATCAGCCCGAGCGCGATGCCGCCCACGCACAGCAAGGCCAGCATGCCGATCCCCAGGCCGAAAAGCGCGCCCACACCCGGCATGGTCAGGCCGAAGATGCCGGCCCGGGCCGGGGCCGGAAGCCCGGATAATACGGCCGTCAGGATGATGGCCAAAATGAAAAGACCGAACACCGCGTTGTCGTCCCCCCCCTTGCCCTTATGGGAGGGCGGGGCCTTGTACTCGCCGCGCACGGCCTGCATGATGGCCGAAACGCCGTCCGTGATGCCGGCGTCGAAATTGCCGGTCTTGAATTGCGGCACAATGGCATAGTCGATGATGCGCCCGGACAGCGCGTCGGTAAGCTTTCCCTCCAGGCCGTAGCCCACCTCGATGCGCACCTTGCGGTCGCCCTTGGACACGAGCAGCAGTACGCCGTTGTCCTTGCCCTTTTGCCCGATGCCCCAGGCCTCGGCTACTTTGATGGAATACTCCTCCAAGGACTCGCCCTCGAGGGACGGGATGGTCAGCACCACCACCTGGGTCGAATCCGAACGCTCGAAATCGGCCAGCTCGGCGTCGAGCCTGGCCTTGGCCTGGGGCGACAGCAACTTGGCGTAATCGTTCACCCGCCCGGTGAGCTTCGGCACCTCCAACGCCATCGCCGATGTCGTGACGCAAAGGATGAGGAGGGCGAAGATGATGCTGATGAGGCCTCCGGCGGCCAGGGGAGGCGCCGCCTCCCCTGGACCCCTCCGCCGGGGGGCCGAGGGCCCCCCGGACCCCCCTGACGGGGGGCTCGGGCGCGGGGCGCGGGCCGATGCGCCGGCGCATGCCGCTTCGCGGCAAGCACGCCGCATGCGCGCCGCGCCCTGCCAGGGCAACACATTGGTTGGGCTACTTATGTCGGGCATGCGCCTCCCAATTCATAACACGCTGAGATTGTACAAGTTGCCATGAGAAGTTTTTGAAGGGGGTCCAGGGGGAAACTTTTTTCAAAAAGTTTCCCCCTGGCCGCCGGAGGCATCTTAACCTCTTTCTCTTCCCTAAAATTTCACCTTGGGCGCTTGTTTGGCGGCCTCGTCGGCCTTGAAGTATTCCTTGGGCTTTAAGTGCAGCATCAGGGAGTTGGTGATGAAATTGGGGAAGGTGCGAATGGAGGCGTTGTAGATTTCGACGGCCTGATTGTAGCGCTGGCGGGCGACGTTGATGCGGTTTTCGGTGCCCTCGAGCTGGTTTTGAAGGTCGCGGAAGTTCTGGTCGGCCTTGAGCTGCGGGTAGTTTTCGGCGATGGCCAGAAGGCGCGACAGGGAGGACTGCATTTGTCCCTGGGCCTGCTGGAAGGCGGCCATGGCCTTGGGGTCATTGAGCGTTTCGGGCGTGATTTTCACCTGCGTGGCCTTGGCCCGGGCGTCGACCACGGCGGTCAGGGTGTCTTTTTCATGGCTGGCGTAGCCTTTGACCGTTGCCACGAGGTTGGGGATGAGGTCCAGACGGCGTTGCAGGGCCGATTCCACGTTGCCCCAGGCGGCGTTGACCGCCTCCTCGTTGGTCTGCATCTGGTTGTAGCCGCAGCCGGAGAGGCTGGACAGCATGAGGACGGCGATGAGGAGTCCAAGAAGTCTGGGCATGGTCGCTCCTTGAGAAAGGGGTGATGCTGCCACGCCTATACGCAACGGTGGGGCGTGGCAAGGTTTGGCGGATTTTTCGCGGGATGGGACATCAGCCCATGCGCCCCGCGCCGAGAATCCGGGAGACGATGTCCCGGGAGTTGGCCTCGGCTTGCAGGTATTCCTCGTGGCTGAGTCCCGCGCCGAGGGCGATTTTCTTGCGGCGTTCCTGGGAGACGAGGTCGTCCGGGGCGTGGGCGTCGTTGTCGATGACGAGTTTCGCCCCGAAGCGCCGGGCCAGGGCAGCCACGTGGCCGTTGGTCAGGCTATGGCCTTTGCGGGTGGTGATTTCGAGCGCCACACCGCGTTCGGCGGCCAGTTCCGCCTCTTCCGGGGTGATGAGTCCCGGATGGGCCAGGATGTCCACCCCGGCCTCGATGGCGGCCAGGTTGGTGCCGGTTTCGACGGGCTCGACGATGGTTTCGCCGTGCACCACCACGATCTGCGCCCCGCGTTCCCGGGCCATTTCGATCAGGTGGGGGATCAGCGGCGGCGGCACGTGGGTGATCTCCACCCCGCACAGCACGGTGACGCCGAGAAAGGCCCCGGTTTCGGCCACGAACCGGCCGATGTTGGTGAGGATCAGGTCCAGGTTGGAGAAGTCGGCGTGGTCGGTCATGGCCATGGCGCGGTAGCCGGCTTTGGCGGCGCGGCGGGCCAGTTCCGAGGGAATGAGTTCGCCGTCGGAGAAGGTGGTGTGGGTGTGCAGGTCAATCATGGCGTCACATTTTGTATTTGGTGTCGTCGAGGTCGAATTTTTCCAGCAGTTCCGTCCACTTGTCGCTGTCGTCGCTGGAAAATGCCACCACGGATTCGCTTTTGGCCTCGTTCGCCACCTGTTCGAGCACGGGTTCGGCCACGAGGATGGGGGCCTTGGCTCGCAGGGCCAGGGCGATGGCGTCCGACGGGCGGCTGTCCACGCGGCGGATGCCGCCTTCCACCTCCAGCTCGATGTCGGCGTAGTAGGTGCCTTCGGCGAGCTCGGTCACGTGGATGGCCACCACGTGCCCGTCGAGCTTGGCGATCATGTTGAGCAGCAGGTCGTGGGTCATGGGGCGCGGCAGCACCACGTCGTTTAGGGCCAGGGAGATGGCCATGGCTTCCATGGCGCCGATCCAGATGGGGAGAACGGCTTTTTCCTCCATGTCCTTGAGGATCAGCACGGGGACCTGGGATTCTTCGTCAAGGGCCAGTCCGAACACTTTCATTTCAATCATGGTCGGCCTCCGCCTCCCCGATCAGGGAGTGCTTTTTGGCTTGACGGATGCGGGCGCGCACGATCGTTCCGGCGGCATCCGCAACGCCCGGCAGGGCCATGTTGACGATGCGCCCCCCGGGATCGCGTCCTCGCCAGGAGGGGCCGGTCGGACCGTCCCGGCGGCTGGCGCCTTCGATGAGGACCTCGGTCGTCCGTCCGACCTGCGCGGCCAGGGTCGCCGTGAGGCGCTCGTCGAGCAGGGCCTGCAACTCGGCCAGACGGGCCGATTTGACCTCCTGGGCGATTTTCGGCTCCATGCGCTCGGATACGGTTCCCGGCCTATCACAGTACATGAAGGAGAAGCCGCTATCAAACCCAACCTCACGCACCAGATCGAGGGTTTGCCGGAAATCGTCGTCGGTTTCACCGGGAAAGCCCACGATGAGGTCCGTGGTCAGGGCGATGTCCGGCCGGGCGCGGCGCAGCTTGTCCACGAGGAGCAGGTAGGCCGCCCGGTCGTAGCGCCGGCCCATGCGCCTAAGCACCGCGTCGGAGCCGGACTGCACCGGCAGATGCAGGGCCGGGCACAGCTCGGGCAGGTCGGCGAAGCGGGCGATGACGTCGTCGCTTAAGTCCTTGGGGTGGGAGGTGGTGAAGCGGATGCGCGCGATGCCCGGTATGGCGGCCACGGCGTCGAGCAACCGGGCGAAGGACGTGCCGTCGCCGGCGTTGTCGAGGCCGTAGCTGTTGACGTTCTGGCCAAGGAGCGTGATCTCCCGCGCCCCACGCCCGGCCAGCGCCTCGCACTCGGCCACGACCGCCGGGAGCCCCCGGGATTTCTGGCGGCCGCGCACGAAGGGCACGATGCAGTAGGCGCAGAAGTTGTCGCAGCCCTGCATGATGGAGACAAACGCCCGGGGCGGCACCGTATCCTCGGGCCAGGACTGGTCGCGCTCGGGATAGGTTTCGGTGAAATCCAAAAGCGACAGGCGAAGCCCGGGTTCGGCGGCAAGGCGGGCAAGCGCCCGGGGCGCGCCGGCGATGCCGTCCGAACCGAAAACGAGGCGCACCATGGGGAAGCGCCGCCACAGGGCCGGGCCGATCTGCTGGGCCACGCAGCCGCCGACCGCCACGAAGGCGTTCGGGTTGTCCCGGTGGCGGTCGGCGATGCGGCCGAGTTCGCTGGCCACTTTCTGTTCCGGCTTTTCGCGCACCGAGCAGGTGAAAAGGATGAAGAGCTCGGCCTCTTCCTCCGAAGCGGGCGTGAAACCCAGACTGATAAGCGACCGGGTCAGCCAGTCGCCGTCGCCGACGTTCATCTGGCAGCCCATGATGGTGACGTGAAATTTCATGATTGCGGTGAGGATAATGCACGACCGTGCGGCGGTAAAGGGCGGCGCAGGCCCCTTTCCCGGCGGGACGAGGCGAATATGTCGCGGCCGGGAGCCATTGCCACGCCCCGGCCGTGGTGGCATAGCACGTATTGAGGTGTCGGGCGCGCCACCCCACAACGACGGGCGGTACACGCGTCCGGAAAAAGCGATCGGGAGGCGGATGTGGCAACGACAACGGTTCCTGCGGTCTACGACCCGGTTTGGAAAACCATCCATTGGCTCACCGTGGCCCTGGTCCTGGCGCTTCTGGCCATCGGCTGGACCATGTCCGGGGGTGTGCTCTTCATGTGGCACGCCTCCCTTGGCGTCACGCTCTTTGTCGTGACGCTTTTGCGGCTTGCCTGGCATGCCGGCCATGTTCCGCCGCCCGTGCCGTCGACGCTTCGGCCCTGGGAACGCAAGGTGCTCAAGATCGTCCAGGTCCTTTTTTATGTTTTTCTGCTGGCGCAGCCGCTTATCGGCTGGTCCATCTACAGCCTCTCGCCGCGCTACACGCAGTTTTTCGGCCTGGCCTCCCTGCCGAAACTGCCCGGGCTGCTGGCCCTTGGCCATGGGGCGACCCTCCGCGATATCCTCGAAGGCGCGCACGGCACGGTGGCCACGCTTTTGGCCGCGCTGTTCGTGCTCCATGCCGGGGCGGCCATGAAGCATCACTTCATCCTGCGCGACAATGTGCTTTTGCGCATGGCCCCGTCCGCCCTGGGGCCGCTGCTCGATACGCTGCGGGGAAGACGCTGATGGCACGGGCCGGCCGGAGGATTTGGCATGTCTCCCGCGTTGCTGCATGATTTCGGCTTCATCCTGCTTGGCTTGGGCGTCGGCGCGTACGGCACGCTGATCGGCGCGGGCGGCGGCTTCGTGCTCATGCCGGTGCTGCTGCTGCTCTATCCGCACGACTCCCCGTCGCTTCTGACCAGCATTTCCCTGGCCGTGGTCTTTTTCAACGCCGCCTCGGGAGCCCAGGCCTACGGCCGGCTGGGGCGCATCGACTACAAGTCCGGGCTGGCATTCGCCATGGCGGCCGTGCCCGGGGCGGTGATCGGCGCGCTTTCGAGCAACTGGGTGCCGCGCCGCGTCTTCGACGTGATTTTCGGGGTGATCCTGGTCGCCGGGGCGCTTTTTCTCATGGTGCGGCGAAACGGCGCGACAAGTCCCGCCCGGGAGAAGCCCGGGCTTACCCACCGGCGCATCGTGGAGCATGACGGCGTTGTCCACGAATACGACTTCCGGCTGCGCACGGGCGTCATCATCAGCCTCTTCGTCGGCTACCTGTCGAGCTTTCTCGGCATCGGCGGCGGCATCATCCACGTGCCCGCCCTGGTCTACATCCTGTCCTTCCCCGTGCATGTGGCCACGGCCACATCCCACTTCATCCTGGCCATCATGGCCCTGGCCGGCACGCTGACCCACGTCTTCACCGGCGTTTTCGTCCAGGGCGTCCACCGCACGATCTATCTGGCCCTGGGGGCGATGGTCGGGGCCCAGGTCGGAGCCCAGCTGTCCAATCACCTGAAAGGCCGCTGGATCATCAAGAGCCTGGCCGTGGCCCTGGTCTTCGTCGGAGCGCGCATTCTGTTCCAGGCGCTTTGATTTTCCGAGGGCCTTGGTGACGCCCCAGGGCAACGAAATCGGGGTTTTGTCTTGCCGCGGTCTGCCCCTTATTGTAACCGCAGTGGCAGGATTCCACGCATCCCCTGCGTAGCGACGCGGGCTGGATGAGCCTATTCCCGTGCGGCCGTCGAACGGTCGGCGGGCGGGACTGACAAAGGAGGACAGCCGGATGAACGAGCGCATCGAAACGGACAGCCTGGGCGAGGTGAAAGTCCCGGCGGACAAGCTCTGGGGCGCGCAGACCCAGAGGTCGCTTGAACATTTCAGCATCGGCGACGACCTCATCCCGCGCGAGATGATCGGTTCCTACGCCATCCTCAAAAAGGCCGCCGCCCTGGCCAACGCCGAACAGGAGCGCCTGCCCCGCGACGCCATGGCCATGATTTGCGCCGTGTGCGACGAGATCCTCGACCACAGGCACGACGACATGTTTCCGCTGCGCGTCTGGATGACCGGTAGCGGCACCCAGTTCAACATGAACGTCAACGAGGTCGTCTCCAACCGCTGCTGCCAGCTGGCCGGCACGCCCCTTGGCGGCAAAAAGCCGGTGCACCCCAACGACCACGTCAACATGTCCCAGTCGTCCAACGACAATTTTCCGACCGCCATGTACATGGCCGCGGCCATGGGCGTGGTGCGCGACCTGCTCCCTTCGCTGACCGGGCTGCGCGACGCCCTGGCCGCCAAGGCCGAGGCCTGGAAGAATATCGTCAAGATCGGCCGCACCCACCTTCAGGACGCCGTGCCGCTGACCCTTGGCCAGGAGTTTTCCGGCTACGTCGGCATGCTGGCCGATGACGTGGCCCGTTTGGAGGCGGCCCTTGGCGGCGTCTACGCGTTGCCGCTCGGGGGCACGGCCGTGGGCACGGGCATAAACGCCGCGCCCGGGTTCGCCGAGGCGGCCATCGCCCACATCGCCGAGCTCACCGGTCTGCCGTTTACCCCGGCGCCCAACAAGTTCACGGTGCAGGGCGCTCATGACGCCCTGGTGCAGCTCTCCGGGACGCTTCGCACCCTGGCCGTGTCGCTTTTCAAGATCGCCTGCGACATACGCCTTTTGGCCTGCGGTCCCCGGGCCGGCTTTTACGAGCTCATCATCCCGTCCAACGAGCCGGGCTCCTCGATCATGCCCGGCAAGGTCAACCCGACCCAGTGCGAGGCCTTGACCATGATCGCCGCCCAAGTCATGGCCGCCGACGTGGCCGTGGGCTTCGGCGGCGCGGGCGGAATCCTGGAGATGAACGTCTACAAGCCGCTCATCATCTACAACATCATGAAATCAATCCGCATCCTCACGGACGGCATGCACAACTTCCGCCGCTTCCTGGTGGAGGGCATGGAACCCAACACACGGCGCATCGCCGAGTTCGTCGGCCGTTCGCTCATGCTGGTCACGGCCCTGTCCCCGGTCATCGGCTACGACAAGGCCTCGAAAATCGCCCATCATGCCATGGAGCACGACCTGACGCTTCGCGAGGCGGCCATGGAGCTGGGCTATGTGGACGGGGCGGAGTTCGATCGGATCGTGGTGCCGGCCAGGATGACCCAGCCGTTCGTGGCCAAGGATTGATCTTTTCCCGGCCAAACCGTCGCGCAAGCGGCCCAAAGGATGCGAGGTGGCGCATGACCCAGGCAGGCAAACGCGGCAGGGAACTGCTGCTTGATCCGGCGTGCAACCAGGGAACGGCATTTTCCGAGGCGCAAAAGCAGTCGCTCGGACTGGTGGGGCTGGTCCCGGACGTGACCGAGACCCTCGACAGGCAGCTTGAACGCGTCCGCCTGCAGCTTGGCCACAAGCATTCGGACATCGACCGCTATATCTATCTGGTGGGCCTGCTCGACCACAACGAGACGCTTTTTTACAAGACCATCATGTCCGACCCGGCCCGGTTTCTGCCCATCATCTACGACCCGACCATCGGCGAGGCCTGCCTCAAGTTCGGCCACATCTTCCGCCATCCGCGCGGGCTGTACCTGTCCATCGAGCGACGGGGCTCGGTGCGCGAGGTGCTGCGCAACTGGCCGGAAAAGGATGTGCGCTTCATCTGCGTGACCAATGGCGGCCGCATCCTGGGCCTTGGCGACCTGGGCGCCAACGGCATGGGCATTCCCATCGGCAAGTTGCAGCTCTATACCGCCGCCGCCGGCGTGCCGCCAAAGGGGCTCTTGCCCATGCTGCTCGACGCCGGCACCAATAACGCCGAGCTTCTGGCCGATCCACTGTACCTTGGACTGCGCAAACCGCGTCCGGCCACGCAGGAACTCTATTCCTTCGTGGACGAGTTCGTCGCGGCGGTGCAGGAGGTCTTTCCCGGCTGCTGCATCCATTTCGAGGACTGGACGGGCGTGGACGCCGTGCATCTTCTCGAGCGCTACCGGGACAAGGTCTGCTGCTACAACGACGACGTGCAGGGCACGGCCGGCATCACCCTGGCCGGGGTGATAAACGCCTGCCGGGCCAAGGGCACGAAGCTTACCGACGAATCGTTTCTTTTTCTCGGCGCGGGTTCGGCCGGCGTCGGGCTGGCCAATCTCCTGTGCGCGGCCCTGGTCGACGAGGGCCTTACCCTGGCAGAGGCGCGGGGCAGGGTGCATATGTTCGACGTGGTCGGGCTGCTGGAATCCTCGCGTACCGATCTGGTGGATTTCCAGAAGCCCTACGCCCATGCCCACGCCCCCATGCCGCGAAGCGATTTCGCCAGGGCGGTGGAGGAATTGCGGCCCACGGTGCTGATCGGGGTCAGCACCATGGGCGGGGCCTTTAACAAGGACGTGGTCGAGGCCATGAGCCGGGTTGGCGACAGGCCGGTCATCCTGGCGCTGTCCAACCCCACCGAAAAGGCCGAATGCACGGCCGAACAGGCCTATGCCTGGAGCGAGGGCAGGGCGCTTTTCGCCGCCGGCGTCCAGTTCGCGCCGGTGTCGTACAAGGGCCGGACCTTCCTGCCGGGCCAGGCCAACAACTTCTACATCTTCCCGGCCGTCGGCATGGCCATCTACGCCACGAGAGCCAACCGCGTGACGGACCGGATGTTCATCCGCGCCGCCAGGGCCGTGGCCGAACAGGTGACAGACGCCCAGCTGACCCAGGGGCTCCTCTATCCGCTCCAGTCCGACATCCTGGAAACCGAGATCAGAACCGCCGCCGCGGTGGCCGGGCTGGTCTTCGACGACGGCCTGGCCACGGTCGACCGGCCTACCGACATGGAGGCGTTCATCCGCTCCCACGTCTATGTCCCGCGGTACGTTCCATAGGATCACGGCGATGGGCGGGAGCGCGCCGTGCGTTCCCGCGTCCTGCCGGCCGGGACATGCCGCTTGTCTGCCCGGGCCGGCGCTGGTAAGGCTGGGGGGTGGCCGTAAAATACGAATCCGTCGTGCCCTGGGGCAGGTCCTTTGACGAATACGTTTCCATGTTCGCCCTGTCGGACGCGGACCTCGACGCCCGCATTCTGGGCTGTGGCGACGGCCCGGCAGCGTTCAACCATGGCATGAGGAAGCGGGGCGGACGCGCGGTTTCCCTCGACCCGATCTACCGGATGGAGACGGCGGCCATACGCCGACGCATCGATGAAACCTGCGCCGACGTCCTCGAGCAGACGCGCCGCAACGCGGAGCAGTTCCGCTGGGACAGGATACGGGACCTGGATGCGTTAAGGGATTTGCGCCTTGGCGCCATGGCCGATTTCCTGGAGGATTTCGAGGCCGGCAAGCGGCAGGGGCGCTATGTCGCCGGCGGCGTGCCGGAGCTGCCCTTTGCGGACGGGGCCTTCGACATCTGCCTGTCGTCCCATTTCCTGTTTCTTTATACCGACAACCTGACCCTCGACTTCCACTGCCGCGCCATTGACGCCATGCTCCGGGTGGCCGGCGAAGCGCGCATCTTTCCCCTCCTCGACATCAATTCCCGGCGCTCCCCCTACGTCGACGCCGTGCTCCGGCGCTACCGGGACAGCGGCCGCGACGTGGCGGAAGTACCGGTGGACTATGAATTCCAGATCGGCGGCAACGCCATGCTGCGTATCCGCTGACGCGGCCTCTTTCGCGGCGTCTTTTTCCCCACCCCGGTTGGCCTCGCGCCCCGATTGGGCTACCGTTTCCCTATGGAAACCGTGATGGAAGCCGCCCTGCGGGCCGGCAAACCCGTATTCTGGCAAAATCCGCTTCGCCGCCCCGTGGATGAGCTGCGTGGGGAGTTGTCCGGAGTGCTGGCCGATATCCGGGCCGCTGCCGCGCGTTTTTCCCGCTTCGCGCCGCTCCTGGCGGACCTGTTTCCGGAACTGCGGCCCACGGGCGGCGTGATCGAATCGCAGTTGCTCCCTCTGCCCGAGGCCATCGGTGCCGGCGGGGGCCGCGAACCTGTGTTCCTCAAGGCCGACCACCTGCTTCCCGTCGCCGGATCGGTCAAGGCGCGCGGCGGGTTCCACGCCGTCCTGGCCGTGGCCGAGCGGCTGGCGCTCACCTCCGGGCTGCTCGCCGGCCCGGACGCGGATTCCCGCCTGCTCGGGGAAGGGCGATCCCGGGCCTTTTTCGCCGGCCACACGCTTTCCGTGGGCTCGACCGGCAATCTCGGGCTGTCCATCGGCATCCTTGGCCGGGCCCTGGGGTTTGCCGTCACGGTCCACATGTCGGGTGACGCCCGGCCCTGGAAAAAGGAAAAGCTGCGCGAGGCCGGAGCCACGGTGGTGGAGCACGCCGGGGACTACGCCGCCGCCTGCGCCACGGCCCGGGCCGCCGCCGCCGGCGATCCGACCAATCATTTCATCGACGACGAGAATTCCCGCGACCTGTTTCTGGGCTATGCCGTGGCCGGACTGCGCTTGCCGGCCCAACTGCGGCCCCTGGGCATCGTCGTCTCGCCGCAGCGGCCGTTGTGCCTGCATCTGCCCTGCGGCGTGGGAGGAGCGCCCGGCGGCATCGCCCTGGGCGCGCGCCTGGCCCTTGGCGACGGGGCCCTGGCCATTTTCGTCGAGCCGGCCGAGGCCCCGTGTATGCTGCTCGGGCTGGCCACCGGTCGCCACGAGGCCGTGTCCGTCAAGGATATGGGGCTTTCCGGCCGCACCATCGCCGACGGCCTGGCCGTGCCGCGTCCCTCGGGACTCGTTTGCCGACTGGTTGCCCCCGTAGTCGATGGCGTGTGCACCGTGACCGACGCGGCCATGGCGGGCCATGTCGTCGCCGCCTGGAAGCGGGCCGGGCTGCGCTTGGAGCCTTCCGCCGCCGCCGCGTTGGCCGGTCCGGCCATGACGCGCGCCGCCGGTCTGCCGCGGCTTGCCGGCAAGACGGCCAGCCACATCGTCTGGGCCACAGGCGGGGGCATGCTGCCGGACGAGGTGTTCGAGGAAATCCTGGCCATGGGGGAAGGGCAGGGGTGATCATAAGCGCCAGCCGCCGCACGGACATCCCGGCCTTTTATGCCCGCTGGCTACTCAACCGGCTGCGGGCCGGGTTCTGCGAGGTGGTGAGTCCCTTCAACGCCGCCCAGGTCAGTCGCGTTTCCCTGGCTCCGGAAGACGTCGACGCCATCGTCTTTTGGACCCGCGATCCGCGCCCGCTGCTGCCGCATCTGCCCGAAATGCGAGCCATGGGCCACGAACCCTTTTTCCTTTTCACCGTGCTGGCCAATCCCCGGGAGCTGGACCCCAAATGCCCGGCCCCGGACGTCTCCGTGCCGGCGTTTGCCGCCCTGGCCGAAGCGCTGCCGGGCCGGATCACCTGGCGCTACGACCCCATCGTGCTGACGGAAAAAACGCCGCCCGACTGGCATCGGGGCGTCTTTGCCCGGCTGGCCCGCCGTCTTGCCGGCCTGACCGACCGGGTGGTGGTCAGCTTCATGGAGCCCTATCGCAAGATCGCCAGCCGCATGAAACCCCTGGCCGGGCAAGGGTTCGCGCCGTTTGCCCCGGACGAGGAGGAACACCTGCGCCTGCTCTTCGATCTGCGCGACATGGCCGCCGCGCACGGCCTGCGGCTTATGACCTGCTGTCAGCCGGAACTCTATCAGGAAGCGGGCATCACCCCGGCCCGGTGCATCGACCCGGACTGGATCGCCACGCGCCTCGGCAGGCCCCTCGATCTCGGCAAGGACCCGCACCAACGGCCGCGTTGCGGCTGCGCCCCGAGCAAGGATATCGGCGCCTACGACCGTTGCCTCTTCGGCTGCCGTTACTGCTACGCCACGTCGAGCTTCGAGCGCGCCCGGGCGGCCTTCGCCCGCCATGACCCCGAAGCGGCGGCGTTGTGAGGGATGTATGCCTCCGGCGGCCAGGGGGAAACTTTTTGAAAAAAGTTTCCCCCTGGACCCCCTTCAAAAACTTTTCAAGGGGGCGAAATGGTATTGATGACAGGTGCCATTTCTCGTTGCGGTGTTTTTGCATGAGAAACGGGATGGGGGGAAAGTGCGGCGAACGCCCGGAATTCGGGAATTGCTTCCGCACAGGCGTATGCGATTGGGGTGACTGACTGCCGGGGCCATGGCGTAAGGCCTCTTCTTGTCGCCTATGGGGCGCGTGGCCTGGGGCCGGCGGGCGGTTGGCGGGACGCGAAGGCGTATTCTTCGAATATGCGCCGCGCGCGTCCTGCCAACCGCCCGCCGGCCAGCCAAAGGAAGCAATCGAACCGACGCCGTTCGGTTCGAGCGAATGAAATTTGTCCCCCCCTTGAAAAAGAGGGGGTTAGCGGTTGTTGGCCGCGTAGAGGGCCGCCACTCGGGCGGCGAGGCTTTTTTCTTTTATTTGGCGCATGGGGGACGGGGATTGCTGCGCCTCCTCACGCGGGCTTCCGGCAGCTTCGGGAAAAGAGCCGTTGGAAGCGATGGCCGTGGACGCCCGCACCGTGGGGACGTTGGTCGTGGCCGCCGGGTCGGCCAGCTTGAAGGGCGAGGCGAAGCGGTAGCCGCATTCCGGACAGGCCATGAGCATGCCGCCGATGCCGGCGGGAAAACGAAGCGCCTGGCCGCAGCCTGGGCAATGACGCACGGGTCCCTCGGACATCCGATCCTCCGATACAGGACGTATTGCAAGAGAAGTACCTGCAAACCCGTGTTTGGTTACAGAATGGCGTGCAACAAGGGAAAGAAATGATGGAACAGCTTGTATTTGATGATTTTCTCAAGGTGGATATGCGCGTCGGCCGCATCCTGAGCGCCGAGCCGCTGCCCAAGGCCCGTATCCCGGCCTACAAGCTGACCATCGATTTCGGCGAGCTTGGCGTCAGAAAGTCGAGCGCCCGCGTCACTAATCTCTATACCGCCGCCGATTTGCCCGGTCGGCAGGTCATCGCGGTCGTCAATTTTCCGCCCAAGCGTATCGCCGGTTTTTTGTCGGAGGTGCTGGTGCTCGGCCTCGACGGCGAGGGTGGGGTGGTGCTGCTCGAGCCCGAGCGCGAAGTGGCCCCGGGGCAGCGTGTTTATTGATGCCCGTCAATTCCCGTCAAAGGGGGTCCGGGGGGAATTATTTCCCCCGGCGGGGTTCAGGGGCAGAGCCCCTGGTGGGGTGGTCCCGGAGGGGCGACGCCCCTCCGGGCTCTTCGCTCCCCCACCTTCGCAAAAACGCCAATACGGCGTCGCGGCAGGCTTCGATGGAGAGGTGTTCGGCGTCCACGACGCATTCCGCCTTCGGGTCCTCCTCGAAGGGCACGTCCACGCCGATGACCTGCCCGAGGCCGGGAAACTGCCGGCCGGTGGTCTTTCGCAGCATGGCCTTGGCGTAGAGCCCGGCCATGACCAGCCCTTCGGGGCGGGCCGCTTCCCGGGCCATGGCCGTGGCCAGGGCGCAACGGATGTGCGCCTCGGCAAAGCGGCCCATGAGCGAGCGGGCATACTCGCGCATGGCGCGTTTCGGGGCCGAGGCGTCCATGAGGATGTAGTCGTGGCCGCCGGCGCGGTACAGTCCGGCCGCCTCCTCGGCAAGGAGCCGGTAGGCCGCTTCGCGTTCGGCCTCGCTGTAGGTGGGCTTGGGGAAGTAGGCCTTGCGCCGGGCGTCCATCTCCAGATACGCCACGCGGGAGCCGCCGAGGGTCAGCGTTTTTTCCACGGCCCGGGCCACCGCGCTTTTGCCCGATCCGGGCAGTCCCGTGAACCACAGCGTGGCGGGCATGGTCACCTCATGTACCGGTTGAAGTCCTGGCAATCGAACCGGTCGTCCTCGAGCACGTTGACGAGAAAACGCAGGAGTCCCTTGCGCACCTCGGGCGGATGGCCGGGGTACCATTGGGGCGAGGCCACGACCAGTCCCCGGAAGACGAAAAACGGCGCGATGACGGCAAGGATGTCGTCGTCGCCCGATTCGCGCAGGTACGTCTCCCAAAACGTCATGTAGAGCCGCTCGAAATCCCCGGTAAGCTTCGGTTCCTTGTACAGCCCGAACAACACGTAGTTGAGGCTCATGGTGGCCACGTCGTCGGCCGGTTCGCCCCACTGCCCCCGGCTGCGGTCGAGCACGGCGAAGTCGCGTTTTGCGCCGTCTTCCTGGATCAGCACGTTCCAGGGATGGAAGTCGCCGTGCACCTCGCTTAAGCGGTGGGTGTAGCCGCGAAGCTTCCAGCGCCAGTCGACCACGCGTTTTTCCAGGGCGCAAAACTTTTCCGGTGGGAACAGCTCGTACGGATGCGGGTAGGCGTCCACCAACCCGAAGATGCATTCCGACGCGCCGATCAAATTGCGCACCCGGCGCAGGTACAGGTCCGCGTCGTCCTTTTTGACGGCATGCACCCGGGCCAGCCACTTGGCAAATTCCCCGGCCATGCGGACATCCTTGTCTTCCAGGCCTGTTTTCTGGATGCGTTGCAGATCCAGATAATAGTCGTATCCTTGGGCCTTCTCGCTGATGATGAAAAATTCCTTGGGCGCACTGACCGGCACAAGCCGGTCGTCCCGGTCGAAATAGCCGAGCCCGATGGGCCGCACGTGCTTTTCCATGCGCCCGCCGGCCTCGTACTGGAACATCAGGATGGCCGCCCGGTCCCAGTAGAACTGATGCCCGTACTTGTCGCCGCGCATGATGGACAGCACGCCGTGGCGCACCTCGCCGTCGACCTCGAAATCCAGGCACACCGGCTTGCCGTAGCCGAATTCCTTCATGCCCTGGCCGCCCGCGCCCATGGCGCACACGCCAAGGAGCCGCGCGCCGTCGCCGAACGCCTCGCGCAAATAGCGCTCCACAGCCTCGGGCCGCACCACGATGGGCGTCTTTTCCTCGGTCCCTTTGCGCATAGCTGGCTCCCCCCGCACCCCCCTCCCTCCCGAAAAATTTTCAAGGGGTATGCGTGAGACGGTAAGTCGGAACGAGGTGTGGGGGCAAGACGTTTCGGGGAAAAAGGGAGCGAGACGCAATGCGAAAGGCGTGGCGGTCGTTGACGGCCGCAACGAAAAAAAACGGGAGGGGGGTGAGAATCCTTTCCCCGCCGGGGCTTCCCTGGGAGCCCTGCCGGGCAGGCGCTCTCAGCCGCCGCCGACCGCCGGGAACACGCCGACCCGGTCGCCATCGACCAGGGGGCGGTCCAGGGGCGAGATGACGCCGTTGACGAAAACGATTTTGACGTCCTCCTCGGCAATGGAGAGCCGCGTGAGAACTTCCAGCACGGTTTCACCGGGCGCGACGGGAAAGGCGGCCGCGTCGGCCGGGGCGCGATCCGCCAGCGTGGCGTAGCATTTGATCTCGATGGGCATGGGGGATTCCTCGCTTTACGACGGTTGTGGGCCGTTGCCCCCCTTGCGGACAAGGCTCTCGGGATGTGCGCCGCAAGCGCGGCAATCCGGGTTGCGCCGGACAGGGCTCTTCATAAATTCCATGGCCTTTGCGTCAAAAATGAGCAGGTTGTCGCAAAGGAGCTCCCCAGTGCCGGTGAGATACTTCAACACTTCGGTCGCCTGGATGGTTCCCGTTATGCCGGGCACCGGTCCGAGGAGGCCTTTTTCGGCGCAGGTCGGCGCGCTTTTGGACACGTCGCCCATGACGCACCGGTAGCAGGCGCTTTTTCCGGGCAGTACGGTCATGGTCTGGCCGACGAACTGCAACACGCCGCCCATGGAAAAGGGGATGCCGGCCAGGATGCAGGCGTCGTTGATCAGAAATTTCGTCTGGAAGTTGTCCACGCCGTCCACGACGAAATCATAGGGCGCGATGATCTCCCCGATATTCGACGCATCGACCTGCGTCTCGTAGGTCCGCACGCAAATGTCGGGATTGAGTTTGTTGAGCTTTTCCTTGGCCGAAATAACCTTGGGTCTGCCGATATCCTCCGTGGTGTGGAGAATCTGGCGCTGCAGGTTGGAGCGGTCCACGACATCGCAGTCGACGATACCCAGCACGCCGACCCCGGCCGCGGCCAGGTAATAGGCAACGGGTGATCCCAGGCCGCCCGCGCCGATGACGAGCACCTTCCCCTGCATGATTTTGCGCTGCCCCTCGAGGCCGATCTCCGGCAGGACGATGTGGCGGCCGTAGCGCTCCAGAAACATGGCTTCGGATTCCATACGTCTCCCCGGCATCCAACGTGCCGACAGGGCCGGTTCCGGCGAAAGAAGCGGGCCGGAACAGCGGCCGTGCGAGAGCATTACAAGGCGATGCCTGTCGCGTCTCTTTTTTTGGGTAAATTCGGTTTCCACCAGGAGTGGAACCGTTGCGAGCCGGTTTTCTCCTGGGTGTGCAAGAGCCTGTCGATCGTATGGAGCACGTCCGACTCCGCGGTATCCTTGGCGAAGATATCCTTTAAACAGGGGCCGAGGGATTTGAATTGTTCGGCTTTCAAAGGGTAGAGATGCTCGTGCAGGACGATACTCGCCGTTTTACGATTGGTCTGTAGATAGTAGTCGTTCACAAACTCAAGGATTCTACATATTTTTATACGATTGTAATTGCAATAGCCAAGGATGAGGTCAAAATTGATATATTCGCAGACAGATACGATGTCCAGCCAGGAATGGACGCAAACAACCTGTATCCCCTTCTTCTGCAGGATAGCGATACTCCCCGATGATAATGGTTTTTCCTCATGTGTACTTAGAATGTACTTTTTCATAAATGCAAGAGAAGGCTGATTGGTCCATTTTGGTTTTTTATGAGGACGTTGCCTGCAGAGTCATCCCATTTTCTTGAAACCAAGCAAGACGCGATAAGGTCCGGGAACACCCGGAGGAGCCAAGGCGACTCTGTCGCCACCGCACACAACGGCCGAGGACGGTTGAAAGGCTTTTCCATTCACGAAGATGACCTCGACCATGTCTTCGGCAAGACCCAGCCGGGTGATCAATTCCAGGCCGGAGATCTCGTCGGTAACAGTCACGATCTTTGGATTTGTCCAGTTTTTATCGCGAAAATACTTGGATAGTCCCATGAAGGCACGGATTTCGACTGTAGATGACGCCGTCACGCCTTTCTCCTTGTTGGATGTTCTCGTGTCAGCTTTCCCTGTACGCTCTTTCAAGATCGTCGTGAACAAGATGTTTTTTGTGGTGTCAAGGTATGATTATTAAGTAGAAGCAATCTGTTGCCATCTGGAGAATATTTGTATCTCTGCTCTCTATATGCAATGGAGGTAAACAGCATCTCCGTTTACCTCCATTGCGAATCGTCCGTGTTCAGGGGCTCATGCGGACCCCGTGGTATGCCGTTTCCTTCACTGCGGCACGAGGTATTTTTCCCGTGCCGCAGTGTGTTGCGCTCCGTAGCTGGAAAGGCTTGCTAGAAGTCGAGCACCGAATCGATTTCCTCGTCCGTGAAGTCCCAGGTCACGTTGTGGGGCGCGCACTCTTCCTCGAAGAACTCGGGCAGCCGGTCCTGGGCGCTGGTGAGTCCGGCCCGCTTGTTGAAGTCACGCTCGGTGCGCAGGATGCTCTTGCCGAGTTCGACCACGTCGTCCGCCGTCAGGGACAGGCCGTAGCGCGCGTTGATCATGTCGATCAGCGCGTTGAACCCGTCGGCGATGTCCAGAATGGCGAAAGCGATGAACAGGCACATGCCGGTGCTGTCCACGGCGGCGGTGGCGATCTGCAGGTTGCGGGACAGCTCCACCTGGCCTTCCTTGCAGAGCGGATCCACGAAGCCGCCGACCTTGAGGATGTTGGTGGCGACGGCGTAACCGGCGGTATGGTCGGCGCCCATGGGGGTGGTGGCGTAGGTCAGGCCGACGCCCTTGACCGCGCGCGGGTCGTAGGCCGGGATGGCCTGGCGCTTGACCACGGGCACCCGGGAGAGGCCGTACATCTGGCCGACAGCCGCCGCGCCGCTGCCCATGATCCGGCCCATGGGCGTGCCTTTGCGGATTTCCTTGATGAGTTCGAGGGCGCCCTTGGCGTCGCCCCAGGGGAGGACGCCGCCTTCCATGGCCACGCCGACAGCCACGGTGACGTCGATGGAATCCACGCCGACGTCATCGCATTCGCGGTCGGCATAAGCGATCATGTCCAGGTTATCGATGCAGGCGTTGGCGCCGAGCGCCCAGACGGTCTCGTATTCGAAACCGCTGGTGAGGTACTTGCCTTCCTTGTCATGATAGTGCTGGGAGCAGCGGATGACGCAACCGGCATGGCAGCCGTGGGTGGTCTTGCCGCCGCGGGACTCGATCACTTCCGCCATGGTCTCGCCACCGATGTCGTTGGCCCACTCGTTGCGGCCGGTGCGGAAGTTCTTGGTGGGCAGGCCACCGGCTTCGTTGAGGATGTTGACCAGGATGTTGGTGCCGTACTTGGGCAGGCCCTGGCCGGTGACCGGGTGGGTGGTCAAGGCGGAGGTGAAACGCTTGGAGGCGCTCTTGAAGGCCTCGACATCGGCGATGGCGACCTTGCCCGCGCCGGTGTCGTCGATGACGATGGCCTTGATCTTCTTGGAGCCCATGACGGCGCCCAGGCCGCCGCGTCCGGCGCTACGGATGTTGCTCTGGGGGTCGGCGAAGGAGATGTTGGCCGCCGTCAGGCGCATTTCGCCGGCCGGTCCGATGATGGCCACACCGACCTTGGCCCCGTATTTTTCCTGCAGGACCTTGATGGCTTCGTAGTTGCCCATGTTGATCGTTTCGGCGGGGGCCTCTTCGATGGACACGCCATCCATCGTGATCTTGACGACAAAGAACTTGTCTTCCGCCGGGATTTCCTCGAAAACAATGGCCTTGATGTCCATCTTGGACATCTTCTGGCCAAAGGTGCCACCGGTGTTGCTCTCTTTGATGCCGCCGGTGAGCGGGCTTTTCGCGCCGCAGGAAAGCCGGCCGGAGTTGGCCGCGCTCGTGCCGGTCAGATAACCGGGGGCGAAGACGAGCTTGTTGTAATGGCCGAGCGGATGGCACGAGGCCTTGACTTCATTGGCCACGAACGTGGAGGTGAGACCGCGTCCAGCCAATCCGGCGTACTTTTCCGGGCATTCCTCGGTGGTGACCTTTTTGGACTTCATATCCACTCTGATAAACTTGGGCATATCCCCTCCGCTGGTTATGATGGACGTGCAACATTGTTCTCGCATCGACAATCAAGGAGATGAAATTTTTGTTGGAGGTATGTTGCAGTCCATCCGGTTTATTTTGGATACGAGGCAATCCCCACAGCCGTTTCGAGTCCCCAGCGCCTGGCGGAGAGGCCCTGCGCCGTTTTCATTCGGTTAAAATTAGCAAGTCTTGAGCCAAAAAAAATATCTATGATATCAATGTGTTGAAATTTTAACTTTGGATTGTTTTGAGAAAACCGGTGCTGATTGGCCAGCGGGGAGACGCTGACGGCGACAAAGTGGGGTTTTTTCTATGTTAAATTAAATATTACAACAAGTTCTGGATATGGCAAAAATGACCCAGGCAATCACTCGTCTTGGGTCAAAAGTAAACGCCAACTCACGACAATGTGCGAATCGTGACGAATACGGGGAGGACGCTCCCGCACGCTTCCGGTGTGGCGGGTGCCGAACGGGGCCGAGGTGTTTCTGCGCAGGCCGACGTCGTGGCCCTGACCGGCGCATTCTTCACCAACCATGCGTTCGACGGGCTTATCCGTCTGTGCCGACCCCGGGCCTTTGTGCTCATGCTGGGAGATTTCGTGCCGTTTACGCCGCTGCCCTTCGATCATGGGGGGGGGGGACGCCTTGTGCAAAGCCGTGGTCTTCGATCCGGAGAAAGTGCTTCGCTGTGTCAGCCAGGGAGGAAATTATCGATAAATTCAGGGGGGAAGCGGCTGACCATGTTCAAGCAACAGCCCTGAGGCCTGGAGATCGCAGCGCCACAGGGGAATTTTCTCCCGGTTTGGACATCTTGCGTGTCTTGGCGCATGCTGGGCAGCAAAAAAAGTCTGGAGGGTCTCATGAGCACATTCGTGATTCATCCCATCGTGTTGGGGACCAAGGAATTCGACAAGGGCATGATGACCTACCAGGTCGACTACGGGCAGCCCTACACCATTCCCATTTATGGCTGGTACCTGGAAGGGGGCGACAAGCGCATCCTGGTGGACACCGGGGAGATGCGGCCCGTGGTTTCCGCAGCCAGGGAGGCGGCCATCGGGGGACCGATCCATACCTTTGCCGAGGGATTGGCCCGCTTCGGCCTGACGCCCGGCGATATCGACGTGGTGGTGCACACCCATCTCCACAACGACCACTGCGAAAACGACAGCCTGTGCGAAAATGCCGTGTTCTACGTCCACGAAAAGGAATTGGCTCACGCCCGCAATCCGCATCCGCTCGATTACCGCTATAACGAGGAATACATCGAGGACGTGGCGGAAGCCGGGCAGATCGTGACCCTATCCGAGGATACGGAAATCGCACCCGGCCTGCGCATGGTCCATACCCCGGCCCATACGGAAGGCGGCATGTCCGTGTTCGTGGACACGCCGGCTGGCTCGGCCGTCATCACCGGCTTTTGCGTCATCCGGGAGAACCTTTTCCCGCCCAAATCGGTAACGGCCCGGGAAATGGAGGTCATCCCGCCCGGGACCTGCCTCAACAGCTACGACGCCTATGACATTGTGCGGCGGATTCGGGACGCGGCGGACATCGTCATCCCGCTTCATGAGCCGTCGTTTGCCACGGGCGCGCCCATCGGCCTGAAGTGATTGCCCCCGGGGCCTGACCAGGGAGGGGATGTATTATCCCCTCGCGGTGGACCGGCCTTCATCTTTCGGTTGGGCGAGGGGCCATGAAGCGGGGAGGGAAGGTGATTTTTCCGCTCCTGTCCATGTCTTCCCGAGAAGGGGGGACGAGTGTGGGACCAAAATGAGGTGGGATAAAAAACAAGGGGTCGGTCTTTCGACCAACCCCTTGAAATTTTGGTGCGCCCGGAAGGATTCGAACCTTCGACCTACGGATTCGTAGTCCGGCACTCTATCCAGCTGAGCTACGGGCGCACGCGAGAAAAAGACTTCTACGCGCCCACCCCGGACCCGTCAATACTTTTTTCCGGGCAAGGTGTTTTTCCTGGGAAATTTTTCCGCGCGCCCCATGCAAAAGGCCGCCCCGATAGCCTCGGGACGGCCTTTTCATGCGATCCGTGCCGAAGCGAAGACGCTATTCGCTGACCACTTCGGCCTTTTCGATGATCACCGGGACCACCGGCACGTTCTCGTGGAAGCCCTTGGTCATGGTCGGCACGGCCTTGATGGCGTCCACCACGTCCTGGCCTTTGACCACCTTGCCGAACACCGCATAGCCCCAGCCCTGCGGATTTTTGGCGGTGTGATCCAGAAAGCCGTTGTCGGCCACGTTGATGAAGAACTGGGCCGTGGCCGAATGCGGATCGGCCGTGCGGGCCATGGCCACGGTATAGGCCCTGTTCTTGAGCCCGTTGTCGGCCTCGTTCTGGATCGGAGCCTCGGTTGCACGCTCCTTCATGGACTTGTCCATGCCGCCGCCCTGGATCATGAAGCCGTTTATGACACGGTGAAAGACCGTGCCGTCATAATGTCCCGATTTGACGTACTTGAGAAAGTTCTCAACCGTGATCGGGGCTTTTTCCTTGTCCAGCTCGATGACGATGTCACCCTTGCTGGTTGTCAACTTGACCATGGGGTTACCTCCCTCGGCCCGGACGACGCCCACGCCGCCCAGGGTTGCGGCCAGAACGCAGCACAGCGCCACAAGCGCCCGCAGCCAAAACCTCCGGCCAATTGCCACCATAACGTCAACCTCCGGAAAAAAGTTGCATCGCCCTAAGGGAAATTCGCAATTTCGTCGAGTGAAAAATGGAATCGGAAGAGGCCGTTGCCATTTTGCCACAAACAGGTCACTGTCACGCCCACTTATAAATCCTCATCCCGGGACAGTGGCATGACCGAGCACAGGAAAGGACAAACCCGCGTCGTCGTCTATCCGGACTGGTGCAAAGGCTGCGGCATCTGTGCCGCATTTTGCCCGAAACAAGTACTCGCGCTCGGCCCTGATGGCAAGGCCAGGGTCGTCAACGAGGAAGCCTGCGTCAATTGCGGCTTTTGCGAGCCGCATTGCCCGGATTTCGCCATCATGGTGGTTCCCGCGAACGGCAACGGCCGTCAAAACGGCCACAAGGACGACCACACCGTCCAGCCCCCGGCGCAGGATGCCTGCCTGGGCCCCGAAGCGCCGGACGCGCCCGCCGCGACCGTAACCAAGACGGACGACAAGGAGGGCAGGCCGTGACGCAGCATCTTCGCAAAAAACGGCGCGAGGCCTTCGTGCTCGGCAACGAGGCCGTGGTCGAAGGGGCGCTGGCCGCCGGCTGCTCCTTTTACGCCGGCTATCCCATCACGCCGTCCACGGAAATCATGGAGACCATGGCCCGCCGGCTGCCGCTGGCGCCGGACGGCGTCTTTATCCAGATGGAGGACGAGATCGCCTCCATGGGAGCGATCATCGGCGCGTCGCTGGCCGGGCGCAAGGCCATGACCGCCACCTCCGGCCCCGGATTTTCGCTCATGCAGGAGCAGATCGGCTACGCCGCCATGACCGAGACGCCGCTGGTCATCGTCGACGTCATGCGCGGCGGCGCGAGCACGGGACTGCCCACCAGCCCCGGCCAGGGCGACGTGCAGCAGGCGCGCTGGGGCGCCCACGGCGATCACCCCATCATCGTGCTCTCGGCCACGGACGTGCCCCAGTGCGTGGAAATGACCGTGGCGGCCTTTAATTTCGCGGAGAAATACCGCACCCCGGTGGTGCTGCTTTTAGACGAAATCACCGCCCACACCCGCGAGAAGATCACGCTGCCGGAACCTGGCGATTTCGAGATCTTCTCCCGCCTGGTGCCGACCATGCCGCCGGAGTGGTACAAGCCCTATGAGGAGACCCTTCGCGGCGTGCCGCCCATGCCGCCGGTCGGCTCGGGCTACCGGTTCCACGTGACCGGGCTCACCCACGACCTGCTCGGGTTTCCGACCTCCCGGCCCGAGGAGGTGCGCGCCCTGGTCGAGCGGCAATTCCGCAAGATCGACCGTTTTTTTCAGGATGTGCAGCTTGTGGAACACGTGGACACGGAAGACGCCGAGGTGCTGGTCGTGGCCTACGGCTGCGTGGCCCGCTCGGCAAGGCTCGCCGTGAAGCAGGCCCGGGACGTGGGGGTCCGGGCCGGCCTGCTCGTGCTCAATACGCTTTTTCCCTTTCCAAGGGCCCATGTGGAAAAGCTCATGCGGACTTGCCGGCTGGTCGTGGTGCCGGAGCTCAACGTCGGCCAGATCTCCCGCGAGGTCAAACGGGTCAACGAGGGCTACACCGCCGTGCGCACGATAAACCGCATCGACGGCCAGATCATCACCCCGTCGCAGATATTCAAGGAGATCGCCTGAGGCCGGCCTTGGCTTTCAAACGGAGAATCCCCGTCGCAGATAGCAAGGAGATCGCGTGATATGGCCGAAGTAACGCAGCTTATCCACCAGTACCTGCGCCACAACAAGAAGTTTCCCCTGGTCTTTTGCCCGGGCTGCGGCCACGGCATCGTGCTGGGGTCCCTCGTGCGCAGCGTCCATGCCCTGGGCCTGTCCAAGGACGAGGTGGTCATCGTGGCCGGCATCGGCTGCTCGGGCCGCATCGCCGCCTATGTGGACTTCAACACCGTCCACACCACCCACGGCCGGGCGCTGACCGTCGCCACGGGCATCAAGATGGCCAACCCGGCGCTGACCGTCATCGCGGTCATGGGCGACGGCGACGCCTTTTCCATCGGCGGCAACCACTTCATCCATGCCGCCCGGCGCAACATCGGCGTCACGGCGCTGGTGCTCAACAACTTCATTTACGGCATGACCGGCGGCCAGTGCTCGTCCACCACCCCCGAGGGCGCCTACACCCACACCAGCCCCATGGGCCAGCCCGAGGCCTCCTTCGACGTGGTCGAGCTGGCCAGGGCCGCCGGGGCCAGCGGCGTGGCCCGGGGCACGGTCTACCACGTCAAGGCCCTGGACGGACTTATCACCGCCGCGCTTGCCCAGCCGGGCTTCAATCTGGTCGAGGCGCTGACCCCGTGCTTCACCCAGTACGGCCGGGGTAACGGATTCAAGAACCCGGTGGCCATGTTCCAGTGGCTCAAGGAGCGGGCGGTGCCCCTCGAGGCCTACGAGAAGCTGGAGCAAAAAGACGGGCGCATCCCCATCGGGGTGTTCGTCAAGCGCGACGTGCCGGGCCTTGAGACGCGCTACGCCGCCATGTGCCGGGAGTTTCGGGAGAAAAAGGGAGGCGCGGCATGAACGGCGAGGATATGGTGCTGGCCCGCTACGAGATACGGCTGTCCGGGCTTGGCGGTCAGGGCATCCTGACCATGGGCAAGCTTTTGGGCCAGGGTCTGGCGCTTTACCACGGCTACCACGTGACCCAGACCCAGAGTTACGGCCCCGAGGCCCGGGGTGGGGCCAGCCGGTCCGACCTCGTGGTCAGTTCCGACCCCATCAGCTATCCCAAGACCGAATACCTGGACCTGCTCGTGGCGTTGTCCCAGGAGGCGGTCGGCATCTACTACCATTACCTCAAGCCCCGGGGCACGCTGCTTATCGATACGGGGCTGGTCAAGCAGACGCCGTCCAACGTGTTTTTGGGCCTGCCGTTTACGGCGCTGGCCCGGGACCATGTGGGCGTGCCCCAGTCCACCAACGTGGTGGCGCTTGGCGCGGTGACCTGGCTTTTGCCTTTCGCCAAGCCCGAGGCCATGCGCAAGAGCCTCAAGGCGGCGTTGCCCGAAAAGATCCGGGCCGCCAATCTCAAGGCCTTCAACCTCGGCTACAACGAAGCCAAGAAGCGCCTGGGCCAGCCCATCGCCGTGCTCGAGCCCGGCGCCGGCGACGGCCAGGACGAGGAACGCATGGACCTTTGCAACATCATGGCCGAGGACTAGGGCAAAGCATTTGGAAAAGATCGTGCGAGCGGGGAAACCCTTATAAAAAGGGTTCTCCCCTCTCGCGCTCTCCCTTTCCGAAACGTTTTTACGTTGCAACTCCGTGTGATCACTACCTTTTGGGTTGCGAAAGTTGGGAAAGCCCCTTGAGGGAAAATCTTCGCCCGATCAAGCAGTTCCCACCGTATGTTTTTTTGAGGTAGGGGAAAGGAAACGGGAGGCGGAAAGGCCGCTGCCGCATCGTTGCAACCCGTAAGGGAGCGCCGTCCATGCATCTGACCGAACACGCCGGCAAGAAGCTTCTGGCCGAGGCGGGTATCGCTGTTCCGCCGGGCATCGCTTTCGAACCGGGCGAGGTGGACGGCCTTGCGCCGCCTTTTGCCGCGCCCTATTATCTCAAGGCCCAGACTCTTTCCGGCGGCCGGGGCAAGGCCGGCGGAGTGGTCCGGCTGGAATCGGCCGGGGAGTTGCCCGAAGCCGCCCGAGCACTTTTTTCCCGTCCTTTCGGCGGCGTTTGTCCGCCTTTTTTGCGCCTGGAGCCGGCGGTTGCCCATGACCGGGCGCTCTATGTGTCCCTGGGCGTGTCCCGGGAGCGCCGGGCGCTGTGTCTGACCCTCGCCCGGCAGGGCGGGGTGGACGTGGAGGGGCTGGCCGGCACGCCGGACCTGCTCGTCCTGTCGGTCGTGCCGCCGTTTGTCCCCACGCCGCGCCTTGTGCGGCGGGCCTTTTTCCATTTTGGATTGGCCCGGGAATGCTACGCGGCCTTTGCCGACCTGCTCGACCGGCTTTTTGCCGCCGTGGCCGATTACGGTCTGCTCTTGGCCGAAATCAATCCCCTGGCCGTGACGCCGGACGGGCATTTCGTGGCGCTCGACGCCAAGGTGGTCATCGACGACAGCGCGGTGTGCATTGCTCCCGGGCTGTCCCGCTTCGGCGACGACCGGCTGGCCACGCCGGCCGAGCGGCTGGCCCGGGACCATGGCCTGTCCTTTGTGAGCCTTTCCGGCCACATCGGCCTTGTGGCCAACGGCGCGGGCCTGGCCATGGCCACCATGGACGCCCTCGACGTCGCCGGGCTGGCAGCCGCCAACTTTCTGGATTTCGGCGGCACGGCCGACGCCGCCCGGCTGCGGGCCGCCTTTGACCTCATTTTCGCCGAACCGCGCGTCGCGGCCTGCTGCGTCAACATGTTCGGCGGCATCCTGTCCTGCGCCGACGTGGCCAAGGCTCTGCTCGAGGCCTTGGGCGACGCGCCGCCGTCGCGACCGATCGTCGTGCGCTTCGCCGGCAACGGCGCGGAGATGGGCGCGGCGCTGTTGCGTCGCCAGGGCCTGCCCGCGCTGCTCGTGGCCGACGACATGGACCAGGCCGTGGCCTTGCTGTCCGAGGTGGCGCCGGTCGGCCCGCGAAAGCCGCAGGTCGAAGCGGCGCCGGATCACTGCCGCGAGGTGACGTCCGTCTCCCGGACGCCGGCCGCATCCGGGAGACGCGCGCCGATGCTGCCGTCGCTGCTCGCCCTCGACGGTGCAAGCGGCGTGCTCGTCCAGGGCATCACCGGCCGGGCCGGGCGGCTGCACGCCAAGCGCATGCGGGCCTACGGGGCCAACGTGGTCTGCGGGGTGACGCCTTTCCGGGGCGGCACGGCCGTGGACGGGGTGCCGGTCTACGATACCGTGGCCGCGGCGGCCGACGCCCACGACATCGCCCTGTCCGTCATTTTCGTTCCAGGCATGGGCGCGGCCGATGCCGTGCTGGAGGCGATCGAGGCCGGCGTTCCGCGCATCGTGTGCATCACCGACGGCGTTCCCCAAAAGGACATGCTGACCGTGCGGGCGGCTCTTTCCGGGCGCGGCATCCTGCTGCTCGGGCCCAACACGCCGGGCATGCTGCTGCCGGGCAGGATGCAGGCGGGCATCATGCCGGCCGAGCCCTTCATTCCCGGGCCGGTGGCGGTTTTTTCCCGAAGCGGCACGCTGACCTACGAAGTGTGCTCACGCCTTTCGGCGGCCGGCATCGGCCAGGCCGTGGCCGCCGGCATCGGCGGTGATCCTTTCGGCGGCGCGGGCTTTGTCGAGCTGTGCGAAATGGTGCGCGACGATCCCCAGGTGCTCACGGTGATGGTCATCGGCGAAGTGGGGGGGCGGGCCGAGGAGGATCTGGCCGCCTATGTGGCCGAGACCGCCTATCCCAAACCCGTGGCGGCCTTTGTCGCCGGCATGACCGCGCCCGCCGGCCGGGCGCTCGGCCATGCCGGGGCGCTGCTCGAACACCCCGGCGGCATCACCGCCAAGATCGCCTGCCTCGAGCGGGCCGGCATCGCCGTGTGCCCGGAACTCGGCGACGTGGCCGGCGTCATGGCCGGATTGTTGTGTGGCCGATAAAGATTTGGAAAAGACAAACAGTGCGAGAGGGGGACCCTTTTTGAAAAAAGGGTCCCCCTCTCGCGCTCTCCCCTCCCCAAAACTTTTCACGGTGAAGGGGGAGAGGGATGTATCGGGAAAAGAGAGGGGAAGTAAATTTACCGTGAGACGGGGGAGCCCGGCGGAGATCAGTTTCCCTTGGGCGCGACCGGTTCGGCCTTGGCGTTTTTCTTCTTGTCGTGCTTGGGCCGCACGTAGCCCTTGTACTTGTCCTCGATCTTGTTTTTTTCCTTGGTGAATTCAACCGCATCCGCGGCATGTTCCCGATCCACCCAGGCGCGGTAGCGCGCTTCGGCCGCATCCGTGGCCGGGTTGGACGGCCCGTGCTCGGCCGGTTCGGCCTTGGCGGCGGGCGTTTTGGGGGACGCGGCGGCGGGCGCTTTGGGGCTTGTCGCGGCGGCCGGGGCTGCCGGGTCGGCGGCCCGGCTCGGAGAGGGCAGGGCCAAAACGATGGCCGCCAGCATTATCGGCAAGAAAACCTTGTACATGGAATCTCCCTGGCGGCATAGGGCCGCGAAGATCATCGTCGAGCGAACTAACCATATTTTACCCGGTCCGGCAATGGCCCGTCGGCCATGCTCCGGGGAACCGCCCACGCCAGACTGGTCAAGGCCTCGCAACTCCCCTATACTTCGCGTATGGCCGATACCCTACCGCTGTTCGGTGATCCCGCGTTTGTCGGGGCGTTGCTCGACGCCTCGCCGGACCTTTTTTTCTACAAGGACGCGGCCTCCTTCGTCTACCGGTTTGCCAACAAGGCCTTTTGTGAGCTTTTCGGGCTATCCTTGGAGGCCGTGGCCGGGCAGACGGATTTCGCGCTTTTCGAGAAGGAAAGCGCCGAGCGCCATCGGCAGGCTGATCTCACCGTTCTGCGTACGGGACGTTTCGGCGCCTTCGAATACGAGGTGGTGGGCGGCGGGCGGTCGGTTTGGCTCGAGGTGTTCAAGACGCCCGTGCGCGACGCTTCCGGCGGCATACGGGGCATCTTCGGCACGGCGCGCAATATCACGACCCACAAGCGGCTCGAAGCGGCGTCCCGAAACGCGCGCCTCGAACTGGAAAAGGATGCGGCCGCCCGGGCCGAGGACCTGCGCCGCGTCAACGCGGAACTGCGCCGGCAGATGGCCGAACGCAGCAAGGTGGAAAAGGCCCTGGAAGAGTCCCTGCGCACCGTCAATCTGATCTTGGAAAACAGCCCCATCGGCATCACCTTCGTTGCCGATCGCGTGGTGCAGCGGGCCAACCCGACCTTTCACGAACTGTTCGCCATGCCCCCGGATACGGTGGCCGGACGGTCGACCGCCGATTTCTATCCCGACCGCGAGACCTACGAGGCCTTTGGCCGGGAGTTTTATCCGGTCCTTGGACGCGGGCGGCGCGTGGACACGGTGCGGCCCATGCGGCGCGCCGACGGCACGGAGTTCTGGTGCCGCATCATCGGCCAGGTGCTTTTCCCGGACAGGCCCCAGGCCGGCTCCATCTGGCTCATGGAGGACGTGACCGAGCGCCGTCTGGCCGAGGAGGCCACCTTGGCCGCCGAGCGCCTCAAGCGGGAATTCGCGGACAACATGTCCCACGAGGTGCGCACGCCGCTCAATGGCATCCTGGGCATGGCCGAACTGCTGCTGGCCACCGACCTGACCGAAGAGCAGCGGGGATTGGTGGCGACGCTCAAGGAGTCGGCCGGCAACCTCACCGAACTTCTGGAAAGCATCCTCGATTTTTCGCGCTTGGACGCCGACTCCGAGGCGACCCGGAATACGCCCTTCAACATCAACAACATCATCCAGGGCGCGGTCAATTCCTTCGGGTCCTCGGCTCTGCAAAAGGGCTTGTCCCTGACCTGGCGCATCGAGCCCGGCGCGCCGGACATGGTCGTTGGCGATGGGGCGGGGCTGCGGCGCGTGCTGGCGGCGCTCCTCAGTAACGCCATCAAATTTACGGTCCAGGGCGGGGTGGAGGTGGCCGTCTCTGTGGGCGCGGATTGCCGGGAAGCGGCACCCGCGGCAACGGACGGGGTGGTCATGGTGTCCTTTGCCGTGCGCGACACGGGCGTCGGCCTGCCCGCCGACCAGTTGGAAACCGTTTTCGAGCCCTTCCGCCAGGCCGACGGCAGCAAGACCCGGCATTACGGTGGCGCGGGCCTGGGGCTGGCCATCGCCCGGAAAGTGGCCACGGCCATGGGCGGAAGCCTGACCGTGGAAAGCCTGCCCGGTGGCGGCAGCGTTTTTTGTTTCACCGCGCCGTTCACGTTGCCCCGGGGAGAGGACGCGCCCGCGCCTTGACCCTGGCGTGCCTCCGGGGCATGGAAGGCCATGCCGCGCCGCGCCGCCTCCTTTGCTCCAGAACTGCTGCGTCGTCGGGACGATCCCGACCTGCCCGGGCTCGAGGCCCGTCTGGCCGCCTACCGTCGGCAGGTCTTTTCCCGCCACATTCACGATGCCTGGTGCGTGGGCCTGATTCTTTCCGGGGCCACGCGGGTCCGGCGGTCCGGCGGCCTCGGCCGTATCACCGCCGGGGAGACGGCGCTCATCGCTCCGGGCGAGCCCCATGCCTGCAATCCCGAACCGGACGGCAGGCTGGCCTACGTCATGTTTTTCCTGGGGCGCGAGGCGGTGCGGCTTGCCGCCATCGGGGACGAGCCGGCCTTTCGCGCCCCGCTTGTGCGGGACCCGCTCCTGGCCGCGCTCCTGGCCGGGCTCTACCGGGCCATGGCCACACGGCGCTGCCGGTTGGAAAAGCAGTCGCTTTTATGCCTGGCCCTCACGCCTCTTTTTTCCGGGACCGACCGGCTGCCCCGCCCGTGCGGCCGGGGGCTGGGCCGGGTCCGCGAGTATCTCAGGGAGCATTGGCGCGACAAGGTCTCCCTGGCTGAACTGGCCGCGCTGGCCGGGCACAGCCCGACCCATGTGCTGCGTCTGTTCAAGCGGGAATACGGCCTGCCGCCCCATGCCTACCAGAACTTCCTGCGGGTGGAGCGGGCCAAGGCGCTTTTGGCCGGCACGGACCTGCCCGCCGCCGCCGTGGCCCAGGAAGTCGGTTTCGCCGACCAGAGCCATCTGATCCGCACCTTCACGCCCCAGGTCGGGGCCACGCCCAACCAGTACCGCTTGTCCCTGCGACGCGCCTTCCCCCGGCCGTAGTCCCCGGGAAGGGCAATTTCGTTCAATCCTGCCCGGGGCAGGCGTGGCATGCCCTCCCGGCGCGGCTTTGAAGCCGTGGGGAGGTTTTGTCTTGAAAAACAGCGATAAGGCCGTGGCCGTGGCCCTGGTCGTCACGCTTCTCGCCTGGGGCCTGTCTTATGTCTGGACCAAGGTGGCGCTTGGGGCCATGGGGCCTTTCACCCTGGTGTGCGTGCGGTTTTCCCTGGCAAGCGGGCTTTTCGGGCTGTTGTTTTTGGTCACGGGACGGCGGCCGCAGCGGCTGGGCCGGGCCGACCGCTGGCGCATGTTCGTTCTGGCCCTGCTCCAGCCGGTCGGGCATTTCGCCTTCGAGACCTGCGGGCTGGTGTACACCACGGCCTCGGCCGCGGCGCTGATCGTGGCCGCCATTCCCCTGGCCGTGCTGGCCCTGGCCGCCTGTCTCGGCCGGCAGCGGGCCGGGGCGGGGGATTTGGCCCGCATCCTCGTCTCGGCCGGGGGCGTTTCGCTGATCATCCTGGGCGGTGGCCAGGGCGGGCTTGGCGGCGGCGAGCTGGTCGGCGATCTGCTGATGCTGGGGGCGGTTATTTCCACGGCCGGCTACGTGGTGCTGGGCGGGGAGCTCGTGCGCCGCCTGGACGCCCTGACCGTTACCTTTGTGCAACTGGCCTGGGGCGCGGTGCTATTTTTGCCGGGTTGTCTGTGGGAAGTCGTCGCGCGGGGCTGGCCGGCTCCCGACGGCAGGCAGCTGCTGGCGGTGGGAGCCCTCACCGTGCTGGCCGGTTTTGCCGCTTTTTTGTGCTACAATTACGTGCTTTCCCGCCTGAGCCCGGCCCGGGCGGCCCTGTGGCTCAACGCCGTGCCCGTGGTGGCGGCTGTCGGGGCCTGGGTGACCCTGGGCGAACGTTTGGGAGGCTGGCAGCTTGTCGGCGGCGCGGCCGTGGTCATGGCCGTGGCCGTGCCCCGAGTCGTGTCCTTGAAGTTCGGAAGATACCGGCGTGTCGTTTAAGGGGCCCAGGCATCCGCGTCGGCAACGGCCTGGCAGGCCGCTTCGGTCAGCCCGTCCATGAGCGGCCCGTGGTCGAACCCGGCCAGATGCAGAAAGCCGTGGGCCAGAAGCCTGGTGAGGTGCCCGGTCGGGTTCTGGCCATAGAGAAAGGCCTCGCGCACGGCCGTGTCGCGGCTGACGGCCATTTCCCCGAGATAGTCCGGCCGGTCGGGATCGTCGGCCGGGAAGCTCAACACGTTGGTCGGGCCGCAAAGCCCCAGATAGTCGCGGTTGAGCCGCGCCATTTCCGCGTCGCCCACCAGCCGCAGGTCGAAGTCGCGGCCCGGGAGGTCCAGGGCGGTAAGGATGCGCCGGCAAAGCGCGCCGAGCTCCCGGCGCGAGACGGGAAGTTCCGGCTGGACGGGCCCGCGCGCCACCCCGATCATGCCGCGTGTTCCGCCGCGTTTTTCGGATCCACGGCGCACACCGGCTCCTCGCGGGTCTTGCCGTTTTTGACCTCGGTCGTCTTGGCGCTCGGGTACTCGATGCGCTGGTGGAAGATGCCGGTCAGGATGCGGTGGAAGGTCTCGGAAAGCAGGGTCAGGTCCTTGAGCGTGAGCTGGGAATCGTCCAGCTCGCCCTCGGTGTAGATCTTGCGCACGATGTTTTGGATATGGCCCTTGATGCGGCTCGGCGTGGGATCGACCAGGGTGCGGCTGGAGGCCTCGATGGCGTCGGCCAGGAGAATCAGCCCGGCTTCCTTGCTTTGGGGCTTGGGGCCGGGATAGCGGTAATCCTCTTCGCGGATGGGCTCCTCGCCCTTGGCCTCGGCCTGTTCCTTGGCCTTGTGGTGGAAGTAGGCGATCAGCGTGGTGCCGTGGTGCTGGCCGATGAGGTCGGTGATCTGCTGGCCCAGGCGATGTTCCTTGGCCAGCTCCACGCCCTTTTTGACGTGGGCGATGAGGATCAGCGCGCTCATGGACGGGGCCAGCTTGTTGTGCCGGTTTTCCTTGCACGAGATGTTTTCGATGAAATAGTGCGGGCTCTTGAGTTTGCCGATGTCGTGGTAGAGCGCCGCCACCTTGCCCAGAAGCGGGTTGGCCCCGATGGCCCGGGCTCCGGCCTCCACCATGTTGGAGACGATCAGCGAATGGTGGTAGGTGCCCGGCGCCTTGACCATGAGCTCCTGCAGGAGCGGCTGCTCGAGGTTTAAAAGTTCCATGAGCCGGAAGCGCGACGTGTAGCCGAAGAGCAATTCCATGATGGGCGCGATGCCGACCACGGCCAAAAGCGACAGAAAGGCGGAGAGCGCCACGAAGACGAGGCCCGTACCGGTCACGGCCGGCGTGCTTAAGTCCATGAGATTGATGGAAACCCACATGACGCACAGCGCGGCGAAAAGCGGCAGGGTGGCCCTCAGCACCTGGGACCGGGTCTCCGAGCGCTTCATGAGGTAGATGTAGATCATGGAACCGACGAAATAGTAGCAGAAGGCGCCGATGCCGCCGAAGACCATGTTGGAGGCCAGAAAGGCCAGGATGAGGCTGACGAAGATGCACAGGCGCTTGGAGAAAAAAAGCGCCAGGATGCCCGCCGCCCCGGCCATGGGCAGGCTGAAGGCGAAATAGAGCGCCCGCGTGCCCTCGGGCAGCCCGCTGCCGCCCGGCAGCGTGACCACGTCGGCCATCTTGGCCAGCAGGCCGAAAATCACCAGGATCACGGCCAGAAACATCCAGTCCGTGTTGCGCAGGCGCTTGACGCCGGTGCGCTCCAGGGACGCGTAGAGCACGGCCAGAAACATCAGGCACATGCCGAAGATGCCAAGGGCCCGCAGCATGTTGTAGGAGCCCTTGCGGTGGGAGTAGAGGGCTTGCAGCTTCAGCTGCTGGACGGGGCCCACGCGCTCGCCCTGGCGCACGATGACTTCGCCCTTCTTGATGATGTAGTAGAGCGGCTCCACGGCCTGGCTGATTTCGCGGCGGCGGGACTGGGTCGTCTCCTGGTTGAAGGTCATGTTCGGGGCGATGAAGGGATTGACCAGGGTGTAGACGGCCTTGCGCACCCGGAAGGGTTTGTTCATGGACACCTTGAGCATGTGTTCCATGTCGTCCTTGACCTGCTTGATGTCCTTGATGTCGCGGGTGTCCATGCGCAGCGTTTCCATCATGGACGGCAGGTCGCGGATGAGAACGCCGTTTTTGTACGGCGCGAAAAGGGCGGCGGAGGCCACCACGCCCTGTTCGTAATTCTACTTGAGCCAGGGCAGGACGTCCTGGTCGATCAGGTTCTTGAAGCCGTCCTGGCGCCAGACCTCGATGATCTCGCCGCCGATTTCGGTGTTGAGGTTCTCGGCGATCTGCCAACGCAGCTTGTCCAGGTCCTCGCCGCCGGCGGTGCGCACCGAGGTCAGGATATCGTCCACGTTTTTGGCCAGGGCCTCGTAGGGCAGCGGGCTGACGTCGAAAACAGGGGGTTGGGACTGGGCCACCTGCTCGCGTTTGCGGCTGGTGGACTCCACGTCCTCGATCTGGAGGTTCTGGTCGGCGGCCACGTCCTGGGTCGCGATTTCGCCGGCGGTGAAGATCTTGACGGAATTATCGAGCCCGAGCCGGGCGATGAAACTCAGGGCAAAGACAATGGCCAAAAAGAAGACGAACCCCGGCAGCCCGTTGGCCGTGACCGCGCAGCATACGGCCTGCGCGCCGGGATGGCTTTTAAGCTTCCGTTTGACCTTGTTTGCTATCTCGCTCATAGGCCTTGACGATCCTTCCCACAAGGGGATGGCGGATCACGTCCGCGTCGCTAAAGGATATGAAATCGATGCCGCGCACGTTCGCGAGCACGCGTCTGGCCTCGATGAGGCCGGAGACCGCCCGGGAGGGGAGGTCGATCTGGGTCACGTCGCCGGTGACCACGGCCTTGGAGGCCAGGCCCAGGCGCGTGAGAAACATCTTCATTTGTTCCGGCGTGGTGTTTTGCGCCTCGTCCAGGATGATCAGCGCGTCGTTTAAGGTGCGCCCGCGCATGAAGGCCAGCGGGGCCACCTCGATCACGCCCGTCTCCAGCATTTCCCGCACTTTCCGGAAGTCGAGCATGTCGTTTAGGGCGTCGTAGAGCGGGCGCAGGTAGGGATTGATCTTCTCCACCATGTCGCCCGGCAGGAATCCGAGCTTCTCGCCGGCTTCCACCGCCGGCCGGGTGAGGATGAGCCGCTTGACCTTGCGTTCGAGCAGGAAGCTCACGCCCATGGCCACGGCCAGATAGGTCTTGCCGGTGCCGGCCGGGCCGATGCCGAAAACGAGGTCGTGGCGGCGGATGGAGGCCAGGTAGTCGCGCTGGGTGGCGGTCTTGGGCACCACGCTCTTTTTGGCCGAAACCACCAGCCCTTCCTCCCGGTACACCCGGTTGAGGCTGGCCTCGGGTTCCTTGGCCAGGACGGAGAGCGCCTGTTCCACGTCGGCGGGATAGACGGGCTTGCCCTGGCGCAGGAGTCCGTAGAGCTGCACCAGGACGTTGGCCACGTGGGCCAGTGTTTCCTCGGAATCGGCGCGCAGGATGACGGCGTTGCCGCGGGTGTCGAGACGCGCCCCGGATTTGCCGGCGATCAGGGCGATGTTGGCGTTGTGGGGACCGAAGAGGTCCCTGGCCAGCTCCGAGTCGTCGAACTCCAGCCGCCGTTCGTGCTCAAGGGTTTGCATCATGGTGTCACGAAGCGGTTACGGTCAAATGCCGCGCGTATGGCCCGTGTCCGCACCTAATACAACGCGGCGACAAGTACAAGCGGATGGCGACATTCATGACGGTTCCCGCAATATTTCCAAGTGTGGGTCCGGGGCGACCCGCAACGTTTCCAACAGATTGTTCACGGTCACGCGCCCCGTGGCCGCGCCCCTGACGCGCCGCACGTCGGCCACCTTGGCCAGCATGACGTCGGCCGCGCCCGCCTTGCCGGCAAAACTGGCCAGGGCCGCCAGTCCCGCCGCTTCGAGCAGGCTTCGCCTGGGCACCTCCCGGCCGGGATGGTCCCGGCGCAGGATGACATGGGCTCCGGGCCCGCCCGCCGCGTGCAGCCACAGGTCGAAGGGGCTGGCCTTGCGCAGAAGCTGCTCGCCGGCCTTGGCGTTTTTGCCGCGAAGAACCAGGAAACCGTCGGAGGTGCGGTAGACGTTGGCCGCAATGCCCGAGACGATGGCGGGTGTTGGGGGCGCGGGCGTTTTCGTGCCCGCGACGTGTTCCCGACCTTGTAAGTATTTTTTGGCGACTTGCAAGTCCCCCCGGCGCTTGGCGATGGCGGTGAGCCCCCGTTCGCCCTTTGCCGCCAAATGATAGAGCTTTTGCATGTTGCCAAGCACCGAAAGCGACGGGTCCAGGGCAAGCTCCCGACGGCCGCCGTCCGGGGTGGTCACGGAAAGTGCGTGAAGTTTGGCCTGCTTATCCAAAACGTGCAGTTGCGCCGCGATCAGGTCGGCGTCGGCGCGCCGGGCGATAAAGGCCCGCATGCGCGCCTCGTCGGCGTCGAGTTTGGCCAGGGCCTTGGTCAGCCGGCGTTTGCCGGCCGTCCGGGCGGCGGATTGGGGCGCGGCTTCCCGCCCCGACACCTCGCCGAAGGCCAGCGGTTCGCCAAAGGCGGCGGCCGCGGCCAGCGCCGAGGAAAAGGCGCGCACCTCCCGGCCGCCTTTGGACCCGTCCGGCCAGGACACGGGCCAGACGGCCTCGGGCTCGCCGTTTTTCATTTCCACGAAAGCGCCTGCCGCCGTCTCGCTTTGGAGGCTGGCATAGACGGCCTGGGCCTGCTCTATGGGCAGCCCGGCCAGCCGGCGTCGCAGGGCCGGGGAGAGCTGGGGATTGTCCCGCCATATCTCGGGGTCGGTCAGCACAGCCGCAAGCGGCGGCCAGGAGAGCCGGTCGTCGGCGGGAGGCGACGGGGCGTCGGCCAGACGGGGAAAGGACCGGGGATCGAGGACGAGGCAGGGGCCTTCCCCGGTCAGGACCAGCGTCAGGACGCGGTGGGGCCAGTCGGCGACGACGCCGGCCACCCGTCGTCCGCGCAGGTGCTTGCGCAGGCGCATGGCCGCTTCCGGGGCGCGTTCGGGCTGGTTGGTCTTCAGGGGCGAGAGAAACAGGAAGAAACGCCCCGTACCGTACCTGACGTGGAGGTACAGGGTCTTTTTCCCCCCGACCACGGCGGGATCGCCGCCGGGCGGCATGTACAACGCCAGGGAGATGACGTTGGGGCTTGGCAGAAAGATCTTTTCCACCCGGGCTCCGGGCAGGACCCGAGCCAGTTCCCGGGCCAGGGAGCGAAAAAAGACGGCCTCCATGGAAGTTGTCCGATGCGCCGGTCAGCGCGCCCGGCGGGCGGGTTGCGGGCGCGGGGGGTGGAACAGGAACATGATCCGGCGGCGAAGGAGCAAAGCGGGGTTAGTCCCCGCGCAGGTTCTCGTCGGCTTCCTGCTTGCTTTTGCACTTGATGCAAAGCGTGGTGACGGGACGGGCCTTGAGCCTGGCCACGCTGATGTCCTCGCCGCACTCCACGCATTCGCCATAGGTGCCGTCGTCGATACGTTCAAGGGCTTCCTTGACCTTCTTGATGAGCCGGCGTTCGCGGTCGCGCAGGCGCAACGTGAAAGCCCGGTCGGACTCGGCCGTGGCCCGGTCGGCCGGGTCGGCGTAGACTTCCACGGTGTCGGTCATGTCCTCGATGGTCTCCTCGCCTTTCTTGAGGATATCCTGGAGCATGCCGTTTAAAAGTTCCCGGAAAAATTCGACATCCTTGGGATCCATGCGGTCCTCCTGGGTCTGGGCCTGCCGGCTCCGACTTTGAAATTGACTTCCCTACCGCAAACCTTCCGCGAGGTAAAGGGGGTGGTATCCCGGCGGGCGCGTCCTTGCCTGGCGCGGCCCACCCTTGTTAGAAGAGGCGACCGTCGCGCGCCGCGCAAGGAAACCACGCCCAAGGAAACGCCATGGAACAGCCCTGCCCGGAGTCCGTCTGTGATGTCCACAACCTCTGTCAGCACCTCAACAAGATGGGGTGCGGCAGGGAAACGGCATGGCTCGCGGTGACCCTTTTCGTGCGCGATCTGGTGCAGCATTTTTCCCTTTTTTCCGATGCCGGCAAGCAGACCATGCAACAGCTCGTCTTCGACGCGCTGGCCCGGCGCGACCCGTCCGTGGAGCATCTGCAGCACGTGGTGCGGCGCCTGGAAGAACACCTCACGGACAACGCCAGGACGGCGGCTTTGCAAGAGGCCCTGGAATCGGAAAAGGCCGCCGCCGACTCCCTGGCCGAGTCCGTCAGTGATTTTCTCAAGGATTCCCTGGAGTCGGAGCAGGAGCGCGGCCGGTTGTTGCGCCACTTCGGCAAGGACGCCATGGACACCCTCGGCAGCGGTGACGACCATGCGGTCATGCTGCCGAGGCTGCGCACCCTGGTGACGGAGATGCTCGCCCATTACCGGGAGGAGGCCAAGACCTGGGAACGCAAGGCTGCGGCCCTGGAACAGGCCATGCTGGTCGACCCGCTGCTCACGCCCCTGCACAACCGCCGTGCCCTGGACGAACACCTCCGCCAGGCCCTCGACGCCGCCGACAGGGACGGCCGTCCCCTGTCCGTGCTCATGATCGACGTCGACCGCTTCAAGACCGCTGTCAACGACGCCTACGGCCATACCGTGGGCGACGACGTGCTGCGCACCCTGGCCAAGATCGTCGGCGGCCATGCCGCCCGCCATGGCTGGTTCGCCGCCCGCTACGGCGGTGATGAGCTGATCCTGGTGGCCCCCCTGGACGGCGAGGCCGCCTCGATCCAGGCCGAAGCCATCCGGCTGGCCGTGGCCCGCTACGAGTTTCGGCCGCGCATCGACGGCCGGCTGACCGAGGCCGCCATCCACTTCACCGTCTCCATCGGCGTGGCCGCCTACGCGCCCGGCATGACCGCGCGGGAGCTTGTCGACGCGGCGGATCGGGCCATGTATCGGGTCAAGGGCACGGGCCGCAACAATGTGGCCCGGTTTGCCTCCCTCGGCGCGGGTTGAAACGACCTGTCACGCTTTGTCCGGCTCGCCGGAACTTCCCTTTTCATGTAAAGTAGGTATGCTGTCATTTGGTTGCCATCGAAACGTACGCGGCCAGCCGTCATGGTCGCCTCTCCCGGTTTCCGGGATCGTCCGGGGACCGGGACGTGTAACCATCCCCATCAGGAGGGAATCATGAGCGAAAAGGAATGCGCCTATTATCGCACCCTGTATGAAGTGGCCAAAGGCATCAATTCGAGCCTGGAGCCCGTCACGGTGCTTCGGGCCATCGTGGAGCAGGTGGCCAGGGCCCTTGACGCCAAGGCCTGCTCCATCCGCCTTCTGGACAAGAAGGGGAAGACGCTTCTGGCCAGCACCTCGTATGGCTTGAGCAAGGGCTACCTGCGCAAGGGGCCGGTCGAAGTGGCCAAAAGCAAGCTGGACCAGGAAACCCTGGCCGGCAATATCGTCCAGATCAAGGACGCCGGTTCCGATTCCCGCTTCCAGTATCCCGAGGCCGCCAAGGAAGAGGGCATCGCCTCGGTCATGGCCCTGCCGCTGACCGTCGAGGGACGCGCGATAGGCGTGCTTCGCCTCTATTGCGACAAGGTTCGGGAGTTCGAGGAAGGCGAGGTCCACTTCGCCACGGCCATCGCCAACCTAAGCGCCATCGCCATCGAGAACGCCCGGCTGCATCAGGCGCTCAAGACCGATTACGAACTGCTCACGGCCTACGATTACACCATCCACGAGTAGCGGGAGAAGCCCTTATGAATAAATTGCGCATAGCCATCAACGGCTTCGGCCGCATCGGCCGGCAGGTGCTCAAGGCCATGATCGAGCACCACGCCGAGGCCATGGAAGTCGTGGCGATAAACGATCTTTTCGACGTCGAAACCAACGCCCATCTGCTCAGCTACGACACCAACTACGGCAAGCTGCCCGTGGCCGCCTCGGTCGAGGGCGACATCATGGTCGTCGGCGACTGGCGCATCCGCAACTATGCCGAACGCGACCCCCACGGGTTGCCCTGGGACGAGCTTGGCATCGACGTGGTCATCGAATCCACGGGAATTTTCCGCACCGGCCCCAAATGCCAGGCCCACATCGAAGCCGGCGCGAAAAAAGTCATCATCACCGCCCCGGCCAAGGAAGAGGACCTGACCGTGGTGCTCGGTGTCAACCAGGACAAGTACGACCCGGCCGCCCACCACATCCTGTCCAACGCCTCGTGCACCACCAACTGCCTGGCGCCGGTGGCCAAGGTCATCCATGACAGCTTCGGCATCGTCAAGGGCGTCATGACCACCATCCACTCCTACACCAACGACCAGCGCATCCTGGACCAGCCGCACAAGGACCTGCGCCGGGCCCGGGCCGCCGCCTGCAACATGATCCCCACCTCCACCGGCGCGGCTCAGGCCGTGGCGCTGGTGATTCCGGACCTCAAGGGCAAGTTTTCGGGCCTGTCCGTGCGCGTGCCCACCCCGACCGTGTCCCTGGTCGACTTCGTGGTCCAGGTGGAAAAAGCCACCTCCACCGAGGAGGTCCGGGCCAAGCTGAAGGAAGCCGCCGCCGGGCCGCTTAAGGGCATCATGGGCGTTTCCGAAAAGCCTCTCGTGTCCATGGATTTCAAGGGCGATCCCCGGTCGAGCATCGTGGACGCCGAGTACACCACCGTCCAGGGCGGCGACATGGTCAAGATCCTGTCCTGGTACGACAACGAATGGGGCTATTCCTGCCGGGTGGCCGACCTGGTCGCCTTCATGGCCGCCAAGGGCCTGTAGTTCCCCCATAGAATCGACCGTCACGGGCGGGAAGGCATACGTGCCTTCCCGCCTTTTTTATGGCCTGTGGACCGATAGCTGTTTTTATCTTCAAAATATTTGACTATCAAAAAATAATTCAATAAAGATTCTTTCGCATAAAGACGTTTTGCAAGGAGTTGTCCATGATCGGACGCTTTTCCAGCCTCGGGGCGTACAAGGGGCTTTTCACGCTGCGGGAATTTTACCGGTGCATGGCCGGCGGCGGGCTGGCCCTGGCCGCTTTCGTCGTCGGACAGGCGGGAGGGCCGCTGTGGCTGGCCGTGCTGCTGGGATTGGCTTCGGTGGCGATCAACGGCTTGCCCATCGTCATCGAGGCGGCCAGGGGGCTTTACGAGCGCCGGATCAACGTGGACGAGCTGGTGAGTCTCGCCATCGTGGCCACGCTTATCCAGGGCGAGGTGCTGGCCGCCGCGGTCATAAGTTGCATCATGACCCTCGGGTCGCTGATCGAAGAGGCGGTCAGCGACGGAGCCCGGCGGTCCATCGAAGGGCTCGCCGCGCTTTCGCCCCAGGAAGCGGTACTGGTGACCGACGACGGGGCCGAACGCACGGTGTCCGTAGCCGATATCCGCCTGGGCGACATCGTGCTCGTACGCCCGGGCGAGCGCATCCCGGTCGACGCAGTCATCGAGTCCGGGACGACGGCCGTGGACGAGTCGGCGCTGACCGGCGAATCGCTCCCCCGCGAGCGCCGTCCCGGCGAGGCCATCCTGGCCGGCACGCTCAACTACACCGGCCGTATCACGGCCCGGGCCGTCAAGGTGGGCGAGGACACCACCTTCGGCAAGGTGGTGAAGCTCGTGGTCGCGGCCGAGGCCGGCAAGCCCCGGGCGGCGCGCATCGTCGACCGCTATGCCCGCTGGTTCACGCCGCTGGTGCTTTTGGCGGCGGGGCTAGCCTGGCTTTTTTCCGGCCAGCTGGACCGGGCCGTGGCCGTGCTGGTGGCCGGCTGTCCCTGCGCGCTTCTCATGGCCGCACCTACGGCCACGGTCGCGGCCGTCGGCCGGGCGGCCCGGCGCGGCATCCTCATCAAGGGCGGGCAGTTCCTGGAAGAAGCGGGCCGGGCCGATGTGGTCCTTTTCGACAAGACCGGCACCCTGACACTCGGCCGGCCGGCCGTGACCGAGGTCGCTTCGGCCGAGGGGGAATCGGCGACGGAGGTCATCGGCTGCGCCGCCTGCCTGGAGCGGGAAAGCTCCCATCCGCTGGCCGCAGCCATTTGTGACGAGGCCCGGCGTTTGGGCCTTGAGCCGGCCGCGCCCGAGTCCATGTCCGCCGCCGTCGGCCTGGGGCTTCGCGGCAGGGTGGCCGGCAAGGCCGTGGAAGTGGGCAGCCCGGAGATGGCCGGCGGCGCGGAAACGCTCCCGCCACCGCTGCGGGAATGTCTGGCGGCCATTCGGGAGCGGGGGGCAACGGGGCTGGTGGTGCGCCGGGACGGCGAGGCCATCGGCGTCATCGGCGTGGCCGACGCGACCAAGGGCATGGCCGCCCGTGCTGTGGCGGCGCTGCGCGAACTCGGCATCAAAACCATCGGCATCCTGTCCGGGGACCACGAGAAGGCCGTGGCCGCGCTGGCCGGCCGGGTCGGCGTCACCGATGTGTGGGCGGGCCTTGCCCCGGGAGACAAACTCGATATCCTGTCCCGGTTTCAGGAGCGGGGCGGTCGGGTGCTTTTTGTCGGCGACGGGGTCAACGACGCCCCGGCGCTCGCCCGGGCCAACGTGGGCGTGGCCATGGGCGCGGTGGGCTCGGACGTGGCCCTGGAGACGGCCGACGTGGCGCTAGCCGACGACGACATCGCCAAACTGCCGTTTCTCATCCATCTGGGCCGGCGCATGACACGGCTTATCGGCGTCAACATCGGCCTGGGGCTCCTCTTCAACTCCGTGGCCATCCTGGGCGGGGCCTACGGCTACCTGTCGCCGGTCGCGGCCGCGATTTTCCATAACGTGGGGTCGGTGGTGGTGGTGCTGTCCTCGGCCAGCCTCGCCCTCACCAGGGAGCCGGACCTTTTTGCCGGCAAGGAGGCCTGATCCGCCATGGAGCATGAAAAGCTCACCCGATTGCTCATTGCCTTTTACGAGAAGTTTTCGTCCTGGGAGCATGGGGTGGTCAAGGAAAGCGGGCTGACGTTGCCCCAGATGCACACCTTGGAGATTCTCGGGGCCGACGGCGACCTGCGCATGACCGAGCTTGCCGCCAGGATGGGGGTGACGACCGGGTCGCTGACGGTGTTGGTGGACAGGCTGGAGCGGGGCGGATTCGTGGCCCGCCGGCCCCACGAGACGGACCGGCGTTCCATCCGTGTGGGGCTGACTCCCGAGGGCGAGCGGCTTTTCACCGAGCATCATGCGCTGCACGCGAAGCTGACGAGCGAAATCCTGTGCGACCTCTCGCCCGAAGAGGCGGACCAGTTCGCCGGCATGCTGGAGCGAATTACGGCTTGCCTGTGATGGGAGGGATGCCAGAGGCATCCCTCCTCCGATTCTTATCGGCCGGAGGATTCCTTGCGGCCGAGGCCCTCGGCGAGCAGGGACACGGCAAGCGTGTTCATGCTGACGCCTTCGGCCTCGGCCTGCCGGGCCAGTTTGGCGTGCAGGCTTTTGGGTGTGCGCAGGTTGAACTTGCCCGAGACCGGGCCGCCGCTGCCGGGCTCCGGAAGTTCGCGGCCGTCCTCCTGGTAGACGGCAATGACGCTCTCAAGCGCATCGCGTCCGTTCAGGAGGGCCTCCTCAGGCGTTTCGCCGTCGGACATGACGGCCCCTGGAAAATCCGAGAAAACAATCAGCCAACCGCCGCCATCTTCTTCGGTGAGCGGCGTGAGGGTGAAGGGATAGCCGTGAAAATCCATCAGGAAGCACCTCCCTGCGTTGTCGCTGCATCGAGGAGCGCCACAAACCGTTTGATATAGATCGGTTTGATCGGTCGGTGGGCAGGCACGGAAGCTTCGCCGGGCATTCCCGGAAAGGAGAAGACGACGTGGCTACCACCGCGTCGGCGGATAGTCAGTCCGAACCGCCGCGCCAGGGTTTCCATGTCCTCAATGCGCCAGTCGCGAGGATTGGCGCGCATCCGGGCCAGTATTTTGTCCGCGTTGCCCATGGGAGATAGTACCGCATCTGGGGCCAAAAACAAGAGGTGGACGGCTTTGTATGGAAAGAAGTCGGGAAAGGCAGGTGTGCTGGTCGGTTGATCGGTTGGTTAGCTGGTGGCTGGCTGGTCGGCGGGGCAGGGCGCGCGGCCGTGTGCGGCGCATATTTGAAGAATACGCCTTCACGCCCGCGCGCCCTGCCCCGCCGACCCTGGACACGCGACCCATCAGTCTGTTGTGAAAGTCCTCTTTCGCAGGCTGCTGTAGATTTTTGCTGGAATGGAAAAAGTCAATATCGGCAGAAAGAAGCCTCAATGAAGCTTGGAACGGTAGTCTGCTACGCTTGGGAACAAATATTTTTTTGTCCCTTTGAAAGTTTTTGAAGGGGGTCCAGGGGGAAACTTTTTTCAAAAAGTTTCCCCCTGGCCGCCGGAGGCGTTCCTTCCTCCCTCACCCCTTTCTACCGCATCGCTTCGGGGAACAGCTTGGCCCCCAGCTCGCGCAGCTTGTATTTCTGCACCTTGCCGCTGGTGGTCAGGGGGAATTCCTTCACGAAGGCGATGTATTTCGGAATCTTGTGCCAGGCGATCTGGCCCCGGCAGAAGTCGCGCACTTCCTCGGGCTCCATGGCGACGTCCTTTCGAAGGATGATGTAGGCGCCCACTTCCTCGCCGTACTTGCGGCTGGGGACGCCGGCCACCTGGACGTCGGCGATGCCGGGCATGGTGTAGAGGAACTCCTCGATTTCGCGGGGATAGATGTTTTCGCCGCCCCGGATGATCATGTCCTTGATGCGGCCGGTGATGGCCACGTAGCCGAACTCGTCCATGACGCCAAGGTCGCCGGAATGCAGCCAGCCGTCCTTGTCGATGCATTTGGCCGTGGCTTCGGGGTTGTTGTAGTAGCCCTTCATGGCGTTGTAGCCGCGACAGCACAGTTCGCCCTGCTTGCCGCGCTCCATTTCCACACCCGTTTCCGGGTCGGCCACCTTGACTTCGACGTGGGGGAAGGCCCGGCCCACGCCCTCGACCCGGTAATGGTAGGGGTCGGTGACGTCGGTCTGGGTCATGCCGGGCGAACTTTCGGTCAGCCCGTACACGCTCGTGATTTCCTTCATGTACATCTTCTCGGTCACCTGCCGCATGGTCTGGGTGGGACAGACCGAGCCGGCCATGATGCCGGTGCGCAACGACGAGAAGTCGAATTTCGGGAAGAGCTTGTGCTCCAGGATGGCGATGAACATGGTGGGCACGCCGTAGATGGCCGTGCACTTTTCCTGTTCGATGCTCATCATGGAATGCACCGGGTTGAAGACCTCGGTAAAAACCATGGTGGTGCCGTGGTTGACGCAGGCCATGACCCCGAGCACGCAGCCGAAGCAGTGGAACAGCGGCACCTGGACGCACAGTTTGTCATTGTGCGTGAAGCGCTGTCGCTGGCCGATGGAGTAGCCGTTGTTGACGATGTTGTGGTGGCTCAGCATGACGCCCTTGGGAAAACCGGTGGTTCCCGAGGTGTACTGCATGTTCACCACATCGTGGCAGGTGAAGGTGGCCTGCCGGGCACGCAGGTCCTCGTCGGTGACGGTGCGGGCCAGGCCCAGGATCTCGGGGATGGAGTACATGCCCCGGTGCTTTTCCACGCCCAGGAAGCAGACGCGCTTCAGGTGCGGGAAGGTCTCGCTTTTAACGGCCCCGCGCTGCATGGTGCGCAGTTCCGGGGCCAGGCCGTAGAGGATCTCGATGTAGTCCGAGTCGCGGAACCCATTGGTGATGAAGATGTTTTCCGCTTCGGAGTTGGTCATCAGGTACTTGAGCTCGTTGCGCTTGTAGGCGGTGTTGACCGTGAGCAGCACGGCCCCCATCTTGGCCGTGGCGAACATGAGCGCCACCCAGAAGGGCACGTTGGTGGCCCAGAGCGCAACTTTCTCACCCTTTTCGATGCCAAGCGCGATAAGCCCCTTGGCCAGCTCGTCGGTCAATTCGTCGAACTGTCGCCAGGTCAGCCGGTAGTCCCGGTCCACGTAGACCACGGCTTCCTGATCCGGGTATTTGGCGGCCGTCTGGTGGAGCAGCTCGCCGAGCGTCAGGTCGAAAAGCGGCGGCTCGTGCAGTGGAGGAGGCACAAAGGTCATAAGGTGGCTCCTTTCGTTATTGCGGGATGTACAGCACGGCGTAGATGTCGGTTCTTTCCGCGTTGCCGCAGCCGACATAGTGGGGCACCACCGAGTTGTAATAGATGGAGTCGCCGGGGGCGAGGACATGGCGCTCGTTGCCCAGGATCACTTCCAGCTCGCCGGTAACGACCACGATGAATTCCTCGCCCTCGTGGGAGGACAGCGGTTTTTCGGCCGCGGCGTCCTCGTCGGGGTAGACCTCGATGAAAAAGGGCTCCATGTGGCGATCGGTCTTGCCCCGGCCCATGGAATGGTAGCGGAAGGCGGCGCGTTTGCCCCGGGCCTTTCTGAGCACGGCGTCGTCCTCGGCTCTGTCAACCCGGCAGGTCAGGCACACATCGCCGTCCACGGCGTCGTCCATGAAGGTGCCCAGGCGCTGGCCCAGGGCCAGGGCTATCTTGAGTAGGGGGCCGATCGAGGGAGTTACGTCTTCTTCTTCCAGGGCGGTCAGGAAATCCACGGAAAGGCCCGTGCGCCGGGAAAGTTCCTCGCGGGAAAGCTCCTGGCCCTCGCGGTACGTGCGAATGCGATCACCAAGCTTTTTGTCGCTCATGGCTCCCTCGTTGGTAGAATCTGAAGTAAGGTGGGGCGGAAATGACGGCACAGCCCCGTGAAGCAGCTTCCATAGCCCAAGGTTTGGCGAAATTCCAGCCGTTTTTGCATGTCCCTGGCCGTGAAAAAAAATTGACAAGCCCCTTTGACGTGCGAAAAGACGGGGAGGCGCGAGTGCATTTAAAACATCAGGCAAGGGGACTCTCATGAGCAAGGAAATCGGACCCGTGCGGGAAATCGCCATGCGGCTGCGCGGCATCCGCGAAGTGACGGGTTTCACCATGGAGCAACTGGCCGAGGCCACGGGCGTTTCGGCGGACCAGGTGCTGCTGTACGAGACCGGGGAAGAAGAAATTCCGGTCAGCTACCTTTACGAAGTGGCCAAGGCGGCCGGCGTCGACCTTACGGCGCTCTTGACCGGCGGCGAGGCCCACCTGCACGCCTATTCCCTGGTGCGCGACGGCAACGGCCTGTCCGTGGACCGGCGCAAGGCCTATAAGTACCAGTCCCTGGCCTACCGGTTCCACAAGCCGCTCATGGAGCCGTTTCTGGTCACGGTGCCGCCCAAGGCCGAGTCGGAGATGGAATTCAACCGGCACCTGGGCGAGGAATTCATCTACATGCTGCGCGGCCGCATGGAAGTGCGCCTCGGCGACGAGGTGCTTACCCTCGAACCCCATGATTCCCTGTATATTTCCTCGCGCACGCCCCATGCCATGCGGGGACTCGACGACACGGAAGCCGAATTCCTCGACGTGATTATCTAGCCGGGCGCCGATTGCCCATGCGGTGTCCGGCCGAGCCGATCCATGCCAAAGCGTTTCACGCGACACCAACCTATTGCCCTTGGAGCCCAAGACCATGCCTGTCGCCAAACTGCGACCCAAAACGTATCGTGAACTGCTGGAGACCGTGTCCGTCTCCGTGCCCGAAAACTATAATTTCGCCTTCGACTTCCTCGACACCGAGGCCGCCGCGGACCCGACCCGCCCGGCCATGATCCATATCGACAAGGAGGGCAACCGCCGGGATTTCGACCTGGCCTTTTTCAGCAAGGAATCTGCCCGGCTGGCCAACGCCTTCAAGGACGCGGGGCTCAAGAAGGGCGACCGCGTCATGGTCATCCTCTACCGCCGGCTGGAGTGGTGGGTGACCATGCTGGCGCTGCACAAGCTCGGGGCCGTGCCCGTGCCCTCGCCCAACCTGCTTACCCCCCACGACATCGATTTCCGGGTCAATTATGCCGGCATCAAGGCCCTCATCGCCGAGGATTCGGTCGTCTCCCGGGTGGAGGACGCCCGGCCGACCTGCCCGACGCTTTCCGTCCTCATCCATGTGGGCGAGGCCCCCATGCCGGCGGGCTGGCTCGACTACGAAACCATCCGCGCCGCCGCTTCGGACGTTTTTCCCCGGACCCCCGACGCCCCCGGCGGCAAGGACACGCTGCTCATCTTCTTCTCCTCCGGCACTACCGGCATGCCCAAGATGGTGGAGCACACCCACGCCTACGCCCTGGGCCACATGCCCACCGGCGTCTACTGGCACAACCTGGAGCCCGGCGACATCCACCTCACCGTGGCCGACACCGGCTGGGGCAAGGCCGTGTGGGGCAAGTTCTACGGCCAGTGGATGGCCGGGGCCACGATCTTTGTCTGGGACTTCCGAGGCAAGTTCCATCCGGCGGAGTTGCTCGAGATCATGAGCAAGCACAAGGTCACGACCTTTTGCGCCCCGCCCACGGTCTACCGCTTTCTCATCCGCGAGGACCTGAAGAAATACGACCTGTCGGCGCTTCGCTACTGCACCACCGCCGGCGAGCTGTTAAACGACGGCGTGTTTCGGGCCTGGAAGGAGATCACGGGGCTGCCCATCTACGAAGGCTACGGCCAGACCGAAACCTGTCTGCAAATCGCCACATTTCCCTGCATGGAGCCCAAGCCCGGTTCCATCGGCCGGCCGGCCCCGGGCTGGAACGTGACGCTCCTTGACGAGGAGGGGCACACCTGCCCGACGGGCGTGGAAGGCGAAATCTGCATCGGGCTCGAGGACGACAAGAACGTCGGGCTCTTCGCCGGCTACCTGCTCGAGCCGGCAAAGACCGCCTCGGTCGTGGTCAACGGCTACTACCACACGGGCGACAAGGCCTGGATGGACGAGGACGGCTACTACTGGTTCCTCGGCCGCACCGACGACCTCATCAAGTCGAGCGGCTACCGCATCGGACCGTTCGAGGTGGAAAGCGCGCTCATCACACATCCGGCCGTGGTCGAGGCGGCGGTGACCGGCGTGCCCGATCCCGTGCGCGGCCAGGCGGTCAAGGCCACGGTGGTTTTGGCTTCCGGGTTCGACCCGTCCGACGAGCTGGCCAAGGAGTTGCAAAACCACGTCAAGAAGGAGACCGCGCCCTACAAGTATCCGCGTGTCATCGACTTCGTGGACGAACTGCCCAAGACCATCAGCGGCAAGATCAAACGAGCCGAGATCCGCGCCCGCGACGCGAATAGGGAGATATAAAGGGGATGCGAGAGGGGAACCCTTTTTGAAAAAAGGGTTCCCCTCTCGCGCTCTCCCTTCCCAAAAACTTTTAGCGGGGACAGTCTGTTATCGTTGAAAGTCTTTGGAAAGGGGGCCCGGGGGGAGAACCTTTCTTCAGAAAGGTTTCCCCCCGGTTACGTCTTAAAGCACTTTCATTAAGCGCGGATTGACATGGAAGGCCCGGCCGGTCTTGGCCAGGTCGGCCCCGCCGACGCGCACGATGTCGGCCGTGGCGGCGTAGGATTTGAACAGCCCGCCGATGCCGAGCGATGCGAAGAGCCTTGGGTGTTCGCGTCGGGCCGCCGCGAAGGCCGCCACCTTCTCCAGGTTTCCGAAACCGCTCGAAAGCACGATATCCACCTTGTCATGTCCGGCCGCGTCGAGCGCCCGGCGCACGGCCAGGGCGCTGGCCACGGTGACGCCGGGACCGGTCTGATAGGTGCGCCCGTCGAAGGCGACGCCTCCCTGCCCGAGGCATTCCCCGGCCGTGTCCAGGCGCACGCCGTCGAGGCGTCCGTCAAGGGCTTTGGCCGTGTCCAGGGAATCGTCGACCTCGTGGTTGAAGGTGTCGACCAGGGCGATGCGGGGACAGGAGCGTTCGATGTGCCGGTCGAAGGCGATGGTGGCCTCGCGCGTGGCGTGCTCCCGGCCGACGCGGGAAGCAAAGGCCAGGACGAGCGCGTGGGGAATGGTGCCGACGCCCTGGGACAGTCCGGCGGCCCTGGCTCCGGCGTCCGTGGCGCAGGAATCGAAGCCCGCGCTGACGGCGGCCTGGCAAAACGCTTCCTCCCGCGACCAGTGCCAGTGGCGCGCGCCAAAATACATCAGCGGCGTGTCCGGCAGCAGTTCGCGGATGGCGGCGGCCTTGGCCGCGACCTCCCGCGTCGTGGGCTCGGGCAGGCCGCAGGCAAGCGACGTGGCGGCGCTGACGATGCCGAGATAGAGCGTTTCCAGCTCGATGAAATCCAGAAGTGGCCCGGTAATGTGCATGACCGGCTCGAGGGGCGAAAAATCCGCGCCCTCGGGCAGGGCGAGGATTTCCCCGCCATGGTCGGCCAGGGGCGAAAAGGCCCGGAACACGGCCACGGCTTCGTCTATGCCGGCGAACTTTCCCGGTCCGTCCCGGAAAAACACCTGCATGGTCGCGATGGGATTGAGGCCTTCGGCCTCCAGGATCTGCCGGGATCGAAGGAAGTATTTGTCCGCATAGGGCTGCGGGCTTTCGGGCAGCGTGTACATAATACTTATTTTATCCTTTAATGGCAGGTGGTTCAAGGGCAATGCGGCCGATTCGGGTGTTTTTCTTTCTTTTCGTGACCATTGGAGCGGAAAAGACGCCAGTCGCGGCTGTTCCTGAACCGGGGCAGCCAGCGCATGGCCACGAGCGCCGCCAAAAGCAGCAGCAGATAGAGCAGATGCAGCAGGTCCGAACGGTCCATGAGGCCTCCGGGAACGGTCAGCCGGCGGTCACCACGGGCAGTTCGGCCCAGACGGTGGTGTAGCGCGGGGAGCGCATGTTCTGGCGCATGGCCCAGGATTGCCCCGTGGCCGCGGCTCCCTGGGCGGCGCAGCGCAACGTGTCGCGGCCCCATTTGGCGTTTATGGCGTCCAGGGTGGCCATGAGCCGGGCATCGCGGGCCGCGTTTGCCGGCTCGGGGTCGAGCAGGGAAAGCTGGCGGCCGGATTCGCGCTCGAGGCCGGTGAGGATCACCCCGGCCTTCTTGTAGCGCTGGCCGGGCCGGAAGATGCCGGACAGGGCGGCTTGGGCCAGGGCGATGAGCGTTGCGGTGTGGGCCGTGGGCGATTTGGGCGCGGCGGCGGCGATGTCGGAAGAGGGCGGGCGTCCCGAGGCGTCGGCATAGGTCCGGACGTAGACTTCGATTCCCCCGGCCACGAGGCGCCTTGCCCGCAGACGGGCGGCCGCCCGGGCGACATAGGAGGCCACGGCCTCAGAGAGCGGCTCCAGGGTCGTCACCGCCTCGCCGAAGGAGCGCGAGGACATGAGCGTGCGCGGCGGCGGCGGGGCCTTTTCCAGGTCGATGCAGGAAAAGCCGCGCAGTTCGAGCTGGGTGTGCACGCCCTGCACGGTCATGTGCCGGCGCACGAACACCTGGGGCAGGTCGCGAAACTGCTGGGCGTTGACCACGCCGAATTTGGCCAGCTTTTCCCCGTGGCGGCGGCCGATGCCCCAGACCTCCGCAACCGGCACGCTTTCGAGCAGGGGGGCAGGATCGGGCCAAGCCGAAAAATCGAACACCCCGCCGCATTCCGGCCGCATCTTGGCCATCCTGTTGGCCAACTTGGCCAGCGTCTTGGTAGGGCCGATGCCAACGGAAACCGGGATGCCCGTCCAACGGCCGACCGTCTCCTTGATGCGGCGGGCATGGTCGCTCGCGTCGCCGGGAAGCCCGGTCAGGTCCAGGAATGCCTCGTCGATGGAATAGATCTCCAGGCTTGGGGCCATGCGGGTCAACACGCTCATGACCCGGGCCGACATGTCGCCGTAGAGGGCGTAATTGGAGGAAAAAACCGTCACCCCCCGGCGGGCGAAAAGGTCCCGGCACTTGAAGGCCGGCGCGCCCATGGGTACTCCCGCCGCCTTGGCTTCGGCCGAGCGGGAGATGACGCAGCCGTCGTTGTTGGAAAGCACCACAATGGGTTTGCCCTGAAGCGACGGCGCGAAGACCCGCTCGCAGGAGGCGTAGAAGTTGTTGCAGTCGACCAGGGCGAAAACCGTGGGCATGGGGGCGTTACGCCTTGTGGATGATGTAGGTGACCACGCCCCAGACCTCGAAGGACGCCTCGGGGCCGACGGCCACCGGCGCATAGTCGGGATTTTCGGGCACAAGCAATATCTGGCCGTTTTTGCGTCGCAGCCGTTTGACCGTCAGCTCGCCGTCGAGGGCCGCGATGACGATGTGCCCGTCGCGGGGTTCCACGGCCCGGTCCACCACCAAAATGTCGCCGGACGCCACCCCGGCGTCACGCATGGAATCGCCGTCCACACGCACGAAAAAGGTGGCCGCCGGATGGCGCACCAGTTGCTCGTTGAGATCGAGCTTCTTGTCGATGTAGTCCTCGGCTGGCGACGGAAATCCCGCCTGGACCGTGGACAGGTAGAGCGGCAGCCCCAGCTCCGCGCGCCGCTCGAACCCGAATATTGCAAGTTTCACTTGAGTGCCTCCGGCGGCCAGGGGCGGCTCCGCCTCCCCTGGCCCCTACCGCCGGGGGGCCCTTGGCCCCCCGGACCCCCCATAAAGCTTTTAAGGGATTTTTGCCGTCTGCTACCCTAAAAGAGCGCTCATTTTCTGTCCATTCCCGTTGCGGCGCTTCGCCGCTGGCGCGGTTGTCGCCGCAATCGCGTCCGGCGTCGAGGCGCGAAGCGTCTCGTGCCGCCGGCCGATTGCGGCGACAAACATCCCTCGTCCCGTCCCGTCCTCTCCCGACTTCACCGCCGCCCACCATCCCAACCCGGGAAAAGGGGGTCCGGGGGACATCAAGTCCCCCGGCGGAGAGGTGCAGGAGAGGCGGAGCCTCTCCTGCCGGGTCCAGGGCGGAGCCCCTGCCTCCACGCTATCCCGCAACCAGCTGCAACTCCGGGGGCGGCGTGGCCAGAAGCGGGGCCACGTCCTGGCGTTCGGTCAGGAGCGGATCGAGCCAGTCCCTGAAAATCTCCGGCGGCAGGATGAGCGGCATGCGGTCGTGGATGGCGGCCATGGCGGAGGCGGCGGGCCGGGTGAGGATGGCCACGGTGTCGCGGGCCTCGCCTTCCGGGGTAAGGGTGCGTTCGTAGATGCCGGCCAGGGCCATGACGGGCGTTTCGGGCAAGGTGGCGAAAAAGCGGGTTTTGCCGCCGCCCGGGTCCGTGCGCCATTCGTAGAAGCCCTGGGCCGGCAACAGGCAGCGACGGTAGCGGATGGCGCCCCGGAAGGAGGGTTTGTCCAGGACGGTTTCGGCCCGGGCGTTGATCATGGGGCGCAGGGGCCGGTCGGATGTGGCGAAGGAGGGGAGAAATCCCCAACGAAACAGGCCGGCCATGTGTCGTCCGGTTTGCCGGGCGGCGAAGATGCCCTCGACGAGTTCGCCGGGGAAGATTTCCGGCCGGTCCGGGATGTTTTGGGGCATGTCCGGCACGCCCATGGCTTCGGCCACCAGGCGTCGCGGCACAGCCAGGGCGAATCTGCCGCACATGGTGTGTCCTCCTTATGTGTGGGGCGCGATCATGGCAGTCCGGTCCCGGGCTGGCAAGGAGGCGGAAACGCCGAAGGAGCGGCCCGTCTTTTGCTAAGGGGGGAGTGATAAAACCGACCAATAAGCAGTGCAATGCGCCAATTCGCCGCAAATACGAATGTTTTTGGCCAACCGAAGGGGAAGGCCGGGATGGTGGAGCGCTATTTTATAACAAAGTCAAACGCCGCATGACCGCATGACCGCATGACCGTATTGCCGCCGCCGCCGCTCGACCCGGGAAGCGAATACCAGCCTATTCCGCTGACGCATCTCTTCGCCCATGCCGCCGGGGACTTCGAACTCTATCTGCGCCATGGCGACACCCACACCCTTTTCGCCCATAGCGGCGAGGCGGTCACCCGGGATCGGCGCAGGCTTCTGGCGGAATATGGCGTGTCGGTGGTCTACATCCACCAGGAGGAGCGGGAGCGCTACCGGGGCTATATGCGGCGGCACCTGGGCGAGGCGCTGTTGTCCCCGGACATGGCGACCGAGCACAAGGCGGCGGTTTTTTATCACAACTGCTGCGACATCGTCCGGGATCTGCTGCGCACGCGGCTGCCCCAGGGCGTTTCCGAAAGGCACGGCCGGCTGTTCGGGGCCTACGTGCGCGACTGCGTAAACTTTTTGGCCACCGAGGCGGGGCTTGCCCGCATAGGGACGCTCATGTCCCATGACTACGACGTCTACAGCCATGGGGTGCATGTCTTTGTCTACACGCTGTTTCTGCTCAAGTCCCTGGGCCTGCCCAAACCGGCGCTGATCCAGGCCGGGGTGGGGGCGCTTTTGCACGACAGCGGCAAGGAAGCGGTGGACGTCTCCATCCTGCGCAAGCCCGGCCGCCTGATGCCCGAGGAATTCCTGGCCATCCGGGAGCATCCCGCCCTCGGCGTGCGCTATTGCCGGCCGCTTTCCCTGTCGCGCCTGGCCCGGGAGTGCATCCTCATGCACCACGAAAAGATGGATGGACGGGGCTATCCCGGCGGCCGTTCCGGCGAGGCCGTGCCCCTGCACGCCCGGGCCGTGTCCCTGGCCGACGTCTACGACGCGCTGACCTCCAGGCGCGTCTACGCCGATGCGGTACGCCCCTTCGAAGCGCTTTCCATCATGCGCCACGAGATGGCCGGCTCCTTCGACCTCGAACTCTACAAACGTTTTGTCATGCTTTTAAGCGGCGCGGCCTTGTTGTGACGGCGCGGGTGGTTGCGGCCGGGTCGGGGATCGCGTAGCCGGGAAGACAGGGAGGAGTCGCATGGTCCAGCCGCCGATCAACGCCACCATCGCGCCGTCGCGTTCGGGCAATCGCTTCCATATCCTGCTTGGCGCCCTTTTGGCCCAGATCGTTGCCTCGCCGTTTTTGACGGGTCCGGGCACGGACGTGTTCCAGGACATCTTTTTCCTGATTCTGCTCATTGCCTCCGTCCATGGCGTGCGCCACAGCCGGCTCTATCCCGTCATCCTGGGGCTTACGATCGCAAGCGTCTTCGGCGTCATGGGAAAGCACCTCATCGGGGGGATTTTTTGGAATTTGTCCTGTGACGCCCTGGGCGCGGCGGTGGTCTTTCTGGCGGGCGTCGCGCTGTCGCTGTATCTGGCCCGGCAACGCCGGGTCAATCTGGATACCGTGCTGGGAGGGCTTTGCGTTTACCTCTTTATGGGCGCCATGTGGTTTCTGCTCTACGGCTTTGTGAACAAGGTCATTCCCGATGCGTTCGCCTTCACGGTCCACCACGGTCCCCTGTCGCAGGAGATGACCGATCGCCTGCTCTTTTTCTTCAGCTACGTGACGCTCATGACCATCGGCTACGGCGACATCGTGCCGCTTTCCCCGGTGGCCCAGGTCATCGCGATTCTGGAAGGGTTGCTCGGCCAGTTCTACCTGGTCTTTTTCATGGCCCGGCTGGTGGGGCTGCACGTGGCGGCCAGGCAGGGCGATCCCGAAACGTAATGGACTAGCTTTCGCGCGCCAGGCGGTCGCACAGGCCGAAGGCGCGCACCAGCTCGGCCACGGCCGGCGGCACGAGGGGTTCCCAGGGACCTCCCTGGGCCATGAGACGCCGCACATCCGTGCCGGAAATGCCCTTGTCTTCTTGCGCCACCTCCCACAGTACCTCGATACGCAGTCCCAGTTCCTGGAAATAGGCGCGTTTGCGCCGTCCCCAGTCGTCGTAGATGGTCAGGAAGAAGACTGCGTCGAGGGGGACGTAGAAGCGGTAGAGCTCCGGAAAGCTGATAGGGAAGGGCACCACCGTGAAATCGGCCGGGTCCGTCCCCGCCGCGGTCAGGGCGGCCCGGACCATGGCCTGGCGCTCGAAGTAGGTCAGGGGATTGGCGGCCGGGGCCGAGCGTTTGGCGTCGGCCGCTTCGCTACGGGTGTGGGACGGATCGGGGTTGGTGATGCCGACCACCAGATGGCGGCAGCGTTCGCGCCCGGCCAGCAGGTAGCGCAGGTGGTCGTTGTGGAGCACCTGGAATCGGCCGTGGATCACGCCGACGTCGACCGGGTGGAGCGCGTTCATGGCTCCTCCAGGCGCATGGGGGTTACCGGCCCGGGATAGCAGGCCGGCGGCCGGGGCGTGTCGCGGATGCCGGCCAGCCGCGCCCGTTCCAGGCCGTTTAGAATCAGATAGGGCAGTTCGTGCCCGCGTACGCAGCCAAGACAGCCGCCGGCGGCCGCGATCTCGTCGAAGCGCGTCACCGCGTCCACCCGCTGCCCCTGGCCGTGGAAAGTCAGCGGCACGGGCTCGCCGCCGTGGATGAGCGGGCCGCAGGAGGGCGTGGAGTGGTCGGCCGTGACCACGAACAGGATGTCGGGGTCGCCGAGCAGCGGTCCGGCCGCCCGGCCGATGGCCGCGTCCAGGGCCTCGATGACCGCCCGCTTGGCTTGCGGGTCCTTGGTGTGGGCGGCCACGTCCGGGGCCTTGGTGTGGACGTGGATAAATCCGTAGTCCGCCGCCGCCTTGGCCGCCAGGGTGAGCCGCTTTTCCAGGTCGGCCCCGGGATCGGCGGTGTCGGGCGTGGCCAGGAAATCGAAGCCGAGGGCCCGGGCCAGTCCGGCGAACAGCGTGCCCGAAGTGATGGAAAGCGGGCGCAGGCCGAAACGTTCGACAAAGGGCGGCAGGTCCCGCCTGCACCCGGCCCGCTGGGTGACCAGGGCGTTTATGGGCGTCAGTCCGGCCGCCCGGCGCGCGCGGTTGACGGGATGGTCGCCGAGCACGCGCCAGGCGTGGAGCAAATACGCCTTGAGCACCCGGGCGGTATGGGCCGCCGCTGCGTCCGCGCCGGCCATGGGCTCGGGCTCGGGCACGAACAGCCCGTCCACCATGGGGTTGGTGTCCGTCACCTCGGGGCTGACGTCGCCGTCCAAGGTCAGCACGCCGAAAAGCCCCTTGTCCGGGTGCAGGCGCACGGTCGTGCCCTCGAAGGAAAATTCGGCCACGGCGGCGAACAGCGCGGCCGCCTCGTCCGGGGAGGGCTTTTCGGGCTTGTCGCGGAAAAGGCGCAGGCAGCCGTTTTCCGCCCGCGCGTTGCAGAAATGGGTCAGCAGGCAGACCGTGTCCGGCCCCGGGGAAAGGCCCATGCCGAGCGCCTCAAGGTAGCCCCGGCCGGGAAACTCCCCGGGCGCGTAGCCGAACATGGCGAAATGGGCATTCTCGCTGGGCAGGGCCTGGCCGAGAAAGCCGGCGTGGTAGAGGCCGTTGGCCCCGGAGGCGGCGATGCGGTCAAGATGCGGCGTGACCGCCGCCTCAAGCGGGGTGCGGCCGCCAAGGACGGCATGAGAGCGGTCGCCCAGGCCGTCGAGGACCACGAGCACGCAACAGCGAGGCATCAGCGGTCGCGCCTTCGGCCGTATCGGCTCATATGATAAAAAAGCGGGTTGTGCATCGGGATTACCACTTTGCCTTTTTCCGACCAGGGCCGCAAGGTAGGATATGCTTTTCGACCTGCATGTGCATACCGAACTTTCGCCGTGCAGCCGGCTGCCGGTTGCCGCGATCCTGGCCAACGCCCGACGGCTTGGGCTCGACGGGGTGTGCCTGACCGACCACGACACCATGGCCGCCGGCCGCCGTGTGCGGGAAGGCGCGCAGGACGACGGGCTGTGCGTGATCATCGGCATGGAGTACGCCACGCCCGAAGGGGACATCCTGCTTTTCGGGCCGTTCGAGGGGCTGCGTCCCGGGCTTTCGGCCCGCGAGGTCCTGTCACTGGCCCCGGCGGTTGGCGGCGTGGCCGTGGCCGCCCATCCCTTCCGGTCCTGGCGTCCGGCCGGGCCGGGGATTTTGCGTCATGAACGGCTGCTGGCCGTGGAGGTGGAAAACGGGCGTAACCGGCCCGAGGAAAACCTGGCGGCCCGCCGTTTCGCCGCTGACAGGAACCTGCTGGCGGTCTGCGGCTCCGATGCCCACAGCCTGGAGGAGCTCGGTCGCGTGCCGGTGCGGATCGAGGCCACGGTGCGCTGCCGGGGTGATTTCGTGGCCGCGCTTCTGGCCGGTAACTGCCGTTTGGTCGGGGATTTGCCGCATTGCGGGGCTGTCGCCAGCCCCAAAGATCGGCGGGATCGGCCCGGGACGGCGGCGTGCACGGTCTGACTGCGGTGTTTTGACGCTGTTATAGTAGAAACGCCCTATTCCCGGGAAGGCTGAACGCATCCATCTTGAGAGGAGCGGATCTTTCCATGGTAGTGGTGGGGCGCCTCATCTTTGTAAAATGATGCGCTTGTTCCCCTCTCGCCTCCCGTCATCGCAGCTATTCCCCTCATTCCCCAAGTTTCCTTTTTCTGCAGTCTTCATTTCTCCTTCTCCCACGCTTCGAAAACGAGCCAAGGGATCTTTGACCTATGCCTGAATGGATTGGCTTCCGTGACCGCTTGTCGGGGCTCACTGTTACGTGATGCAATCCCGGCGGCCTTCGTTAGAGCAAAATTCATGGATGGTGTGATGGTTATTTACGGGGGTGCACCTTTTTTGTTATAATCGATTCAATCTGTTTTTTATGTTCATTGTGACAAAGGAAAAAAAGATGGGAAAAGTCAAGAATATTATTATAGCTGACGATGAAGCGGAGTGCAGAGAAGAATTTACTTCCAGGCCTGAGCATTTTAAGGTTCTCGAAGTTGATAATGCAAATAATCTTGTTGATGAACTCAAGAAGCTATTTGCAATAAATCAAAGTCCAGACCTTGTGTTGCTTGATATTTGGCGGCCTGCTGACCGTATACCGCCTGATCAGGCGGAGCGTGAAGACCGTGCCAAGAAAAGTTTACAGGATTTGACCGCTCAATTGGAACTGACACGCAGTATTGTTAAGGAGGCATGGATTCCACGAGGCTTTCATGTCCTCAGTGAAATTCGTAAAGAGTGGCCTGATCCAACGGAATTGCCTGTCGCCCTGTATTCCAAGCGCGGCTACTTTTTAGCTACCCCTGAGCAATTGGAGCAAGTTGAGAACCAAAATGCACATTGGATTCTCAAGAATGATGAGAATGAGTTTTTCGAGTACGTGCAAGACCGCATCGATCGCCTTGTTGGCATTTACAAAAAGAACAGGAAGACGAAAAAACAAATTTTCAAGATGCGTATTATTTCAATTTCTGCAATTTTTATATCAATTGCTGTTCTGGCCCTCTTCGTCGGGAAGCATCTTCTTGGAGCGAATTCTTTCCCAGAAACAGTGGCCTCGTGTATTCTGAGCGTCATTTTGACATATGGCCTTGACCGCCTCCTCTTGCGCTGAACCGTAAGGGAGAAAGACGGGAGCGGATGAACTGGAGGGCAAAGTCCGTTCGACAACGCGCGAGGCTTCTTCTCCAGGCGCCTGCCGCCTCTTTTAAAACGACGACAAGATTCCCACCACCGTTCCGGTCATAAGCGAGGCCAATACGCCGGCCACCAAGGCGCGCCCGCCAAGGGCCGTGATCTCGTGCTTGCGCGACGGGCAAAGCGAGGTGAGCCCGGCGAGCAGGATGCCCACGCTGCCGCAGTTGGCGAAGCTGCACATGGCATAGGTCATAATCAGGCGGCTGTGCTCGGAAAGCGCCCCGGCCGGCAGCTTGGCCATGTCGATGAAGGCGATGAATTCGTTGAGCACGATCTTGGTCCCCAGCAGCGAACCGGCCGTGGCGGCTTCGGCCCAGGGCACGCCGAGCAGCCAGGCCGCCGGGGCCAGCAGGAAGCCGAGCATGCGCTCGAGGGTCAACGGCGCGCCGGCCACTTCCGGAAAGAGCGCAAGCATGATGTTGGCCAGCTTGACCAGGGCCACGAACACAAGCAGCGTGGCCACGATGCTCCAGAAGAGCTTCAGCCCGTCGGCCGTGCCCGAAACGATGGCGTCCATGGCTCCCGAGGCCGGCGAGGCGGGCAGCTTGCGGCCCAGGGTCGGTGGTTCGCTCTCCGGAATCATCAGCGCCGCCATCACCAGCGCCGCCGGGGCGTGGATGACCGAGGCGGTGAGGATGTGCCCCACGGCGTCGGGAATGACGGATTTGAGCACCGTGGCGTAGAGCATGAGCATGGTGCCGGCGATGCAGGACATGCCTGTGGCCATCATGGCGAAAAGCTCGCTTCGGGTCATGCGCTCCATGTAGGGGCGGATGAGAAGCGGCGCTTCGATCATGCCGAGAAAGACGCAGCCCGCCGAACCCACCCCGAGCACTCCGCCGATGCCCATGCTCTTTTCCAGGATCAGCGAAAAGCCCCGCACCACCTTGGGCAGAATTTTCCAGTAATAGAGCAGGGCGGTCAACGCCGCGATGACGATGACCAGGGGCAGCGCCTGAAAGCCGAGTATAAACGCCGAGGACTGGTCGGTGACGGCAAAGGGAGCCGGACCGCCGCCCACGTAGCCGAACACGAAGGCCGTGCCGGCCCGCGTGGCCTCGTCCATGGCCGCGACCAGGGCGTTTAGGGCCATGAACAGGCCGCGCAGAAACGGCGCCTTGAGCATGAAGGCGGCGATGGCCACCTGCAACCCCAATCCCCCCAGAACCAACCGCCAGGGAATCACACCCCGACGTTCACTGAGCGCCATGGCGACCAGAACAAGCGCCGCCAGCCCAAGCAGGCTTTGTCCCATGGACGTTCCTTTTAAGAGGTGAAGAGATGGGGGAAACCTTTCTGGAGAAAGGTTTCCCCCATGCCCCCTTCCAAAGACTTTTAATAGTAATAGTGCGTTACTGGAAAATTATTTGTTACGTTAAGAAGTTTAGGAAGGGGAGAGCGCGAGAGGGGAGAACCCTTTTTAAAGGGTTTCCCCTCTCGCATCCTCTTCCCTCTTCTCCACCTTAAAACATACTCCACAGCATGCGCGTGGCCATGGCCAGGAGGAACAGGGCGAAGACGCGTTTGAGCGTCCCCACGGGCAGGGCGTGGGCGAGTTTAGCCCCGTATTTGGCCGTCAGCATGCTGGTGGCCACGATGCCGATGAGGGCCGGCAGGTAGATGTAGCCGATGCTCATGCCCGGCAGGTCGGCCTTGCCCAGGCCGTTGGCGATATAGCCGATGACCCCGGCCACGGCGATGGGGAAGCCGATGGCCGAGGCCGTGCCCACGGCCACGTGGATGGGGATATTGCACCAGGTCATAAACGGCACGGTGATGGTGCCGCCGCCGATGCCGACCATGTTGGAGATGAGCCCCACGCCGCCGCCGGTGGCGAACATGCCGGCCGTTCCCGGGATGCTCCGTGTGGGCTTGGGCTTGATGTTGAGGATCATCTGGATGGAAACGTAATACAGGAAAGCGACGAAAAATCCCTTGAGAAATTTGGTGGACAGTTGGGCCGCCACCCAGGCTCCCAGAAACGAGCCGATGAGGATGCCGGGGGTGATGCTCTTGAAGATGTCCCAGCGCACCGCGCCGCGCTTGTCGTGGGCGCGAAAGCTGGCCACGGAGGTGAAGACGATGGTGGCCAGCGACGTGCCGAGCGCCATCTGCATGATGTGCGCATGGGGCAGTCCCTGGGCTGTGAAGAGGAAATACAGGGCCGGAACGACGACGATGCCTCCACCCACCCCGAGCAGGCCGGCGATGATGCCGGCGGCGCAACCGAACGCGAGATAGGCGAGCCAGAACGAAACGGACGGCATGGCGAAACTCCTTGCGGGTACTGATAGGGCTGGAGGTTGCCTGTAACGGAAAAAGTCGGGAAAGAAAAGAGGTTGCGTTATATTTTGGCGGGAAACGCCGCGTCCAGGTCCGCCGCGAAGCGTGCTTCCAGGGTGGCGAGGCTTTCCGTGCGGTCGGACTGGCCGGCCAGGGCGCAAAGCTGCGTGAGCAGGGGATAGTCCCGGACCAAGCCGGCCGGAGGCTGGGCGTCGTCCCCGTCCACGGCCCGGGCCACGTCGGCCAGGGTCACGTCCTGCGCCGGGGCCAGGGGCACGAAGGTGCGGCCGTTGGCCCCGGCGGCCGCGACCGCCAGTCCGGCGTCGGCGAGCGACTGCCACAGTCCGGTCATGGTCTCCTCGGGCAGGCCCAGGAGCGCCGCCTGGCGGGTGATGTCCGGGAGCTGACGGCGTTTGGCGGCGGCCCGCGCGGCGAGCAGAAGCAGGAAAAGGGCCAGGGCGTGGCGGTGGGACTGGGCTAGGCCGTCGGCACGGGACTGGCGCAAAAAAACGTCGTAGCGTTGGGCGGTGTGGCTGATCTGGGCTCCGAGCAGCACGATGGCCCAGCTGATGTAGAGCCACAGGAGCAGCAAGGGAATCTGGGCAAAGCTGCCGTAAATGGCATTGTAGCCGGCGGCTCCGAACTGGAATTTGAGATAGGTCCACTGCACGAGCTGCCACAGTGTCCCGGCGCAAAGCGCCCCGATAACGGCGCATCGCGGTTTGACCCGGGTATTGGGCAAAAACTGATAGAGCACGAAAAAGACCGTCCAGACGATGAGCACCGGGGCCACGGACAAGACAATGCGCTCGACGTCCTGGATCAGGGAAAATTCCAGCAGCCGGCGGGTGAGGCTTGCCTCCTGGACCGCGGCCATGGCGCTTACGGCGGCGAAAAGCAGCGGCGGGCAGATGATGATCAAAAGCAGATAGCTGGTGAAGCGGGTAACAAGGCTGCGCTTGACGCCGATGTCCCAGGCGGCGTTTATCGCGCCCTCGATGGTGGAGACCAGGGACACGGCCGTGACCAGCAACAGCACCGTACCGATGGCCCCGAGTGTCTTGACGTTGGTGTTCTGGATGTAGAGCAGGATCTGCTCCACCACTTCCGCGCGGCCGGCGGTGACGCGCATGAGCAGGTCATGGACCTGGGGCGAGTCGTAGAAGCCGAGGCCCTTGGCCACGGAAAAAGCCACGGCCAGAAACGGCACGATGGACAGCACCGTGGTGTAGGACAGCGCGGCGGCGAGACTCAGGCTGTGATTTTTGAGAAACGAGCGCAGGGCGTGGAATATCGGCCCCAACCAGGCCGGCAGGGGGCACTGGTCCGGGACGCGGCCCGTGGCATAGGCCCGGCCGATGGCGGCCGCCAGGGATGCGGCGGGATGGGAAGCGTCGGAGTCGGGCACGGTAACGTCGTGCCGGCCGCTGCGACCCGGAGGCGCTTCCGGGTCGCAGGCACGGCGGGAGCGGCGCTTAGGCGATGCCGTAACCGCTGATGTGCTTCATGTATTCGTCGACTTCCTTGGACAGGTGGTCGAACAGCTTGCTGACGCCTTTGTCCGGCTCGGAGCCGATCTTGCTGAAGATGTTGCCGGCCTTGGCGTAGGCTTCCTCGAAATGGGTCTCGTCGAGGCCGCATAATTCCTTGGCTTCCTCCCGGGTCAGGTAGCCGGTATGGGCGAAATAGGCGCAGACGACGGCGTTGACCTTTTTGACGTGCTCAACTTTGGTGGACATGCGGGACTCCTTTGATGGGATCGGTGGTCGACAGTGGTTTTGCTAAAGCATTTCCCCGGTGCTCGGCAAGCCTTGGACGGAAAAAAACATGGCCGTGCGGATTGTTGCCTGTCGCACTCAGGTATTTTTTTGACGGTCGGCCAGCGGTTTGATGTCGATGACCGGGGTACCGTCAATGGCCTCCAGGGCTTCGACGGTGATGGTATCGCCATTGATGGCGGCGATGCGCACCTTGTGCAATCCGATGGGGTTGGGCCGGTCCGGCGAGCGGGTGGAAAAAACGCCGGTCAGGGGACGGGCCTTGTCCCGGCGGGGGTGGACCTGCTGGCAGGACCGGTCGGCTAGGTGGAGCCAGGTGAAAACCAGGATTTCCTGCCCGACCTCGAGGGATTCGGCCGCGGCGTGGTAGGCGGGGTCCAGGACCAGCTCGGCGGATGGGGCGTTTTCGGTCTCGAAGCGCGGGGCCGTGGCCGGGTCGGTGAGCTTCGAGCGCACCGTGCCGAGTACGCGAAGGGTCAGGTCCATGGGGAACGCTCCTTTAAGGTTTGTCGGCGAAGCGGACGGAACCGAGATAGATGCCGCCAAGGGCCAGTACCACTCCGCATAGTTCCACCGGACCGGTGGCTTTGTCAAAAAAGAGTACGTCCCAAAGATACGACAGCGTGGGCTGGAGCAGCAGGATGAGCCCGGCCAGGGCGGGACGCACGCCGGCCAGACCGCTGGAGATGGCCAGCCAGCCCAGGCATTGGGCCAGGATGCCGAGCGCGACCAGGGACCAGACCGCCTGGAGCCCCGGCAGGGTGAAACTTGCATCCGTCGCGGCGACCACCGGAACAAGCAGCGCCGCTCCGAGAAAGGAAAGCACCGCCATGGTCGCCATGGGGCCGGCCCGGCCCTGGTCGGTGACGGCTTTTTTGAGGGTCAGGATAAAGAGCGCGTAAAAAACCGCCGCCGCCAGACCATAGCCCACGCCCAGGTGGAAATCGGACGACTGGGCGGCGAAATTCCTGCCGACCACAAGGTACAGCCCGAAAAGGGCCAGCCCCATGGACGCCAGAAACCCCGGCCGGGGCAGTCGGCGACCGGCCACGGCGGCCACGGCCGTCAGGGCGAACACCTGGAAGTTGGCCACCAGCGTGGCCAGTCCCGGTCCCACCCGGGCGATGCTGGCATGCCAGCACAACAGGTCGCACACGAAAAAAACGGCGCAACCGACCGCCGGCCAGGACATCGCCCGGCGAAACGCCGGAAGGTTTTTTGTCGCGGTCAAAAGCGACAAGAGCGCCAACCCGCCGATGAGCAGCCGGTAAAACGCGGACACCGAGGTGGCGACGCCGGCCAGCTTGACGAACACGGCTGCGAAACTGATGCACGTCGCCCCGAATAAAAGAAGTCCCATGATTTATCCGAAATGATCGAAGCCGTTCATGGCGAAGGGCGCGCCGTTGAGCGTATAGCCCGGCTTGCCGCCGACCATGCCGATGGGGTTCGCCCCGGGGAGGGCGGCGCGCACCGCTTTCCAGCCTTCGGGCGTGGCGCTGGCCACGAGCGCGTAATCCTCGCCGCCGAAAATCGCCTCTTTCTCCGGCTGCCGGCCATGCCCGGCGGCATAGGCCGTCACCTCGGGATGCAGCAGCCCCGGCGGCAGGAAAAGATCCGCCCCCATGCCCGGCGGCAACAGGCGGGGCAGGTCCCGGGCCAGGCCGTCGGACACGTCCATGCAGGCCGTGACCCCTGGTATCTCGGCCAGGATGAGCCCCTCTTCCACCCGGGGCGTCGGGCGCAGATGGGCGGCCACAGCGGCCGGGAAAGACTCCCTCGCGCTGCGTCCGTCTTTTTCCAGCAGAGCCAGTCCCACCCTGGCCAGGCCGATTTCCCCCACAACGAACAAAATATCCCCCGGCTTGGCCGTGCCCCGGGTCAGGAACCGGCCCGACGGCCCGGCCTCGCCCCAGATGGTCACCGTCAGCCCGACCTTGTCGCCCCGGCTCAAATCACCACCCACCAGCGGCAACGCATACGCTCCCGCCAGCTCGGCCATGCCCGCCAGGACCTCGTCCCAATACTCCCGGTCGGCCTCGCCAGGACTCACAAGCCCCAGCACGAACCCCAGCGGCCGCGCGCCCATGGCGGCCACATCGCTTATATTGACGGCCAGCGCCTTGTACCCGACATCCCCGGGCGAAAAGTACGAGCGCCGGAAATGCACGTCCTCCAAAAAAAGATCTGTGGTGACGCACATCCGGCCGGGACAGGAAATCACCGCCGCGTCGTCGCCGCGCGAAAGCGCCACCGACTCCCCGCCACGCGGGAAATGCCGGTCGACCAAAGCCAGGAAATCATCCTCGGAGCGTAAATGCGGCATGGTGTGGTGTGCGGGGGGGAGGAACCGGGGGAGGGAACCCCTTTTTGAAAAAAGGGGTTCCCTCCCCCGGACCCCCACCCTCCCGAAAAATTTTAAAGGGGTGAAGTGGCGAGGGCCGCGACATCGGGAGCCAAGAAATATCGAACGATTTCGTTGAAAATGGAAGCTCTTTTAAAAGGGGGAGGAAGAGACTTTCTTATTTCGCCCCGAAGGGGCGACGGCGTGGTGGCGGCGGAATTTGCCTGGGACGAGCTTGTCGCGAAGCGACATGCACCGTCCCGACAAATTCCGCCGCCATCTTCCACTCTCCGCCCTCCCGGCAACCCGCGAAACCTCCGCCCGGCCAAAGCCGAATCGGGGGGTCCGGGGGGCCCGTGGCCTCCCGGTGGGGTCCGGGGCAGAGCCCCGGCCTATGGGCGGCACCGCTACTCTTCGCTACGCCAGTTCGCCGAATGTCGCGGCGTAGCGGGCGCGGAATGCGTCCCAGGTGAAGTGGTGTTCCTGGGTGCCGTGTTTTTCCACGGCGTAGGCGGCGGAGACCGATCCGATTTTTGCGGCGTCCACCGGGGATTTGCCCAGGCACAGGCCTTTGATGAATCCGGCCCGGAAGGCATCGCCCGCGCCGGTCGGGTCCTGGACATCGGCGACAGGGCAGGGGGCGATGTGGTCTTCCTGCGCGCCCTGGCGGATGGTGGAGCCGTTTTCGCCGAGGGTGGTGATGACGGTCTTGGCCCGGCCGACGATTTCGGCCAGGGTGAGTTTGGTGGTATTTTCGATCAGTTGCAGCTCGTAGTCGTTGCTGACAAGGTAGTCGGCGCCGGTGAGCATCTCGGTGAGTTGTTCCCCGGACAGGGCGGTGATGTTCTGGCCGGGGTCGACGATGACGGGGATGCCCTTGGCTTTGCAGATGCGGGGATATTCCTGCATGTCGTCCAGGTTGCCGGGGGCGGCGATGGCGATGGTGTCGGCCGGGTCGCACTCGGCCACGGGATACTGGGCGCCGTGTTTCATGGCGCCGGGGTTGAAGCCCGTGATCTGGTTGTCGGAACGGTCGGTGGTGATGTAGGCCCCGGCGGTGAACTCGCTGCCGATGCGGCGGATGCCTTGCAGGGAGAGGCCGCAGTGGCGCAGCCAGGCTTCGTAGGCGGCGAAGTCCTTGCCGGCGGCGGCTACGATGGTCGGGTCCTCGCCGAGGAGCTTCAGGCAATAGGCGATGTTGCCGGCTGTGCCGCCGAATTTTTCCTCCAGCCCGTCGACCAGGAAGCAAACGTTGAGAATATGGATTTTGTCGGGCAGGATATGGTCGGCGAAGCTGCCGGGAAAGCTCATGATGCGGTCATAGGCCAGGGAGCCCGAGACGAGGATGCGCATGGGCGGGGTTCTCCTTTATTATGCGATTGGGGCGGTTTCGTCGTCGATCCAGCGCAGAAATTCCGGCAGCCCGGAGACAATGGGCACCACCACCGCGCAGGGGACCTCGTAGTCGTGCAGTTCCTTGACCCGGGCGGTGAGCGCGTCGGCCAGCTCCAGGCGGGTTTTGGCGATGAGCACGGTTTCCTCGGCGGTCTCGATGGCGCCCTTCCAGCGGTAGATCGAGCTCATGCCCGGCAGGATGTTGGCGCAGGCGGCAAGGCGCTCGGTGACCAGGGCGCGTCCGATGGCTGCGGCGGCCTCGGGCGACGGGGCGGTGATGTAGACCATGGCGGCGGACATGGCATCCTCCAGGCCGGCTGGCGGCGTTACGACATTCGGGCTGATGGCTTACACGAGGGTTATGGCGTTTGCAAAGCCGCCGACAGTGGACCGGAGGCGGATGCGGCGAACATGGAGATTGCGGCATTGACGGGAGGGCGACGCGTGGGCACGGAAACCGGCCGGTTTGCGGTATGAAGCGGCGGGAACTTTTTTTGGCCATGCACCGGGCCATGCTCGATGCCCTTGGTCAAAGCGGCTGGTGGCCGGCGGATTCGGCCTTCGAGATGGCGGTGGGTGCGATTTTGACCCAGAACACCAACTGGGCCAACGTGGTGCGCGCCATCGACACTCTGAAAACCGCGGGCCGGTTTTCGGCCGAGGCGCTCTACGCCCTGCCGGCGGACGAGCTGGCGGAGCTGATCAAGCCGGCGGGCTATTTCCGGGTCAAGGCGGCCCGGCTGCGAAACCTTCTGGCACTTATCGTGCAAGAACTTGGCGGCGACATCACGACCCTGGCCGAGAGAGGGCTCGATGCGGCCCGGGAGCGGTTGCTTGCGGTCAAGGGCGTGGGGCCGGAGACGGCGGACAGCATTCTGCTCTACGGTCTTTCGCTGCCGAGCTTCGTTGTCGACACCTACACGGCGCGCATCTGCAACCGGCACGCCCTGGCCCCGGAAGACGCGGGATACGAGGAATTGCGGGAACTGTTCATGGACGCCTTGCCCGAGGATACGGCCTTGTACAATGAATTCCACGCCCTGCTCGTGCGTGTGGGCAACGGCTGGTGCCGGCCGCGCGCGCCGCGTTGCGATACTTGCCCGCTGGGAGCGTTTCTGCCATGAGGCTGTGGACACTTCTGGTTGCCGTCGTCATCTTTTTGACGACAACCGGATGGGCCGTGGCCCGGGAGTCGACCCGGTCCCATGCCGTCCGGCCCGCTGGCGCCCGTGACGATGCGGCCCGGGAGGCGGCCAACAGGCGTCAGGCCGCGCTCCTGGCCGCGCTGTGGCCCGGCCGGGTGGCCGTTTTGACCGGGGAACCCGGTGCCGGCGGGGATTGGGCCGAGGCGGACCGGCTCTATGTATGGATGCGGACGCTTTTCCGGGATGCGGGACTGCCCGGCGCGGCGGCGGCCCCGGCTTTTTTGCCGCCGGAACTCCTTGCACCGCCGAAGACGTCCGTTCCATCGCCGTCGGCGCGGGCCAAGAGCCTTGCCCCGGTCGATGCGCTGTCGGAGAACCCTGAGGACGTCCCGGACGTGTTCGCGCCGCCGGAGGGGGGACTTTCCTGGCCGGCGACCGGCCGGGTGGCCGCCGCCTTCGCTCCGGCGGAGAATCCGCCACGCCAGGGGCTGGTGTTGGCCGTGCCCGAAGGCACGCCCGTCAAAGCCGCCGCCGCCGGCCGGGTCGTTTTTATCGGAGCGCTCATGGGCCTTGGCCGGGTGCTTATTTTGTCCCATGGCGGGCGCCGCCACACGGTCTACGCCTGTCTGGAGCGTCTCGATGCGGCCGAGGGGGACATGCTCGCCCAGGGAACGGTTCTCGGGCAGGCGGGATATTGCGGCCCCATTCGCAAACCAGGCGTCTATTTCGAATTGCGTTTTCGTGAAAAAGCTCTTAATCCGGCGGAGTGGCTCGCCGTGAGGCGATAGGGTCTTTTCGGACGAGAGCGAGGGAAACGGCTGCGCGGGAAATTAAGGGCGCGGCCTGTCATGTTCCGTGGAGGAAGGTATGCGTCTTTTGACCAAGGTGTCCTGTTCCCTGATCGTCTGCCTGGCCGTCGGCTCCGTTGCCCTGGCCGCCAAGAACGACGAAGACCGCTTTGCCCCGCTCAAGCGCTTCAGCCAGGTCATGGACCTGGTGGAGAACCATTACGTCAAGCCCGTCACCCGAAACGAACTCATCGACGGGGCCATCGTCGGCATGCTCCAGCAGCTCGATCCGCACTCCAGCTTCCTGTCCAAGGAAGAATTCAAGGAGATGCAGGTCAGCACTTCGGGCGAATTCGGTGGTATCGGCATCGAGATCAGCATGGAGAACGGCCGGCTGACCGTCATCTCGCCCATCGACGACACTCCGGCTGATAAAGCCGGCCTCAAGGCCGGTGACGTGATCCTGGAGATCGACGGACAGCCGACCCAGGACATGACCCTGATCGACGCGGTGCAAAAGATCCGCGGCCCCAAGGGCAAGCCCGTGTCCCTGACCGTCATCCACAAGGACCAGCAAAAGCCCTTCAAGGTCAGTGTGGTGCGCGACACCATTCCGATCATCAGCGTGAAGAGCAATGAGGTGGAACCCGGCTACCTCTATATCCGTCTCAGCCGCTTCAACGAAAATACCACCAACGAGCTCAATCAGGCCCTGGTCGATTATAAAAAGGGCGGGAAGCAGCTCAAGGGCGTCATCCTCGATCTGCGCAACAACCCCGGCGGGCTGTTGGAACAGGCCGTCAACGTCGCGGACGTCTTTTTGCCCTCGGGCCAGATCGTGTCCATCAAGGGCAAGAACGCGGACCAGGAAAAGGTGTTCAGCGCCAAGGGCGACGGCGCAGATCAGACCTCGCCGCTGGTGGTGCTCATCAACGCCGGCTCAGCCTCGGCCTCGGAAATCGTGGCCGGTGCGCTCAAGGACCACAAGCGTGCCTTGCTCGTTGGGGAAAAGACCTTCGGCAAGGGCTCGGTGCAGACCGTCATCCCGCTCTCCGACGGCTCGGGCATCAAGCTGACCACGGCCTTGTACTACACGCCCAACGGCCGTTCCATCCAGGCCGAGGGCATCGAACCCGACTTCATGGTGCCGCTCCAGGACAATGGCTCGGACGGCGACAAGCTGGCCGCCAACCACCAGTTCCGGGAGCGCGACCTGTCCCGGCACCTGGAAAACAAGCGCAAGAAAAAGGCCGGGACCTCCGACGATCCCAAGCAGAAGCTGCTCGAGCAACTTGCCCGGGACAATCAGCTCAAACTCGCTTTGGAACTGGTGAAGTATTTCCCGATCAAGACCTACACGCCCTAGCACGCGCAAGCAGAAATCGGCTTCCATGAAACCCGCCAAGGGGCCGGGGAAAGCTCCGGCGCGCTCCAAGGCCGGGGGGAAACGAAAAGTCGTTCTCCCCGGCCGACCTTATCTCGCGGTCATTGCCGGGCTGGTCCTGGCCGTGTCCCTGGGCGTGCTGGCCATGCTGCTTTTCGGGCCATTCCCGCCGCTGCCGGCGGACCATGCCGTTCGGAGAGCCAAGGTCGGACACGTCCGCCAGCCCGCGACTGCCGCCGCTGCCGTAACGCAGCGCCAGCCGTCCAAGCCCGTCCGGGAGCAGGCCGTGGCCCATGCCGCCCGCCCGGCCGCGTTGCCTTTCGAGGAACATCTGCCCGGTACGGACGCGTCTCCCGACGGTTCGCAGATGCGGGCCAAGGTCGAACCGGCCGCTCCGGCCACATCGGCAACGCCCCTGACGCCTCCGGCCACCGGGCCCACGACGCCATCTCCTGCCACGCCCGAGGAAACCGCCAAGGGGCCGCGCATGGTGGTGGTCATCGACGACATCGGCGACAATCCGGCCATGGCCAGAAAAATCATGGAACTGCCGTTCCCCGTGACCCTGGCCATCCTGCCCGACCGACCGCACACCCGTTCCCTGGCGGCCGAGATCACCGCCCACGGCAACGAAACCATCCTGCACCAGCCCATGCAGCCGATCTCCTACCCCCGGGTCAATCCCGGCCCGGGAGCGCTTTTCACAGACATGGACACCCGGCGCATCCAGGACACCGTGTCCGAAAACATCGCCCAGCTGCCGCATATCGTCGGCATCAACAACCATATGGGCTCGGCCTTCACCAGCGATCAGGCCGGCATGGACGCCGTCATGCCCGTGCTCAAGGCCCATGGCCTCTTTTTCATGGACTCCGTCACCTCGCCCACCAGCGCCGCCGCCGCCGCCGCCCGCAAAGCCGGCGTGCACTACTACCGGCGGGCCGTCTTCCTCGATAACGTCCGCAATGTCCGCACCATCCTCGGCCAACTCAAAACCGCCGAGCGCCACGCCCTCAAACACGGCCACGCCATAGCCATCGGCCACCCCTACAACGAAACCTACGAAGCCTTGCTCCTCTGGGCCAAGGAACGCGATCCCCACGTCACCCTTGTTACGTTGACCGAACTCGGCCCCGAGTTTTAGGCGGCATGCGGCCTCCGGCGGCCAGGGAGGCTCTGCCTCCCCTGGACCCCACCGCCGGGGGACTTGATGTCCCCCGGACCCCCTTTTACCGGGTTGGGATGGTGGGTGGCGGTGAAGTCGGGGGAGGACGGGACGAGGGATGTTTGTCGCCGCAATCGGCCCGGCGGCACGAGGGGCTTTCGCCCCTCGACGCCGGACGCGATTGCGGCAACAACCGCGCCAGCGGCGAAGCGCCGCATTTTAAGAAGAAGATAGTTCTCCGAATGTCGCCCCCTTGGGGCGACCGGCGTGGTGGAGGCGGAATTTGCTTGGGACGAGCCTGCCGCGAAGCGGCGGCATCGTCCCGACAAATTCCGCCTCCATCTTCCCCCAACCGCCTGACCGTTTCTCCGTCAAAGTCCCGCCCAGCCAAAGCCGAGAAGGGGGGCCCGGGGGGCCCATGGCCTCCCGGCGGGGGGGCGGGGGCAGAGCCCCCGCTGTCTCCTCTCCTCTCCGCTCCGTCTACCCCCTGCCGCGGCCGCGTGCTTCGAAGGCGGCCACGAGCTTGTCCTGGTAGCGGGCCAGGATGGCGGCCAGGGGCAGGCTTATGGCGGCGAGCAGGCACAGGGCGACAAAGGGGCGCATGTGGGGGCGCAGGAGGTCCGCGCCGTAGCCGAGGATGGGCTGGTGGAGCAGGTAGAAGCTGTAGGAGGCGGCGGCCGCGGCGGCGATGCGGGGCTTGGCGCCGAGTCGGGCCATGGCGGGCCAGGCGAAGAGCGAGCCGGCCACGCCGATGCAGGCGGCGACGAGGAGGATATGGGCAAGGGGTATGGGTAGGGCGGTTTTGAAGAGGATGGCCAGGGGCAGGCAGAAGTAGGCCAGTGCGGCGAATCCCATGCGCCAGGAGGCGGGGACGCCGGTGGGGTCGTCGCCGGAGAGGAGCGCGGCCCGGGGCTTCCAGGCCAGGGCGAAGGCCATGCCCAGGGCGAATTCCGGCAGGCGGTAGGGCAGGTTGAAGTAGAGCATGTAGTCGAGCAGGGCGGCGGTGCCGCTTATTTTGGCCAGAAGGGACAGCAGCAGCCACAGGCCCCAGCCGAAGGCCAGGCAGGAGATGAGGGCGCGTTTGGTGCCGAGCTTGCGGAAAAGGCGCAGCAGCAAGGGGTAGGTCAGGTAGAACTGGGCGAGCAGCCCCATCCACCATAGGGCGGGCTCCAGGCAGAAGAAGCGGGCCGGGTCGAAGGTCTGGGCGAAGATGATTTTTTCGCCCACGCAGGCGGCCAGGGCGGCGAAGGGCATGGTCCCGGCGACAAGGGCGACGAGGCTCCACAGGGCCAGGGACAGGTAGTATTGGGGCACGATGCGGCCGAAGCGGCGCAGGAAGAAGTCGCGATAGCGCATGGGCGGCTTGCCGCCGGGATCGGCGTGGGGCAGGGTGAGGACGAAACCGGTGATGGCGTTGAAGACCACGACGCCGAGGTAACCCTGGCTCAGGACGTCGCCGAGGATGGGGCCGAAGGGGTTTTGGGCGCCTGCGTCGGGCAGCACGGTCCACAGGTGGTAGAAGAAGATGCCGGCCATGGCCAGGACCCGGATGCTTTCGATCTGGGTGACGCGCCGCTGCATGGGAGCTCCTTTCGTGGTCATGGTTATGCGTGGCGGGCAAAAGGGGTAGCCAAGTCGGGAACTTGGCGGAAATGCGGCCTTTTCGCAAGAGAGGAGTCGGGGATGCGGGTGACGTTTGTCGGTGTGGGCGAGGCTTTCGACGAGCGGTTTCCCAACACGAGCCTGTTGGTGGAAGGCGCGGGCGCGGATGGGCCGCGCACGGTCCTTCTGGATTGCGGTTTCACGGCGGCGGCCGCGTTTTTCGGTTGCGGGGCGTTGCCGGCGGCGCTTCGGGAGCGGGGCCCGGACGCGATCTGGATCTCCCATTTCCATGGCGACCATTATTTCGGCCTGCCGTATGCGTTGACGCGCTGGCACGAGCAGGGGCGTCGCGAACCGCTCGCGGTCTATGGCGGCGAGGGGATGGCGGAAAAGCTCGCGGCCCTGGTGGACATGGCTTATCCGAATGTGCGGGGAAAGCTCACGTATCCGTTGCAGGCCGTGGCCGTATCCGACGGCGAGGCGTTTTCACTGGCCGGTATCCCGGCCCGGGCGGCGCTGACCGGGCATGGCGCGCCGTGTCTGGCCTTGCGCTTGGAAACGGTGGACGGCGGGCTCTATTACAGCGGCGACGGCGCGCCGACCGAGGCGTGTGGGGAATTGGCCCGTGGCTGCGGGCTTGTCGTGCAGGAGGCGTATGGCATCGCGGCCGGCATTCCCGGTCACGGCTCCGTCGCGCAGGCGATCGAACTGGCGCGTGAGGCCGGGGCCGGGGCGTTGGCCGTTGTCCATGTGCGCCGGGAAGTGCGCCGGGACCAAAGCGAGGCTATCCGGCGGATGCTCGGGGAGTGCGACATGAGGGCAATGATGCCCGAGCCCGGGGACGTCCTGCCGGGTGGTCAGCGCGAGGCGCTGTAATTCGAGGAATCGCCGACCACGAGGTAGCTGCCGGGGTTGCCCACGGGCGTGCGGTCGGCCCGCAACTGCCACATGTCCTTGTCGGGCTCGCTTGCGGCCAGGGCCTCGTAATGCCGGTCCAGGATCGAATGGCCATCCAGAAAGGCGTTGGAAGCGGCGGAAATCCGCACGCAGCCCTTGGAGTCCGTGCCGCCCAGACGCGGTTCGCCCTGGTCCGGGTCGGTTGCGTGCATGAGAAGCCGCATCTGGCTGTCGTAGACGCCCTGGCGGAATTTGCGCGGGGCCTGCTGGAAGCCGAAATCCCACACCCGGCTGCCCTTGGCTCCGAGTCCCCGCCATCCCTTGCTGTTTTTCGTGCCCTGGGCGCGGTAACTCCAGTTTTCGGTGGTATTCTCGAAGACGCCGGCCGGTGTGATGAAGGAATCCTCATGGGCGCGCAGTTTGCCCGTGGAGATGAAATCCACGCCAAGAAGCAGCACTTTTTTCGCCCCGGCATCGTAAAAGGCCAGAAAGGCCAGCTGGGCCGCCGGATTGCGGTCGGCATAGAGGAAGAACTGGCTGGCGGAAAGGTCGGCTCCGGCAGCCCTAAGCCGGTTTAGGGCGTCGAGGCGGATGTCGTCGCGGTACTGGCTGCTTGGGGCGCGCAGCATATCCACCCGGTGGTGGCGCGGAGAGCGGCTGACGCGGGCCAGGGTCTTGGCCGTGACCGTGGCGGCGTAGTCGCCGGCGATGCGGGCAAGTTCCTGGCGCAGGACCGGCGTGGAGGCTTCGCCGGCCTCGATGACGCCGAAGTCCGAGGGCGCGGTGCGGGGCTTTTTTTTCTGGGCGGCCTGGGCGGGAAGGAGCAGGGCCAGAAAAAGGACGGCCAGAAAAAAGGTTCCGGCGACGAACCCGGGTCCCCGCCTTGCCGGGAGAACAAAAAGCGGGCTCCCCGTTCGTGGGAAACCCGCTTGTCTGGCAAGGAGGAAATTCGGGACGCCCAAGGGCCTAGAAGACCCGGCGACCTCCGGCATAATGCGTTCTCCAGTAATCTTCTTCGAGGTTGCTTATGGTCACGGTCTTGCCGTGGCTGGCGCTGTGGATGAACTTGCCGTTTTCAAGATAGATGCCGACGTGGCTGATGCCGCGCTTGGAGCGGAAAAAGACCAGATCGCCCTTGCGCAGCCTGTTTTTGGCCACCATCTTGCCGACATGGTACTGCTCGCGCGAAGAGCGGGGCAGATGGATGCCGTAGCGGTTGAAAACCCAGGTGGTAAAGCCCGAGCAGTCGAAGCCGCTGTTGGGATTGCAGCCTCCGGAGCGGTAGGGAGTGCCGATCTGGGTGTTGGCGGTGCGCAGCATGCGTTCGTAGACGCTGCCCTTGCGCTGCACGGCAGCCAGTTCGAAAAGATTTTCGCTCAGGAGTTGTTTGGAGCCGGACGCGACCTTGGGCGTGGAGCCCTGGTCGAAAAGGTTGCCTGAAAGCAGATTGTTTTCGGCGTCGGCCTTGAGGCGTTCTTCGGGAGCCGTATCGTGGGTGATAAAGTCATTTCTGGCGTTAAAACCCTGGTACTCTTCGAATTTATACGAATAGGTTTTTTGTTTCGAAGAGCAGCCGGCAGCCAATAGGGCGAGCAGGGCTACGAAGATGACCGGTTTGAGTTTGTGTCTGACGTGTGCATGCGCGTCGGTCAAAACCGTTCCTCCTTGCTGGAGTTTCTGGCCGGGGCAGCTTTTCGCTGTGTTCACGACAACCTTTCGCGCCGCAAGAGCACATTCATAACACTTCGTCCGATTCGCGTGACGCCACGCGGGACGTGCTCTCAATTCGCCAGATTCTCTACGAAAGGTTAGGCGTTTTCTAAAAGAGTCGCTTTTTTTCGTCAAGGTCATTTTGACAATTTAATAAATTGAAACCAAAATCGTTGTTGGGTAAACCTTGTCCGTTTGTTGGATGCGAGGTATAATTAGTTGAAATGAAAAAATATTTTACAGTTGCAACCACCGAGGGCGAGCGACCGGTTTCAGTCGTTGCCGGCGAGGTCATGGCCCGTTCCCTGTTCCGGGCCGGATATTTCGTCGGCGCGCCGCTCTGCGCCGGGTTGGGGCGCTGCGGCCGGTGCCGGGTGCGCTACCTTTCGCCGCCGCCACAGCCCCTGCCGCCCGAAATTCGTCGGCTTGGCGACGCCGCCCTGGCCGACGGCTGGCGGCTGTCCTGTCTGCGACCGGCCCAGGGCGGCGAACGGCTGGCCCTGGGCGCGACCGGACCCGCGCCGGCCTACGATCCGGCCGCCGTCACCGGAAGCCTTGGCGGCGACGGCCCCCTTGGGCTGGCGGTCGATATCGGCACCACCGGCCTGGCCTGGCGGCTGGTGGGTCTTGCCGACGGGAGCGTTGCGGCCGAAGGGCGCGGCGTCAATCCCCAGCTCGGGGCCGGGGGGGAGGTCGTCTCCCGTCTGGCCTTCGCCCTGGAGCCCGGCGGCGGGGCCTATCTGCGCGATCTGGTCCTCGACGTCATAAGCCAAAAAGCCGCTCTGGCCGGGGATCGGCTCGCCGGGCTGTGCGTGGCCGGCAACTCGGCCATGGTGTCCATCCTGTGCGGCAAGGAACTTTCCGGTCTGGCCCATGCCCCGTATGGCCTCGTCTGGCGGGCGGGGGAGGAGGTGCCCCTTGGCCGGGGCCTGCCGCCGGCCTACATCCCGCCGCTTTTGGGCCCGTTCGTCGGCGCGGATTTGAGCGCCGGGCTGACCGCGCTCTTGCGGCAAAAGCCCGCCTATCCCTTTTTGCTGGTCGACCTCGGCACCAACGCCGAGATGATCCTGGGGCTCGCCCCGGACCGGTTTCTGGCCGCCAGCGCCCCGTTGGGCCCGGCCCTTGAAGGCGTGGGCCTCAGCCAGGGGGCGCTGGCCGGGCCGGGCGTTGCCGTCTCCTTCGAGTTGACGCCGGCTGGCCTCGCGCCGGTGCTGTTCCCGGGGAGCGACGCGCCGGCAACCTCCCGCGGCATCGCCGGACCGGGCTATCTGGCCCTGGCCGCGCTGCTTGCGGAGCAGGGCGTGCTTGACACCGACGGCCGTTTCGCCCAAACCCCTGCGCCGACCCCGCTTGGCGCGCGACTGCGCCGGATGGTCGCGACCGACCACGGCGAACCCGTGTTCGAGACGGCCGGCTATCGCCTGTTCGCCTCGGATGTGGAAGAGTTGCTCAAGGTCAAGGCGGCCTGCAATCTGGCCGTGGCCTCGCTTTTGGGCGCGGCCGGGCTGACCACGGCCGATCTGGCCGGTGTGCATCTGGCCGGGGCGTTCGGGGCCAAGGTCGCGCCGGACGACCTGGAAACGCTCGGCTTTTTCCCGCCGGGCCTGGCCGGCCGGGTCCAGGTGGCCGGCAACCTGTCCCTGGCCGGGGCGTCGCTTTTCCTGACCGAGCCGGAAAGCCGGACTACGGCCGAGGCGCTGCCCGCCGTGACCACGATCGTGCCCCTTGTCGACGCAAGCCCCGGAACTTCCGACGCTTCCGACGCCTTTATCCGCAGGATGGTTTTTACCTATGTCCCCTGATGCCGCACCCGCGACCGTGCCCCCACGGCACCTTTTTCGTCCCTTGCTTCCCGAGGCGACCACAACCCTGGCCGGCTATGCCGCCCTGCTGCGCCGCGCCCTCGGGATGACTCCCGGTCGGGAGCGCGAATTGCCGTGGCGCATCCGCGACCTGTCGCTGTCGCTGACCGCCGAGCGCGAGGGCGGCCCCAAGCCCGGCTATTTGAGCGATCCGCGCACCCTGGCCGCCTATGCCTGGTATTTTCTGCCCTGGAATTTGCTGCGCCTCTCAAGGCTGCTGCCGGGGCTCGACCTCGATATCCCCGACGGCGGGCTGGTGTGCGACGTGGGTTCCGGACCGCTGACCTTTGTCCAGGCCCTTTGGCTGTCGCGCCCCGATCTGCGCCGCAAGCGGCTGCGCTTTACCTGCGTGGACCGCTCCCGGCGCGCCTTGGACCTTGGCTTGACGCTTTTCTCCGGGCTTGCCGGCTTCGATCCGTCGGCACCGGACGCGCCCTGGCGCATCCGGACCGTGCGCGGCGAATACTGGCAGGGCCTTGCCGAGGGGGCGCAGCTTACCGCCATGGTCAATGTGGCCAACGAACTGGCCGACTCGGGTCGGGAACCCCTCGATATCCGCATGGAACGCCTGGCCGCCCAGCTGGCCGATTCCCTGGCCCCGGGCGGGATTGCCCTGGTGGTCGAGCCGGGCACGCGCCTGGGCTGGCGTTGTCTGGCCGCCATGCGCACGGCCCTTGTCGAGATGGGACTGGGGCTGTCCGCTCCCTGTCCCCACGGCGAGGAGTGTCCCTTTTCCACGAGCAAGGTGCGGGCCTGGTGCCATTTCACCATGTCCCTTGCCGGCGCGCCGGCCTGGCTCACCAAGCTTTCCGAGCGGGCGGAGCTTGGCAAGCAGCGCCTGAGCCTGTCCTTTCTCGCCGCCCGGGCCGCGCCGCCGGTCTATGCGAAGCCCGCCATCCGCGTCGTCTCCGGCCCCTTCTCCCTGGACGACGCGCCCGGAACGGCCGCGTACGGCTGCACGGAAAAGGGGCTGGCCGTGGTGGTCGCGCCGGATGGCCGCGCGCCGCGTCCGGGCGACCTGCTCTGCCGCGACATTCCCCCCGACGCCCCAAGCGACGTCAAATCCGGCGCTCCCCGGGTGATCCTCGAGGTCCGACCCGGATCCGCACCGGCTCCCGTGCCGGAGAAGGGAAAGACGGAACGGCCCGGGGCAAAGCCGTCGCGACGGGAGCCCCGTTCCGACTCCGGGAACGCGGCGGCCTCGTCGGGGCAGCGGGAACGGTCGGGCCGGCCGGCCAAACCGCGCCCCAGGACCGCGCGCGGCTCCGGCCCGGATCGCGGGGCCGGCGGGGGCAAACATCCCGGGGGCGGGAAAAGGAGCCGGAAGGCATGAGCGAAGAGGATCACAGCGAAGGCCGGCCCGGCCCGGCCGGGCGCCTGCCGTCCTGGCTGCGGGTCAAACTGCCGAAAGACGCCGCCTTCGGCGCGACAGCCCATACCGTGGCCGCCGGCGGACTGCGCACGGTCTGCCGGGGGGCGCGCTGCCCGAACATCTTCGAGTGTTTTTCCCGGGGCACGGCCACCTTTTTGATTCTCGGCGGCGTGTGCACGCGCGGCTGCGCCTTTTGCAACATCAGCGCCGGCACGCCCGATCCCGTGGACCCGGACGAGCCCGCGCGCCTGGCCGCGGCCGTGGCGGAGCTGGGGCTCACCCACGCCGTGGTCACCTCGGTTACCCGCGACGACCTGCCGGACGGCGGCGCGGCCCATTTCGCCGCAACCATCGCCGCCCTGCGCCAGGCTTGCCCGGGTACCACCGTCGAGGTGCTCACCCCGGATTTCGGCGGCGACCCGGCCGCCCTGGATATCGTACTGGCGGCCCGGCCCGACGTCTTCAACCACAATGTCGAGACCGTGCCGCGCCTCTATCCGATCGCCAGAGCCCGGGCCGATTATGCCGGCAGCCTTGGCGTGCTCGCCCGGGCGGCGGCTTCCGGCGCGGCGGTCGTCAAAAGCGGGCTCATGGTGGGGCTTGGCGAGACCCGTGAGGAATTGGCCACGGTGTTTGCCGATCTTTCGCGGGCCGGCTGCCGGGTGGTCACGGTGGGGCAGTACCTGCGGCCGTCGCGGCGCAACCTGCCGGTGGTCCGCTACGTGCCGCCGGAGGAATTCGATGCCCTGGCCGCTTTGGGCCGTGATTGCGGCATCGCGGAAATGGTGTGCGCGCCGTTGGTGCGCAGCTCCTACAAGGCCGGCAGCACGGCCGCGGTCGCCTCCCTTCGCTGTTGTCCGCACTCCTGAAATGGGGTAGGGACTGCGGCATCCACGTTTCCAAGCAGAAAACCGTTCATCAGGAGGTTCCGCGTGGAGGTGTCACAAACCGGCATCCCCGGGCTTGTCACGATCAAACCCAAGGTGTTTGGCGACAACCGGGGATTTTTTCTTGAAACCTACAGCCGCGCCGCCTTTGCCGCAGCCGGCCTCGATTATGATTTCGTCCAGGACAACCATGCCCGGTCGGGCCCCAAGGGCGTGCTGCGGGGACTGCATTTCCAGCGTCCGCCCTCGACCCAGGCCAAGCTCGTCTGGGTGGTGCGCGGGGCTGTGCTCGACGTGGTCGTGGACCTGCGGGTGGGATCGCCGACCTACAAGAAATGGTACGGCATCGAGTTGACCGAGGAAAACTTCATGCGGCTGATGGTGCCGCGCGGGTTAGCCCACGGCTACGTGACCCTGACCGAGAACGCGGAGTTCATGTACAAGGTCGACGCGCCCTATGCTCCGGCCGACGATGCCGGCATTGCCTGGAACGACCCGGACATCGGCATCGACTGGCCCGTGACCGACCCCATTTTATCCGAGAAGGACGCCCGGCAGCCGACTTTGGCCGTCTTGGGTTCGCCTTTTGTCTATGACCGTTGACGCCGCTTCGAGCGGGGAGGACGCATGACGGAAACTGCCTGTTGCACCGGAGGCAAGGGCCGCTATGCCCTGATTTTGGCCGGCGGATCGGGGACGCGGCTGTGGCCGCTGTCCCGGACATTGCTGCCCAAGCAATTGCTGGATCTCGGCGAGGGCGAGACGCTGTTGCAGTCCACCGCCCTGCGGGTGTGCGAGTCGTTTGCCCCGGATCATGTGCTGGTGATCACCAACGAGGAACACCGGTTCGAGGTTCGCACCCAGCTCCAAGCCGTTTTGCCGGACGCCGGCACGCGCGTTCTGGCCGAGCCCATGGGGAAAAACACGCTGCCCGCCATCATGCTTGGCCTCGAATCCATCGTGGCCGCCGATCCGAAGGCCGTTGTCGGCGTCTTTCCGGCCGACCACCGCATCCATGACCACGCCGCGCTCAAGGCGGCCATGGACCGGGCCGCGGCCCTGGCCGAAGAGGGCTGGTTCGTCACCTTCGGCATCCCCCCCCACGCGCCGGAAACCGGCTACGGCTACATCCACCGGGGCGAACCGCTGGGGCAGGGCGCGCACAAGGTGGCGGGTTTCACCGAGAAGCCCGACCTTCCCACGGCCGAAAAGCTCGTGGCCGGCGGCGAACACTTCTGGAACAGCGGCATGTTCGTCTTCCGGGCCGACAAGTTTCTTGCGGCCGTGGCCGCCCATGCGCCGGCGATCCACGCCTGGTGGGAGAGCCGCGGCGAGCGGCCCTTGACGGCCGGCTACGCCGGACTCCCGGACATCTCCGTGGACTACGGCGTGGTGGAGAAGATGGACGACATCGCCATGGTCGAGGCCCCCTTCGACTGGGACGACCTCGGCAGTTGGGAGGCGCTCTACCGCCTGGGCAAGAAGGATGGTTCGGGCTGCGTCACCACGGGCGAGGTCCTGGCGCTCGACTGCGCGGATTCGCTGTTCTTTTCCCAGGGCAGTTCCCTGGCCGTGGCCGGGGTCAAGGACATGATCGTCATCCAGACCCGCGACGCGACCCTGGTCTGCCCGGTGGCCGAAGCCCAGCGGGTCAAGGACGTGGTGGGGCGGCTCAAGTCCCAGGGCAGCAAGCTCGTCGAGGCCCACGTCACGGTGCGCCGGCCCTGGGGCAGCTACACGGTGCTCGAGGGTGGTCCCGGCTACAAGATCAAGCGTATCGAGGTTCCGCCGGCCGGGCGGCTGTCGCTGCAGATGCATCACCACCGGGCCGAACACTGGGTGGTGGTCTCGGGCACGGCGCTGGTGCAGCTCGGGGACACGGAGCGGATCCTGATCGAGAACCAGTCCGTGGACATCCCCAAGGGCACGGTGCACCGGCTGTCCAACCCGGGCAAGATTCCGGTGGAAATCATCGAGATCCAGTCCGGGCCGTATCTCGAGGAGGACGACATCGTGCGTTTCGATGACGTCTATGGGCGCAAGGTCGGCGATGGCGGGGCGAAGGCCGCGGCATCGGAAGATGTCGGGGATTCGTGAATTTTTTCATTAAACCTTGACACGGAAGTTGTGGCCTGGGTAAAAAGCGCGGTGCGGCGCTCCATGCCGGGGTGAGGGGACAGCCCCCGGCAAATGCCGCATCCGCAACCGTTTCCTTTTTTCCGACCGCGCCCCGGGGGCGGCGGGGCGTCGCGCGGCATTGCCCGCGGCGGTAAACCAGCAACGGCACATGGGCAGGGGAAGTATGGAGGAGAACAGATCGAATTCGGCCGGCGGCGTTGGCGGCATGGTGCTTTGTGCCCTGATCGGCTTCGTCGGCGCCCTTGTGGTAGGGTGGGTCATCTTTCCGAAACTGCTTTACAGCGAAAAGACACAGCCCATTCGTTTCAGTCACACGGTCCATGCGCAGCTGGGCATAGAGTGCGAACAGTGCCATCATCTTGGCCCTGACGGCCGGCTTGCCGGCCTGCCCACGACCGAATCCTGCGCCGAATGCCATGGCGATGAAACCGGGGACAAGTCGCCAAACGGCAAGGAAATCGACAAGTTCGTCAAGGACTACGTCAAGACCGGCGCCCAGGTCCCCTGGCTCGTCTACCAGTATCAGCCCGACAACGTGTTCTTCTCCCATGCCGCTCACAAGGGATTCGAGTGCACCAAGTGCCATCCCGACGTGGCCAAGATGGACAATCCTCCGGCGTATTACGAGAACCGGATCAGCGGCTATAGCAAAGACACGATGAAGATGTGGCAGTGTGAACGTTGTCACGCCTCCATGGGCACCAGCAACGCCTGCTACGTTTGTCATAAATAAGGGGGGAGAAATGGGAGTTGATCGCAGAGCTTTCCTCGGGCTTGTGGCGGGTGGCGCCGTGGGCACCATGTTCACCCCCATCCCGTGGAAATTGTTGGATGATGTTTCCATCTGGACCCAGAACTGGCCCTGGATTCCCAAAGTGCCCAAGGGCCAGATCGATTATGTGACCACGACGAGCAAGTTGTGTCCGGCCGGCGAAGGCCTCAAAATCATGCGCGTGGCCGGCAATCCGATCACGGCATCCGGCAACCCGGCTCACCCCCTGTCCAGCGGCGGCGTCTCGGCCCTGGCCCGCTCCGAAGTCTACATGCTGTACAGCCCGGCCCGGGTCAAATCGCCCATGAAAAAGTCGGGCAAGGCCTTCGTGCCGATCACCTGGGAACAGGCGCTGATCGAAATGGCCGACAAGCTCGGCGCGGCCAAGGGCTCGGTCGCCTGCATCTCCGGCGACCAGTCCGGCACCGTAAACGAGGTGCTTTCGGCGTTCGTCGGCAAGCTCGGCACGGCCGGCTACTTCATGATGCCCTCCGAGGCCACCACCGCCGCCAAGGGCATGCAGGTCATGGGCGGCAAGGGCCAGGCCGGCTACGACTTCGAGAACGCCGACACCGTGCTGGTTCTTGGCGCGGACATCTTCGAAACCTGGGGCACCTCCACCCGCAACCGCAAGGCGTTTAGCGCCAAGCGGCCGGTCGGGGTCAAGCCCGCTTCCAATTATATCTACGTCGGTCCGACCAGGAACAACACCGCCGCCGTGTGCGACCAGTGGATTCCGGCCTCGGCCGCCGACCTCGGCGTGGTGGCCCTCGGCATCGCCTGGCACCTGATCAAGGCCGGGGCCACAAGTGCCGCGCCTGGTTTCGACACCCTGCGCGCCGTGGTCAACGGCGGTTTCGGTCCGGACGACGTGAAGCGCGCCACGGGCATCGAGCCCGCCGTGCTCGCCGGCGTGGCCAAGGCCCTGGCGTCCTCCAAGGCCGCCATGGTGGTCACGGGATCGCCGTTCGGCCAGGGACTGGGCGCCGGAGCCTTCATGGCCGGCATGGCGCTCAACATCCTGCTCGGCCGCATCAACAAGCCCGGCGGCGTCTACGCCCTGCCGGAGCTGGCCACGGTCGTGCCCGGCGCCATGACCCGCGAGGCCATGCTCAAGGCCGACCTGCCCGGCTTCCTCAAGGCCGTGGCCGACGGCAAGAAGCCGGCGCCCAAGGCCTTGCTGGTCTACGACGCCAACCCGGCCTACGGCCTGCCCGAGGCCGCGACCATGGCCAAGGCCCTGGAAAAAATCCCGTACAAGGTCAGCTTCTCCTCCTTCATGGACGAGACGGCGGCCATGTGCGACCTCGTGCTGCCCAATTCCCTGACCCTGGAGCGCTACGACGACGTGGTCACGCCCTATGGTTCGGGCTTTTGCATCTACAGCCTTGTCACGCCCTACCAGAAACCGGTGCACGATACCCGGCCGACCGGCGACGTGATCCTGGCGCTGGCCCGCAAACTGAGCATTGAACTCAAGTTCGACAACTTCCTGCAGGTGCTCAAGGAGAAGGTGGCCTCTCTGGCCAAGACCTCCGGCGGGTTTGTCGCCAAGGACGTCATGCCCTGGCAGGTGGCGGCGGGCAAGCCCGCGCCCGCGCTTGCCGGCGGCGACCTGTGGAAGGCCCTTTCCGCCGGTTACGCCTGGACCATGGTCGGCTCCGTGACCCAGACCGGACTCGGCTTTGCCCCCGAGGTGCTGGCCAAGGCGGTCAAACCCGGCAAGACTTCCGGCAAGACCGTGACCCTGGCCCCCTATGCCCAGCTGCGTACCGGCACCCCGACCACCGGCATCCCCTGTCAGGACCTGACCATGGTGCCCGACACGGAGCTTCTCGGCGAAACCACCATGGTGCGCATGGGTAGCGCCACGGCCAAGGCGCTCGGCGTCAAGCCCGGCGCGATGGTCAAGCTCACCGGCGCCGGAACGCACTGCAAGGCCCAGGTCCACATCTTCGAGAGCGTCATGACCGGCGTTGTGTCGGCTCCCTTGGGCTTCGGCCATACCGCCTTCGACATCTTCAGCAAGGGCAAAGGAGCCAATTACCTGGCGCTTTTACCCGTGACCGAGGAGCCGGGCACCGGCATGTCCATGTGGGCCGCCGCTGAAGTCAAAATCGCCTAACCACGAGTCAAAGGGAAGCCGTTATGTCCGGACACAGTTTCAAAGAATTCCCGATCACCTGGGGCATGGTGATCGATATCGACAAGTGCACCGGCTGCGGGGCCTGCATGGCCTCCTGCCAGACGGAGAACAACGTCAATCCCCAGCCCGAGGCCACCAACAAGCTGCGTTCCACCTCCTGGATGCTGGTTTACGAGCTGACCAACGACAAGGCCTTTCCCGACCATGACGTGGCCTTTCTGCCCCGTCCCTGTCAGCAGTGCGGCAACCCGCCCTGCGTGTCCGTGTGCCCGGTCGTGGCCACGGATAAAAACGAGGACGGCGGCATTGTCAGCCAGATCTACCCGCGCTGCATCGGCTGCCGGTACTGCGTGGCCGCCTGCCCCTACCATGTCCGTTACTTCGGCTGGTACGACCCGATCTGGCCCGAAGGCATGACCAAGACCCTGTCGCCCCTGACCTCGGTGCGGCCGCGCGGCGTGGTGGAGAAGTGCACCTTTTGCCACCACCGCTGGAACCTGGCCAAGGACGCCGCCCGGGCCGCCGGCAAGGACCCCGAGGATCTTGAAGACGGCGCCTACGTCACCGCCTGCGTCCAGAACTGCCCCTCCGGGGCGCTGTCCTTCGGGGATCTCAAAAATCCCAAGCACAAGGTGCATGAGCTCATCAAGAGCCCCTACGCTTTCCGGCTGCTCGAACGCCTGGGCACCAAACCCCAGGTCTACTACATCAGCCGGCGGGAGTGGGTGCGCAAACTCGGCGATAACTACCTCAAGAGCGAAAAAACCGAGTAATTCCGGGGGATGCAATGAGCTTTATTGATATTGAGAAAAATTGGTATCCCGAGGGTGTGACGCGTTGCGGCCTGGGGAAGTTCATGGGGTGGCTGGGGTTCCTTGGCGTGATTGCCCTTTTTGGCCTCATCGCCATGCTGGTCTGCTTCTATTACGGCCTGGGCGTCACCGGGCTTGACAACTACTTCGGGTTCGGCCTGTGGATCACCTTCGATCTGGCCGTCATCGCCCTGGGCGCGGGAGCCTTTTTCACCGGGCTCATCCGTTACATCATCGGCGTCGATGAACTCAAAAACATCATCAACCTGACGGTGATCAAGGGGTTCATCTGCTACTCCGGGGCCATGCTCATCCTGTCCCTGGACGTCGGCCAGCCGATACGGTCGTGGTTCGGCTACTGGCACCCCAACGTCCACTCCATGCTCACCGAAGTTATCTTCTGCATCACCTGTTACCTGATGGTGCTCATCATCGAGTACGTCCCGCTGATCCTTGAGCAGAAGCAACTCAATAAGATCCCGTTCCTGCACAATCTGGCCCACCAGATGCACGTCGTCATGCCGCTTTTCGCCGGCATCGGCGCGTTTCTGTCCACCTTCCACCAGGGCTCGCTCGGCGGCATGTACGGCGTCATGTTCGCCCGTCCCTACGCCTTCCGCGAAGGGTTCTTCATCTGGCCGTGGACGTTCTTCCTGTTCGTCCTGTCGGCCATCTCCTCGGGCCCGTGCCTCACGGTGCTGATCTGCGGCTTCATGGAGAAGCTCTCCGGCCGCAAGCTCACCACCTACCGCATCAAGTCGCTGATGGCCAAGATCGGCGGCACCATGCTGCTGATCTACATGGTCTTCAAGTACCTGGACACCTGGGCCTGGATCAACGGCGTGCTGCCCCGGGCCGGCCTGACCTTCGACCAGATGTTTTACGGGCTGGTCTACGGCAAGTGGTTGTTCTTTACGGAAATCGTCCTGTGCCTGCCGGTGCCGGTCATCTTCCTGCTCACGCCGCTGCGCAAGAAGCCGGCGTTCATGTACACCGGCGCCATCCTGGCCTGCCTCGGCGTTATCATCAACCGCTACGTCTTCACCGTCCAGGCCCTGGCCCAGCCGGTCCTGCCCTTCACCAAGTGGGTGGTCTATTCCCCCAACTGGGCTGAATGGGCGACCTCGGGCATGGTCATTGCCTACGGATTCATCATCATGAGCCTTTCCTACCGCTACCTGCCGATCTTCCCGCAGGAAGTGGGGCTCAACAAGAAATAGTCCCCGGGCGCTCTTGCCCGACAAAGCCCGGTCGTTTCGCGCGACCGGGCTTTTTTATATCCGCTGGCGGGAGGTTCTGCGGGCTGCCCCGTGGTGGGGAGGATTCGGTCGCTGAAAGTGCGGCGCTAAAATGGCATGCCGGTTGCTAATCAATCCGGATATGCCTAAAATAAAAATGCCATTTTTTCCCGGGCAGATGTTTGGGCTGCGGGAACGACACCATGACGGCCTCTTGTCGTTTGAAGCGGCCCCAACCTCCGCGCGGGGGGAAAGCTTGGCTTTCAAAACCAGAAAAGGCGCCATCACGTGGCTGCGCGTCGTGGACCTGGCTGTGGCCGCCGTGGCCTTGCTCATCGCCGGCGGCGTGGCCGCGGCCGAGTCGCCCGAGGCGTCCCTGCGCCTCGACCTTCCCACCCTGGCGCTTTTCGCCTGGCTGCTTACGGCCACGGCCAGCGTGTTTCCGCTTTTTGCCCTCTATACCGAGGTGGCGCTTTTCCAGTGGCGCGAATCGGTCAAGGCCACGGTCAAGGCCGTCACCGCCGTGCTGCTGATCCTGGTCGCGGGCGCGGCGGTGCTCGATCCGCCGCTCATCACGGCGACGCTTTTGATCCTCTATTGGATTTCGGCCTGCGCCGGCGGCATTGCCGCCCGACTGGCCACGCGCCGGCTGCTTTTCCTCACCGAGGCCCAGGGCATCGCCGCCCGCCGCACCCTCATTGTCGGCACGGGCGCGCGAGCCCAGGAAATCGCCCTGCGCATGCTCGCCCAACCCGGCCACGGCTACCGCTTCTGCGGTTTCGTCGGCAATGGCTGGGAAAAGGAGCCGCCGTCGCCCTTGCCGGGGCGTTTCGATCTGGTGGCCGACATGGCCGGTTTCGCCGGTTATTTGCGGGAGCACGTGGTGGACGAGGTCCTGGTCTGCCTGCCGTTGACCGAGCTGAGTGAAAAGGCCACGGCGCTCGTTTCGGAGTGCGAGGAGCAGGGGGTGGCCGTGACCGTGATCACGCGCCTTTTCGAGCTGAAAAACCCGCGCCACCGTCCGGGCAGCCACGGCGGGGAGCTGGTGGTGACCATCTCCAACACCCTGGCCGACGAGCGCGAGCTGATCCTCAAGCGTTTCCTCGACGTGTCCGTGGCCATGGCCATGTTGGTGGTGCTTTCCCCGCTGTTGCTCGTGGTCTGGGCGCTGATCCGGTTGACCTCGCCCGGGCCGGCCCTGTTCGCCCAGGAGCGGGTGGGGCTCAACAAGCGGGTGTTCAAATTCTACAAATTTCGCACCATGGTCCAAAACGCCGAGGCCCTGCAGGCGGATCTCGAATGCCGCAACGAGACCAACGGCGCGACGTTCAAGATCAAAAACGATCCGCGCGTGACGAGGCTCGGCCGCATCCTGCGCAAGACCAGCATCGACGAGCTGCCCCAGCTGGTCAATGTGCTCAAAGGCGAGATGAGCCTCGTCGGCCCAAGGCCGCTGCCCATGCGCGACGTCGTGCGTATCGAAAAAGACTGGCCGCGCCGCCGGTTCGGGGTCAAGCCCGGCATCACCTGCCTGTGGCAGATATGCGGCCGCAACAAGCTGCCGTTCGAGCGGATGATGCAGCTCGACATCGAGTACGTGGACACCTGGTCCGTGCTGCTCGACATCAAGATCCTGCTGCGCACCGTGCCGGTGGTGTGCAGCATGCGCGGCGCGTATTGAGCCACGCCGGCCGGCTAGCTTGCCCGCAAGCGCCCCCTGGCCTATAGTGCCGCAACCAGAAAGCCGGGGGACACGCGACGGATGCGCATTATAAAGCCTTTCAAGGGACGCCGGGGTTTCGGTCCGGTTTTCTTCCTTCTGGCCGGGGCTCTGCTTTTGGCACCCCTGGCCGCGGCCGGGTTTGCCGGCTACTACCTGTTTCTCAAGGACGCCCACAAGCCCGAGGTCGCCTTGCTGCCCGAGGCCGACGCCTCGTCGCTGAGGCGCCCTTTCACCGTGACCGCCGCCGATCCGCAGTCGGGCATCCGTTCGATCACCGTCACCGTCACCCAGGGCCAGCGTCGCAACACGATACTGCACAAGACCTATGATCCGCCCAAGGACAAGGTGGCCGAACGCTTCAACCTGGAAAACTCCGAACTTCGCGGCGGAGCCTTCGAACTGCAGGTCGCGGCCTACGACGGTTCTTACGCCAACCTCGGCGCGGGCAACACGGCCCGCATTTCCCGGCGCATGCTCCTCGACCTCGTGGCCCCCACGGTCAAGGCTCTGACCCCGGCCCATTACGTGCGCCAGGGCGGCGTGGGGCTGGTCGTCTACGAGGTCAACAAGGACGCCGTCAGAAGCGGGGTGATGGTCGGGGACAAGTTCTACCCCGGCTATAAGCAACCGGGCGGCCAGTATGCCTGCCTGTTCGCCTTTCCCGCAGACATGGACGCCAAGGACTTCAAGCCGCGCCTTGTCGTGGAGGACGCCGCCGGCAACGAACGCACCGGATTTTTCGTCAATATGGCCATAAAGCGGCGTTTTCGTGAGGAGCGGGTGGACATCTCCGACGAGTACCTGGCCTCGCGGCTGCCGGCTTTTGCCAAGCTGTATCCGGAAATCCACGATCCCGTGGCCCGGTTTCAGAAGATCAACGATGCCCTGCGCCGCCAAAACGAGGCCGTGCCGGCCGCCCTTTCCAGGGAGAGCCCTCCGGAAGCGCTTTGGGACGGGGCGTTTATCTACATGCCGCGCTCCATTGTGCGCGGTTCGTTCGGCGCGGACCGCGTCTATGTCTACGACGGCCGGGAGATCGGTCGGGAAACGAGCGCGGGCATCGATCTCGCCTCGGTCCCCCATGCCCCGGTGCCGGCGGCCAACAACGGCAAGGTGGTCTATGCCGGACCGCTCGGCGTCTACGGCAACACCGTCATCATCGACCACGGCCTGGGGCTTTTGAGCCTCTACGGCAATCTGTCCTCCATGGCCGTGCGCCGGGGAGAGACCGTGAAAAAGGGGGCGGTGATCGGCGCCACCGGCACAACCGGCCTGACGACCGGCGATCAGGTGCATTTCGCCATGTATCTCGACGGCCAGCCGGTCATTCCCATCGAATGGTGGGACGCCCACTGGCTGGAGGACAACGTCACGGCCAAGCTCAAGCGCTATGCCCCGGCCCCGGAGGGTGCGGCCGCGAAGACTTCCCCGGCTCCCGCCCCGGCCCCTGCGCCCCGGTCGTGACAAGGGCCGCGAGCCGCCTTTTGCCGGAACTTCCCGGAGGCCTTGGTTGACAAAGTCCTCTGTCCCTTTTTAACGTCGCAAGTTGTTCAAAATTTCTCATTCGAGGAGCACAGGCGCATGGAAAAGACGGTATATTGGATCGAGGGCGACGGAATCGGCCCGGATGTCTGGACGGCCGGCCGACCGGTCCTCGACGCCGCCGTGGAGAAGGCCTATGGCGGCAGCCGCAAGCTGGTCTGGAAGGAACTGCTGGCCGGCGGCAAGGCTTACAAGGAAACCGGCGAATATCTGCCGGAGGCGACCCTCACCGCGCTCAAGGGCGCGGAGCTGGCCTTCAAGGGCCCGCTGGCCACCCCGGTCGGTGGCGGTTTCCGCAGCCTCAACGTGACCTTGCGTCAGGTCCTCGACCTCTACGCCTGCATCCGCCCCATCCGTTATTTCAAGGGCATCGAGTCCCCGGTCAAGCGTCCCGACCTCGTGGACATGGTCATCTACCGCGAGAACACCGAGGACGTGTACGCCGGCATCGAATATGCCACCGGCACGCCCGAAGCCAAGAAGCTCATCGCCTTTTTGCGCGACGAACTCGGCGCCAAGGTGGACGACACCGCCGGCATCGGCATCAAGCCCATCACCCCGGCCGGCTCCAAGCGCCTCGTGCGCAAGGCCATACAGTTTGCCGTGGACACCGGTCGCAAAAGCGTCACCCTGGTGCACAAGGGCAACATCATGAAGTACACCGAGGGCCTGTTTCGGGCCTGCGGCTACGAAGTAGCGGCGGCCGAATTCGCCGATGCGGTCATGACCGAGGAAGAGGCCGCGGCCGGCGGCAAGAAGTCCGTGGTCATAAAGGACCGTATCGCGGACAACATGTTCCAGGTGGCGCTCATGCGGCCCCAGGACTATTCGGTCATCGCCACGACGAACCTCAACGGCGACTACATCTCCGACGCTCTGGCCGCCCAGGTCGGCGGCCTCGGTCTGGCCCCGGGCGTCAACATGAGCGAAAAGCTGGCCTTTTTCGAACCCACCCATGGCATTGCCCCGGCCCTTGCCGGCAAGGACAAGGCCAACCCCGGCAGCCTGATTCTAAGCGGCGCCATGATGCTCGAGCACATGGGCTGGAACGAAGCAGCCAAGCTTATCCATGATTCCATGGACAAGACCATCTCCGAAAAGAAGGTCACGGTCGACCTGGCCGACCAGATTCCGGGCGCGACCACCATCGGCTGCGCCGCGTTCGGCGAGGCCTTGGCCAAAAATCTGTAACGATTGCCGTGTGAAAGGCGGGGGGGACGCCGTCCGGGACCGCATGGCCCGCGTTCCCCCCGCATTTTCCCGCCGCCTGGGTGTGGCCGCGCGTTGGTGGAGAAACCTGCCGCGCCGGACGACGTGACGTTGTACCCGCTTGGAAACAAGATGAAAGTCCTCTTCGCGGCCGAAGGGGGAAGGGGGCCAGATGGCCGTTGTCGGCGTGGATACCGGTGGCACTTTCACGGACATCATCTGCTGGCGCGATGGCGCGTTTGTGGTGGTCAAGCTGCTTTCGACCCCGGACAATCCCGCCCGCGCCGTGCTTGCGGGGCTTGAGCGGTTGGGATTCGCCGCGAATCGCGTGCTGCACGGTTCGACCGTGGCCACCAACGCGATTTTGGAGCACAAGGGCGCGCCCACGGCTTTCGTCGCCAATGCGGGCTTTGAGGACATCATCGCCATCGGCCGCCAGAACCGGCCCGAGCTGTACGACCTGGCCAGCCGCAAGGAGCCCTGCCTTGTGCCCGAGGAACTGCGCTTCGGCGCGCCGGGGCGCGTTTCGGCCGAAGGCAAGGTGCTTGAGGACCTGACTCCCGAACAGGCGTCCGAACTGGCCCGGGCCGTGGCCGATGCCGGCGCGACCTCGGCCGCCGTGTGCCTGCTTTTTTCCTTTCTCAAACCGGAGCACGAACGACTCCTTGGCGAGGCGCTGGCCGACTGCGGCCTGTCCGTCTCCCTGTCCAGCGACATCCTGGCCGAATTTCGGGAATACGAACGCGCGGCCACCACGGTGGCCAACGCCTATGTGGCCCCGGTCATGGACGCCTACCTCGGCGACCTGGAGGCCGGATTGGGCCAGGATGCGGCGCTTTCGGTCATGCAGTCGAGCGGCGGGCTCATCACCGCCAGGACGGCCCGCCACGAACCGGTGCGCACGATTCTCTCCGGCCCGGCCGGCGGGGTGGTGGCGGCTTTGGCCGTGGGCAAGGCCGCCGGCTTCGACAGGCTCATCACCTTCGACATGGGCGGCACCTCCACCGACGTCTCGCTCCTCGACGGCGGCCTGTCCATGGCCATGGAGACGCGGCTTGCCGGCCTGCCGATCAAGACGCCCATGCTCGACATCCACACCGTGGGCGCGGGCGGCGGCTCGCTGGCCGCCCTCGACGCCGGCGGGGCGCTGACCGTCGGGCCGCAAAGCGCCGGGGCCGATCCCGGGCCGGCCTGCTACGGCCAGGGCGACGGGCTGACCGTCACCGACGCCAATCTGTTTCTCGGCCGGCTTGCTCCGGACCATTTCCTTGGCGGCGGCATGTCCCTTGCCCCCGATCGTCTGCCGCCGCTTTTTGAGGCGTTGGGTGCGGCGGCCGGCCTGACCCCGGTCGAGGCGGCCGAGGGCATCGTGGCCGTGGCCGAAGCGGCCATGGAGCGGGCCATCCGGGTCATCTCCGTGGAGCGTGGGCACGACCCGGCGGATTTCGCGCTGCTCTCCTACGGCGGCGCGGGTGGGTTGCACGCCGTGTCCCTGGCCCGGCTCCTCGGCGTCCAGACGGTCGTCGTGCCGCGCCATCCCGGCCTTTTTTCGGCCCTGGGCATGCTCCATGCCGACGTGGTCAAGGATTTTTCCGAGACGGTCATGTTGTCTTCGGACAAGATCGATGTTTTCGAGCTGGCCGGGCTTTTCGGCTCCCTGGAGGACAAGGCCCGCCAGGGCATGGCGGCCGAGGGCCTGGACGGGGGCGACATGGTGCTCGAACGCCAGCTCGACATGCGCTACCGGGGCCAGTCCCACGAGTTGCCCATTCGCTTCGTGGCCGACCCGTTCACCGCCTTCCACAACCGCCACGAGGATATTTTCGGCTTCAAGGAGCCCAGGGCCGTCATCGAGGTGGTCACGCTGCGCATCCGGGCGCGCGCCATCCAGGAAAAGCCGCCGTTTAAGGAAGCCGAGCATCTTGTCGCGGCGGTGTCCGAGGACGCGGTGCTTGGCGAACGGCTGCTTGTCTGGCGCACCCGCGAGATCGCGGCGAAGTGGTACGACCGGGAGAAGCTCGTCCCCGGCAACCGCATCCTCGGTCCGGCGCTCATCGCCGAGATTTCCGCCACCACCTTCGTTCCGCCCAAGGCTGAGGCCCGCGTGGACGGCTTCGGCAATATCGTCATCGACACGCATGCCGCAGGATGAGGGTGAGGGAAGGGGGCCTCCGGCGGCCAGGGGGAAACTTTTTGAAAAAAGTTTCCCCCTGGACCCCCTTTAAAAACTTTCAATGGGTGGAGGGATGAATGGCTTTTTCGTTCCTTCGAGACGTATGGAAAGCTGTGCCTTGACGGGGTAGGCTATATCCCCGGGCCTTTCAACGTTCGGCCATGTTATGACGGGCAGGATCGCTCCCGGGCATGCCGCGCGGTCAGGCCAGATCTTGCTTCCGGTGATGGGGCGTTGTGCCTGGGGTCGGCGGGGGGCAGGGCGGACGCGAAGGCGTATTCTTCAAATATGCGCCGCGCGCGGCTGTCCTGCCCCCCGCCGACCCGCCAAAGAAACCGGACCCGGCAGAGCGGAGCAGAGCAGAGCAGAGCAGGGCAGGGTGGCGGAAAATTGGGCAACAGCGCCTTGAAATTGGGCAACTGACGGGGGCGTCGGGATGCTTGTTATCGGCACGCCATGTTATGGCGGGGTGGTCACGCTGCCCTACATGCTCTCCATGTTGGCGCTCAAGGATGTGCTCAACGCCGCGAAGGTTCCGTTTCGCCTGCTGACGCCCGCCAACGACAGTCTCATTACCCGGGTCCGCAATTCCATCGCCAATACCTTCCTGCGCGACGAGCGGGCCACGCATCTGCTTTTCATCGACGCGGACATCGAATTCGTGCCGGCCATGGTGCCCCGGCTGCTTGGCAGCGGCCATGACGTTGTCTGCGGCGTCTACCCGGTCAAGGGCCTGCGTCTGGACCGCGTCATGGGGCAACCGGCGGGGACCACGCCCCAGGCGGCCGAGGCGGCGAGCCTGGATTACGCGGTCAAGCTGAAACCCGGCTGCCACATGGACGCCCAGGGTTATCTGGAAGTGGACTACGCGGCCACGGGGTTCATGATGGTGAGCCGCCAGGCGCTGACGCGCCTGATGGACGCCTATCCGGACTTGCGCTATCGCTATAGTTGCACCAATGAGGAGCCGGCGGACAATTTCGCCTTTTTCGACACGACCATAGATCCGCAAACGCTCGACTATCTGCCCGAGGATTATGCCTTTTGCAAACGCTGGCGCGACATCGGCGGACAGGTGTTCGTCAGCGTGCCGGGCCGCTTCGCCCACCACGGGGGAAGAGCATATCTTGGAGATTTTGCGGCCTTTCTGGCCCGACACGGTGCCAAGCCGAAGCCCTAACGCAATGGAACGCGCATGAATATCACTCCCATCACCCTGGAAGTCTTCAAGAACAAGTTCGCTTCGGTGGCCGAGGAAATGGGCATGGCGCTCACCCGCGCCGCCTTTTCCCCGAACATCAAGGAACGCCGCGACTTCTCCTGCGCCGTGTTCGACGCCAAGGGCGACATGGTGGCCCAGGCCGCCCACATCCCCGTCCACCTCGGCTCCATGCCGCTTTCCGTGGCCTCGATCATCGAGGCGCTGGAACTGGCCCCGGGCGAAATGGCCATGCTTAACGATCCGTTTCGGGGCGGCACCCACCTGCCCGACATCACGCTGGTGGCCCCGGTCTATGCCGGCACCGACGCCCCGGTCTTTTACGTCGCCAGCCGCGCCCACCACGCCGACGTCGGCGGCATGGCCCCGGGGTCCATGCCCCTTTCCACCTCCATCTTCCAGGAAGGCCTCGTCATACCGCCGGTGAAGATCGTCGTGGGCGGCGAAATCGTCCCGGACGTCATGAACCTTTTTCTGGCCAACGTGCGCACCCCGTCCGAGCGTCAAGGCGACTTTTCCGCCCAGATCATGGCCAACCGCACCGGCGTCGCCCGCATGGAAGCCCTGGTCAAAGCCCACAGCCTGGAGACCGTGACCGCCATGGCCGAGGCGCTCATGGACTACGCCGAGCGGCTCATGATCGCGACCATCGCCGCCATGCCCGACGGCTCCTATGAAGCCGAGGACAGCCTGGACGACGACGGCGTCGGCGGCCAGGACGTGACCGTGCGCCTGACGCTTTCCATCGGCGGCGAGGAGGCGGAACTCGATTTTACCGACAGCGACGAGCAGACGGCCGGCTGCGTCAATGCGGTCAAGGCCATTGCCGTCTCGGCCGCGCTCTACGCGTTCCGTTGTCTGGCCGGCGGCGATGCCCCGACCAATGCCGGCTGCCTGCGGCCCATCACCGTGCGCACCAAGGCCGGCACTGTGGTCGACGCCCGCTTTCCCGCGGCCGTGGCCGGCGGCAACGTCGAAACCTCCCAGCGTATCGTGGACGTGATCCTGGCCGCCCTGGCCAAGGCGCTGCCCGGTCGCATCCCCGCCGCCTCCCAGGGCACCATGAACAACGTGGCCGTGGGAGGCTTCGATCCGCGCGTCAAAAAATCCTTCACCTACTACGAGACCCTCGCCGGCGGAGCCGGGGCCGATGCCCAGGGGCCCGGCCAGTCGGCCGTGCATTCCCACATGACCAATACCCTCAATACGCCTATCGAGGCGCTGGAATACGCCTATCCGATGCGCGTCACACGCTATGCCATCCGCCATGGTTCCGGTGGGGCGGGCGAAAATCCCGGCGGTGACGGGCTGGTGCGCGAGATCGAAGCCTTGACGCTCATGGAAGTGACCGTGCTGTCCGACCGGCGCTTTCGCGGCCCCTGGGGGCTGGCCGGCGGCGGGGAAGGGGGGCATGGCGTCAATACCGTGACACGGCGAAACGGCGAGATGGTCATGCCCGGCAAGTTCCACGTGCGCTTGCGTAAAGGTGACAAGCTGCGTATCGAGACGCCCGGCGGCGGCGGTTATGGAAGGAAGGGGGAAGATTAAAGCGATGAACCGGGGGGGAACTTTGTCTTACGAAAAGTTTCCCCCCGGGCCCCTTTCCAAAGACTTTAATGAAATGAGTTTGTTGCGGTAACGAATATCCCTGTTAAAAAGTTTAGGAAGGGGAGAGCGCGAGAGGGGAGAACCCTTTTCAAAGGGTTTCCCCTCTCGCAGCATCTTTCCTCCATTCCTTCTCCGCCTCCGATCATGGTGGCCGTGGTTTTTGTTCTTCCCTTTCTCTCTTTCTTCGTGTAGTATTGCCTATTTCGTATTCGCAAAATCACGCCCCGATCGAACCGAAATCCGCCCCGCCAGACCCGGAGAGGGGCGATAATCCTGGAGGAAGCCTTGGAATATACCGTCAATCAGATTTCGCCTGTCAAAACGCAGGTCAACGTCACCGTCCCCGCCGAGGAAGCGGATGCCGCCCTGGCCACTGCCGTCGCCCTCTACCGCTCCAAGGCCGACATCAAGGGCTTCCGCAAGGGCAAGGTGCCCTCCAGCGTCATCGAGTCGCGGTTTAAAAAGGAAATCACCGCCGAAGCCACCACCGATCTGATAAACGTCCATGTCAATGAGATCATGGGCGAACTCAAGCTGTCGCCGCTCTCCGGCCTGGACGTGGGCGACGCCGCGCTGCAAAAAGGCGAGCCCCTGGACTACAGCTTCACCTTCGAGCACGCCCCGGCATTCGATCTGCCCGATTACAAGGGCCAGGCCATCGAGGAAGAGGAAGTCGTGGTCGGCGACGGCGAAATCGATGTCGTGGTCGAGCGCGTGCGCAAGAACCTGGCCGAGGTGAAGCCCATTGCCGACGCCCGTCCGGCCAAGGATGGCGAGGTCGTTTCCGTCACCTTCGAGGCTTTTGAAAACGACGCGCCCATTCCCGGCGTGCGGGCCGAGAACTTCGAACTGACCCTTGGCGAAGGCCAGGCCCTGCCCGAGTTCGAGGCGCTCATCAAGACCGTGCCGGCCGGCGAGGAGGGCTCTTCCGAGATGACCTTCCCGTCCGACTTCATCAATACCGACCTGGCCGGCCGTACCGTGCTCATGAAAGTGGCCGTGCATGTCATCAAGGAACGCCTCCTGCCCGAGGTGGACGACGAGCTTGCCAAGAAAGCCGGCAACTTCGAAAACCTGGACAAGATGCGCGAAGCCATTACCATGTCCTACAAGAAGTCCCGAGAGGACCTGCACCGGTCCTCGGCCCAGAAAAAGTTGCTGGACAACCTCCTGGCCCAGGTGGAGTTCCCCCTGCCGGAGTCCGTGGTCGAGCAGCAGCTTTCCAGCATGGCCGACGATTTCGTGCAGAAGTTGGAGCGGCAGGGCAAGAGCCTCGCCGGCGTGGGCAAGACCATGGCTGACCTGGAAGCCGATCTCAAGCCCAAGGCCGAGGAACTGGTCAAGACCCAGATTTTCCTCGCCGCGGTGGCCGCCAAGGAGGAGCTCTCCGTCAGCCCGCAGGAGATGGACGCGTTTTTCTACCGCCTGTCCACCCAGACCGGGCAGGATGTGGTGCTGCTCAAGCGCTACTACGAGGATAACGGGCTCATGATCATGGTCCGTGACAAGCTGCTGGCGGACAAAGCTGCCGATTTCATTTACGCCAATGCCCTGGTGACCAAGGTGCCGGCTGTTGAAAATCCGGCCGATGCGCAGGGATACGGCGTGCGCGACTAGCGCGTTACGATTTGGCTTCTTTTTTGCATGGCCTACAATGCGGTCATGGTGGGTGAAACGGCGGGGATGCCGCCGTTTCGCCCGAAACCCCCAACCCCCTGCGGTCGCGGCGAAGGCGGCTGGCGACGAAAATGTCGCACCGTGTCGCCCTCCGGCGCAAAAAGGGAGCGCAATGACTACCGTCCCTATTGTCATCGAGACCACCGGCCGTTCCGAACGGGCCTACGACATTTATTCGCGCCTTTTAAAGGACCGCATCATTTTGCTCGGCAGCGCGGTGGACGATTACGTGGCCAACCTGATCTGCGCCCAGCTGCTCTTTCTCGAGTCCGAGGACCCGGAGAAGGAAATTTTCATGTACATCAACTCCCCGGGCGGCGTCGTCTCGGCGGGGCTGGCCATCTACGACACCATGCAGTTCATCCTGCCGCCGGTGTCCACCCTGTGCATGGGCCAGGCCGCCAGCATGGGCGCGCTGCTCCTTTGCGCCGGCGCGACCGGCATGCGCTATGCCCTGCCCCATAGCCGCATCATGATCCACCAGCCTTCGGGCGGCTTCCAGGGCCAGGCCACGGATATCGAGATCCATGCCAAGGAAACCAAGCGCACCCGCGAGGCGCTCAACGAAATCATGGCCAAGCACACCGGCCAGCCCATCGAGAAGATCCAGGTCGACACCGAGCGCGACAATTTCATGAGCGCCGAGGAAGCCATGGCCTATGGCCTCATCGATAAGGTGTTGACCTCCAGGGAACCTGTTGCAAAAACGGAACCCCGGGACGCCTAGGCGCGTCTGGGTTTCGCTTAAATGGCCCGGAGGCCCGGGCAAAGTGGGTTTTCCCGTATGACGCGAAAAAAAAGCCCTGTGTCGGGCGAGTTGTGCTGCTCGTTTTGCGGCAAGAACCAGGATGAGGTCCAGCGGCTGATCGCCGGCCCGGACGTGTACATCTGCGACGAGTGCGTTGCGCTTTGCAACGAGATCATCGCCCAGGAGTCCGTCAGCGAAGAAACCGAGGGCGGCAAGCTCCTGCCCCCGGCCGAGATCAAGCGGCTGCTCGACGAGTATGTCATCGGCCAGGAACAGGCCAAGAAGATTCTGGCCGTGGCCGTCCACAACCACTACAAGCGCGTATACTACGCCGGGGCCGCGAGCCCCGACGACGTGGAGATCGACAAGAGCAACATCCTCCTGATCGGTCCCACCGGGTCGGGCAAGACGCTGCTCGCCCAGACCCTGGCCCGCATCCTGAACGTCCCCTTCGCCATCGCCGACGCCACCACCCTGACCGAGGCCGGCTACGTGGGCGAGGATGTGGAAAATATCCTGGTGCAGCTGTTGCAGAACGCGGATTACGACATCGAGTCCGCCAGCCGCGGCATCATCTACATCGACGAGATCGACAAGATCGCGCGCAAGGGCGACAGCCCGTCCATCACCCGCGACGTGTCGGGCGAGGGCGTGCAGCAGGCGCTTCTCAAGATCATCGAAGGCACCGAGGCCAACATCCCGCCCAAGGGCGGGCGCAAGCACCCGCAGCAGGAGTTCATCCGCTTAAATACCGCCAACATCCTCTTTATCGTCGGCGGCGCGTTCATCGGCCTGGAGAAGATCGTGGGCCAGCGCATGCGGGGAACGTCCATGGGGTTTGGGGCCAAGGTGGAGGCGCGCCACGACGACGACGCGACCCGGATGCTGGCCCAGGCCCATCCGGCCGACCTGATCAAGTTCGGCCTGATTCCGGAATTCATCGGCCGTATTCCGATCCTCACCGGCCTTGAGGAATTGACCAAGGACGACCTGGTGCGCATCCTGACCGAGCCGAAAAATGCCTTGGTCAAGCAGTACCAGAAGCTCTTTGAACTGGACAAGGTGCGTCTGCGGTTTACGAAAAACGCCATGGACGCCATTGCCGAAAAAGCCATCGAACGCAAGACCGGCGCCCGGGGACTGCGCAACGTCATGGAGAGCATCATGCTCGAGATCATGTACAAGTTGCCGTCGCTGACCGGCGTCAAGGAGTGCGTCATCAACAAGGCCGTGGTGGAGAAGGGCCTCGAGCCGCTTCTGTTCTACCACCAGGAAGTCAAATCGGCCTGACGATGTTGCCGCCTCCCGTTTGACATCGTTTTTTTCGGCCTTACCTTGAGCATTCGCCGCATCCGCCCGTCGGGCCGGACAGTCTCCGGTCCGGCGGGCGAAAGCCGATGCCAACCCCGAAAACGGGAGGTTTCATGACGGGTTTTACCTTCGACACCGACCGGTTTGCCGCCGAGTCCATACGCCTGCCCATGATGAGCCTGCGGGAAGTGGTCATGTTCCCGCGCTCCATCGCGCCGCTTTTCGTCGGCCGCGAGGCGTCCATCAAGGCCATCGAACAGGCCGTTGCCGTCCACGACAAGAAGATCTTCCTCGTCGCCCAGCGCTCGCCGGAAACGGAAAAACCGAGCGCCGAGGACCTCTTCGAGATGGGCACGGTCAGCAAGATTCTCCAGATGCTGCGCCTGCCCGACGGCACGATCAAGGTTCTTTTCGAGGGCCTGTACCGGGCCGAGTGGGAGCCGCAGACCATGGGCGTCGGCGAGGATGCCGACTATCCCATGGTCACCGTGACCCGGGTTCCGGAAGAGGAATCCCACGGTCCGGAATCCGACGCGCTGATCCGGGCCACCCAGGAGGCCCTGGAGCATTACGGCCGCATCAACAAGAAGCTGGCCCCCGAGACCATCCTGGCGATCAATTCCATCACCTCGCCGGGTCGGCTCGCCGACGCCGTCATGCCCCACCTCAAGGTGGACTACATCAAGAAGCAAAGCGTCCTTGAAGAGCTCGAGCCGGTCAAGCGCCTGGAAGAGACCTATGCCTTCCTCCAGGGCGAGATCGAAATCTCCTCCATCGAGAAGCGGATCAAAAACCGCGTCAAGCAGCAGATGGAGAAGAACCAGAAGGAATATTACCTTAACGAGCAGATCAAGGCGATCAACAAGGAGATGGGCCGCGAGGACGATCCCGGGGCCGAGGCCGCCGAATTCGAGACGCGCCTGGGCGAGAAGAACATGTCCGACGAGGCCCGGGAGAAGACCCTGCGCGAGATCAAAAAGCTGCGCCAGATTCCGCCCTCGTCTGCCGAGTACACGGTGGTGCGCAACTACGTGGAGTGGATTCTGGATTTGCCGTGGAACGTCTACAAGGAGACGGACCTCGACATCGCCGCTGCGGAAAAAGTGCTCAACGAAGACCACTTTGGCCTGGAAAAGCCCAAGGAACGCATCCTGGAATACCTGGCCGTGCAGAAACTGGTCGAGCGCATCAAGGGCCCCATCCTCTGTCTGGTCGGTCCCCCCGGCGTCGGTAAGACGTCCCTTGCCAAGTCCATCGCCCGGGCCATGGATCGGGAGTTCGTGCGCTTGTCCCTTGGCGGCGTGCGCGACGAGGCCGAGATTCGCGGCCATAGGCGGACCTATGTCGGGGCGCTGCCCGGCAAGATCATCCAGTCGCTTAAGCGCGTGAAGTTCAACAATCCCGTTTTCTGCCTGGACGAAGTGGACAAGATGAGCACGGATTTCCGCGGCGATCCCTCGTCCGCGCTTCTGGAAGTCCTCGATCCCGAGCAGAACTACGCCTACAACGACCATTATCTGGATCTGGACTACGACCTGTCCAAGATCTTTTTCATCACCACGGCCAACTCCCTGCATTCTATCCCGCTGCCCCTCCAGGACCGCATGGAGATCATCCGCATCCCCGGCTACCTGGAAACGGAAAAGATGGAGATCGGCAGCCGGTTCCTGATGCCCAAGAACATCGAGCAGCACGGCCTGAAACCCGAGAACCTGGATTTTGCCAACGATGCGCTGCTTGAGGTCATTCGGCGCTATACCCGCGAGGCCGGGGTGCGTAACCTCGAGCGCGAGCTGGCCTCGGTCTGCCGCAAGGTGGCCCGCAAGTTGGTCGAGGGCAAGGACAACGACGGGGCATTTCCCGTCACCACCGAAAACCTCGAATCGTACCTCGGCGTGCCCAAGCACCGCCATGGCGAGATGGAGGCCGCGCCGCGCGTCGGGCTTTGCACAGGCATGGCCTACACCGAAGTCGGCGGCGAGATTCTCATGGTCGAGGCCGCCATCATGCCCGGCACGGGCAAGGTGGAGATCACGGGCAAACTCGGCGACGTGATGCAGGAATCGGCCCGGGCGGCGCTGTCCTACCTGCGCTCCCGTTCGGGGCTCTACGGCCTCAAGCCCGATTTCCACAAGGAAATCGACATCCACATCCACGTGCCCGAGGGCGCCATTCCCAAGGACGGCCCGTCGGCCGGCATCACGCTGGCCACGACCATCATCTCGGCGCTGCTCAATATCCCGGTGCGAAACGACCTGGCCATGACCGGCGAAATAACGCTTCGCGGCCGGGTGCTGCCCATCGGCGGTCTGCGCGAGAAGCTCCTCGCCGCCCACCGGGGCCTTATCCGCACGGCGATCATTCCGGCGGAAAACGAAAAGGACTTGAAGGAGGTGCCCGAGGCCATCCTCAAGGACATGAAGATCATCACGGTCGAGAGCATGGACGAGGTGCTGTCCAAGGCGCTCGTCTGCCAGGAGCCGGAAAAGGTGTTCTGTCGCAGCCTCGGCAACGACGTGCCCCTGGCCGAGTCGTTGCTCAAGGAAGAGTTCCGCCCCGAGCCCCGGCATTAGCCGGTTGGATGTGCCTCCGGCGGCCAGGGGAGGCTCCGCCTCCCCTGGACCCCACCGCCGGGGGGCTTGATGCCCCCCGGTCCCCCCTTTCCCGCCATAAAAAAGCGAGGGCTGCAAGCAGCCCTCGCTTTTTTATGGCGAAGAGCGGTCGAAAGTTTCGCCGCCCCGCTTACCCCTTGAAAAGTTTTGGGGAGGGGAGAGCGCGAGAGGGGGACCCTTTTTTCCAAAAAGGGTCCCCCTCTCGCACTTCTTATTCCGAATCCGACGCCTCTTCTTCGCGTTGCCGGTCCAGCTCGGCCAGCTTCTGGCAGCGCAGTTTGCGCAGCTTTTCGCCGGACACCGGGCCGCGCATGCGCTGTTTGCCGGGCAGATGCACCGACAGCATGTCGCGCAGGTCCCGCTTAGCCAGCGGCCAGACGTCCGCGCCGCAATCGGCGGCCACGACCTCGAACAGCGGTTCGACCAGTTCGTGCTTGTGCAGCCAGGTGAGCATGTCCACCCGGGTGCCGGCCCGCAGCTCCCCGTAGTGCGCCGCCTTCATGTGCAGTCTTGCCGCCGCCACGCCGGCCTCGCGCACCCGGTTGGGGAGCTTGAGGCGTTTGCCGAGTTCCTCGGCCACGTCGGCCCCGACGTCGTCATGGCCGTGGTGGCTCGGCCACTGGCTTTCCGGCGTCAGCGTCTTGCCCAGGTCGTGGCATACGGCCATCCAGCCGGCGATGGGCTTGCCGGCGAGAATGTCGACCAGATCGCACAGGTGGGTGAACACGCTGCCGTCATGATGCTCGGGTGGGCCGGCCGGCACGTTTCGCGCGGCTTCGAGTTCGGGCATCCAGGGCAGCAGACAGCCGGTTTCGGCCAGCAGGCTGAAAAAGCGCGAGGGTTTGGCCGCGTCCAGGGCCTTGCGTACTTCCTGGGCCACGCGTTCGGCGAAAACGTCGTCGAGCGCCCCGCAGGCGGCCACGGCCCGCATCTGGGCGATCAGTTCCGGGTGGGGCGAAAAATCGGGCAACGAGGCCGCGAACCGGGCCGCTCGGAAGACGCGCAGCGGATCGTCGAACATGGACATCTCGCCGCACGGGCGCAAAATCCGGTCGCGCAGATCGGGCAGGGCCAGGGGATGGAAGTGCAGCCGGCCGGCGATATGGCTCGAATCGCCCATGGCGATGGCGTTTATGGTGAGGTCCCGGGCCAGCAGATCCTCATGGATATCCCCGCCGCGCGGCCAGGCGTACTGGGCGCTGCCGAGCATGAAAACCGGAAAGGTCTTGCCGACTTGCCGGGCTCTCCGATACCTTCGCATAAACGCCTCGGGCGTGGCGTCGACAATGAGATAATCCTGATCCATCACAGGGCGGCCCAGCAGAATGTCGCGGACCGCGCCGCCTACGAGATACCGTTTCATGCATGACTCCGGTGCGGACATTGGCCCAAAAAGCCTGAAAAATCCAGGGGGCGAAGGCTCCATGCCGCAAAACCCCTTCGCGGGGGGGGGCATCTGGCTTTGGCGCGACGGTGCGCCGGAGCTGGCCGGGGCGCTTTCTCCTGAAATTCTGGCGGGTTCCCATCCACTGTGGGCGGCCGACATGGCGCGGCTGGCCCCGTGGCGCGAGGTCGCCCTCGGCCCGGAGTATGGCCCCGCCGCCGGAAGGTGGCTCGTGGCCGAAGGGGATGCCGGCCAGGTGGCCGATGCCGTTTTGTGCGTGGGACGCTGCGGCTCGAGCCTGGATGTGGCCCGCGTCTTCGTCGCGGCCGGATTTTTGCCGCCTTTTTCCTCGGTGCTGGCGCTTACCCAGACCAGCGGCCGGGGCCAGATGCGTCGGGACTGGGTTTCCCCGCCGGGAAACCTTTATGCCGCGCTTTCCTGGCCCGCCGATTCCGGCCCGCTTGGCAACGCCGCGCCGGTTGTCGTCGGGGCCTGCCTGGCCGATGCGCTCTATGACAAGGGGCTCGCGGCCCGGGTCAAGTGGCCCAACGACCTGCTGGTGGACGGTTGCAAGGTGGGCGGCATATTGCTCGAAGAGCAGGGCGGGGCGGTTGTGGCCGGCATCGGGATCAATCTGTCCAGTGCCCCGGATGCGGCCTTTTTACGCCGGGAACATGCCGCCCCGGCGGCGGCGCTTGGCGCTTTTGGCGAGGTCCCCGGCGCTGTTACGCTGTGGGCCGAACTTGTGAAGTCCGGGCAAACCTGCTATCGGCAGTGCGTTGCGGTATCGGGCGCGCGGGAGTTATCCCGTTTCCTGGAGGGCCGTCTGGCCTGGATGGGGCGGGAGGTGCTCGTGCGTGAAAGCGATGCGGACGGTTTTCGGGCGCGGATCGTTGGTTTGACCGAGGACGGGGGGCTTCGGCTGCGGCGTGACGATCAGGGCCCCGGGCAGGATATGACGCTTCTCAGCGGGAGCATCTCCCTCCTTTTATAGCCGGCCCCCGCCGGAAAGTCACACGTGACAATAGGATTGGTCGCCCCCTGGGGTGAGAGGACAGCATGATCGCCAAGACGTTCCTTGAAGTCCTTTCCGAAGTGGAAGGGAAAAAGATTCTCGTCGCCAACCGGGGGATTTCCGCCCGGCGGGTGTTGCGTTCCATTCGCGAACGGCTCCACGCCATTCCGGTTTTGACCGTCACCGATGTGGACATGACGTCTCCGGCCACCGCCGGCGCTCACGAACTCATCACGTTGGGGGCCGACCCGCGGGCCTACCTCGATATCGACGGCATCATCAAAAAAGCCAAGGCCCACGGTGTGGTGGCTATCCACCCCGGCTGGGGCTTCGCTTCGGAAGACGAGGAATTTCCGCGCAAATGCGCCGAAGCCGGCATCATCTTCATCGGTTCCTCGGCCGAGGCCATGAAAAAGCTCGGCAACAAGGTCGAGGTACGCAAGATCGCCATGTCCCTCGGCGTCCCGGTCGTACCCGGCTCCGAAGGTTCGGTCACCATCCCCGAGGCCCGCGAGATCGCGGCCAAGATCGGCTTTCCCATCATGCTCAAGGCCGAGGGCGGCGGCGGCGGCCGAGGCATCTACGAAATTTATTCCGAAGCTCAGCTCGAATCCGCTTTTTCCAAGGCCTCGGCCATGGCCCAGGCCTCGTTCGGCAATCCGCGCCTGTTCGTGGAAAAGCTGCTTACGTCCGTACGCCATATCGAAATCCAGGTGGCGGCCGACATGCACGGCAACATTTTCGCTTTTGACGAGCGCGATTGTTCCGTGCAGCGCAACCACCAGAAACTCGTCGAGATCACGCCCTCGCCCTGGCGCGGCATGACCGACGAACTGCGCCAGCGCCTCAAGGACTACGCCGAACGCCTCGTACGCGAGACGGGCTATTATTCCCTGGCCACGGTGGAATTTCTGGTCGACGCCGACGGCGAACCGTACCTCATCGAGGTCAACACCCGGTTGCAGGTGGAGCATGGCATCACCGAGTGTCGCTATGGCGTCGATTTGGTGGAAGAGCAGATCAACATCGCCTTCGGCGGCAAGCTGCGGTTCAACTGCGGCGATACGCAGCCGTTTTTGCACGCCATGCAGCTGCGCATCAACTGCGAGGACCCCAAGCAGAACTTTACGCCCAACGCCGGGCTCATCGCCCGCTACCTGTCCCCCGGCGGCCAGGGCATCCGCCTCGATTCCTGCCTGTCCGCCGGCTACGAGTTCCCCACCCAGTACGATTCGGCCGGGGCGCTCCTTATCGCCTATGGCCGCAATTGGCCCAAGGTGGTGGCTGTCATGGAGCGGGCGCTGCGCGAGTACATCATCGGCGGGCTCAAGACCACGATCCCGTTCCACCGCCAGATTTTGAGCAACCAGGATTTCATCAAGGGCGATTTCGACACCAAGTTCATCGCCGCCAATCCCTATCTGCTCAATTACCGCGACGAGGAACCGGAATCGCTTCGCCTGTCGTGGCTGGTGGCCGACATTGCCGCCCGGGGCTACAACCCCCACGTCATGCTCGGCAAATACCGGGGCCGCGAGGATTACCGCCTGGGCCGCTTCAGGCCCCACCTGCCCGAAGTCGATTTCCGCAAGCACGAAAGCCCCTATCCGCGCGGCGACCGCCAGGGCATCCTCGACTACGTGCGCGATTCCGGCAAGGTCCACTTCGTGGACACGACCACCCGCGACATCACCCAGTCCAACAGCGGCAACCGCTTCCGCCTGGCCGAGGACGAGTTGGTCGGGCCCTATCTCGACAACTGCGGCTTCCTTTCCCTGGAGAACGGTGGCGGCGCGCACTTCCACGTGGCCATGATGGCCAACATGACCTACCCCTTCACCGAGGCGGCCCAGTGGAACCAGTTCGCGCCCAAGACCCTCAAGCAGCTGCTTATCCGTTCGACCAACGTGCTCGGCTACAAGCCCCAGCCGCGAAACCTCATGCGGCTGACCGGCGAGATGATCTGCGAGCACTACGACATCATCCGCTGCTTCGACTTCCTCAATCATATCGATAATATGTACCCATTTGCCGAGGTGGCCCTGTCGCGCCCCGGCATCATCTTCGAGCCGGCCATCTCGTTCTCCTTCGCCAAGGGCTTTGACGTGCACCATTACATGGGCGTGCTCGAGGCCATCCTGGACCAGATCGCCAAGGCCGGCGGCATGACCAAGACCAAGGCCGCCAAAAGCATCATCCTGTGCCTCAAGGACATGGCCGGCATGTGCCCGCCGCGTTTCGTGCGGGAGATGGTGAAAGCCATCCGCACAGCCTACCCGGACCTGGTGCTCGACTACCATCGCCACTACACGGACGGCCTCTTCGTGCCGGCGGTCGGGGCGGCGGCCGAGGCCGGCTGCCATATCGTCGACACGGCCATCGGCGCTTCCGTGCGCTGGTACGGCCAGGGCGAGGTCCTTTCCACCGCGGCCTACATCGAGGAAGACCTCGGCGTGCCCGTGGCCCTGACCAAGGACAACAAGGACATGATCCGGGCCGCCAACTTCGTGCTCAAGCAGATCATGCCCTACTACGACCGTTACACCGCCCCGTACTTCCAGGGCATCGACTACGACGTGGTCGAGCACGCCATGCCCGGCGGCGCCACGTCTTCGTCCCAGGAAGGGGCCATGAAGCAGGGCTACATCCATCTGCTTCCCTATATGCTCAAGTTCCTGGCCGGCACCCGCAAGATCGTGCGCTACCACGACGTCACCCCTGGTTCCCAGATCACCTGGAACACGGCCTTTCTGGCCGTGACCAGCGCCTATAAGGCCGGCGGCGAACGGGCGGTCAAGGACATGCTCGAGGTGCTCGAGGCCGTGGGCGAAACGCCGGAAGAATGCCTGACCCAGGCAGCCCGGCATGACCGGTTGCTGCTCTACGCCAACTGCAACGACGCCTTCCGCAACCTGCTGCTCGGCAAGTTCGGCAAGATGCCTCTTGGCTTCCCGCCCGACTGGGTCTACGAAAGCGCCTTTGGCGCGGAGTGGAAGAAGGCCATCGCCGAGCGCACCGAGGAGTCGCCCCTGGACGCCCTGGGCGAAGTCGACATGGCGGCGGAGCGGGCGGCGCTCACCGGCCAGATCGGTCGCGAACCCACGGACGAGGAATTCGTGCTGTATCTGAACCATCCGGGCGATGCCTTAAAGACTATTGAATTTCGCAAGAAATTCGGCGATCCTAACAAACTTCCCCTGGACGTCTGGTTCGAGGGTCTCGAACCGGGCGAGGAACTGCTGTTTAGCGACAGCCAGGGCAAGCCGCATCATATGTCCATACTCAACATCTCGCGCCCCGATGAAGCCGGCGCCGCCACTGTGCGCTACGCCCTGGATTCGGAAATCCTGAGCCACCGCGTGGCTGTGGCCGCGCCCCAGGGCGGCACCGCGCCGCAGGTGGAGATGGCCGACCCGAACAATCCCTACCATGTGGGCGCGCCGGTCTCCGGCGATCTGTGGGTCATGCAGGTCAGTCCCAACGACTACGTCAAGGCCGGGGAGGAACTCTTCAACATCTCGGTCATGAAGCAGGAGAAATCCGTGGCCGCCCCTCTGGACGCCACGGTCAAACGGGTGCTCAAAAGCGCCGATTACGCCAACGACCGCAAGATGGTCCCTGTCAAGGAAGGCGAGTTGCTGGTGGAACTGGGACCCGTCACCAAGGACTGCCCGTCCTGTCGGCAGCCCGTGCCCGACGAGCGTTTCAAGTTCTGCCCCAACTGCGGCCAAGAGGTGTGATCGCTGCCACGAACATGTTGACGGCGGCCGGCCGGACCGGCGCGCCGAGCCGGAAGATATCAAGGAGGGGAAAATGGCCAAGACCAAAGCCAAAGACCAACCGCGCCAGGACGACGCCACGTCCGCCAAAAAGGAAGGCGCGGCCATCGATACCGCCACCACGATCATCCTCACCGGGGCCGATATTGTCGGCATGGGCGAGGATGCCGAGATTCTCGTCGGCGGCAAGAACTACAATACCGCTCTCATAAGCCAGATCGGAGGCATCCGCGCGCCCCAGTTTAGGGCCGTATCCTCCGTGGCCTTCCACCGGGTGCTCGACGAGACCCGGGTCAACGCGGCGCTCATCCGCGAGGTGGTCAACGACGGCTATCGCCGCGTCAACTGGAATGACGAAGACGTCAACAGTGACCCGGAATATATGAAGAACCTCGTTCGCGATCTGGCCGATGAAGTCAGGGCCAAGATCGCCGACGCCTCGGGTTCCTCCATCATGCTGCGCACGTTCATAAACAACGTGGTCGAGGGCTTCGCCACCTCTCCCGAAGGCATCGACCAGCTGCGCAAACGCTCCGTGCTCGTCCAGGTCGCCATCCTCGCCGTGGACATGCCGGCCGAGGTCCGGGAAGCCGTTTCCAACGCCTACAACGATATCTGCCGCGACGCCGGTCTCGAGGACGTGCCCGTGGCCGTGCGCTCCTCGGCCGCCGGCGAGGACAGCCGCAAGAAGGCTTTCGCCGGCCTGCAGGACACCTATCTCAATATCGTCGGCGCCGCCCACGCGGTCACGGCCTATCAGTGGGACTGCGCCTCGGCCTATAACCTGCGCTCCATGACCTACCGCCGCGAGGCCATTCTCGACGCCGTGGCCCTGGCCGAACGCACCGGCGACAATTCCATCGCCGAGACGGCCAAGCAGGAATGGGCCATCGAGAACACCTCGCTGTCCGTGTGCATCATGCGCATGATCAATCCCGTGATCTCCGGCACGGCCTTTGCCGCGGACACGGCCACCGGCTGCCGGGGCACCTCCCGCAACGACCTCGTCTCCATCGACGCCAGCTACGGCCTCGGCGAGGCCGTGGTCGGCGGCATGGTCACCCCGGACAAGCTCTATGTCTTTCAGCGCGACGACGGCTCCGAAGTCGTCATCCGCAACATGGGCTACAAGGACAAGAAGATCGTCTACGACGAGGCCGGCGGCACCAAGCTGGTCAAGGTCAGCGACGAGGAGGCCTATCGCTGGGCGTTGTCCCTGGCCCAGGCCGAGGAAGTGGCCCGGGGCGTGCGGGCGATCAGCGTCGCCTACGGCGGCTGCATCATGGACACCGAGTTCTGCATCGACCAGTCCGACCGCCTGTGGTTCGTCCAGGCCCGGCCCGAGACGCGGTGGAACGAGGAACTCGAGCGCCATCCCCACACCATCTTCATGCGCCGCATGGAAGTGGAGAAAAAGGCCGTGGCCTCGGCCGAGGTGATCCTCGAGGGCAACGGCGCTTCGCGCGGGGCCGGTCAGGGCATGGTCCGCTTTCTGCGTTCCGCCCTGGAACTCAACAAGATTCAGAAGGGCGACATCCTGGCCGCCGAGCGCACCGATCCGGACATGGTGCCGGGCATGCGCGTGGCTTCGGCCATCCTGGCCGATGCCGGCGGCGACACCAGCCACGCCGCCATCACCTCGCGCGAACTCGGCATCCCGGCCGTCATCGGCATCCAGCGCGCCGAGACCCTGCGCGCCCTCGACGGGCAGTACGTCACCGTCGACGGTTCGCGCGGCTGTGTCTACCGCGGGCTTTTGCCCCTGGAGGAAGTCGGCGGCGAGATGGACATCGCCAAGCTCCCGCCCACCAAGACCAAGGTCGGCTTGATCCTGGCCGACGTGGGACAGGCTCTTTTCCTGTCGCGGCTGCGCACCGTTTCCGATTTTGAGGTGGGGCTGCTTCGCGCCGAGTTCATGCTCGGCAACATCGGCGTCCATCCCCAGGCCCTCGAGGCCTACGACAACGGCACCCTGCCGGCGCTGATCGAAAGCAAGGTCAAGGAATTCGACGCCAAGCTGACCAAGATCGTGCGCGAGCAGATGGCCGCCGGCTACATCAACGTCCAGATCAAGCTTCGCAGCTACGTGGGGCTCATCACCGGCCTGACCAGCGAGCTCGACGCCCTGGCCGACCATGCCGGCGCCCGGGGCACGGACGAGGTCATGGCCGTGCACCGTCGCATCCGCGAACTGGAGAAGAAGCTCGATCACCACCTGGAAGAGGTCACCCGCCGCCTGGACCTGCTCAAGACCTCGGCCGACCTCGCCACCCATGTGGCCATTGTGCTCGGCTACTGGGACGAGCTCCAGGAAAAGGCCGTCGATCCCGACGCGATCAAGCGCCGCTACGAGATCAAGGCGCATATCGACGATCGCGTGGCCGCCGTGGCCGAAGAGCCCATCATCAAGGATACCCTGGCCAAGATCGTGGCCATGCGCCAGGAAGTCGCGCGGCAAATCGGCATCAAGGGCCAGATCGACGACCTCACCGCGCTTTTGGCCAAGATTCGCAAGCAGCTCTTCTCCCGGGGCTTCCGCTCCGGCAAGGAACTCTACGTCCAGACCCTGTCCCAGGGGTTGGGGCTTTTCGCCATGGCCTTCCACGGCAAGCCCATCCTTTACCGGACCACGGATTTCAAGTCCAACGAGTACAGAAACCTGCTCGGCGGCAACTTGTTCGAGACCGTGGAGGACAACCCCATGCTCGGCTACCGGGGCGTGTCGCGCAACATCCACGACTGGGAGATCGAGTCGTTCAAGCTTGCCCGCGGCATCTTCGGCGGCAAGAACCTGCATATCATGCTGCCCTTCGTGCGCACCGTGGAGGAGGCCACCTCCATGAAGCGCTACCTGGAGCAGGTGCACAACCTCCATTCCGGCGACGACGGGCTCAAGATGTTCATCATGTCCGAGATCCCGAGCAACGCCATCCTGGCCAAGCAGTACATCCAGGAGTTCGACGGCTTCTCCATCGGTTCCAATGACATGACCCAGATGGTGCTCGGCACCGACCGCGACAACCCGGCCTTGCGCCACATCTACGACGAGGAGGACCCGGCCGTGGTCTGGGCGCTTCTGGTCACCATCTTCGCCGGCCAGAAATACGGCAAGAAGGTGGGCTTTTGCGGCCAGGGCGTGTCCAACAGCCTCATCCTGCGCGGTCTGGTCGCCATCGCCGGCATCGTGTGCGCCTCTGTCGTGCCCGACACCTACTACCGCACGAAGTTCGACCTGGCCCATGTGGAGTCCGAGGAGATCCCGGTCAGCCGGCTCGGCGAATGGTTGGCCGCCCAGCATCTGGAACGCCTCAAGACCGTCTTGATCGAGAACAAGTACGAGCACATCGTCAAGAAATACGACACCGCCACCGACATCAAGGACTGGTACGACGGCGAAATGACCAGACTCGCCGAGCAGCTGCGCGAGAATCTGGAAAGCGCCAAGGCCCATTTCTACCATCAGGAGATGGAGAGCTTCCGGCGGTTGTTCCACAAGCCGGTGCTCTACGCCACCTGGGACTGGTCCGGCACGGTCTTCGACGCCCTGCGTCAGGCCGGCTTCGATTCCTACAAGGAACAGGCCGAGGCCCTGGCCACCCAGCGCGCCAAGAAGTGGTAGGATAGGGTAGGGTAGGAATAGAAGAAGGGAGGGAGGATGCCTCCGGCGGCCAGGGGGAAACTTTTTGAAAAAAGTTTCCCCCTGGACCCCCTTCAAAAACTTTAGCGGGGTGTTGGTTCAAATGCCCCGGCCATCATGAAAGAGGCCGCCCGGTTTTTTTACCGGGCGGCCTCTTTCATGATGGCCGACAAAGGTGTCGCAGCTTCTTCTTAGAGCAAACTGACGGCGATAACCTGATAAAAAAATAAAAGATTTAGGAAGGGGAGAGCGCGAGAGGGGAGAACCCTTTTTAAAGGGTTTCCCCTCTCGCATTCTCTTCTCATTCCTTACATCTTATTGAGAATATTATCGTCGATCCAGTGCTGATCCCACCATTCGACAGGGGAGGTGGGGTGGCCGAAGACCAGGACGCCGAAGTGCAGGTGGTCGCCGCCGGCGAGTCCGGTGGCCCCGGTCTTGGCGATGATCTGGCCCTTTTTGACGTCCTGCCCTTCCTTGACGTCGATTTCCCGGAGGTGGGCGTAGAGCGTTTGCAGTCCGAGCCCGTGGTCGATGATGATGGCGTTGCCGTAGATGCCGAAAAAGCCGGTGAAAACGACTTTGCCGCTGTTGGCCGCCGGCACCGGCGCGGCCTCGAGGGAGGCCAGGTCCACGCCCAGGTGGGTCTCCTGGTCGATTTCCTTGCCATTGTAATAGTAGGTCCGGTGATCGCCGAAACCGGCCTTGGGCGCGGCGTTGGGCAGGCGCAGGAAGGCCTTTTTGTCCCAGAGCATGGTCGGGGCCGTTGCCATGGCCAGATCGTGCAGCTTGGCCCGGTTTTTCTTGCGCAGTTCCTTGTTGACCCGCAGGTAGATTTCGAGATTGTCGCGAGTGTCGGTGATGATATTGTAATACTGGGGCATCTTGGACTCGAGAAAGTTGTCCGAGATGTTGATCCTGTCCTGGCGGAATTTCCGGGGAATGGCCTGGTAGCGGAACGAGGCGTAGGCGGTGTTGCCGGCCTTGTCCACGGCCTTGACCTTGGGCACGAAATCCTTGGGGTCCATGTCGTAGGGAAAGACGAACAGCCCGAAATACTTTCCGTTTTCCTGCTTGAACGCGGGATAGAAGTCGTCGCCGACCACCACCCCGGCGCTTTCGGGGTCTTCGCTCAGCTGAAAGGACACCGCGCCAACGCCGCCTTGGCGGACGTTGTGGGCGAGGCTCAGCACGTCGATGCGCGGCGGAATGGTGTCCAGGGTGACGTCCTTGCTCAGCTTGACCGTGTTGCCGGCCCCGAAGTTGGCCAGGGAGCGGTCGGTGGCCGTGGCCACGAGCGTGAACGGGCCGTCGTGCAGTCCCGCCGGCTCCAGGGTGAATTTCTCCTCCGCCGTCTTGACGGGCATGGCGTAGGTTTTGTCGAGCAGGGTGATCTGCTTGTCGCCCTGGGTCACGATGACCTTGGCGTTTTTGAGCCCCGCGCCGGCGTCCTTGAGCGTCAGGGTGAATTCCCGTTTGGGCGCGGCCACGGCGTTGTCCGGGGACAGCGCGATTTCGGGCTTGACGGTGTCGGTCAGGAAAAAATAGGCGGCCGCGCCGGCGGCCACGACCAAGATCAGAAAAAGGACAAAAACGAGTTTCTTCATGCTGGCTTCCTCACGTGTGCCGACCGCTTCATACCGGCCGGGCCGGGAAGGCGCAACCCCGCTTCCGGGCGATACAGGGCTTGCCCCGAGAGGCGTTTGCAGGCTACTGCCTTGGTATGCCTGCAAATGGTCGGTCCCAGGAGCCTTTATGAACGCCTTGCGCCTGTCGTGCCTGACGCTCTGCTGCCTGTGTGGCCTGGCCCTGTCGTGGGGGCCGTCTTCCGCCTTGGCCGACCGCGAGGATCCGACGCTGTGGAGTTCTATCGCGGAGGGGCTGCGCCAGAGCATCGTCTTAAAAAGACGTGAGCTTGCGCATATCAAGGAAAAGTTGCCGGCGGCCAGGGCCGCCCTGGCCCAGACCCTGGCCCAGGAGAGCAGCCGCCTCGATCAGGTGTTGCTGTTGCGGGGCGTGGCCGGGGAAACGCCCTGGGCCAGCCGCACGCTCATCATGCAGTTGCGCGAGATCGACAACGCCGTGGACGCGGCCAGCGGCTCCCTGGAGGACATGCACGACAGGCTGGCCCGCACCAAGGAGGAATACGCCACCCTGCGCCAGATACGGCTTCAGAACGCCAGTCGGGAATACACCGATCTGGTGAATGAGGAGCTGGCCGGCCCCGGGCGGGATTTCAAGGCGCTCAAGGACGAGGTGGACACGGTCAAGACGGAAGTGGATGCCGCCTTGTCCCAGGCGTCGGGCCTGAAAAAGGATGTCCGCGAGGCCAGAACAAACGAAGTCGAGCGTTTCGTGCGCCTTTTCGGCGAGACCTATTTCGCTTCTTCCGGTTCCTTGCTGCGGCTGGGCAATCTTCGCGGCGCCATGGACGATCTGCGCCAATGGATCGATACCGCGCCGCGTTTTTGGGGGCCCATCCTGGCCTGGACCGATTGGGGCCGGTTTTGGCTGACCGGGCTTTTCGGCTTCGCGGCCTTTGGGGCGGTCATCACCCTGGCCCGGCGGCATTGGCCGACGGTCGGCGAGCTTTCCCGCCCGGGGCTTTTCTGGCTCGCCGTCGGCCTGGGGCTGGGCCTGGCCCGCCACACCGTCCTTTTCGCCGGAAACCAGTTCACGTCGCTCCCCTGGGTGCTGGCGACCTGCTGGGGGCTTGTGCTGCTGATGCCCCATGGGCCGGTGCTGTCCGTGCTTTTCGGGTGTTTCACCGCCGCCGCCTGTCTGGACGTCGTCAATACGCCGGCCAGCATCGTCGGCGCGCTCTGGCTGGTGGTGGCCGCCTTCGCCATCGTGCGGTTGCGCCGCGCCGGGTCCGCCGGGCCCTCGATCGTCGGTTTTTTTGCCGCCACGGCGGCGGCCGGTCTTTTCGGCTTTGGCCCGCAGGCGACCGCCCTGACCGAAGCGCTTTTCATGCTGCTTTTGGCCCTCGGGCTCACGGCGGCCATCCAACGCCGCCTGGACGGGCTGGCCGCCGGGCGCAAGCATTCCCTGGCCGGTCTGGCCGGGCCGCTGGCCGTGACGCTGATGGCCACGCTGTATGTGGTCTGGGTGCTGGTCTTCATGGGCGGCCCGGGACTTATGGACCGCGTCTTTGGCATGCGTTTTTCCATCGGCAAGGCGACCTTTTCCCTGGACGCCCTGGCCATGCTGTGCGTCGTCTTTTTCCTGTTGCGCCTGGTGCAGGCCTGGTTTGCCCAGTTGCTCGCTCTCGTGCGGCTGCGCGGCCGGACCGTGGAGCCCGCCTTGGCCCACACGATGGGCGCGGTCTTTTCCTATCTGACCTGGACGCTGTTCGTGCTGTTCGGCCTGCATCTCTTCGCCGTGCCGCTCGGGGCGCTGACCTGGATCGCCAGTGGCCTGTCGGTGGGCATCGGCTTTGGCCTCAAGGACATCGTCAACAACTTCGTCAGCGGCCTGATCATCATGTTCGGCGGGGCGGTCAAGAAGGGGGACATCATCCAGCAGGGCAAGAATTTCGGCGAAGTGGTGGACTTGTCGGTGCGCAACACCATCATGCGCACCCTGGACAACACCACGGTCATCATTCCCAATTCGAGCTTTCTGCGCGGCGAGATCGTCAACCTCACCTACCAGGACGCTTCCATGCGCCTGACCATCCCCGTGACGGTGGCCCCCGGCACCAAGCTCAAGAAGGTGCGCAAAATCCTGCTCGCCGCGGCGAAGAAGCACCCCGACGTTTTGAAGAGTCCGCCGCCGGAGGTGGCGATGATCGCCTTCGCCCGTTTCGGGCTCCAGTTCGAGCTGTATGTCTGGATCGACAACTTCATGAAGAAGTTCCAGGTGCAGTCGGAACTGGCCACGACCATCGACCAGGAGTTCCAGGACAACAAGGTCATGCTGGCGTTCCAGGGCGTGAAGGTGAAGTACAAACCCAAGGGCACGGAGGCCATGCAACTCGACGCCATGCGCGAGGAATTGCGGCGCAAGCGCTCGGAAACGTTCAAACGCTCGCGCACGCTGCGCCGGGTGCACGTCAGGAAACGCTGGCCGGCCCCGGCGGCGGCACGCTCCGGGGAGGCGTGATGCCACACCGCCCGATGTTGACGTTCATGCTGGCGATGGCGTGCCTGTGTGGCGCGCTGCTCCCGTCTGCCTGGGCTCGCAAGGCGCCCGCGGTCGCCCCGCCGAAGGTGGTCACCATCGGCATCGTCGAGGCGCCGCCCTTTGTCATAAAGGACGAGCACGGCCATTTCGTCGGCATCGCCATGGACCTGTGGCGCGACGTGGCCCGGGATATGGGGCTGGAATGGAAGGAGCGCGAGTACGACCTGGTCGGGCTGCTGGCGGCCCTGGAAAAAGGCTCGCTGGATGTCGGGGTTTCGGCGCTGTCCATAACGCCTGACCGCGAAGCGGTCATGGATTTCTCCCAGCCGTTTTACTACACCGGCCTTGGCATCGCCGTGCCGGCCAAGGAGCATGTCGGGATCATCCGCCATGTGCTGCGCACGTTGTTTTCGTCGCAGGTCCTTCTCTATATCCTCTCACTTCTGACCTTGCTGTTGGCCGTGGGCACCCTCGTCTGGGCCATCGAACGCAAGCGCAATCCCGGGAATTTCCGGCCGGGCAAGCGGGGCATCGGCGACGGGTTGTGGTGGTCGGCCGTCACCATGACCTCGGTGGGCTATGGCGACTCCACGCCGAAAACGCTGTTCGGCCGCGCCGTGGCCCTGGTCTGGATGTTCGCTTCGGTCGCCTTGCTGGCTTCGTTTACCGCCGGCATCACCACCTCGCTGACCATGGCCTCCCTGGACACCGGCCAGGTGCATGACCAGGACGACCTGCACAAGGTCCGCACCGGCGTCAAGCGCGACTCCTCGGGCCAGGCGGAACTTGTCGCCTCCCACATCGGCGTGGTGCCCTACGATACGGCCATGCAGGGGCTTCAGGCGCTCGCGGCCGGCTCCCTCGACGCCTTTGTTTTCGACCAGCCCATACTCCGTTATTACGTACACAAGGATTTCCCCGGCCAGATCAAAATATTGCCGGGCTTTTTCGATCCCCAGCTCTACGGTTTCGCTTTTTCCCGGGATTCCCCTTTGCGCAAGGCCGTCAATGTGGCCTTGCTGCGGCGGATGGAGGATCACGAGTACCGGCTGAAGCTTTTCGGGCCCTACCTGGGCAAGGGCGCGGTGCATTAGGTTTCCCCCGGTGATGCCGCAAAAGGGAAGGACGGGGGAAAGGGGAAGTGCGAAAGGGGCTACGGCTCTTTTCATAAGGTTTTTCCTCTCGTATATTCCTTCTCAAAGGAACGTGCCGGCCAAGTGCTCCTTTCAATGCGGCAATATAGCGACATCATCCGTTAATGCCTTGACTTTACCGCTTGAATGTTGGAAACAATCACTATTCCCAAACCAAGGATTTTTCCCAGCGCCCAGCCGCTTTTGCAGGCACGGTGCGTTTTAAAGAGAGGAGACCGCATTCATGCCTGTCGCACCCCCGCGCGTCGCTTCCCGGCCGAGAACCGCTTCCTGCCTGCTTATCGTGCTGGCGCTGACCGTCGCCGCCCTTCTGGCGGGATGTGACCGGAAAAAGCCCCAGGCCGAAGCTCCGACCCCGGTCGAGGTTACGGTGGTGGAAGCCAAGGCCACCACCGCGCCGCTGGCCGTGGACGGCATCGGGCATGTGTACGCCCTGCGCACCGTCAATGTCCGCAGCCAGGTTTCGGGCGTGCTCAAGGAAACCTATTTTGCCGAAGGCGACCTGGTCAAGGAAGGGCAGCCCCTGCTCCTGATCGACCCGGCCCCCTACAAGGCCCAGCTCGATGAGGCCACAAGCACGCTTGCCCGCGACCGGGTCACCGCCGCCCAGGCCCAGCGGGACTGGCTGCGCTATAAGGACCTCGTGGCCCAGGCCGTCATCAGCCAGGACGACTACGAACAGAAACGCACCGCCTACAGGCAGGATCTGGAGCAGGTCCGCGTGGACGAGGCGTCCGTGCAAAACGCCAAGGTCAACCTCGGCTACTGCTACATCAACGCCCCGTGCACGGGCGTGGTCGGCCTCCAGCAGTACAAGACCGGCAACCTGATCAAGTCCGAGGACTATATCATCGTCACCCTCAACCAGATCGAGCCCATAAACGTCCAGTTCGCCGTGGCCGAGAAATACCTGCCCGACATCCGCAAGTATGCGGCCAAGGGCAAGCTGGCTGTGGAGGCGAGTCCTCCCACCCATCCAGAGCTGGTGGCCAAGGGCACGCTCACGGTCATCAACAACACCGTGGACGTGAATTCCGGCACCATCACCTTGCAGGGGGAATTCCAAAATAAGGACAAGGTGTTGTGGCCGGGACAATTCGTCAACGCCTCGGTCGTCCTGGCCGACACGGCCGACACCATCCTGCTGCCCTCGAGCGCCCTGGTCGAAACCCAGGACGGCTCTTCGGTTTTCATCGCCAAGCCCGACAACACGGTGGAGATGCGCACCATCACCGTCGGCCGCAAGATCGGCCCGGACACGGTGATCGAAAAGGGCGTGTCCGCGGGCGACAAAGTCATCACTTCCGGCCAGATCAAGCTGTTCCCCGGCGTTCCCGTCAAGATCGTCAGCGCGCAGAACTACAAGGAAGGTCCGGTTTCCCCCGCCGCCGTGGCGGGCAAGGGTAAGGCGGCCGGCGCGTCCAAGGAAGGCCAGGGGAACTAGACATGACCGACCTGTTTATCAAGCGGCCGGTCGCGACCACGCTGCTCATGGCGGCGCTGATCTTTTTCGGCGTGGTGTCCTACTTCTCGCTGCCCATAAGCGAGATGCCGAGCATCGACTTCCCCACCATCCAGGTGACGGCCAGCCTTCCTGGCGCGGACCCCCAGACCATGGCCTCGGCCGTGGCTACCCCCCTGGAGCGGCAGTTCACCTCCATCTCGGGCCTGCAGTCGATGAGCTCGAGCAACTCGCTCGGCACCACCACCATCACGCTCCAGTTCGACCTCTCGCGCAACATCGACGGCGCCGGCACCGACGTTTTGACCTACATCAACGCCGCCCAGGGCAGCCTGCCCAACAACATGCCGAGCCCCCCGACCTTCCAGAAGGTCAACCCGGCCGACATGCCCATCATCTACATCCGCGTGTCCAGCCAGACCATGCCGCTGTACCGCGTGACCAACTACGCCAAGGTCTACATCGCCCAGCGCATTTCCATGATCAACGGCGTGGCCCAGGTGGCCGTGTACGGCGACCAGACTTATTCCCCGCGCGTGCAGGTCAATCCGGACAAGCTGGCGGCGCTCGGCATCGGCGTGGACGAGGTGGCCACCGCCTTCAACAACGAGACCGTGCTCCAGCCGACAGGCTCCCTCTATGGCCTCGACAAGCTGTACACCATCAAGGCCCAGGGCCAGCTGACCAGCGCCACGGCCTACAACCGCCAGATCATCGCCTACAGGAACGGCAATCCCGTGCGCCTCCAGGACGTGGGCCGGGCCATCAATTCCACGATAAACGACAAGAATGCGGCCTTTTTCGACCAGCAGCAGGGTATCGTCATCGCGGTCAAGCGCGCGGCCGGCACCAACACCATCCAGCTCGTGGACGCCATCCGGGCCATGATACCGGGCATCGAGGCCACGCTGCCGCCCTCGGTCAAACTGGAATTCCTCTACGACCGCTCGACCTCCATCAAGGCGGCCATCGACGACGTCGAATTCACCCTGCTCATTTCCACCATCCTGGTGGTCATCGTCGTCTATCTCTTCCTCAACAACCTCCCCGCCACCATCATCGCCGGCCTGGCCCTGCCCACGGCCCTTATCGGCACCCTCTCGATCATGGTGGCCTTCAACTTTTCCATCGACAACCTCTCGGCCATGGCCATCATACTCGCCGTCGGCTTCGTGGTGGATGACGCCATCGTCATGATCGAAAACGTGGTGCGCCACACCGAGATGGGCAAAAAGATCATGCAGGCGTCCCTGGACGGGGCGCGTCAGATCGGCTTCACCATCGTGTCCATGACGCTGTCGCTGGTGGCGGTCTTTATCCCCATCATGTTCATGGCCGGCATCCTCGGCCGGGTGCTCAACGAGATGGCCGTGACCATCACCCTGTGCATCCTCGTCTCCGGCTTCGTCACCCTGTCCCTGACCCCTATGCTGTGCAGCCGGTTTCTTTCGGGCAAGATTTCCGAATCGGGCCGGCTCTTCAAATGGGTCGAGCTGGGCTACGAGAAATCCCTGCATTTCGCCCTGCGCTGGCGTTTTTTCGTCATGATCCTGTCCGTGGCCCTGCTCGGCCTCACGCTGTGGCTTTTTACCGTCATTCCCACGGGCTTTATTCCGGCCACGGACTCGGGCATCTTCTACGCCTTCGGCATGGCCGAGCAGAGCGCTTCCTTCGAGACCATGAAGGAACGGGTGCTCAAGGTCGGCCGCGTGTTCATGGCCGACCCGGACATCTTCAAATTCATCGGCGTTGTCGGCGTCGGCGGCCCCAACACCTCCATGAACAACGCGGCCATGTTTCCGCTCTTGGCGCCCATGGACAAGCGCAAGCACAGCGCCCAGGAGATCATCGACTACCTGCGGCCCAAGGTGGCCCAGATCCCGGACCTCTTCGTCTTCATGTACAATCCGCCCTCCATCCAGATCGGCGGCAAGCAGACCAAGGCCCTCTACCAGTTCACGCTGCTTTCCCCCGATCCGGACGAACTCTATCCCGTGGCCCGAAAGATGGCCGGGGCGATGCACAAACTGCCCGAGATCACCGACGTCAACACCGACATGCAAAACGACGGGCCCCAGGTCTTTATCGACATCGACCGGGACAAGGCCCAGGCGCTCGGCATCAGCACCTCCTCCATCGAGACGGCGCTCATGACCGCTTATGCGGCCCGGCAGGTCACCAACCTCTACGGAGCCACAGACACCTACAAGGTCATCGTGGAGGTGCAGCCCGAATTCCAGCGGCGGCCGGACCTGCTCAACAAGCTCTACGTCAAGTCCAGCAACATGGACGCGAACGGCAATCCCATCATGGTGCCCTTAAACGGGCTGGTCAAAATGCACGAAGGCGTGGGGCCCCTCGTGGTCAACCACACCGGCCAGCTCACCTCGGTGACCATCTCGTTTAACACCGCAGGCAAGTATTCCCTCGGCGAGGCCGTCACCGCCATCCAGTCCCTGGCCAAAAAGGAACTGCCGACCAACATCAGCTACATCTTCGAAGGCCAGGCCACGGCCTTCAACGAATCCCTGGCCAGCGTCCCGTTCCTGCTGTTTCTGGCCATCGTGGTCATCTACCTCATCCTCGGCATCCTGTACGAGAGCTTCATCCACCCGATCACCATCCTGTCCGGCCTGCCCTCGGCGGCGCTTGGCGGCCTGATCACGCTCATGGTGTTCGGCCGCCAGCTCGACCTCTACGGCTTTATCGGCATCATCATGCTGATCGGCATCGTCAAGAAGAACTCGATCATGGTCATCGACTTCGCCATCGAGGCCGAAAGAGAGGGCAAGACGCCCTTTGACGCCGTGTTCGAGGGCTGCATCGTGCGCTTCCGGCCGATTATGATGACCACCGTGGCCGCCATCGCCGGCATCATGCCCATCGCGCTCGGCATCGGCGCGGGCGGCGACGCGCGACAGCCCCTGGGCCTTGTGGTGGCCGGCGGCCTGATCATCTCCCAGGTCGTCACGCTGTACCTGACCCCGGTCTTTTACACCTACATGGACCAGTTCCAGACCTGGCTGTCCGGCGGCAAGCACGGGAAAGAGGATATCGTGTAAGGGGGCAGCTGAGAGAAGCGGGGGAGGGAGGCCCCTTTTTGAAAAAAGGGGCCTCCCTCCCCCGCGCCCCCTCCCTCCCCGAAAAACTTTCAAGGGGGTTGCAATTATGGAAGAATCCTTGAAAGAAGGCGGGTTCCCTCAGGCGCTTGCGACGTCGGCTTAAGATGGCGTAAAAGAAGGGGGGCGGGCACTGTCGTCCGCACGGAAGCCTTTGGGAGGGCTTGGTATGGACGAGCCCAATATCATCAGCAAGTTTTATCATCCCGACTGGGATGTCACCTTCGCCGTCTGCGCCTACCGCAAGGTCACCAAGGTCGAGGGGGCCAAGGCGATCGAGGCTTTTTTGATCCGCAACGAGCGCCGTCCGCCCCGGCGCGGCGCCATGGTCACCATCTACTCCCGTCTGCGCTGACCCGGCTCCCCGCCGCTGCTTGGGCCTTCGCCCGACGGGGCCGGGAGAGCCCATGTTCGATTATTTTTCCCTGTCCGACGCCATAGCCGACGTGCTGCGCGCGCGTCTGGCCGGCCGTGTCGCGGCCCCGGAACGCCTGACCGTGCCCGTGCCCGGGGGCGTGCTCCTGTGCATGCCGGCGGCCGACGACACCATCGCCATCGTGAAAAACATCACCGTGCATCCGCAAAACAAGGACCTGCCCGTCATCCAGGGCGAGGTACTGGTCCTCGACGCCGCAACCGGTCGCAAGCTCGCCGTGCTCGACGCCCGCGAACTCACCGCCCGGCGCACGGCGGCGGTCAGCCTGCTGGCGGCCCGGCTGTTGGCGGCTGACAAACAGGGGCCGCTTTTGGTCATCGGGGCCGGCGTGCAGGCCAGGGCCCATGCGGCGGCCTTTTGTCAGGGGCTCGGCGTGGGGGAGGTGCTGGTGGCGTCGCGCACCCGGGCCCGGGCCGTGGCCCTGGCGGTGGAACTCGGCGGGCAGGGAATTGCGGCGCGGGTAGCCGACGACGTGGCCGCAGCGGCCCGGGACGCGTCCATGATCGTCACGGCCACCACCAGCCGGGAGCCGGTTTTTCCGGATGTCGTTCGCGACGATGTCTTTGTCGCGGCGGTGGGGTCGTTTACGCCCGAGGCGGCCGAGGTGCCGGCGTCGCTGGTGTCCCGGGCCACGCTTTTCGTGGACGATATGCCCTCGGCCAGGGTCGAGGCCGGGGATTTCCTGCGCGCCGACGTAAACTGGGAGCAGGTCACGCCCCTGGAGCGCATCCTGGACGCTCCGCCGCATCCCGCCGGCCCCGTCATCTTCAAGACCGTAGGCCATGCCATCTTCGACTTGGCAGGAGCCAAGCATGCCATGAGGGGGAGAAGAGGCGAGGAAGAAAGTGCGAGAGGGGAAACCCTTTGAAAAGGGTTCTCCCCTCTCGCGCTCTCCCCTTCCTAAATTTTTCAAAGGGGTAGCGCCCCAGCAACATCAACCCTTTTTAGAGTCTTTGGAAAGGGGGTCCGGGGGGAGAACCTTTCTGCAAGAAAGGTTTCCCCCCGGCTCTTCTTCCCCAAAAATCCCTACGCCTCCGCGGGGGCGGCGTGGAAGAGGGCGGCACCATCTTTGAGCGAGTCGGCCGTTCCCATCACGTAGAGCCTGTCCCCCGGGGAGAGGGCGAACGGCCCGTCGGGGTTGGGCAGGAATTCCCCGCCGCGCCGCACCGCCGCCACGGTCAGGTTGTGGTCGCGCCGCAACCGGATTTCCTCCAGGGTGCGCCCGGCCAGGGCCGACGCCTCGTCAACGGTGAAAATCGCCACATGGAGCCCGGCCAGGGACTTGTCCGGCGAAAACGTGGCCATGGCGGCCAGGGAATCGGGCAGCATGGCCCGGTAGCCCTCGCGTCGGATGTCCTGGGCCATGCGCTCGATGTCGTCGCGCGGCACCATGAACTTGGCCAGCACCCGGGCGAAAACCACCAGTGACGCTTCGAACTCCTCGGCAATGACGTCGTTGGCCCCGAGATCGAGCAGAGCCTTGATCTCGGTGTTGAACCGCGTGCGGGCGACGATATACAGGGCGGGATTTTCGCACCGGGCGATTTCCACCGCGCGTCTGGCCGCTGCCGCGTCGGAGATGACCACGGCCAGGGCCCTGGCGTCGCGGACCCCCATATGGACCAGCACGCCGGGCTTGGACGCGTCGCCGAAATGGATGGGCTCGCCTTTTTTCGCTTCGTTACGCACCGTGTCCGGGTTCATCTCCAAAATGACGTAGGGGATATCCGCCGCCTTGGCCGCCCGGGCGAGTTGGCGGCCGCCGGCCCCGAAGCCCAGGATGATCATGTGGTCGGCAAGCCCGGGTTCGGGCGTGGTGTCGGGCGTGTCCCGGATGCCGGTCAGGCGGCAAAAAAGCGCTGCCAGACGCGGCGCGGCGGCGATGAGGAAGGGGGCGAGCACCATGGTCACGATGCTTGCGGCCAAGAACTTCTGGTAGAAATGCTCGGAAATGACGTGGTGGGAAAAGCCGGCCTTGGCCAGGATGAAGGAGAATTCGCCCACCTGGCACAGGGCCACGCCGGCCAGCGCGGCTGTGCGCGCGGGGTAGCCCAGGATGCGCGTGGCGATGCCGGCCATGACCGCCTTGACGCACAGGATGAGGACCACGGCGCCGAGGATCTGGCCGGCGTGGTCCCAGGCCGCCGCGACATTGAGCAGCATGCCGATGGAGATGAAAAACAGCGAGGTGAAGACGTCCTTGAAGGGCAGTACCGCCTCGTGCAGGCTTTCCCGGTAGTCCGAGCCGGAAAGGAGCAGCCCGGCCAAAAACGCTCCCAGGGAGACCGACAGGCCGATGGCGGCGGTGAGCAGGCTCACGGCCAGGCAGATGCCGAGCGCGGTGAGCAGGAAAAGCTCCCGGCTGCGTGTGCGCACGATGGAGAGCAAAAGGCGTGGCATGAGCTTGCGCGAGAGCACCACCAGCAGGATGAGCACGGCCGCGCCTTTGAACACCGTAAAGACGATGGAATTGGTGAATCCGAAGGTCCTGCCGGCCAGAAGCGGCACGGCCAGGGTCAGCGGCACGGCGAGCAGGTCCTGGAAGATCAGGATGCCGAGGATGACCCTCCCGTGGGGGGCTTCCATCTCGGCCCGTTCCTGCAAGGTCTTAAGGACGATGGCGGTGCTGGAGAGGGCGGCCAGCATGCCGAGCAGAATGCTCGCGCCGCCGGAAAGGTCCAGGAACATGGCAAGGCCGAAAAAAAAGCCCCAGGTCAAAAGCACCTGGGCCGCGCCGCCGAGAAACACCGGTCGTTTGAGCCGCGACAGGTCGGACAGGGAAAGCTCCAGGCCGATGGTGAAAAGGAGCAAAATGACGCCGAGTTCGGCAAGGATCTCCACGTCGTGGGCCGAATGGACCAGCCCCAGGCCGTAGGGGCCGCAGACCACGCCCGTCAGGAGCATGCCGACCAGAGCCGGAATCTTCAGGCGATGGCAGACCAGGATAACCAGGACGGCCAGGGCGAAGATGATGGTGACGTCGGGAAGAAGAGGGATGTCCATGGCGGCAGTATGGACGAAACGCCGGCACTTGGGAAGTGGGATCCCCCCGTCAGGCCTTGAGATCGGCCCGCACGGCGTCCATGCAGCGACGAAGGGATTCGAGGGAGGCCAGTACCCCTTCGCGCTTGGTCGGCTCCACCATGGACAGGATGCTGGTGAAGAGCCCGCTCATGAACGTGCGGATTTCCTCGCAGGCGCGCCGGCCGGCCGGCGTGAGGGAAAGCAGGATGACCCGGGCGTCGGCCGGATCGGGATGCTTTTCGATGAGCCCCTGGCGCGAGAGCCCGGTGGTGACGGCCGTCACCCGGCTTTTGGTCACGCCGAGCCGGCGGCCCAGTTCGCCCGGGGCCAGGTAGCGGGTTTCGCCCATGGTTAAAAGCGCCCGCAGCGCCGCCGGCGGCAGGTTGAACCGTTCGCTTTGCATGGCGATGCGGGCCTGGCAGCAGGCGAAAAGGTTTTCCACGGCTTCCTGAAGCCGTTGCGCCTGCCCTTCGGAGACAGGCGCTTCCAGAATATTGGCGTGATCGCTCATGTGGAAAAACATGTAGGTGAGGGATGTCGGCCCTGTCAATGCGGTATGGGAGACGGAATTGCCGTGGCTGTGGCCATGCCGTTTCAGGCGCGGCGCATCCGGTTGCGCCGCGCCGTCAGCAGCCAGGTGAGCGCGGCCAGGGCGATGGCCACGAGCAGCAGCCCGGCCAGCCAGCGGAACACGCCCGCCACTCCGGCGGCCAGGACCTCGGGCGGGGCGTTGGTCAGTTCCGTCCGCGCGCCCACATGGCCCGGCAGCAGCACCAGGGATGTGAAAATCGTACCCACCAGTGGCAGCCCCGTGGATTGGCCGAAGACCCGGGCATAGTTGGCCAGCCCGGACCCCACGCCGAGCCGGTGCGGCGGCATCTCGCCCATGATCGACGAGTTGTTGGGGGCCTGGAAGATGCCGATGCCGAGCCCCACCGGCATGGAGCGCAGCATGTAGCCCCACCAGGGCGTGGCTACGGTCAGGCCGCCAAGGGCCATGGTGCCGCACCACAGGATCGAAAGCCCTACGATGCGGATCAGGCACGAGCCGTAGCGGTCGGCCAGACTGCCGGCGATGGGGGCCGTCAGCGCCATGGAGAAGGGCAGGATCATCATCATGAGCCCCATTTCCGTCACGGTCCGGCCTTGGGCCGACTGAAGGAAAAAAGGCATGATGAAACCGCTGGCTCCGGTGATGAAGACCAACACCGACATGGCCAGCCCGAGGCTTATAAACGGATTGGCGAAAAGTGAGAGGTCGAGCATGGGCGCCTTGGCCCGGCGTTCGATGGCGATGAAAAGGACCAGTCCGGCCAGGGCGACACCCAGCAGCCCCATTGCCGCCGGATCGGAAAAACCCTGGCGCTGGGTCAGGGTCATGCCCAGGCAGTAGCTGCCGAGCGTCAGGCTGGCCGTGATCGCGCCCGGGATGTCGAAGCGTTCCCCTTCCTTGACCGGCGGCAGAGTGGGCATGAAACGGCGCACCACGAAAAAGGCCGCGATGCCGATGGGGACGTTTAAAAGGAACATGGAGCGCCAGCCGGCAAAACCGATGAGCACGCCGCCAAGGGGCGGGCCGAGCATGAGCCCCATGGCCACCGTGCCGCCGATGAGCCCCAGGGCCCGGCCCCGGCTGGATGGCGGGGAAATCTGGGTGATGATGGCCATGCCGAGGGACTGGCTCATGGCCGCGCCGATACCCTGGGCGGCCCGGAAGGCGATGAGCCAGTGGACCGACGGGGCCAGCCCGCAGCACAGCGAGGCGCTGACGAAAAGGAGCAGCCCCATGGAAAAAATACGTTTTTTGTCGTGCATGTCGCCAAGGCGCGAGACCAGGAGCAGCAGGCTGGCGATGACCAGCACGTAGCTTAAAATCACCCATTGGATGACGGCGAAATCGGTGTGCAGCGCCTTGACCAGGGTGGGCATGGCCACGTTGACGATGCTCATGTCGAGGGTGGCCATGAACACCATGAGGTTGACCCCGAGCATGGCCAGGACGGGAGAATGGGCAGTCGTGACGGGCTGCGGTCCGGACATGCCGGAACCGTGATCGAATGAATCCATAAAGGGAATTATCCTTGCTAGGTGAGAAAATCCGCTTCCCCCATACGCCATTGGCCGGCGCGGGGGAAGAGGGCTTACAGGGCCGGGCCCGGCTGGCGGTAGTCCAGGTCGCCGTGGGTGACGGCGGCGAAAAGCCACTGGGTGACGGCCTCCAGGGCGTCCGCGTCGGTCCGGCGGCACAGGGGATGGCGGGACAGCCTCGCCTCGAGGCCCGGCGGCAAGGAGGCTCCCGGGGGCAGGTCCAGGTACGGGGCCAGCGCGTCGATTTTCTGCCCGACGAGGTTTACGCCCCGGTCGATCAGCAGTTGCAGGGGGATGTCGCAGGCAAGCCGCCATTCCAGGTCGATGTAGCGGATGTCGCCCGTTTCGGGATGCAAGAGCACGTTTCCCGGATGGGCGTCGAGCAGGCTTCCGGGCAGCCAGCCCTCGGCTTCCCGGTCCGGATAGACGGGCCGGCCCAGATGGTCGCGGCAAAAGGCGGCAAAGCCGGAGGCGCTTCCCGGCCCGGCCGGTCTGGCCCGGGAGGCGATGTGCTCCATCCAGGTCACGAGGCTCTTGGCCGCGCGGGCCATGTCGCCGCTCTCCACGGCGCAAAGCGTGGCCTCAAGGAAGCTGACGTAGCCGAGCCGGTAGGGCTCGCGGGCTTTTATGTGCTGGCTGCCCGAGGCGAAGGTGGCCGGCGGCTGGTCGTGGAGATTTCGCCGCAGCACGTCCACGCCGTCGCCGGTCGCCACGAACCGGGTCATGGTCTGGAAGCGCGGCGGACAGGAGTCGGCATTGACGGCCACGGCCAGGGTATCGCGATTGGCGGCGAGCAGCGGCGCATCGTCCGCGGCGGCGGCCAACACCAGAAAGGAATTCATGAAATGCCCGGCCGTGCCGGCACCCAGGGCCGAGCGCAAGAACTGGCGTTCGCTAAACGCCGGCCAATGCCGGCCTTCATAGTCCCGGGTCGGCAGCTCGAGCAGGGGCAGGACGTCGATCCCGTCCATGCCCAGGGCGCGTTCGGACACCACGGCGTCCGGGGTCTTGTAGTCGGGTGAGGGGTAATACCACTGTGCGGCGGGAAAGCCGGCCCGGGCGAGCAGGGCGGCTAGGGCCGGGCGGTCGAAGGTGCGCGCCGCGCCACGGCCGGGGTAGCCGTTTATGCCGGCGTAGGGTCGGCCGGTGTGGTCTTCGGGCAGTCCGGCCAGGTACTTATGGCCCATGCGGTTTTCGATGGCCAGGATCAGGCAGCCATCGTCCTTCAGATAGCGCCGGGCTTCGGCGAGGAGCCTTCCATGGGGCTTCGGATCGTCGACGAAGGCCGCGGCGTATTCCAGCACGCCGACAAGGGTCACCACGTCGTACTGGTGGTCATAGGGCAGTCCGACGGCGTTGGCGGCCACGATTTCCAGATTGTGGGCATCCCGGCAGCGGGCCTTGATGACGGCCGCCCGTTCGGGGGAACCTTCCACGGCCGTGACCGCATGGGGCAGGGTGACGAGGTGGGCGGTGAGCGCGCCGCAACCGGCTCCGAGTTCCAGGATGCGTCCGCCCGGGCCGAAGTCGATCCAGGACAGCAGCGTCTTGCGGCGCGGGGTCAGGTGGTAGTGGATGGCCCAGGGGGCGTCCTTGGGGAAAAGCTCGTACTCGTCGACGGTATGTTCGCTGAAAAAACGCAACAGATAGCCTTCCGCGCCGTCGCTATAGCCGATGGTCCCCTCTCCGAGCGTTACTTCCGGTCCCTGTTCCGTCATAGTGTCTTTATCGGCGAGAAATATCCCACTTCCCAACCAGTTATCACCCCTTAAAAGTTTTTCGGGGAGGGTGGGGGTGTGGGGGAGGGAGGCCCCTTTTTCCAAAAAGGGGCCTCCCTCCCCCACCAAGCTATCCTTTTTTCCGCTCCGCTTCGAACCAGGCGGCCAGGCGTTCGCAGCCGGCGTCGATATCGGCTTCGTCGCCGCCGAACGACAGGCGCAGGCTGCTTTCGCCGCCGGGGCCGAAGCTGTCGCCGGGGATGGTGATGACGTTGGCCTCGCGGATCAGCCGCGTGGCCACGTTCATGGGCTCGGCGGGCAGGTCGTAGCGGGCCATGACGTAGAACGCGCCAGCCGGCGCGTTGTAGCGCACGGTCGGGGCCATGGCGTCGAGGTGCTTTTGTATGCGCGTACGTCGGGCGGCCAGGGCGGACACAAAGCCTTCGAAGATGCCCTGGGGGCCGGTCAGGGAGGCCAGGGCGGCGATCTGGGCCGGGGTGGGGGCGCAGATGGCCGCGCAGTCGTGCACTTTGAGCATTTGCGCCATGATCGGTTCCGGGGCGAAGGCGAAACCCACCCGCCAGCCGGTCAGGGCGTAGCGCTTGGAAAAACTGCCCACGGACACGAGGCGCGGTTGCAGGTCCTTTACCATGGCCAGGGAAAAGGCCGGCGCGTCATAGGACAGCGCATCATACGTGTCGTCGCAGATGACGTAGAGGTCGTGGCGCAGGGCGATCTCGGCCACGGCCAGCAGGTCTTTTTCGGCAAAGACCGAGCCGGTCGGGTTGTGGGGCGAATTGATGATGATGGCCTTGGTGCGCGGGGTCACGGCGGCGGCGATGGCGTCGGGGTCGAGGCTCCAGTCCCCCCGGCGCAGGGACACGAGCACGGGCGTGGCCTCGGCCAGACACACCTGCTCCACATGGGAAGGATAGAAGGGCTCGGGCACGATGACTTCATCGCCGCTCTGGCACAGGCACAGGATGGCGCACAAAAGCGCTTCCATGCCACCGACGGTGATGGCGATTTCGGTCTCGGGATTGGCTTGCAGGCCTTTTTCGGTCGCGAGTTTGTCGGCCACGGCCCAGCGCAGTTCGGGCATGCCGGGTTGCAGCGAATACTTGCCCGCCGCCGGCGAGTCGCGCAGGGCCCGGCAGACCGCTTCGACCACATGGGCCGGGGTGGCGAACGAGGGCACGCCCTGGCCCAGGGAAACGCAGTCGCCAACGCCGGCGGCAATCATGGGCATGAGCTTGGTGGCCGAAATCTTGATGGCCTTCGCGCGCTGGCTGAAGGCGTGCAGGGGGGCGCTTGGCACGGGAAACTCCTTGACGGCGCGGACGCTTTATTTGCCGTAGACCATTTTGGGCTGGGACGAGGCGGACGGTGCGGCCTTGGCCACGGCCAGCGCCTTTTCATATTCGGCCACGGAATAGCCGGGGATGACGATATCGCCGATGACCACGAGCGGCACGCCGCGCTGGCCGTATTTCTGGAAGCGCATGCGGGCGGCGCTGTCTTTTTCGATGTCCGATGCGGCAAAAGGCACGCCCTTGGCTTTGAAGAAGGCCTCGGCCTTGGCGCAGTAGGGGCACCAGCTCGTCATGAAGATCTCCACTTTCGGGCCGGCGGCAAAGGCGAGGGCTTCGGTGAAAAGCAGGATGGCGAAAAAAGCGGACAGGGCGTGGATGGTTTTTTTCACAGACATTGGGATTCCGGGGTTGGGTGTTGCGGATGTTTGGTGGTAGCGGCGGCGGGGTGCGGCGTCAAGACGCGTCGCGCCTTGCCAGGGGGCGTGGGCGATGCTACCAGCCTGTCCATGCCGGGATACAAGACGCATATGGCCGGTGCGGCGGCTGTGGCCGGCGCGGCGGTGGCCGGGGCCTGGTGGCTCGGCGTGTACCGCCCCGGCTACGAAACCATGGCCAGCCTGGGCTTTTTCGCCATCCTGGGGGGGCTTTTCCCCGACGTGGACACCGACTCCACCGGACGGCGTTTTTTTTACGGCGCGGCGCTTCTGGCCGATGCCGTGCTCATTGTCCGGCACCAATACCGCTATGCCGCGGTGCTTGGGTTTTGCGGCCTGCTGCCGGCCATCGGTTCCCATCGGGGCTGGACCCATACCTGGTGGGCGGCGCTCCTTGTCCCCTGCGTTGTCCTGCTTGGGCCCATGCTGCTTTTGGGCATGCCCTGGCGGCCGTTTCTCCCGTATTACATCGCCACCGTGCTCGGCTATTTTTCCCACCTGCTGCTCGACCGCATCGCCTAGCCGCTTCCCCGCGGCGCGCTTCGCGTCTTTTCCCTCTCGCGCCTAATGGCGCATGGTCCCGATCCGCCGGATTTTGTCGGCGACAGGGCCGACCAGCTCGTCGATGGCCGCATCGAGGTGCTTCATGACGCCCGGGGAAACGGCGTCGTCGCACATGATGTACCGGGCCCGGGGCTTGGCGTCGGTCAGGGGCACGAAGCGGATAGCGGCCGCCAGTTGCGGCTCCTGCCCAAGCAGCCAGGACAGTTCCTCGGGCTCGATCAGCATGGCGTCCAACCGGCCCTTGGCCAGAAGGCGCAGCATGATGGCCGGATCGGAAAAGCGCGTGACCGTGCCGGCCGGCGCGGCGGCGAAGGCCGCGTCCATGGCCGGGCCATAGGAAAAGCCCAGGCGCAGCCCCCAGGTCCAATGGTTTTCCAAAAGCCTGCCGAGGGGCTGGGGTCGGGCGTTTTCCGGCGCGAGCGGCGCACGCGCGGCGACGCCCAGGGGCTTGTTGACGTAGATGGGATTGCTGAAGCGGGCAAAGCGCTGGCGCGCGGGGGTTCGCAGCCAACCCACGGCGCAGGCCTTGGCGTCTTCGGTCTCGAAGGTGGCCAGGATGCGGCCGGGCGGCATTTCCCGGACGTCGTAGGGCACGCCGGCCCGCTGAAAAACGGTTTGGGCCAGGATGAGGAGGAACCCGCCGTCGGGCTGGCCGTTTTCCAGATGGTAAAAGGGCGGCCTGTCAAAAACGAAAAGCGTGACCGGGTCTTCGGCCGCTCCCCGGGTCGGGGCGGCCAGGCAGATCGCCGTGGCAAGAGAAGCCAAAACGGCATGTAAAAGACATTTTCTCATGACACATTCCCGCGCGGCTCAAGGAATACAACGTGCCTTTCCAGACCTTGTTCCCCATTAGCAAGGCTGCCAGGAAGCGTGGGGCGTGTCAATCCGTCGTTCCATGCTCGTCGGCTCTTGCTTTTTGTCTCGACAACGGCTTGATTTTTCCAATATCCTTTCCAGAAGGTCCCCACTGCCAGCACAGCCTTCCCGGAGCCCCAGCGCCATGAGCAATACGAACATCCTTCTTGAATCCGGTACGAACGAACTTGAAATCGTGGAGTTCTATCTGGAGGAACCTACGCCTTCCGGCAAGGTTTATACCGGGTATTACGGGGTCAACGTGGCCAAGGTGCTGGAGATCATTCGGCTGCCAAAGGTCACGGAGCTGCCCCAGACGCCGCATCCCTGCGTTCTTGGCACCTTTAACCTGCGCAACAAAGTGGTGCCGTTGGTCGATCTCGCGTCCTGGCTCGGCAAGGAACGATCGGAAACGGATTCCGACAAGGTGGTGGTGACGGAATTCAACCGGGTGGTCAGCGCCTTTCGCGTTTCCGGCGTCACCCGTATCCATCGCCTCAGCTGGGAACGGATCGAGCCGCCGAGCATCCAGGTGCAGACCTATTCCGGCAACTCCGTCACGGGTGTGGTGCAACTTGAAGAGCGGGTGGTCTTCATCCTGGACATGGAAAAGATCGTGGCCGAGCTCAATCCCAACCTGGCGCTCAAGGAACTCGACCAGGAGGTCTTCGTCGAGCGCCACAAGGAACTGCCCGACAAGGACATGGTCTTCAAGGTCCTTATCGCCGATGATTCCACCACCATCCGTCGTATGATCGGGACGTCGCTGGAAAAGGCCGGCTTCGAGGTGACGCGCACGATCAACGGCCGCATCGCCTGGGAGCAGCTGACCGAGTGGAAAGAGGCCGCGGCCAAGGAAAACAGGCCCATCACCGATTTCGTGCACATCCTGGTCTCGGATATCGAAATGCCGGCCATGGACGGCCACAGCCTCACCCGCAAGGTCAAAGAGGACCCGGTGCTCAAGCAACTGCCCGTCATCCTCTTTTCGTCGCTTATCACCGACAGCCTGCGCCACAAGGGCGAGGCCGTGGGCGCGGACGACCAGATCTCCAAACCCGAAATGCTCCAACTCGCCGAGCGCGCCCGGGCCCTGGCCTGGGAACGCCTGGCGGCGGTCATTTAGAAGGCGAAGAAGTGCGAGAGGGGAAACCCTTTTGCAAAGGGTTCTCCCCTCTCGCGCTCTCCCTTTCCTAAACTTTCTAACTTTTATGGGCTGATATTGATAACGGTTTGTTATCGTTAAAAGTCTTTGGAAAGGGGGTCCGGGGGGAAACTTTTCTTCAGAAAAGTTTCCCCCCGGTCTCTTTTCAAGCGCCTATGGCGCGGCGCACCAGTTCGTGACGGCCTGGGCGATGGCCTGGGCGGTTTTTTCCTGTCGCTTGCCGCCGGCGAGTTCCTTTTCCTCTTCCCGGTTGACGATGACTCCCGCTTCCAGCAGCACGGCCGGCATGCGCGCCCTGGCCAGCACCGCCAGCCCGTCGTAGCGGTAGACGCCGACCTTGTCGTCGACGAGCGGCCGGCGTTCGCCCGGGATGTCCGCCGCGTGGTGGCGGGTGAAGGGAAAGCCCGCCGCGGTCATCCGGCCGCCGATGCGTTTGGCCAGGTCCAGGCTGGCCGCCGCCTTGGGGTTTCTCCCCGAATAGAACACCGAATAGCCGTGATAAAGGTCGCAGTAGCGGCGGGTTTTGCCGTCCACGGTCCAGGTCTCGAAGAATTGGGGCTGCGCCGAATCGTGGTGGATGGAGAGCAGGAGTCCGGCGCCCGCCGCATTGGCTCGGGAGGCCCTGGCCGCCGGAGGCAGGTCTGCGCCCTTGGGATCGAGCAGGAAGGCGCGGCTGAAGCCGGCCGCTTTGAGGGCGGCGACGACCTGTTTGGCTAGGCGCAGGTTGAAGGCGTATTCCGGCTGGCCCGTGGCGCTGGTCGCGCCGGAGATTTTCGGCCCGTGTCCGGCGTCCACGGCGATGGACAGATTACCGGGCAGGCACCTGGCCGGGGCCAACGCCGGGGAGAGGCACAGGCCGGCCAGGACGAGCGATGCCAGGAAAAGGGCTCTTGTTGCGCGTGCGCCCATGTTCGCCCTCCCGTTGTTCCGATTGGGCTGGTTTGTCGCTTCCGCTCTGGCGGCCCGTTCAATAAAAAAGTGGGGAAGGGGCGGGTGCGAGAGGGGGACCCTTTGGGAAGGGAGTCTCTCTCGCACCCCGGGTCGCGTGGCGTCAGGCGATCTTGCCGGCGTCCTGCAACGTGTCCTTGAGGCCTTTTTCCAGCAGGCCTTCCGGCGTGGCGAGCAGGTGGTTCAAAAATTCCCCGGTTTTTTCCGACAGCCAGGGATCGCTGCCAAGAGATTCGATGGTGCGGCGGCGTTCGGCCCGCTTGGTGGTGTCCATGGATTTGTCGGCGGCGAGCTGCTGGAGCAGGAAATGGTTGAAGAGGCTCGAGCCGAAGATGGAGCCTTTGGGATCGAGGCCGACGAACACGCGATGCAGGTCGTCACGGGTGCGTTCGGCCGCGATGCCGCGCAGAAAACGCCAGGGCGCGACACCGCTGCCAAGAGAGGCCCACAAGTAACGGACCTTGTAGTAGCGCTTTCCGCTGCTGAACGACTGTTCGAGGTCGGTCACGGTGCAGACGCCGTCCACGCAGCTTCTAAGAGCCCGGCGGTAGGGAAGTTCCACAGAGGAAACAATAACATGCCACAGCAGATAGATATTGATGAGCGTCATGATGACCAAGCTACTGTTGCGCAGGCTCGGGTTGACGTCACTGGCCCAGTTGAGAAAAATATAGAGGAAGATGCAGATAAGCACCACGTATTTCACGATGGCCGAGGCGACGTGCATGAATGAGCCGATTTTCCAATGCAGTCGCAGCAGGATGGCGATAAAAATCAGGAAGACGACAGACTGGAAGTATATGCTCATGTCCATTTGCGCCAGCTGATTGAGCATGATCGACTCCTCGGATGTTGCGGTGTGCGGGTATGCCGACCCGACGGCCGGCCTGGGGCGGACTTGGGCAAAGCGCCGGCGGGATGCCTACGCCTTTGTTTTTGTAACTCCGGGTACGTTGCTTGGCAACGGTTGCGGCCGATTCGGGCCGGACTACAGCTTTTGCTCCACGGATTTGATCTTGGCCGAAAGCCGCCCGGAAGGGCCGTTGCGCCAGTCGACCCGCATGGACACGTTGATGCGGTCGCAGTCCTTGGCCAGTTCCTCCTTGCAGCGGGTCACCAGGGCCAGCACCTCGTCCCATTCCCCCTCGACGCTCGTCGACATGGGCGAGAACACGTAGGGCAGGCCGCTTTCCTTGACGATACGCAGTGCCCTGGCCACGTAGGCGGATAAGCTGACACCCTTGTCCAGCGGAAAAATCGAGAAATCCAGAATAGCGCTCATGTGGGGTACCTCCCGAAAGGTTATTCGATGTGCACGGTGACGGCATCGGCCCGGCCCTGGTCGTCCACGGCCACGAGCCGATGGCTGCCGAGGCTTGGTTGCCAGAAAAGGGTGGCTCCGGGCGCGCCCTGGGCGGCGAGTTCCCCGTCCACGTACCAGGACAGCCGTCGGCTCCCGGCCGGGGCGTCGGCGGCAAGCGCGATGCGCTGGAAGGCGGCCGGGGCGTCGCGCCGGAAGACGTAGGGCGTGCCGGGACTTGGCGAAACGATGCGCGGCCCTTCCCCGTGCGGCGCGCCGCAGCCCGGTTCCGGGCCGGGCGGGGGAACAAAGGGAATGCCGACCCCGCGCCACCAGGACACCAGCTCGGCCGGATAGGTGGCCACCATCACGGATTTGGCCGCATGGGTGGCCAGACAGTCCCCGGAAAGGGCCAACCCCGAGGCGGCATCCACGAGCAGGCGGCGGTGGACGGGGCAGGGGCCGAGTTTGGTCACGCCGGGGATGATTTTGGCTGTCACGCGCCTGGGGCAGTCCGGCCCCGGCAACTGGCGGCTTTCGGCGCAGACCTCGATTTCGCGGATATTGAGGCCCGGCGGCGCGGCCAGACGCGACCCGTGGGGCTCCAGGGCCCGGAAGAGCTCGAAGAGGATCGGCCCGGCGTAGACCGCGCCGGAGATGCCCGAAACCGGCGTGCCGTCCATGTTGCCGACCCAGACGCCGATGACCCGGCCGGCGCTGTAGCCCACGGCCCAGGCGTCACGGTGGCCGTAGGAGGTGCCGGTCTTCCAGGCCACGGCCGGCACGGCCAGGGCCCGCTCCCAGGAGGTGGGCAGGTCCGGCCGCTCCAGCTTGGTCAGCATCTCGGTCACCAGGGCGCAGGCTTCGGGCGAAAAAAGCCGGATCGCGGGCACGGGCGGCGCATCACGCAGCAGCCGGGGCGGCCGGTGCTCGCCGCCGCTTGCCAGGTCGGCGTAAAGGTTGGCCAAATCGAGCAGCGTCACCTCACCGCCGCCGAGAATGAGCGACAAGCCGTAATGGGCCGCCGGCTGGTCCAGGGTGGTCAGGCCGCCGCGCCGCAGCAGTTCGAGGAAGGGCGATGTGCCGATGCTGTTGAGCAGCCGTACGGCCGGGACGTTGAGCGAGGCGACCAGGGCCTGTTCGGTGGTGACCCGGCCCCGGTAATGCCCGTCGTAGTTTTTGGGGCTGTAGTTGCCGAAGGCGGTCGGAATGTCGAGAAGCTGGCTTTGGGGAAAAACGAGCCCCTGGTCCATGGCGTAGGCATAGAGGAAGGGCTTGAGCGCCGAGCCGGGGGAGCGGCGGATGGTTGCGCCGTTGATCTGGCCGAAGCGGGTGTCGCCGAAAAAGTCCGTGGACCCGACCATGGCCAGGACGTCGTGGCTGGCCGGATCGAGCACCACCGCGGCCACGGCCCCGATGCCCTGGCCGGCCAGCCAGGCCTTGCGACCGCGCAGGATGTCCGTAGCCGCCTTCTGGGTTTCGGGATCGAGGGTGGTGTCCACGCGCGGGACCGCTCCGGCCGCCTCCCGGGCCATGTCGCAAAACTGCGGCGCGAAAAAGGGCGGCCGGTAAAGGCGCTGCGGCACCGGGACGCGCCGCGCTTGCGCGGCGGCCGCTTCCGTGATCACGCCCCGGCGGGCCATGGCCGCAAGGAGCCTGTCCCGGGCCGCCTTGGCCTTTTCCGGATGTTTCGTGGGGTCCAAGGCCAGGGGCGCGCGCGGCAGGACGGTCAAAAGCGCCGCCTCGGCCAGGGACAGCCGGTCCGGCGTCTTGCCGCAGTAGAACATGCTGGCCGCGCCGACGCCCACGATGTTGCCGCCGTAAGGGGCCATATTGAGATACCGTTCGAGGATGGCCTCCTTGGAGAGCCTGCGCTCCAGGGCCAGGGCGGCCAGTGCCTCTTTGATCTTGGAGGCCAGGGTGCGCGGCTTGGGATCGGCCAGCCGGGCCAGCTGCATGGTCAGTGTGGAGCCGCCGGAGACCACGCGTCCGGCGCGCAGGTTGGCGGCGGCGGCGCGAAAAAGGGCCAGGGGATCGACCCCGGGATGGGCGTAGAAACGTTTGTCCTCGGCGGTGATGACCAGACGCGGCAGGATGGGGGACACGGCGGACAGGCGCACCGGGAAGCGCCAGGCGTCGTCCGGGGCCAGAAAAAGACGCAACGGCGTGCCGTTTCGGGCCGCGACCACGGTTGCGCCCGGCGGCGACAAGGCGGCCAGGGGAAAGGGCGGGGAGGCGGTGGCCCAAAAAAAAGCCAGTCCGGCCGCAAGAACCAGCCCGGCCGTAAGCGCCAGGACGAACGTCCGGCGGCGCGATCTGGCTGGTCGCGTTATTTGACCTGTTTGTCGCACAGTTCCCGATACTTGACCAGGATCTCCAGCATGTCGAGCTGCTGGTTGACCCGGCAGGAGAACTCTTCGACCTGTATCGGTTTGATGAGGAAGTCGTTGGCCCCGACCTTGAGGAACTTGACCGTGTGGCTGCCGTCCTCGGCCGAAACGCCGATGATGGCCAGCTTGTCCTTGGCCTGGGTCTGGCGGATTTCCTCGATCAGTCCGAAGCCGTCGAGGTTTGGCATGTTGTAGTCGGTGATGACCAGGGTCACGTCCTGGTTGGCGGCCAACACTTCCAAGGCCTGCCTGCCGTCCTCGGCTTCCAGGGTCTCGATGTTGAGGTTGCCGAGCAGTTCCTTCAGGCGATGGCGGAAAAGCTTGGAATCGTCGACCACCAGGGCGCGTACGAACTGGTTTTTGTAGAGTCGTTCGATCAGCCGCTCCATGGCGACCATCTCGGAGTAGTTCTTGATGAAGTAGTCCACCACGTGCTGTTCGAGCAGCAGCTGGCGGACTTCCTCGGAAAACGAGGCCGTCATGACCACGGAGGGGATGCCGAGCGAGGTGGCCAGGGGGACGATGCGTCCGTCCGGGTCGTCGGGCAGGTTGCGGTCCAGGATGGCCACGAAGATGGCGTCGCGGCGGCCGGTCATGACCTCCTCGGCCTCGGCCAGGGTGTGGGCCACGATGGTGGGAAAGGGCGTGGCTACGGCAATGTGTTGGCTTATGATCTTGGCCTGGACGCGGCTGTCCTCCACGACCAGGACATGGCGGTTTTCCATCATGTTCCCATCCTTTTCCCGAATTGTGGAGAATCATAGGGGATGGCCCCGCCGCTGGCAAGCCGGCGGGGAGGGGAGGAAGCGGATGGAGATGCGAGAGGGGGACCCTTTTTGGAAAAAGGGTCCCCCTCTCGCGCTCTCCCCTCCGAAAAACTTTTATCGATGAAAGGGGGCGTAAATAAAGTGGTTCTTTTGAGGCGCGGGCGCTACCAGTGCCGGCTCATGGAGTAGGGCAGCATGTCCCGCTCGAAGCTGGCCCGGTCGGTGGTGGAAACCGTGGGCGCGCCATAGTTCGCGCCGCCGCCGGCCAGCGCTCCCACCGTGGCGTCCATGGGCAGGGTGCGGTTGGCCGCGGCCACGATGTTGTTGTTGCGGGCGTCGACCACCTCGATGGCGAAGCGCACCCCGCCGGGCGTGACGACGTAGGTGCCGGCCACGACCAGGGTGGCGGTGGCCCGGGACGTGGCCAGGGCCCGCACGTCGCGGGTCAGCGAGAACTCGCCCTGGCGGCGGCTGAAAATGATGTCGCTGGTCTTGCGGATCTCCTGGACGTTGTAGCCAAGCGCCACGAAGGCCGTGGAAAGCTCCTGGCCGATGAGCCGCGACAGGGGCGAGGCCCGCTCCAGGTCGCCGAGGTCGGCCGGGGTGGTGATGACCACCCAGTAGAGCCCCCGGCTGTTGTCGCGGGTATACATGCCAAGGCGCGGCACGAGTTGGCGGTCGAGGTCGGCGGCCAGGGCCATGGCCACGTCCGGGTACTGGGGCTGCGGGGGCGGGGTCCGGTCGCAAAGCGCCCCCATGAGCAGCGGCGCGAAAAGCGGCAGCATGAGGACGAGGGAAAGGCGGCGCAAAAGTCGGATCGTCATGGCGGCCTCCTTGGCTATTTGGCCGGTGCCGGCGCCGGTGCCGGCGTTGGAGCCTGGTTGGGTGTCGCGGGCGTTGCCGGGCCGGGGGCCGGCATGGGCGCGGGTTGCGGTGCTGGGGTCGGCGTCGCCGTAGCGCCCGAGGGCGGTGCCGGGGCCGGCGCGGGTTCCGGCGGGAATTGTGCCGTGGCGGGCGGTTGGTCGCTGCCGGGGGCTGCCCCCGAGGTCTTCGTCGGGGGGGGGGCCGTCGGCTGGGCCGGAGCCTTGGCCGGCGCCACGGGGGGCGGCAGGTACAGGGACTCGGTCGGCGCTTCGTAGCGCTGTTCGAGCCTGGGCATGCCCGGATTGGCCGGCGTCTGTCGTGGCGCGGGCGCGGGCGTTCGTGTCGGCGGACGCCTGGGCGCGCGTTTTTTGTGCCGGGTGACGCGGTGTCGCCGCACGCGGTAGGGCTTTGGCGCAAAGGGCACGGGCGGCGTGTTGGGCGTCGGGGGAGAACCTATGTCCCGGATGGGGATCTGCGTCGGCAGGGGTGCCGGCATGCCGGCCTCGGCCGTCTCCGGCGACTGCGGCACGGCAGCGGCCAGAAACACGACCGCCACGCCGCACACAAGTATGTTTCGCATCCCGTCCATGTTCGCTCCCCCGGCCCGATTGGACCTTCTGTGAGCATCATCGGCCGGTCCGGCCAAATCTTTATGTCCGTCCTTTCCGTCGCCCTTTGGGGGTTGCGCACCCGGCCAAGAAGTGTTTTATGAAAAAACAAGGTGTTGCTCATCCCGCGTCGGGGACGCCCCGCCCCGCCCGCGACCCCGGTTCCCGAAAACGGGGCTTTTAAAGGAGTATAAGTCATGGCTGAACAACTGGAAGTCTACAAGTGCGAAGTGTGCGGTAATATTGTCGAGGTCCTGCATGGCGGCGCCGGCGAGCTTGTGTGCTGCGGCCAGCCCATGAAGCTCATGAGCGAGAACACCGTGGACGCGGCCAAGGAAAAGCACGTCCCGGTCATCGAGAAGACCGACAAGGGCTATCTGGTCAAGGTCGGCGCCGTGGCCCACCCCATGGAGGAGAAGCACTACATCGAGTGGATCGAGCTTTTGGCCGACGGCAAGGCCTATCGCCAGTTCCTCAAACCCGGCGACAAGCCCGAGGCCCTGTTCTGCATCGAGGCGGCCAAGGTGTCCGCCCGGGAATACTGCAACCTCCACGGCTTGTGGAAAAAGGACTAGTCCATGCTTTCCAAGACCATGGAAAAGGCCCTGAACGATCAGGTCCATTGGGAACTGTATTCCGCCTACCTCTACGTCTCCATGGCCACCTATTTCGAGGACAAGGGACTGATGGGGTTCGCCAACTGGATGCATGTCCAGGATCAGGAGGAAAAGTTCCACGCCGAAAAGTTCTACAATTACATTGTGGAACGCGGCGGCCGGGTCATTTTGCAGGCCATCGACGCGCCGCCCCATGACTGGGATTCGGCCCTGGCCGTGTTTCAGGACGCCCTGGCCCATGAGGAGGGCGTGACCGCCCGCATCTACAAGCTCATGGACCTGGCCCTGGAAGAAAAGGACCACGGCACGGCGTCCTTCCTCAAGTGGTTCATCGACGAGCAGGTTGAGGAAGAGGCCAACGTGTCCGACGTCATCGCCAAGCTCAAGCTCGTGGAGCAGACCCCGGGCGGGGCTTTCATGCTGGACAAGGACCTGGCCACGCGGGTGTTTACGCCGCCGACCACGGTCTAGTTTCCGGCCTTTAACCGTATCACCGAGGCCGCCCGCGTCCGCTGCGGGCGGCCGTCATTTTTGCGCCAAGCGAAGGAGTGTTCGGGCATGGGCGAAGCATCCCTCAATATCGTCATCGGCGGCGAAGCCGGACAAGGCCTCGTGACCGTGGGCGAGTTCCTGTCCCGTGCCCTGGTGCGGGCCGGCTACGCCATCGTCGTCACCCAGGATTACCTGTCCCGCATCCGGGGCGGCCACAACACCTACGCCATCCGCGTGGACAGCCGGGAGGTGACCGCGCCGGCGGAGGGCATCGACCTGCTGGTGGCCCTTTCCGCGCAAACCCTGCCGTTGCTCAGGGATCGATTGTCGCCGCGCGCCCTGGTCCTGACCGATGCCGCCCACGGGCTCTCCGGCCATCCCGGGCTGGCCATTCCTTACAAGGAGCTGTGCCCCAAGCCGCTTTTCGAGAACACGGCCGCCCTGGGCGCGCTCGGCAGCCTCCTGTGCCTGGACCCGGCCTGGATCACCGGGCTTATCAAGGAAAAATTCGCCAAGAAGGGCGAGGCAATCGTGGCCGACAACCTGGCCGTGTTCCAGGCGGCCACGCACTGGACCATCAGCCAGAAGGCGTCCTTTGCCTGCCTGTCTCCGGCCGAACCCCGGGGCAGACGCGTGATGCTTAACGGCAACACGGCCATTGCCCTTGGCGGACTGGCCGCCGGGGTCAACTTCGGTTCGTTTTACCCCATGACGCCCGGCACCTCGGTCATGCAGGCGCTCATCGACCACAGCGACCGCATGGGCGTGGTCTGCGAGCAGGCCGAGGACGAGATCGCGGCCGTGATCATGGCCATAGGCGCTTCCTACGCCGGGGCGCGCCCCATGGTTTCCACCTCGGGCGGCGGTTTCGCGCTCATGGTCGAGGGCGTGAGCCTTTCCGGCATGCTCGAAACGCCGGTGACCATCGTCGTGGCCCAGCGTCCGGGCCCGGCCACGGGACTCCCTACCCGCACCGAACAGGCCGACCTCGATTTGGTGCTCCACGCCGGGCACGGCGAATTTCCCCGGGCCATCTTCGCCCCGGGCACGGTGGAGCAGTGCTTCCATCTGGCCCACCGGGCCGTGGATACGGCCGAGCGCTTCCAGTCGCCGGTTTTCATCCTCACCGACCAGTTCCTGGCCGACAGCTACCGCGATGTGGCCCCCTTCGATCTGGCCTCCCTGCCGCCCGTGGCCCGGCCGCTCACCGCCGTTGCCGATCCGGCCGGCTACGAACGCTACGCCGTGACCGACTCCGGCGTGTCGCCGCGCCTTGTCCCCGGCTTCACCGAGGCCACGGTGGTCCTGGACAGCGACGAGCACACCCCGGACGGACACATCACCGAGGACCTCGCCGTGCGCGTGACCATGCAGGAAAAGCGCATGCGAAAGTTCGCCGGCCTGACCCGGGTGGCCCTGCCCCCGAACCTGTACGGCAATGCCGACGGCGCGACGCTGCTCGTGTGCTGGGGCACGACCCTGGGGGCGGCCCGGGAGGCGGCGGCGATACGCAACGCCCGGGGCGAGAAAACGGCCGTGCTCCACTTCTCCCAGATCTATCCCCTGGTGCCGGACGCGTTTGTGCCGATTCTGGAAACGGCCAAACGCACGGTCATGGTGGAGGGCAATTTCGCCGGCCAACTGGCCCGGCTGATACGGCGCGAAACCGGCTACGTCTTTGACGCGCTGGTGACCCGCTTCGACGGCCTGCCGTTCACGGCGGCCTATATTCTCGATCGACTTTAGGAGGACGCCATGGTGACGGAAAAAGACTACGGAGAGTTCGAGACGGCCTGGTGTCCCGGTTGCGGCAACTTCTCCATCCGCAAGGCCGTGGTCAAGGCCCTGGCGGCGCTGGATTTGCCGCCGCACAAGGTGGTTTTTTCCACGGGCATCGGTCAGGCGGCCAAGGCGCCGCACTACATCCGGGTCAATACCCTAAACGGCCTGCACGGCCGGTCCCTGCCGGCGGCCACGGGCATCAAGCTGGCCAACCCGGAACTGGCCGTTTTCGCCGAATCCGGCGACGGCTGCTCCTACGGCGAGGGCGGCAACCATTTTCTGGCGGCGCTTAGGCGCAATGTGGACATGACCTACATCGTCCACGACAACCAGATTTACGGCCTGACCAAGGGCCAGGCCAGCCCCACCACCATGACGGGCCAGAAAACCAAGACCCAGCCCCACGGCGTGGCCTCCGCCCCCTTCAACCCCGTGGCCGTGGCCGTGACCATGGGCGCGGGATTCGTGGCCCGGGGCTTCGCCGGCGAAATCGACCACCTGGCCGATCTTATCGTCCAGGCCGCGCGCCATCCCGGGTTTTCGCTCATCGACGTGCTGCAACCGTGCGTGTCCTTCAACAAGGTCAACACCTTTGCCTGGTACAAGGAGCGCTGTTACAAGCTCGGTGGCGACCACGACTCCACGAATTTCCAGGCCGCCCTGGCCAAGGCCATGGAGTTCGGGGACAAAATCCCCATCGGCGTGCTGTGGACAAGCGACCGGCCGGCCTTTCCGCTGACGGATGTGGGGCCGCTGGCCGGGCGTGAACCGGATATGGCCGCGCTTTCCCAGATCATCGAGGGCTACGCCTGAGGCAAAGGGAGCGGCTGATGCGCCGTCCCCGCCACGATGACGGGGGAGCGGCCTTGTCGGCGGCCCGGTGTCTGGTGTGGAGTTTTGCGCGGAACCGGGAGGAAATGGATGCGTATGGATTTGAAGTTTTTCTTGAAGGACACCATCCGCAAGATGGTGGATTTCACGGCGACGGAACAGAGCCGGGGCATCGAACCGCCGCCGGTGCAAAAGCCCTATCCGCCGGCGGCGACGCTTTTCGCCCTTCCCGGCCCCCACGGCTGGCCCGGCATCGGCAACGTGTCCGTCAAAAGGGCCATAGGCGACCGCAAATCCCATCGCGCCTTCACGCCCGAATCGCTTTCCCTGGAAGAGCTGTCCTTTCTGCTGTGGGCCACCCAGGGACTGCGCAAGATGCCGGCCGCCGTGACCTACCGTACCGTGCCCTCGGCCGGTTGTCGCCACGCCCTCGAAACCTATCTGGCCGTTTTCCGGGTGGAGGGCGTCACCCCGGGACTCTACCGCTATCTGCCGGTGGAGCACGCGCTGTTGCCCCTGGCCGCGCCCGAACAGCTGGAACTGTCCCTCGGCCAGGCCGCCTTCAACCAGCGTTTCGTGGCCCGGGGGGCGGCGACGTTTATCTGGACGACCATTCCCGCGCGCATGGAATGGCGCTACGGCGACGCCTCGTACAAGGTCATCGCGCTCGACGCCGGCCATGTCTGCCAGAACCTCTATCTGGCCTGCGAGGCGATCCGGTCCGGCACCTGCGCCATCGCCGCCTACGACCAGGAAGCCATGGACGCCCTGCTCGGGCTCGACGGAGAAACGGAATTCACGATCTACCTGGCGCCGGTTGGCAAGGTGTGACGCCCGGCCCGTACCGCAAAGGAGGCTTGCTATGAAGAAGGTGGCGCTGTTCGCTTTTCGCGGCGACCTGTCCTGCTTTATCCACGTGCTGTTAAACGCCATCGATTTTCGGGAAAAAGACTACGAAGTGCAGGTGATCCTGGAAGGCGAGGCGACCAAGCTCGTGGCCGAGCTGGCCAAGAAAGACAATCCCATGCACGGGCTTTTCGAAAAGACCAAGGGCCTGGGACTGATCGCCGGCGTGTGCAAGGCCTGCTCGCACCAGCTCGGCAGCCAGGAAGCGGCCGTGGCCGAGGGATTTCCGCTGCTCGACGACATGCACGGCCACCCCGGCATGGCCCGCTACATGAACGACGGTTTTACGGTGCTGATTTTTTGATGATTTTTTAGAGGAAGATTTCCGGGGGAGGGGCTTTTTTGCAAAAAAGCCCCTCCCCCGGACCCCCTCCGCAAAAAACTTTCAAAGGGGTATCTGCTGCCTCCTTGGGAAAGTTTTTAAAGGGGGTCCAGGGGGAAACTTTTTCCAAAGAGTTTCCCCCTGGCCGCCGGAGGCTCTCTAGTCGTACTTTACGGCGCTGATTTCCATCAACTTGTCCAGACGAATGCGCGTTTCGATGCGTCGCATGGTGCCGGTTTTGCCCCGCATGACCAGGGAGTGGGTGATGGCGTGGGTACCGGTGAATTTGACGCCGTGCAGGAACGTGCCGCCGGAGATGCCGGTGGCGGCGAAGTAGGTGTCGTCGCTTTTGACCAGCGTCTCCTCGGTGAAGATGCGCTTGCAGTCGATGCCGGCCGCGGCCAGGGCCTGTTTTTCGGCCTCTAGCTGGGGATCGAGCCGGGCCAGCAGCCGGCCGCCCAGGGCCCGGATGGCGCAGGCCGAAAGCACGCCTTCCGGGGTGCCGCCGGTACCGAGCATGACGTCGACCACGTTCTCCGGGTCCACGGCCATGAGCGATCCGGCCACGTCGCCGTCGGTATGGAGCTGGATGCGCGCGCCGACCGCCCGGATGGATTGGATAAGCGCCTTGTGGCGCGGCTTGTCGAGCACGAAGACTACGAGGTCGTCCACGTCCTTGCCGAGGGCCTTGGCGATTTTCTTGAGATTGTCCTCCACCGGCGCGTCCAGGTCGGCCACATCCTTGGCCTCGGCCGGAACCACCAGCTTCTGCATGTAATAGCTCGGCCCGGGATCGTACATGGACCCGCGCGGCGCGACGCCGACCACGGAAATGGCGTTCGGTCGGCCATAGGCGAGCAGGTTAGTGCCCTCGACCGGGTCCACGGCCACGTCCACGGCATGCCCCTGGCCGCTGCCGACCCGTTCGCCGTTATAAAGCATGGGGGCTTCGTCCTTCTCCCCCTCGCCAATGATGATCATGCCCTCGATGGGCAGGGTGTTGAACGAAAGCCGCATGGCGTCCACGGCGGCCTGGTCGCCAGAGTTCTTGTCGCCGCGCCCGAGCCAGCGCGAGGAACTCAGCGCCGCCGCTTCCGTCACACGTACCAAGTCCAACCCGAGATTTCTGTCCGGCGCTTCCATTCGTTGGTGCTCCTTTTGGGTGGGTAGGGTGGGGAGAAGATGAGGAAGAGTGCGGGGAGGGGACCCTTTTTTGAAAAAAAGGGTCCCCTCCCCGCGCCCCTCCCCCCAAAAAAACTTTTCAAGGGGGATACTGGAAACGAGGTGGAAAGTCTAAACTTTCGAGGTGGAGAAGATGAAGAGGGAAAAGGAATAAAAAGAAAAAGGGCGTCCTTTTTAAAACGCCCTGTCGGGAAAGCCTGTTGGGGGAATTCCCCCTTTAAAAAGTTTAGGAAGGGGAGAGCGCGAGAGGGGAGAACCCTTTGCAAAAGGGTTTCCCCTCTCGCATCTTCCTCTCTTCCTAATCTTCTTTCTACTTCGCGGCGTAGGCGGCCTTGATCTTGGCGGCGAGGTGTTCGGGGGTAAATCCGTAGGCTTCGGCCAGCTTGCCGGCCGGGGACGAGGCGCCGAAGTGGGAGATGCCGTGCACGCGGTCGAGGCGGCCGGTGTACTGGCACCACAGTTCCGGCCGTCCGGCCTCGGTGGCGTAGCGGAAGGGCACGTCCGGCGGCAGCACCGCGTTTTTGTAGTCTTCGGGCTGCTCGTTGAAAAGCTCCATGCAGGGCATGCTGACGATGCGGATGGAGATTTCCGGCAGCAGTTTGGCGGCGGCCATGGCCAGGGAGACTTCCGAACCCGAGGCCATGAGGATCATGGCCGGTTTGGCCGAGGCCGCCTCGACCAGCACGTAGCCGCCGTGTTTCACGCCGTCCTTCAGGGCCGGATAGACGGCCGGGTCGAGGATGGGCAGGTTCTGGCGCGTCAGGAGCAGGCAGGTCGGCCGGCTGGTCTGGGACAGGGCCGTATCCAAGCAGGCTGCGGTTTCGTTGGCGTCGGCCGGGCGCATGACCAGCATGTTGGGTATGAGCCGCAGCGAACTGGTCTGCTCAATGGGTTCGTGGGTCGGGCCGTCCTCGCCCACGTAAAAGGAGTCGTGGGTGTAGACGTGCAGGGCGGGGGTGCGCTGGAGCGCCGCCATGCGCAGGGCGTTTCGGGCGTAGTCGGAAAAGATGAGGAAGGTGGCGCTAAACGGGGTCAGGCCGCCGTGGAGGCTGATGCCGTTTATGATGGCGGTCATGGGAAACTCGCGCACGCCGAAGCAAAGCGCCCGGCCTGCGCGGTTGGCCTTGCCGAAGATGCCGGTGATGTCGCGGAACTTCTCGGTCTGGTTGGAGGGGTCCAGGTCGGCCGAGCCGCCAACGAAAAGCGGCATCTGGTCGATGAGTCCGCCCAGGCAGGCTCCCCAGGCGGAACGGGTGGCCACGGCCTTGCTCGGCTCGAACACCGGCCAGGCCAGGTCGCGGTTGCCCGGCGCGCGCTTGAGCTGCCGCCAGAGGTCCTCGAAGACGGGATCGCTGTTCAAGCGGTCTTCCAGGGCCTTGTTCCATTCCTTGGCGGCCGTTTCCAGCTCGGGGAAGCGGACGCGGAAATGATCGGCCACGTCGGCCGGCATGTAAAACGTCTTGTCCAGGGGCAGATCCAGGAGCTTTTTGGTCTCCTCGATCTCCTTGTCGGAAAACGGCGCGCCGTGGGCGGCGCTTTTGCCTTCCATGGAGAAGGAGCCCTTGGCGATGATGGTGTGTCCGATGATGATGCTCGGCTTCTGGGTCTCGGCCCGGGCCGCGTCCAGGGCCTGATGGATGGCGGCGTGGTCATGGCCGTTAATTTCGACGACGTGCCAACCCAGGGCTTCGAACAGCTTCTTGTGGTCGGTGTCGTCGCAGACGCTGGTGGGGCTGGCCAGCTGGACGCTGTTTTTGTCGAACAGCACGATGAGGCGTCCCAGCCCCCACAGGCCGGCCAACGCGGCGGCGCCCTGGAAGACCGGGGTCTGCACGTCGCCGTCGGAGGACAGCACGTAGGTGTAGTGGGAGGCGATATCCTCGCCCAGGCGCTGGCGCAGCATTTCCTCGGCCACGGCCATGCCCACGGACATGGAAAATCCCTGGCCGAGCGGCCCGGTGGTGCATTCCACGCCGGGAGTGTCGAAATTTTCCGGATGGCCCGGGGTCCTGCTGCCGAACTGCCGGAAATGCATGAGGTCGTCGAGGGTCAAAATGCCGCGCAGGTAGAGCAGGGCATATTGCAGCATGGATTCGTGTCCGGCCGAGAGCACGAACCGGTCGCGGTTGAACCATTTCGGATCGGTCGGGTCGAAGCGCAGGTAGTCCTTGAACAGCACATACGCCATGTCGGCCGAGGACATGGCCCCGCCCGGGTGGCCGGAGGAGGCCTTGCGGGTGGCGTCCATGATCAGGCCTTTGATGGCGCGCACGGCTTTGGTGTCGATGGCGGATGCGTTGGCGGTCATGGCAGAATCCTCTGAGGGGCTTGTGGGTTGAAAAATCAAATCATACCGGAGTGATGATTTAAAATAGAGGCGGCATTACAGGGAAGCGGCCAGACCGCAGGATTCGATGCGGTCCACGCGTCGCTGATGGCGTCCGCCCTCGAAGTCGGTGGCGAGAAAGACGTCGGCGATGGAGGCGGCCAGGCCGGTTCCGATCACGCGCTCGCCCAGGCACAGGACGTTGGCGTCGTTGTGCAGCCGGGTCATGCGGGCCAGGTATTCGTTGACGCAAAGCGCGGCCCGGATGCCGGGCATGCGGTTGGCGGCCATGGACATGCCGATGCCCGTGCCGCAGATGAGGATGCCGGCGCAGCCCGGGGTCTCGAGGACCTTGGCGCACACGGCCTTGGCGTAGTCGGGGTAGTCGACGCTTTTGGCGTCGGACGGGCCGAGGTCGGTCACGTCATGGCCGGCGGCGCGCAGATGCTCGACCAGGGCGGCCTTGAGGATCACGCCGGCATGGTCGGAGCCGATGAAAACGGTTTTGGACATGATTTCTCCGCGGTTGGCGGTTGGCGACAGGGCATTGTTGCGCGGGCGGCGCTCACAATTCCGGCAGGGGCGAATTGCCTGAGGCGTCGTCGAGCCCGCGCACGACGGCGCTTGGCGGAACGGGCAGTTCCAGGTCGGCGGCCGGGTAGGGCGACTGGCGCGCCTGCAGGCTTTTGACGCGAAGGATCAAGGAAGTGCCGCCTGGGGTGGTCAGAACCAGCTTGCGGGCCACCGGCACGGCCATACCCGGCGCGGCTTCGTCATTGTCGAAGGCCACGCGCCAGGGTTCCACGCCTACCCCGGTGAGATGTCGCGGATTGCCCGCGAAGTCAAGAGTCAGCGAAGAAAGGCGCGGGTCTCCGGAAAAGTGGAATTCGTAGCCGTCGGCGGTCTTTTTGGCCGAAGCGTACCGGGTCGGGACCAGCTCCCCGAATCGGCCCGAAACCAGGGCGGCCATTTCGCGCAGGGTAAAGGGCAGCGGCATGCCGAGCCGGGCCGCGCCTTCCCGTGTCCCTTCGTGACGATAGAGGGTGTCGCGGCCGGGCACGAAGGCGGAAAATTCCGAGCCGTCCTCGCGCAGGTGGGCGTAGGCCCCGCCGATGGGCGTGGTCAGGTCAAGGCGCACGGGGTCGGCGTAGTTGCCGTAAAAGCGGAAGTTGAGGCGACCGGAGCGGGAGCCCCGGGAAAAGCTCATGGACCCGGCCAGGGAAAAGGCCGGAGCCGGGGTGTTTTTCGCCTGGTTGGCCACAAAGGCCGCATACACGGCCTTGGCCTCGCCCGAACCCATCTGGCCGGGACGCGGCGCGGCGCAGCCCGTGGCGAGCAGGGCCAGGGAAATCCAGACCAGGACGCGCGGCGGCAGGGGGAGGCGTCGCATCACAGGGCTCCGAGCTTCTTCTTGACGTCTTTGGGGTTATCCGATCCCAGTTCCAGGGCGGTGCGGTAGGCCTTTTGCGCCTCGGCCTTGTGCCCGGACGCGGCGGCGATGTCGCCGTAATGCTCCCAGACGATGGCGTCCTTGACCCTGGGCACGGCGGCTGAGCGTATGGTGGCCAGGGCTTCTTCGGTGCGCCCGAGCTTGAATTGGGCCCAGGCCAGGGAATCCAGGAAGAAGGGGTTGTCCGGCTCCTTGGACAGGGCCAGCCGGATCATGTCGATGGCCTTGTCTAGGTCGCGTCCCTCTTCGGCCAGGGAATAGCCGAGGTAGTTGAGGGCATCGGGATTGACCGGGTCCTTGGCCACGATTTTTTCCATCACGGCCTTGGCCTCGTCGCGGCGCTTGAGTTTTTCCAGGGCCACGCCGTAGCGGTACAAGAGGTCCAGGTCGTCGGGGGAGGCGGCCAGGGCCTTTTCCAGCACCGTTGCCGCCTGGGCCGTGTCGCCGCGCTTGTCGAGCAGGGCGGCCTCCACGGCGATGAATTCCTTGCGGTCGGGATAGCGGGTCCTGGCCTCGCGCACGAGTCCCTCGGCCTTGGCGTAGTCGCCAAGCTCCGTGGCGATCTGGATGCGAAAGCTCAGGCTCTTGTCGTAATTGGGGTTGTCCGGCGCGACTTCGGCCAGGATTTCCAGGGCCTTCTTGGGATTCTTGTCCCCTTCGTAGGCCAGGACCGCCTTGTAAAACGGCAGGTCCGGGCTCGCGGGATCGGCGGCCACGAGCATGTCCAGGGCCTGCCGGGCCTGCTTCGGATAGCCGGCCTCGACAAAGGCCGACATGGCGTCCAGAAGATGGGGCTTGTCCGGCGTCTCGTCGCGCAAAAGCTTCATGGCCTGATCCGGCTTTTTGCGCTTGAGCAGGATCCGCAGGAGCCTGGCCTGGACTTCCGGGGAGCCGGCGTCCTGGGACAGCATCTTGCGGTAGGCGTCCTCGGCTCCGGCCAGGTCGCCCTGGCTCTCGAGCAGGCCGCCGAGGTCGAGCCAGGCGGGCAGCAGCGTCTGGTCCTTGTCCACGGCCTGGCGCAGCAGGGCGACGGCCTTGGCGTTTTGCCCGAGCCCGGCCATGGCCTTGGCCATGAGGTAGCAGGTCGCGGCGTCGCGATCGGCCTCGGGGATGCGCGAGAGGACCTCCAAGGCTTCCTTGTGCTTGCCCGCGTCTTCCAAAAGCGAGGCCAGCTCGCGTCTGGCCGCGGCGTCGGACGGGTGGGCCGCGAGGAATTTTCCGAGGGTGGCCACGGCCTTATCGCCCATGCGGCGCATCTGGTAGGCGTTGGCCAGGTAGAGCGTCAGCTGTCGGGAGGCGGGAAAAGCGGCTGCGGCCGCTTCCAGGGTGGCGGTGGCTTTTTCGCGCTGGTTTTGTCCCCACTGGAGATTGGCCAGTTCCACGGCCAGCTCCGGCGAGGGGTATTTCTTGACCAGCGCCTCCAGCTCCGCCGTGGCCTCGTCCTTTTTCCCCTGGCGCATGAGGTCCTGGTAGACGAGGAAGCGGTAGGCGCTGTCCGCGTTGTCCGAAAGGCTCTTGGCGGCATAGGCCGACCGGGCCGGCCGGCTGGACGCGCAGGAGTTGGACAGCAGGCACGGCAACAGCACCAGCACCAGGAATACGGGCAGGCGCTTGGAAAAGCGGGGTTTCGTCTCGTCAGGCATATCCGGCGTCCGATGCGGCGTTCACGGACCGTCCGCCATCGGCCTTGCGGCCGGCGGTGGTCCGCGCCGCTATTCTTCCCTGTGGATCCAATCCGAGGAAAAGTCCTCGATGCGTTTGGACAGGTGTTCCTTGAGTTTTTCCAGGAGACGGGCCTCGATTTGCCGCACGCGCTCCCGGGTGATGCCGTATTTGGCCCCGATCTCCCGCAGGGTCACCGGGGAGTCGGACAGGATGCGGTTATCGAGCAGATCGAGTTCCTTTTCATTGAGCGAGGGCCGGATGGTCTGGATGTGTTTCTCGAGCTGGTGCGATATTTCGTCGCCGGCCAGAATCTCCTCGATGCCGGGGGTGAGCGCCGGCAGAAAGTCCAGGCGGGTGGACGTGGAATCCTCGCCAAGCGACACGTCGAGGGACAGGTCGTTGCCGCTTAGGCGCTGGTCCATTTCCACGATGTCGGACTCGGTGACGTTTAAGGCCTCGGAGAGCTGGGAGTTGCTCGGGTCGAACCCCAGGTTCTGGAGCCGGTGGCGTTCCTTGTTCAGGTTGTAGAACAACTTGCGCTGGGCCTGGGTGGTCCCGATTTTCACCATGCGCCAGTTGTCCATGATGTATTTGAGGATATAGGCCTTGATCCAGTAGGCGGCGTAATAGGAGAACTTGATGCCCTTGTCGGGGTCGAACTTGGTCACGGCGCGCATGAGGCCGACATTGCCTTCCTGGATGAGGTCGAGCACGTTTTGCATCCAGCGGCGCTGAAAGTCCATGGCGATTTTGACCACCAGTCGCAGATGGGAGGAGATGAGGCGGAAGGCCGCCTTCTCGTCGCCCGAGTCCCGCACGCGCCGGGCCAGTTCCTGCTCCTCCTCGGGCTTGAGCATCGGAAATTTGCCGATCTCGCGCAAATAGAGCTGGAGCGGGTCGCGGGTGGAAAGCGAACCGGAGGAGCCGGCCCGAGGGGCCGGCAGCCGAAAATCGTCAACAGGTTCGACGTCGAGGATCTTCTCTTCGGCGTCGTCCGGGGCCTCTTCCTGCTCCGTGTCGTCGATGTCGATGTCGGCGTCGTCTGGCGAAATATCTTGATCGTCTCGATGTTCCATCGGATAAAGGCCGGGTTAGATGGTGCGGGCGGGCGCGCGGTCGGCCGCGAACAAGGCGTGGCGCTCCCGCCTGGAAGCGCCGTCTCGCATGCCTATCTTGTACTGTAAAGTTTTGATTTGTCCTTTTCAACGATTTTCAGTAGACCGGCCGCGTTTCCTGCCGCCGCGCGGCCGGTTGAACAAGACTTTCAAGGAGATGCCGTGGGTGATTTCAGAAAAGCGCTGACGGATGCAGGCCTCCTCGTTTTCGACGGGGCCATGGGCACGCTGCTGCAGGGACGGGGACTCGCTCCGGGGCAGTCGCCGGAACTTTTCGGACTGGCCCATCCCGAGGCCATCGTGGCCACCCACCGGGAATACATCGAAGCCGGGTCCCGTGTCATCACCGCCAACACCTTCGGCGGTTCCCGGTTCAAGCTGCCCGCCGGCACGGACGTTGTCGCGCTCAACCGCGAGATGGCGCGTCTGGCCCGGCAAGCGGCCGGGGACACGGCCTTTGTCGCCGGATCGGTCGGCCCGACGGGCCAGTTCGTCGCACCCTTGGGCAAAGTGACGCTGCGCGAGCTCGTGGCCGCCTTTGCCGAGCAGATTCGCGGCCTGGCCGCGGGCGGCTGCGACCTGATCGTCGGCGAGACCCATTTCGACGTGGCCGAGGCCAAGGCGCTGGTGCTGGCCTGCCGCGAGGTCTGCGACCTGCCCGTGGCCGTGTGCATGACCTACGAGGGCGCGGCCAGCCTCACCGGTTCCGCGCCGGAGGTCTTCGCCGACGCCATGGAGAATCTGGGCGTCGACCTCATAGGCGTCAACTGCGGCGCCGGCCCGGACGACATGCGCCTTGTGGGCGAAGTCTATTCCCGGCGCCTGTCCACGCCCTTTTTCGTCAAGCCCAACGCCGGCATGCCGCGTCTGGAAAACGGCAAGACCGTCTTTCCCATGGGCCCGGAGGAATTCGCCGAGAAAACGGCCCGCTTCGCCGATCTCGGGGCCAAGGCCCTTTCCGGCTGCTGCGGCACCACCCCGGCCCACATTGCGGCCCTGGCCAAGGCGCTTTCCGGGCGCTCCTGGACACGGCCCGAGGCCCCGGACCGGTCGGTCCTGGCCGTCACCTCCCGGGCCCTGACCGTCACCCTCGGCGGCACAAGCCCCTGCGCCGTCATCGGCGAGCGCATCAACCCCACCGGCAAGGCGGAGCTGGCCGCTGAACTCGTGGCCGGGGAATATACGAAAGCCCTGGCCTTTGCCGAGGAGCAGGCGGCCGCCGGCGCGTCCATTCTCGACGTCAACGTGGGTGCGCCCATGGTCGACGAGACCAGGACGCTTCCCGGACTGGCCCTTGAATTGACCAAGCGCCAGCGCCTGCCGCTGTGCCTCGATTCCAACAACGCCGAGGCGCTGACCAACGCGCTTTGGGCCTCGCCGGCAACACCCCTGGTCAATTCCATCAGCGGCGAGCCCGGCCGCATGGAGCTTTTGGGACCCCTCTGCCGCGATCACGGCGCGCCGTTTATTCTGCTGCCGCTCAAGGGACGCAAGCTGCCGGTCACGGCCGCCGAGCGCCTGGCCATCATCGAGGAACTGCTCGCCCAGGCCGAATCTCTGCGCATCCCCAAAAGGCTGATCCTGGTCGACGCCCTGGCGCTCACCGTGTCCTCCAAGGCCGAGGCGGCCCTCGCCTGCCTGGAGACCATCCGCCACTGCCGCGACGCCTGGGGGTTGCCCACGGTCCTTGGCCTGTCCAACATTTCCTTCGGCCTGCCGGCCCGGGAGCTGGTCAACGCCGCCTTTTTCGCCATGTGTCTGGGGGCCGGGCTTTCGGCCGCCATCGCCAACCCCAACGTGGCCCGGCTCATGGAGACCGGCGCGGCCTGCGAAGTGTTGCTGGCCCGCGATCCCCAGGCCGGCCGGTTCATCGAGCGCTACGCCGGCTGGAAATCGTCCCCCGGCGGCGGGTCCGCTCCGGCGGCCGCAGCGAAAGACGAGACGGGCGGCAGCCCCCTGCGCCAGGCCGTCATCAAGGGCCGCCGGGCCGAGCTCGACGGACTCATCGATGCCGCCCTGGCCGAGGGACGCGACCCGGCCGCCATTTTGAGCGAGGAGCTTATCCCCGGCATCATGGAAGTGGGCGAGCGCTACGAGCGCAAGGAATTTTTCCTGCCCCAGCTGCTCGTCGCCGCCGAGACCATGCGCGCCGGGTTCACCCGCCTCGAGCCGCTTCTGGCCGAAACGTCCGGAGCCGAGAAGGCCCGCATCGTCATGGCCACGGTCGAGGGCGACATTCACGACATCGGCAAGAACATCGTGTGCCTGATGCTCAAAAACCACGGCTTCGAGGTCATCGACCTGGGCAAGGATGTGCCCGCCGCGCGTATCGTGGACGAGGCCCAGGCCTGCAAGGCCGACATCATCGGCCTCTCGGCGCTTATGACCACCACCATGGTGCGCATGGAAGACACCGTGCGCCTGGTCAAGGAGCGGGGGCTTGCGACCAAGGTCATGGTTGGCGGGGCCGTGGTGACCGCCGCCTTCGCCAAGTCCATCGGCGCCGACGCCCACGCCGCAGACGCCGTGGACGCCGTCCGCCAGGCCAAGGCCCTCATCGGCGGGTAGGAAAAGAGAGGGGAAGAGGATGCGAGAGGGGAAACCCTTTCAAGAAAGGGTTCTCCCCTCTCGCGCTCTCCCCTTCCTCAAGTTTTCAAAGGGTGTGGGGCGCTAGAGTTAATGGCGTGTTATCGTTAAAAGTCTTTGGAAAGGGGGCCTGGGGGGAGAACCTTTCGAAAGACAAGGTTTCCCCCCAGGTTCATTTATCCTAAAAGCATCTGGCACGGGGCGGGCGTGCGCGTCCGCGCCGGAGTCGTTATTTCGGAGGATTATCCTTGCGCAAACGCATAGTTTTTTTCATGCTGGCCTTGCTGCTTGCGACGGTATCACGCGGGCTGGCCCAGGATGCCGGCCCGATCAAGGGGCAGGGCGTGCTCGACGCCATTGTAGCCGCCCAGGGCAAGGTTGTGGTGGTGGACTTTTTCGCCTCCTGGTGCCGTCCCTGCCTGATGGAGATTCCGGACTTCATCGAGGCCCGCAAGCACTATCCGGCCGACAAGGTTGTTTTTATCGGCATCTCTCTCGACCAGGACAAGGGGGAGTATTTCCGCTTCGTCAAGCAGACGCCGTTCAATTTCCCGGTGCATCTGGCCGACCCGGACGTGCTGTCCACCTTCGGGGTCAAGATGATCCCCAAGACGCTCATTTACGACGGCAAGGGGCAACAGGCGGTCAACCATGCCGGGTACATGCCCGGCGACATGCTGCGGCAGTCCATAGAGACCCTGCTTAAAAAAGACATTGGTTCATGAGCAATTTTTTCATCCGCAAGGCGAGAATCCAGGACGTCAAGCAGATCCACGCGCTGCTGATGCACTGCGCCAAGAAGGAATTCCTGCTGCCGCGCTCGTTCAATCAGCTTTACAGCCATCTGCGCGACTTTTTCGTTCTGGCCGGCCACGACATTCCGGGCATCCTCGGCTGCTGCGCCCTGTCCATCACCTGGGAGGATATCGCCGAGATACGCTCCCTGGCCGTGAGCGAGGAAATCCAGAAGCATGGCTGGGGCGGCAAGCTGGTGGAGGCCTGCCTGTCCGACGCGGTCACGCTTGGCATTTACAAGGTTTTCACCCTGACCTATCGGCCGCATTTCTTCGAGCGCCTGGGATTTGCTCCGGCGGAGAAGGAACAGTTGCCCCAAAAGGTCTGGGCCGATTGCATCAACTGCCCGAAATTTCCCGAGTGCGACGAACACGCGCTGATCATGGAAATGTAGGCGCGAAACGGAAAAGGCGATTGCAAAGCGACATGGCGGAGACATTGCGCGAGGTGTTCGGCGAAGCGGCCATTGCGGCGCGGGTGGCCGAACTTGGTCGGGAGGTGTCGGCCCATTACGCCGGCAAGGACGTGGTCATGGTCGGCGTGCTCAAGGGCGCGCTGCCTTTCATGGCTGATCTGCTGCGGGCCCTGGATTTCTGCCCGGTGCTCGATTTCATTCGGGTGGCCAGCTACGGCTCGGACACCGCACCCGGGCAGCTGCGGTTTCTCATGGACCTGCAAAGCGACATCGCCGGCCGTCATGTCCTCCTGGTGGAGGATATCGTGGACACCGGCCGCAGCCTGTCCTATCTCTTGGACATCCTGTCGCGGCGCAATCCGGCCAGCATCAAGATATGCACCTTTCTGGACAAGGCCTATCGCCGCGAGGTGGACGTGACCGCGGATTTTGTGGGCTTCCCGGCGCCCCCTGTCTATCTTGTGGGCTACGGTATGGACATCGGGGAACGGTTGCGCCGACTGCGCGGTGTGTACGAGTTGATCGGGTAGCGTGCGGCCTTATAATTGCATAGCGTGACCCAAACCGTAACCGGCATGGGATAGACCGTCATGATAGTACAGTGCCCGAATTGCCAGTCCAAGTTCAATCTGCCCGATGACCGGCTTGGTCCGGACGGCGCCAAGCTGCGCTGCGGCAAATGCCGCCAGGTGTTCCATGTCGATCCTCCGGCTCCGGCCGCGCCGCCCGTTTCGGAGGACCTGTCGGATTTCGATTTTCCCGACGACATGGCCGAAACGCCGGCCGCCGCCGCCGAGACGGAGAAGTCCGCCGCGCCCGGAGCCCGGGCCGATCAGGCCGCTTCCGACGAAGCGCCGCCCGATCTCTTTCATTCCGAGTCCTATGAAGCCTCGGCCGAGGAAGAGACTCCCGAGGAAGATCTCGACACCGGCCCGGTCAAGCCGGGATTCAGCCTCGACGACGTTGCCGACATTCCGCTGCCCGGCAGCACGGTGTCAAAAGACCGACGCCGTCGCATCGGCATCATCCTCGGCGCCATCGTGCTGGTGCTCGCGGCCACGCTGGCCGCCATCTATTTCCTGGATCTGATGCCGGGGGCGAAGTCCGTCAAGCCGGGCGCGACGCCGCCGGCGGCCGAGGCCCCGGCCACGCCGGAAAAGGGCGCGACGGCCGAAAAGGCCGAGAAGGCCGCGCCGGAGAAGCCCGCTGCCGCCGAGGGGGAGGGCGCGAAAAAGCCCGAGGAGACGGCCAAGGTCAAGGACATCATGCTGCAAAACGTCCGCCAGTACTACGTGTCCAACGAGAAGGCGGGGCAGCTTTTCGTGATCGAGGGCAAGGCGGTCAACAATTTCAAGACGCCCAAGGAAATGATCAAGCTCGAGGCGACGCTCTTCGACGAGAAGGGCGGTTCCCTGGCCACCCAGGAAGAGCTGGCCGGCAACACGGTGTCGCTTTTCCAGCTGCAGGTCATGACCCGGGACGAGCTGAAAAACGCCCTGGCTTCCCAGGTCGGCGTGCTCACCAACAACACCAACATCGCCCCGGGCGGCGAAGCGCCTTTCATGATCGTCTTTTTCGATCCGCCCGAAGCGGTCAAGGAATTCGGCGTCAAGGTCATCGACGCCAAGGACCCGCCCCGCCAGTAGCGGCGGCAACGCGCATGGCGGCCAAGGCCAAGAAGATTTTCACCTGTTCGGCCTGCGGCGGGGTGTCCCCCACCTGGCGGGGGCAGTGTCCCCGCTGCGGGGCCTGGAACACCCTCGTCGAAGGCGTGGCCGGTCCGGGCGGTTCCCGGGCGCTGGCCGCGGCGTCCGCCACGCCCGTGCCGCTCGGCAGCCATCCGGGCGAGGATTTCACCCCCGCATCGACCGGCATCGACGGCCTGGACCGGGTGCTCGGCGGCGGGCTGACCCCGGGCGGGGCCGTGCTGCTGGGCGGCGAACCGGGCATCGGCAAGTCCACGCTGCTGCTGCAATTGGCCGGCCTTGCCGCTGCCGCCGGCCGGCGCGTGGTGTACGTTTCGGGCGAGGAATCCCTGCCGCAGCTGAAGGCCCGGGCCGAACGCCTGGGTGTGCTGCACGACGGGCTGCTCGCCGCCGCCACCACCGATGCCGGCGCGGTGGTCGATATTCTCGGCGCGACGCCGGCCCCTGACCTCGTCATCCTCGATTCCGTCCAGACCATGCATGTTTCCGGTGTGGAAGGCGCTCCCGGCTCCGTTTCCCAGGTGCGCGGCGTGGCGGCCTCCTGCGTGGAGGCGGCCAAGCGCGGCCAGGCCTGCCTCATGCTCGTCGGCCACGTGACCAAGGACGGCCAGATTGCCGGGCCCAAGCTCCTGGAGCACATGGTCGACACCGTGCTCTACCTCGAAGGCGAGCGCCGACATCTTTTCCGCATCCTGCGCGTGCTCAAAAACCGCTACGGCCCCACCGACGAACTGCTGGTCATGGAAATGCGCGAGCGGGGGCTTTCGGAAGTTCCCGATCCGTCCACGTTTTTCCTGGGCGACCGCGATCCGGCCGTGTCCGGCTCGGCCGTGGTCATGGCTGTGGAAGGCCGCCGGCCCTTTGCCGTGGAGGTCCAGGCGCTGGCCGCCAAATCCTTTTTGTCCATGCCCCGCCGGGCGGCGCTGGGGCTCGACGTCGGCCGGCTGCACCTGCTTTTGGCGGTTCTGGAAAAGCGTCTGCGCTTAAACCTCGGCCAGGTGGACCTCTACGCCAAGATCGGGGGCGGGCTCAAAATCCCCGACCCGGGACTGGATCTCGGCATCGCCGCCGCCGTGCTGTCCTCGTTTTACGACCGGCCGCTGCCGGCCGGGGCGGTCTTTTGGGGCGAGGTGGACCTGTCGGGGCGCATCCGGCCCGCGGCCGGCCATGACACGCGCCTCAAGCAGGCCGAGCGCCTGGGCTACGGCCCCATCCTGTGCCCCAACGCCGCCGGGCGCGGGCACAAGGTCGAAACCCTGCCCGATCTGGCGCGCCTGCTTTTCGCCAAAGCGTGAGACGCGGAGCGCATCCGGCTGTCATCGTGATTTGACCCTTCCTTGAGATTGGTGCATACAAATATGTATGCAGCGAATCTTCTCCGGGTCGTTGCCGGTCGGCCCGCAAAAAACCGGCTCCGCTTCCTGGCGCTTCACCGTCTGGGCGCCCAAACGCAAAAAACTTGCCCTGATCCTGCCCGATACGGCGCAATCCTTCCCAATGGAGCCGCTCCCCGGCGGCTACTTCACGGTCGAAACGGACGGTCTCGTTTCGGGCACACGCTACCTTTTCGAGCTTGATGGGGAGGTTCGTCGGGCCGATCCCGCCTCGCCCCACCAGCCGGACGATGTCCACGGCCCCTCGGCCCTGGTCGATACCGGCGCGTTCGCCTGGACCGACGCCGGCTTTGCTCCGCCAGCGCCCGAGGCGCGCATCACCTACGAAATCCATGTCGGCACCTTCACCCCGGAAGGCACGTTCGACGCGGCCATAACGCGCCTGCCGCACCTGGGCGAGCTTGGCGTCACCTGCCTGGAGCTCATGCCCGTGGCCCAGTTTCCGGGCGCTCGCAACTGGGGGTACGACGGCGTCTATCCCTACGCCCCGTCCGCGGCCTACGGCGGTCCGGCCGGACTCGCCCGGCTCGTCGACGCCTGCCACGCCGCCGGGATCGCCGTTATTCTCGACGTCGTCTACAACCACCTTGGCCCCGAGGGGAATTACCTGCGCGATTTCGGACCCTATTTCACCGACCGCTACCACACGCCCTGGGGCGAGGCCGTCAACTTCGACGGTCCGGGCAGCGGCCCGGTGCGGGACTTTTTCATCGGCAACGCGCTCTACTGGCTGCGGGAGTACCATATCGACGGCCTGCGCCTCGACGCGGTGCACGCCATCTACGATCAGAGCCCGATCCACGTGGCGGCCGAACTGGCCGCCCGGGTGGAGACCTGGGTGGCCGGCGCGGGAAGGCGCGTCTTCGTCGTGGCCGAGACGTATTGCAACGATCCGGCCGTCATTACCGAGGAAGCCGCCGGCGGCATGGGGCTCGATGGCGTCTGGAACGACGATTTCCACCACGCCGTCCATGCGCTGCTCACCGGCGAAAAGCGCGGCTACTACGCCGATTACGGCAGCCGCGACGACCTGATTGCGGCCGTGACCGAAGGGTTTGTCTACGCCGGCCGCCATTCCCCGTTTTTTAACCATCGCCGGGGTGGCGACGCCGCGCATCTCCCGGCCGACCGCTTCGTCAACTGCATCCAGAACCACGACCAGGTCGGCAACCGGGCCATGGGCGAGCGGCTGATTGACCTGGTCGGTCCCGAAGCGGCCAGGCTGGCCGCCGCGCTGCTTATTTTGTCCCCGGGCTCGCCGTTGCTCTTTATGGGCGAGGAGTGGGGTGAGGCACGGCCATTTCTCTATTTTATCAGCCATCTGGACGCCGGCCTCGTCGATGCGGTGCGCAAGGGACGAAAGCGCGAGTTCGCCTCGTTTCGCTGGCGCGGCGAGCCGCCGGACCCCTTTGCCCAGGCGACCTTCGAGGCCAGCCGTCCGGATTGGGCCAAGCTCGCCTCGCCCGACCACGCCGCCATGTTCGCCTGGTACCGGGAGTTGTTGCACCTTCGCGCCGCAAGCCCGGCCCTGTCCGACACGCGCCGCCGCCTGACCCGGGTCTGGCCCCTGGACGCCTACCGCGCCCTGGCCATGGAGCGCCGGGGTGGCGACGGCCGCTACCTGTGCCTCTTCAATGCAGCCAAGCGTCCGTCCCGGGTCAAAGTCGGCACGGCCGGCCGGCCCGGCGACTACGTCCGGCTCCTGGACGCCGCCGAGGTCCGTTTCGGCGGCTGGGGCGCCATGACGCCAGAGCGTCTGTCCACGAGCTTCTTTTCCCTGCCGGCGCATTGCGCCTGCGTCTACAGATTTTCGGAGAACATGCCCACATGAGCCGCTACATTTGCATTCACGGCCATTTTTACCAGCCGCCCCGGGAAAATCCCTGGCTGGAGGAAGTCGAGGTCCAGGACTCGGCCCATCCGTATCACGACTGGAACGAGCGCATCACGGCCGAGTGCTACGGACCCAACGCCGCCTCCCGCATCCTGGACGGGGAAGGGCGCATCATCGACATCATCAACAACTATTCCAAGATCAGCTTCAACTTCGGCCCCACCTTGCTCTCCTGGATGCAACGCCACCATCCCAAACTCCATCAGGCCATCGTGGACGCGGACAAATTGTCCATGGAGCGCTTCGACGGCCACGGCTCGGCCATGGCCCAGGCCTTTTCCCACATGATCATGCCGCTGGCTGCCCGGCGCGACAAGATCACCCAGGTCCGCTGGGGCATTGCCGATTTCCGCTCCCGCTTTGGCCGCGACCCCGAGGGCATGTGGCTGCCGGAAACGGCCGTGGACCTGGAGACCCTGACCATCTTGGCCGACGCCGGCATCCGCTTCACCATCCTGGCCCCCAGGCAGGCGGCCAGGGTGCGGCCGCTTGGCGGCGGGGCGTGGCAGGACGTTTCCGACAGCCGGGTGGACCCGACCACGCCGTATGTCGTGAAGCTCCCCCGGGGGAAATCCATCAACGTCTTTTTCTACGACGGCCCCATCTCCCAGGATCTGGCCTTCGGCGACATGCTGGCCACGGGCGAGGCCTTCCATTCTCGGCTCATGGCCGCGTTTACCGACGCCGGCCGCGACTGGCCGCAGCTCGTGCACATCGCCACCGACGGCGAGACCTACGGCCACCACCACAGTTCCGGCGAGATGGCGCTGACCTATTGCCTGTCGCTGATCGAATCCGATCCCTCGGTGGAACTCATAAATTACGCCGCCTATCTCGACCGCCATCCGCCCCGGTTCGAGGCCGCGATTTTCGAGAATTCCTCCTGGAGCTGCATCCACGGCGTGGAGCGCTGGCGCGCCGACTGCGGCTGCAATTCCGGCATGCACGGCGGCTGGAACCAGAAGTGGCGCGCGCCGCTTCGGGAGGCCATGAACTGGCTGCGCGACAAGTGCGTCGAGATTCACGAACGCCTGGCCCCGGCCTATTTCAAGGGCATCTGGAAGGCCCGCGACGCCTACATCGAGGTCATGCTCGACCGTTCCCCCGAGCGGGTGTCCGCCTTTCTCGCCGCCCACTCCAGAAAGCGTCTTTCGCCGCAAAACATGGTCACGGCGCTCAAGCTTATGGAGCTCCAGCGCTACGCCATGCTCATTTTCACCAGCTGCGGCTGGTTCTTCGACGAGATCTCCGGCATCGAGACGGTGCAGATCCTGCAATACGCCGCCCGGGCCATCCAGCTCGCTTTGGAGCTCGACGGCGTCTCCCTGGAAAGCGCGTTTACCGAAAAGTTGCGCCAGGCCCCGAGCAACGTGCTGCAAAGCGGGCTTGCGGCCTACGAGAAGTACGCCAAGCCGGCCGCCGTGACCCTGCCCCGGGTCGGCGCGCACTACGCCATCGCCTCGCTTTTCGAGGGCTATCCCGAGCACTACGCTTTCGGTTGCTACACGGTACGGGGCACCATCTCGCTTCGCGAACGGGCTGGCCGGTCGCGGCTGGTGACGGGCCGGGCGTCGATCGCCTCGGTGGTCACCCTGGAGCACCTCGACGTGCAGTTCGCCGTCATCCATGCCGGCGACCACAACCTGACCTGCGGCATCGCCGCCTTGGGCGACCCCGAGGCCATGCGCGGCATGGAGAGCGCCTTGCGTCAGGCCTTCGAGCGCGGCGACCTGCCCGAGACCATCCGCACCCTCGACGCCCACTTCGGGCAAAACATCTATTCCATCTGGCACCTGTTTCGCGACGAGCAGCGCAAGGTGGTGGCCGAGGTGCTTTCCCCGGCCTACCAGGAGGCCGAAGCCACCTATCGCAAGGTTTTCGAGAACAACTACCCCGTGCTGCGTTTTCTCCAATGGCTGTCCGTGCCGCCGCCGCGCCATTTCCTGGACGCCGCCGCCTTTGTCGTGGAAACCGACCTCAAGCGGATGCTCGGTGGCGAGGCGATGAACCTCGACCGCCTGGACGACCGCATCAAGGAGGCCAGGGGCTTCGGGCTGACCCTTGACTACGACGCCTTGGGACTTCTGGCCGCCCAGTGGGTCAACCGGCGGCTGGCGGCCTTTGGCGAGACGCCCCGGGACATCCTGGCCCTCGACAACGTCAAGGAGGCCCTGGCGCGCCTTGGCGACCTGCCCATGGGGCTGAACCTGTGGAAGGCTCAGAACATCATTTTCGAACTTTCGCGCAGCCACTACCCGGACAAGGCCGGCGCCGCCGCCGGGGGCGACAGGACCGCCGATCGCTGGCGGGCGGCGTTCGAGGCCGTGGCCGACGCGTTGCATGTGAGGGTGCCGGCATGAGCGCGCCGCTTGCCACGTATCGGTTGCAGTTTTCCCCGACCTTCACCTTCGAGGACTGCCGGGCCGTCCTCGACTACCTGGTTGCCCTTGGCGTCTCCCACATCTATGCCTCGCCCATTTTCCGGGCCCGGCCGGGGTCGACCCACGGCTACGACGTGTGCGACCACAAGGAGATCAACCCCGAACTCGGCGGCGAGGAGGGCTTCCGCGCCCTGGCCGCCGAGGTCAAAAAACGCGGGCTTGGCTGGATTCAGGACATCGTGCCCAACCACATGGCCGTCTCCGGCGACAACCGCATGCTGGTCGACGTCCTGGAAAACGGCCCGTCGTCGCGCTACTACCACTATTTCGACATCGACTGGGACCATCCCTACGAAAGCATCAAGGGTCGGATGCTGGCCCCGTTTCTCGGCAATTTTTACGGCCGGACCCTGGAGAACGGCGAGATCGCCATCGGGTTCGACCACGACGGCTTTTTCGTGCGCTACTATGACCTGCGCTTTCCGCTGCGCATCGATTCCTACATCCGCATCCTCACGCTGGGCCTCGATGCGCTGCGCCGCAAGATCGGCCGCGACGCGCCGGACTACATCAAGCTCCTCGGCATCCTCTACACCATCAAGTCCCTGCCGCCCGACGATCCCCAGACCGACCGCTACGACCAGATCTATTTCATCAAGCAGATGCTCTACGAACTGGCCGAAACGAGCCAGGCCGTGCGTGAACATGTCCAGGGAAACCTGGCCAAGGTCAACGGCACCGAGGAGATCGAGGGCCAGGGGGATCAGCGGGCGCTTCTCGAAAGCATCCTGTCCGAGCAGTATTTCCGGCTGTCCTATTGGAAGGTGGCCGGCGAGGAGATCAATTACCGTCGTTTTTTTTCCATAAACGACCTCATCTCGCTGCGGGTCGAAAACGAGGCGGTGTTTCGCAACTCCCACGGCAAGATTCTCGACATGGTGCGGGAAGGGCTTTTCTCCGGGCTTCGCGTGGACCACATCGACGGGCTCTACGATCCTTCGCGCTATCTGCGCCGGCTGCGCGAGGCCATCGGCGACGCCTATCTGGTCGTGGAAAAAATCTGCGTCGGCGACGAGCCGCTGCCCGCTTTCTGGCCCATTGCCGGCTCCACGGGCTACGATTTCATGAACGCCGTGTGCCGCCTGTTCGTGGACGACGCCAAGGAACGGGCCTTCGAGAAAATTTACGCGGGCTATACCGGCCGGCGGCAGCGGGCCGAGGATCTGGTGGTCTGGAAAAAGCGCCGCATCATCGAGACCCACATGTACGGCGACGTGGAAAACCTGGCCCGGCTGATAAATGCCGTTTCGAGCCTGGACCGGCAAGGCTTCGACATCACCCTGCGTTCGACCAAGCGGGCGCTGTCCGAGGTGTTGGCCAATTTTCCGGTCTACCGCACCTACATCTCCCCGGACGCCCTGCGGCCGGCGGACATCGGCTACATACGCACGGCGGTGCGTAGCGCCAAGCTCCACAACGACGACCTGGCCTATGAACTGGATTTTCTGGAGCGGTTTCTGCTCCTGCAATACGACGAGAATTTCAGCGAGGAAAAGAAGATGCAGTGGGCCAGGATCGCCATGCGCTTCCAGCAGGTGACCGGCCCGCTTATGGCCAAGGGCGTGGAGGATACGGCTTTTTACGTGCTCAACAGGCTTCTTTGCTTGAATGAAGTGGGCGGCGAGCCGGGGACCTTCGGACTTTCGGCCGCGGCCTTCCACCGCGTCATGGAGGAGCGGGCCAGGCAGTGGCCGACGGCCATGAGCGCCACCGCCACCCACGACACCAAGCGCGGCGAGGATGCGCGACTGCGCCTGGCCGCCCTGTCCGAGATTCCCGATGTCTGGCGGACGGGGCTGGCCCGTTTTTCGCGCATCAACCAGCGCCGCAAGACCAGGATCGGTGACAAGCTCGCGCCGGATAAAAACGACGAATACATGCTCTACCAGGCGATTCTGGCCCATTATCCGGTCGCTGCCGGGGATATGGCGCAATTCAAGGACCGGCTGGTCGCATTTCTGATCAAGGCCGTGCGCGAGGGCAAGGAGCGCTCCAACTGGCTCAATCCGGACCTGGAATACGAAAAGGCGCTCACGGATTTCGCCACCAGGATGTTGCGCGATTCGTCCAAGAACGCTTTTCTGACCGATGTTGCCCCGCTTTGCCGCCGGGTCACGGAATTGGGCTTTTCCTATTCCCTGGCGCAGACGCTTCTCAAACTGACTTGTCCCGGCACCCCGGATCTGTATCAGGGGACCGAGGGCTGGGATCTGTCTTTCGTCGACCCGGACAATCGCCGGCCCGTGAATTTTGCCGCCCGAGCGAAGCGGCTTGCCGCGATCGGCAAGGCCTTTGACGCCGATCCCGTGGCCCTTTGCCGAACGCTTGCGGCCTCGCCCGAAGACGGCCGGATCAAGCTTTATACGCTGTGGCGGGGGCTTTACGCCAGACGCGCCCAGCCGGCGCTGTTCACCTCCGGTGCCTATGTCCCGGCGCGGTTCGAGGGCAGCCAGGCCAAACGCCTCTTCGGCTTCTGGCGCACCTTCGAGGGCGAGGCGGCCCTGGCTCTCGTGCCCCGGCGCATCGCCGCGCTTTCCCGGGGCGAGTCCGTCTTCGCCCTGGGCGGCATTTGGGAGGACACGCGGCTTGCGGAACCCGCCCCCGGCATCACCGAATTCACGGACGTCATGACCGGTCGACGGTTTTCTTGCGGCGAATGCTACATCAAGGACGTGCTGCGGGACTTCCCGGTGGCGCTCCTCGTCAGCGGGAAGCGGGAAGTGGAGGAAGAATAGAGAATCCGGGGGAGAACCTTTCTGGAGAAAGGTTCTCCCCCGGACCCCCTCTCCCAAGACTTTTCATAGTAGTACGATGTGATATCACAGCACCATAGTTGAAAAATTTAGGAAGGGGAGAGCACGAGAGGGGAGAACCCTTTTTAAAGGGTTTCCCCTCTCGCATTTTCTTTCCCTCTTCCAACCTCCAACACATCACCGGCGTTGGCGTAGTGGAAAAGGGTGACGTCCGGGTGGGTGAGTTGCGGGGCGAAGCGGTCGAGGTAGTGCGTCTTGCCATTGACGTGCATGGGCACGAAGACGCGGGGCCTGACCGTTCCCACGAATTGCGGCGCGCCGGAAAGGCTCGGGAGTCTCGGGTCCATGTTGGAGAAGGCGATATCCACGGGCTTGGCGGCGATGCGTTTGAGCGCCAGCCGCCAGGACATGCCGACCGCCCGCCTGGCCGCCGGTGATTGCCCGGGCCAGTCCCAAAGCGCCAAGTCTCCGCCGAAATAGACGCGAAGCCCGGCGACGTCGATCAGGTAGGCCACTCCCATGTCGTTGCTTTCCAGGGCTTCGACGCGCACCCCGTCCACATCCTTGACCATATCCGGTTCCATGACCAGCGCGTCCGCGGGCAGGCTGTCGGCGTGGAGGTCGGCCACGTCGTCGGACACCACGAACCGGCGCGAGGCCGCCCGGCGCGTGGCGTTTACGATGTCCGGATCGAAATGGTCGTCGTGGGAGTGGGAGACGAAGACCGTGAGGTCCGCGCCGTCGATATGCGAAGCGGCGACCGTGGCCGCCGCTTCGGGGAGATAGCTTGGAGCGGGATAGTCGAAGAGCAGGGTTTTGCCTTCGGCTTCCAGGATGAAGCAGTCGTGGTGGATATAAACGATGCGCGCCGGCATGGCCCGATTTCGGCCTCGCCTTAGGCCACGTCCCACTGCGGCCCGGCGGGCGTGTCCATGACCGTGACGCCAAGGCCGGTCAATTCGTCGCGGATGGCGTCGGAGCGGGCGAAGTCCTTGGCCTTGCGCGCGTCCTGGCGCTCGGCCACGAGGGCATCCACCCGGGCCGGGTCGATGCCCAGGCGCGCGGCGCGGCAGGTTTTGAGTTCGCCGAGGAACTCCTGGCTGTCCCGGCCGCACACGCCGAGAATGATTGACCAGGTCTCGAAATCCGTGAGAATGCGCCGCACGATGTCGGCCGTTTCGGCGCTCTTGGCCAAGGTCTTGTCTTCCATGAGCCGCCCGGCCAGCCGCACCGCGCCGAACACATGGCCCAGGGCCTGGGCCGTATTGAGATCGTCGTCCATGGCAGCGGTGAAGCCCTGTTCGTGCCTGGCCAGCTCCTCGGCGATTTCGGCCGGCAGCTTGGTCCCCGACCATTTGGCCCGGGTCAGCGCCTGCTCCATTTGCGCCTTGGCCGCGTAGAGGCGTTTGATGCCTTTTTCCGCTTCGTCCAAGGCCTGGTCGGAATAGTCCAGCGGGCTTCTGTAGTGGGAGGAGACAAGGAAAAAGCGCAGCACTTCCGGCAGGTAGCGCTTGTAGATGTCGCGGATGGTGATGAAGTTGCCAAGGGACTTGGACATCTTCTCGGTATTGATGCGCACGAAGCCGTTGTGCACCCAGAAGCGGCAGAATTCCTTGCCTGTGGCCGCCTCGCTCTGGGCGATCTCGTTTTCGTGGTGCGGGAAGATGAGGTCCTGGCCGCCGCCGTGGATGTCGAAGGGAATCCCCAGGATCTTTTCGCTCATGACCGAGCATTCCAGGTGCCAGCCCGGCCGTCCCGGGCCAAACGGGCTTTCCCAGACCGGCTCGCCGGGTTTCGACGCCTTCCACAGGGCGAAATCGAGGGGGTCTTCCTTTTCGTCGCCCGGGGCGATCCGCGCGCCGGCGCGCATGTCGTCGATATCGCGGCCGGAAAGCTTGCCGTAGCCGTCAAAGGAGCGCACCCGGAAATAGACGTCCCCGGACGGGGTGCGGTAGGCGTGGCCCGTTTCGATCAGGCGCCCGGCCATGGCCGCCATGGCTTCCACGTACTCCGTGGCCCGGGGCTCGGCGTCGGCGCGCAGGATGCCGAGCTTGTCCATGTCCTCGTAAAAAGCGGCGATGTAGCGTTCGGCGATAGCCGCGCAGGTCGTGTTCTCGCTTCCGGCCTTCTTGATGATCTTGTCGTCCACGTCCGTGAAGTTGCGCACGAAGGTGACGTCGTAGCCCAGATGGCGCAGGTAGCGCACCAGCACGTCGAAAACCACCGACGAACGGGCGTGCCCGATGTGGCACAGGTCATAGGCGGTGATGCCGCAGACGTACATGGCCACCTTGCCCGGGTGAAGCGGGGTAAAGGGCTCCTTGGCCCGGGCCATGGTGTTGAAAAGCTGCATGAAGGCCTCCGATGAAAAGTGCCCACCTGTTGCAAAGCGATCCCGGAAAGTCAAGGGAGGCGGGCGGGTGGGCGCGGCCGGGCGTCAGCGGATGTCGGGCCAGTCCTTTTCGAAGCGGACTTTTCCCTTGGTTTTTTTGAACTTGCGCAAAAGCACGTAGAGCGCCCCCGCCCCGCCATGTCGCGGCAGGGCCGTGCTGAAGGCCAGAACCACGCGCTTTAAGGGATCGCGGGTGAGCCAGGTCTTGAGTTCTTCCTTGAGCACGGCCACGCCGCCGGGGGAGTTGGAGCCGCGCCCGGGGATGATGAGCAGGCAGCGCTTGCCGGCCAGGTAGTGCTCGCGCACGAAATGCAAAAGCGTCAAATTGGCCTGGTCGATGTTGAGCCCGTGCAGGTCGAGATGGGCTTCGGGCGAGTACTGGCCGGCGCGCAACTGGCGGTAGACCTTGGGGTCGAGGTCGGTCACAAACCCCTGCACGTACTCGTCGCTGTATTCCAGCGTGAAGTCCACCTTGCCGGAAACGAGGTCGTGCAGGACGGAAAGGGCCTTGGCCTCGTCGTCGGCCGGGGAGGGGGGCGGCGGGGGCGGCGCGGCCGGGCGCACGTCGCGGCCCTTGGTCTTTTCCCGGTCGAGCTTGTCCACGCCGGACATGGCTCGAAAAAAATCGGATTCGTCCGCGTCTTCCGGTGTCGCGGGCTTGGCGGCGGCCGCGACGACCTTGGCCACTTGTTCGGGCAGATGTTGTTTCTTGGCGACCTTCACACCCTTGAGCGCTGCGGCAAAGGGATGATGGCCGTCCTTGTTGGGGTCTTTCGCTGACATGGCCGAGGAAGCTACCGGCAAGGCCCGGCCTTGGCAAGGGATGGCGCAAGGAGAGGGGACGGGGCAGGCTGCCCCGGCCGATTGCGCGCCAAGTCGGGACGACGGCTTGCTTTCGGCGTCGATGGGTGTAGCGGCCAGGCAGGGGCGGGACCGGTGCGGGGCAAGCCCGCTCTGGCTTTTGGGTGCGTCCTGGGATAATACTGGCAGTGCCGTTTCTTGCGCGGATAATCGGCCGGGATGGTTGACGGAATCGTATACCGACTTATTATGTTAACTTGCCGGAAAACCAGCCGGACAAACGGGAGATGTTGCCCTTATGAGCGTGGAATACAAGGATTACTATAAACTCCTCGGCGTATCCAAGACGGCCAGCCAGGACGAGATCTCCAAGGCATTCAAGAAATTGGCGCGCAAGCACCATCCCGACCTCAATCCCAACGATCCCGAGGCCGAGAAAAAATTCAAGGAATTCAACGAGGCGTACGAGGTCCTCAAGGACCCCGAAAAACGCAAACTCTATGATTCCCTGGGTGCCGACTGGCAGCATGGCCAGAATTTCCAGCGTCCTCCGGGATTTGAAAACGCCCATTACAATTTCGGTGGAGCCGGTGGCCAGCAGTTCGACGCCGGGGCCTTTTCCGACTTTTTCGAGACAATTTTCGGCGGCGGCATGGGCGGCGGCATGGGTGGCGGCCGGGCCCGTTTTACCCAGGGCGGTCCCTTCGGCGGTTTCGGCGGAGCTGGCGGGGCCGGCGGCTTTGGCGGCGGGGGAGGCTATTCGCGCGGACCGTCGCGGGGCGCGGACGCCAACGCCACCTTGGAACTGACCCTGGAGGAAGCCTACAAGGGCGGGGCCAAGGCCATCAGCTTGCAGGAGCAGACCATCGGCCCCGACGGTTCGCCGCGTCTGGGCACCAAGACGCTGAGCGTCAATATCCCGGCCGGGGTGCGTGAAGGCGGCAAGATCCGTCTGTCCGGCCAGGGCAATCCGGGTCGGGCCGGCGGCAAGCCCGGGGATTTGTACCTCAAGGTCAAGATTTTGCCGCATTCGCTTTTCAAGCTCGAGGAAGGCAACGTGATCCTCGATTTGCCGCTGACGCCCTGGGAGGCGGCCCTTGGGGCCAAGGTCCGGGTGCCGACCCTGGACGGGGCGGTGGAGATGCAGATACCGGCCGGCTCCTCGTCGGGACGCAAGTTGCGGCTGGCCGGCAAGGGGCTTGGCGGCCGTGGCCAGCGCGGAGATCAGCTCGTGCGGCTGATGGTGCAGGTCCCGAGCAAGGCCACGGACGCGCAACGCGAGCTTTGGGAAAAACTCGCCGCGGCCAGCGCGGATTTTAATCCCCGGACGTTTTAGCGCCCAAGCGAGGTCGTCATGGACATCAAGCAAGTCGTTGTCGCCGCCGTGCCCGCCCGGTCCGAACGCATCAGCTTCGCCCAGCTCCAGGAACTGACCGGGCTGCACCCGACCGTTGTGGGAGAATTGATCGAACTGGGCTGGATCACACCGGAACGCACCACGGCAGATGCGTACCTCTTCCGGACGAGTGACCTCTACAGGTTGCGCAAGCTGGAACGCATTCGCCGCGATTTCGAACTTCCACTGCTCGGAGCGAGCATTGTGGTCGATCTTATCGAACGAATCGACTATCTGGAGAACAAGGTGCGCGAGCTTAATCGACTTCTCTAGGCGCTATTTCTGCAAAGAGGAGTTGTCTTGCATCATATTTTTCAAGTTATAAAGTTTAGGAAGGGGAGAGCGCGAGAGGGGAGAACCCTTTTCAAAGGGTTTCCCCTCTCGCAATATCTTTTTTCTCCTCTTCGTATTGCCATGTTGCGGAGGCGTTCTTATCTCTGATGCACGCATTCGGGAGGGTACACCATGGATCTCAACAAGTTTACGCAGAAATCCCAGCAGGCCATAAGCGAGGGGCAAGCCGCGGCCGTGCGCATGGGGCAACAGCAGGTCGACGCCGAACATCTGCTCTACGCCCTGCTCACCCAGGAACAGGGGCTTGTGCCGCGCATCCTCGAAAAGGCCGGCTACAATACCGATACCTATCTGGCCGAACTGGAAAAGGGACTTTCCAAGCTGCCCAGGGTCAGCGGCCCCGGCTCCCAACCGGGACAGGTCTACGTGACCCCGCGCCTCAACGAAATTCTGGTCAAGGCCCAGGATCTGGCCAAGCACCTCAAAGACGAATACGTCAGCGTCGAGCACCTTTTCCTGGCCTTTGTCGACGAGCCGCCTTCGACCCTGGCCGGACAGGTCAACAAGTCCCTGGGCGTGGATAAAAACCGCATCCTGACGGCGCTGACCGAGATTCGCGGCGGCCAGCGCGTCACCTCGGCCGACCCCGAGGGCACCTACGAGGCGCTCACCAAATATGGCCGCGACCTCGTGGACGCCGCCCGCAAGGGCAAAATCGACCCGGTCATCGGCCGTGACGAGGAGATCCGTCGCGTCATCCGCATCCTGTCGCGGCGCACCAAGAATAATCCCGTCGTCATCGGCGAGGCCGGCGTGGGCAAGACGGCCATCGTCGAAGGCCTGGCCATGCGCATCGTCAACAAGGACGTGCCCGAGGGCCTCAAGGAAAAGACCATCTTCGCCCTGGACATGGGCGCGCTGATCGCCGGAGCCAAGTACCGGGGCGAATTTGAGGAACGGCTCAAGGCCGTGCTTAAGGAGGTGCAGACTTCCGAAGGGCGCGTGATCCTTTTTATCGACGAGCTGCACACCATCGTCGGCGCGGGCAAGACCGAGGGCTCTATGGACGCGGGCAACCTGCTCAAGCCCATGCTGGCCCGGGGCGAGCTGCACTGCATCGGCGCCACGACCCTCGACGAGTACCGCAAGTACATCGAAAAGGACCCGGCGCTTGAACGCCGCTTCCAGCCCGTTTTCGTGGACGAGCCGAATGTGGAGGACACCATCTCCATCCTGCGCGGCCTTCGCGAGCGCTTCGAGGTGCACCACGGCGTGCGCATAAGCGACTCGGCCCTGGTCGAGGCGGCCGTTTTGTCCTCGCGCTACATTGCGGACCGGCAGCTTCCGGACAAGGCCATCGACCTCATCGACGAGGCCGCGGCCATGATCCGCACCGAGATCGACTCGCTGCCGGCCGAGCTGGACCAGATCAACCGCAAGGTCATGCAGTTGGAAATTGAGCGCGAGGCGCTGAAGCGCGAAACCGACAAGGCCTCGCGCGAGCGCCTGGAAAAGCTCGAGGAAGAGCTGGCCAACCTCAAGGAGGAGCAGTCCGGCTACCTGGCCCAGTGGGAAAAGGAAAAGGGCGCGGTCGAGGGCCTGCGGCGCATCAAGGGCGATATCGAAAAAACGCGGTTGGCCATCGAGGAGGCCGAGCGGGCCTATGACCTCAACCGGGCCGCCGAGCTGCGTTACGGCACGTTGGCCGCCCTGGAAAAGGAACTGTCCGGCCAGGAGGAGGCCATCGTCAAGACCGCCGGTGGTACCCGGCTCATCCGCGAGGAGGTCGGTCCGGACGACGTGGCCATGGTCATCTCCCGCTGGACGGGCGTTCCGGTCACAAGGCTTCTGGAGAGCGAGCGCGAAAAGCTCTTGCGTCTGGCCGACGAGCTCCATGGCCGGGTGGTCGGGCAGGATGAGGCCGTCACCGCCGTGGCCGACGCCGTGTTGCGGGCCAGGGCGGGCCTGAAAGACCCCAGCCGGCCCATCGGCTCGTTTATCTTCCTCGGTCCCACGGGCGTCGGCAAGACCGAACTCTGCAAGACGCTCGCCGCCGCGCTTTTCGACTCCGAGGAGAACATGGTGCGCCTGGACATGTCCGAGTACATGGAGCGGCACACCGTGGCGCGGCTCATCGGCGCGCCTCCGGGCTACATCGGCTACGACGAAGGCGGCCAGCTGACCGAGGCAGTGCGCAGAAAGCCCTATAGCGTGGTGCTCTTCGACGAGATCGAAAAAGCCCACAGCGACGTGTTCAACACGCTCCTGCAAATTCTCGATGACGGCCGGCTCACCGACAGCCATGGCCGCACCGTGGATTTCAAGAACACGATCATCATCATGACCTCGAACCTCGGGGCCCAGTATTTGCTCGAAGGCATCGACGCTTCCGGCGCGTTCAAACCGGGCGTGTCCGAGCAGGTCATGAACACGCTGCGCGGCCAGTTCCGGCCGGAGTTTTTAAACCGCGTGGACGAGATCGTGCTCTTCAAGCCGCTCCTTCGCGAACAGATCGCGGCCATTGTGGAGCTGATGCTTGGCGGCCTGCGGTCGCGGCTGGCCGATCGCAAGATCAGCCTGGAGCTGTCCGATGGGGCCAAAGCGTTTATCGCCGAGACGGCCTATGATCCGGTTTTCGGCGCGCGGCCCCTGCGGCGCTATCTGCAAGCCCACGTGGAAACACCGCTGGCCAAGGCGCTTATCGGCGGCCAAGTGTCCGACGGGCAGACCGTGACCGTCGACGCTCGCGACGGTGAACTGGTGTTTGTGTAAGGTTTAGGGAGGGGAGGGTAAGGAAAGTGCGAGAGGGGAAACCCTTTGAAAAGGGTTATCCCCTCTCGCGCTCTCCCCTTCCCAAACTTTTTCCTGCTTACACACAATCATCAGCTAATTGTCAGCGGTCATTGTTTTGTGTATTTTCTGGGGGTTGGAGGCGCTGGATATGGCAAGAAACATTGTGCAATTCCAGAAGGGTATGAGCGAAGATGCGTTTGAGGCGCAATTCGGCACCGAGGAGAAATGCTGGGCACACCTCGTGCAATGGCGTTGGCCCGAAGGATTCGTTTGTCCAATTTGCGGCAGGGATAAGTACTCGCTGCTTATTGTTGGCAGGCGACGGCTCTTTCAGTGCTCACATTGCCGTACGCAGACTTCGGTGACCGCTGGCACAATCTTCGCTTCCACCAAAGTTCCCCTCAAGAAGTGGTTCCGCGCCATTTATCACCTCACTCAAAGCAAGGGCGGCATCTCCAGTGTCGAATTAGCCCGCAGACTTGGTGTCACGCAAACGACGGCCTGGAAAATGTCTCACAAGCTGATGCAGGTCATGCTCGAACGTGAACACCAGCAACGTCTCACCGGCCGCGTAGAGATGGACGATGCTTACCTTGGCGGTAAACGACGTGGTGGGAAACGTGGACGTGGTGCCCCAGGAAAAATTCCGTTTATTGCGGCAGTTGAAACGACAAAAAGTGGACAACCACACAAGATGAAGCTGTGCCGAGTCAAAGGTTTTCGGCGTAATGAGGTGCAGCGGGCATCTCAGAAAATCTTGCGTTCCGGGACATTGGTGGTGACGGACCGGTTGCCATGTTTTTCCGAGGTCCAGGCTGCGGGCTGTCGGCACGAACCCGTTCAAGACAGTGGCCGCAAGGCTGTGCAGGACTCAGTATTTAAGTGGGTCAACACCATGCTTGGCAATGTGAAGTCAGCATTATTGGGAACATATCGTGCCGTGAGAGGCAAACATGTGTCGCGCTATCTGGCCTCGTTCGGATATCGATTCAATCGCCGTTATGACTTGGCGACAATGCTCACGCGGTTGGCCTGGGTCTCCTTGCGGACGCCGCCCATGCCTTACAGACTGCTCAAACTGGCTGAGGATTGTGCGTAACCAGGAACTTTTTAACGGGGGATTGAACCCCAACCTGTTCGTTTTGGATGAAGACCGTTCCACACTGCATGAAGGCCGGTGGGGCGGTGGATTGGTGGTCTCACCCGGTTGGTCGCAGATGAGGAATTGTTCCCGAGTATGGATCGCGTGGCCAGGGCCGGCGGGACGTCTGGGGGGACGCGAAGGCGTATTCTTCAAATATGCGCCGCACGCGTCCCCCCAGACGTCCCGCCGGCCAACCAATCACGATTTTTGAACAGCCGCATGAGGATGTACCGTCTATGAACCTTGCTTCGGCCGCCTTTGCCGATCTGGCCCGCATCCGCGAAACCCAGCCGCTGGTCGTCAACGTCACCAACAACGTCGTCACCAACACCACGGCCAATACGCTCCTCGCCCTTGGCGCGTCGCCGGCCATGACCCACCATCCGGCCGACGCCGCCCAGCTTGCCGCCGTGGCCGGGGCGCTGGTCTGCAACATGGGCACCCCCGGCGAGGAGAACGTGGCCGCCATGCTGGCCGCCTCCGACGCCGCCCGGCAGGCCGGCGTGCCCGTGGCCTTCGATCCCGTGGCCGCCGGCGCCACGCCCTGGCGGCGCGAGGTGGCCCGACGCATGCTCGAGGCCGGGCCGGTGACCGTCATCCGTGGCAATGCCTCGGAAATTCTGGCCCTGGCCGGCGGGTCGGCCGCCTCCCGGGGCGTGGACAGCATGTACGCCAGCCTGGACGCAGCCGAGGCCGCCGCCGTACTGGCCCGAAAATGCGGTTGCGTGGTCTGCGTCAGCGGGGAACTCGACGTGGTGACCGACGGCCAAAGCAGCGTCACCCTGGCCGGCGGCCATGCGCTCATGCCCCGGGTAACGGGGCTTGGCTGCACGGCCACGGCCTTTGTCGGGGCTTTTCTGGCCGTCAACCGGGACGCCCTTGCCGCAACCGTCCACGCCATGGCCGTGATGGCCGCCGCCGGGGGGCTCGCCGCCGCCGGAGCGGCCGGACCGGGCAGCTTTTTCGTCCGCTTTCTCGATATCCTCTATACCCTGACCGAGGCCGACCTCGAGGCCGGAGCGCGGGTACTGCCGTGAGCCGGCCCGCTTTCGACCTCGGGGTCTATCTGGTCACGGACCGGCCGGCGCTTATGGGTCGCCAACTGCTCGACGTGGTGGGGCGGGCCGTGGCCGGCGGCGCGACCATAGTGCAGTTGCGCGAAAAGGAAGCCGCCACGCGGGAGTTCGTGGAGCTGGCCCGGGCCGTGCTTGGCCTTACCCGGCCGCGCGGCGTGCCGCTCATTATTAACGACCGGGTGGATGTGGCGCTGGCCGCCGGGGCCGATGGCGTGCACGTGGGCCAGGACGACATGCACCCGGCCGATGTTCGGGCGCTTTTGGGGGCGCGGGCCATCATCGGACTGTCGGTGACGGGCGAAGACGAGGCCCGGGCCGCCCGGGGGATGCCCGTGGACTACCTTGGGGCCGGGCCGGTTTTCGCCACGGCCACCAAAAAGGATGCCGGTGCGCCGCAAGGACTTCCCGGGCTGGCCGCCATGCTTGCCCTGGCCGAAGTGCCGGTGGTGGCCATCGGCGCGATCAAGGAAGGCAATGCCCGGGAGGTCATGGAGACGGGTGTGGCGGGCGTGGCCGTGGTGTCCGCGATTTGTTCGGCCCCCGATCCGTGTGAGGCCGCCGTACAACTCCGGCACATCGTGGAAGCCGGGAGGACTCGCTGATTTTTTTGTTTTATTTTTTCGCTGTTGGATGCATTGGTCGGCCGGCGAGGGGCGGGGCGGCCGCGCGCGGCGCATATTTGAAGAATACGCCTTCGCGTCCGCCCCACCCCTCGCCGGCCCTGGTCACGCGGCCCATGCACGGGGAAATGCTGTGGCGCAACGAGGAAAGTCGTCCCCTGGATAGGGGGCTCCCCATCGGTCCCCAAATCCCGTCCCACCGGCCATACAGCCCATAGCTGAAAAAAACGTGCGACCCATCCCGTCGCTGGCCGCGCAGCCCATCTTTGGGCGTCATACGAATCCATTCGGAATCGATTCCACTTTCCTAAAGCAATCACTTGGCCGCACGCGTCCGGCCCTGCTTCCTTCTCGATTTCTTTTCAGATTGAAAATGAACCCCGTTGAAAGTTTTTGAAGGGGGTCCAGGGGGAAACTTTTTTCAAAAAGTTTCCCCCTGGCCGCCGGAGGCATCCCCCCTCTTCTTCCTACATCGCTACGCCGCCCAGGAGCCGGACGGGCCGAGGCGGGCGTCGATTTCCCGGATTTTCGTCACCACGCGGCGGCGGATGGCTTTGAAGGCCGTCAATTCCTTGGCGCCGTAGCTTTTGTGGGTCTGGATGAGCCCGGCCATGTCCATGATTTCGTTGTAGAGATACGGCATGTAAAGCGGATCGTGGCGCATGAAGAACTGTAACTGGGAGAGCAGTTCCTTGATTTCCTCCTGGTGTTTGTCCGCTTTGCGCATGAGTTTTTCCAGCCGGCGCGAGGCGTTTTTCAGTGACGTGGCCCAGGACTCGGCCTTGGGCGAAAAGACCGGCTTGGCCCGGGGCCGGGCAGCCCTGGCCAGGGCTCCCAGGAAGACTTCCCGGGCGGCGTTGCCGTTTGGCAGGATGTCGACCCGTTCCAGGTCCTCGGGGCCGATGTTGATCGCGCCCTTGATGACCACGCCGCCGCCGTAGATGTTGTAAAACGACGCGCCAGTGGCCGCGATGTCCTTTTCGATGTCCCGCTTGGCGGCCAGGAACCCGTGGTGGGTGTAGATGTCTTCGCCCTTGATGTCCTTGAGCCGGACGTCGTGCTGCGGGGAAAAGGTGTAGTTGCCGCCCGCGCTGTGGTGGCCCGGGGCATGGGTCGAGCCTTCCTTCCAGGCCAGGTCCTGTCCGACCAGGAAGAAGCGGTCGGCCCCGGCCCAGCTGAGGAAGCGCTCCAGGGTCACGCCCACGTTGCCGCCGGCGTCGAGCACCAGCTCCTGGTCCTTGAGCACGAAGGTGGCGATGCCGCCCTGGGTCCACAGCGGGATTTTCGGGCCGGGATAGCGGTCGAGGACAGCCGGTTGCATCTTGGTGGAATAGATGAGCGGGATGTCGGCGGCGAAATTGTTGTCCTGCAAGTTGTCCAGGCAGCGGTTCATGCTGTCGTTGAAATCGAGGCCCAGGCACAGGTCCGGAGCGAGCCCCAGGCGTTCGAGGACGGGCAGGGTTTGCAGCGCCGCGACGAAAAGGGCCTTGTCGCGGTGGCGCAAGAGCGCCGGCACGAAGCGCGGCAGCGACGGTCCCGCGCCGAGCACCACCGTGGGCACGCCCCGGGCCATGCCGGCCATGCGCGAAAGACTTCCATCCTCCATGGCCCGCGAGTAGTTGCGCAGTTCGTTGCCGACCATGGTTTCCTGCTTGTGGCGCAGGGTGGTCAGTTCCACGGACAGGCTTTCGAGCTTGGCCCGCACCAGCGCCGAGGCCTGGGCGTACTCCGGGCCGAGCTGGGTGCTCGGCAGGTCGCTTCGCAAGTTGATGCGGGCGAAAAGGAAGCTGACGTCGAGGGAGGTGAGCGCCTTTTCCAGCAGCTTCGCGTCCGGCGGCAGAAAGGCCAGCTTGCCGGCGGCCAGAAACGGCCGGTAGTCGGTCTGGCCCAGGCAGGCCACCAGCATTTCCGGCCGGGGTTCGACCACCAGCACCTTGTGGGAGCGGGGCGTGCCGGTCAACACGTGGTTGAGCCCGTAGCCGAGCGCCGTGCCGATGATCACCGTGGCCCCGCCTTCAGCCTTGTCCTTGGGCCGCCAGTCCCGGTACAGCATGGCCGGATGCATGGCCGCAAACAGGCTGCGGTCTTCTCCGATGCGCCAGTCGACGATGCCGTGCTGGTTTGTGAAAATGCGCGGGATGATGGTTTCCGGGGCCGGGGCGTTTTGGGCCAGCCACTCGGCCACCGGGGCCTTGGCCTCGGCCAGGGCGGTGAGATTGTCGGCAAGAAAGATGTTGATGCGCATGACGTCGTCCTTGGATGGGATGCCGTAAGCGAAGCAATAATCCTGCCACTCTTGCCGGTTGGCCGTTTTTTGCCTACCACGTTGCCAGCCGGACAGGTCCGGTCCCAATCCATGAGGCAGCCATGATCCACGACAATGTTCTTTCCTTGGTGGGCAAGACTCCGCTTGTGCGCATGACGCGCCTTTGTTTAAACCCCGCAGTGACGCTTGTGGCCAAGGTGGAGATGCGCAATCCCGGCGGTTCGATCAAGGACCGGGTGGGCCTGGCCATGATCGAGGCGGCCGAACGTTCGGGGGACTTGAAGCCCGGGCGCACGCTTATCGAGGCTACTTCGGGCAACACCGGCATCGGCTTGGCCATGGTCTGTGCTGTAAAAGGTTATAAACTCAAACTCCTCATGCCGGCTTCGGCCTCGGAGGAGCGCAAGCGCATCCTGCGCGCCTACGGCGCGGAAATCGTGCTCACCCCGGGCAACCTGGGGACGGACGGGGCCATCGAGGAAGCGTATCGGCTCGCCCGCGAGGAGCCGGAAACCTACGTCCTCATGGACCAGTTCAACAATCCGGCCAGCATCGAGGCGCATTACAATTCGACGGCGGTGGAGATTTTCGAGGAAACCGGGGGCGCGGTCACCCATGTCGTGGTGGCGCTCGGCACTTCGGGCACGGCCATGGGGCTGGTCAAAAAACTGAAGGAACTGAAGCCCTCCGTCAAAGTCGTGGCGGTCGAGCCCCATCCCGGCCACAAGATCCAGGGGCTCAAGAACATGCAAGAGTCCTACCCGCCGGGGATTTTCGACAAGCACGCCCTGGACGCCATCGAGCCGGTGGAGGACGAGGACGCCTTTGCCATGGCCCGGCGGCTGGCCCGGGACGAAGGCCTGCTTGTGGGCATGAGCGGTGGGGCGGCCATGGCCGTTGCCGTGGACCTGTCCGGCAGGCTCGACTCGGGACTGGTGGTCGCCATCCTGCCGGACGGCGGCGAGCGCTATCTTTCCACCACGCTTTTCGCCTCGCCCGAGAAAAAGGGTGTGGCGCTTTCCGGCGCGGGCGCGGCCGAGCCGGTCTATCTCGATCCGGCCGGGGCCACACCCGGGCTCTTCACGTTCGGTCCGCCCCTGGCCTCGCCCGGCGACCTGGACGCCTGGCGACGGGTGGTGACCCTCGACGTTTTGCGGCGGACCCTGGCCCGGGGCGGCGCTCGGCCTGTCCTGGCCGTGGGCCTGGCCGACCTGGAGGACCGGTGCCTCGACGCGTCGCGCGCGGCCGGCGTCAAATGCCGCGAATTCGCGGTCAAGGCCCGGGAACAGGTGGCGGCCCGCGCCGCCGCCCTCGGCGTGGCCGACGCCCGCTTCCCCCTGGCCGGCGAGGCCCTCGACGAGGCCCTGGCCATGACGCGGAAGCTTTTGAGCAAGGGCCTTGCCTACGAGAAATTGCGCAGTGTCTATTTCGACGTGGCCCGCGACAAGGCGTATGGCGGACTGCTCGGCACGGACATGACCAAGCTGGCCCTTGGCAAGACCGTGGACCTGCTGGCCTATGCCAAGGACAATCCCCAGGATTTCACGCTGCTCAAACGTGTGAGCCTCAAGGACCTCAAGGCCGGCGACGCCTTGTCCACGCCCTGGGGCAATGTGCGGCCGAGCTGGTTTCTCCAGATGGCGGCGGCGGCGGTCAAGGCGCTTCCCGCCGTGACCGTTGTGCTGACCGACGAGGACAAGACCTTTCCGCATCTGGAAAATCTGCGGGCCATCTGGTCGGTTGGGGCGGGTTTTTCCCCGGCGGCCTGGCTGGTCGGCGGGCGGGTGGCCGGCCGGGAGGGCGAGGAAGCCGGTACGGCCGATCTGGCCGATTTGCTGGCCCTTGGCGTCCATCCCCTGGCCGTTCGGGCTTGGCTGCTTTCGGTCGGCTACCGCAAGCCGCTTTGCGCCGTGCCGGAATCGCTTCGGATGTGGGAGAAAAACCGCAACCGGGTGCAGGAGCTGGCCGCCAATCTCGGGTTGGTCGCGGGCAGCCAGGGCAACGCCTCGGACGCGGTCGTGACCGAAGCCGAGAAACTGACCCAGTCCCTGGACACGGCCGTGGCCGACGATCTGGCCGTTTTCCAGTTCTGGCCCCAGCTGTTCGCGTTTTGCCGGTTCGCCAACGGGCTCATTGCCGCCGGGTCCCTGACCCCGGCCGATGCCGCGCGCCTGGGCGGCGCGCTCAGTGCGGCCGACGGCGTGCTGGGGCTGCTCGATCCCGCCTGCCTGCCGGTCGCCCCGCGCCAGTGGCCCGAACCGGTGCCCAAGCTGGTCGCGGCCCGGGAACAGGCGCGTCGGGACAAGGATTTCACCAGGGCCGACGCCATTCGGGCGGATATCGAGGGCCTTGGCTACCGGGTCGAGGATGCGTTAGGCGGGGTGCGGCTTTTCCCGAGGAGCTGATCAGCGGGGCAGGGGCACGGCCACGAGCAGCACCTGCTTGTCGCCGAAGCGCTTTTCGGCGAATTCCTGCTCCAGGGCGGCCATGCCGGCCGGGGAGGACAGTTCGAGGCGGTGGACGCCGTGGCCGGGAGTGGCGTGGTAGAGGAATTTGCGTCCCTGGCTGTCGGTCACGATCAGGCCCACGTGGTAATAGAGCAGCCGGCCTTTCACTGCCTTGCTGTATGCCACAAGGGCCATTTCTCCCGGTCGCAGGGAGGAAAGGGCCGTGTTCCAGGCCGCCTTGTCGTGCAGGGGGAAGCCCCGAAAGCGGGAGGCATCGAGGGCCGCCGGGTCGCTTGTTGGGGCGTTTGGGGCCAGGACGCGGCGCGGGAGCCCGTCGGTGATGTTGACGATCAGGTCGTAGCCGAAGTCCCAGTCCTGGCCGCGTGGGCTGCCCGGGCCGGAATCGCCCTTGCGGTCGCGCCCCGCCGCATCGAGGGGCAGGGGGCGGCCGAGGAGCCCCCGCGAGGCCGTGGTCACGAAGCCGCTGCAGTTGTAGCCGGCCGTGGGCAGCGAGGCGGCCTGATTGGCGAACAGGGTGTGGCGGCCGGCCGGATCGTCCACGCCGTCGTCGCGGTAGGGCGCGCCGAGAAAGGGGGCCAGGGCAACAGTCGGATCGGCGGCCCGGGCGGCTCCCGCCGGCGCGAGCAGGCAAAGGCCCAAAACGAGCGCCGCGACGCGCAAGGCAAATTGACCGGATAGCGGAAGCCGCGTAGGATCAGTACGATAGCCGGGCCGGAAGGACTGGGGCCGTTTCCCGGAAAGGGCCGGAACACCATGGAATGTGCCGAGGAGGCAGAGGATGAAGTTCAACATTGAGATCAAGGGTTTCGGTCAGCGCGTTTTCTATTCCTACATCGAGAAGGAAATGGTCCGTGAGGCCAGGGAGGCCAACCGGGAACGCTATATCGATTATATCTTCCATGGGGCCGACAACAATCTGCATTCCTCCGGCGAGGACTTGCTGGAAAGCAACCGTCCCGTTGTCTATATCATTGTCAATGAAAGAGAAAAACTTCGAGTCAGTCTGAACAAGATCAACTGCGAAGTCAAGAGTCATCCGGCCAAGAAGATCTTTCAGCCGTTCGTGAAAAATAATTTGTTATATTGTTTCGGCTACAACGAGGAATATATCCATACGTATTCCTTCAGCGATGTCGAAGAAATCGATATCGACAAGATCACGGCGCGCATCATTGAGACGGACATTCCAAAGACCATCGAGAACAACGTCTGGATGCAAAAGGTCATTCACATCGAAAGCATGCTCTACGACGGCAAGGAGATCAAGCGCGAGGAATTCCTGTCCCGTCCCATGGGCAACGTTCTCGGCCCGGTCCTTATCGACCTGGAAGTCTGATTTTTTTCGCGCTTCTCGCTTCGACCGCTTCGGGCGAAGTGGCGGGCGCGGCGATCGGAGACAAAGGCCCGGCGCGCAAGCGTCGGGCCTTTTTTTGTGGCCCGGGTCCGGCCAACGCGCGCCGGAGGGCGCGGTGCGCCTTGGTGTGCGCCTTCGAACGGGGTGCCAATGCGATGGCGACACCGACGCATGGTTGTTTTGGGGGGGAACGCAACTACGCCTTGGGGGGGCTCTTTTCGTCGCCTTGGGCCAGGGCGTTTTGCAGCAGCATGTCCGCCAGGTCCTTGACCGTGTTGCGTGCCGGGTCCAGGCCCAGGGACGCCGCCAGCTCCATGATCTTGTCCCCGGTCTTTACCGCATGGCGTATTTTTTCATAGTCCTGCATGGGCGGGGTCGGACCTTCCTTCGCGGCATGGGCTTATGGGAAAAATGCCGCATGGCCAGCATACCCGTATGATGGCCCGTGCGCAACGCCGTTGGCCCTCGGGCGCTGGCCACGTCGCCGGTCTTGCAAAGGAGGGGTCAGTTTTTGACGATGCGCGTGATGTCGCTGGTGGAAAGCGACAGCGGATGCTCGAAGCAGATGCCGAATTCCCTGTCCCGAATCCAGCGCACGAGGCCCGGCTGATAGTGGGCCAGCTCGCCGCACGGCTGGAGTTGCGGATTAAAGAGCACCCGCTGGCCCATGTGCACCGTGATCGGCACATCGTCACTGCGCACCCGGGTGCCGCGCCGGCTGATGTCGATGATCAGCACGTCGGCGCACAGGTGTTCGGTCTGGATGCGGCCATGGTTTAAAAGCGCGCTGTCGCCCACGCAGATACGCTTGGCGTCGCGGCGATCGCCGCAATCCCGGCAGCGCCAGTAGGATAGGGCGGGAGGGGCCTGGGGGATGAATTCCTGCCAGGTGGGTTTGCCGCAATGCGGACAGCGTTTGAATTCGATCAGCGCCATTGTCACGTCCAGGCCTGGAGACTGCTCCGGCGCTTCCAGGCCGTACATATGTTTACCATCCGCCGCCCCGGGCCGCAACCGCCGCGCCGTCTTGACGCTTCCCGCCAAGGCGTTATTGTTGAAAGTGCCGATCCGTCCCGGATGGGCGAAGGAGCACGTATGGCCGGACTTTTGGCCAGGCTTGTGGACTTGGCGGAAAAGCGCGAGGATCTCGTGGTCACCGAAGTCGACGATATCGATAGCTGGGGATTTTTGCTGTATCGTGACGACCGCTACCATATTTACGTCAACCGCTCGGTGCGCAACTTTCGCAAGATCATGGTGCTGGCGGACGAGCTGGGCCATTACGCCCTACGCCGTCGCATCGCCAGGCGCGAGGGCCTGCCGCCGGAGGCGGCGACCATTGTCGAGCGCATTCGCCAGGACAGGGCCTGCGATGCCTGGGCCGCCAAGTTCACCCGGCGATTGCTCTTTTTTATCCGCCGGGGACTGCACGGCAGTCGCTCCCGTCGGCCAAGGCAGGGCTATTACGATCCGTCCTGGCGGCTGCCGCAAAAAGACTGACCGTCCGGCGCCGCAACGGTCGGCAGCAAGGCCATGGCCGCCTTGCCGATGCCGGCCGTGACCGAGGCGTCCCAGGCCGCGCCGACCAGACCGCTGACCAGTGGGACGATGCGGCCGACGCCGGCCGTGCCCGCATCCCCGAGCCGGGCCAGCAGTCGCAGTCCCACCAGCGTGTTGATGCGGCCGGCCGTCTCGCCGCCAAGCTGGGCCAGCATGTCCGCCGTCAGCCTGCCGCCAAGGCGCGCTCCGGCCGCGCCCGCCACTTCGGCCGCCTTGGCTCCGCACAGGCACAGGCCGCAAAGCGCCCGCACTCGCGTGTCGGTCAGATCGTGGCCGCAAACGATGGCCATGGCCTGGACCATGCGCAGTTGCAGAAAAATCGTGCCGGCCAGATTGACGGGCAGCGTCGCCGGCAAAAGGGCCAGCCCGCCGGCATTGGTGACGAAGCCCGAAAGCGCCGCCTTGCGTTTGTGCCCGGCGATGATTTTTTGCAGCCGCGCCCCGAGCGGCACCTCCGGGTCCATGTGGCGCGCGGCCAGGGCGTGGGCCGATTCCTGGCCGGGGAGCCCCCGGGCGGCCCGGTCCCAGGCCCAACTGAGGGCGCGCAAAATCGTCGGATGGTCGATGACCGGCATGTCTCGGGTCCTTTTACCGTAATATATTGGGAAATAAGGCTGTCTCGGTGAGGGGCAAGGGGGGGCGGTCCCTTTCCGCCGCGCCCCGTCCGGACGACTTTCCCTTGAAACCTGTTTCGGATAACGGTATCCGGGGCACCCGCCATGAAAACGTATCGCGACCATTATTTCAAGAAGGCCAAGCAGGATAACTATCCCGCGCGGTCGGTCTACAAGCTTCAGGAGATCGAAAAGCAGTCGCGCCTGTTGTTTCCTGGCGCGTCGGTGCTCGACCTCGGGGCCTGCCCCGGCTCCTGGACGCTTTTCGCCGCTTCCCGCGTGGGGGAAGCGGGCCGGGTGCTCGCCATCGACCTCAATGACGCCGCAACGGCCTTTCCCGGCAACGTCACCTACATGACCGGGGACATGCTCGAACCCGGGCCGGAGATCGTCGCGGCATTTATGCGCCTTGGTCCCTTCGACGTGCTGCTCTCCGACATGGCCCCCAAGACCACCGGGGTCAAGTTCGCGGACCAGGCCCGATCCCTGGAGTTGTGCGAGGCGGCGCTTTCCGTGGCCTTTGAGCGGCTCAAGCCCGGCGGCGCCTTCGTGGTCAAGATTTTTCAGGGGCCGGACGCGCCGGCCTTTCAGAAGGGGCTTCGGGACTATTTCGACAAGGTCCGCGTGGCCAAGCCCAAAAGCTCCCGGGCCGAAAGCAAGGAAATATTCTACGTGGCCACGGGATTTCGCCCGCCGGTTCCGGAGCTTCCCGATCCCGACCCTCCGCCCTTGCCGCCGGATGACACGGTGGCCGAGGGTGGATCGAAAACGTAAAGACAATGACAGAAGGGCGGCCGGGGCGACCCGGTGCGCCAGGGATATCGAGGAGGCATGATGTCCGGACATAGTAAATGGCATAATATCCAGGCTCACAAGTCGGTACAGGATGCCAAGAAAAGTAAGTTTTTCACCAAGGTGACCAAGGAACTCATGCTGGCGGCCAAGGCCGGCGGCGCGGATACGGCGCTCAATAACCGCCTCAAATCGGCCATCGCCGCGGCCAAGGCCGTCAACCTGCCCAAGGACAAGATCGAACAGGCCATCAAGAAGGGTATCGGCGAGCTGGGCGGCGAGAATCTCGAAGAGGTCCTCTACGAAGGCTACGGGCCCGGCGGCGTGGCCCTCCTGGTCGAGGCGGCCACCGACAACCGCAACCGCACTGTGGCCGACGTGCGTCACCTGCTGTCCAAGGGCGGCGGGGCCATGGGCGAGGCCGGCTGCGTGGGCTGGATGTTCGCCAAAAAGGGCGTCTTCTCCTTTCCCAAGGAGTCCTTCACCGAGGAACAGCTCATGGAAGTGGCCCTGGAGCATGGGGCCGAGGACATCGCCGACGAGGACGACGTCTGGGAGGTGCATTGCGCCCCCGAGGACTTCGATGCCCTAAGCGGCGCGTTCGAGGCGGCCGGCATGACCACCGATGACGCCGAAGTGTCCATGCTGCCGTCCAACACCGTGGCCCTGGACGAGGAAAACGGCCTGAAGCTTTTAAAGCTTATCGACATGCTCGAAGACAACGACGACGTGCAGAAAGTCCACACCAACGGCGACCTGCCCGACGAACTGCTGGTGTAAACGAAGCCCCGGGAGGGGCGTTGCCCCTCCCGGACCCTCCCTACCGGGGGGAATAATTCCCCCCGGCCCCCTTTGATGGGGGATGCGAGGGGTGCGATAATCCGAATTGCCGGGGGATTTCCTTCAAGGCGGGAATCCGGTGTGACGGCCCTTTGGCTGCCCGGGCGTTTCCTCGGGCATTTTCCGCTGGTTGTGATCGACGGGGAAGGGTAGGAAAACGGCAGGCGGGGCAGGAGGCGTAATGCGGTATGCAATCCGGGGCTGAGCTTGTCGTCTTGGGACTCGATCCCGGGTCGCGCGTCACGGGCTATGGTTTCGTGCGCGAGCGTTCGGGCGTGCTGGAGCTTGTGGCCGCCGGCGTCGTGCGCACCGGGGCGGATACCGATTTTTGCCGGCGTCTGGGCACCATCTATACCTCTGTTGCCAAGCTGATCGGCCAGCATGCCCCGGTCGAGGCGGCGGTGGAGAACGTGTTCGTGTCCAAGAATCCGGGAACGGCCTTGAAGCTCGGCCAAGCGCGGGGCGCGGCCCTGGCCGCCTGTTCCGTGGCCGGGTTGCCGGTTTTCTCCTACGAACCGACCATCATCAAAAAAAGCCTGGTCGGCACCGGCCGGGCCGAAAAATCCCAGGTGGCCTTCATGGTGGGCAGGGTGCTGGCATGTCGGGAAACTTTCGCCGTGGACGCGACCGACGCCTTGGCCGCGGCCGTGTGTCACCTGAACCAGAGGCGGCTGACGCGCCTGTGCGAGGCGCGATGATCGGGTATATCGAAGGACGGGTGGTGGTGCGCCGGGACCGGTACGCCATCGTGCTGACCCCGGGCGGCGTCGGCTATGAATTGGAGCTGCCGGGCCCCGCAGCGGCTGCGTTGCCGGCCCCGGGCGGCCAGGCGTCCCTTTTCGTGCACACGGTGGTGCGCGAGGACGCCTTCGAACTCTTCGGCTTCGCCACACTCGAAGACCGGGAAACCTTTCGCATCCTCATCGGCATCACCAAGCTCGGCCCCAAGACCGCCCTGGCCATCCTGTCGCGCTATACCGCCGACGATCTGTCCCGCATCGTGGCCACGGGCGACCTGGACGCCCTGACCCAGGTGTCCGGCATCGGCAAGAAAAGCGCCCAGCGCATCCTGATCGAGCTGACCTACAAGTTCGAGGGCCGGGCCGTCACGGCCGCCGCTGCCCTGGCCCCCATCCCCGGCGGCGGGGTCCTGGCCGACGTGGTGGCGGGACTGACCAATCTCGGCTATCCTGAAGCCGACGCCAGACGCGTGGGTACGGCCGTGCTGGACGACGAGCCCGATCTCGACGTGGCCGGCGCCTTGCGCCAGGCCCTCAAACGCCTGGCTTCCGAAAAGACATGACAAACGATTGCGACACGTTGGGCCAGACCGCCGCACCGGCCGGCCCGGACGATTCCATCCGCCCCTCGAAACTGGCCGAGTTTATCGGTCAAAACGATCTGCGGGCCAATCTGCGCGTATTTTTGCACGCCGCCATGGAGCAGGGCCGGGCGCTGGACCACTGCCTGCTCTACGGTCCGCCGGGGCTCGGCAAGACCACCCTGGCCCAGATCATGGCCTCGGAGCTCGGCGTCAATCTGGTGACCACCACCGGACCGGTGCTCGAGCGTTGCGGCGACCTGGCCGCCATCGTCACCAACCTGCGGCGCGGCGACATCCTTTTTATCGACGAAATCCACCGCATGCCTCCGGCGGTGGAGGAAATCCTCTATCCGGCCATGGAGGATTTCAAGCTCGACCTTATTATAGGCCAGGGCCCCGGGGCGCGCACCGTGCGCATCGACCTCGAACCGTTCACCCTGGTCGGGGCCACCACGCGCCTGGGGCTTTTGACTTCGCCTCTGCGCGATCGGTTCGGCGTGATCTTTCGCCTGGAATTTTACAGCCCCGAGGAATTGGCCCGCATCGTGACCCGTTCGGCCGGCATCCTCGGCATCGGCGTGACGCCGGGCGGGGCGCTGGTCGTCGGCCAGCGATCCCGGGGCACGCCGCGCATCGCCAACCGGCTGTTGCGCCGGCTGCGCGATTTCGCGGTGGTGGCCGGCGCGTCCACCCTGGACGAGACGCTCGCCTGCGAGGCCCTGGCCCGCCTGGACGTGGACCCGCACGGCCTTGACCAGATGGACCGCAAGATTCTCACGACCATCATCCGCCACTACGAGGGCGGCCCGGTCGGCGTGAAGACCCTGGCCGTGGCCTTAAGCGAAGAGGTCCGCACCATCGAGGAGATCTACGAGCCCTACCTCATCCAGTGCGGACTCATAAAGCGCACGTCGCGAGGCCGGGTGGCCACCGCCAAGGCCTACGCCCACGTCAAACAAGGAATGCTCGACTGACATGCCCGCAACGAAGCTTGCCGTCACCCTGCTTGCCCATACCCCCGACGCCCTCTCGCTCATCTACGCGGCCTTTCGCCAATGTTACCACGACGGGTACGTGGCGGACATGTGGCCGCGCCTTCTGGCCGGCGAGATCGCCCAGGAAAAGCAGGCCGATTTCGTCGCCCGCATCCTGGCCTCGGGTCATGAATCGCCCATCGAGCACGTCTCCTTCACCTTCGCCGTCGCCGGCGTGTCCCGGGCGCTTTCCCACCAGCTCGTGCGCCATCGCCTCGCGAGCTATTCCCAGCAGTCCCAGCGCTACGTGGACGCGGCCGGTTTCGATTACGTGCTGCCGCCGCAAATTGCCGCCGTGCCCGAGGCCAGGGAACGTTTCGAGGCGGCCATGGCCGCGGCCGGGAAAGCCTACGCCGATTTGCAGGCCGTCCTGCAAGCCCACGGCCGGGGGGCCAAGGCCAACGAGGACGCCCGGTTCGTCTTGCCCAACGCCTGCGAAACCAAGGTCGTCGTGACCATGAATTGCCGGTCGCTGCTGCATTTCTTCGAGCTGCGCTGCTGCATGCGCGCCCAGTGGGAGATCCGGGCCATGGCCGGGCGGATGCTCGATCTGTGCAAGGAAGCGCTGCCGGTGGTCTTCGCCACGGCCGGCGCGCGTTGCGAACGGCTCGGCTATTGTCCGGAAGATGTGCGTTTTTCCTGCGGCCGCTATCCCGTACGGGACGTCAAGCCAAATATTCCAGTCTAACGTCTGATTTTCGACTCTTTTGCCCGTATTTCAAACCCGCCACTTCGGTGACGGGTTTTTTACTTTTTTTATGCGCAACACGTATAAATTGCGGTATATATTTTTTTTACCAATGAATTTGCAATGTTGTTCGTGACATGTTCGTGACTGCATCGGGGCGGCATGGCGCGTATCGGTAGGGGCCAAGCGGCTTTTCCCGTGGTCAACACAAAAATCGTCTGTTTGAGAACGAAAAAAATAAACGTTGATTGAGGAAAATGGAGATATTGTAAAATGGTGTTGTGGAAAACCCGTACACAAATGTGCAAAATGACCGGCGGCCTCCGAAAACCCTTGTCCGGCGGGGCCTCGCGGTCGGTGCCGAAAGTCCCCGTCGCTACTGGCTCTACGGAGACGTCCTATGATTTAAGGAGGTTGCGCTGTAGAGAATCCAGGGGGCCGGCCCCTGAAAGCGGCCCCTAATCAGCCTTTGCCCCCTGGTCAGCCGTCCGTAGGGTGCCCGCATGGATACGATCTGGCCCAAAACCAAAATGCTTCTCGAAAAGACCCTCAGTCCCGGACTCTACAACCTCTGGATCAAGCCGCTGGCGGCCCGGGCCCGCAACGGCGTTTTGGAATTGACCGCGCCCAACGCCTTCGTGGCGTCCTGGGTGCGGGAACGGCTGGCCGATGCCGTGGCCGAGGCCGCAGCCGTGGTGATGGGCTCCCGGCCCCGCGTCGTGGTGACCGAAGGAAAAATCGCCCACAATGGTGCCGTGGCCGCAAGCGCTCCTCAAGGGCCCAGGCCCATGCGGGCCGCCAAGGCCCTGACTTTGCCCATGACGCCCAAGGCGCCGGATCTGGCCGAAGACCGTTTCCGCTTCAGCTACGACGAGTTCGTGGTTGGTCCCTGCAACGAACTGGCCTACGTGGCCAGCCGGGGCATTTGCGATCTGACGCTTTCGGCCGAACAGCTTTTCATCAGTTCCGCCCCGGGCCTGGGCAAAACCCATCTCATCCAGGCCATGGGCCGCCAGTTGAGCTTTGGCGGCGGCCAGGAGAGAAAAAAACTCCGCGTGGCCTACCTTTCGGCCGAGGAGTTCGCCAACCGGCTGGTCATGGCGCTCAAGACCAAACAGGTGGAGCGCTTCAAGGCCGCGTTTCGGGAAAACGTCGACGTGCTGCTTTTGGAGGATATCCATTTCTTCCGCGACAAGCCGCGCATTCAGGACGAGCTGCTCAATACCCTCAAGGCGCTCCAGTCCCGGGGCTGTCGGCTGGTTTTCACCAGCTCGTTTTTGCCCAAGGACCTGACCGGCCTCGATGCCCAGCTGCTTTCGCGCATCGGCTCCGGCTTCCTGGCTGTCATCGACAAGCCGGACCGGGAGATGCGCAAGCGTATCCTCGAGCGCAAGGCCGCCGTGCACCAGGTGCTGTTGCCCGACGACGTGTCCACGCTCCTGGCCGATCGGCTGAGCGCCGACGTGCGCCAGCTCGAAAGCTGCCTGCAAAACCTGGCGCTCAAGGCCAGGCTTCTCAACTGCGGCATTTCCGTGGACCTGGCCTGGGACGTGCTCAGACACTACGATATCGCGGCCCGGCCGCTCAACCTCGACGACATCGTGTCCTATGTCTGTGACGTCTACCGGCTTTCGCCCGAACAGCTCATTTCCAAATCCCGCAAGCGCCAGTACGTTCTGGCCCGCAATACGGCTTTTCTGCTGGCCCGCCAGCACACGGACCTGTCCCTGGCCGACATCGGCAACCGGTTCAATCGCCGCCATTCGACCGTGGTCAAAGGCATCACCAACGTCGAACGCCATCTGTCCCTGCGCACGCCCCTTGGCCGGGAGTTGGAGCGCACCATCGAGAGCATCCATGCCTGATATCACCCCCTCGACATTACGTCGCACCCTCCAGGCTGCCAGGCAGCCGGTCGCCATATCCGCTATAGCCAGCTAGGGGGAGGCCGCCATTGGCCGGGCGAACGCCGGACAGTCTCTGTCCGGCGTTCGTTTTTTGGGGAGGAAAGGAATCGGGGGAACCCCTTTCTGAAGAAAGGGGTTCCCCCGAACCCCCTCCTCAAAGACTTCTAATAGTGATGGTGTATTGTTCGTATCCAACTAGTAACTATTGAAAAGTTTAGGAAGGGGAGAGCGCGAGAGGGGAGAACCCTTTTTAAAGGGTTTCCCCTCTCGCATTCTTCCTCTCCCTTCTCCCTTCTCCCTTCTTCCTTATGCCTCAATGGCGACGAGTTCGATGTTGCCGACGACGCCGACCATCTCCCCGCATTGGGCGAAGGCCCCGCGCACGCCGCGTCGTTTCAGGCTTTCCGCCGCAGCCAGCACCGCATCCAGATCGCCCTGGCCGGACAGGAGGTTGCCGAGCGCCGTTGCCGCCGCGTCGGCCACGGCTCCCCGGTCGGCCACCACCGTCACCATATCCGCCTGTCCCAGGCTGAGGGAATGTCCGACCTTGGCCGAGGAGGCGCATACCGCCGTCGGCAGGTCGTCGGGCGCGAAGCGCAGGGCCAGTCGCGCCCCTTCCACGGGTTTGGCCAAAAGCGCCACCGTGCGTTCCACGTTCGAGCGCAGATAGATATCCCCGCCGTTTTCGATCAGCAGGTTGGGTGAAAGCGCCGCGAAATGGTCGGAGACGGCCTGTCCCAGGGCTCCGGCCACGGCGGCCATGGGGCCCACGCCGAACCGGGCGGCGGCTTCGGCCATGTCCCGGGCGAGCGGCGGGGCGTCGTCGCCCGTCGGCACCGGCGTGAGGCTCTCGCGGAAATCCGGATGGAGGAGGATATAGGCCGTCAGCTCCCGGCGCAGCTCGGAGACGAAGGCGCCGATTTCCCGGGCCAGGGGGCGCTCGGCCACGATGAACAGGTCGGATTGGGCCACCACCACCTGGAAGGCGGTCTCTCCGGGGCGCACGGCGAGTTGTTGGCGGTAGGCTCGGAAGAAATCGGCATGCACGGGTGTCATGGCAGTGCCTCCTTGAGGGGGCAGTATGCCCGTGATGGGGGCAACCGGAAAGGGGCGGCTTGGCAGGGGGGAACGGGAAATGTAGAGTCCCGACATGGACGGTGGACGCTCTTGCGAAGACGCGACATTGGTGTCGGCGGTCATCCCCACCCGGGACCGGGCGGACATGGTGGTGCGGGCCGTGACCTCGGCCCTGGCCCAGACCCACGCCCCCATCGAGGTGATCGTGATCGACGACGGCTCCACCGACGACACGCCGGCGGCGTTGGCGGCCCTCGTCGACCCCAGGCTGCGGGTGCTGCGCCATACTCCGGGGCGGGGGGTGTCGGCCGCGCGAAACCGGGGGCTGGCCGCTGCCCGGGGCGCGTATCTGGCGCTGCTTGACTCCGACGACGAGTGGCTGCCCGAAAAAACCACGCGGCAACTGGCCTGTATGCGGCAGCGCAGCCTGGCCATAAGCCAGACCCAGGAGATATGGATGCGCGGCGGCCGACGGGTCAATCCGGGCAAGGCCCAAGGCAAGCCGGACGGTTTTTTTTTCGAGCAGGCGCTCGGCCGCTGCCTGGTCAGCCCCTCCACGGTCATGTTCACCCGGGAATTCTGGGAAGAGCTCGGCGGCTTCGACGAAAGCCTGCCGGCTTGCGAGGACTACGACCTGTGGCTGCGGACACTGTTGCGCCATCCGGTGGGGCTGTTGGACGAACTCCTCGCCGTGCGTCACGGCGGCCGGCCCGATCAACTCTCGGCGATCTACGTGGGCCAGGATCTTTTTCGCATCCGCTCCATGGCCGGACTTCTCGGCCGGGGCGACCTCACTCCTTGGCATAAAGACTGCATAAAAAAGGAATTGCGGCGCAAGGCCCTGTGCTACGCCAAGGGTTGCCTCAAGCGCGACAAGCCGGAAGAAGCGGCCCGGGTGCTGGCCGTTGCGGAGAAAGCCGCCGGGGGAAAACTTTTCTGAAGAAAAGTTTTCCCCCGGGCCCCCTTTCAAAAGACTTAAAAAGAAGGCTCGTTGTGAGGCCCAACAAGGGAAAAGGTTTAGGAAAGGGAGAGCGCGAGAGGGGAGAACCCTTTGCAAAGGGTTTCCCCTCTCGCATTCTTCTTCCTTGCCTAAGCCTAAGCCTAAGGCGCGATTTCCGTCTTGGTGATGGCCTCGGCCTTGATGTGCGTCAGCGTGTAGGTCAGGCTGGCCAGCACGTGTTCCCGGATATCGCCGGCGGCCACGATGAAAAGCAGGTCGTCGCCCGGGGCGAAGGTGCCGGCCCTGGCTTCGACCAGCACCCGGAACATGCCGGGCATGGCCTCGCCTTCCTGGCGGAATTTTTCCACCAGGTCCTGGTCCACCTTGACCTTGAGGGTGCCCACCGGGGCACCGTTTCGCGACGTGGCCCGGGCCATGCCGTTGTGCACGAGCACCATGCCGACCTTTTCGAGAAAGCCGGGCAGGGTCTTCAGTTCAGCGATGGTTTTTGAGATGTCCATGGCCGCCAAATAAGGGAGAAACGCGCCGTTGTCCACGCTTCATATTTCCGCCCTGCTGGAACATCTGCCCCATGTCGGCTCCACCCGCATGGTGCATACCGGCATCGGCGTCTGGGTGGCCTGGGACGGCCAGCTCGATCCGGGCTTCGACAGCATGCTGCTCGACCACGGCGGCTTCCGCATTGCCGGGGCCCCGGGGCAGGCGTTGTGGTTTTTCCTCGGCGATGAGGGGCTGCGGGCCTTGGGGCGCATCCATGTCTGGGGCCGGGTCAACGCCTTGCCGGTTTTCATCGAGGCGTTTCCGGCCACGCTGCTGATCAGCCCCAAGTTCGAGACCTCGCTGTCGCTGTCCGTGGAGCTTTCCCGGCAGCATGTGACGCCGGCGGAGTCCCTGGAAATTCTGCTGCATCCCAACCTCAAGAATCAGCTTGCCACCAACCCCGGCCTTTCGAGTACGCCGACCAAGCCGGGCTCGGGCCTGGCCCGCATCCATTTCGAGTTGCTCGAGGCCGATACGGCCTTGTCCTACGAATCGGGGCTCGGCTGGCTGGGAGTCCTGAAGCCCCTTGGCGATCCCTTAAGCCGCGACACGGCCGACGGCTGGCGCAACATCGCCGGGGAACTGCTCGACATCGTCGAGCGGCTGGGGCTCAAATTCGTGCGCCACGAGGGATTTCTCATTTTCGAGGTTCCGGGACTGCGCCGTTTCCGCAACTGGAACCGCGATACCCTTTCGCGCATCATGCACCTCAAGGAGGAAGGCGAGCAGGGGCATTACTGGCCGAGCGTCATGGCCCTCGTGCCGTCCAAGGGACGCACCATGGGCAAGGACCTGCCGCGCCGCCTGGGCCTGGACTGGGACCGGCTGACCCCGGATTTTCCCCACATGAGCTACCGCTCGGCGTTTCTCCTGGGGGAGGGGTTCGCCATCCACGAGGCCAGGGCACTGTCGCGCGGCGCGTCCATCGACGATTGGTGCAATGTCAGTCTTCTTGACGCCGACGCGGAGTCCGAGCCCCAGGGAGTCTTGGCCGTGCCCCTGCCGGCCAGCCTGTCCGGCGGCGACGCGGCGATTTGTTTCTACTGCGGCCTCAACAACCACAAGCCGGCGCAGTGCCCGTCCAAGGCCCTGACCGCCCCGCGCCCTGAGCTCTGGGAGCGCTTCGGCGACGTCAACATGGACCGGCTGGAGGCGATTTCCCAGAAGCTGGATACGGCCCTGACCGCCGACCCCGTGGCCGAGATGGCCAAGCGGCTTGGCGGTAAAGAGGACTCGGACCTCATGTTGTCGGTCATCTTCGAGATCGACCTGCCGTTTCAATTGCGCATGCTGGAGATGCTCTGGCGCAGCCGGGGCAAGGACATGCCAGCCGGGTTGTCGCAGCTCGGCCCCAAGGACGGGGACTATTTCTGGGCGGCGTTGACCGCGCTTCGCGACGGGAGCTCCGAGAGCTACGAAACCCAGATGGGCCAGGCCCTGACAAAATATCCCCGGGCCTACCAGCCCAAATCCTTGCAAGGCTTCCAGGCCATGGAGGCCGGGGACTGGACCAAGGCTGTCTATTATTGGCAGGAGTCCGGACGGCTTTGCTACAACGCCATGCAGCGCGGCTACTTCTTATGTCTGCAAGCCCGCAGCTTCGAGGCGCAGGGCGACTGCCACAAGGCCATCGCCCTGTACCGGGACACGCTCAAGGAGTGCCCCAAATGGCTCGAACCCGTCTACCGCCAGGGGGTGTGCCTGGTGAAGATGGGGTTCATCGACCAGGGTATGCAGATTTTCAACAAGCTGCTTGCCGGCGATCCGGCGATGTTCAACCGGGTGATGGTGGACCCGGAGCTGGAGCGCGGCCGGCCGCATATCTTGGCCGCGTTATGGCACATCTGGAAGAAGGCCCAGGACGGCGGCGTCATGCTGCTCGGTGCCCTGGGGGAGTTGTCGCAGTCGGTGCGGGACCGCTTTTTGGAGGACGAACCCTATCTGGCCGAGGCCGCGACCCGCATCGAAGAGCTGACCACGCTCGGCAAGCAGGGAAACTACGTGGCCTTCAAGCGGATGGAAGTCGGCGTGGCCGAGACCCAGGAGGCGGTGCGAAAAAAGATCGAGGCCGAGATCAAGGCCATGCTGCAAAGCCAGGCCCGCCAGTTCGAGGAACTCAAAACCGTGCAGCGCGAGGCCGCCTGGTTTCCGTTTCCGGCCCTTTTGCGCGAGTTCAATCGGGATTTCAATTACTGCGCCATTAAGCTCAACTGGATGCGCACCACGCCCATGGACGAGGCGGAAAATTTCCACAAAAGCCGGGAATACCTGCCCGAGGTGGACGAGCGCATCCGCACCCTGCGCACCCGGCTCATCACGCTTCGCATCGTGCGCGACGCGACTTTTTTCTGTATGCTGCTCGGCCGCAACTTCATGTGGATGGAAGTGGTGAGCCTGGGCCTGTCGCTGGTGCTGGTGCCGGTCTTCGTCTATCTGTTTCAGCGTTCCGGCCAGGGGTGGATGGCCAACATGATGGAACAGCAGAAGTGGCAACTGCAAAAGGGGCTGGTCATCATTTTGACCATCGCCGCCCTGGGCCTTGCCGCCATCAAGACGGCCCTGACCTTCGACTCCAAGAAACGCAAGCTCTTCAAGCTGGCCGAGGAAGGGAAGCTGCCGAAAAAAAAGCCCAAGCCGAAGAAAAAGCCCAAGGCCAAGGTGAAGGCGAAGCCCAAGGCCACGACCAAGGCGAAGAAATAGAAAATGGTGCGAGAGGGAAACCCCCTTTCAGGAAAGGGTTCTCCCCTCTCGCGCTCTCCCCTTCCTCAAGCTTTTAGCGCCTGAAGCGTTGTCTGAGAGATTCCTCCCCCTTTGGGGAAACGTTTAAATGGCGGGGAACCAAGGGGGCGGTGCGGGAAGGGCGCTCAATGACGCGCGCCCTGGGCGGGTTTGTCCTGGCTCGACCGCAAGCGCTTTTAGACGAAGGGGGCCGGCCCTTTTTTCGTGACGATGGCGATGGCGGGCGGGATGTCCTTAGGGCGAAACGTGATGCTTCGAGCCATGCGGACGGGACGGACCGGGGAGGATGCGCGCGGACGAAAAAAGGCGACGGGTCGCCCCGCCGCCTTTCTTCCTCGAGGAACGTGTGGCCTAGACGCAGCCGGTGGGCTTGGGCAGGCCAGCCATTTTGCAGGCTCCTTTACCCGGTCCGGACGGGAACAGCTCATAGATGTGCTTCAGCTTGAACCCGGTCACTTTGGACAGGATGCGGACCATGGGGGCGATGCCATTTTTCTTGTAGTAGTCCTGGAGGAATTCGATGACCTTGTTGTGCTCCGGGGTGAGTTCCTTGATGCCCTCGGAGTCCTTCACGTAGTCAACCCAATCGAGGGTCCAGTCCTCGAACTTCTGCAGGAAGCCGTCTTCGTCGACTTCGAAAGAGTGGCCTTTGTACTCGACAGTTGCCATGCGCATCCTCCTTACAGGTTGATAAAACAAGCGCCCGGGTCGTGAACCGTTGGCCGGGCGGATTCAAATGCCTCCCCGAGTGGCGGGGGGCCTCACCCATGAATCAGAGCACCCTTGATGCCCGATGGGTCGTGATTGTCAGGGCGCCGTGTGACGATCCGGCTCCCGCGTTACTTTTTAAAAGTAAGCAGCAAAAGAGGTTCTTGTCAACGATTTTCCCAAAAACAGGGGCTTATTAATTACAAAATTGTGTAATAAGTCACGATGTTGCATCAATTGTTCGGCAAATCGCGTTCGGAACCGATACGATCGAGCGCTTCCCGGGCGAACGTAATGTCGCCGTCGAGGGCCAACGCCGCGCCCAGATGATGCGCGGCCAGATCCAGCCGGCCCAGCCGTTCCTGGCACAAACCCAGGTTGGCCAGGTCCATGGCCGAGCCCGCGTCCAGGGCCAGGGCGGCCTCGAAATCCGCCGCCGCCGTCTCGTAGTCCCCGGCCTTGAAGCGACTGACGCCGCGCAGGTTGTAGTATTCCTTGACCGCCGGAGAGCTCGCGATGGCCCGGTCGAGGTGCGCGGCGAGTTCCGGGCCGAACCGTCCCAGAAGCGACAGGGCGTGGGCCTGGTAAAAGGCGGCCAGGGCCCGGTCCTCGTCGTCGGGCTGGATTTCCTCGGCTCGGGCGAAGGCGGGCAGCGCCTGTTCGGGGTCGCCCAGGCGCAGGGCGAAAATGCCTTCGAAAAAGGGGAGAAAAGGCGCGCCGGGGTAGATGTCGGCCAGATTTGCCAGTCCCGGCGCGGCAATGTGCGGCGGGGCCTGTTCGGCCAGAAGCCGGCCCGTGAAAAGCCCGAGCGACGCGTTCGGCGTGCGCTCGCGAAAGGCGAAGCCGGGCACGATGTTGTAGTTGGCGGCAAGCTCCAGGACCGGGTGGGTGGTGTCCACGGTCAAAAGCGGATGCCCCAGGGCCGAAAGGTCGGAGGCCAGGACGGCCAGCTCCTCGGCGATGTCGCCGCGTTCGAGATGCGGCAGGGATTCCAGGGAGGTGTGCGGCCCGGCAAAAAGCCAGCCGGCCTCCTCCAGGGTCACGAACTTGGGCAGGCCCGAGGCTTCGTAATTGCTGCCCGTCTCGAAGTCGCCGGCAAGCTGGGCCACTTCGGTCAGGGCCCGGATGGCGGCCTTGACCGGCGAGGCGGCGGTGCCGGCGGTGAAAACGATTTCCGAGGCGTCGGGAAAGGTGGCCGGATCGTAGGCAATGGCGGCCACCGTGGGCACGGGCATGGAAAGGGTGAAGTCCTTGAGCCATACCCGGATGCCCTCGCGGGCGAAGGCGGCCAGCAGGTAGGCCAGCACTGCGTCGGTGATCCCGGCCGTATCGATGGTGGGCAGGGTCGGGCGGTCGCGGTCGACGACCGCGCACACGTGGCGTTCCACCAGCTCGCAGGCCCCCTGGAGCACGGATTCCTCGAAGCAGTTGCCGGCCGAGGACCCGTTGAACTCGTTGAGCATTTTGAACCAGTCCAAGGGCAGAAGCACATCGCGGCCGGCGGCGATGTCCCGGGCCGGGGCGAAGCGCCAGGGGTAGAGGTCGAGCACCCGGCGAGCCGTTGCGTCGTCGATGTCCTCGCCGACGCTGTGGCGAAGAAGCGCCACCGGCGCCAGGGCCTTGCCGAACCGGGCTTCGGCCTCGGACCAGGTCGCCTCGGTGAAGCGGCTCGGATCGGCCCAGAAGGAGAAGAAGCTGAACCGCTCGGCCAGTTCCATGAGCGCCGAGGCTTCGGCTTGCTCGGGAGAAGCGCCCTTGCCCATCTGTTTGCGGGTGGGCATGACGGCCCGGGCCGTTTCGCCGCAAAGACTCATGAAGACCGGGATGCCGAGGCGTCCGGTGTCGATGCGCCGGGTTTCGGCCAGAACCCCGGTCCCAAGGCGCGAAAAGGCGGCCTTGGCCCGGGCCACGGTTTCGCTGGGGGGGCAGATCTTGTCCTGGTCGCGGACGTAGCCCTTGGGCCTTGCTGTCAGGCCGGTGCGGGCGAGAAGGCTTTTATCCATATGCGTTGCGTCCCGGGAAAATGCGCGGCGTCAGATCCGTTTGCGCGGGCGCATGCGGTAGACCTGGCACAGCTTGCGTTCGGGCTGGCCGTTTTCGGGATTTTTTTCCTTGTAGCCGATCACGCGTTCGGCCACCTCGAATTCCTTTTCGGCCGGCCCCAGAAACTTGCTGGCCCGGCGGGTGAAGTCCTTGGCCAGGACCACTTCCGCGTCCTGGGCGCTCCCGATGTGGGCCAGCAGGAACTTGAGCAGCCCCCGGTAGGTGTTTTCCAGGTAAAGCACTTCCGAGCCGAGGATGACGTCGAAGCGCCGGCCGATACGGTCGGCGGAAAAGTCGACCCGGGCCACGTCCGCCCGGTCAGCCAGGCCGTTGTGGAGGATGTTGATTTTGGAAAAAAGCAGGGCGTCGGGGTGGATATCGGTAATGAGGGCGTGAAACCCCTTTGCGGCGGCGAAAAGACCGCAGATGCCGACCCCCGCGCCGAGTTCGATCAGGGTGCGGCCCGGCCCCGGGTCCAGATGGGTGAGGAAATGCCCGAGCAGCATGGAGGCCGGCCAGATTTTGGCCCAGTACGGGAGTTCGATGGGACCGGCTCCGGCACGCTTCGCCAGTCGGTCGATCAGGGCCTCGAGGTCGGCGAGCTGGAGAATCTGCAAGGTGACGCCGCCGATGGTCACGGGTTCGAACCGGACGTCGTAGCGGGCTTTGGCCGCGTCGAGCAATTCGTCAAGGGGTGCGGAAAGGGGGACTTCTTGGCTCACGATGGCTCCCGTTTGGTATGGAAGGCCGCCAATAGCGCAAAAGCCGAAGGCTGGCAAAGAAAAAGGGCCGGCTTTGGGGCCGGCCCTCGGGATGACGAAGTGGAGCGGGAAACGGGATTTGAACCCGCGACTTCAACCTTGGCAAGGTTGCACTCTACCACTGAGTTATTCCCGCTCATGATCGGCTGTGGAGGCGGCATCCGGATTTGAACCGGAGAATGGAGGTTTTGCAGACCTCTGCCTTACCACTTGGCTATGCCGCCTCGTTTCAAAGACCCGTATTTCTACTTGCATCCGGCCCGGTTGTCAAACTTTTTCTCAATCTTTTTTGTCCGGTCCGGAGCGGCGGGGCGGCCGCCGTTGCCGAGGAAGGATTTCTGCCAAATGAGGGCCCCGCCGTCAACCGAAAATGTTCAATGGGGCATGATTAATTCTTAATATACTAAAAATATTGAACTTAATTGAACAAAGAAAAGGCCGTTTCTTCACGGCCCGGCCCGCGCTTTCCCTGGAAGATGTCGGTGGGGGCCGGTCCGGCCGGTCTGGCCGGTCCAGGAAAATAGCCCGCGAGGTCGCGGGAAAGGGGGGGGCGGGCCGTGCGGCCCGCACACCTGGGGCTGGTGGAAAAGGGCAAGGCGGGGAACAGGCGTCGCGTCCGGCCCGCAACGGGACGGAAGAGTCGGGAAGGGACGGCGGGCAGGGAAGCGGCCGCGACCCGGATGCGGGAACGGGACCGATTGTCCTGGCCACAAAAAACGCCGGGGCCTGGCGGTCCCGGCGTTCGGCTGGGGGGACAAAGAAGGCCTAGCCTTCGATAGTGATCTTCTTGGCGGTCTCGGCCGCATCCAGGGGCAACGTGATGGTCAAAACGCCCTTGTCGAAGCGGGCCTTGGCCGCATCTTCCTTCACCTTGCCCGGCAGGGGCACGCTACGGGAAAACGAGCCATAGGCGCGTTCGATGCGGTGGTAGTCGTCCTTTTTCTCTTCGTCCTCGAACTTCTTTTCGCCGCGAAGCACAAGCATGTCGTTTTCAATGGTGATTTCCACATCCTTCGGCTCGATGCCGGGCAACTCCGCCTTGACCGTCACCACGCCGTCGGCTTCGCTGACGTCCACGGCCGGGTAGCCCACGTCCTTGAAGAGATTGGGCAACGCGCCAAAAGGTTCGTTCCAGAAATCCTCCATCAAATCGGCCATGCTCATGGGCCGCTTGGTGGCCAGGGATTTTTCCCGAAGACGCGGCAAAAGACTCTTGAACATAATCCTACCTCCCATCACTATAGGATAGTGTGATTACATTTCAAAATATTGGCACGCGAATCGGTTTTGTCAAGAGAGGACCGCCACGACGGCCGACTGCGCAGCTTGCCCTTTATGCGTGCAAATTCAACGCATCGAGGGCGGCTAGGGCGTCTTTGTGCTCGTACCATTTGTAATGGAACTTGATGTCGTTGCCCATGATGCTGCCCTGGCTGGCCAGATTGAGCTTGCTGCGGATGGAGGTGCCGGATTCCTGACGATGTACGCAGGTCACCGTGCCGCAGTAAAAGACCTTCCAGCCGGCCAGGCACAGTTGCAGGTCGTGGTCCGTGTCGTCGATCTGCGAGGGCGAGTAGCGGATGTCGAAGGCCGGAGCGTCGGCAAGGGAGGCCACCCGCAGCAGGTGCTGGCAGCCCATGACCACGCGGGTTTCCCGGATCACGTCGTACAGGCCGATGTCGTATTGCTGGTAGGGTGTCGGCAGGCTTACCCGGATGGCGTCCTCGTGGGTCAGGGACACGTGGCGGTAGAGGTATTGCAGCAGCCGGTACTGCCCGGGGAAGACGACCTTGCAGCCGACGTTGCCGATGCGGGGATCGGACTCGGCCACGGTCAGCATGTGGGCCAGCCAGTCGGGTTGCAGGTAGACGTCGTCGTCGAGGAAGGCCACGTAGTCGCTTTCCCGGGTCGCCGGCTGGGCCAGCAGCCAGTTGCGGGCCGCCGGTGCGCCGATGTTGACCGGAAGGGTGATGATCTCCACCTCGTTATCCGGGAAAAGGTCCCTGGCCTTTTGGGCGACGGTCAGGCTGTCGTCGCTGCAACCGTTTAACAGCACCTTGATGCGGGCCGGGCCGATGGCGCAGCGCGACAGGCTCTCCAGGGTCTCGCCAAGGGTTTTGGCCTTGTTGAAGCTGTAGAGATAGATGCACACGCGTTTGGTGTGCACGAGATCGTGGTTGGGCTGGAAGGGCTGGCGCAGAGCGTCCAGGCGCAGGGCGTAGGGGCGTTGCCGCGGGTCGAGGGCAAAGGCCCGCTCGTAAAGGGCCATGGCCCCGTCGAGGTCCCCGGCCCGGCGCAGCATCTCCGCCGCCCGGCTCAGGGTGAAGGGGTCGTCCGCCTGTCCCTTGACCTGTTCCCACAGCGGCAGGGCGGCCGCGTCGTTACCGAGCCCGGCGTGGTGGTTGAAGAGCTTTTTTTGCCACAGCGGCGTGAGCACCTTGGGGCAACGGAAGGCGTCGAGAGCCTCGCACGGGGGCTTTCCTTCAAAATAGTCCAGGTGCAACAACATGTTGGCGTACAGCACGGCCATGGGATGGCGCGAGAGGATATTGACGCAGATGGAGCGGATTTCCGGCCCCTGATGCTTGAGCGATGCCTTGCGGATCTCGCTGAAAAGCCCGGGCTCGACGTGGGTGCCTTCGAGGACCTTGACCAGACTGCCCGCGTTGGGGGTGATGCCGGAAGCAACGGCGATGCCCAGGATATTGGTGTCGAAATTGTCGAGCTGCACGGCGGAGCGGATAGCGTGTTCCAGAAGCCCTCGGGCCTCGTCGGTGAGGTCTTTTTGGGGTTCGGCCAAAAATCTGTTGATGCAGCACACCGACATGGGGATGTCGACCTGGAACGTGTCGAGGAAATTTTTGTAATAGCGACAGGCCTGTTCCAGGTTCAGGACGGCCAGTTCACCGCCGATGCCGACGAGTTTTTCCGTTGCGCCCTGCGCCATGGTGCCTCCAAAGATTGCGTTGCAGCGGGTTTACGGCCGGGATTGGGGGGCCCTGGTTGTGGCTTAGGGCGACCGGCCTCGGGGAATAATGCCAATAAAATGCCTGGGACGCCGCGGTTATGGCTGCTGCTTGCCCGTGAGCAGGGAAAGGAGTTTCCAGCCATAATCCGACAGGTCCCCTTCGGTATCGGCCAGGAGCACCACCGCCGCCTGATCCTCGGGCGACATGAGCACCAAGGCGAAATAGCCGCCCGAGCGCCCGGCGTGCAGCACGTATTCCTTGCCGCCGAAATTCATCACGTTCCAGAAAAGCCCGATATAGAGCGTGGGAATCGAATTGACGTGCTTGCGCGGCAGCTGGGCCAGCTTCATGGACGGCAGAAGCGGCGTGGGCGTGATCCCGGTTTCGGCCGCGGCATAGGCGAGCAGATCGTTGGCCGTGGAGCGAAACGCCCCGGCCCCCTCGAGCCCCGTCACCTGCCAGTTGGGCAGGATATTGCCCGCGGCGTCGTGGCCGTGGGTCATGCGAGCCGCCTGGTCCTTGGAAAGCGTGATGGTCGTGTCGTGCATGAAAAGCGGATCGCAGAGCCGCGTTTTGACCAGCCGCTCGTAGTCCGTGTCCCACAAGCGGGCCAGCAGGTAGCCGGTGAGCCCCGCCCCGGTATTGCTGTAATAGAACTCCCGGCCGATGGGCGCGATGAGCTTGGCCGTTTTGAGGTAGTCCAGCAGCCTGGCCGTCGAATAGCCGGCCAGGGGGTTGTGGGAATCCTTGCTTGGCAGGTTGTCCGGCGCTTCGGGCAGGCCCGAGGTGTGGGTGGCCAGGTCCAGGAAACTGATCCAGTACAGCGGCGATTCCTTGGTGATGATCCCGGGCGGCAGATAGAGCCGTATGGGGTCGGTTGCGCGCACCCGGCCTTCCATGATCGCCTGGGCCAGCATTTCGCCGGTGAAGGTCTTGGTGATGGAGCCGATCTCGAAAAGCGTGCGTCCGTCCGGGGGACGGGAAAGGCGGCCTTCGCCGCCATGGCCGAAGCCATAAACGACCCGGCCGGTCGCATCGAGAAAACCGACAGCCAGCCCGTGGACCTTGCCGGTGCGGGTGAGCGTTCCCACTACCCGGGACACGGCCGTTTTCGTCGGCAGGCGGTTGGCGGCGATGGCCCGGCCGGGCAGGATGATCAGGGCCAGGGCAAGGAGGATAAGCACAAGCGGGAATGCTGGGCGCATGATCGGGCCTTTCCCCTACGCGTGGTTGCGCAGTTTGAGCTCCACGGGATGCGGATGCAGGTAATACTGGTCTTTGAGATAGGCCACGTCGTACTTGCGGGTGTAGTGGGCGAGCAGGGTGACGGGCACAATGAGCGGTAAAAGCCCGGTGCGGTACTGGGTGATAAGCTCGTGGAGTTCGGCCTTTTCATCGGCACTGAGCAGTTTTTTGAAATAGCCCGCGATATGCTCAAGCACGTTGGCGTGTTTGGCCGGGGTGGCGGTCAGGGCCAGGGCCCGCATGAGCACGGTCTCGTAGGACACGGGCAAGGCGTCGGCGGGCCAGTTCCTGGCTTCGGCCGTAAGCCGCCCCAACTGGCGGGTCATCTCCGGGCTGTGGGACATGAGCAGCAGTTTGTGGCGGGCGGTAAAGGCGACCAGCCGGGCGGGCAGGCTCGTCACCCCGTCCCCGGCCAGGGCTTTTCGCCAGCGGCTCAAGGTGAAAATGCGCTCGATGAAGTTTTCCCGGAGTTTCTCGTCATGCAGGCGTCCTTCGTCCTCGGCCGGGATCAGGGGAAAGCGGTCCATGAAGGCCCGGGCGAAAAGGCCCACGCCCTTGGGCACGGGGACCCCCTGGTCGTTATACACCTTGACCCGGGCGTAGCCGCTGGACGGGGACTTGGCTTTGAAAATATAGCCGCACAGGTTTTCCTTGGCCAGTTCTTCCACGCGCCGGGCGGCAAAGGCGCGCATGGCCTCCGTCAGGTCCAGGCCGGTTTTGATGGTGACCAGCCTTGGCGCGGCCGGATCGCCGACAAGGCGCATGGGTTCGCGCGGCACGGGCAGGCCGCATTCCACTTCCGGGCAGACGGGCACGAATTCGAAAAAACGGCCCAGCGTCTCGACGACGTAGGCGTCGCGCTTGTGGCCTCCGTCGTAGCGCACGGGCTGGCCAAGCAGGCAGGCGCTGACGCCGACGCGGATCGTTTCGGGCATGGGATTGGCCTCGACGGTGTTTTTCCCGGCTTGATCGGCGCGGGGTTAGCGGCTAAAGGCTCTGACTGACTTGCGGCACATTACGGACTTTGGGCCGCCAAGGGAAGGAGCGTACGCGACATTGGACCACGTGATAAACGGGCTTTGCCCGCCGGATACGGTGCTTTTCGATTTTGGCGGCGTGCTGGCCGAAGAGGGCTTTTTCAAGGGACTCACAGCCATTGCCGAACAGGCCGGGCGTGATCCGGCGACGGTCGTGCCCGTGGCCTACGAGATGGCCTGGAGCACGGGGTTTGTCGTCGGCGGCTGCGACGAGGCCGGATTCTGGCAGGCGTTTCGCGAGGCCACGGGCATTGCCGGCGACGACGCGGCGCTCACCGAGATGGTGCTTTCGCGTTTTACGCCCCGGCCCTTCATGTTCGCCATTGTCGACGCGGCCCGGGCCGCCGGCATGAAAACCGCCATCTTGAGCGACCAGACCACCTGGCTGCCCCGGCTCGACGCCAAGTACGACGTCTTTTCCCATTTCGACGCGGTGTTCAACAGTTATGATCACGGCGTGACCAAACGGGACGCGGCTTTTTTCGAGCTGGCCCTGGACCATCTCGGCAGCGCGCCCGCCGCCTCGATTTTTATTGACGACGCGCCGCGGAACGTGGATCTTGCCGCCTCGCTCGGCCTTCGTGCCATCCTCTATACGGACAAGGTCGCCTTTTTGCGTGACCTCGCCGCCGTCTGTCCGCTGTTTGGAGCCCTCCATGTATAATCCCCTCTGCGGCCTGGCCCGCGACGGTCTGCCGATCATCGGCCTTTTCGCCCTGGCCGCGCTCGTGTGCGCCTTGCTGCGCTGGCCGGTGCCGGCCGTGATCCTGCTTGCGGCCACCGCCTTTTCGCTGAATTTCTTCCGCGACCCCGACCGGTTTCCCCCGAGCGGCTGCGGACTGGCCGTGGCCCCGGCCGACGGCGTGGTGTGCAAGCTCGGCGAGGCTCCCGATCCCCTTTCCGGCGAGACGCGGCAGGTGGTGTGCATCTTCATGAACGTGTTCAACGTCCACGTGAACCGGTCGCCCATCGACGCCACGGTGTCGGAAGTGCGCTACATCCCCGGCAAATTTTTCAATGCCTCCTTCGACAAGGCCTCCACGGACAACGAGCGCAACATCCTTTCCCTCACCGATGCCGACGGCGGGAAATGGTCGGTGGTCCAGATCGCGGGGCTCATCGCCCGACGCATCGTGTGCAAGGCCGCCCCGGGGGACAGGCTTTCGCGCGGCGAGCGCTACGGCATGATCAAGTTCGGGTCCCGGCTTGACGTCTATTTGCCGCGTGGTTATCATCCAGCCGTGACAATGGGGCAGAAAACCACGGCCGGCGTCACGGTCCTGGCGAAAAAAGACGACTAGCCCCTGTCCGGCGGCCTTTGTATGGAAGAAAAAATGACCCAGAGTCGGGCGCGCAGGAGCGTGTATATCCTGCCCAACCTGTTTACCACGGCGAGCCTTTTCGCCGGGTTTCTGGGTGCGCTTTGGGCCATCGAGGGCAGGTTCGACATGACCGCCCTGGCCATTCTCTTCTCCTGCCTCTTCGACGGCCTCGACGGCAAGGTGGCCCGGCTCACCGGCACCAGCAGCGATTTCGGCGTCCAGTTCGATTCGCTCTCCGACCTTGTCGCCTTCGGCGTGACCCCGGCGATTCTCGTCTACCAATGGCAGCTGTCCCAGTTCGGCCGGCTCGGCATCCTGGCGGCGTTCATGCTTGTGGCCTGCGGCGCCTTGCGCCTGGCCCGGTTCAACGTCATGTCCGGGGCGACGTCGTCCTCCAAGAAGTTCTTCATCGGGCTGCCCATTCCGGCCGCCGGCTGCATGATCGCGCTCTTTTTCATGTTCGAGCGCTATCTGCCCGACGATTTCGCCGCCGTCGTCATTCCCAAAGTCTGCCTTATCCTCGTCTACCTCCTGTCCTTTCTCATGGTCAGCCGTGTGCGCTACGCCTCCTTCAAGGAATTCGGGCTGGTCAAGGCCCATCCCTTCAGCGCCATGGTCACGGCCATGCTCCTCTTCGTGGTCGTCGCCTCCGAGCCCTGGCTCATCGGCTTCCTGCTCTTCACGGCCTACCTCATCTCCGGTCCCATCTACACCTATTTCATTCTGCCGCGCCGCGCCAAGCTACGGGAGCCCCTCCAGGAGCTCTCATAATACCATCACCCCCTTTTTGACATCTCTTGTCATCGTCCGGGCCCTCGGCTACCAACACAGTCTGTTGCGCGCCGTGCGCGCTGCTTCTCCCGCGTCCATGCGGGAAACAAAGGGGAGATTTCCATGCCCGACAACAACAGGGTATTCATTTTTGATACCACGCTCCGGGACGGCGAACAGTCGCCCGGGGCCACCATGACCCGCGAGGAAAAAATCCGCATGGCCCGCCAGCTCGAAACGCTCGGCGTGGACGTGATCGAGGCCGGATTCCCGGCCGCCAGCATCGGCGATTTCGAGTCTGTTGCCGCCATTGCCCAAACCGTGACCAAGCCTGTGGTGGCCGCGCTTTGCCGGGCTTTGCCGGCGGATATCGACCGGGGCTACGAGGCCATAAAGAGCGCCAAGCGCAAGCGTATCCACACGTTTCTGGCCACCTCGCCTCTGCACATGGAGCACAAGCTCGGCAAAACGCCGGAGCAGGTGCTCCAAATGGCCGTGGCCGCCGTCAAACACGCGGTGTCCAAGGGCGATGCCGAGGTCCAGTTCTCGGCCGAGGACGCCTCGCGCTCGGAACGGGACTTTCTGGCCAAGGTCTGCACGGAGGTCATCGCGGCCGGGGCGACCATCATCAACATCCCGGACACCGTGGGCTATGCCCAGCCCGGCGAATTCGCCGACCTCATCCGCTTTTTGCTCTCCACCGTGCCGGGCGCGGACAAGGTGACCTTCGCCGTCCACTGCCACAACGATCTGGGCCTTGGCGTGGCCAACACCCTGGCCGCCCTGGAAGCCGGGGCGCGGCAGGCCGAGGTGACGCTTTCCGGCATCGGCGAGCGGGCCGGCAACGCCTCCCTCGAACAGGTCGTCATGGCGCTCAATACCCGCCCCAACTACTATCATCTGGACACCGGCATCGTGACCGAGGAGATTTTCCCCTCCTGCCGTCGTCTGTCCGGCATCATCGGCCAGCCGATCCCGCCCTATGCGCCGGTCATCGGCCGCAACGCCTTTGCCCACGAGTCCGGCATCCACCAGCACGGCGTGCTCAAGGATCGCCGCACCTACGAGATCATGACCGCCGAAAGCATCGGCCGCAAAGGCGCGGTGGTGGTGCTCGGCAAGCATTCCGGCCGCCATGCCCTGGACGCCAAGGTCAAGGAACTCAATTATACGCTCAACGATGACGAACTGAAAATCGTCTTCGACGCGGTCAAGGATCTGGCCGACCGCAAGCAGAACATCCTCGACGAGGACATCGAGGCGCTCATCCTCGAAAAGGTCCTGCGCCGGCCCGACCATTTCGCCCTGCGCCACATCTCCGTGCACTGTGGCAACGTGGAGCTTGCCCCCATGGCCGTGGTCCAGATGCTCGTGGACGGCAAGGAAGTGCGCCGGTACGCCTCCGGCTCCGGCCCGGTCGACGCCTCGTTTCACGCCGTGTGCGACGCCGTCGGCCGCAAGCCCGAGCTCGAGGAATTCCACATCAACGCCATCACCGGCGGCACCGACGCCCAGGGCGAGGTGACCGTTCGCGTGCGCGAAGGGGCGGCCACGTCCATTGGCCGAGGTGTCCACGATGATGTCATCATGGCCAGCACCCTGGCTTTCATCAATGCCCTCAACCGGTTGGCCAAAAAGGAGTAGAAGAGGATATGCCCGCAACGTTAGCAGAAAAACTTCTCCAGGCGCACAGCGACGAACAGGTCACCGGCCCCGGACAGATCGTGCGCTGCCGGCTGTCCCTGGTCCTGGCCAACGACATCACCGCGCCGCTCGCCATCAAGTCCTTCAAGAAGATGGGCGCCACCGCCGTCTTCGACAAGGACAAGGTGGCCATCGTGGCCGACCACTTCACGCCCAACAAGGACATTGCCTCGGCCGAGCAGGTGAAGGTCTGCCGCGAATTCGCCAAGGAGATGGGCATTACCCATTACTACGAGGGCGGCAATGTCGGCGTCGAACACGCGCTCTTGCCGGAACTCGGCCTTGTCGGCCCGGGCGACGTGGTCATCGGCGCGGACTCCCATACCTGCACCTACGGCGGCCTCGGGGCCTTTGCCACGGGCATGGGTTCCACGGACATCGCCGGCGGCATGGCCCTTGGCGAAACCTGGTTCAAGGTGCCGCCCACCATCCAGGTCGTGCTGACCGGCACGCTCGGCAAGTACGTCGGCGGCAAGGACCTGATGCTGGCCCTGATCGGGACCATCGGCGTCTCCGGCGCGCTCTACAAGGCCCTGGAATTCACCGGCCCGTTGGCCTCGGAGCTTTCCGTCGAGGGCCGCATGACCATGTCCAACATGGCCATCGAGGCCGGCGGCAAGGTCGGGCTTTTCGTCGCCGACGCCAAGACCCTGGACTTCGCCGCCAAGGCCGGTCGTACGGGCGATGTGCCCCTGGCCGCCGATCCGGGCGCAACCTACGAGCGCACCGTGACCATCGACGCCACCGGCATGGAAGTGCAGATCGCCTGCCCGCACCTGCCGGAAAACGTCAAGCCCGTGTCCGAAGTGGCCGGGCTGCGCATCGACCAGGCCGTCATCGGCTCCTGCACCAACGGCCGTATCGAGGACCTGCGCCAGGCCGCCGCGATCCTCAAGGGCAAGAAGGTCTCCCGCGATGTGCGCTGCATCGTGCTGCCGGCCACGCCTACGATCTGGCGTCAGGCCCTGGCCGAGGGGCTCATCGAGATCTTCATGGACGCCGGCTGCGTGGTCGGTCCCGCCACCTGCGGGCCGTGCCTCGGCGGCCATATGGGCATCCTGGCCGGCGGAGAGCGGGCCATCGCCACCACCAACCGCAACTTCAAGGGCCGCATGGGCAGTCTCGAAAGCGAAGTCTACCTGTCCGGCCCGGCCGCTGCCGCTGCTGCCGCCATCGCCGGCGAGATCATCGACCCGGCCAAGGTGTGACCAGAAGGGGCTCTGCCCCTTCTGGACTTCCCCGGCAGGGGCGCTGCCCCTGCACCCCGCCGAGGGGCCACGGGCCCCCCGGACCCCCCTTATAAGGGGATATACAGGGAATGGAGTGGAGTTGATCCTTCGATAAAAGTTTTTGGGGAGGGAGGGGCGCGGGGAGGGAACCCCTTTTTGAAAAAAGGGGTTCCCTCCCCGCACTCTCCGCCTCCTCCCCATAAGGAGCTACCTACTATGTACCATGGCAAGGCGCACAAGGTCGGGGCGCATATCGACACCGACGCCATCATACCGGCCCGGTTCCTGGTCACCACGGATATGGCCGAGCTTGGGGCCAATTGCATGGAGGGCCTGGAGCCCGGCTGGATCAAGCGGGTCAATAAGGGCGACATCATGGTCGCCGGCGAGAACTTCGGCTGTGGCTCCTCGCGCGAGCATGCGCCCGTCGCCATCTTGGGCGCGGGCATCCCGGTCGTCATCGCCCACAGCTTCGCCCGCATCTTCTACCGCAACAGCTTCAACATGGGGCTGATTCTGCTCGAGATCGGCGACGACGTGGCCAGGATCAGCGAAGGCGACGAACTTAAGGTCGATGCCGACACCGGCGTCATCGAAAACCTGACCACGGGCGAAAAAATCCAGTGCAAGCCCGTGCCGCCCTTCATGAAGGGCATCCTCGACGCCGGCGGCCTCGTGCCCTACGTCAAGGAACGCCTCGCGGCGCGTGCGTAGTCAATAAGAAGAAGAGGATAAAGGATGCCTCCGGCGGCCGGGGGAACCTTTTTTGAAAAAAAGGTTCCCCCGGACCCCCTCCATAAAACTTTTATAAGTGTTGCACGTGGTGTCGTCCGGTCCCCCCTTCCTCCGGCTGGCGCTGTCCTGGACGGTTCTCCGTCCAGGACAGCGCCAGCCGGAGGAAGGGGGGACCGGGGGGCCCATGGCCCCCCGGCGGGGTCCAGGGGCGGAGCCCCTGGCAGCCGGAGGCACACATTGTAAGGATACGTGATGCGTTACAATATCTGTGTGATGCCGGGAGACGGCATTGGTCCGGAGATCGTGGCCGAGGCCATGAAGGTGTTGAAAGCGGCGGGCAAAAAGCATGGCCTGGAATTTGGATTTACCGAGGCGGTGATCGGCGGCGCGGCCATCGACGCCACGGGAGGCCCGTTGCCTGAAAAGACTGTTGCCGCCTGCAAGGCGGCCGATGCGGTGCTTCTGGGCGCGGTCGGCGGTCCCCAGTGGGACACGCTTGATCCGGCCATCCGCCCGGAGAAGGGCCTGCTTGGCATCCGCAAGGCGCTCGGGCTTTTCGCCAACCTGCGTCCGGCCAAGCTTTTCCCCGAGCTTGCCGCCGCCTGCTGCCTGCGCCCGGACATCGTGGGCAACGGTCTTGACGTCATGGTGGTGCGGGAACTCACGGGCGGGGCCTATTTCGGCGAGCCGCGCGGCATTGAGGAGCGCGGCGGCGAGAAGGTGGGGTTCAACACCATGGTGTACGGCGAGCACGAAGTGCGCCGCATCGCCAAGGTCGGTTTCGAGACGGCCCGGAAGCGGCGTGGCAAGCTGTGCTCCGTGGACAAGGCCAACGTGCTCGACGTTTCGCGTCTGTGGCGCGCCGTGGTCCTGGAAGTGGCCAAGGACTATCCCGACGTGGAGCTTTCGCACATGTACGTGGACAACGCGGCCATGCAGCTCGTGCGCGATCCGTCCCAGTTCGACGTCATCGTGACCGAGAACCTGTTTGGCGACATCCTGTCAGACGAGGCGGCGGTCATCACCGGTTCCATCGGCATGCTGCCTTCGGCCTCGCTTGGCGAAGGCAATCCGGGCCTGTACGAGCCTATCCACGGCTCGGCTCCGGACATCGCCGGCCAGGACAAGGCCAATCCGCTGGCCACCATCCTGTCCGTGGCCATGATGCTCAAGCACTCCTTCAACGAGGCCGCGGCGGCCGACGCCATCGAGGCGGCCTGCGCCAAGGTGCTGGCCGAGGGGTATCGCACGGGCGACATCATGGAACCCGGCAAGACGCTCGTCGGCTGCAAGGCCATGGGCGATCTGGTGGTGGAGCGGCTGGCCTAACCGCCAAGCCTTTTTGAAGGGTCCGGGGGGGCTGGCCGTGGCCGCGCATGATTTTCATCGCGGCGGGGCTGGTTCTCCCGGCCTTTTTTGCGTATGCAGGGCGGCGCGTCTTGCGCGTCGCTGGCGACGTTTCCGGCGACGCGTCGCCTTCTTCGACCTTACGTGCCCCGATACCGGGCGTTTTGATGGAAGTCATGGCCAAAGTCAGTCTGCAAAATCTTTCCAAGTCCTACGGCGGCTACGATCTCTTCAAGGATTTCTCCCTGGAGATTCCCGGCGGCACGCGGTTGGCCGTTGTTGGCCAAAACGGCGCGGGCAAGTCCACGCTCCTGAAACTCATCGCCGGGGTCTCCGAACCCGACGGCGGCAAGGTGGCGCTCTCCACCGGCGCGCGCCTGGGCTACGTGGCCCAGGACATGGACGAGGCCGACCTCGGCATGGGACTTCTCGCCTGGGTCATGGCCGCGCTGCCGTCGTGGAAGGAATTCTGGGCCCGCTACGACGCGGCCGTGGCCGCCGGGGACAAGGCCGCCATGGACGCCCTGGCCCATGAGCAGGCGAGCCTGGAGCATACGCTGGGCTACAATCCCGAGCACCGGGCCAAGACCATCCTGACCGGGCTTGGCTTCGAGGAGAAGCAGCAGGCCGGGCCTTTGTCGGCGCTTTCCGGCGGCTGGCGGGAGCGGGCCAAGCTGGCCCGGGTGCTGACGGCCGGGGCCGACGTGCTGCTCCTTGACGAACCCACCAACCACCTGGACCTTGAGGCCGTGTCCTGGCTCGAATCGTTTCTGTGCGCCTTTCCCGGCGTGCTCATCTTCGTGGCCCACGACCGGATTTTTCTCGACCGGGTGGCGACGCACACGCTGTTCATGGGCGATGTGAAGCCCATTTGGCGTCCAGGCTCTTTTTCCGAGTTCCTGGTCTGGCGCGAGGAGATGGACAAGCAGTGGGAGCGGCAGGCTGCGGCCATCGACAACAAGATCAAGCAGCACAGCGCCTTTGTCGATCGTTTTCGCTACAAGGCCACCAAGGCCCGGCAGGCCCAAAGCAAGCTCAAGAACGTGGACAAGCTGGAAAAGGAGATGGCGGCGCTCAAAAGCGAGCGGCCGGACGTGCGGGCCAAGACCCTCAATTTCACCCTGCCCGAGCCCGAGAAGTCCGACAAGACCGTGGCCGCCGCCGCCGACCTGGCCTATACCTATCCCGGCCGGGACCCCATCTGGCCGCCGCTGACCTTTCAGCTTTTTCGCGGCCAGAAAGTGGCGCTGGTCGGGCACAACGGCGCGGGCAAAACCACGCTGTTGAAGCTGGTGGTCGGGGCGCTTAAGCCCCTTGCCGGCCGCGTCCTTCTCGGCACGGGCGTCAAGCTCGGCTATTTCAGCCAGCACCAGACCGAGGTGCTGCAAAAAGACGCCCTGGTCATGTCCGAAATGAAGCGCATGGCCGGCCCCAGGGCCACCCATCTGGAAGTCTGCTCCATCCTGGGGTTGTTTCTTTTGGGCGAGGATTACTGGGAGCGGCGGGTGTCCGAGCTTTCCGGCGGCGAGAAATCGCGGCTGGTGCTGGCCGGGCTTTTTTCGGCCCGGGCCAACTTTCTGGTGCTCGACGAACCCACCAACCACCTGGACCTGGAAAGCCGCGAAGCGCTGGTGCGGGCGCTTTCCGAGTACTCGGGGGCCATTCTCATGGTCGCCCACGACCGCTATCTGCTGCGCGAGGTGGCGGCCGAGGTCTGGTCCGTCGGCGAGGACGGCATCACCGTTTATGAAGACGGCTTCGCCGGTTACGAGGCCGCCCAGGCCGGGCAAATGCAGGAAAACGCCTGCCTTGTGGACGAAGCCGCGGAGCCGACCAAGGCCTCACCCACCAAGGCCTCCCGTCAGGAGGACAAGGAACGCAAGCGCCGCGTGGCCGAGCAGCGAAACACGCTCTACCGCGACATCAAGCCCAAGCGCGATGCCTACGACAAGCTTGAGGCCGAGCTGGAAACGCTTCTCGCCAAGCAGTCCGAGGTGGAGGCCGTCATGGCCGATCCCGAGACCTATGCGAAGCGTGAGCTTTTTTCCCAGCTCAGCAAGGAATACGGGACCCTGTCCCATGCGTCCGAGGAACTGCTCGCCCGCATGGCGGTCCTGGAAGAGGAAATCGCCGACCTGGAGGCCCGACGGGCCGCCTTGCTGGAGTCCGCATGAACTGTGCGCCGAAGAACGTGACGGTCGTTGCCGCCATCATCTGGAAGGATGGTCGGTATCTGGGGGTCAAGCGCCCCGAAGGCAAACCCATGGCCGGGGAGTACGAATTCCCGGGCGGCAAGGTCGAGCCCGACGAATCCATCCGGGCCGCCCTGATGCGGGAATTAAGTGAAGAATTGGACATAACCCCTACCGCAATTGCCTTTTTCAAGGAAAAAGAGCATGCCTACCTCCATATTGCGGTGCATTTGCACTTTTTCCATATCCGGGCTTACGAGGGTGAGATCAAACCCCTGGAAGGCCAGGAAATGGAATGGCTGACGCCGCAGGAGGGCGCATCGAGACCTTTTCTCGAAGCGGACAAGGAGATTGTGGAGCAACTGGCGGTCCTCGGCGACGCCGTCTTGCAGTAACTCTTTTCTTCATAAGGAAAAGTCTCCCACACCCATTGCCCCTTTAAAAGTTTTTGAGGGAAAGGGGGGGCCGGGGGGGAAAACCCCCTTTTTTCAAAAAGGGGGTTTTCCCCCCCGGTCTTCACTCTCTCCTTCTTCTCCCCCATAGCCGAAGGAGACTGCGTGCGCATCAAGGAGCTTATCCAGGCGAAGCGGCCTTTCGTGTCCCTGGAATTTTTTCCGCCCAAGCAGCGTGAGGCCTGGGTCGGCTTTTTCGAGGTGGTGGAGCGGCTCCTTCCGGTCCATCCCCTGTTCGTGTCCGTGACCTACGGCGCGGGCGGCAGCACCCATGCCCATACCCTGGAGATCGTCTCCCGGCTCAAGACCGCCTACGGCCTCGAGCCCATGGCCCATCTGACCTGCGTCGGGGCCAGCCGGGAAAAGATTCGGGGATTTTTGGACGCCCTGGCCGAGGCCGGTGTCGACAACGTGCTGGCCTTGCGGGGTGATCCGCCCAAGGGCCAGGGGGATTTCGTTCCCGATTCCGACGACTTCCAACACGCGTCCGACCTGGTGTCGTTTATCCGCCAGGAACGTCCCGGGCTCGGCATCGGCGTGGCCGGGTATCCCGAGTGCCATCCCGCGGCCGTCTCGCCCGAAGCCGACCTGGAATTTTTGCGCCAAAAGATCTGTCTGGGCGGCGACTTCGTGGTCAGCCAGCTTTTTTTCGACAACGACGCCTATTTCGGCTTCGTGGACAAGTGCCGCGCCGCCGGCATCGACGTGCCGATCATACCGGGCGTGCTGCCGGTGATGAGCCTTGCCAGCATCAAGCGGTTGGTCGGGCTGTGCGGGGCCCATCTGCCGCCGGCCTATCTGGCCGAACTCGAACGGGCCGACGCGGCCGGCGGCAATGCGGCCGTGGCCGAAGCGGGCATCGCCTACGCGCGCAAGCAGGCGCAGGACCTCATTGCCCGGGGCGCGCCGGGGGTGCATCTCTACACCCTCAACAAGGCCGAGGCTGTGCTGTCCATCGTGGCCGGTCTCGATCTGTAATATGATAATTTCATTCGATAAAATTCTGGCGTTTCCCCAAGGGATCGCCTAGATAAAGATTCCGTGATTTTTCCTTGCGGGCGGTCCGGGAGAGGCAGTGCCTCCCCTGGGCGCCGGAGGCTTTTTATAACCGACATTGGAGGACCGTATGGGCAGGGGCGAATGGGTTGTGGCCGTGGCCGGGGCCACGGGAGCCGTGGGACGTGAGATGCTCAAGACCCTCGAACAGCGCGAGTTTCCGGCCAAGACCGTCAAGGCTCTGGCGTCCTCGCGTTCGGCCGGCACCACCGTGCCGTATGCCGGCGGCGAACTGACCGTCGAGGAGATGACCGAGAAATCTTTTGAGGGCGTGGATATCGCCCTGTTTTCGGCCGGCGGTTCCACTTCGAAAAAATTTGCGCCCTTTGCCGTCAAATCCGGCTGCGTGGTCATCGACAACTCCAGCGCCTGGCGCATGGACCCGGAAGTGCCGCTGGTCGTGCCCGAGGTCAATCCCGACGACGTCGACTGGCACAAGGGCATCATCGCCAACCCCAACTGCTCGACCATCCAGATGGTGGTGGCGCTCAAACCCCTGCACGACGCGGCCAGGATCAAGCGCGTGATCGTGTCCACCTACCAGGCTGTTTCCGGCACCGGCCAGAAGGCCATCACCGAACTGGAAACCCAGGTGCGGCAGCTCTTCAATATGAAGGACCCCGAAGCCAAGGTCTACCCGTACCAGATCGCGTTTAACTGTCTGCCCCAGATCGACGTCTTCTCCGAAGGTGACTACACCTTCGAGGAGATCAAGATGATTAAGGAAACCAACAAGATCATGGGCGACGACTCGATCAGGGTGACGGCCACCACCGTGCGCGTGCCGGTCTTTTACGGCCACAGCGAGTCGGTCAATATCGAGACGGAAAAGAAGCTGACCGCCAAGGACGCCCGCGTCATCCTGTCCCAGGCCCCGGGCATCACGGTCTACGACAACCCGTCCGAGAAGATCTACCCCATGCCGATCCACGCCGCCGGCGAGGACGACGTGTTCGTGGGCCGTATCCGCGAGGACAACACCATCGACAACGGCCTGCACCTCTGGATCGTGGCCGACAACATCCGCAAGGGTGCGGCGCTCAATGCCGTGCAGATCGCCGAGCTCATCATCGCCCGCGACAAGGTGGGCGTGCCCGCCTAGATTTCCCTGCCCAAAAGAGGCAAGGGAGCGGGGGAAACATCCTATATGGTGTTTCCCCCGTCTTTTTTTATGAAGGAGTACCCCATGCCCGCTATCGTCGATGTCGATGCCTACGTCTCCCGCCTGCTCGCCGCGCCGCGCCCCGGCGGCGAAAATGTTCTGGCCTACTACGACCACCGCCTGGGCGTCATCGGCACGGACCCGCGTCTGATGCTCATCCCCTTGGACGACCACCTCGTCCACCGGGGCGACGGCGTTTTCGAAACGCTCAAATACATCGATCGCAAGCTGTATCAGGTGGCACCCCATTTCGCTCGCATGGAACGCTCGGCAAAAGCCATCTTCCTCGAACCGCCCTGCCCCTGGGACGAGGTCGCCGACCTCACCCTCGACGTGTGCCGGGCCGGTGGTTCGGATATCGGCATGGTGCGCGTCATCGTCGGACGCGGCCCCGGCAGCTTCGGTATCGACCCCGCCGATTGCCCGACCCCGAGCCTCACCATCGTGGCCTACAAATACCACCCCCGCTCGGATGCCTCCTTTGCCAAGGGCGTCACCGCCTTCCGTACCTCCATCCCGGCCAAACAGAATTACCTGGCCCGCATCAAATCCATCGACTACCTGCCCAACGTGCTCATGAAGCGCGAAGCCACCCAGCGCGGCGAGGATTATCCCGTCTGCTACGACGACAAGGGATTTCTGGCCGAAGGCGCCACCGAGAACATCTGCATCGTCGACGCCGCCGGACGCCTCGTCGTGCCGGAGCTCAACAACGCCCTGACCGGAACCACCCTCATGCGCGCTGTGGAACTCTTGAAAAACGAAGTCGAAGTCGTCTTCGCCGGTATCCGCGAAGAAGATATCGCCCCGGCCAAGGAAATGTTTATCCTCGGCACCACCAATGATTGCCTGAGCATCATCCGCTACAACGGCAGCCCCATCGCCGACGGCCGGCCCGGCCCCGTCTCCAAGCGCATCAAGTCCCTGATCCTCGCCGACATCGCCGCCAACGGCACGCCGTTTTAGGCGATGCACTGTTGGCTAGGCAGGGGAGGCTCTGCCTCCCCTGCACCCCTCCGCCGGGGGACTTGATGTCCCCCGGACCCCCTTTTACCGGGTTGGGATGATGGATGGAGGGGAAGGTGTGCGGTGTTGGTTGGGTTGATCTTGTTGCCGCAATCGGCCCGGCGGCACGAGGCGCGTTGCGCCTCCATCTTCTCCACACTCCGCCTTTCCGCCCGCCAACCCTGCTCCCGCCCAGCCAAAGCACACCGGAAGGGGGGCCCGGGGGGCCCATGGCCTCCCGGCGGGGTGCAGGGGCAGAGCCCCTGCCGGGTCAGGGCAGAGCCCTCCCGCTCGCTAGCCGCTACGACGGGCTGACGAGGATGACGACGCGGCGGTTCTTGGCCTGATTCTCGGGGATGGGGCGGCCTGCTTCGTCGTCGTTGGGGGCGACGGGCTGGGTATCGGCCAATCCTTCCACGCGTAGGTGGTTGCGGGGCACGCCGCCGTCGATGAGGAACCGGGCCACGCGGCTGGCGCGGGCGGAGGACAGTTCCCAGTTGGAGGGGTAGAGCCAGGATTCGATGGGCAGGTTGTCGGTGTGTCCCTCGACGGTCACCTTGTAGGGCGTACCGGCCAGGGTCGCGGCGATATCGCGCAAAAGCGGCATGGCGGCGGGTTTGATTTCGGCGCTGGCCAGGTCGAAGAAGGCCGCGCCGCGCAGGTTGAGTTCCACGCCGTTTTCGCGGGGCACGATCTCCACCGCGCTGGTGTCGAGGCCGAGTTTGGCGGTCAGTTCCTTGCGGATATCTTCCAGGCTTTTCCGGGTCGGGCCGGTGCGTTCGGTTTCGGGAGCCGGTTGTTCGGCCTTGGCCGATTCGGGTTTTGGGGGCTGGTCAGTGGGTGTGGCCGGCTTGGCCGGGGCGGGTTCGGTTTTTTTCTGGACCAGGGGCGGAACGGGCTCGCTGGCAAGGGTGGTGTGGCTGACCTTGGAGCGCACCATTTGCGGCGGCGTTTCGGGCTTGGGCTGGGGTTTGGGCGGAGCGGTCTTTTTGACCACGGGTTCGGGTGCGGTCTTTTTCTGTTTGGGGGCGAGCTTGTCGGTTACCATGGCCTTTTGCATGGAATCGGCCACCCGTTCGTAACGGTTGAGGTCCACGTGGGACACGGCCACGATGAGCAGGAAAAAGCACAGCAGCAGCGTCATCATGTCGGCCAGGGAGATGGGCCAGAGGTCCTCGTCGTCATGATGCATCTTGCGCAGATCGGAGACGTTGAGCACGCCTGGCCGCTTGCGGATGTTCATAGGTATTCCTTGGCGCTGAAGGGGCTTATGCCTCCTCGTGCTCGATGGCGACCCAGCGCCGGGTCGGCAGGTAGGCCTTGAGCTTGTCGAGTACGATGGCGGCCGGGGTCTTGTCCTTGATGAAGAGTGTGCCGTCGCGGATGACGCACATGAGGATGACGCGTTCCTCGATGCGTTTTTCCACTTTGACGGCGATGGGCAGGAAAATCAGATTGGCCAGCAGGATGCCGTAGAGGGTGGTGGTCAGGGCCACGGCCATGTGCGCGCCGAGGTTTCCCAGGCCTACGCTCATGGACTGCATCATGCCGATGAGCCCGATCAGCGTGCCGATGATGCCGTAGGCCGGGGAGAGCTTGGCCATGGTGCGGTAGATGCCGGCCGAGGACAGTTCCTGCTGGTAGGTCTGCTCGATGCGGGTGTCGAGGATCTCCTGGATTTCCTCCCGGGAGTAGCCGTCCACGAGCATTTGGATGGCGCTTTGCAGAAATTCGTTTTCGATACCGGGAAGGGCCATTTCGAGCTGGATGCGGCCCCGGGTCGAAGCCTGCTTGGCGATGTGCACGATGGCGTCGATGTAGTGGTCGGTGGGCAGCTCCTCGCGCTTGAGCGCCACGAGGAAGGTGTTGAACACCCGCATGACTTCCTTGAGAGGAAAGCAGATGAAGGTGGAGGCCAGGGTGCCGCCGAGCACGATGGCCAGGCCCGGGATGTTGACGAAAACGCCGGCGCTGTCCGTGGAGAGCACGGTGGCGAAGGTGAGGATGGCGATGCCGAAGACGATGCCGATGACGGTTGCGATATTCACGAAGCCAGTCCCTTGATGGTCTTGATGCGCTCGATCAATTCCTTTTCCACATCGGCCGCCTCGTCCTCGTCGGGGTCGACCATGGCCGAGGCTTCCTCGCGCACCACGGCGGCGATTTTCCTGGACAGATTCTTGAGGATTTTTTCCCGGGCCGCCTCGCCGGCCATGGCCAGGGCCACGGCGACCTTATGGAAGCCCAGGGCCGAAAAGGCTTCCTGGAGGGTGGCGTTGTCCACGGCGGTGATGTCGTCCACGCGTTCGAGGTCGGCGGCGGTGAGGCGCGGGCGGCGGGCCTGTTTGAAAAACTCCGGCCCCATCTGCTCGATATAGCCCCTGGCCTTGGCTTTGTGGAAGAAAAACAGGTCCTGGGGAATTTCCTGGTAGGCGAGCTTCTTGTAAATGATGTCCGGCGTGGAGCCGGCTTCCCGGGCAAAGGCGGCCAGATCGCAAAATTCCAGGTCCACCATGGGTCGCGACGGGTCGCTAAAGTCCCGGGCCACATTTTTGGCCACGCTTAAAAACGTGTCCGGGTCGGTCAGGCGCACGGTCTTGTCCTTGACGAAGGCCGTGCCGGGCCTGGACGTGCCGAGCAGCGGGTTCTTGCGGGCGAAGCTGGCCTTGATGTCGGTCAGGGAAACCAGATGCAGTTTGGCCAGGCGCGCGAAAACGGCGTCGATCTCGATCTGGTTGAGCAGCACGATGTCCTTGATGGTGGTCGAAAGCTCGGCGTAGCTGAGTTCCTTGGCCTTTCCGGTCCCGGGGGCGGCCTGCCAGCACAGCGCCGTCACCCGGCACACGGACAGGAAGGCGTTGCCCGAGGGGCGGTCGGTAACCTGGGCGACGAGCGTCTTGGCATGGTCGACCAGGTAGCCGGTCAGGAGTTGGACCGGGCGGGGGCTCCGTTGCAGCATGGTGTGGATGAGGTTGCTGTCGCACACCATGGCTTCGGTAAATTCCAGGGCTTCGGCCGAGCTGGAGCGAGGGGCGGCGGTCATCACGCCCATCTCGCCGACCATTTCGCCCGGCCCGCGTTCGCCGAGCACCACCCGCTTGTTGTTGACGACCCGGTAGATGGCCACCCGGCCTTTCTTGATGATATAGGCCACCTCGCTCGGCTGGCCCTCGCGAAAAAGGATGGCCCCCTTGTGGAAGGTCCGCAAGGTGGCGTCGTCGTGGTCGTCTTCGAGGTCGAGGTCTTGTCGCATGCCCATCCTCGGTGTTGGCGCTCGTGGCTGGCTGCGTCCGGTCGGACGGCCGGCTGATCCACACTACGGACAACCCCGGGCAAGTTCAAGGACTCCGGGCGGCAGGCGGCGCAATTCCCGGTGCCCGGGGCGGTTATTTTACAAGGCAGGGCAAAGACGGTACAAGCCGGCCATCTTTTGGCGCGAGGTGATTTTTGGGCAATTACGACGCGTGCCGCGACGTTTCCATCCTGTCCGTGGAGCCGGTCGGCCCCGAGGGGGCGGCCAAGGGCTGCTACATGCTGACCCTGGCCAATCCCGGATTTTCGCCGGCCGTGGCCGGACAGTTCGTCATGGTCAGACCCCGGGCCTTTCAGCAAAATCCCGTCTGGCCCCGTCCCTTTTCCATCTGCCGGCTTACGGCCGAGGCGCTGACCCTTTTTGTCCAGGTCTGCGGTCGGGGCACGGAGATCTTGTGCCGGCTGGTTCCGGGCGATACGGCCACGGTCTGGGGACCGCTCGGCCAGGGCTTTGCCCTGGAGCCGGAGGTGCCGACGGTCATGCTGGCCGGCGGGGTGGGCATCGCCCCGTTCGTGGAATATGCCGCCGGCCATCCTTCGCCGGAGCATCTTTCGCTTGTCTTCGGCCACCGTCTGCCCCTTTCCTGTTATCCATTCGACGCCTTTTCCGGGCTTAAGAGCGCGGAAGCCTTTCAGGAAAAAGGGCCGGACGATCTGGCCGCCTTTATCGCGCATCTGGAAACGACCATCGCCGGCCATGCCGATGGACTGGTTCTGGCCTGCGGCCCCCGTCCCTTCCTGGTGACCGTGGCGCGGCTGGCCCGCAAGTACAGCGTGCGGGCCCAGGTGTCGCTGGAAAACCGCATGGCCTGCGGCGTGGGCGGATGTCTTGGCTGTGTGGAGAAAAACGTCCTGGGCAGCTATGTGCAGACCTGCACCCAGGGACCGGTTTTCTGGGTCGAGGAACTGGCGCTTTCGGAGGAGTCATGAGCGTTGACGCAAGCGTGCGCCTGCCGGGCATGGAACTGAAAAACCCGGTCATGACCGCCTCGGGCACCTTTGGCTATGGTCTGGAATTCGCCCGCTACGGCGACCTGCGAAGCCTGGGCGGCATCGTGGCCAAGGGGCTTTCCCTTAAGCCCCGGGCCGGCAACCCCATGCCGCGCATCGCCGAGACACCGTGCGGCATGCTAAACGCCATCGGGTTGCAAAACTGCGGCGTGGAAGTCTTTTTGCGCGACAAGCTGCCGCGCCTGCCCTACGACGAAACGCCGATCATCGCCAACCTCTACGCCTGCGACGCGGACGAGTTCGCCGAGCTGGCCGGTGTGCTTTCCGCCGCCGAGGGCGTGGCCGCCCTTGAGGTCAACATTTCCTGTCCCAACGTCAAGGCCGGCGGCATCGCCTTTGGCCAGGACCCGGCCATGGCGGGGAAACTTACCGAGGCCGTGAAAAAGCGGGCCGGCGACAAGCCGGTCTGGGTGAAGCTCTCGCCCAACGTCACGGACATCGTGGCCATCGCCCGGGCGGCGGTCCTCGGCGGGGCGGACGCGCTCACCTGCATCAACACGCTGACCGGCATGAGCGTGGACATCCGCACGCGAAAGCCGCGCCTGGCCAACGTCATCGGCGGCCTGTCCGGCCCGGCCATCAAACCCGTGGCCCTGCGTTGCGTGTGGCAGGTCTGCCGGGCGGTATCCGCGCCGGTCATCGCCGTCGGCGGCATCAGCTGCGCCGAAGATGTGCTGGAATTCATCCTGGTCGGGGCGCACGCGGTGCAGATCGGCACGGCCAACTTCATGCGGCCGGACATGGCCTTTCGCATCGCGGAAAGGTTGCCGGCGCTCATGGAAGAGCTTGGCATCGAGAACCTGGAAGAATATAGATGTTCCATTCAAGTATAAGATGTTTGCAATTGACAAACGATAACATGTGGAGTATATTTATTAATAAATAATAAAATCAGATGTTTACATACCAAGCAATAGGGCTAATCATTTTCTTGGTGCCAGGTTTTTTGAGCATGGCATTTTTTGATATGCTAACACCAGCTGTTCGGCGCGATAGTTTGCAGCGGGTGGTAATGGCGTTGGTTTTGTCTCTCGTTATTTATTCTCTTTATTCGTTGGTATTTCGAAAGGCTCCCTTTGAGATTATTTCGCAAGAAAGCTATGATTTACAAATGGTTCTTTGGTTTTTTCAGGGTGGTAAAGTGTTGTTGATCTTAGTAATGTCATTAATGGTTGCAATTATTATGTCATTTTTTGTGAAATACGATTGGCATATGAAGTTTTTTAGATGGATAAAAATCACGGATAAAACCTCAAGGAATAATATATGGTTTGATGTTTTCACAGATATAAAATCTTATTTGATAGTTAATTATAAAGATGGGACTAGACTTTGTGGTTGGCCATTGTATTACGCTGATGATATAAAAGAAAAAGGACTTTTTCTATCGGACGTTAAATGGGTGCATGGTGAGCAGGAAGTCCTTCTTAATAGTTTTGGTGTTTTGATAGTTGATTTTAATGCTGTATCTACTATTGAATTTCTTAAAACAAAAAGCGCTGATGAAGTCTCTCGGAAGAGCGGGGATACTTATGAAGCAGCTAAGACAGTGTGTGGTCGTGAAGCGTCTGTTGAAGCAGAACGCCTTAATGTCACAGGGGCAGATTGATATCTTTAGTGATAAAAATCATACCGTGCATTTTTCTCTGGAGAAAGGAAAGGCAGTTATAGCTAGCCACCTCTTAAGGAAGAGAATTGTTATGGAAAAAATTTTGAGACAGAGAATTTTAATATGCCAAGGGCAGAAAGATACTCCTGGAGGCCATAAGGAACGCATCTTGCCCCCCCATGATCCTGAACAAAAAATAAGCTATAATCCCCCTCGCCAGGATGGCAATCCGCCTATTGTGACACCTGCACCCCCTCCTCCACCTAAGAAGTGAATTTTTCTTTGATCTTTCGCTGATTGGGGAGGCTGATTTATACTATTTGTGCTATATGAAGTAATTACAGCCACTTCTTCTTGCGGAACCAGGCCAGCATGCCAAGCGACAAGCCCAGCATGAGGCCCAGCGTGATGTAGTAACCGTAGTGCCATTTGAGCTCCGGCATGTACTCGAAGTTCATGCCGTAGAGGCTGGTGATGAAGGTCAGGGGAATGAATATCGTGCCGACCACGGTCAGAACCTTCATCACCATGTTCATGCGCATGTCGGCCACGGAAGAATAGACGTCGATCATGCTCGTGGCGATCTGGTTCAGCGTATCCACCGTTTCCACCACCGTCTTCACGTGGTCCACGATTTCGCGCAGGTATGACTTGGCGTAATCGCTGACTTTTTTCGAGTGCTTCTTGTGCGAGAGCGCCTGCAGCACTTCCCGAAGCGGCCAGATGTATTTGCGCAGGTAGGCCGTTTCGCGCTTCAGGTTGTAGAAATTCGACAGCGTCTCCTCGGTCTGGGCTTCGAACAGCAATTCTTCGAGCGTCTCCGCCTTGTCCCCCAATTTGCCGAGCGTGATCATGTACCGGTCCACGATCACGTCGAGCAGGGCCAGCATCAGGTAGTGCGGGTCGGATTTGCCGAGATGGCGGCCCTTGCGCAGCCGGTCCAGGTAATTGTCCCAAACGTTGTGGGCGTTTTCCTGAAAGGTGAAGACCGCCGCGCCGTCCATGGCGATGCTCACCTGTTCGGCGGTCGGGGAGTCCTGGTCCTTGTCCATGTCGATGAGTTTGAGGACCATGAACATGGAATCGCCGAACTCCTCGTATTTCGGCCGCTGGGTGGTGTCGGCCACGTCCTCCATGAGCATGGAAGGCATTTCGATGGCGTCGCCGACGGATTTGATCACGGAGATGTCGTGGACGCCGACCACCCGCACCCAGGTGACGCGGTCCTCGGAGGCGGGCGGAATGACGGGCGTTTCGCCGTGCTCGTAGCGGGTTTCGGTAAAGGAGCCGTCGCCGTACTGGATGACGTTGACGTAGGGGGCGAAGGTCTTGGCCGAACCGACGTAGGAAACGGTGCCGAATTCCTGGTTCGCCTTGACGTGCTGGGGACGCATGTGCCTGAGCATGGGGACTGCCTCGCGGGATGGTCTGGTGGATGGTACGAGCGGGCATTATAGCCGCAACGCCTCTTTCCGCCATGCCATGCCGTGTGACGTTTTGTCGACGACAGCCCGCCACACGGGCGTTCTCCCCACTCGCATTCTCTTTCCCCGTCCCTCTTCTCCTCCCCCTACCCTTCGCGCAGGGCGGTCACGATGTTCAGGCGCGACGCCCGCAGGGCCGGGAAGAAACCGCCGACAATGCCCATGATCATCGAAAAGGCCAGGGCCATGCCGGTGATCCACGGCGTCAGGGCGAATTTGAAGGACAGTTCGGAAAAGGTCTGGAAATTGGTGGTGGAGAAGGTGACGAACGAGAGCCCCGCCGCGAGCCCCACGCCGGCGATGCCGCCCAAAAGTCCGAGGAAGATCGATTCCAGGAGAAACGCCGCCAGAATGCTCGACCGGGAAAACCCGAGGGCCCGCAAGGTGCCGATCTCCGGGACGCGGTTGGCCACGGCCGAATACATGGTGATGGTGGCCCCGATCATGGCCCCGAGCGAAAAGATGGCTGTCAGCGCCACGCCGAGCACGGTCAGGAACTTGCGCATCATGTCCGACTGTTTTTCGTAGTAGCGGGTTTCGCGCCAGACCTCGGCCTGGAGTCGCGGGTCGGCCTCGATGGCTTCCTTGTAGGCGTCAAAAAGCCCGGGTTCGCGCAGTCCGGCCAGGACGATGGAATAGGCGTTGCGGCCGAAAGCCGGCATGAGCTGGTCCGCGTCGCCCCAGATTTCCGAGGAAAAGCCTGTCATGCCGGCGTCGAAAATCCCCACCACCGGCCACTGCCGCTTGCCGAAGCGCAGGCTCTGGCCAAGCCCGGCCCCCTCGAATCCCTTGGCCACGGCCTTGCCCACCATGATTTCCGACGTGCCCGGTCGGGGCAGGCGTCCGGCAATGATGCGGATTTGCGGCCGCAAGGGCAGGGAGGCCGCCTCGGTGCCGCGGATCACCACGTTGGAAACCTTGCCTGTGGATTTTTTGGTCAGGCCGATGAGCACGACGGATTCCTTGGCGGCAAGCGTGCGGCCGTCGCGACCCAGGGCGATTTCCGGTCTCGTGGTCATGGCCGCGGCGGCTTGCCGCTCAATGCCGCTTTGCACTTCCGTTTCCGAGCCTTTGCGCAGCACGATGGCGTTTCCGGGCGAGCCGGTTGCCACGAGCGTCTGGCGCAGTCCCTCGGCCAGCATGAGGGTGGCCGTGAAAACGAAGACCACGAGCGCCATGCCGCCGGCGGTCAAGGCGGTGGTGAGCCGCCTCGTTCGCAGGTTGCGCCAGGAGTAGGCCAGGGGAACGGCCATCAGCCGATCCTCCGAAAGGCCGCCGCGATGCGCACCGTGCCAACGCGCACGGCCGGGACGATGGCCGCGCACACCCCAACCAGCAGCCCGAAGCCGAAAGCCAGGAGGATGGTCTGGCGCGAGACGAAAAAGATGGGGAAGAACTGGCTCAGATAGGTGCTGAACCCCTTGGCGATGGGCGGCATCAGGGCCACGGCCAGAAGGGTTCCGGAAAGCGAAAGGATGAGGGATTCGGCCAGGAGCATTCCCCCCAGGGCCGTTGCGCCGAAGCCCAATGTCTTCATGACCGCGAATTCGCCCAGCCGTTCCCGGGCCGACATGGCCATGGTGTTGGCGGCCACGGCCAGGATGATGCCGATCACCACGTAGGAAACCACGGTGATGGCCATGAGGATGGCCTCGCTCATGGACACGAAGCCCATCTGGAAGGCTTTTTCGGTCTCGGTCAGGGTCTCGGCCTGGGAATTGACGAACAGGGCGTCGATGTTCTTGGAGATTTCCGCCGCCCGGGTGGCGTCGTCGATGCCGATCATGAAAAAAGCGATCTGGCCGGCCCGGCTGGGGGCGCGTTTTTTCATGGTCTCGTCGAGATAGGACCAGTGGAAATAGAGCACGGTCTCGTCGGTGTCGGGCCTTGCCCCTTTGTAGATGGCGCGGATGGTCAGGGGCCACTCGCCGGGAAAGATGGTGCCGCGCAGGGTGATGGTGTCGCCGATATGCCAGTTGAAGCGCTTGGCCAGCTTGCGGCCGATGATCGCGGCCTTGCGGTCGGCCAGAAAGGCCCGGCGTTCCTTTGGCGCGACCACGAGTTCCGGGTAGAGCTGGAAAAACTCCTCGGCCTCCATGGCGAAATTGGCGAAAAAATTCTTTTCGTCCTGATAGATGCCGCCGAACCAGTTGCCGGCGGCCACGATGTCGACCCCAGTCACCTGGCGGATGCGGCTTTTGTAGGCGTAGGGCAGGGGCTGGGTGATCGATATGGCGTTTCGGGTGACCAGCCGGTTGGCCGAGGAGGCCGAAACCCCGGCGTTCCAGGCGTCGAGGACCGTGCGCATGAGCCCGAAGGCGAGCAGGGCCACAGCCACGCCGATGATGGTGAGCAGCGAGCGCAGGCGGTGCCGGAAGGCGTTTTTTATGATCAGCCTAAGGAGCAACACGCAGTTCGCCCTTGTCGAGCTCGCGCACCAGATGGGCGGCTTCGGCGGCCCGGTGGTCGTGGGTGACCATGACGATGGTCTTGCCCAATTCGCGGTTGAGCCGGCCGAGCAGGGCCATGATTTCGGCGGCGCTGTGGCGGTCCAGGTCGCCTGTGGGCTCGTCGGCCACGATGATGTCCGGGTCGGTGACGATGGCCCGGGCGATGGCCACGCGCTGCTGCTGGCCGCCGGAAAGCTGGGACGGCTTGTGGTCGGTGCGGTCGGGCAGGCCCACGGCGGTCAGCGCGGCCAGAGCGTGGTCGGTGCGCTCCCGGGAGGAAAGTGCGGTCAAAAGCAGCGGCAGTTCCACGTTTTCCAGGGCCGAAAGCACGGGGATGAGGTTGTAGAACTGGAAAATGAACCCCACGTGGCGGCTGCGCCACTTGGCCAATTCCCCCTCGGTCAGGGTGGCGATGTCCGTGCCGCCGATGACGATGCTGCCGGCGTCCACGCTGTCGATGCCGGCGATGCAGTTTAAAAGCGTGGACTTGCCCGAGCCGGACGGGCCGATCAGGGCCAGGAATTCACCCTCGGCGATGTCGAAGCTGACGCCGGTCAGGACCGGGATGATCTGGTCGCCGCGCCGGTAGGATTTGGACAGGCCGCGGATTTCGATGAGGGACTTTTCGGCCATGGTTTTCCCGCCTCACTTGGAGAAATCGGCCGTGCGCCCGCCGGTCAGGGTGAGCAGATCGGCCGGGGCGATTTCCAACGTCCGGTCCGGTCGTCCCAGGCCGCAGTAGAGCGTCGGCGCGATGGTCAGCACATCCGCGTCCACGAGGACGATCGTTGCCGGATCGAGGGGGACGGGCGAGACGCTGCCCGGGGCAACGCCGAGGCGCGCCGGCACCTCGGCCGGGGACAGGGCGGCCAGATCGCGGCGGGTTCGTCCCAGGGCCTGGGCCAGGTCGGGATAGGCCACCCGGCGCGTGCCGCGAAGCGCGGCCAGGACCAATCCGCCGCCGCGCAGGCCGAAGGCGATGGTCTTGACGATGCGCGTGACGTCGAAGTCGAGGTTGTCCCGGGCCTCGTCCACGGTGCGCGTGGGGGCGTGGGCATGGACCGTATGGGGCAGCCCGCTTTGCCGCAGGCGCTCGAGCAGGCGGCGATGAACGTCGTTTTCTCCCGCGACACCCATGGGAGGCGGTGGCATGGTCATGGGCTGCTATCCTTCGGCCAGAGCCACGGCGTCGCCGTTTTGGAGCTTATCCGGGGGCGAGACAATGACTTTTTCCCCGGCTTTGACTCCCTTGGTCAGGGCGCGCATGTCCCCGAGGGCTTCGCCCGGGACGATATCGGTCAGCACCGCCCTGCTATCTTTGATAAGGAACACGGCCGGCTTGCCGCCACGGTTGATGACGGCTGCCTCCGGCACGGCCAGCCTTGGGGTGGTCTCGGCGGCCGTGAGCGGCCGGGAGAGAAAGGCCACCTTGGCGCTCATCTCCGGCAGCACCCGGGGATCGAGGGCATCGAAGGCGACCTTGACCAGCACGGTGGCCTTGGTGCGGTCGGCGGTGGGCACGATCATGTGCACCTTGCCGGGAAAGCGTTCGCGGGGGATGGCGTCGAGCATGATCTCGCACGGCTCGCCCACGGTCACCAGATGCAGGCTCGATTCGGACACGTCGACCTCGGCCGCGAGCGACTCCATGTCGGCTATGGTGACCACGGCCGCTTTGGAGGTGGAGGACGCGCCGAGAGGCGAGATGATGTCGCCCACGTCGGCGTTCTTGGTCAGCACCACGGCGTCGAAAGGCGCTTCGAGGTCGGTGTATTCGAGCTGGGCCTGGGCCTCCTTGAGGGCCTCGCTACGGGCGGCCAGGTTGGCCTTGGCCTGCTTGAGCGCCGCTTCGGCCTTGTCGAGTCGCGCCTTGGCCGTGTCGTGGTCGGAGCGGGCCACGTAGTCCCCGGCCACGAGTTTTTTCATGCGCGTGTAGTTGAGCTTCGCGTCGGTCAGTTCCGCGTCGGCCGAGGCGATCTGGAAGCGCGCCGCCTCCAGGTCGTGTTTGGCCTGGTCCCGGGCCGCCTCCACATCCGCGCTTTCCAGGCGCGCCAGCACCTGCCCCTTTTTTATCCGGCTGCCTTCCTCCACGCCGAGCCAGACGAGCTGGGCCGTGGCCTTGGTGGCCAGCGACGCCTTGCGCTGGGCCACGACGTAGCCGCTGGCGGTCAGCTTGGTGATGGCCCTGGAAGGGTAGGCCAGGGCCACGGTCGCGGCCTGCACGGTAAAGGTGCGGGGCGAAAGCGCCCAGGCGGCGATGCCGGCAAGTATGAGCGCCAGCAGAATAAACGGCCAGCGGGCGCGTTTGCGTCGTCGTGGGCCGCCGGGGCCGGATTGGGCTTTGTCGCCTTTGTCGATGCGCAGCGCGTTTAAGGTATCGCTCATGCGGCTCCCGTGAAATAGTTTTCCGGGGTCATGGCAACCCGGGGGGCCGGAGTCAAGGCGCAACAGGCCAAAATCTGTTACGGATTTTCGCGATTAGAGCCACAAACTGCCGGCCAGCTGGTCGATGAGCTTGCGATGTCCGGCCGGGAAGGCGTAGCCCCCCAGCTCTTCCGGGCGCACCCACAGGCTTTGCTGGGCGGCGGTCAGGGCCGGGACAGGGAGCTCGCTGTCGTTGCGGCCGCCGGAAAGGCGCAACAGGAAACAGTGCAGCGTCACCCGAAAGGTGGTGTAGCCGTGGCGGATGACGGCCAGCTTGGTCGCCACTTCCGTGGTAAAGGCCGTTTCCTCGACGAATTCCCGAACCACGGCCGCCTGGGGCGTTTCGCCGGGTTCGATGCGCCCGCCCGGAAACTCCCACAAGTTGGCCCAGGCCCCTTTGGGCAGCCGCTTTTGAATGAATATCCGGCCGGCCTGGAGCAGCACGCCCGTGGCGACGTCAAGCGGTGTGATGTCCTTGGCCTTGGACAGAACCGGGCGGTCGGCCACGATGCCGAGGTGTCTGGCCTGGCAGGCCGTCGCCACCGGGCAGCAGGGGCAATCGGGATTCTTCGGGCGGCATACCAGCGCCCCGAACTCCATGAGCGCCTCGTTGTACTCCCGGGCCCGGCCGGTCGGCAAAAGCGCCTGGGCGATCTCCAGGACCCTGGCCTTGCCGGCCGGCTCCTTGACCGGCACGTCGATGTCGCAGACGCGGGCCAGGACGCGCAGCACGTTGGCGTCCACGGCCACGGCGTCGCGTCCGCAGGCGATGCTGGCGATGGCCCCGGCCGTGTAGTCGCCGATGCCGGGCAAGGCGCGGATGGTCGGGAAGCTCCCGGGAAAAACGCCGCCATGTTCGGCCATGATCCGTTTGGCCGCGGCGTGCAGGTTTCTGGCCCGGCTGTAGTAGCCGAGGCCCTCCCAGGCCTTGAGCACCGCATCCTCGGGCGCGGCGGCCAGTGCCGCGATATCCGGGAACAACTCCATGAAACGGTTGAAGTAGGAGACCACGCGGTCCATCTGGGTCTGCTGGGCCATGATCTCGGAGACCCACACGGCGTAGGGATCGTAGGTGTCGCGCCAGGGCAGGGCGCGCTTTTTCGCCGCGAACCAGTCCAGAAGCAGGGGAACGAAGGCGTTTTGCTCGGTCATAACATCCTCGGGCGGTGGGAGATGTCCCGCTCGCGCCCTGCCATATAACCGATCAGCCCGCGAGGAAAGGCCGGCGCATTGCCAAGGGCCGGCGTTTCGGGAATAAACCAGGGGAAAAGAAATGCTGCGGGGAGGGATGGATGCGAAATTTTCTGGCGTGCTTCCTGGGGGCATGGCTGGCGTTGGCGGCGGTGGCCACGGCCGTGGCCGCAACCGGCGATATCCCGCCGGCCCTTGTTCCCTGGGAGGGGTTCGCCCTGCATGGCGCGGCACAGGAACTTTGCCCACCGCGCGGCAACGATGCCAAGGCGCGCCTCTGTCTTTTCCCCGCCAGCCTGCGCCTCGACGTGCAGGGCAACGGCGCTGATTTTTCTCTGCGGGCGCGGCTTTTCGACGAGAGCGCCGTCCCCTTGCCGACCGATCCTGGCGTATGGATCGAGAGGGTCACGGTCGGCGGCAGGGACGTTCCGGTGGTTGCCGGCGAAAAAGGCCCCGTGGTCTGGCTGCCGGCCGGCGCCTACGAAATGACCGGCCGTCTGGCCTGGAACCGGGAGCCCGAGGGGCTGATCCTGCCGGACGGCGTCGGGCTGGTGCGGTTGTCGCGCCAGGGCGTTGCCGTGCCGGTTGCCGTGTCCCCGGCCGGGGAGTTGCGCCTGGGCGGCGCGGATGCGGTGAAACCCGTGGCCAACGGCGAGCATGTGCGGGTTTTCCGGCTCCTTGCCGACGGCGTGCCCATGACCGTGACCACGCTTTTTCGCCTCGACGTTTCGGGGCTGGCCCGGTCCGTGACCTTGGCCGGGGCGGTCCCCCCCGGGGCGATTCCCCTGGCCGTGCGCGCGCCGGTTGCGGCGTCGCTTGGCCCGGACGGCTCGCTGGTCCTCGATGCCGGGCCGGGGCGCTACGATGTGGAGGTGGTGGCGCGTTATCCCGGGCCGGTGGAAAAAATCGGACCGGTCGCCGCGCCCTACGGCCGGGAAATCTGGTCCTACCGGGCCGATCCCAACCTGCGCCAGACCCGGGCCGAGGGGCCGGCAGCCATCGATCCCAAGACCGCCGACGTGCCGGAGGCCTGGAAAAACGACCCCGCCTTTGCCGTCGCCGCTGGCGCGACCCTGGCCATCCACGAACTCGGCCGGGGCGTGCCCACGGGGCGCGACGCCTTGAACCTGACACGCGAGATGTGGCTCGATTTTTCGGGCCAGGGATTGAGCGTCCGCGACACCGTCAGCGGGGAAAACCGTTCGGCCTGGACGCTTTCCCTGCTTGCGCCTGGGGCGCTCGGCCGGGTGGTCATGGACGGACGCGATCAGCCGGTGGTGCTCGTGGGTGGCAAGGACGCGCGCGGAGTGGAGCTGCGCACGGCGCGCCTGTCGCTTACGGCCCATTCCCGCTATCCCGATGCGTCGGCCGCCATTGCGGCCGGCGGATTCGACCGGGAATTCGACCACATAACGACCCGGCTCAACCTGTCGCCGGGCTGGGGACTTCTGGCGGCGTTCGGCCCGGACACGGTACGCGGCGGACTTTTGTCGTCGTGGTCGCTGCTCGACCTGTTTTTGGTCTTTTTGCTGGTCGTGGTCGCGGTGGGGTTGCGCGGGCCGCTTGCCGGCGCGGCGCTCGGGATCTTTTTGCTGCTTTCCTGGCATGAGCCGGACGCGCCGACCGGTGTCTGGTTGTTTGTCCTGGCCGGGGCCGGGCTGCTGCGACTGGCCGGCGAGGGAGGCCGTTTTGCCGACAAACCGGGCTTTCGCCGTTTTGCCATGTTCTTTTTCGGGCTTTCCCTGTTGTGCCTCATCGTGACGGCCATTCCCTTTGCCGCCGATCAGCTGCGCCGGGCGGTGGCGCCGCAAATCGGCCCCCCCGCTTTTTCGGGAGCGCCGGCCGGCGCGCGCCTTGCCGGGGGCAGGCCTCCCGCGCCGGCTCCCTCGGTCGCGCCCCGAACCTTTGCCCGCAAGAAATCCCTGGAAAACGCCCCGGACCTGCTGGAGATGGCCATGGCCCCTGAAGCGCAGGACGCGGCCGGGGGCGGGGGACGCCTCGAATTCGACCCCAATGCCGTGATCCAGACCGGGCCGGCCATGCCGGACTGGCATTTCGCCACCGTGACCATGGAATGGAAAGGCCCGGTTGCCAAGGGACAGACCCTGCGCCTCGTTTTCGTGCCGCCTTTCGTCTCCTCGCTTCTGGGGTTCGCCCGGGTGGCCTTTTTCGGGTTGGCTCTGTTTTTTCTCTGTGACCGCGCCCGGCTGCGCCGACTGCGCGACCTGGGCCGGCCCGCCGTGGCGGGTTTGGCTCTGGCCGTGGCGCTGACCGGCGTCTCGAATGTGTGCCGGGCCGGGGAGTTCCCGGACAAGGCGCTTTTGGACACCCTGCGCGACCGGTTGACCGAGCCGGCCCGGTGTTTCCCCCATTGCCTGGGCAGCTCGGGGCTGGATGTGCGCCTGGAAAACGGGCGACTGACCATGACCAGCCTTGTCGATGCCGCCGCCCGCGTGGCCGCGCCGTTTCCGGCCGTGTCCGAAAACTGGCGGCCCGATGCCGTGCGCGTCGACGGCGCGCCCGGGGCGGCCCTTTACCGGGAGGGGGAATCGCTGTTCGTGCTGCTCGAACCTGGTCGTCACGAGGTGGTGCTGTCCGGCCCGGCCCCGGGCGCTGTGTCGTTTCGCATCACTCCCGGCCTGTTGCCGCCCGGCCGGGTGCGGCTGAGCGCCCCGGGCTACCGGTCGCGGGGGCTGGACGGCCTGGGCGGACTCGCCGGGCCCCTGGAGCTGACCCGGGCCGAACCGGATGCCGCCGGCTCCGGGCCGACCGCGCCGACCGTCGACATTGCGCCCTTTTTCGAGGTGACGCGGACGCTGCGCTTCGGCCTGGCCTGGGAAGTGGAAACCGTGGTGCTCAGGCGTTCGCCGCTTGCCGGCACGGCGGTGGCTTCGGTGCCGCTTGTGCCAGGCGAAATGCCGGATACGGCCGGCGTGACGGTGAAAGACGGCGTGGCCGAAGCCTCCTTTGCCGCCGGCCAGGAGCGCGTCAGTTGGCGCTCGCACCTCGATCCTTCCGGCAAGCTTGCCCTGACCGCGCCCAACGGGTCGGCTATGGTCGCAACCTGGACCATCGAGGCCGCGCCCTTTTATGACGTGACCTTCCACGGCCTGCCTCCCGTCGGCATCGTGGCCGCAAACGGCTCCTGGCGGCCGCGTTTCACCCCCTGGCCGGGCGAAACCCTCACCTGCGACATCCGCCGGCCCAAGGCCGCGCCCGGGGAAACCCTCACCCTCGACCGCGCCGCGCTGACCGTGCGCCAGGGACGGCAGATGCGCGACAGCGAATTGTCCCTGACTTTCCGTTCGGCCAAGGGCGCGCGCCATGCGGTGCGCCTGCCGGCCGGGGCGGAAGTGACGCGTCTGCTCGTGGCCGGACGCGACACGCTGCCCACGGGAAAAAATGGGGAGGTGGGATTTGCCTTGCCGCCGGGCGTCACCGACGTGTCGCTGCGTTTCCGCGAGGCGTCGGGCACGGGGACTATACTGCGCACCCCGGCCCCGGATCTGGGCCTTCCCGCCGCTTCGGCCCGCACCCGGCTTGTCCTGCCCCCGGACCGGTGGCTGGTCGGAGTCTTTGCCGCAACCCGGCTCGGCCCGGCCGTGCTGTACTGGGGCTGGCTGGCGGTGGTGGCGGCGTTGGGGCTCGGCCTGGCCGCCATTCCCGATACGCCGCTTTCGCGCTGGCAGTGGTTCATTTACGCCCTGGGCCTGTCCCAGGCCACGCCGCTGGGGTTTGTCCTGGCTGCGGGCTGGCTGGCGGCCCTTGCCTGGCGGCGTCGCGTCGCACCTTCCGGGGCGTTTTCCTTCGACGTCGTCCAGGTGCTTATGGTGCTGTTGGTGTTGGCCGGTTTGGCGGCGCTCTACGAGACCCTCGACGCCGGGCTGCTCGGCCTGCCGCGCATGCAGGTGGCCGGGGGCGGCTCCACGGCCACGGAACTGGTCTGGACCTGGGACCGGGTGGCCGGGGCCCTGCCGTCGGCGACCGTCGTCTCCGCGCCCATGGCCGTTTTCCGGGCCCTGATGCTGGCCTGGGCGCTGTGGCTGGCTTGGTCGCTGCCGCGCTGGCTGCGTTGGGGGTTCGACAGCCTCACCACGGGCGGGGGCTGGCGGACACTGCGGTTTTCCTGGAAGCGGTCCGGGCGCGAGCGTCAGGGAAAAGACGGTGCAAACGGGTAACCCCTTTCGGAGTACAGGGGGTTCGCCTGGTATTTAGGCGCGCCGGGATGTCCGGTGCGTCTTGGTATGTTTCTTGAATAAATGAATCCCGTCGCAGTCGTGGCGACGGGAGGACGGCCATGGAAACCGGATATTGCTGCCTGTGCGGTCGCTTGATCGGGCACTGGGATTTTTACGCCAGGCGGGCGGAGGGAAAAATTTGCAGTCGGTGTGTCCTGGATCGGGGAATCCCGTTGTCGGGTCGGTTGTCGCGTAACGGTATGCGAAGGTCCAGAATCCACCAAATGGTTGCCGGAAAAGAATATTTGCTTCAGTAAATGACAAAGGCAAGCGGTCCGATACCGGTTTTGCCATTGTCCTGCGGATCTGCTAGAAGCCCCTTGTTCGGTTTTGCACAAAACTGAAAGAAGGGGAATGACGCCCATGCAGCTCACCACGCGCAGCCGTTACGGCTTGCGCATGCTTCTTGATATCGCCCTGCACGGGGGCGAACGTCCGGTCCGCATCCAGGATATCGCCAAGCGCCGCAATATTTCCGTGAAGTATTTGGAGCAGTTGATCCGGGCGCTTAAAAAGGCCGGTTTCATCAACAGCAAGCGCGGCCCGCGCGGCGGCCACGTCCTGGCCGTACCCCCCGAGGAAATCCGGGTGGGCGATGTGGTCCGGGCCCTGGAAAGCCGACCCGAACTGACCGAGTGCGTGGGCAACCCCGAAACCTGCCTGATCGCGGCGGACTGCGTTACCCGCCAGATCTGGGCCAGGGCCACGGAAAGCCTTTTCCGCGAACTCGACGCCATACGGATTTCGGACATGCTGGATCAGGCCCAGAAAGCCGAAATCCTGGGCCTGCCCTGCTGCTGACCGCCGGCTGTCGGCGTGGCGCGCCGACGGGATGGTATCCCGCCGGCATCCGTCGCATGGGATCGATGGTCCCGCCTGGGCCGGGCCGTTACAGGGCGAAGCGCAGTCCGGGCACGGCCGGGATGAGCTTAAGTTCGCGGCAGTGCTCGGCGAAATAGATCAGGCTCGCCCGGGCCGCCGCATCGAAATCGTAATTGACCACCCGCAAATAGGCGAGCAGGGCCTCGGGGCCGATCCAGTCCGGCCGTGAAGGCGCGCCCACCAGTTCCGGCAAGGTCCGGGGCAGGGCGGCGTTTATGGCCAAAAGCCGCTCATGCATCCGGCGAAGTCCCGACAGGCGCTTGTCCGCCAACCCCTCCCGCACGATCCACAAGGCAAAGACGAACGGCGTGCCGGCGTATTCGCGCCAGGCCTGGCCGAGGTCCGTCACGTGCCAGCCGGCCGGCGGCTCGAGATAGCGCCTAAGCGCCAGATCGCCGATTTCCACAAAGGGTTTTCCCGTGGCGAGGCCGGTCCCGGGCGGCACGGTCTCGAAACGGACCTCGGGAAATTTCCAGGCAAAGCGCCACAGGACCTTGAGCAGCGCGTTGGAGCTGGCCGAGGCCCCGGAGAGCAGCACCGGGTCGCCGGTGCGGGCCAGATGCCCGGGCAGCTCGGCCAGGGGAACCGGCGAGAGCAGGAGCACGCTTTGGATCGGGCTCGTGGCCGCCCGGATGCACAGGTCCGGCAGCAGGGTAAAGGCTTCGGGATTGGCCAGATAGGCGAAGGCCGAGGCCGGCGCAGCGTCGATGGCCCCGGTCGCCAGCGCGCTGTTGAGCGCGGACGGATGTCCGGGCACGTAGGTGATGTCCGGGCCTTCGGGAAAGGCCGGAACGAGCGCTTCGTAGAGCGGCCAGACGTTCAGGTAGGCGATGCGGCCAAGGCGCAGGGGGCCGTTGTCCTCGTGCGGCATGGAGGTACTCCTTGGATAAAAAACGGCCCCGAAGGTATTCCCCCCGGGGCCGTCAGGCAAGGCGAATTCCGGTGAACTAGGCGAGCTGGGCCAGCAGGGTCTCCTTGATGGAGTCGATGGAGCCTTCGCCGTTGAGTTCGATATATTTGGTTTTACCCTTGGCGGCCAGGTCCTTGTAGAAATAGGCGGCGGCCATGGTGCCGGTCTTGGTGTCGTAGTAGATGTCGTGGCGCTTGCCGATGGCGGCCTCGTCCTGGTCGTCGGCGCGGGTCTTGAGGTCGCCGCCGCACACCCGGCACTTGTCGCCGTTGGGCTTGATGGCGTCGATGAAGATGTTGTTGGGATGATTGTTGTCGTTGACGCACAGGCGACGGCCCATGATGCGGTTCTTGGCGACTTCGCGGGGCAGCAGGATCTCGATGACGTAATCGAGCTTCATGCCTTCCTTTTGCAGGGCGTCCCAGAGCTTCTCGGCCTGGACCATGTTGCGGGGGAAGCCGTCGAGCAGCCAGCCGCCCGCGCCCTTGGCCTTGAGCGTCTCGAGGATCATGGGGATGGTGATCTCGTCCGGGACCAGCTCGCCCTTGTCGATGAAGCCCTTGGCTTTCTTGCCGAGCTCGGTGCCGCCGCCGATATGTTCGCGGAAGATCGCCCCGGACTCGATATGGGCCAGATTATACTTCTTTTTCACCAGGGAACCCTGGGTGCCCTTGCCGCTTCCGTTGGGACCGAAGATAAGGATATTCACCGGGACAGCCTCCATGTTTGATTTTTCACAATCGGCTTCACTACCCTCCTGGACAAGCCCTGTCAATGGCTCCGCCCGGTTTCCCGCCGTCATCGGCCCGGTCGGTTTGGGGTGAAACGTGAGCGTCCGGCGGCCGACCCGGGCCGTCTTGTCACCGGGAAACTGGAACACCCGTCCGGTGGTCCGCTTGGCGACGGCCGCGTCCAGGGCGAAAAGCGCCTCGGCCAGGGCCTGACCCGGGCCGCAGGCGGAAAGCGCCCGGCGGTACAGGCGCAACCGCAAGGCCGGGTGGAGTCCGATAAGCGCCGCCATGGGGAGCGCGGTCGGGTCCGGGAAAACGGGCAGGGAGGCTTCGAGAAAGTCCTCGTCGATGCGGGCCTGCCGCCACAGCCTGGTCGCCGCCTCGCCATGGCGCGGGTTCTCGGCGGTGATGCGCGGCAGGATGTCCCGGCGTACCCGGTTTCGCCGGTAGGCCGGGTCGTCATTGGATGGATCGCGGAGGACGGGCAGGGAGAGGGCCGTTACGAACGCCTCGATATCGCTTCGGGGGGTCAAAAGGAGCGGGCGCAGGATGCGCCGCCCCGGATCGAGGGCGGCCATGCCGCCGAGCCCCGGCCAGCCCGTGCCCCGGATCAGCCGCAGGATCTGGTCCTCGGCCAGATCGTCGCGCTGGTGGCCGAGCACCGTCCAGGCCTTGGGGCGCTCCCGGCGCAGCTCCTCGAAGAAGGCGTAGCGGGCGATGCGGCCGGCATCTTCCAGGCCGGTGCCGCGCGTGCGGGCCAGGTCGGCCACATCCACGCGGCGCTCGTGAAAGGGGACGTCCCAGGCGGCGCAAAACGCCCTGGCGGCCGCGGCCTCGGCCGCGGATTCGGGACGGAGGCCGTGATCCAGATGGGCGGCTTCGAGGCGGGCGCCCAGGCGCGGGCCAAGTGCCGCCAGGACGGCGAGGAGGACGGCGGAATCCGGTCCGCCCGAAAAGCCGACGATCCAGGTCGCACCCCGGGGCGCATGGCCGCACTGCCCGACGAGAAATTCCTCCACACCAAGGCACAGCAGGGCCTGCTTGCGGGGGAGGGCGTCGAGGCGCGGCCGCGCGCCCTGCGGCGCGGACCGTTTCGAGGCGGGTGGCATCCGGGCCGGGTCAGACCGGAATGTCGAGTTCCCGGATGAAGTTGTCCAGGAAGTCGATCATCTGCTGGCGTTGTTCGGTGGTGCAGTAGCTGATGCAGGAACAGCGCAGCTTGCCCCGGCCGCGCACGAGCAGTTCGAGCTTGAGCCAGTTGCGGCCGGTTTCGAGAATGAGCATGTACGGGCCGCATTCGCCGTAGTGCTGCTGTTGCTCGTCGTTTAACATCTCCTGGGGGAAGGGGATGTAGTAGATGTGGTCCAGGGGGCCCTTGAAGCCTTTCTCGGCCAACTGGCGCTCGATGATCTCCATGTTGTCGGCGGAGACTTCGTCTATCAGGTAGGATCGCATGGCTTACTCGCTTGTATCCGTCGCGTCGGGGTTGGGGGCCTTTTCCCCGCCCATAGGCGGTTTCCGGTCCGCGTGGGCGTCGTCCGGCGTGTGTTCGCGGTCCAGGTTGTACATGCGGCGGGTGAGGTCGATGAACCTGTCCCCCTTTTCCTCCCTGGCCCGGCGCTTGAGAAAGATGATGGGCTCGTGCAGGAGCTTGTGGCTGATGGACAGGGACAGGGTCTCGATGGCCCGGCGGGTCTCGTCGGAAACGTCCGGACCCAGGCGTCGCAGGGTCTTGTGCAGTTCCCGGCGGGCGATATCCTCCCCGGTTTGCAGCAGGTCCACGATGGTCGGCTTGACGTCCAGGGACTTGAGCCATTCGCCGAAGCGTTCCACCTGCAGCCGGATGATGTCCCGGGCCCGGGCCGCTTCCTCGCGACGCTGGGCCAGGTTTTCCTCCACGACTTCCTGGAGGTCGTCGATGTCATACAAATATACGTTGTCCAGGCTGTTGACGTCGGGGTCTATATCGCGAGGCACCGCGATGTCGATAAAAAACATCGGCTTGTGCTTGCGGGCTTTGAGCACGCCCCGCATGTTCCTGGCGCGCAGAATGACATGGGGCGCACCGGTGGAGCTGATGACGATATCCACCTCGGGCAGGCGCGACACGAACTCCTCGAAGGCCACCGGGCGTCCCTTGAACCGCGCCGCCAGCTCCTCGGCCCGGGCGTAGGTCCGGTTGGCCACCAGGATCTCCGAGATCCCGGCGTTTAGGAGGTGCAGGGCCGCCAGCTCCGCCATCTCGCCGGCGCCCACGAGCATGGCCTTCTTGCCGGCCATTTCCCCGAAAATGCGCTTGGCCAGTTCCACCGCCGCGTAGCTGATGGAAACGGCGCTGGCGCCGATGCCTGTGGCCGTGCGCACCTTTTTGGCCACGGAAAAGGACTTGTGGCACAGCCTATTGGTGATGACTCCCGCCGTGTTGCAACTGACGGCGTGGCGGTAGGCCGCCTTGAGCTGTCCCAATATCTGCGGCTCGCCGAGGACCAGGGAATCCAGGCCCGAGGCCACGCAAAAAAGGTGCTCCACGGCGGCAAGTCCCTGGTGCTCGTAGAGGTGCGGGGCCAGGGCGGCGGCGTCCTGGCCGCAGTACTCGGCCCAGGCCTCAAGCACGACGGGCCGCACGTCGCGGCCGGGGTCGTCGGCCACGACCACCTCCACCCGGTTGCAGGTGGAGAGCACGAGGGCTTCGCGCAGGCGGGCGTCGCCGCGCACCAGAAGTTCGCCGAGTTTGGGGCGGTCGCCCAGGGCGAACGCTTCCCGGACATCAACGCCGGCGGTCTTATGGTTGAGTCCGAACAGGTATATTTGTTGCTCCATCGATATATCGCGCGAAACTATGGTGTGTTGGCACAAAAAAGTTGATGACAAGCAAGGACACGAGGGTCAGGCAGAAGATCCAGATGGCCAGTTTCGCGGTCTTGCGCCCCCGCCAGCCGATAAACAGGCGCTGATGGAACAGGAAGGCGAAAAGCAGCCAGACGCCAATAGCAATGATCTCCTTGGGATCATAGGAAAAAATACGGTTCCAGGTAATCTTGGCCCAGATGAATCCCGACAAAAGGCCAATGGTGTAGAGCGGAAAACCGGCGGCCACGGCCCAACGGTTGACCGTGTCGCAGGTGGACAGGGCGGGCAGGGCCTTGGAAAACTCCGAGAGCTTTTCCTTGGTCTTGATCTTGTGCTCCAGGTATAGGTAGGCCAACCCCGCGCCACAGGCCATGGCGAGGAGGCTGATGGCCAGAAACAGCGCCCCGATGTGCAGCCCGAAGAACAGTCCCCCCAGGGCCTTGGGCAGCGGCATGCGCTGGGCCGTGACCGCCTGGGAGGAGAGGAACAGAAACAGGGCCAACGGGGCGGCCAAAAGTCCCAGCATCTCGAGGCGCAGCCGCCACCAGAGAAACAGGCAGATGAGCAGCAGGCTCCAGGCGAGCAGGCTGAAGTAGAATTCGCCCAGGAGCAAGGCCGCGCCGCCTTCTGTCGCCAGCAGCACGACAAGGTCCACGGTGTGCAGCACAAAGCCGGTCACGGTGAGGCCTTCGCCCGCGCGACGAAGCGGCCGCCTGCCTGAAACCACACCCAGCAGATGCAGGGTGGCCCCGAGGAAGTAGGCGCTAAGGACCAGGATGAAAAGGACGTTAAGCGCCGGCATGGACAAGGGCTCCCGAAACCAGCTCGCTGGCATCGTCGTGCAGGGGCGCGGGCAGGATGTCCCGCAGCACGGCCTCGGCGGCGGCCGCGTCGCCGCGCTTGAGGGTCTCGATCAGGCTCGAATTGACCAGTTCACGAAAAATCCTGGAATTCTCGGGACTCCCCAGGCCAAGTCCCAGTACCATGGGCCGCAGATTGCTCATGAGCACAAGCAGAGCCCCATATTCCGAACCAAGAAAATCTCCCAGCCCCTGCCGGATCTTGCGGGCCAGAGCCGGCGAGCCGCCGCCCGTGGAAATGGCCACGGTCAGCTCGCCCTGGGTATAGAGCGCCGGCACGATGAAGCTGCACTTTTCCGGCTGGTCCACGATATTGCACAAGATGCCCCGGCGTTCGCATTCCCGGCTGATTTCCCAATTGAGCGCCTCGTCGTCCGTGGAAGCGATGACCAGGAACCGGCCGTCGAGGTCGGCGGGGGTAAATGGCCGGCAGGCGAAAACCACGGCCGGATGGGCGAGCGCCTCGGCACAGGATTCATCCGGGACGATCATGTCGAGGACGAGGATTTCCGCCGCGCCGCAGGCGGCAAGCGTGGCGATCTTGCGCCGGCCGACCTGGCCCGCGCCCACCACAAGGCACCGTTTGCCCTGCAGATTGACGTAAATTGGATAATACCGCATGGATGATTCCTATAACAGAAGAAGATTGGAACCGGAAAGGTATTTTTTTCACATGTATTTTTCAGTCCTGTAAACGCGGTGCATGGTATGGCGCGCTTTCTCGTTTTGCAACTGGCCCGCCTGGGGGACCTCGTTCAGACCCGGCGGCTGCTGTCGGGACTCGACCGCGCGGCCCGGCGCACCGGCGGGGAAGTGCATCTGGCCGTGGACCATTCCCTGGCCGACCTGGCGGCGCGGCTTTATCCCTTTGCCGTCATCCACGGCCTGCCGGCCCATGGGGCGGCTGGGCTCGACGCCCTGGCCGCGACCGGGCGGGTGCTGGCGGCTGGCCGGGAATTTGCCGTCCTGGCTGAGATCGGCTTCGAGAAGGTCTTCTGCCTCAATTTCTCGCCGCTCGGCATGGCGGTTGCTGCCATGTTTCCTCCCGAGGTCCAGCGCGGCTACCGGCAAAGCGCCGGCCAGGCCGACAAGGACCCGCTGTTGCGCCTTATCTTCCGTCTGGCCCGGGACAGGCGCGGCGGCGGCATCAATCTGGCCGACATCTGGGCCCACCTGGGCGACGAGCCCGTGCCGCCGGAAACGGTCAACCCGCAGGCCGCGCCCCGTGGCGGCGGCATCGGCGTGGCCCTGGCCGGGCGCATGGCCCGCCGGTCGCTTCCCCCCGAGGTGCTGGCATCGGTCGTGCGCACGCTCTTTCGGGCGACGGGAGCCGGGCGGGTGCTGCTTTTCGGCACGGCATCCCAGGCCGGCGAGGCCCGGGCGCTTCTGCGCAAGCTCGACCCCGCCGTGCGGGACGCCTGCCGGGACCTGACCGGCCAAACCGACTTGCAAGGTCTTGCCGAGGCCGTATCTTCCCTCGACCGGCTGGTGACGCCGGACACCGGGGCCATGCATCTGGCCGCTTTTTACGGCGTGCCGGTGACGGCCTTTTTTTTGTCCTCGGCCTGGTGCCATGAAACCGGTCCTTACGGCGTCGGGCACACGGTCTGGCAGGCCGTGATACCGTGCGCCCCCTGTCTGGAATCCGCGCCCTGCGGCCATGGGCTTGTCTGCCTGCCGCCCTTTGCCGACCCGGGGTTCGCCCGGGCCCTGGCCGGATCGACCAAGGCCTCGCCCCCGGCCGGGCTTGTCGGCATGACCACGGGATGCGACGCTCTCGGGGCGGTCTGCCGACCGGTATGCGGCGAGGACCCGACCGAAGCGGCGCGCGCGGCATTTCGCGCCTTTCTCACGCGCCGCCTGACCGGCGTCGTGGCGGAGGCGAACCTGGGCCACGATCTGGCCCAATCCTCGTATCTGGAAACGGACTGGGTGTTGCCGCCGGCGGGCCGGCCCCTGGCCGGGGAGTGGTGATCGCATGGATTTCGGGCGGGCGCTGCGCATCCTCATCGTGTTGCCCATGTACGGGGGATCGCTTCCCATCGGGCGGTATTGCGCCTCGGCCTGCGCGGGCCTGGGGCATGTGGTCGAGACCTTCGAGTCCCCGGATTTTTACGGGGCCTTTTCGGCCCTCAAGAAACTGCGGGTGACGTCCGACAGGCTGGAATACTTGGAGAACAGCTTTCTTCAGGTCGTGTCCCAGGCCGTTTGCGCCAAGGTCGAGACCTTCGGCCCGGACCTCGTGTTGTCCATGGCTCAGGCTCCGCTGTCGCGCCAGGCCCTGAAACGCCTGCGCCGCGACGGCGTGCGCACGGCCATGTGGTTTGTCGAGGATTTCCGGCTTTTCACCTACTGGGAGGCCTTCGCGCCATTCTACGACGTCTTTGCCGTGATCCAGAAGGAGCCGTTCCCGGAAAAGCTCGCCGCCCTCGGCCAGGAAAACGCGCTCTACCTGCCCCTGGCCGCCGATCCGGCCGTGCACCGGCCCCTCGAACTTTCCCCCGTGGACAGGCGCCTCTACGGAGCCGAGGTGTCGTTTATGGGCGCGGGCTATCCCAACCGCCGCCTGGCTTTTGCCGAACTGCTCGACTTCGGACTCGGCATCTTCGGGAGCGATTGGGACGGCGACGCGCGGCTGGCCCCCCATGTGCGCCTGGAAGGACGGCGTCTGTCCACCGAGGAGACGGTCAAGGTGTTCAATGCCGCCACGATAAACCTCAACCTGCACTCGAGCATCGGCGTGGAAAAGCTCGTGACCGGGGGCGATTTCGTCAATCCCCGCACCTTCGAACTGGCCATGTGCGGCGCGTTTCAACTCGTCGATACGCGCGCGCTTTTGCCGGAACTTTTCGCCGATGACGAGTTGGCCCGGTTCGGGAGCCTCGGCGAGCTCAAGGAGCGCTTGAACTATTACCTGGCCAGGCCCGAGGAGCGGGCGGCCTTGGCTTCGCGGGCCAGAAGCCGCGCCCTGGCCGACCACACCTACGCGGCCCGCATGGATACGCTGCTCGCCTTCACGGCCGAGCGCTTTCCGGGCTGGCCGGCAGCGAAGCGGGAAGACGCGGCGCTTTCCGGACTGCCGCCTGCGATGCGGGAGGAGTTGTCGGCCCTGCTTGGGGAACTGTCGCTCCCGGCCGACGTGTCCTTCGACGATCTCATCTGGGCCGTGCGCGCCCGCCAGGGACGGCTCTCACCACTCGAGACCTCGCTGCTTTTTCTCGACGAATGGCGCAAGCAGTATAGTCATTAGAAAGGAGGGGAAATGCGAGAGGGGAAACCCTTTGAAAAGGGTTTCCCCTCTCGCGCTCTCCCTTTCTGAAACTTTTGACGGAAAGTCCTTCCGACGATGTGCCCCCGGGGGAGAGCCTTTACGCTTACCGCTTAATTTCCAGGGCCTTTTGCATCATTTCGTCGGCCGTGGTCACCACCTTGGAATTGGACTGGAAGGCGCGTTGCAAGGTGATGAGGTTGACCATTTCCGTGGCCATGTCCACGTTGGACGATTCGAGGGTGTAGCCCGAGACGCTGTCGAACACGCCGGAGTTGGCTCGTCCCAGTCTCGCGTCGCCCGATTCCTTGGTGGCGGACAGCAGGTTGTTGCCGTCCCGGTACAGATCGGTGGGGTTGACGAAGTCCGCCAGGGCCACGACGTATAGGCCGAGGGTCTGCCCGTTGGAGAAAGTCCCCGAAACCACGCCGTTTTCATCCACGCTGGTGCTGATGAGCTCGCCCGAGGCATAGCCGTCCTGGGTGGAGGAAACGGTATAGGAAGAGGTGGCGTAGCTGGTGGAACAGGTGGCGGCGTTTTTGGTGCTGGAGCTGGTGAAGCCCGCATTGGCGCTGGTCAGGGTGCCGATATCGGCGGCGCTCGCCGGGCCGTTGGCGTCCCAGCTCGCGGTGGTGGAGGACAGGCCGTTCTTGAAGTCGATGGTCTGGCTGGACAGGATATTGGAGGCGTTTGAGACCGAGCGGAACGTGGCGCTCAGTTGCGGCTCGCCTGACGAGTCGAGGGCGGCCTGGGTCCAGGAGGACAGGCTGGTGGCGTCGCCTCCGGACGGCGTGAAGGCTGTTTCGTTTTCCAACTCGCCCTGGGTGGAGAAGGTGAGCGTGCCGATCATGAGCACGCCGGCCTTGCTCGTGCCACTGGTGGTGGAGCTGCCATCGTCCGCGGGCGGCATCGTCACCATGTATTCCCAGTACTCCTTGCCGTTTTCGTCCGACACTTTGGAGTAGTATGTCGTGAGGGTGTGGGCGCCGCCCTCGGAATCGTAAACCTTGATGTCG